>CALNAK010000001.1 GCA_937874185.1 uncultured Lactobacillus sp.
CCTAATTTAAAATTTTTGAATTATTGTGTTTATGTAATATCTTTGGGAGGCTTTTTATTTGGTTACGACACAGGAGTAATAAATGGAGCGCTAGCTTTTATGAGCCGTCCAGATCAACTTAATCTTAACCCTTCCTTACAAGGCGTAGTATCGAGTTCCCTTGTAATTGGTGCTTGTATTGGAGCATTAGGATGTGGGAAGGTAGCCGATCAAGTAGGGAGGAAAAAAACGCTACGCTTGATTGCAATTATTTTTACCATATCAACCTTTCTTTGTGCATTAGCTATTAATTTCTGGTTCATGACTATTTTTAGATTTATTTTAGGGATTGCCGTGGGAGCGGCATCGAGTCTTTCACCAATGTATCTAGCTGAAATATCGCCAGATAATTTACGCAGTGCGAATGTTAATAAGAATGCTATTTTTATTGTTCTTGGTCAACTCAGTGCCTTTGTTGTCAATGCTATTTTAGGAAACATCTGGGGTGACTGGGGTCCTATATGGCGTGTTATGGTCTTATCTGCGGCAATTCCATCGGTGATTTTATGGATTAATTCATTTCGAATCAGTGGAAGTCCGCAGTGGCTTTTGTTCAAAAGACGAGTTAATAAAGCTAGACAATTATTTCGTCGGTTAGGGTTCAGCAATACTAAACAGCTCGTAATAAGTGGAACTGAAACGATTGATGAATCTGACGACCAAGAGTTTAGCTGGTCGGTTGCTTTGAAAAATAAAAAATTACTTTATTTATTAACTACCGGAATAGTTATTGCGTTGATTCAACAAATTTCTGGTGTTAATACCGTCATGTATTATGGCACGATTTTACTTGAAAATGTGGGAATGGGGGCCGGAGGCTCACTCTACGCAAATATTTTAATAGGTGTGGTGTCAGTTATTGCTAGTATCTTTGGTACGCGTACGATTGAAAAAGCTAATCATCATAAAATGCTAGTTATTGGTTTGATTGGCAATGTCGTTTTCTTAGCACTATTAGGTTTGATTATGAAAACAACGATGTTTTCGCAGACCATAACAAATGTATTGGTACTGATCGCTTTGACTTTATTCTTGGCCAATCATCAAGGTATTGTTAGCCCGGTCACATGGTTATTATTAGCAGAAATGTTTCCGGGAAAAGTTAAAGCACAATTTATGTCAGTCGCAACAGCGACAACGTGGATTACTAACTTTATTATTAGTTTAATTTATCCGCAGCTTATTGCATTGTTAGGAACAGCTATTGTTTTCTTCGTCTTTGCACTAACCAACGGTTTTAGTATCTTGTTATCCGTTATATTTGTTAATGGTCGTAAAATGAAAAAAGCATATGAAAATGCTGAAGTATAAAAATAAAAGGGGTATTAATTCACATGGCAAATTTTTATGTTAACACAACAGAGGTTGTGCACAAACTTCCTAATAATGATCGACCAAAATTTTACATGTTTGGTGTTCCAAGCTACACGAACATGGGGGATCAAGCAGTTTCGTTAGCAGAACGAAAATATATTGAAAACGAATTCCCCGAATATCAATATATTGAAATTATTGAGGAAGACGATGACTATGCTATTCCCATTGTCCAAGAGCATTTACAGCCCTCTGATATTATTGCGTTTACTGGCGGGGGAAATATGGGCAATTTGTACCATAATCATGAGGAGGCACGGCGTAAGGTTTTTTCAACTTTTGTGAACAATCTGACAATTTCATTTCCTCAATCAATACATTTTGAAGACAATGAAGATGGTGAGATTGAAAAACAAAAGAGTCAAGAGGCTTACCGGAAAAATCCTAATCTCGTGTTAGTGGCACGTGATGCTCAAAGTTTTCATCGTATGCAATCAACGTTTGATAACCCAGTCATTTTTACACCTGACATGGTTTTATATATGAAATCGGTCAACTGGAATTTCAATCGAAAGGGGGCTTTATTCGTTCTACGGCATGATTCAGAAAAAGTTGTTAAAAAAAGTACGATTGACAATATAAAAGATATTTTAGGAAATGAACGCCCTATAAAAAGAGTTGATACCGTTCTAGATGAACCACAAAAGATAACACCTGTTACTCGGGAGGCATTATTTGATTCAGAACTAGAACTATTCTCGCACCAGGAAATAATTATTACAGATCGCTGGCATGCAATGGTATTTTCCGTTTTAACAGGAACACCTTGTTTGTTATTTGGAAATAGTTATGGAAAAGGAAAGCATGCCTATATTGATTGGTTAGAGCACGTCGATTGGATCAATTACACGGACGAAACTGACGTAGA
>CALNAK010000002.1 GCA_937874185.1 uncultured Lactobacillus sp.
TGTGATTAGACGATTAAAAATTAAATGAACTCCAATTCATTGGGTCCACTTCACATCGAATTTTGATGGTTGCTTTTTGTTGTGATTAGATGAATCCATTTTGATACTTGGTTCGATATTTGCTAGGTGAAATACCAGTTGCTTTACTAAAGCAACGTGAAAAATAAGCTTGGCTATTATATCCCAAGTGATCGGATATATCTGCAATAGGTTCTGAAGAATATGTTAATAAGCCCTGTGCTTCTTTGATTCTCTGTTGAGCAATGTAGGAGTCTATTGTCATATGTTGGTACATTTTAAATATTTTCATAAGATAGGATTTACTGATTCCTACATATAAAGCGATTTCATTGATTGTAAGTTGTTTGTGAATATTTTTTAGAATATAGTCTTGAACCTTTGTGATGATTGGTAAGGTATTTACCATATTTGTCATTTGAATTTTTTTGATGAAATCCAAACCTATATTTAAAATATATTCTCTGAGATCATCAATTTTTCTTAGGCGTTCAACTTCTTGAATGTATCGATCACTCATCCTATAAGCAATTTCTGGCTGTAATTTGGATTTTAAAGCTGATCTAGTGAAGATAGTAGTAGCAACAATAACTAAATTCTTTTGGTTACGTATGGAACTATCTTTATCAAGCAATCCAGGTTCACCAGAATTAAGAAATGCATCAAAGCCCTTCTCAAAATCTTCTTTATTGCCTCTAGTTATGGCATCCGACATCTTCGCTTCAAGGTTATTGTTGTTGTGAAAATCATTTAATTCTCCAGAATCAAGCAAAACATTATCGTTGAGATTTAAGGAAACAACTTGAATATCACTGTCGGAAATTAAATTACCTGTTAAATCAAATTCCATTTGTTTAATTATTGCCAACATTTTTGGAATGAATTTATCACTTTCATTTAAGGTTAAATTTGCCTTTTGAGTAATATAAATTGGTAAAGGCCGACTCCAAATTAATAAGTATTTATTTTCAAATTTTAATAATCCAATTAAATCTGACTGTTGAATAACGAATAATTGATACATAGCATCTGGATTACTTGCTGTAGATAATTCTTTTAAATATTTTTGAGAGGGAGGTACAGTATTTGTGGGTATACTTTTAGTAACCACCTTCATATTACTGGACAATAAAAATATTGGTCGCTCAGTTAATTGGTAGAACATTGTTAAGAGATCCACAGGTAAGTTTTTTTTGTTCAAAGTAAGCGCCTCCATTAATGATACTATTATGTAATAAAAAATAGTTTTGTGCAAATTATCATCAATGTAAGCTGTTACAATAATTTTTGTAATGAAGATACAAATATAAATTATTGAGGAGGATATTATGGAATCATCTATTAAAGGTTTTAGAAAAATAATGCTCATTATTTCTCTATTAGCATTAAATATTGTGGAACAGGCAGCAAGTGCAATTTCAGGGGCTATTCCTGGTATGGCAACAGCCTTCCCACAACAATCGCAAGTGCAAATTGAGTTGGTTACTACGGTTGTTTCAATCTTTGTAACGATCTTTGTTCTTGTTAGTGGTTTTGTTACAAAGTGGATTGGTCAAAAACAAACCGCAGTATTGGGATTAGCAATTGCAGCTGTTTCATCAATTATTCCAGCATTTTCTGATAATTTTATGGCAATTATGATCTCACGTAGTGTCTTAGGTATTGGTATTGGTCTTGCCAATCCCTTAGCAATTAGTTTAATTGGTGAATTCTTTACTGGCGATGCGTTAGCCAATTTGATGGGTTGGAGAACTGCTGTAGCTAGTGTCGGAGTTTCATTAATGACGTTCTTATCTGGTCAATTATTGAAAGTTAGTTGGCATGCAGCTTATTGGGTTTACTTATTATTTATTCCAACTCTTATTTTCTTCATTATTTTTGTTCCATCTCCAGAAAAAGAGTTAAAAAAGAATGGTTTGAATAAGAATGAGTCATCTAACAAAAAACAAGTAACAAAAGAAGTTAGTGATAATAATTCTAAAGCATTACCTACAGTTATTTTATTAGCAGTTTTGGTATTGGTTTATATGTCTTGTGCAATGGTCTCATATATAAAAATGGCATTGATGTTTGTACAAACTGGTATGGGTACAGCAACACAAGCAAGTACAGTTATTAGTATTTTAGGATTCTCTCAACTTATTGGTGGTGCACTATTCGGAATGGCATTTAAATTCTTTAAGAAGAGTATTTTACCACTTGGAATAGGTTTGAGCGGTATCTCAATGGTCTTAATGACTTTTGGTGGTAATCCTATTATGGTTGCCATATTTGGTGGAATTAGTGGTTTCTGTGGTGGAATGGCTATTCCTTATGTATTTACAAAAATCAGTATGATTTCAACAACTAAATCAGCACCACTTAACAATGCATTAATATTAGTTGGTACAAATTTGGGATCATTTGTTGCTCCAATGTTTGCAGCAATGCTTGGTACTTCAGCAATTGTTTCTCTAAGAAATGCTGGATGGGTAATTGTTTTATTATCCGTTATCATTGTCGGAGTAGAAGCTATACTCAATAGACATAATCCTAAGCTACCATTAGTAAGCTAAATTGAATAAAACGAAGGGCTCACCCACAGGTGAGCCTTTCTTAGGAAAGAGATATTTATGATAGATTTAAAAGAAGCACCATTTAATCTTAATGACGATCAAATTGATTGGGTCAACAAAGTATTTTCAGAAATGGATGAAGATGAAAAAATAGGGCAATTGTTTGTTCCCATTGGATATTCAACTTCACATGATTATTTAGATGGATTGTTAAAGGCACATATTGGGGGACTATTTTTTAGAAGTGGTCATGAAAATGAAATTAGATCTACCTTTAAATATGCTCAAGCTAACTCAAAAATTCCATTATTGGCACCGGCTAATTTAGAGTATGGAGGGACAGGTGCAGTTATTGAGGGTAGCGACTATGCACAACAAATGGCGGTTGGTGCAACGGAAAATCCTAAGTATGCTTATCAGTTAGGAAAGGTTGCTGCAGAAGATGCTAAGGCGATAGGAATTAATTGGTCATTTGCTCCAGTAGTAGATTTGGATCTGAATTTCCGTAGTCCTATAATGAACGTACGAACTTATGGTGATGATCCAGATAAAATCATTTCATTTGCTAAACAGTATATAAATGCATTCCATGATAATGGAATGATGACATCAATTAAGCATTTCCCCGGTGATGGAGTCGACGAAAGAGATCAACATTTATTAACGTCAGTTAATTCATTACCTGTATCATCTTGGGAGAAAACATACGGTAAGATATATCGTTCCTTAATAAGTTATGGAACAAAATCCGTAATGGTTGGTCATATAGCTTTTCCAGCTTACAGTGGAGATAATATTCCAGCCTCATTAAATGAGAAACTCCTAAAAGGTTTATTGCGGAAAGAATTAGGATTTAACGGTCTTATAATTACTGATGCAACTCCTATGGTAGGATTCGCTAGTGCAATGAAACGTGAGGATGCGGTTCCAACTGCAATTCAAAATGGTTGTGACATGATTTTGTTTAACCATGATTTTGATGAAGATGTAGAGTTCATGAAGTCGGGATTAAAGAATGGAATTCTTAAGCATGATAGATTAGACGAAGCTGTAACACGAATTCTTGCTACAAAAGCATCCTTAGGTTTAAATAATGGAGTAGTAGTTCCAGATACTCCTCTTAGGGATTATAAGAAAGAACAAAAGGAAATTGCTGATAAATCGATTACTTTAGTAAAGGATGATCAAAAGCTGTTGCCAATATCAGCCAAACGTTATCCAAGAGTCTTGGTAGAAATATTAGGAGACTTTGCTTCAAACGATAGAGTGCAGGCTAGGGTCTCGAAAGATTTAAAGGATAAAGGATTTAAAGTGACAATCTATACACCAGAGAAGAACTTTCTTGATGTAGATTCTGTAAAGAGTTTCAAATCTAAATATGATTTGGTTATATATGTGGCAAATATTCAAAATGAAAGTAATAGAACTACTGCGCGTATAAATTGGAAGACATTATATGGAGCTGGAAATAATATTCCTTGGTTTGTTAAGGAAATTCCAACTTTATTGATTAGTTTTGGAAATCCATATCATTTATTTGATGTCCCAATGGTTGAAACGTTCATAAATGCTTATTGTGATTATGATCATTTTATTGACGCAGGGATAGACAAAATGGTTGGAATTGGAAAATTTCTTGGAAAATCACCAACTAATCCATATTGTAGAAATATTAAATTGAGGAAGTTAATGACAAATGACGATTAGTAATTTAAAAGTAAATGGACTTAATCATCCAGCAGGTTACTCATTTCCATATTTAACATTATCTTGGAAAACAACTGACATTGGTTTAAATAGTAAAAATAAAGATGAAGCTGATATTTCAATTGCTACTGATTCTGATTTTGAAAATGTGATTTTAAAGAGACAATCAGATAATATTTATAATCAAATCAGTATCGACAATTCTTTTCTTGAACCGCGGACAAGATATTATTGGAAAGTCAGAATTCAGGACAGTGAGAAATCCAGTTTCTTTGAAACTGCAAAAATGGATGAAAAATGGGATTCTGACTGGATTACATATCAAGGCGAATCCAAAGATAGCGTTGCATTTATAAAAGATTTTAGTTTAGATAAGAGTATAAAAAAAGCACGTATTTACATGGTTGGGTATGGTTTATATGAGCCATACTTGAATGGAGATAAATTAAGTGATGAATATCTTTTACCTGGATATCATAGTTATGATTTAACTAATTATTATCAAACTTTTGATGTCACATCACAATTGCAAAGGGACAATGTATTAAGAATTGTTACTGGTAATGGATGGTATAAAGGAAGATTTATTTTTGACGGTGGCCAAAAGGATATCTATGGTAAAAAGCAAAAATTAATTGCTGAAATCCACGTTGAATTCATTGATGGTACGAGTGAACTTATCACAACTGATTCTAATTGGAGATCTGAAACAACAGTTATTAAAGAAAATTCAATTTATGATGGAGAAACTATTGATTTTAGTGAACCAATAGTTAAGCTTCAGACTGTATTAGATGATTCTAATGATAAGAAATTATTAAGTGCCAGACAGGATACACCTGTTTTAAAAACAAACATGATTGAACCTGATAACATTTTTAAAGATGAGAATTCTAATTGGGTTATTGATTTCGGTCAAGAATTAACAGGTTGGGTCGAATTTCCCATAGATGCTTCCACATTACATGTAAAAGTAAGATTTGCTGAGCTATTACAGGATGGAAAATTTTATACTGATAATTTAAGAACAGCCAAGCAGACATTTGAAGTTATCAATGATGGAAATAAGCATTCTATAAGGCCTCATTTTACCTACTTTGGATTTAGGTATATTGAAGTTACAGGATTAAATGAGGATCAATTACAAAATATTAAGGCATATACAATTCAAAGCGAAGTTGATGAAACATTCCATTTTGATTCATCTAATAAAAAATTAAATCGTTTAGTTAAAAATGTTCAGTGGAGTCAACGCGATAATTCGTTAAGCGTACCAACAGATTGTCCTCAGAGAGATGAGAGAATGGGATGGACTGGAGATGTAACGATTTTCTCCAATACGGCTATGTATAATTCTGATATGAGAGCATTCTATGCAAATTATATTAATATCTTAATGTTAGAACAAAAAGAAATGAAAGGATCGATACCATTTTTTGCCCCATATCCAAAAATCAAACCCTTCAAAGGAATCAATCCGTTCCTAGCATCTAACGGTGCATCCACTTGGGGAGATGTAGCAACTGTTCTCCCTATTAACCTTTGGAATCACTATCATGATGAAGGACTTTTAAAATATTCATTACCAATGATGAAGGGATGGGTAGATTACGTACATCAACGTGATATCGATAATGGTGACCATCATTTATGGGATTTTGACCCTCAATTAGGTGATTGGTTAGCATTAGATAATGGTCCAAGTCCAATTGGAGCAACTGACCCAGGTCTCATTGCAAGTATCTATTATTATCGTTCAGTTAGAAATTATTGTAAGGCACTGGATGCCTTAAATCGTTCATCTGATGAATATAGCAATTTAGCAAATGAAATTAAAAATGCAATAATTGACAAATATTATCAAGGTAATGAATTCAAATTATCTCCTTTAACACAAACTGGTATAGCATTAGTCATTAGGTATAAATTGTTCCCTAATGATACTGCTAAGGAATTGTTAGCAGCGAGTTTGAAAGAGTTATTAAAGGAGAATGGCAATGCCTTAAACACCGGATTTATTGGTACACCTGAGCTACTACATGCATTGGTAGATGTAGGATTAGATGGTGAAGCATATGGTCTATTATTAAGAGAACAATCTCCAAGCTGGTTGTTTGAAGTTGATCACAATGCGACAACTATTTGGGAACGTTGGAATTCTATACTGCCAAATGGAAAAATGAGTGGTACTGATATGAATAGTCTCAATCATTATGCATATGGATCCGTTGAAGATTTCATTATTGAAGAAATGATTGGTATTAAGTCAATGGATGAAGCTGGTGTTTATAATATTTCTCCAAAATATACATCTGTTGTTGATAATGTTTCCGGGAAACTGGCTACATCTAATGGTAATTTAAGTGTAAGTTATTCATACAAAGATGCTAATGAATGGTCAATCGATTTGAACATTCCAAATTATTGTCAGGCAGAAGTACTTTTGCCAAATGGATCTATTAAACATTTTAATAGTGGACATTTTGAAGTTTCAAATGTGTAGAAAATTTAAGTGTTGAACAAAAAGAAATCACTATTTATTTCATAGTGATTTCTTTTTGTTGTCCCATTTGCCGATATTTACTTGGAGACATTCCATAAATATTCGAGAATCTACGATAAAAGAAGGAGTGATTAGAAATACCAATTTCATTAATAATTTGAGAAATGGACCAATTAGTATTAATCAAATAATTAGTTGCAGATTCAAATTGCTTGTCTTGAACGAGTTCTTTAAATGTTTTACCAGTTTGTTCATGAACCAATTTACTGAAATAATTGGGATGAAAGGAAAAATGTTCAGCAGCTGATTTTAAAGTTATATTTCTAAAATTTGTTTCTATATACGGAATAATACTGTCGCTTAAATTCTGTTTTCCATATAATGCGTAATCATGTTCTCTAGTTATTCTAATAAAGAATACTTGTAAATATAGTTCCATTACCCTTCTATACCCGGGATGGTGCTTTAATTGTTCACCGAGAATATTTAAAAGTAATGGTTTCAATGTTAAAGCTTTTTTTAGTATCAGAAAACTGGATTGATTATTTTCGTTTGAAAGGCACTGACTAATAAATTTTGATAATTCGCCGTCTTTGGGTATGTAATTTAAGGAATTACTTGTAAAGTATTCTTTTTTAATCAGAATATTTATAATAATATCTTTTTCGGTTGTTTCAAGCAATGTATGGACGGTGTTTGTATTAATGAATGCCATATCACCACTTTTTAAGATATATTCAGTTCCTTCTATTAATTCTGTTACTTGGCCTTTGACTACGTAGTTTATTTCAATGTAGTCATGAACATGAAGAGGGACGACCGAATACCGTGTATGTTGATTTAATAGTAATGTGGTATCATCAGACAAATCATTTGAGAAGGATATTGATTTTTGCAAGGCCATTTTAAGTATAGAATTGAAGGAAAATAAATATACTTTTTGATTATTATACAAATACTGTTTTGGGTAATCTTTATAATAATTCATCTGATTTTCATTTGAGTCTCTATGTTTTAATTCAGAGGGAGACAGTTTTTCTAGCCATTTTTCTGTTTCATTCAAAATATCACCTTAAGTTTTGTCATAGTTTTAGTTAACTTTTGATATTTTTTATGTTACCGCTTTCTAATACACTATACAAGTAAGTTAAATCAGATTTGAAAGGAGATATATGGGACATGAAAGATTCAGAATTAGCAAAGTTAATTGTTGAAAATGTTGGCGGCACTAACAATATTGTTAGTTTGATTCATTGTGTTACAAGATTAAGATTTGTTTTACGTGACGAAAGTAAGGCAAAGGATAAAACAATAGAGGGGTTAGATGGTGTTATATCCGTTGTTAAAAGTGGCGGACAATATCAAGTAGTTATTGGCAATAAGGTAGGTAAAATCTATGATGAAATAATCGATCAGTATAAATTAGATAATAACGATGAGTCAATTTCTGATAATAGCAAAAATAATAATAAGCAAAATTTGTTTAATAGATTTGTTCATATGATTGTTGAAATAGTGGGTCCCATGATTGGAGTAATTGCGACTGCTGGTATTTTAAAGGGGCTAACGGCTCTACTAACCTCTGTTCACGTTATTTCTAATACATCATCTACATACATTATTCTATATGCAGTTAGCGATGCAATGTTTTATTTCTTGCCTGTAATGGTTGGATTCTCTGCTGCAAAGCACTTTAAAGCAAATCAGTACATTGGTGCAGGTTTAGGCTTAGCACTTTGTTATCCAACCTTGGTTCAAGCATATTCTGCTGGAAAGGCGATGAATTTTTTCGGTATTCCGGTTATATTAGCTAATTATACGTCCTCTTTATTTCCAGTAATATTTGCAGTTTGGTTGATGTCAATCGTAGAAAAGTATCTCAATAAACATGTCTCGGATTCTATTAAATCAATTGCAGTTCCATTCTTATCATTTATTTCAGGAATTATTCCTACACTAATAATTGCGGGACCAATTTTAACTTATATTAGTGAAATACTATCAAAGGCAGTTCTTGGTATTTATAATTTTGCTCCAGTAATTGCAGGAATTATTTTAGGTGCATTCTGGCAGGTAATCGTTATTTTTGGTTTGCACTATGCTTTTATTCCAGTATTGATGAATAATATTACAACGTTACATTATGATCCAATTAACGCCCTTCTTACTGTTACTGTTTTTGCACAAATGGGTGGTGCGTTAGGAGTTTGGTTAAAGACAAAAAAAGATAATGTAAAGAATATAGCGGGTGCAGCTACAGTTTCTGCATTTCTTGGTGTTACAGAACCTGCAATTTATGGTATTTCGTTAAAATTTAAAAAAGTTTTTGCAATGACGTTTATCGGCGGTGGAATTGGTGGTGCCATTATGGCGCTTATGAATGCAAAAATGTATTCTTTCGGAGCTAATGGTATTTTTTCAGGTCCATTATATATTAATCCAAAAGGTGTAGATAATAGTTTATGGGCATTTTTAATTGCGGATGCTGTTTCATTGATAGTAACAGCTATTTTAACTTATTTATTTGGATATAAGGATGTTAATGAACCAATTAAAGATGCTAAAAAAGATCAACAAACAGGAATTATTTTAAATAATCAAAATATTAATAGCCCATTAGAGGGCAAAACAATTTCTTTGACAGAAGTAAATGATCAAGTCTTTTCAAGTGGTGCAATGGGAACAGGTTTTGCTGTGATTCCAAATAAGAACTCTAAAGTGTATGCTCCGTTTGATGGATCAGTAGTTACAGTATTTGAAACAAAACACGCACTAGGATTGGTTTCAGAGAATGGCGTAGAAATGTTGATTCACATGGGAATTAATACAGTTGAATTAAAAGGTCAGCCCTTCGACATAAAAGTTAAAAAGGGCGATGCAATAAA
Organism: uncultured Lactobacillus sp.; assembly: GCA_937874185.1. Classification (GTDB taxonomy): domain Bacteria; phylum Bacillota; class Bacilli; order Lactobacillales; family Lactobacillaceae; genus Companilactobacillus. The sequence goes on from CALNAK010000002.1 coordinate 9,669, forward strand.
AAAGGGCCAACTTTTGGCTATTGTCGATTGGAATTATATTAAGGATAAAGGTTATGATCCAACAACAATGATGGTCATCACGAATACAATGGAATACAAGCAAATTGATAATTTGGATTTAAATGAGGAGCAGCAAATTTCTGTTGGTGATGCTGTATTAAGAATTGATTAAGGATGTAAAGTTATGGATAGAATAAATGAAGTTTTAACAAATAAGAACGAAAATTATATTTTCCCATTTCTTTGGTTACATGGGGAAGATAAAAAAATATTATTAGATAATATACATAAGATTTACGACAGTGGTATCAAATCATTTTGTTTAGAATCAAGACCACACCCAGATTTTCTAGGTGATAAATGGTGGAGTGATTTAGATATTATTTTAAAAGAAGCCCAAAAGCTAGGTATGAAAGTATGGATTTTAGATGATTCCCATTTTCCAACGGGTTATGCAAATGGGAAGGTAAAAAATGATTTACCACAATATCTCAAGAAATTCCTATACATTAAACAATTAGATTTTAGGGGACCACAAAAGGATGCCTCTATAATTTTAAAGTATCTAAGACCTGACAGAAGATTTCAGCCATCAGATCCTAATGATGAACAACCAGAAAAAATATTAAAAGTTATTGCGGCAAGAAAAACAAACGACAATGAGATTGATTCAGCCACATTAATTGATATTACGGAATTCTTAAAAGATGGATTATTAACATGGGATATACCTGATGGGGAATGGCGAGTATTTACTTTAATTGAGACTATTCATGGTGGAGAGAAGGAAACTGAAGGATACCTCAACCCACTAGATTCAAATGCAACAAAAGTATTACTAAATGAGGTCTATTTACCACATTATAATCATTATAAAAAATTATTTGGCAACGTGGTTGAAGGGTTCTTCAGTGATGAACCTAGGCTCGGAAATCATCATGGTGCTGAATCACGTATTGGCGTGGATGAAATGGTTTTACCTTGGCGTTCTAATATGTTGGATGAGTTTTTTAAAGATGATTATCTGAATTTGCCATTATTGACAACCGTCACTGATCATGGAAAGGAAAAATCAATCCGATATAAGTATATGGATTTAATTAGTAAACTTTATGCCAATAACTTTACTAAAGTATTGAGTGATTGGTGTCATGAACATGATGTTAAATATATTGGACATTTGATTGAAGATAATGGAGCACATACAAGATTAGGATATGGAGCTGGGCATTACTTCCGTGCACTTGATGCACAAGACATGGCGGGAATTGATGTAGTCCTTAATCAAATTATGCCTGGAATGGATAATAATTGGTTTAAATCAATGACAAGTTCCGGATGGGACGGAGAATTTTTCCATTATGGCCTTGCTAAGATGGGAGCATCACTAGGACATCTTGATCCTAAAAAACATGGACAAGTAATGAGTGAAGTATTTGGTGCTTATGGTTGGTCAGAGGGACTTACATTAATGAAATTTATTGCTGACCATATGATTGTACGTGGAGTAAATCATTTTGTTCCACATGCATTTGATCCAAATAAGTTCCCTGATCCAGATTGTCCACCACATCTTTATTCAAATGGTCATGAACCAGAAAATAGAGCTTATCCAGAATTATTTAATTATATGAATCGATTATCACATTTGCTTAGTGGTGGACAACATGTAGCGCATGTTGCGGTTTTATATCACGCAGAAGAAGATTGGTTAAATGAAGATGCAATGCCATTCGAAAAACCAGTTAAAGTTTTAATGCAGAATCAGATTGAATGTGAAATTACACCGATGGATTACTTAGAAAATGCTAAGGTGGGTGATGGATTCTTTGAAATAAACCATGAAAAGTTTGATTCCTTAATTATTCCTCAAAGTAAAATAATTCCAGAAGAATTAGTAACGCTTCTTAGAAAATTCTATAATAATGGTGTGAAAAATATTTTCATTAATGAATTACCTACCTTTAATGAAAATATGAATGATATTAGTGGATCCGTTAAAACAATATCAAAGGCTATAAAACTTAATGAAATTACATCAGTTCTTAGTGATCAAGATATTGAGGTAAAGTCAGTTTCTTATGAACCATATCTTCGCTTCTATCATTACAAAAATGTTGATAATCAACTTATGATGTTTTTGAATGAGGATCCTTATAAGACTATTGAAACTAAAATTGATACTGAATTGGTTGGTACTATATACCAGTATGATGCAATGCTAAATACTATTAATTCTCTCGGTGATGATTCTAGTGAGATTGATTTAAAGCTGGCTCCAGGTCAGTCAATTGTTCTTATAAATGGGAAAAACTATCCAAATGCTAAAATGTTGCCTTCAAGTCTAAATAGTCTAGATGTGAAATTACAAAATATTAAATTGAGTGTTTCATCAGCTGAAGATTATCCAAAGTATGGAAAAGAGATTAATTTGGATAGCTTGATTAATGTAAATTCGTTACCAGAATTAAAAGAGTTTAGTGGAAATATGAAATACTCACTAGAATTTAATTTGAAAGAAATTATTCCAAATATGGAATTGAACTTGGGAACGGTTAATGAAATCTCCACGGTAAAATTAAACGGACATCCGCTTGGAACTAGAATTTCATATCCATATTCATACAATAATATTTCTAATTATTTAAATATTGGGGTAAATAAACTTGAAATTAATATTATTAATAATTTGGGAATAAATCAGCAAGACTTTTTATCACAATATATGTTAATTAAACCAGCAGGGTTAATTGGACCTATTACAATATCAGAATAAAGGACAATGTAATTATGAATAAATTTCCTAATAATTTTTTATGGGGCGGTGCAACGGCTGCTAATCAATTAGAAGGTGGGTATAAAGAAGGCGGGCGAGGATTGTCAATTGCCGATGCTTTACCTGGTGGTAAGGATAGATTCCGTATTGTACAAGATCCTAATTTTGATTGGACAATTGACGAATCAAAATACAAATATCCAAATCATGAAGGAATCGATTATTATAACCATTTTAGAGAAGATATTAAACTGTTTTCTGAGATGGGTTTTAAGTGTTATAGATTTTCTATCGCATGGTCAAGAATTTTTCCAAATGGCGATGAATTAGAGCCAAATGAAGAGGGACTGAAATTTTATGATGCAATTATTGATGAGTGTTTAAAATTTAATATTGAGCCAGTAATTACGATTTCACATTATGAAATGTCCTTAAATCTGGCTAAGAAATATGGTGGCTGGAAGAACAAAAAATTAATTTCATTTTTTGAACGTTATGCTAAAGTCGTTTTGACACGTTACTATAAAAAGGTTAAGTATTGGATGACTTTTAATGAAATTAATAGTGCAGCACATTTTCCAGTAATGAGTCAGGGTTTGATTCCATCCAATGGTGCTAATGATAAAAAAAATATTTTTCAGGCATGGCATAATCAATTTGTATCAAGTGCCAAAGCGGTTAAAATTGGACATGAATTGGATAGCAATTTAAAGATTGGTTGTATGATTCTTTATGCAACAACATATAGCTATGATTCTAATCCGAATAATCAATTAGCAACATTACAACAGAATCAGGATTTTAATTACTTCTGTGGTGATGTACAAATTCGTGGAAAGTATCCAAGTTATACAAAACGTTTATTAGCAGAATATGGTTTAAAAGAATCTGATTTGGATATAACTAATGAAGAATTAGATTTAATTAGAAATTATACAGTAGATTATATTGGATTCAGTTATTATATGTCCTCCGTGGTTGAGGTAACCAAAAATAATAATAATACTGTAGATGGAAATCTATTCGGAAGTGTTAAGAATCCATTTCTAAAGTCCAGCGATTGGGGATGGCAAATTGATCCTACTGGTTTAAGAATTGCATTAAATCAATTATATGATCGTTATCAAAAACCGTTATTTATTGTTGAGAATGGATTAGGAGCAATTGATCAACCTGATTCCAATAATTATGTTATAGATGACTATAGAATTGAATATTTAAAAAAACATATTGAAGCTATGTCAAAAGCTATTGATGATGGTGTTAAATTAATGGGATATACTCCATGGGGGTGTATAGACCTAGTAAGTGCATCAACAGGAGAAATGTCTAAACGTTATGGATTTATTTATGTTGATTTAGATGATAATGGAGCTGGTACGATGAAGCGATATCCAAAGAAATCGTTTTATTGGTATAAGGATGTAATTAAAAATAATGGATTAAATTAAAATAAGATGGGAACTTTGAATAAAAGTTCCCATCTTATTTTTATGGGTAAAGTTATTATTTTTTTTGATCCTTAACCATCTCACGATACTTTTTCCACTCAGGCTTACTCATAAGAAAAGTTTCGCCAGTCTTCATATTTCTAACCTTAAATGTATAAGAAAATACATACAGATCCAATAATGAAATGACTAGAAAAATTACTCCAATCGTACGAACCATAATAGTAACGATTCCGATAAACAGTTCAATAAATTGACGTTTACCAAAAGTTTTGAATAGTTTTGGGAGTTCAGAATTCTCATTATATAATTCTTGAGCTGTTTTTGTTGGTAACACATTTTTAAATCGTCTGAAATTTCTCATATATATGACTCCCTTAAATGATAATTATTTACATTATATTAGAAATTCTCTCAGTATTCAATTTCATAAATTCCGCAATACTGTAATTGTGAATCATCAGCGATACCGGTTAACTGTTTAATGATCTGACCATGAACGACACAACCAATACAATCATAGGTACTTTTGTACTTATCAAGAACTGATTGTACACGTGTTAGCACTTCTTGAGGTGTTTCGTAGTCGAATCCAGAAATATGAGTCCCATTATAATAATCAGCTTTAATTTTCTTCAATTGTTGGTAACTTTCCCATTTTCGACCCGTTTTGTCAGGGCGCCATTCATGTAACATTAATTCGACTTGAAAAGGGATGTCTCGTTGTTTGACTATTTCCATGGCGGTTTCCATAGCTCGCGTATAGGGTGAAACTAACAATAATTGAGTTTCGTCAAAAATCGAACTTTGAGCAAGCTGCTTAGCCAAAGCAATTCCATGTGGAGTGAGTCGAGTCAATTCACGACTGAATCCAACACAATGATTTTGTTCAATTTGGCTGAAATCAGGTTCAGAATGACGGATTAAATAAACTTTCATATTAGTGCCTTCTTTTAGTATTCAATTTGATAGATTTCACAATAAGGGATTTCAATATCCGGTTTGATATTTGCCATTTGACGAATCACTTCTCCATGAGTTACACAACCGATGCAGTCATACTTATCTTTGTATTTATCTAAGACTGAATTAACCCGATTAACGATATCATTAGGAGTTTCAGGATTCATAGTACCCAATGTAGTGCCATTCTTGTAGTCGGAATAGGCTTGTTTGACTTGTTCATCCGTCTGTAATTCACGCCCAGTTTTATCGGGACGCCATTCAAAAAGATTCAATTCCACCTGTGTTTTAATGTTTCGACCACGAACAAGCTCCATTGCCGTTTCCATAGTTCTCGTGTATGGAGAAACAAGAAGAAGTTGGATTTCGTTCAGAATAGGTGACTTAGAAGCCTTTTGGGCAATTTCAATCCCATTATGAGTAAGTCTAGTTAAATCGCGACCATATCCCATATAGCCTGATTGATTGACTTGCTGGAAGTCTGGTTCAGAATGACGAATTAGATATACTTTCATAATAAAAACCTTCTTTGAAATATTACTCTCACTATATCAAAAAAGAGCCTCCATTAATTAAAATGGAAACTCTTTATGAATTTACTTGAAGTATTCTTTCAAACCATTAGTTACATCTGTGGCAACTTTTTGTTTATAAGAATTTGAGTTGATATGCTTATAATCACTGTTTGAATTAATATAACCTAATTCAATTAGGACTGATGGTTGACTGTTGTAATGCAAGACGTAGAGGTCTTTTTGCGCAGTACCACGATCACCAATAGGCAAGCTCTTTAATTGGCTATTAAGACTATTAGCTAGTGAACCATCTTTGTTCTTATTATAGTAGTAAGTTGTAACACCAGATCCAGCATTTTCTTGAGCACTAGAATCGAAGTGAAGACTGATAAAGGCATCAGCTTGAATCTTACTTGAAAGTCTTGCACGATCACCAAGTGATTTACTATCATCACCTGATCTCGTAAGAACTACTCGGGCACCAGTTTGTTCAAGCTGCTTCTTAATAGCTTTGGCGTAAGCAAGGGTAAAGTTCTTTTCATAAGTATTCTTTTTAGACTCAGCACCAGAATCATCACCACCATGACCAGGGTCAATGACGATGGTTGCTTCTGAAATATTAGTTGCGGCAGATTTAACAGCACTCTTAGTACCTGAAATAGTTACGACCCAACTGGCAACATAACCAACTGAACCATCACTATCTCTAACTTTGTACCATTTGCCATCCTTGCTGAGGTAATCAAATTGTTTTCCGACTTTAGCAGTTTTAACGACTCGACTATTTTGGTCAGGATCAATTCGAATCTTAGTGTTAGGCTGTGTGACAGTGACTGTTTTTATATCATTATCGGAAGCAGATGTTGAGGTATTAGATGAACCAGATGTCTCTTGAGTTCCTTGAATAAAACTTGATTTGACCCAACCGGCAGTACCATTGTACAAAATTTGTGTCCAATCTTGTTCCTGATACATAATAGTAACTTTTTGAGATTGTTCAATTGTACCAAGGACGTTACTTCCGGCATCAGCACTCTTGAAAACAGTTGTATTAGGAACTTTTACGATTCCAACTTTATTGGTTGCTGAACTAACTTCAGTATTGTCAATCAACCAGCTGGCAATCCAGCCAATTTTATCTCCAGATAATCTAACTTGGTACCATTTGTTTTTTTCGGCTAAAATAGCCAATTTATCGCCTTTTTTAACTTGTCCCATATTAGCGTAGGATAATCCGGGACCAACTCGAACATTAACTGAATCTGATTGGACGATGACTGAATTAGCACTTGCTAAAACGACAGTCGACCAACTTGATAAAGCGAGTAATAACAAAATGGCAACAAGAATTCGATTTTTAATAAAAAAAGTTATAAATTTTTTCATTTTAACTGATTCCTTTGTCGTCTAATTAATGACATTTATATATACTTATATATTACTGAAAAACAAGCAAACTTGGAAGATTATATTGCAAATTCCTTGATAAAATGCGGTTTTTTTTGAAGTAATATAGTATTTAGCGTCACTATATACCCAACTTTGAATGATTTGTTCTTAAACGACTGTTTATTTCAAATTTAATAATTAATTGGTTTCTGTTAAATAATTAATCATTAATAACTTTTTATTGTCTATTATTTATTTAATTTAGCACATTGCCATCTTTTCAAAATCAAAATGTGAGTGTACAATATTTACTGAATAAAAAGCCGACAATATTTTTGCAGAACATTTTCTATCCATTGGGATTGATATGAAATATTCCGGATTTAAGCTAGCAATAGCTTGACAAATAGAGCTTTTTTGATTAGTTTATAACTATATTACTAATCAAATAAAATTGATTTACAGAGAATCTGGTGTGCTGAGAACAGATATCAACTATTTGTGTGACGTTTCAATCGTTTGGCAGGCGTTAACTGCAGCAAAAAAACTAGGTGGTACCGTGCAAAAAGCACCCTTGTCTTATTTAGACAGGGGTGTTTTTTAGTTAAGGAGGATTTTATGCGTTATCAAAAACCAAAAGGGACGATGGACATTTTGCCTGGGGAATCCAGAAAATGGCAATATGTTGAATCCATTGCACAAGATACTTTTAACAAGTATCGTTTCTCTGAAATTAGAACGCCAATCTTTGAATCATACGATGTTTTTGAAAGATCATCAGGTGATACATCTGATATTGTTTCAAAGGAAATGTATGACTTCCATGACAAGGGTGATAGACATATTGCTTTGAGACCGGAAGGAACAGCTGGTGTGGTTCGTGCATATGTTGAGAATAAACTTTATGGACCAGAGAATATCAAACCTTACAAAGTTTGGTATAAGGGACCAATGTTCAGATATGAACGTCCTCAATCAGGTCGTCAACGTCAATTCCATCAAATTGGACTTGAAGCCTTTGGTTCAGATTCTCCTGAACTAGATGCTGAAATTATTTCAGTTGGATTGGAATTCTTGAATCGTTTGGGTATTAAGAATTTGAAAGTTGCTATCAATACTTTGGGTGATCCAGAATCACGAGCAAATTATCATCAAGCTTTGGTTGATTATTTCACACCATTTAAAGATGAGTTGAGTGATGATTCCAAAGTTCGTCTTGAAAAGAATCCTTTAAGAATTCTTGATAGTAAAGATAAGGGTGACAAGAAAATTGTTGCCAATGCTCCTTCAATTTTAGATTACTTGAATGACCCTTCTCAAAAACGTTTTGATTACTTGAAAGACTTGTTGGATGATCTTGATATTAATTATGAAGTTGATTCAACAATGGTCCGTGGCTTGGATTATTACAACCATACAATTTTTGAATTTATGGTAACTGATCCAGCTTTTGACAACAAAGAAATTACCGTACTTGCTGGTGGTCGTTACAATGGTCTAGTTGAAGAACTTGGCGGACCAGAAACACCTGGTATTGGTTTTGGACTTGGGGTTGAACGATTAATGATGTTACTAAAGGATGAAGATTTACCAAGTGAATCTGATTTGGATGTTTACTTAGTAACTATTGGTGAAAAAGCTGAACGTGCTTCAGTTAAAATTCTTTCTGACTTACGTAGAGCCGGCTTCTCAGCTGATAAGGATTATCTACAAAGAAAGATTAAGGCACAATTTAAAACTGCTAATAATTTAAATGCTAAATATACAGTAACTATTGGTGATTCTGAATTGGAAAATAGTACAGCAAATGTTAAGAATATGGCAACTGGTGAACAAGTTAGTGTGTCATTGACAAATTTAGCTGATGAATTAAAGAAAATCGAGGGATAAACATGGAAGAAAGAACAGATTATTGTGGCAATATTACCGAAAAGTATGTTGGCAAAAAGATTTCTTTAGATGGTTGGGTTCAACGACGTCGTGATTTAGGTGGATTGATTTTCGTTGATCTTAGAGATTATAGAGGAATTGTTCAATTAGTATTCAATACTGACAATCAAAAAGCACTAGATGTTGCTGAAACATTGAGATCAGAATATGTTATCAACGTTATTGGTACAGTTAGATTACGTGGCGAAGGTGCTACTAATGATGATATGACAACTGGTAAAGTTGAAGTTGTCGTTGAAACTGTTGAAGTACTCAACAAGTCATTGACACCACCATTTGAAATTAAAGATGATATCGATTCTTCTGAAGAAACCAAATTAAAGTATCGTTATCTTGATCTTCGTAGACCAGAAATGCAAAAGGCTATCAGAACTCGTGCCCAAATCAAACATTCTGTTAACGAATATCTTTATGAGAACGGCTTTATTGATATTGAAACACCAAATTTAACACCATCAACACCAGAAGGTGCCCGTGATTACCTTGTTCCTTCACGTGTTTATCCTGGTAGATTCTACGCACTTCCACAATCACCACAATTGTTCAAACAATTATTGATGGTCGGTGGATTTGACCGTTATTTCCAATTAGCTCACTGTTTCCGTGATGAAGATCTTCGTGGAGACCGTCAACCAGAATTTACTCAAATTGACCTTGAGACAAGTTTCATGAACCAAAAAGAAATCCAAACTGTAACTGAAGGCCTTATTGCCCGTGTTATGAAAGATGAAAAGGGTATTGATGTTAAATTGCCTTTCCCAAGAATTGATTGGGATGATTCAATGGCTCGTTACGGTTCAGATAAGCCTGATATTCGTTTTGGCATGGAATTACAAGATTTGAATGAAGTATTAAAGGATACTGAATTCAAAGTCTTCAAGGGTGCTATTGATAATGGTGGCCAAGTTAAGGCAATCGTTGTTAAGGGTGGAGCTGACAAATATTCAAGAAAGAATATTGAAGCTTACCAAGAATACATCAAACGTTTTGGTGCTAAAGGTCTTGCTTGGACTAAGTTTAACGACAATGAATTAACTGGTGGTGTAGCTAAATTTATCAAGGATCACCAAGATGCTCTTATCGAACGCCTCGGCCTTGAAAATGACGACTTACTATTATTCGTTGCTGACAATAAGAAGGTTGTAGCTGACTCATTAGGTTACTTGAGAAAAGCTATCGCCAAGGAACAACACCTATACGATCCTAATGAATTTGCCTTCACATGGGTTGTTAACTGGCCATTGTTTGAATATGACGAAGGTATCCAACGCTGGACTGCCGCTCATCATCCATTCACAATGCCTAATGAAGAAGATGTTCACTATCTAAATGATGGCGAAGATCCTCATAAAGCATACGCACAAAGTTACGATATCGTTCTAAACGGATACGAACTTGGTGGTGGATCAATTCGTATCCACGATTACAAGATTCAAGAGAAGATGCTCAAAGCTTTGGACTTCACTAAAGAAAAAGCCTACGAACAATTTGGATTCCTATTAGATGCCTTACAATACGGTTGTCCTCCACATGGTGGTTTGGCTATCGGTTTGGATAGATTTGCAATGCTACTATCACAAAAGGAAAACATTAGAGATGTGATTGCATTCCCTAAGAATTCAAATGCAAGTGAACCAATGACACATGCTCCACTTGAAGTTGCTAAACAACAACTTGATGATCTTGGAATTGAAGTAAGCAAGAAAACAGAATAGAGAGCGGAGTAGACCGGGAATTTCCGAGCATTTGCAGGACTTCACGAATCATACGCGATTTTTGCGTATGATTTGGGAAGTCAGGCAAAGCGGAGTGAAATTGGTCTACGGAGCTCGTTTAGGACGAACAAACAAAAGAATATAATCCATATAAATGAGTAATAAAAATTTGTTCAAAACAAATCAGAGACATATCAAGGAGGAATATCCTGATATGTCTTTTTTTATATTCAAAAATACTATTGTTATTTATTTAATATGTGTTGTAAGCTTAGAGAAATATTAGAAAATTATTTAAATTGTGCACAATTTAACAAGCCTACCAATTGTGACAGTAAGATTGTGAGCATATTTATAGATTTAATATTTCTGATGTTTATACTGGAATATGTAATAAAGAGAAGGAGCGATTTTATGACAGAGTATAAAAAAGATTTAACCAATCTAACTGACGAAGAATATCAGGTAACTCAACATGCAGCCACAGAGCGTGCTTTTACCGGACAATACGATGATTTCTATAAAAAGGGAATCTACGTTGATATTACTAGTGGAGAACCATTATTCTCTTCAGCTAAAAAGTTCGATGCAGGTTGTGGATGGCCTTCATTCAGCGAACCCATTGCCAAATTGAAGGAAAAACGTGATTCATCATTTGGAATGGAACGAACAGAAGTTGAAAGTAAATCTGCTGACTCTCACTTAGGACATGTCTTTACTGATGGTCCCGAAGAATTAGGTGGATTGAGATATTGTATCAATTCCGCCGCTTTGAAATTTATTCCATATGAAGAAATGGATAAAGCAGGATATTCTGATTACAAAAAATATGTTGAAGATGGGGATGCTGAATAGATGAAAGAAGAAACTGCAATTTTTGCTGGTGGCTGTTTTTGGTGTATGGTCAGACCTTTTGATCAAGAACCTGGAATTATTTCAGTAGTATCTGGATATACAGGTGGTCACGTAGAGAATCCTACATATGAACAAGTTTGTACCGAAACAACGGGTCACACAGAGGCCGTTAAGATTACCTTTGATGCTGATGTAGTTTCATATAAGCAACTTGTTGAATTGTACTGGCAAGTAGCAGATCCAACTGACGCAACCGGCCAATTTCAAGACCGTGGCGATAGTTATCGTCCTGTCATCTATTACGCAAACGAAGAACAACAAAAGATTGCTGAAGCATCTAAGAAAGAATTAGCTGAATCTGGAGCATTTGATGATCCAATCGTTACTCAAATTCTTCCTGCTAAAACATTTTATGATGCTGAGGACTACCACCAAGACTTTTATAAGAAGAACCCACTTCGTTTTGAAATGGAAGAAAGTGGCGGAAGAGCCGAATATTTGAAAAAACATCTTAAATAACCTGAAAATATCTGAAAAACATACCAATTGTGCTAATATGTTTAAGTAACTTAAGACAATTAGGAGAACTTTTAGTATGGGTGAATTAGATAAGTTAATTGAAAGACATCAATACTTATCCAAAGTTTCAGTAGCACTTTTATATTCAATCGCTGTATCAATCGCTGTTAACATGTTCTGGACGCCAGGTGGAATTTATGGTTCTGGTGTTACCGGTGCTGCTCAGTTGGTTTCAACAATTTCTCATAGATGGCTGCCGTTTAATATTTCGACGGCTTTTATGTATTTTGCGTTGAATGCACCGTTGTTTGTTTTGGCTTGGAGAAAAATTGATCATAAATTTACGCTTTTTACAATTATTGCAGTTGCACTAGCCAGTTTTATGATGCATATTTTTCCACCAATTAAAATTACTGCTGATCCATTGGTCTGTGCCATTTTTGGTGCGGTTGCGAATGGTTTTGGTACTGGTATGGCATTGAGAAATGGTATTTCTACCGGTGGTATTGATATTGTAGGAATTATTTTACGCAAAAAGACTGGTAAGAGTGTAGGTACAATCAACATTATGTTTAATGTTTTCATTGTTGCTTGCGCGGGGCTCTTATTCGGTTGGGTACATGCGTTGTATAGTGCGGTAAGTATCTTCATTAACGGACAAGTAATTGATATGATTTATAATAAGGATCAAAAATTACAAGTTATGATAGTTACTTCAAAACCTAGAAACGTTATCACACAAATTCAAAATGAAATGAGACGTGGTATTACTATCGTCCATGATGCTGAAGGAGCATATAAGCATGAAGAAAAAACTATTTTGTTCACAGTTATTTCTCGTGCCGAGTTGCATGATTTAGAAACAGCAATGTCAAAATCTGATCCACACGCTTTCGTGAGTGTTACAGATACGGTTAAAGTCATGGGTAGGTTTTATCAAGCTCACATATATTAAAAAAAGATGGCAAACAGTTCACCCATTATGGATGAGTTGTTGAAGACCATCTTTTTTGTTTTTTACAGGATAATTAATTGTTATAATTGGTACATTGATTAGAAGGAGTGTTGAAAATGATTATTGGTTCTCATGTAGCAATGAAAGCACCTAATATGTTAGCTGGATCAGCTAAAGAGGCACATAGTTATGATGCTAATGCGATGATGATTTTTACCGGTGCACCACAAAACACACGTCGTAAAGATGTTTCTGAAATGAATATTGAAGAGGGTAAACGACTTCTTAAATTGTATGGTATCGACCATGTAATCGGCCATGCACCATATATCGTTAATTTAGGAAACACCGTTAAGCCAGAAAAATTACCGTTTGGAATTTCATTTATGCACGATGAATTCAAACGTGCCGATGCCTTGGGGATTGAAGCAATCAGTTTTCATCCAGGAGCTCATTTGAAACAAGGACCAGATGTTGCACTGAAACAGATTGGTCAAGCATTGAATGAAGCAATTGACCCCAATCAAAAAGTCAGCGTAGCGATTGAGACAATGGCAGGTAAAGGAACAGAAGTTGGAATTACCTTTGAGCAAATTGCTGAAATCTTTGATAATTGCCAAAATAATGATAAATTATCTGTCACAATGGATACTTGTCATATGAGTGATGCTGGTTATGATGTAAAAAATGATTTTGATGGGGTACTGAATCAGTTCGACCATATCATTGGTTTGGATAAGCTGTCAGTGATCCATCTAAACGATTCCAAAAATGAACAAGGTTCACACAAAGATCGCCATGAGAATATTGGCTTTGGAACAATTGGTTTCGACGCTTTGAATTATGTTGCCAACCATCCACAATTGGAAAATGTTCCTAAGATTATGGAAACTCCATATGTGAAAAAGGATGAAAACGATAAAAAAGGTGTTGCACCATACAAATTAGAGATAGAAATGTTACGTGCCGGTCAATTTGATCCTGAAATGAAGAATAAGTTGATTAATGGCTAAAATAAAAAAGCTAACTCAATGAGCTAGCTTTTCTTGTATCCGTTAAAATGTAGTTTTTCCATAATAATTGCAGCTGTTTCTTCTATTGATCTGTCAGCAACATTAATTACGGGGCAACCGAGTTTTTTGTAAATTCCGTTAGAATAGTCTAATTCTTTTTGAATTTCATCTTCTTCGGAATAAGTTGTATTAGGATCAAGGCCGTAAGCAATCATTCTTTGGCGACGAATTTTCTTCAAAACGTTCATATCATTAGTTAATCCAATGATTTTTTCCGGGTCAACCTTCCATAATTGCTCTGGGAGGCTTGTTGTTGGGCCTAGTGGTAAATTAGCCACCTTAATGTTCTTATTGGCTAGATAGAGCGATAAGGGTGTCTTAGAGGTCCGTGAAATACCGAGTAGAACTAAATCTGCCTCAAGGAAGCCCTTGGGATTCTGACCGTCATCATTTGAGACGGTAAATTCCATTGCAGAAATCATATCAAAGTAATCTTTATCAAGTTCATGTAGTAATCCTTTTTTGCGAAGTGGTTCTTGATGAGTCATTTGAGCGAAAGTTCCAATGATTGGGTTGAGAATATCATAGTAAACAAGTTGATTGTTTTGGCAAAATTGATTAATTGTCTGACAGATTTCTTTGGAGACAATTGTGTGTAAAACCACCGCATTTCGCTCTTTTGCAAGATTTAGGATGTTTTCTAGCTGATTATCTTTCTTAATGAAAGGATATTTTGTGTAAGTCGTGTCCATCTCTGGGAATTGTGCAAATGCTGCTCTAGCAACCCTGAGAGCAGTTTCTCCGACTCCATCTGATAAAACAAAAACGTCTAATTTTTGATTCATAAAAAAAACCTCCAAAAAATTTCAATATTTTGTTTGAACATTACCTTCTTTTTGTTATAATAACATATGAGCTGTGAGAGAAGTAGACAGTTACGTTAGAATGCGGAAGGAGGGATTATCATATGGCAAAAACCGTCGTTCGTGAAAACGAGTCGCTTGATGATGCTCTTCGTCGATTCAAACGTTCAGTTTCAAAGAGTGGTACTCTTCAAGAATATAGAAAACGCGAGTTTTACGAAAAGCCTAGCGTCAAGAAGAAGTTAAAGTCAGAGGCTGCACGTAAGCGCAATAAGAAACGCCGTTAATAGTTTCTTAAGGTTAAAACATTATGTTTTAACCTTTTTTTGTCTATAAAAAGCTCCATTGTGCTATCATTCAAGTAATAACAGGAGGCTTGGTATTTAGTGGCAGAAAAAGTTGAACAAATCAAAAAAAGTATTCAAATCAAGAATCCTCAAAATGCGGTCAATCTATTTGGAGTTAATGATAGTAATTTGCATTTAATCGAGGAAGGCTTGAATGTCCAGATTAGTGCCTTTGGTGACCAATTGGATATTACAGGTGATGAAGCTAATGTCAATCATGCATTGGCATTATTGAAGAAATTGATGGAGTTAGCTAATAGTGGTATTAGTCTTGGCTCAGCTGATGTTGTCAGTGGTTTGAAAATGGTTGAACGTGGAACCTTAGATTATTTTGGTGATTTATATAAAGATGAATTGATCAAAGATTTTAGTGGTAAACCCGTTCGAGTTAGAAATTTTGGTCAGAGACAATATATCAATGCTATTAACCATAATGATATTACTTTTGGAATTGGACCTGCTGGTACTGGTAAAACATATCTAGCGGTCGTAATGGCAGTGGCTGCTTTAAAACAAGGTAAAGTACAACGTATTATCTTAACACGTCCTGCAGTGGAGGCTGGAGAGAGTTTAGGCTTTCTTCCAGGTGATTTAAAGGAAAAGGTTGATCCTTACATGAGACCTATCTATGACGCCTTGTACGCCATTATGGGTTCAGACCACACAAGTCGTTTACTTGAACGTGGCGTAATTGAAGTTGCACCATTGGCTTATATGAGAGGTCGAACACTTGATGAAGCATTTGTTATCTTGGATGAGGCGCAAAATACGACTCGTGAACAGATGAAAATGTTTTTAACACGTCTAGGGTTTGATTCAAAGATGATTGTTAATGGTGATATTTCGCAAATTGATCTACCTGGACATACTCGTAGCGGGTTAGTTCAAGTTCAATCAATTTTGAAAAATTTACCACATATTGAATTCGTTAATTTCACATCTAGTGATGTTGTAAGACACCCAGTTGTTGCTGAAATTATTGACGCATATGAAGGTTCAGACAAAAACGAAAAATAATATTGGGGAATTATTATGGACTTAGAAATTTATAATGACGATAAACTAATTGATCAAGCTAGAGAAACTTGGGTCAAGGATTTAGTTCAATTCACATTTAACAAGTTGGAATTAAAGGATAATACACAATTATCAATTCATTTTGTAACTAAAGATGGGATTCATGATATCAACAAGGAATATCGCAATGTTGATAGAGCAACTGATGTAATTAGTTTTGCTATCAATGATGGTGAGGATTCACTTGATTATTTGGAAAATCAAATTCCTGATTTACCTGTTGATTTGGGTGATCTCTTTATCAGTGTTGAAATTGTTGATGAACATGCCAAAGACTATGAACACTCTTTTGACCGTGAGTTAGGTTATACAATTGTTCATGGTATTTTACACTTGAATGGCTATGATCACATTAAAAAGGCTGATGAGGAAGTTATGATTGGTCTACAAGAGAAAATTCTTGGTGAGTACGGTTTAGAAAAATAAATTGTTTTTTTTAGAGATCATTTGATAATTGAATGGTCTCTTTTTTGAAAGAGATGTTAATTTTGGAATGGTATGAAGATAGAATTGCTTCTGCAATTTCTGGAACTAATCCGATGGTCATGGCTGAAATGTCAGGTGGTTTCGCTGTTTTCGGTGATGTCCAATTTTTACCAGGCTATTCAGTTTTGTTACCGAAAAGAAATGTTGCTTCACTAAATGATTTAACGTTGCCAGAAAGAACCTCATTTTTGATCGATATGAGTATTTTGGGTGATGCAGTATTGCAGGCCTGTCAAATTGAACGAGTCAATTATGATATTTTGGGAAATACTGATAATTTTTTGCATGCTCATGTTTTTCCGAGATATTCAACTGAAACCCCAGAACGATTGAAGAAACCGGTTTGGCTGTATAGTCCTGATTATTGGACCGACCCTAAATATCAGTACAAATTAGGTGAGAAAAATGAGTTGAGAGATAAGATAACAGCATATTTAAATAGTCACAAATGATATTTTACTTTGTAGTTTGACTTATTTCTTGTATTATAATTGATAGTTAGATAGACAAAAAGGAGACTGAAGCTAGTGGAAATTAACGAAAAACAGTTATTTGATATTGCACATAAGGCAATGAGTAATGCTTATGCACCATATTCGCACTATACTGTCGGCGCTGCGATACTTTGTGATGATGACAAAGTATATTCCGGTGTCAATGTGTAGAATGCCTCTTATGGATTGACGAATTGTGCTGAACGAACAGCTATCTTTAAAGCAATTTCAGAAGGTGCCAAGCATGTTCGGGCAATTATAGTAGTTAATGGTACTTCAGAGATGTCAAAACCTTGTGGAGCTTGTCGTCAAGTGATGAGTGAATTCATGGGTCCAGATGACAAAGTATTTTTAGCAAATAACGTTAATGATGTTAAAGAATTTACCTTTAAGGAAATTTTGCCACTAGCATTTAGTGATGAGGACATGGAGTAATTATGGATAAAGAAAATTTTAAATCAGGATTTGTAGCAATTATAGGACGCCCAAATGTTGGTAAATCAACATTTATGAATCGTATTGTTAAGGAACAAATTGCTATCACATCACCGAAACCACAAACAACACGTAACAAGATTCAAGGAATTTATACTGATGATGAACGCCAAATCATCTTCTTGGATACACCTGGTATTCACAAGCCACATAATGATTTGGATCAATACATGGATAAAGCAGCTATTTCAGCTCTTAAAGAAGTTGATGCTGTATTATTTATGACTGAAGCTGGTGAGAAATCAGGCCCTGGTGACAAATTCATTATTGAAGAATTGAAGAAAGTTAAGGCACCAGTATTCTTGGTTCTTAACAAAATTGATTTGATCAACCCTGATGAAATGGCACCACAAATTGACGAATACAAAGATTTAATGGATTTTGCCGAAATCGTACCTATTTCTGCTACAAATGGTAATAATATTGATGATTTATTTGATACTATTACAAAACATTTGCCAGTTGGCCCTCAATATTATGATGACGACCAAATCACTGATCACCCTGAATACTTTATTGTTGGTGAATTGATCCGTGAAAAAATCTTGGAAGATACACGTGACGAGATTCCTCACTCAATTGCCGTCGTTGTTGAATCAATGAATCAACGTAGTGAAACTGGTAAATTACAAGTTGAAGCTAACATTTACGTTGAACGTGATAGTCAAAAGCCTATCGTTATTGGTCGTGGTGGTTCAATGTTGAAGAATATCGGTATTGGTTCACGTATCAAGATCGAACATTTACTTGGCGAAAAGATCAACCTTAAACTTTGGGTTCGTGTAAAGAAGAATTGGCGTGATGATCCATCATTCTTAGCTAGTGCTGGATATTCATCAAAGGATCTTAAGGATTAATGAAGCAAACCCCAACAAATTTCTTTGGAATTGTCGTTCGTCGACAACGTTACAAAGAAAGGGATGCTTTGGTAACAATTCTTACGAAGGACTATGGATTCAAAACTTTCTTAGTCCGGGGAACACAAACTGCTAAGTCGAAAATATCAGGTTCAGTGATTACTTTTTCTTATGGTGAATATTCTGGTGTCATTAGGGATGATGGCCTATCTTATTTGAATTCTGCCAGTAATATTAAGCAATTTGATGAAATTGTTCAGGATATCGAATTGAATGCTTATGCGACTTTCTTGTTTGATTTGTTGCATGAAGCTTATATTGATGATCCAGTCCCTGATAAGTGGTATCGAATGCTTTTTAAAGCTTTGTTGTATATCGACAATGGCTATGATGCACAGATAATCGTTGATATTATGCAGATGCATTTGCTGGAAGCTTTCGGGGTTAAACCTAATATGGATTCGTGTGTTGTTGGTGGTGAAACTGAAGGAGTATTTGATTTTTCTGTTCTTCTTGGAGGGCTGATTTGTTCAAATCACTTTGATAATGATATTCACCGATTGCACATTCCCCAAAGAATAATTTACTTTTTAAGATTATTCAGTAAAATCAATTTTGATCAAGTTGGTAAAATTGAAATTAAAGAGAATAATAAGGATATAATTCAGCATGCTATTGATGCAATCTATCTTGGTACAGTTGGTTATTATCCTAAAAGTAAAAATTTCATTGATAAAATGAAACGTTGGCGTATCTAAATTGACAAGCCGTATGAAAATGGTTATATTTGTAATTGTGAAAACAGCGACAGAGGATAGTGGAAGCTCTGATTAGATTTATGGCGAACTATTCATTTGAATATAAAAGAGCAGGGCGTAAGTCCTGAAATAGGGTGGAACCGCGAATACTCGTCCCTTGCAGAAAGTGCCTTAGTGTACACTGCAAGGGATTTTTTTGTGCTTTTGCCTGAAGGGAGAAACAATGGTTAAGAAGTTAAATATACAAAATATGATTCTCACACTTCAAAAATTTTGGGGTGATAAGGGCTGCATGTTGATGCAAGCTTATGATACGGAAAAAGGTGCCGGAACTATGAGTCCTTACACATTTTTACGTGCAATTGGACCAGAGCCTTGGAATGCTGCATACGTTGAACCTTCAAGACGTCCAGCTGATGGTCGTTATGGTGAAAACCCTAACCGTTTGTACCAACACCACCAATTCCAAGTAGTTATGAAACCAGCTCCAGAAAATATTCAAGAATACTACCTAGATTCATTACGTGCTTTAGGTATTGAACCTTTGGAACATGATATTCGTTTCGTTGAAGATAACTGGGAGAATCCATCAATGGGTTGTGCCGGTGTTGGTTGGGAAGTTTGGCTTGATGGTATGGAAGTTTCACAATTCACATACTTCCAACAAGTCGGTGGACTTCAATGTCACCCAACAACAAGTGAAATCACATATGGTGTTGAACGTTTAGCATCATACATTCAAGATGTAAATTCCGTTTATGATCTTGAATGGGGCGACGGTGTACTTTATGGTGATATTTTCAAAGAACCAGAATACGAGCATTCAAAGTATTCATTTGAAGAAAGTAACCAAGATATGCTTTTCAAGTTCTTTGATGAATATGAAGCAGAAGCAAACCGTTTGATGGACTTAGGTTTAGTTCATCCAGCCTATGATTACATTTTGAAGTGTTCACATACATTTAACTTACTTGACGCTCGTGGTGCTGTTTCAGTTACTGAACGTGCTGCATTCTTGTCACGTATCAGAAAGATGGCTCACAAAGTTGCGAAAGCCTTCGTTGAAGAAAGAAAGAAACGTGGTTTCCCACTTCTAGCTAATAGTGAAGCAGCAAAGGAGAATGAAAATGACTAAAAATTACTTACTAGAAATCGGTTTGGAAGAAATGCCAGCCCATGTTGTTACTAAGAGTGTTGATCAATTAGCACAAAAAGCTGAAAAGTTTCTTAAAGAAAACCGTATCTCTTTTGATTCAGTAGAGAAATTTTCAACTCCAAGAAGATTAACTATTTTAGTTAAAGGTATTGCTGAAAAACAAGACGATATCGATGTTAAAGCCAAAGGACCTTCTAAGAAGATTGCTCAAGACGCTGATGGCAATTGGACTAAAGCTGCACAAGGATTTGCTCGCGGACAAAAAATGACACCAGATGATATCTTTTTTGAAGAATTAAAAGGTGTTGAATATGCTTATATCCAAAAACATGAAGACGGTAAAAAAGTTGAAGATGTTTTAAGTCACATGGATGAAGTTATCAAGTCAATTACTTTCCCAACAAGAATGCGCTGGGGTTCATATGATTTCGAATATATCAGACCTATTCACTGGTTGGTTTCACTATTGGATACTGAAGAAGTTCCTGTTAAGATTCTTGATGTTACTTCAGGACGTATGACACGTGGACACAGATTTTTAGGCGAAGATATTGAAATTGATGACGCCGCTAATTATGTAGAAAAATTAAGATCACAATTTGTTATCGTTGATGCTAAGGAAAGAAAGCAAATTATCGCTGACCAAATTAGTAAGATTGCTTCCGATAACAATTGGGATGTTGACGTTGATCCAGATCTTCTGGAAGAAGTTAACAACTTAGTTGAATATCCAACTACTTTCTACGGTTCATTTGATAAGAAATACCTTGAAATTCCCGAAGAAGTTCTTATTACTTCAATGAAGGATAACCAAAGATACTTCTATGCACGTGATACTGAAGGTAAACTAGCACCTTACTTTATTGGTGTTAGAAATGGTAATTCAGAACATATCGAAAATGTTGTTCGTGGTAATGAAAAAGTTCTTGTTGCTCGTCTTGAGGATGCTGATTTCTTCTTCAAGGAAGATCAAAAGAAGACTATTGCTGATTACGTTGAAAAGCTTAAATCAGTTAACTTCCACGTTAAAATTGGTACTATGTACGAAAAAATGGCTCGTGTTCACCAAATTTCTGCTTATCTAGCTAAACTATTTGGTTTAACTGAAACAGAAACAAAGGATTTATTACGTGCCAGTGATATTTACAAGTTTGACCTTGTAACAAGCATGGTTGACGAATTCCCAGAACTTCAAGGTGTCATGGGTGAGAAGTATGCTGAAATCATGGGTGAAACTGAAGCTGTAGCTCATGCTGTTCGTGAACACTACATGCCAATTTCTGCTGAAGGTAATCTTCCTGCAAGCAAAGTCGGTGCTACATTAGCTATTGCTGACAAACTTGATTCATTGGTAACATTCTATGCCGTTGACCTTATCCCTAGTGGTTCAAATGATCCTTATGCTTTGCGTCGTCAAGCTTATGGTATTGTTAGAATTCTTGATAATTATCAATGGTCATTGAATTTGAATGACTTACAAACTTATCTAAAAGCTAATTTGACAGTCCCTGCTAAATTAGACTTAGCTAAGAATGAAAAAGACTTTGATTCATTTATGATTGACCGTGTTCGTCAATTGTTGAACAAGAAAGATATCAGAAATGATATTATTGATGCCGTTGTATCAGGTTCAAACGTTGATCCAATTGCAATGATCGATGTTGCCGAAGTTCTTCAAAAACACGTTCAAGATGATGATTTCAAAGTTGTCATGGAAGCACTTGGCCGTATCGTGAACTTGTCTAAGAAAGCTAAATTTGGTTATTCAGATGACTTAGCAGTTGACGATTCATTGTTTGAAAATCCTTCAGAATCAACACTTAAAGCTGCCGTTGCCAAGGTCAGCGATGAAAGTGCTGAAGACCTATTCAAGCAATTAGCTGCTTTACGTCCTACAATTGATGCATACTTCGATGAGAATATGATCATGGACAAGAATGAAGCTGTTAAGAATAATCGTTTGACACAATTAGTTATTGCCAATCATTTGATTGCTAACTTAGGTGATTTATCTAAGATTATTACTAAGTAATAAAAAATATAAATTTTTAACATTAAAAAACATTACTCAGCAGCCAGTTTGACTTGCCGCCTGAGTAATGTTTTTTTGATTTATATTTAAAGTAACGTTTAATCTTAAAATAATAATTTGTGCTCTCGGTATTCTGCTGGGAGTATATTTTTGTCTTCAAATAAGTGCCAAATTAGGTTGTTATCATAATAGTAGTTTTTCAGGTACACATCTTGAATACATATAGTTTATTGGCCATTTTTTGATGTAAGCGTTTTACCAGATTAACATAAAATATTTTATATAAACTGGTCTCAAATAAATATTTTAGATTATATAATCATTATGCTGATATGAAATAATCACTTATTAAAATATAATTATTTATTTTATGCGGAGGAGCAAAAGATGATGAAGAAAAGGAATCTATTTTTTCTTATTGTAACAACTCTATCCTTAATGGTTTCAATCTTTAACGTAATGACAATTAAGGCAGCTACAGCACCGACAACCGAGGAAGTCTATAAAGCAGCTCCGGAAGGTGTTGATATAACTGACTATATGGAATTTATTGGTTCGTATAAGGATAATACTATCAATAGTGCCAAGATTTACGAAAAGGGATCAAAGTATGGTAATACAACCGATATCATTGAGTTATTAAATGAAGATGAACTCAGTAGTAATAAACAGTTATCCTCTATTTGGGGAAAAAAGAAGGATGAGACAACCGAAGATGATAACTATTTTGATTTGAAGAAGAAACAGACCGTTTCCGCTTGGTTATACTTTGGTGATAAGTATGCCTATGAAGGATTGACCGGTGAAGATCCAGAGACTGTCATGGGTTTACCAGATGGAATGGCCTTCGTCATTCAAGATGATGATAGAGGAATTGAAGCTATTTCGAATTTGACTACTGCTGTTACCGCTAAGGGAATTACAGCACCTGGGCAAAGTTTAGGTGTTTGGGGTGGTGTTGATGTCGATAATATAAGTAGTAATAGACGTATTATTGGTGGTAGTGCAATTCAAAATAGTTTTGCTTTGGAATTTGATACAATGCAGAATTCTAAAGCTGTTAAAAAGTGGAAACCATTATCACCGTCGTCTTATAAAAAAGATAATTTTTTTGATGGAATGGTGTACAAAAAATCCAGAGCTGTCAAAGGACAACATATGGCTTGGAATTATCCAGGTGGAAGACTAGGTGATCCTATTACGGCTAATGAAATTGAAGATGTACCCGATACCAACCAGTTTTCATATTTTTTGAATAAAAACTCTGAATATTATTACGGTATGAACCATAGAGGAGCTATATCCAATCTTTATTTGTCAGGTTATGAAGGCGATGATTCAAAGAATACTGATAATTCATGGCATCACTTTAAAATAGTTTATACACCGCCAGAAGAAGGCGATAATATTGCAAAAGTTTCCTATTACATTAATGATAAAAATTACGATGGAACTTTGAAACCATCAAATGAATCTGATCAAATAATCAATCAAAAAGTTGATGTAACTCTATTAATGAATGGTAAGAATGTTGAAAAGAAAGTTCGTTGGGGATTCACCGCTTCAACTGGTTCACCTGACTCAGGTAAATCGACTTTCGCTGTTGTTATGCAAGAGATGCCAAACGTTGCTAATATAACAACTGATACTGCTTTATATGATCTATCACAATACAATGAAGATGGTAATAAAGGCCGTCAAATTGATGATTTAGATAAAAAAGAAAATGGAGTCAGCCAAGATGATCCTCGCTATACTGTTGCTAATGGGGATGATTTGAGATTTGATTATAATTTGGAATACAGTTCAGGTCATGCCGGAACTGGTGATGAAATTAAAACAGTCATTAAGTTACCTAAGAATATTGATTACAGTCCTAATTTAGAAACGCAATTAGGTACTGATGGAAATGTTGGTCAAATTATTTATTCTGGTTTTGGTAGCGCAGCTAATAATAGAACTGAAACAATTTCTGCTGACCAAATTACAAAGGATACCGATGGAAATAATATTGTTAAAGTAACATTGGATCCATTAATGAAAGAAAATGAAAATATTAAAGTTGAAGTTTTTGGTAAAGCCGATGCAGCTAAGACTACTAAAAAAGTTTTAGGTGAACATACTTCCTACAAGAGTTTGCATTTTATTGATGATATAATGAGCCCTTCATTTATCATTGCTGATAGATTGATGCTGACGACAGATGATGATTCAGATTTGGGAACTATTAATACAAGTAGTACCAATAATTCTGTTAATTTGAATCTAGCAATGAATTACCAACAAGATTCATTGTTTGATAATAGGGGAGTTACACTTTACACGAAAATTGATGACGATAGAACTAAGATGAATAGCCAATTTATTGAAACTAAGAACACTGAAAAAGCCCATGATATTGCGAATGATTTGGTAGATGCTACATTATTGAATGCCACAACATTAGGGACAGGTGATCATAAAGTAACAGTTTATGCAGTTGATTATTTAGGAAGAACCTCTGATCCGATTGATTACACAATCACAGTTGAAGGAACAGTTCTCAAGATGGATATTGATGATGAAGTATCATTCCAAGATGTTAATTATCAATCAACCAGTGGATTTGTTCGGAGAAAAGGAAAATGGGGAGTTAAAGTTTTAAGTTCCAATACCACTTGGAATTTGTCAGTTGTTGGAGACCCTCTCCATATGAAAGACAATCCAGCACAGACTATGGGACCCATGTTTTTCCGTGATAAAAATCATAATGATTTTGCTTTGAATGGCGTGGGAACACCGATTATTGCTTCTGATTATTCAATGGCCGAAGATCAAGAGAAAGATGTTTGTGGTGATTGGGGTCTCGATGACGGAATCTTGTTAGATAATACTTCGATTCAGATGGCTGGTAAATATGAAGGTGAAATTACTTGGAAATTAGTAGATAGTATTGATTAGGCTGGCTTATTTATAACGTAACTAAATGGAATCCTTATGGTTAATAAAACTGTAAGGATTTTTTTGAAATAAATTAGTCAATAAGCGTGACTTTTTATATAAACCGTGTATACTTAGAAGTTGACAAGTGGCTAGTGGTCCCAGTTTGCACTTTTTGTGGGAGCACTTTTTTATTTACCAGGTCACTAGTGTATTTGTTCGTTATATGTAATTCATGATGAGTTTGATTTATTAAGTCTTAGGCTAGTTAATAGTTTGGGGGTAAATAATTGAATCGGTATGGGTTATATGTTAGATTATATTTCACTGTTTTTTATAAACATTCTGTGAGGAGGTGACGGCCATGGCAACTAGAATTCCCCAGGAATTCATAGACGAAGTTACCTCGAAGACTAATATCGTAGATGTTATTAGTAAGTATGTTCAGCTAAAAAAATCTGGTAAAAATTTGTTTGGACTTTGCCCGTTCCATGAAGAACGAACTCCTTCGTTTTCAGTCGCAGAGGACAAGCAAATTTTTCATTGTTTTAGTTGCGGTCGTGGTGGCAATGTTTATAAGTTCATTATGGAAATGGAAAATAAGAGTTTTCCAGAAGCTGTAATTGAAGTTGCACAGATGGGGAATATTTCTGTTCCAGATCAGTATCAAGCTAGTAATGCTCAATACGAGAATTCCGATAGTCGCACTCTTTTGAAGATGTACGCTGAAGCTGCAAAGCTATACAGTCATATTCTTTTGAAGACTGAGAACGGTACGAATGCTTTAAAGTATTTGAACAATCGTGATTTAGGTGAGGATTTAATTCAAACTTTCGGTATCGGTTATGCTCCGAATAACAGTAATTTGTTATTACAATTCTTTAAAGATAGAGATATCAGTGAGGATGTATTGCGAAAGTCTGGATTGTTTGCCGAGAATCAAGAGGGTGAGTTATTTGATCGATTCCGTGATCGAGTAATGATTCCAATAACTGACGAATCTGGTAATATTATTGCTTTCTCAGGACGTATCTTAGATAAAGAGGCTTCTACAGCCAAGTATATGAATAGTCCTGAAACACCGATTTTTAATAAGGGTAAAACGTTATTCAATTTGAATAATGCCAAAAAAGAAATCCGTGAAAAAGGTAATGTTATCTTGTTTGAAGGTTTTATGGATGTTATTAGTGCCTACAAGGCTGGTGTCACAAATGGTGTTGCATCAATGGGAACTAGTTTGACCGATGATCAATTGTATACGTTGAGTCGGCTAACTAATCAAATCAACGTCTGTTATGACGGTGATGATCCCGGTGTTGAGGCAACTTATCGTGCGTTGACCCAGTTAACCGATGATCGATTTACTTATGGTGTCATTAGTATCCCTGATAAGAAGGATCCTGATGAATTTATCAGAAGTGAAGGTACAGAAAAATTTCAGAATTTAACGAATAATGGTGTGCAAACGCCAATTTCATTTATTCTGAATTACTTCAAACGTAACTATAATTTAAATAATGAACATGATCAGTTAGAATTTTTGAATCAATCGTTACAAGAAATAGTTAAATTACAATCGCCTGTTGAGATTGATATGTATGTTGGTCGAGTTGCTGACGAAATGAACGTGTCTAAGGAAGCTATTAATAAAGAATTAGATTCATTACGTCGCCAAATGGCAATTAAGCAACCTGCCAATAATTATAAAGATGTTCAACAGCATGCTTTGGAGAAAGTTACTTCGAGTGTTAAGTCAGAATATGACAAGCTAGAGAAATCTGAGCGTTATTTGTTATATTGGGCAATTAATTATCCCGAAGTCAGAATTAACTTAAAAGGTGAAGGATTTAGATTCGTCCATCAAAATTACCAACGAATTTTTGACAGTTTGCTGTCGTATGTCGATTCAGAAAATATCGAAGAGGAAATTAATGTTTCCGATTTCATGAATATTTTGGACGATGAGGATAAAAATTTATTGGCTGATCTTGAGATGATGAATATGCCGGATGAATATAATGATCAAGAAATTGAGGATTATGTTGATAACATTAAGAATTCTGCCTATGATGTTCAGATTACTGAACTCAATCAGCAACTCAAAAAAGCGGCGATGGTTGGCGATAATAAGCTGCAATTAGATTTAGCTAAACAATTGATTAGTATTAGAAGAATCCTTAGTAATAATTAAAAGCATACTGGAGGAGAATAATATATGGCTACTAAAAAAGTAACAGTATCAAAAGAATTAAAAGCAGCTACAAAGAAACTGATTAAAGATCTAAAAAAGACAGGAAAAATCACTGAAGATGATCTTCAAGAAAAAATCATTAAACCTTATAAACTTAAGGGTGATGCTTTAACTAACTTTGTTAGTGAACTTGAAGATGTCGGTATCGGTGTTGTGGATGACAAGGGTAATCCTAGTAAGCTTGCACTTCTTAAAGAAAAGAAAGAAGAAGCAGACGCTAAGAAGAAAAAGAAGACTGCTACTGCAGCAGCAACAGATATTAAAGTTAACGACCCCGTACGTATGTATCTAAAGGAAATTGGTCGTGTTCCATTGCTGAATGCCCAACAAGAAGTTGATCTTGCATTGAAGATTGAACAAGGTGATGAAGAAGCTAAACAAGCTTTGGCTGAAGCTAACCTTCGTTTGGTTGTTTCAATTGCTAAGAGATACGTTGGACGTGGTATGCAATTTTTGGATCTTATCCAAGAAGGTAATATGGGTCTGATGAAGGCCGTTGAAAAGTTTGATTACCGTTTAGGATTTAAATTTTCTACTTATGCAACATGGTGGATTAGACAAGCTATTACTCGTGCTATTGCTGACCAAGCTAGAACTATCAGAATTCCAGTTCACATGGTCGAAACAATTAACAAATTGATTAGAATTCAACGTCAATTACTTCAAGATTTGGGTCGCGAACCTCTTCCTGAAGAAATCGGTGCTGAAATGGATATGCCTACTAGTAAAGTTCGTGATATCTTAAAGATTGCTCAAGAACCAGTATCATTGGAAACACCTATTGGTGAAGAGGACGACTCTCACTTAGGTGATTTCATTGAAGATTCTGATGCAACTAGTCCTGAAGATCACGCCTCATATGAATTGTTGAAGGAACAACTCGAGAATGTTCTTGATACTTTGACTGATCGTGAAGAAAATGTTCTTCGTCTACGTTTCGGATTAGACGACGGACGTACAAGGACTCTTGAAGAAGTTGGTAAAGTATTCGGTGTTACTCGTGAGAGAATTCGTCAAATCGAAGCCAAAGCTTTGAGAAAACTACGTCATCCATCAAGATCTAAGCAGCTTAAAGATTTTCTTGAATAGCGCATTAAAAATTGAGGATTACCCTAAAATGGTAGTCCTCTTTTTCATGGAACAAATAACATAATTCTTCTAATAAAGAGACGGATAGATAAAAATGTTTCTGAAAATTGATGTTTTTAGTTTATATTTTTTCATGAATTGATTTACAATTAGTATATATATTTTTTTTGGAGGATTTTATGTTAGATAAAAAGATTTACGACGAAATATTTTCACGCTCATTTACTATTCCTATTACAGTTGTTTATTGGGATGGCAAAGAAAAGACTTATGGACC
Organism: uncultured Lactobacillus sp.; assembly: GCA_937874185.1. Lineage (GTDB taxonomy): Bacteria > Bacillota > Bacilli > Lactobacillales > Lactobacillaceae > Companilactobacillus. The sequence continues at coordinate 38,871 of CALNAK010000002.1, forward strand.
AGAAGGCAAATCTGATATAACTATTAGATTTAATGAAAAGGTTCCAATCTCTGAAGTTGTAAAGCATGCTACTCTAACATTGGGTGAAGCATATATGGACAAGAAGATTGAGATTGATGGTTCAATTCAAAAATTGATTACATCAGCTTATACTCAATCAGAAAGTTTCATGTCAAGTTTGAAATTGAAGAAGTACATTCCTAAGTTCAGTCATACTGAAGAAGGAAATAAAAAAGAAATTCAAGAACATTATGATATTGGTAATGATTTTTACAAGTTGTGGCTTGATGACACAATGACATATTCATGTGCTTATTTCAGAACACCAGAAGATACTTTGGAACAAGCTCAAATGAACAAAGTTCGCCATATTTTGAATAAGCTAAATACTAAACCAGGAGAAACAATTCTTGATGTTGGTTGTGGTTGGGGAACAATGATGTTCACTGCAGCAAAAGAATATGGATTGAAAGCTAAGGGTGTTACTCTTAGTCAAGAACAATATGACTTTGTTAACCAAAAGATTCAAGATGAGAATTTAACTGATCAAATGGAAGTTATTCTTGAAGACTACCGTGAAGTTAACGAAAAATTTGATCATGTTGTTTCTGTTGGTATGTTCGAACACGTTGGTAAAGATAACTTACCTGGTTACTTCCAAAAAGTTAAGGATCTTTTGAAGCCAAATGGTACAGCCTTAATTCATGGTATTACTGGCCAACATTATGGTGTTGGTGTTGACGCATGGCTTGTTAAGTACATTTTCCCAGGTGGTTATATTCCCGATATTAAAGAAAATGTTGGTCATATTTTGGATGCAAAACTTCAAATTGATGATATCGAACCGTTACGTCGCCATTATCAAAAGACTGTTGAAATTTGGGATCACAACTTCAAGAAGGTTGAAGATAAAGTTAACGAAATGTACGGTGAAAGATTTGTTCGTATGTGGGACATGTATCTTCAAGCCTGTGCTGCTTCATTTGAAAGTGGTAACATTGATGTTATTCAGTTCCTATTAACAAATGGACCTAGTGGTTCAGCTATGCCAATGACTCGTGAATACATGACAGACTTAGATGAAAAGACTACAGCAGTTACTGCGGAATAGAGGATAACGTGACTTTATTATCAAATAGATTACAAGCCGTTTGCCAAATGGTTGATGAGAATACGAGAGTGGCCGATATTGGTTCGGATCACGCTTATTTGCCAGTAGAATTAATTGAACAAAAGACTGCCCAATACGCTTTAGCCGGTGAAGTTGCTGTCGGACCAATGTCACGTTCTAAAGAGGACGTTGAAAAATTTGGTTTAAGTGATCAAATTGATGTTCGTTTAGGCGATGGATTAGCAGTTATTCAAAAATCTGACAAAATTGATACAGTAGTAATTGCTGGTATGGGTGGCATCTTAATCACCGATATCTTAATGCGCGCAACTGACGAACAATTATCACATGTAAAAACGTTGATTTTACAGCCTAATATTGGTGAACCACTTGTACGTCATTGGTTAGTTGATAATAATTTTCAAATCGTTGATGAAGATATTATTGAAGAAGATCATCATGTTTATGAAATTATTAAAGCTACCAAAGTTGATAAAGCTACGCCGCTCGTTCAAGCACAATACTTGATGGGACCTATTTTGATGTTTAAGAAGAGTCCTACTTTTGTAGCTAAATGGGAACATAAATTAAATGGTTACCAAAAAGCTGTAATTAATATGAAACAAGCAAAAAAGATTGACCAAGAAAAAATCGATCTAATGAACCAATATATTAAATATATTGAGGAGATATTATGATGGTTAAAATTCAAGTGCAAGATATTATTAATAAAATTGAAGAGTTTGCTCCATTGTCAATTAAGGAAGATGGCGATCCAACTGGATTCCAACTAGGTGATCGTAAACAAGACGTTCATCGAGTTATGACAACTTTGGATGTCCGTCCTCAAGTTGTACAAGAAGCAATCGACAAAAATATTGATCTTATTCTGGCACACCATCCTGTAATGTTTCACGCTGCTCATAATTTAGATTTATCTTCACCACAAAATAGGATGTATCAAGATCTACTTTCACACAATATTGCTGTTCATTCAGCCCATACTAACCTGGATAGGGCACATGGTGGAATGAATGACTGGTTGATGGAAGAATTAGGGTTAGAAAACGTTCGTTTCCTAGACGAAGATGATGACTATTCATTAGGTCGTATGGGAGATTTGAAGGAGCCTATGGATTTGGTTGACTTTGCAAAAATGGTCCGTGATGCATATCATGTTCCTAATTTACGCTACGTTAAATCAGATTTAGGACAAAAAGTTAAAACTGTTGCCATAATTGGTGGCGATGCTGGTAAGTTCTATCCTGAAGTTTTGAAGGCAGGCGCTGATACCTTTGTTACCGGGGATGTTTACTACCACACGGCTCACGACATGATGGCTAATGGTCTTAATGTTGTTGATCCTGGACACCATATTGAAGCAATCTTTATTAAAGAAATGGCAAATCTATTAAATGATTGGAAAAAATCTAATAAATGGGACTTAGATATAGTACAATCAGAAGTAGATACAGAACCATATAATTTCTTATAGGGAGCGTATAAAAATGGCAATAAAATATGAAAAATTGATTCCTCGCTTTTTGGGATATGTAAAACAAAACACTCGTTCAGACGAATATTCTGAAACAGTACCTTCAACAGAGAGACAAACTGTTTTTCTCAAGAAGTTAGCTGAAGAACTAAAAGAGATTGGTCTAAACGATGTTAAGATTCGTAAAGTTGATTCATATTTAACAGCTGAATTGCCTTCAAACCTTGATTATGATGTTCCAGTTTTGGGATTAATTTCTCACGTTGATACAGCTGATTTTAATTCAGAAAATATCAAACCAAAGATTGTTGAGGATTATGATGGCAAGAGCATTATCAAACTTGATGCTGATGGTGAATATACTTTGGATCCAGCTATTTTCCCATCATTGAAGAAGTATAATGGTCAAACACTTATTACAACTAGTGGTGACACATTATTAGGTTCTGATGATAAATCAGGTGTTGCAGAAATCATTACAACTATGGAATATTTGATTGCTCATCCAGAAATCAAACATGGTAAGATCAAGATTGGTTTGGGACCTGATGAGGAAATTGGTACTGGTGCTAAGAGATTTGATGTTAAAGACTTTGGTGCCGACTTTGCATATACTGTTGATGGTGGTCCTGTTGGACAACTAGAATATGAAACATTCAGTGCTGCTGGACTAAAAGTTCATATCACTGGTAAAGATGTTCATCCATCAGAAGCTAAGGGTATTATGATTAACTCAATGTTGATTGCTAGTGAATTCCAATCAATGTTGCCAGCTGATGAAGTACCTGAAAAGACTGATGGCCGTCAAGGATTCTTCTTACTATGTGACGAGCAGGGTACTATCGACCATACTGATATGTCTTATATCATCCGTGATTTTGAACGTGATGGTCTTGAGAGTCGTAAGAATAAAGTTACTGAAATCGTTAAGGCATTGAATGCTAAATACGGTGAAGGTACAGTTAAAATTGATATGGCTGATCAATATTACAATATGATTGATATTATGAAAGACCATATGGACGTTGTTGAACTTGCTGAAAAAGCAATGAAGAACGTTGATATTGAACCAGATGAGGCCCCAGTTCGTGGTGGTACTGATGGTTCAACACTTTCATTCATGGGCTTACCAACACCAAACTTGTTTGCTGGTGGTGAGAACATGCACGGACGCTTCGAATATGTTGCTGAAGAGTCAATGGAAAAAGCCGTTGATGTAGTTCTTGAAATTATTAAGTTGAATAGTGAAAAGAAATAGTTATTAAAATTAAAGTTCAGAATCTGTAGTTTGGATTCTGAACTTTTTGCTATATCTGGGCTTGACATATTCTCAACATATCACCTCTAACATATCAGCTTCGGTAAAATTATCTTATGTAACCTTAAATGAAAAAGATGAGACTAGAAAACCTAACTAGGTTACTAATCTCATCTTTTTATTTTGTTTGTTCAATAATTTCATCAGCAATTTCTTCAAGTGGTTTGTCAGAACTATCGTATTTTATGGTAGACAGTTTTTGAAATTTGATCAGTCGTGCAATTGAACGTTGTAAATCCTCAGACTTTCGTTTATCAGCTGTAATATCTGTTTGGATGTTACTAGTAAGCTTTTTAATGGAAGGAAGTAGGGACACTGGTGTGATCTCAACGTTATCTAAATTTAGTCCACTTGTAATGTCGTCAATAATTGATTGCTCATCCATAACCCAGCAGAAGACAATGTATTCAATTTGTGAGTTATCAATAAATGAGTTCAACATAAATTGGATGTTTTTCATAACCATATTTTTATTCTCGTCATTAACTGTGAAGGGATTGATTTTCCAACACCAGTCACCATCTAGCATGACAGAGTTAGGCAATTTTTTGTATAGAATATTCGATAAAGTGGTTTTTCCGGCGCCCATTGGGCCACCTACCATAATTAATTTTTTCATAAGCACCAACTTTTGTTATTTAATATATGAATAAATGTTTTACGAAAACTATATCTAAAACAAAATACAACATTCCCAGTATAATGGCAATGAAAGCGATTATCAACTCCGTTTTATTGGATTAATGCTATACTAATCGTACAAAGATATTGATATTTCTGTTTTGACAATATCCGTATAGTAATAAAAACTATAAAAATATAGTTAAAAAGATAATCGCTTAAATAGGATAATTTAATTTGTGATTTTGTGTCTACCAATAACGTTAATAAAGTTATTTGAAGTATCAATATTTGATTGATGTTCATTATGAAGACTTTTATATTCTGATTTGGAGGCGGGGAAGATGGATTTTAAGAAAAGACGTTTAAATAAAGCCTTAGAAAACAAAATCTATCGTACTAAATTAGTACATGGTAATAAAGGTTGGTTCGCCGTTGGCCTTGTAGTTATTACAATGTTTGGTACTAGTTTAGTAACACAGAAAAATGTAAACGCATCAGCAATTAATAACGTAGCTGTCGCTAATTCTGTAACAAGTGGCTATGTTCAACTTTATAAAAATGTAACAGATAGTTCTATTAGTAAGACGAATCGTGGTTTAGCAGATGGTACTGCTTGGAAAACTGCAAAAGCTGTTAAAGGATTCGATGGCAATATATACGTTTTAGTTGGTAAAAATGAGTACGCAAATGTTGACCAAATGGATTTGAGAGATGAAACCTCAAAGCAGGATCTATTGGGTACCATTCGAGTTTTCGATGGTAACAAACGTTATGTTACATTATACGAAAATCCAAGTAAAGATGTAATGAGGGTTACTAATCGTGCATTGGCTAGAGATACACTTTGGAAAACAGATAAAAGAGTTATTGTAGATGGAATAGCTTATTATCGTGTGTCTACAAACGAATGGGTTAAAGGAACCGAAGCAGCACTGGTTTCAGAAAGCTCTCGTTCAAGTAAGGCATATATAGCTAATGGACCAGATCCTGAAATTACACCTGATCCCGATGCAAACACAAACAATAATAATGGTGGTGGATCAACAACTCCGCCTACGTCAGATACAGCGACTGTAACTATAAAAACAGTAGATGAGTCAGGGAACCCTATTGGAAAAGGATCAATAGTTGTTTCTAATCAAAAAGTAGGAGCAACATATAATGCCACGGCTCCAACAGTTGACGGCTATACACCAGATGCAGCAAGTAAACCGGTAACAGTTGGAAAGGCAGGAACAGAAGTAACATTCACGTATACAAAGAATGAAACTCCGCCATCAGATACAGCAGATGTGACTATAAAAATGGTAGATGAGTCGGGCAACCCAATTGGAGCCGGTCAAATGGTTATTCCTAATCAAAAAGTAGGAACAACATATAATGCTAAGGCACCAGAAGTTCCAGATTATACACCAGATGCAGCAAGTAAACCGGTAACAGTTGCTCAGACAGGAACAGAAGTAACATTCACATATACAAAGAATGAAACTCCGCCATCAGATACAGCAGATGTGACTATAAAAATGG
>CALNAK010000003.1 GCA_937874185.1 uncultured Lactobacillus sp.
AAAAAGTAGGAACAACATATAATGCTAAGGCACCAGAAGTTCCAGATTATACACCGGATGCAGCAAGTAAACCGGTAACAGTTGGAAAGACAGGAACAGAAGTAACATTCACGTATACAAAGAATGAAACTCCGCCATCAGATACAGCAGATGTGACTATAAAAATGGTAGATGAGTCGGGCAACCCAATTGGAGCCGGTCAAATGGTTATTCCTAATCAAAAAGTAGGAACAACATATAATGCTAAGGCACCAGAAGTTCCAGATTATACACCAGATGCAGCAAGTAAACCGGTAACAGTTGCTCAGACAGGAACAGAAGTAACATTCAAATATAGTCCCGTGGTAGAAAAAGCGGATGTAACCATAAATACGGTTGATCAAAATAACAAACCTATTGGTGATGGTTCAATAGTTATTCATGATCAAGAGGTAGGTACAGAATATGAAGCCAAAGCACCAGCAATAGGTGGATATACACCGGATGCAGCAAGTAAGACAGTAACAGTTGCCAAGACAGGAACAAAAGTAACATTCACGTATGCAAAAAATCAATCAACTATAACTGTCAAATACCAAGCTGTTGATGAAAATGGTAATATAAAAGATCTTGAAACGTCTAGTAAGCTTGTTTATAACGGAGAATCATTTACTGCTACTGCCAAAGCATTTACCGGATATACAGCAAATGAGCCAACAACCCAGAAAATTGATTCAGTAAATGGAAATGAGACAATCACTTTCAAATATACTCCAAAAGTTAAAGCAACAATTACCATTAATTACGTGGACCAAGATGGACATAAAATACCGGGCTATGATTCAACAACGGATACAGCATATGTTGGTGATGAACATGGTATTAGGTACCCATCAATCGGTGGATATTCTAAACCTAAGGGTTCAGAATCATGGTATCATATAGATTCCGTAACCAAGGATCAGGTAGTCAACTTAGTATATCTATCGAATAATGTAACAGTAACGACTAGTTACGTAGATGAAGATGGGAAGGAGCTACGTGAGCCAACAAGTGAAACTGTTTATAGAGGAACTAATTTTACAAAGAAATATACAGATATTGTTGGACATAGATTAATAGGCGAAGAAATTCGAACATTCCCAAATATAGATGCTAATGAAAATATTGTATTTAGATACAGACTTTTAGTATCTACACCAATTAAAGTTCAATATATTTCGGATAATCCTGCACATAGTAATCTAGGAGGAGGGACTTATACCTTCCACCCATACATTGGTGATGAATATGAGGCACCTATAAAAGAGTTCCCAGGTTATACATATGATCCAACATCAGTAAATAAAATTGATAAAGTAGTTGGTGGAGAACCCGTATTAACGCTTAATTACATTGCAAAGAAATATAAAATCACAACTAAGTATCAAACAAAGGATGGAGATACCGTAAAAGATATTGATGGAAATCCAATTGTTGATACTGTTATGATTGATAGTATTTATACAGCTAAGGCTAAAGATATTATTGGATATGCCCTAGAAGGAGATGCAACAAGGACAATTGATCCAGTTACTAAAAATCAGACGATAACATTTATGTATGTTCCATCAAATTCAAAAATAACTGTTAGATATGTTAAAGATACTGAAACTGGTTATAAAGATATAGACAAACCATTAACTGCAACCGTTGGTAATGGAGATAGTTTTACAGCTACAGCTATAGATGTTGCCGGATATACTCTAAGTCAAGATCCAACTTGGCATCTTGATAAGGTTACTCAAGATGAGACAATCTTATTTGTATATAAACCAACACAGGTTAAAACTACAATTACTATTAATTATGTGGATCAAGATGGACATGAAATACCAGGACAAGGTTCAACGACGGTTACAGCTACTGTTGGAAATGAAAAACGTATTAAATATCCATCAATCGGTGGATATTATAAACCTGAAAGTTCAGACTGGTATGATATAGATTCTGTAACGCTTAATCAGATAGTCAACTTAAAATATCTATCAAATAATGTAACAGTAACTACTAGTTACGTAGATGAAGATGGTAAGGAACTACCAGGACGTGAGCCAACAATTGAAATTGCTCCTAGAGGAAAAGATTACACAGTGAACTACAAATATACTATGGGATATGAGTTAATAGGCGAAGAGACGCAGACAATACCGAAGATAGATGGTGATAAGGAAATTAAATTTAAATACAGATTGTTAAAACCTGCAACAATTACAATTGAGTATATTTCAGATAATCCTAATAATAGAGTTTTAGGGGGTGGATCTGATCATCGTTATCCAAACATTGGTGATGCCTTTACAGCAGATATACCAGTATTTGATGGTTATACATATGATTCAACATCTGTAAATACAATTGATAAAGTAACAGGTGATGCAATATTAACGCTTAATTACATTGCAAAGAAATATAAAATCACAACTAAGTATCAAACAAAGGATGGAGATACCGTAAAAGATATTGATGGAAATCCAATTGTTGATACTGTTATGATTGATAGTATTTATACAGCTAAGGCTAAAGATATTATTGGATATGCCCTAGAAGGAGATGCAACAAGGACAATTGATCCAGTTACTAAAAATCAGACGATAACATTTATGTATGTTCCATCAAATTCAAAAATAACTGTTAGATATGTTAAAGATACTGAAACTGGTTATAAAGATATAGACAAACCATTAACTGCAACCGTTGGTAATGGAGATAGTTTTACAGCTACAGCTATAGATGTTGCCGGATATACTCTAAGTCAAGATCCAACTTGGCATCTTGATAAGGTTACTCAAGATGAGACAATCTTATTTGTATATAAACCAACACAGGTTAAAACTACAATTACTATTAATTATGTGGATCAAGATGGACATGAAATATCAGGCCATGATTCAACGACGGTTACAGCTAATGTTGGAGAAAAAAAGGGTATTGAATACCCATCAATCGGTGGATATTTTAAACCTAAAGGTTCAGAATCATGGTATTATATAGATTCCGTAACAAAGGATCAGGTAGTCAACTTAGAATATCTATCGAATAATGTAACAGTAACTACTTATTACGTAGACGAAGAAGATGGTAAGGAATTACCAAGACGTGAGCCAACCATTGAACTTGCTCCTAGAGGACAAGATTACACAGTGAATTACAAATACACTATGGGATATGAGTTAATAGGCGAAGAGACACAGACAATACCGAAGATAGATGGTGATAAAAAAATTATATTTAGATATAAAAAAAATTGACGATAAATAGTCTATATTTAAATGGGAACTGATTAAGTTTGGTTCCTTTTTTTGTTGGTCAAATAATAGTTGAACAAATTCAATAATTTAAATATTAGAATAAAACATACTTTTTTGTATAAATATATGTTTTACGAAAACATATATCAAAAAATAACATAAAAGATACACCAAACAATCATGAAAGTTTATTGGCTAAAAAAAGAATTTTATGCCCAATTGTATAACAGCCAGTTTGATTAATATTTAATTTTTGGATAGGTTTGTTATAATAGTTTTATCTAAAAAGTAGTTAGGAGAAATATTATGCCATTAGTACACATTGATCTTATTGAAGGTCGTAGCCATGAACAATTAAAGGGTATGGTTAAAGACGTAACTGACGCTATTGTTAAAAACACTGGTGCTCCTGCAGAACACGTTCACGTTGTGTTGAACGAAATGTCAAAGGAACACTACTCAGTTGGTGGTGTTTTAAAGAGTGACGAAAACTAAAAGCCTAACGGCTTTTTTTTATTTGAGAGGTAAATAATGTTAGAATCAGTTTTTCCAAATAAGAACCTTACTAAAGAACGACAATTGATTTTTGATAAGGTTATGACCTTTTGTAAAGAAGGGTTAAATAGCAATCAGAAATTTGTTTTTCAATTAAATGGTGATGCTGGAACCGGGAAAAGCGTTATTCTAACAAAACTATTTTTAAAGATTGAGGAACTAGCGAAGCAGAATAAAACTGATAATTACTTTTTGGTAAATCATCCAGAGTTATTAAAAGTGTATCAAGAAAATGCTGGGCAGTTTGTTGAGTTGAGAAAGAATCGTTTTCTTCGGCCCACTTCATTCATCAATAGATTACACAAAACTGGTAAGAAGGCTGATGTTGTAGTAATTGATGAGGCTCATTTATTGCTTAGTGACAGTGACCACTACAATAATTTTACCCAGAAGAATCAACTTGAAGAAATTATTAAATTGAGTAAAGTAGTTATCTTAGTTTTCGATGAACGTCAAGTTTTGAAGATGAAGAGTTATTGGTCCCAAAGTTTGTTGGATACAATTATTGGAAAGCAACATGCTAATTATCAGAGGGCAACTTTAAGAACTCAGATGAGAATGCAAGCACCCGAAGAAGTTATTAAATGGATTGATGACTTAACTAATAATTTGAAATTGGACAAAGTAAACCAAGGTAATTCCAGTTATCTATCTTTTAATTCAAACTATGATTTTAGAATTTATCGTGATGCTGAAAAAATGTATGAGAAATTAAGGGATATGAATTCTAAAGTGGGGGAGTCGCGAATTGTCTCGACTGCGGACTATCCTTCAACTTTAGATGGGAAAAAACATTACGTAACAGAAGGTCAATTTAAACTTCCATGGGATCAATATAATTATTCAAACGTAACCTGGGCTCAAAAACCTGAAACAATTAATGAAATTGGTTCAATTTATACTGTTCAAGGATTTGATCTTAATTACGTTGCAGTTATTATTGGACCATCGGTTTCATATAAGGACTCAGATAATATCAAAGTTGATATATCGAAGTATGAGGACCAAGAGGCATTCAAAAAGAGACATGATAATGATGTCTCAAATTTAGATGAATCTAAAAAAAAGATAATTCTCAATTCAATGAATGTTTTACTGAAACGTGGCGTAAAGGGCTGTTTCGTTTATTTTCATGATGATAAGATTTTTAATTATTTAGCAGATAATCAGGGCTAGTCAGTTGATGACTAGCTTTTTTGATATAAAAAAAACGATAATCAATTAAGATTATCGTTCATCAAGGTAAACTACAAATACTGCATCATTGATGTAGCTTGATGTATTCCAAAACGGTCTTTGTTTCATCCGCTGTTGCTTCATAATCACCTGATTTTAGATTATGAACTCGTTCAACTGAGAGGTGACTCTCGAATGCGAATTGTGTATCATTCATATCTTTTGTTTTTTCGTACTGAATTATCATTTCAGCAATATTTGGTTTATCCATGAAAATACCCTCCAATAAGTTTGTTTAAACTTAAATCTAAAAGATTGTCCATCTTGTAAATGGCCAGTAACGCCATTTAACTTCACCAATAACACTCTTTTTATCTATGAAACCTATAATACGACTATCTTTCGATACGGTTCTGTGATCTCCCATAACGAAGTAGGTCCCAGCAGGAACTTTATTAGTCTGTTCAACTTTCTTTAGTTCAGATTCACTATATCTAGTTTGATATTCAGGTGAATTCTTAGCTAAACTACTCAAAGTGAAATTATACGTGTAACTATATGGTTTGCCCGCATATAGACTTGTATCAGGTTCCTTAACTTTAGAACCAGCCTTAAGGAAGTCCTCCTTGAATAGTTTACCATTAACATACATTTTGTTGTTCTTAGAAACAACTGTATCTCCAGGTAGACCAATAACTCTCTTAATGTAGAATGAACCAGGCTCGTCAGGAGCTTTCAAAACGATAACATCACCACGAGTAATGTTTGAATGTCTCGCAGCAATTACTTTATCACCGTTTTCAAAGGTCGGCTGCATGGAAGGTCCAGTAACTTTGTCATTTGAAAGAATATACTTGAACCCTAGGAAGAAAACAGCATAAATTGCAAGGGTCATTGCGATCGTTTGCAACCAAAATTTCCAGCCGGTTTCTTCTTCCTTTTGAGGCTGTCGTCTTCTATTATTCTCTGCCATATTTCACCTCTTATATGTACTAACTAAGATATTACACTTTTTCGGAAATATTGGAAATAATTGTCCCAGTTTGTAAGGCTTTTTTTAGAGATTTGAAAAATAAAATCATTATTTTTCCTGTGTTTTTACGAATTCAATAAAAGTCACAATTTGATTCTTCTGATTGTCAGTCAATTTGTCGAAATCCTTATCAAATCGTGATGCTAATAATTCCTTATTCTTATAATCTGAAACTCCGAGTAAATAGTCAGTTGAAACATTAAAAAAGCTAGCTAATTTTATAATTGCATGACTATCTGGGTCACGGACATTTTTTTCGTAACCTGAGACGGAAGTTTTGGCAACTCCTAATAGGTCACCAATATCAGTTTGTGTTAATTTTCTTTCTGTTCTTAATTCCTTAATACGTTCTCCTAAATTTGTCATTAAAATCCTCGATATATTTTATAAATTTTACAATATTATCATAACGCAATCTGACATTATTCAGGCTTTAATACGCTCATAGTTCTAAGAATAGCTTATTATTATAGAGATAATAGCTTTATGTTCAAGATGATTTTTAGTAAAATATTCACAGTATATTATTCTATGATTATCAAAGATTAGTTGGGAGAAAATTATGAATTATATAGATGGCTTAAAAGAGGATATTGCCGCATTACCAAACGGTGAAGTATTCAATAGTAGAATTGAATTCATGCAACAAGTTTGTGATGCGCTCAATAATGATGAACTTCCCAGATATCATTTTCCCCAATTACAACTAAGTGAAAAAGAAATAACTACTTATATGGAAAACAATATTAATATGAGTGAGGATCAATTCAAGGTTATGACTGATAATCTTGAGAAGTTTGATCATGATTTAGGAGAATTCAGAACTTACCTACAAACACGTTTTGGTTATTGGGCAACAGTCACACAGGATTTTGTTGAACAGATGGTTATCGATTTTCCTGATCAAAGTTTCCTAGAATTAATGGCTGGAAATGGCTATATTTCAAAAGGGCTGCGTGATTTAAATGTTCAATCCTATTGTACTGATGATTTAAGTTGGTCAGAGTACAATCAGACCGGCAAATTACGTGTTACTGAAATTGAATCATTAGATGCCATTTCGGCATTACAGAAGTATGGTGAAAAGGTTGATAATGTTATTTTAGCGTGGAGTCCTGACCGTGAGGATATTGATTTCCGTATTTTGAAAAAAATCCGAACAATGGATGTCAACTTTCTTGTTATTGGTGAAAAGTATGGTGCTACTAATAGTAAAGAATTTTGGGATCACGCTAAACTAATTGATAATTCAAAAATTAGACAGGTTAACCGAGTCTATTCACGATATGATTTAGTTCATGATAAACTTTACTTAGTTAAATAAGCAGCAAGACTGGGACAGCTTTTAATAAGTTTCAGTCTTGCTTGTCGTTTAGTGTAGAATAAAGTATCAGTAAGACAAATTAATAGGTGAATTATTTATGAAAAAAGTAATATCCAGTATTGTAATTTTCTTGATAGTCCTTTTAACTGGTGTAGCAATTTCCAAAAGTGACTCAATTAAATATAACAATACGATGAATCGCTTAGGTATGAGCGAGGATGCAGTGGTTTTGCATACAAAATCTAAGAAGAATTTAACTAATGTAGTTAAGGAGCTTAGTGATAAGAAAAAGGTTTCCAGCTATCAGCTCATTTTCTTCGAAAAAAGTAATAGTGATATCGGTTATATTTATAGCCATAATAAGATTAATAAGTTACCAATTACTTCTGGTCGTTATTTCTCTTTAGATGATTTTTCATCGCAGATTCCATTTGCTATTCAAGGTAAGACTTCACAATTGGAGGCTTTCAAACCTCAGAGTCAATCATATATCAAACTCAATAACCGTTTTATTTCAGTTATTGGTAATGTTGGATTCGATGGGGCAGATATATTGAATAGTCAAACTTTAGTTTCGTTATCTCCTAATCAACCAAAATCCAAATATCATTTGAATCAAGTCACAACAGTTTTGGATGGTCGAGCAACTTCTAGTAAGGAAAGTTTGAATAAGATAAAAAGTGTTCTGCATGTTAAGTCTGTCCATCGTTATGTACCACAAACAGATGACTTTACCAATGCGGAAACTAGCAATAATGGTGAACTCTATCTTGTTGGTATCGTGCTATTATTTGTTCTTTTAGTCGCAGTTGATTTCTATATTCTGGTACCACTGAAATTCGATTTATCACGTTCAAATCTAACTGGTGATTTAAAGAATAATTATCGTAACGGTTTAATGATCCGTTATTTAATTTATACTTTAGTTCCATTTGGCCTGGGCTATTTTGTTGTTAATTGGAAGATAGCTATTATCAGCCACAGTACATTCAATCTATTTATGATAATTTCTATACTTATCACAATTTTAGTTGGTATGTCACAAATAATTTTTGTTAAAAAAACGGAGTGAAGAATTTAATGAAAGTCGATTTAAGCAATGACTTTAAAGAAAAATATCGTAATTTAATGGGGGACCGTGCTGAAAAGTTATTTACGGCTATTCAAACTGATAGTCAAGAAGCTTTCAGGCTAAATCCCTTAAAAGATAATTATCAAAATGTATCTTATTCATTAGACAAGCCAATCGAATATAGTGATATTGGTTACTTTGGTGATATCAACGGTAACTCAATTGATCACTTATCTGGCTATGTTTATAGTCAAGAACCAAGTGCAATGTATGTTACTGAAATTGTTGATCCTACTGGAGACGAAAAGATTCTGGATCTCTGTGCTGCTCCAGGTAGTAAAACAACCTATATTGCCTCAAAAATGGCTTCTAAGGGACTTTTAGTAAGCAATGAGATAAATGCTAAGAGAGCAAAGGTACTGTCCTCTAACATTGAAAGAATGGGTATTACTAATACAGTTGTAACTAATAATTCACCAAAAGACTTTGAAAAGAAGTTTGATAACTTTTTTGACAAAATTTTGGTTGATGCACCATGTTCTGGTGAGGGGATGTTCCGTAAGGATCCTGAATCAGTTAAGTATTGGTCACTAGATTATGTTGAACAATGTGCCAATCGTCAAAAACATATCCTAGATTCTTCATACAAGTTACTTAACAAAGGTGGAGCACTGATTTATTCAACTTGTACTTTTTCTCCTGAGGAAAATGAACAAAATGTTGCTTGGTTCTTAGAAAAATATCCTGATATGCATCTAGTTGAAGTTAAAAAATTTGCCGGTATGGAAGACGGACGCCCAGAGTGGGGTAACGGTAACCAAGAGTTAACAAAGGCCCTTAGAATGTTCCCTGATCAATTCAACGGTGAAGGACACTTCATGTGCAAACTTGTTAAGGATGGCGAACCAGATGAACCAAAAGATAGAAATATCAATGATGGTTTAAAAAAGGACGATATTCAATTCGTTCAAAAGTTTGCTAAAACAAACCTCAATGGTTTAACACAAAATAATTGGCTAAAGATTAGTGATTACTTGTATCAAGCTGCCACAATGGATAATCGTTTTAAAGGATTACATATTCTTAGAAATGGTTTGAAATTAGGAGAATTCAAAAAAAATAGGTTCGAGCCCGATATCGCTTGGATATTGGCACTCAAACCTATTGATTTGAAAACTGTTTTTGAATTAGATCAAGAACAATTTGAAAAATATTTACACGGTGAATCAGTAATTTTACCTGATAAACCAGATTTTGATAATAAATGGATTGGATTATCTTACGAACAAAAATTATTTAGTTGGGGACGTTACAGTAACCAACAAATTAAAAATGTTTATCCTAAAGGATTAAGAAGGTAAGACAATCTGACGTTGTTTTGCATAATTGACTAGGCTCTCATCAAAAATGATGGGGGCTTTTTTGATGTCTGAAATAGACTTTGCGCCAATTACAGCCATAATAATTTTCAATTGCTTAACGAAGGCATGGACAAACATCTCAGTTTCACTCAATGAGTACTTTTGAAGATGATGCAGAATAAGTCCAGACATACCAACACTGCTTGCTCCCATTCGAAGAGCCTTAATAACATCCATAGGTGTTCTGATTCCACCAGATGCAAAAACAGTTAATTTATCTTGATAGGGGATTGACTCAATCATTGACTCTACAGTTGAAAGTGAGAATCTATCTAAATAGGTTAAATCAAAACCATGATTTCTAGCATTTTCAATTTGAGCGAAATCAGTTCCACCAAATCCTGCAACATCAACATATTTAACGCCAATTTTGTAAAGTTCAGCAATTGTTTCTCTGGATAAACCAAAACCAACTTCTTTCACAACAACAGGTACACTAACTTTTTCTACAATATCTTTGATGTTAGCTAACCAGAAAAATTCACGATCACCTTCAGGCATAACAAGTTCTTGAATTCCATTGAGGTGAATTTGTAATGCGTTGGCAGATAATAAATCGATTGTTTGTTGAGCTTGTTCAGAGTTGACTTTGGCTGAAACGTTAGCCATGACAAATCCATCAGGATTATTTTCTCTGAGTACAGAAAAAGAATCCTTAGTTTTCTCTGGCAAACGTAGGTATACGCCCATTGAGCCACTGGAAACAGGGATTTTAAATTTGTGAGCTAACTGAGCTAACTCAATATTGAACTTAGTAGATTGTTTAGATCCACCAGTAATGGCATTGAAATAAATTGGATAATTCATTTTCATGTCAATGAAATTAGTCGACAAATCAATATCATCTAAGCTTAACTCAGGTAACGCATTATGTAGCAGACGTATACCGTCAAAACCAGCAAATGATTCATCTGTAAAAAATTTTTCGGCTAAGAAAAGATGTTCAACTTTACGTTGAATTTGTTCATCTTGTTTAGGCATGGGCAATTACTTCTCCAATTTTCAACGTTAGTGGGGTAATTCCAACTTTTCGCCATTCTTTTTTTAATTCATCAATGTCTAAAGTTTTATCACTCAAGACAATACCGCAATCACCACCACCGGCACCGGAAGTTTTTGCGGAACCACCGAGCTTTTCAGCAATGTTGCAGAGTTTTTCAAGAAGTTCAGTTTCAATATGAACATCACTAAAGTCAGCTAAATCAGCTAGAAGTGTGCGATATTTACTAAGCATCTCTTTAATTAAAGTAGAATTATTGGTTTTAAAACCCTTAATTAGATTTTCGACATTATTACGACTGGCATGCAAAAAGTTTTGATATTTAGCAACTTTTTGAGCTTTAGTTAGCGCAATACGATCTACCAAAATGGAGGTTGAAGCGGGGGATCCGGTCCAACCAACTGTTAATTCGAGATCATCTGGTAAATCAAGTGTTTCTATCTGAAGTTCTGGCCAATCTAGTGACAAAATTTCTGTAATACTGTGATTACGAATCATATTAAAAATCCAGTTACGGTCTGGAGAATAATAGGCAACAATTCCACCAAAGGCACTAGCAGCAATATCACCTAAGCTTCCGTTACCTTGAACGGAAAGGTGAGAGATTGCTGAAATCTTATAAATATCCATAGCTGAAAGGTTAAGGTTGTAGAAATCACCTAAAGTTTTAACTACAGCAACAGTTACAGCTGCCGATGAGCCGAGACCGTATTTTTTACCATCTTCTGAATCGAGTTCACTAGTTACTAATAAATCGTAGTAACTTAATTTAACGCCACGTTCTAATGCGTATTTTTCAATGAACTTGATTGCTGCAAGAATGTATTGTAATTGACTTTCAGAGTCATCAAAGACCAATTCTGTTCCTTGACGATTCCAATGGATAAGTTCTTTATTTAGATTCTTTGACTGAATTGTTCCGCCATTTTGGGACTTGTTGATAGTGACAGTGACGTACTTGTTCACTGACGTAAGAACGGCTGGGAATCCTGTTTCTACAACAGCGTATTCTCCAGCTAAATATAATTTTCCAGGTGCTTTTCCTGTAGACAAAAATATCATACCTTTCAATTTTTATCAGATGTATTGGATACCTTGGCCAATATTGGCAACAACGCAAGTTACATTCGATAATTGTTGTTCGATGTATGTTTGAACCGCTTGAATCGATTCCTTCGTACATATAATTTTAACATTTGGACCGGCATCAATTGTAGCATACGCAAAGACACCTTTTTGACGTAATTCTTGAATTAATTGAATAATTTTTATTGTTTCCGGTTCGAAATATGTGAAGGAAGGATTGGCTGAAAGCGTTAACGCGTGCATACTCATCGCATTGTGCTCGGCAAGTTCACCAATTTTTTGAACATCTTTTTTCGCAATTGCTTGCTTAATTTCTTTTATCTCTGAAGACACCAGTGTAACCCAATTTGAATAAAAAGGGGAGCTTTTTACACTACTTTCCATTCCAACCGTTGAAGAAATCTTCTTGCTATGCTTATTTATGACAACTGAAAGTATTGATAAATCAATATCTGGATGTTCATCGATTGGCACGGCAAAGGAAGTTTCATTGTCATTTCCTGCTTCCCATTCGACAAATCCGCCATAAATAGAACGACTAGCTGATCCAGAACCATTACGAGCCAAAATAGATAGATGTTTTCTATCAAGCTTTAAATTCATAGTTTCATTAATAGAGGCTGCCAGTGCGGCGAATCCGGATGCAGACGAAGCGAAACCAGCTGAAGTTGGAACGTGGTTAACTGTGTTGACTTTAAAATGTTCATTAAATGAATACATCTGTCGGACGGTATCCAGATAACTGATAATTCGTTTATTCTGGTTATTATCTAACAAATTTTGATTCATATAAACAATATCATGTTTGTCATTGATTATCTCGGTTTGTGTATCGGTATAAAAACGGTCAAGGGTTAACGATAAGCTATTGGTATAAGGTAGCTTTAACCGTTTATTCTTTTTACCCCAATATTTGATCAAAGCAATATTCGTATATGCTCGAGCTGTTTTAGTCAACGTCAGTATCCTCCGCGTAAATTGATAATGGTTGAATCCAAGTTTGTTCTGCTCCTGATTTAATGAGAGCTTTTTGAATCATTTGTGCACTAGTTAAATTTCTGGCTAGACAAATGATACATCCGCCACGACCACCACCAGTGATTTTACTACCGAGTGAACCAGCGTGATTGGCAGCATTAATTAAACGGTCAACTTTGGGAATAGATAGATCCAATTTAGTTAGGACTTCATTAGCAAGTGAAAAAATCAGACCTAATTGTTTGAGATTACCTTTAACTAAATAATCACTGGCTTTAGTCGCATAGTCGCCAAGTTGTTGTAGGTAGGAACCGATCCTTTCAGGTTCTCGATCATACATTGTTCTAACATCAGCAACGGTTTCTTTAGTTCGACCTTTGATTCCCGAATCAGCGATAACAATGAATCCATCAGAATTGAAGTTGAAATGTTTAGGCGCTACATTTTTTCCAAATTTAATTGGACTTTCTGAACTAACAGTTAAAGCATCTAATCCACTGGCTTTACCGTGAGTGACAGTTTCTGATTTATTAACATAATCTAATAATTCCTGGTGATTCAATTCCTTATCAAAAAAGTCAAAGAAGGCACGAGTAATTGCAGCAGCTATTGCGGCTGAAGAACCCATCCCTCGGGCAATTGGTAAACCACTATCGATACTAATCGTATAATTCACTTTTGAATCATTCAGTTCTTGATCAAGTAAGTTAATCAAGAATTTGACTCCTGATAATGAATCAGGAATCTTATCAATTTTTCCGGCATAATACTTTGAAATTAAAGAATTCTCATTACTTTGTTTCATTTTGACAATCACGGGTGTACTAAGTAATGGAATTGCAAAAGCAGGGTAGCCGTAAACTACCGCATGTTCTCCCATTATAATAGTCTTTCCATGACTTTTACCTATTCCTTTAAGCACATGCTCACCTCAGTTTCTCTAAGTCTTTATTTTATACATCTATCGACATGATTTCCACTTTACAAGCGCTATCTATGATAAAATTTTTGCGGGTGAATAATTATGACATTAAACTTCGTACTAGGTAAAAACCAATTTGACCATCATAAAAAAATGATGGAATTGTTCCAACATGATTATACGAATGATCCTGATGGACAATTTTTCTTTTTAGTACCAAACCATATAAAATTTGAGTCTGAAGTGAATATCCTTAAATATTTTGAAAAGGATGACGACTCTTTAATTGCTACCAATAATGTACAGACGTTTTCATTCTCACGTTTGGCATGGTACTTCCTACGTGATAGTAGCGATTATAATATAGAAACCTTAACGCAAACTAAGGCTGCAATGCTTCTAAAAAACATCGTTCAAGAACATAAATCCGACTTGAAAATATTTGCAGGAATGATTGATAAGCCAGGTTTTATTGACCAAA
Organism: uncultured Lactobacillus sp.; assembly: GCA_937874185.1. Taxonomy (GTDB): domain Bacteria; phylum Bacillota; class Bacilli; order Lactobacillales; family Lactobacillaceae; genus Companilactobacillus. The sequence continues at coordinate 14,318 of CALNAK010000003.1, forward strand.
TGATTTCACAATTTGATGAATTCATGAATGGTCAAGTTCAACCAGATGACATTGAAATGGTGCTTGATAAAAGTGACCAAGGAGTCTTTGCGGATAAAATAAAAGAATTGAATCTTATTTATGGTGCTTATTTAGATAAGATTCAAAACTATAATACCAACGATTTTCAGTTAGATTCTTTAGCTGACTTCTTAAATAAAAAAATCAAAACATCCCAATATCACTTTTATATTGAGGGTTTTTCTAGTTTCACAGCAACTGAATTAAATCTTGTTAAATCAATGTTAATAAACGGCGGTAGTTTGGACGTTTCCTTAGTCATGGAAGCTCCAGTCCTAAATTTGGATGATGCTTCAGAATTCTTTTATCGACCAGCAGCAACTTATCAAAAACTACATGATTTTGCCAAAGATAATCAGATCATTACACGAGATTACTATGCTGATAACAAACGTGTCAGCGACGACCTTAGCAAATTGGAAGATTATTGGATTCAATCTAGTGGAGTAGGGACCGGAATTAAAGCCAGTGGCTCAGATAGTCAAAACTCTGTCCAAATCTGGAAATGTACTGATAAACAAACTGAGGTTTCAGCTATCAGTACTTATATGCGTCAATTAGTAGCTACACAAAATTATCGGTATAAAGATTTTTTAATCGTTGCTCGTAATCTATCAGAATATGGTTCATTTATTGAATCATTTATGGAAAATAATGAAGTCCCATACTTTATTGACTTGCAAAAGAAAATGGCAAATCATCCCTTTAAACGTTTAATTGACCTCTTATTTGCTATCGTCAATAAAGGGATGCAAGAAGATGATGTTATCGGATTACTTAGGACTGAACTGTTAGTACCTGAAGCATATAAAGATAATATTGAACTATTTAGACAAGCCATTGACCTAACTGAAAATTATGCCTTAACTAACGGAATTACCAAACGTGGCTGGCTGGGTGACTCCTTTAGATCAAACGTAAATTTGGATGAAGAAGTTGATAAAGTCAAGATTGATGAATATCAACAAATTAATGCCATTAAATCTTTTGTCAAAAATATTTATAATCAATTAGAGAAATTCTTAAAGGCTGATCATTCTTCATTGGATAGTGCCAGTTTTCTCTATAGTTTCTTAGAAGATAATCAAGTTTTTGCTCAACTTTCAAACTGGCAAAAACAAGCTACCGAACAAAAGAACCTCACTTTAGCCAATCAACCAGAACAAATAGTTAGTTTATTCAATCAAGTTTTGGATGAGTATGTCTCAGTCTTTGGCGATACAGAATTTAATTCCAAAGACTTCATCGAAATTCTGGACGCTGCTTTTGAGAATGCTACTTATTCGCAGATTCCGTCAACTTTGGATGCCGTCAGCATATCTGAAATCGGTATGATTCAGCCTAACAATCGTAAAATCACCTTTATCCTTGGTGCAACAACGAATAATATGCCTGGAACAACGGTTTCAAATAACCTAGTAACTGATGATGAACGTGGTTTCTTGAATGATGAATTGACTGATGGTAAATATTTGAATGAATCTGATGAAGTCGTTAATAACGCCGAACCTTTCTTACACGATATAACTTTTACGACTGGTTCGGAACGCCTAATTTTTACATACCCTAATTTCACTGAAGATAATAAGCAACAAGAATTATCTAGTTATGTCACACGAATCAGAAATCATTTCCGTTTGGATGAACAGGTTATTCTGCTGAATCCTTCAAGTGATGATACAAGTGAAGATCAGGTTATTCGTTATTTGGGTTCAAAGGATTCAAGTTTGAATTATCTTATCCGTGTTTCTCGATCAGCCATAGATAATAAAAATAATATTTCCGATGCCTGGAAATATGTACGTTCAAAATTACTAAACGAACAACCAGAAACTTCTGAATTTGCCCTCAGTTCTTTGGAATATCAAAATAAGCCACACGATTTAAGTGCTGAGACGGTTAATGCTCTTTATGGAAAGAATATTAATGTTTCAATATCACGATTAGAAACATTCTATATGAATGAATATGAATATTTCTTGAAATATGGGTTATTCTTGCGACCAAGACGTTTGTTTGAAGTTACCCCAGCTCAAACTGGTTCAGTTTTCCATGCTGTTTTGGATAGTCTGGTTAAATATTTGAATCAAAATCAAATTTCACTCAAAGATATTTATGATCCAACTAGTGAAATAGATGCCAGTGATACGCAAATTAGAAAACTAGTTGGCGAATTATTTGATAATCAGATCAATCTACCAGAGAATCGAATTTTTACATCATCTGATCGTATGCTTTATATTGCCAGCAAACTTCAAAGTACACTGTTGCAACTGATCAAGAATATGGAAGTTCAATTTTCCCGTAACGGCTTCGCTCCAAAAGCCTCAGAGGTTACCTTTGGACGTATCGACAATAAAGAAGACTTACCAGGTCTGTCTTATGAAATACCCGGCGGTCACAAAGTTAATGTCCGTGGAAAAATTGACCGAATCGATGAAATGACCTTAGATGATATTTCTTATTTAGCAATTATTGATTATAAATCGAGTGATAAGAAATTTGAATTTGCTAAATTCCTCGAAGGTCTTACTATGCAAATGCCAACGTATATTCAAAGTGTCACAAATAATTTGAGTTTATTGAGTGATACTAAAAATGCCAAAGTTGGTGGTGCCTTTTATGAGCACATCAACAATCCTTGGATTAAATTGGATAAATCACTTTTAGGCAAAAAGCCGGACCAACTCAAAGAGGGAATTCTAAATACCGATATCCAACGCAAAATTTTAAAGGAATTCCAACTTAATGGACTGTTACTAAACGATGAAGATCTAGTAGCCAATATGGATAAATTAGCTCTAACTAAAACTGGTAAGGTAGCAAGTTCATCCCCAGTAGTTAAGAAAACATCAAACAATTTAATTATGGAAAAGGATCTTGCCAAAATTCTTAATTACAATAAGCGTTTGATTAAACAAGCTGGTGAAAAGATTTATTCCGGTAAGTTGAATTTAAATCCATATCGTTTCAATGATGTGACTGGCTTGCAATATAGTGATTATCGTTCGATTTTTGAATTTGATGCGATGTTGCCAGAAAACGATTATCACGATATTAAGAACTACAACAAAGAGAATGTTATCAAGAAAATACAAACTATTTTGGAAGATGGTGAAGACGATGCCTAAGTGGACTGAAGATCAAGAAAAAGCAATTTATCATCAAGGTCATGATATTTTGGTCTCTGCCGCAGCAGGATCTGGAAAAACCACGATTTTAATTGAACGTATCATCGAAATGCTCAAACATGGCGAAAATGTCGACAATCTGTTAGTTGCTACCTTTACCGATGCTGCAGCATTGGAAATGAAGGAACGACTTTTAAACAGAATCAAAGAATTAGTTAACGATAAAACCTTGGATGCCGAAACTCGTAAACATCTCCAAAGACAAATTTTTCGCGTACCAATTTCGAATATCAGTACCTTGCATGCTTTCTGCTTGAGCGTTATCAAAAAATTCTATTATGTAATCGAATTGGATCCTAATTTTAGATTGCTAAGTGATACGACTGAACAATCTATTATGAAAGAACACGCTTACGATAATTTACGTGATAAATATTACGGCAAAGAGGACGCTGACTTTCTCAGTTTGACTGATAATTTCACCGACGACCGTAGTGATGATGGTTTGAAAGATGTTATTTTTAATCTTTATAATTTTGCCATAACCAATGCTGAAACTGAAAAGTGGTTGGATAGTCTGACTACATCTTATAAGTTTGATAAAACTTTTTCTGATGGGGCTTTCTATAAAGAAGAATTCATCCCTCAAATAAAACAACGCCTAGAACAGATTAAAGAGATTATTGGTCGTGGTCTCGATATTGCTAACGAAGATACTTTAGCAGCTAAATCTCTACTTTTAACTTTTACCAAAGCTGACGAAGCTTTAACTAAAATCCAAACTGAAGTCGCTGTTAAAAGTTACGATGAGATTAGAGCAGAATTAATTAGTTTCAAATTTGAACGAGCTGTTACGATCAAAGCTGATGAAAAAGATGGCGAAGATGTTTCATTTTTGGAAGATGCTCAAGATGTCCGCAAGAAATTACCTGGTCAAATAACTGATTTAATCAATGATTTCTTTACAAAATCAGAAGTTGAAATAAATCAGGCTTTACTAGCTTCTCAAAAATTAATTACTAAACTAGTTGAAGTTGAGCGTGGTTTCATTGCTGAATATGACCGTCTTAAATCAAATAGTCATGTTTTAGATTTTAATGATTTGGAACATATGGCTGTCAAAATCTTTGAGACTAAAGTCGATGATCATCAAATTGCCTTAGATTATTATCAAAATAAATTTCATGAACTAATGATTGATGAGTATCAAGATGTTAATGCCATGCAAGAAAAAATTATCCAATTATTATCGAATGAGAATAACCATCAATTCATGGTGGGGGATATTAAGCAGTCGATTTACGGATTCAGACAAGCTGCTCCATATATTTTTGCTGGAAAATACGAAGAGTTTCAAAAGCCCGACAATCCCAATGAATTGATTCAATTATCAAAGAATTTCCGTTCATCTGAGCCGGTCGATAAATTTGTCAATCAGATTTTCACACGTATTTTTGATAAGAAAATCGGTGATATTGATTATGATGAGAATTCTAAATTGATTACCGGAACTAGTTTCCCTAAAGACGTTGATATGGAGAATGAATTCAATGTTTTGATCAATGACGAAGATGAAGATGTTGCTAAACGTCAAATGCTGATTGAAGCTGCTGCCAAGAGAATTCAAAAGTTGATGAAAGACGATTTTCAGATTTATGATGGCAAGAAAGACGAAATCAGATCTCTTAAATATTCCGATATTGCCATCCTTTCAAGAACTAAAGAGAACAATACTGATTTGATTTCTTACTTTGCTAAAGCTGATATTCCAATCATGGTGACTGATGCACAGAATTATTTCCAAACCACTGAACTACAGATCATGATGTCGATGTTGAATATTATCGACAATCCTTATCAAGATATTCCTTTGGTAGCGGTGTTGCGTTCACCAATCGTTGGAATGAACGAAGAAGAACTGGCCAAAATTCGTTTAGTCGATAAGAAAGAATTTTACTTCACAGCTTTGAATGAATACTTGCTTGCCACTGACGGTGTTGAGGCTATTCAAAATAAAGTCAGATCATTCTTGCTACAATTGGAAAATTATCGTGATTTCTCCAACAAAAATAGTATTGCTCGTCTGATCTGGAAGATTTATCAAGAAACTGGTCTTTTGGAATATGTTTCAGGGATGCCTGGTGGTAAACAACGTGCCGCTAATTTGCATGCTTTGTATCAACGTGCTAACTCCTATGAAGAAACTAATTTTAAGGGGTTACATCAATTCATTGATTTCATTCAAAGAATGCAAGACCTTGATAAAGATTTATCTCAACCAAACAGTATCGAGGCCACGGATGACACTGTAAAAGTTATGACAGTCCATGCTTCCAAAGGATTGGAATTCCCAATCGTGATCTATTTGGATATGGCTAAACAGTTTAATAAGAGTGACTACACTGATGCAACAGTCTTTGATGTTCGAATGGGAATCGGTATCACTTATTTAGATAGTTTAACTAGATTAAAGTATCGTACTATTCAGCGAGGAATCATTAGCAATCAAAAACATATTGCATTAGTATCTGAAGAGATGCGTTTGTTATACGTTGCGCTAACTCGTGCAAAGCAAAAGTTGATCATGTTTGGTTTTACTAAAGATTCTGACGCAATGATAAAAACTTGGGATGATATTCATTCACAACAAGGTGTTATTAATGAATCTGCCAGAATGCAAGCAGCATCGTTCCAAAACTTAATTGGAATAAGTACCTTATCAGAAGATGACCGAAAGGTTGTCGTTAATGACCAAGAGTATGTTGACGAAGATTGTCAGCTGCAATTTAAATTGATACCTGCGGGTGAACATAAAGAAAACCAGGTCAAAATTCTGATTCCTAAACAGAAACCAAAGGACCCATCAGACTTATTCAAGAAAACAGTTAGTGACATTTTGGACTTCAAGTATAAGTATCAAGAATCCGTTGATACTACGGCTTATCAATCTGTTTCAGAAATTAAGGGATTGTTTGCTGATCCAGATGACGAGAATATGGCGGAAGACTTATTGGAAGACAAATCTCGTTACAACATGGGATCATTTTCGAAGCCACAATTTTTGACAAAAACTAAGAAGGTTACCGCAGCTGATGTCGGAAGCGCCACTCACTTAGTCCTTCAGAAAATCAAAATTGACCAAACGCCTGAATTAAGCGACTTTCAAGAGTTGGTTCAACAACTTGTTAATGAAAAATTATTAACCGACGAATTAGCAGAGAAGATTGATTGTCAAAGTCTTGCCGATTTGTATCAGAGCAACCTTGGCCAAACCATTGTTGACCATCATGAGCAGGTAAGCCGTGAATTTCCATGTTCAATCTTAATGCCCGCAAAAAAATTGTTTAAAAACACCTCAAAAGACTATTCTATTAACGATAAGATATTAGTTCATGGTATTATTGATGGAGTAATTGAATTAGATCATGGAATAATTATTTTTGACTACAAGACAGATCATGTTACGAGTCAAAATAAGGGGGAATTGGTTTCCAAGTATTCCGGACAAGTCAATTTATATGCAGAAGCTATTTCTGTGATTAAAAACAAGCCCGTCGTGGGTAAATATCTTTATTTCTTGAAGACTAACGAGGCTGTTGATCTTCAAGAAAAATAAAGATGAGAGGTGAATGATTTGAAAAATTCTTACGCTGTCGTTGATCTAGAGACAACCAATTCTAATTGGCATGACAACGGGCGTATAATTCAATTCGGCTGTGCCCTTATCGAAAATGGTGAAATTACACATATTTATGATCAAAAAATCAATCCTAAAGTACCAATTCCAGGTAGAATTACTGCCTTAACGGGATTACGTGATGAGGATGTTAAGGATTCACCTACATTTGAAGAAGTTGCACCTGATATTTTTAAACTTTTAAAAAATCGAGTTTTTATTGCACATAACGTGAATTTTGATTTGACCTTTTTAAATCGAGAACTTAAACGTATCGGAATGAACCAACTGAATATCAAAGCTATCGATACTGTTGAATTAGCGCAAATTCTCTTTCCAACTATTAGCAGTTATAAATTACAAGATTTAACACATTATTTGAGCATTGTACATAAGAATCCGCACAGTGCTAACAGTGACGCACACGTTACTGCGGAATTATTTTTAGTTATTCTTAAACGAGTCCAACAGTTGCCCCTAGAAACATTGCGACTTTTGGCAAAATTTGGTAAAAACACGATTCGGGAAACTAACTTAGTCTTCAAGACTGTTTTAGAGGAACGTGAAAAGTCTGCCAGAACCGAAGTCCTGCCAGCTTATCTTTATGAGCGAAACGGTTTGATCCTTCGCAAAAAGGATTTTCACGTTAGTGAACGAATTGATCACACAACTAAATATCCTGATAGTCGTGAGGAGAAAAAGGCCTTACTTGATGGTATTTTGGATTATCGTGTCAATCAATCAAAGTTGATGGATAACATTTATCAAACAAGTCAACATCGTGATAAAACACAAAAATGGAATCTAATTGAGGCACCAACTGGAGCAGGTAAGACGCTTGGTTATTTATTGCCATTATCTTACTTGGTTAATGTTGACCAGAAATTGGTCATTGCGACAACTACTAAAGTTCTTCAGCAACAAATCGTTGAGCAATCCATTCCACTATTGAATCAAGTTACCAACAATGAATATCATGCTGAAATCGTTAAGAGTAGTTATAATTTCATTGATTTGGACCGTTTCTATGAGGCTTTGGATAATTATCGCTTGCATAGTCATACCGCAATTCTCAAAATGAAAATTGTTGTTTGGTTAACAATGACGACAACTGGTGACTTGAGTGAATTACATTTAACTAATTACAATAGTCCCTTATTCAGTATCATTCGACACCGTGGTGAGCCAAAGGAAAATACGATTTTTAGTAATGATGATTTTTGGTTGTATCAACAAAACCGTTACTTAGAATCACGAATCCTTGTTACTAACCAATCGTTTTTATCACGTCATTTGGACAGTCAATTCTGGGGCAAGAATTCGTATCTAGTTATTGATGAAGCTAATCACTTTGCGGGTAGTTTACGTGATGCTAGTTCACCAACAATTGACTTTTTGCAATTGAATGAATACGTCAAAAAAATCAGTGATATTTTATATCAAAATCGAGTTACGTTGAGATACGCCTTTACTGAAGTAACTACCCAATTATGGAATTATCAAGACTTGCAAGGGATGGAAACACACTTCCAAGCTGTTGATGAATTGATGCAACGATTGGAATATAATATTTTCGGTCATTATGTTCAAAATCAAGTGAAGTTCAGAGACCGTGAAGAATTCGTTTCTTTACTCGACAGTAGTCACGTCTTTGGTAAAAATAATCAAGAATTGATTAATCTCTTATCAGATTTGATTGTTGAATTATCATTAATTTCTAATCGTGTTGAAACATTATTTGATCAATATAATTTTCAAAAAAACTTTATTTCAGTAGAATTATCAAAGATAATCTCCAATTTAACAATCGAAAACAGTAAACTACGTTCTTCTTTGAAGAATCTGGACGAATTATTGCAAGCCTTACAGGGTTCTGACAATAAGTTTGGTGTTCAAATTGAAATGCGAGATTACTATGAAGTCAACACTCTCAAAATTAGTTGGCGTCAATTCGATATTAAGGATCTAATCGAGGCAACGACTGAACGTTTCAGCCAAATTTTTGCCATCGGTGCTGCAATTACGATTCAAAAAGACTTTTCACACTTTATTTTGGATACGCAATTGAGTCAAAATCAGATCAACCAAATGGTGATTTTGCCTGATGCCAATAGTATTTCAAAGAATAGTAAGATTTATCTACCCGCTAACTTACCTGATATTCAAACTCTCAGCAGTGAAGAATATTATAAGATGGTCACATCATATATCGTTGATGTCCTAGATAATCTGGATCATCAAACAATGATTCTCTTCAATTCTTTGAATACCCTCAGCAACGTTTATAGTCGTCTGATGGAAACTGATGTTAAAGAGAAATGGGAGATTTTAGCTCAAGGTGTTACTGGTTCTAACGAGAAGATCAAGAAACGTTTTGCTATTGGTAAGCGTTCAGTTCTTTTGGGAGCTAACTCTTTCTGGGAGGGTGTCGATTTCCCTAAGAAGATGTTGGAAATCTTGATTGTAACTAGAATTCCGTTTGAATCACCAGAACAACCTGATGTTAAGATCAAACAAGATATTTTGAAACAACAAGATTTGAATGTGTTCAAAGTCGATTCCTTGCCTAATGCGATTTTACAATTAAGACAAGGCTTAGGAAGACTCGTTAGAACTCCTAATGATCGTGGGGTTATCTTATTATTGGATAACCGTATTTTAACGAAGAGTTATGGTAAAACAATTTTGGAATCACTCCCCAAGGGTTTACCAGTTATTAGTGAGGATATGAATTCTATTAAGAAAGATATAAATGACTTTTTGAATTAATAAAAAAATTGCTATACTATTTCTGTTAACTAAGAAAAGGACGTATTATGAATAGAAGCACAAAAGTTTTGTTGACCATATCTCTAATCGCATTAGCAATTGTTTCAGCTTTAACTTACTTGAACCTTTCATTTGCACCATATTCTAGTGCTAAATCACAAGCTAACAACATTGCTCAGGAAAAAGCTGGTATCGTTGAACCGGATTATTTCGGTAACTATACACGCGAAAAGCAATATTATTCAGTTGGTGGTTTAACTAAGGGTGAGAAGTATCGCTATGTAATTATTAATGCTAAGAGTGGTAAGACAGAAATTATCAATAAAAACAATGCTCCCGTTCGTCAAACAGTTATTGATGGTGTAGCCCAAAGATACAATGCCAAAAAGATTTTGCATATCAATTTAGGCCTATATAAGAATAGGCCAACTTGGGAAGTAACTTTCCAAAAGAAAAATGGTAGTATTGGTTATAATTTAATCGATTTCCGTTCCGGCAAGAGTATTCAAATTATTAATAATATCTAAATAAAAACATAAAAAAAGTCGAGATAAATTTTCTCGGGCTTTTTTTATTCATGGGAGTAGCTAATATGGAAGACGATTTATTTAATTCCTTTGTGGACAGCGGCAGTACCAGCATCAATAATTTAATATTAAAGAATTTTCATCAATTGGGCATGACGGAAAAAGACTTGGTCGTTTACTTAGCCTTATCAATGTATTCTCAAAAGGGAGTAACTTTCCCCATGGCTAAAGATTTAGCCGTAGATACGGGTATGGACGAATCTAGTATCTATACGATTATCCAGGGCTTGATCAAATTAGGAATCATTGAACTAAAAACGGTTATCGACCATCATCAGCAAAGAGATATTTATTCTTTGACTCCGATATTCCATCGAATCAAAAATCTCTTAGCTCAAGAAAATCAATCTCATCAACAAAATAAATTAATGTCTGAAACTGAAGAACTTTTCAAAAAGATTGAAGTTGAATTTGGACGACCACTTTCACCAATCGAACAAGAACAGATTCATCAATGGATTGAGGACGACCATTACAGTATTGAATTGATTGACCTTTCCTTACGTGAGGCTGTTTTGAATCAAGCCTACTCGTTAAAATATATGGATAGAATCCTAATCAGTTGGGAAAAGAGTAATATTAAGTCAGCAGAACAATTACAAGATCGTCGAAAGAAGCTGGGATATTAATGTTAAAAGATGAACAGATTGTCTGGGCAATTCACCAGATGGAAGAAGACATCGGACCTGTTGGACCATCCTTAGATTCAAGAACACCATTTCAATATCTAATATCAGTAATTTTGAGTGCTCAAGCAACGGATGTATCTGTTAATAAAGTTACACCTATCTTATTTGCTAAATATCCTGAACCTAAGGACTTGATGAAGGCAAATATAGAAGACGTTGAGCAAATTATTAAGAGTGTCGGTCTATTCCACAATAAAGCTAAAAACATCATCAAAACGGCTAAAATTGTGCATGAGGAGTTAAATGATGTAGTTCCTGAAACTCGACAGGGAATCATGAAACTTCCTGGTGCCGGACGTAAAACTGCTAATGTAGTTTTAAGCGATGTTTTTGAGCAACCAACCTTTGCGGTCGATACACACGTTTCAGCAATTTCTAAGAGGCTGCATTTTGTTGACGAAAAAGCCAATCCATTACAAGTTGAAAAGAAAATTGTTGGTGCTATGAAACCTGAAGAACTACACCGAGCTCACCATACGATGATTGAATATGGTCGGAAGTATTCTATGAAGTTGGATCCGGCTAAGGAAACTAATAAATTGATTATTGCGTGTGACAAGTTGAATTCAGAGAACAAATAAAAAAAACGACCCATCTAAAAATTAATTTAGATGAGTCGTTTTTATTTACTGAGTAGTACCAGAGTTTGTTGAAGTTCCGTTGGTTGTTGCACCACTGTTAGTAGTAGTTCCACCATTATTATTATTTGTTGTACCACCATTACTGTCGGTACCACCGTTGGAATTATTATTGTTATCAGTAGTTGTACCGCCACCATTACTATCGGTACCACCATTAGAATTATTATTGTTATCAGTTGTTGTACCACCATTGTTATTGCCGGTAGTATTGTTATTATTATCAGTTGTCGTACCACCGTTAGAATTTGTGTTATCAGTAGTTTGATTATCTGAACCAGTACCTGAATCAGTGTTGTTCTTATCGGTATTGGTATCATTCTCAGTATCTGATGACTCGGAAGTACTACTTGATTGTTGATTAGTTGTTACTTCATTACTGCTTGAGCTAGATGCGCTACTTGCAGTGTAATCTGAATTCTTGTAAGGATTTGATGGAGCATGTCCCTTAACAAATAGTTCCTTTGTATATGATGATGAACTTGAACTAGGGGATGCAACAGTTGGTGTTGTTGATCCGTTATCTTTGATCATCATTGATTCAACTGAATCAGGTTTCTTAAATTTAGGATTACTGTTTGTTTGACTAGCCAAGTAACTCATTTCCGCTTTATAAATTTTACCAGCAATACTTTGGTTGGCTGCCGAAATACCATTTTCATTTTGTTTATCGTAGCCGGTCCAAACACTGATTGAGTAATTCTTAGTATAACCGTTGTACCATGAATCCATTGCAGTTCCATTTAAAGCTGGATTTGCGGCAAGTGATTTAGAATCATAGTTAGTTGTACCAGTCTTACCAGCTTGGTTCAATCCGGCAATGTTAGCATAAGTTGCATAAGTTGCGGGAACACCTTTTAGCATATCAGTAATCATATAAGCTGTTGAATCCTTCATAGCTTCTTTACCAGATTTACCATATGTATGTGTCAAACCATCAGCTGTTTCAATCTTAGAGACGTAATATGGCTTGTAATAAGTACCACCATTTGCAAAGGCTGCATAAGCTGAGGCTCCTTGAAGTGATGAAACTGGGGTACCGATACCATTGGATAGATATTTGATTTCTTTGCTATCAATTCCTAGTTTAGAAGCAAATTGTTTAGCTTGAGTAAATCCAACACTTTCCAAAGTTCTGATAGCTGGGATATTTCTTGAATTGACCAAGGCCTTTCTCATACTCATTTGGCCTTCATATTGTTCATCCCAATCTTTCAAGGCAATATCAGTTCCGGCATAAGTATAAGGTGTATCCTCAAGTTGATGATAGGTTGACCAATTGAGATATTCAATTGCTGGAGCATAGTCCAAAATAGGTTTCATTGTAGAACCATTACTACGACCAGTTTGGACGGCACGGTTCAAACCAAATTGCACATCGCCTAAGTTTCTACCACCAATCATGGCAACAACTTTACCATTATTAGGATTTACAATAGACGAACCAACTTGCATTTTTGAATCAGGGAAGGAAACATAGTTAGAAGAATTAACAATATTATATAGACGCTTTTGAGCATCGTAATCCATATTAACAGTAATCTTCAAATTATCACGATAGGGGTCGAATCCCTTATTCTTAACTTCTGTGATAGCTTCTTTAATATAAGGATCAGAAATTATCCGTTTCTGGTTATTACTGTTAGATACTTTCTTATATGGTTGCAATCCAGAAGAAATTGGTGTGTTGATTGCTGTATCAGCTTCGGCCTGTGTAATCTTATTATTATCGTACATAGCACGAATAACTAAATCACGACGTTGCTTAGCTTCTGTTGGGTGAGTATATGGATCATAATTACTTGGCGCATTTGGTAAACCAGCAAGCAATGCCATTTGTGGTAAACTCAATTGTTTGAGAGTCTTACCATAGTAGTATTTAGCACCGGTTTCAACACCATAAATACCATTATTCAAGTAAACTTTATTAATATAAAATTCCAAGATTTGTTGCTTAGAAAACTTTTGACTGACCCTCATTGCCAGCCAAGCTTCTTGCATCTTACGTTTGAATGTTTGATCTTTGGTATCGGTTGAGAAAACTGTTAATTTAACAAGTTGCTGTGTCAAAGTACTTCCACCTTGAAGGGTTCCTTTAGTAACGTTGTTAAAAGCTGATTTAGCAATTCTGACAGGATCAATACCTAATGGTTCGTTATAGAAGTTTTTATCTTCAATTGAGACCACGGCATCTTCCATTTGTTGAGGAACTTTGTCGATTGTTACGTAATTTCTTTTGTTGTCCCCAAGAGATGCAATTTGCTTACCGGTGGAATCAACAATTGTTGAGGACCCACCACTTTGAAGATTCTCTTGACTGACTGTCGGGGCACTGAAAGCATAATATACAAAGATGAATAAAAATATTCCTACTAGGACTGCAAAAATGGAAATTAGCCATTTAAAAATATTTTTAAAGGTTAGTACACTGGTATTTTTATTCTTCATTTTTTCTCCTTCCTACTTTCTATTAATTGTTGAACTGCATTAATATAGGGTAAAGTAGGATTGTAGTCTGGTTTTATTTCAATTGAACAATTAACAATATCTTTTAGTTGAATTGATTTTGGACCATCATTTTTTTGCGCATCCCAATGATCAAAAATATTATCGGCGGGCATTATAAAGTAACGATTCAAGAGAACGTACTTTATAATAACAAAACAAATACCGCCTTGTTTTTGACAAAGTTTGAGATGGTCGATCTGATGTTGATGGAAGTTCTTTAATGGAAAGGTGTTCTTATTCTTAGTTTCCTTAGCTTCGAAATCAACGTAGTAACCATTATATACGCCATTGTAATCTGTGGTAGAGGCCTGTCTAAAATAGGCTTCCTTAATTACAGCTCGACTTCGTTTGGGATAGTCGACCTTAACGATTTGAATCGGTGTAGGTTTTTTATATATTACCGCTAATTCATGGCTGCGGTAATACTTATTACTTTCATTAATCTCTTCCTCAAGGGTCATTCCACGATCACCAAAGATAAGTTTCTTTTTGGCACTGGAATTATCGAGAGAAGGTTGCGATGGCTTATCAAAGATTCGACCATCTGGGTAGTTTATTTTCAAAATATCAACTCCTACTGTGCAAATTATACCATGATGGCAAAGATATTTTTTAAGGGAGATTCTTTATGATTAAAAATTTATGGGTAACAGGTTATCGATCTTTTGAACTAAGTATTTTTAAAGATAATGACCCTAAAGCTAAGGTAATTCAAGATTTTTTTGAAGAAAGAATTACGAATTACGCTGAGGACGGCACTGAATGGATTATTACCGGTGCTCAACTTGGCACAGAACAAATTGTTGGGAAAGCTATACAAGAAGTCAAGAAAAAAGGCTATAATATTAGACATGCAGTAATGTTGCCTTATGACGAGTTTGGTAATAAGTGGAATGAGAATAATCAGCTATTGTTAAATGTTTTTTTAAGAAATGCTGACTATGTTAATAAAGTTTCCAATATGAGTTATCATTCAGGTAGGCAATTAAAGGTATGGCAGGATTTTATGCTGAAACATACTGATGAGGCTCTTATTTTTTACGACCCGGATAGTGGTGGTAAACCTAAGTATGATTACGAAGCAATCAAATCCTATCAAGAACGCGGCAATGACTATCAATTGGAGTTAATTGATTTTGATTCCATGCAAGATTTTGCTAATATGTTATTTGATAGTTAGATTAATGCGATTGTTAGAATAATAATTAACACTGGGGTGTTTAATGATGAACAATATGAACGGAATGAATCAACAACCAAACGGAAATGCTAATGGTAATGATTTTGCATTAAATTATCAACCAAATGACATTTTGCAAAAAGAGTTCAAAACTAAAATGAGAGGTTATGATCCTACAGAGGTCGATCAATTCCTAGATGGAATTATCAAGGATTATGAAACTCTTACAAATGAAGTCAATCAATTAAAATCTGACAATGAACGTTTGTTGCAAGCTCGTGGCACTGGTAATAATACTAATGGTGCAAATTTTCAACAACCTAGACAACAGAACAGAAGACCTCAAGCAACTAAACCTGCTTCAAGTTCTATTGCCGAGGGTTCTACAAATTACGACATTTTAAAGCGTGTGTCAAATCTTGAAAAACGTGTCTTTGGTCATGACTTCGCCAATGGTGTGCCTGAAAATAACGATGCTAAGCAATTTGCTTCAGCTGTTGTTCCCAATAATATGGAAACTGGACACACAGAAATTAACCCACGTATGAACGCTCAATCAAACAATAATAATAATTTTAATGGCAATAATAACGGTCAAAATAATAATCAAAACAACCAAAATAATTACCAACCAAATCGTCCAGTAAATAATTTCAATGGAAATTTAAGTAATAATAACAATTTTAATCAATTTTAGTGTATACTAATTGAGTTGGTAAATTACGAGTAATCGCGGTCTAGTTATCTAGGCTGAGGAAAGTCCACGCCCGCGCGAGCTGAGATGCTTGCAGTGTTCGTGCTTGGCCCAATAAGCCAAGGTACCTTATGGTAACGGCGATGAACGCACTAAGGCGTTAAGCTATGTGTTATTAGTCTGAAAAGTGCCACAGAGACGTAGTATTGTGAGAAATTGCAATAGTGGAACGAGGTAAACCCCGCGAGTGGGCAACCCAAACTTTGGTAGGGGCGCTTCATAACGAGAATTGAATCTACTGTGAAGGCTTAATTGTAGATAGATGATTACTAACTGTATTAGATTGCCAATCTAGTACATGAACAAAACGTGGCTTATAGGAATTTACTAAGGCAGAGGGACGACTTGTTCGTCCTTTTTTTATACAGAAAATTAAAAACTTAACCAAGAGGGGCAATATGAAATTAATTGCGACTATGTCAAGCGGCTTTGAATCAGTAACCGCAAAGGAATTGAAAGATTTAGGATATAAGACTCAAACCGAAAATGGTAAGGTCTACTTTGAAGGTGAATATGAGGACATTGCTAAGGCCAACTTATGGCTTAGAAGTGCTGATCGAATCAAGATTTTGATTGATACTTTTAAGGCTACAACCTTTGAAGAATTATTTGATAAAGTCTATGCCATCCAATGGGATGACTGGCTTCCATTGAATGCTAATTTCCCAATCAAGGCAAGAACAGTCAAGTCACAATTGCATTCAGAACGTGATATTCAAGCCATCACAAAGAAGGCTATCGTTAATAAGATGGCTGATGCCTTTATGCGTCGTGGTCGTTTACCTGAAACAGGTTCAAAGTATCAAATTGAAACTAGAATCCATAAAGATGTGGTCGAAGTAACACTTGATACTACTGGTGAATCACTTTACAAGCGTGGTTACCGTACTGAACACGGTGCTGCTCCTTTGAAGGAAAACTTTGCGGCTGCTATGATTCTTTTGACTGTTTGGCATCCAGAACAAGATCCATTCATGGATCCTACAACTGGTTCTGGTACTATCGCTATTGAAGCTGCTCGTTGGGCTAAGAATATTGCTCCCGGAAGTCAACGTCATTTCTTATTTGAAGACTTCGATTGGTTTGATGACAAAATTCTCCCTAATCTTAAAGAAGAAGCTAAGGCTGGTATTAAGAAGGATATTGATTTAGATATCCGTGCAAGTGATATTGATGGTTCAATGATTGATATTGCTAAACTTAATGCCCATGAAGCTGGTGTTTTGCATGATATTACCTTCAAACAAGTTGCTGTTAAAGATTTAAAGATTGAAGGGGACTATGGTACTCTAATTTCTAACCCTCCTTATGGTCAACGTATGAGTGACATGCCAGGAGTTAGAAAATTGTATAAAGAAATGGGAGAAGCCTTTTCAGCCGCTCCCACATGGAATAAATATATTTTGACTAGTGATGTTGAATTTGAAAAATATTACGGTCAACTAGCTACTAAAAAACGTAAACTATATAATGGCTCATTAAGAACTGACCTTTATCAATATTGGGCAAAGCACTAAAGACTATCACGTCTGTGTAAATCCCACAGAATTACTAGAATAATAGCTATGGTAATGATTAACGAAAAGACCCAAGACCATTTTTGGTCAGCAACTGGTAATTTCATATTCATGCCATAGAACCCAGATACGATCGTGGGGATACTGAGAACAATTGTGTAAATTGTCAGTACCTTCATGGTCGTATTTGTTCTGTTATTTAAAATATTGTTGTAAGTATTAGAAATACGATCAATAATATCAGAACTCAGACTAGCTTGATTTCTCAACTGATCAATTTCAATTACGGAATCATGTAAATGTTCATGTGCCGTCCTACTCAAATGTAAATCTTGAACATTTCCGGATGAAATAAGTTCAATCTGATTCAAAACAGTTGAGTTGCCATTAATAGCTGTACTCAAGTAAGTTGTCAGATCTTGTAAGTCAGCCAAATCAAGAATTTGAGTTTCTGAAGAATGGCGTCGGCGGATCATATGTTGAATCTTATTACGTTTAGCGTCGGTTTCACTGATTTGGTCACTATAATCACTTGAAATTTGATCAAAGGTGTTAAAGATGTATTCCCAGAGACAATCAACGATATCTTCCTTAAAGTGACTTTTGGCATAAAGAATATAGTCTTTAACATAGTGTGTGGAGTCGTTGGTAAATAAAAACATTAGATTATCTTTAATAGCAAAAGAAATTGGCAAAACTCTTTGCGAAATATCACTAGTTTGCTCATTTTCGTTTTGAGCGTTATAGACGATTAAGTATGTTTCACTGATTTCATCATACTCAAATCTAGCACGCTCATTTTCATCATCAGCATAATCTAGTATTTCATTAGTTAAATGATAATTTTCAATGAGATTATTTCTGTCAGCGTCATTCAAACTATTAGTAGAATGGACGTCAATCAATTTGCTAGTCTGATTTAATACTATTTCATTAATCATTTTATTTCTCCTCATTAAAGATAATCATACCAAAAATAAAAAGAGGGTCGAGAATTATTTTTCTCGGTCCCCTTTTTTGAGTTCTAAAAACACTTTTATGGAGTAAATAACTTACCAAGGTCTTCCTTAGGAATACCCTTGAAATAATCATCCAAATTAAATTTATTTAGAACATTTAAAATTTCATCACGATCGAATTTTACATTTAATAATTTTTGTTTAATATCGGAAACATCCTTCATACCGAAGAAATCACCATAGATTTCAACGTTCTTAACTTTACCGTCATCGATACTGTAACGAACATCAACAGTACCCATATCAAAGTGTTTTCTTTGTTTAGCAGTGAAGGCAGGGGATTTACCATAAACCCAATCCCAATTGTAATAATATTGTTCTTTAATTTTATCAATTTCTTTTTGTTGATCAGCTGAAACGATATATTCACGATCTTTGATTTCATCTAAGCTATTAGCATGGAATAATTCCAAAAGCAACTTATCACGGAACTGTTCAGTTGTTAAATCTTGATATTCTGGAGCTAGGTAGGGACGTAAGTTAGTTACACGACTTCTGATGGACTTAATACCCTTAGAGGCAATCTTATCCTTTGAAACGTGTAAAGCGTCAGTAAGTACATCTAAATCGACGTCTAGTGACAAAGTACCATGTGAGAAGGTTTTACCGTTCTTAGAATACATGGCATTACCTGAGAATTTCTTGCCATCAACTAGTAAATCATTTCTACCGGATACCTCAGCAGTAGTAGCACCCATTTGGTGTAAGGCATCAATAATTGGTTGTGTAAATGACTTGAAATCACCAAAGTTCTTATCATCGGAATCAACCATAAAACTGAAGCATAGATTACCGAGATCTTGGTAAACTGCACCACCACCGGAAATACGACGAGTAACAGTAATATTGTGGTCCTTGATGTAGTCACTGTTGATTTCTTCAATGGTATTTTGGTTCCGACCAACAATAATACATGGTTTTTCAATGTAAAAGAGAACCAAAGGTTCATCAAATTTCACATTATTCATTAGATATTGTTCAGTAGCTAGATTATCACGAATATCGCGATCCTTCATAACAACATAATACATAAAGAAAACCCCCTCACTTTAATTGGAAACGTTTTTATAGTAGCACAGTTTGTGAAATATAAAAATCAATTACGGTCATTAGGACGAATTTTTAACAATTCTTGATGAACTAGGGCATGAGCAGCTCGATTATCCTTATCAGCAATATGTTTGGCAAAATAACTTGGAAATTTATCGAGTGACTCTAGTATTTCATCTAAAATCGATTGGTAATGCTTAGAATATTTTTTATCAATACTATCAATGACGATTTGACTGTCTGAGTGAATTAAAATTATTTTATCATTCCAATGATTTTCGATAATTTTCTGGAGAGCAATTTTTAATGCCAAGAATTCTAAATAATGATTATCATCAAATTTTTCTGGTAGTGCATCTTGATAAATATTTTTATTTACCCTTATTATGTAGGATACAGCGCCAAGATTAAGATTAGTATTTAATCCGGCGTCGGTGTACAATTTAATCATATTTACTAGGAACCTTTCAGGAGAGATTATGTCAAAGAAACATTTTGTTCAACCAGCTGGCGCATGGGGCATTATTATGTGGTCCATTGCATTAAGTCTTGTATGTTTAGGGATTATTTTGCAACTGGAAATCATGTCGCTCAGCGTTATTCCCTTTTTAGTTTGGATTCTTGCTGCAGTATACGTCTTTTATATTATAGCTAACTCTTGGGTAAAAATTACAGGAGATCAAGTTATCATTAAAGAACCTTACTATAAGGTGCGTACTTTCAATAGCAATGATGTCGATGTAAAAGTGGATAATAAGTGGACTATGGAATTTGGTTTTAAGAATCATGATTTCTTTCCATTTAAGATTACTTCTACAAAGGGAATTTTAAAAACAATTAAAGAAGAAGCAGGTGAAAGCAATGTCATTTCCAAGTGATATCGAAATTGCTCAAATAAACGAGCATGATAATATGAAAAATATTAACGAAATTGCCAAAAAAGTTGGTCTAACACCAGATGATATTGAACCATATGGTCACTATAAGGCTAAGTTTTCTGGTAAGAGTATTACTAAGGCTATGGAAAAGGATGATGGGAAACTTATTTTAGTTACATCTATCAACCCAACTCCAGCTGGTGAAGGTAAATCAACTGTTGCTATCGGATTAGCTGATTCATTACAATCAATCGGTAAGAAAACTGTTTTAGCATTACGTGAACCATCATTAGGTCCTGTTATGGGGATGAAGGGTGGAGCTACCGGTGGTGGTTTCGCTCAAGTTGTTCCAATGGAAGATATTAACCTACATTTTACAGGTGATATGCATGCCTTAACTTGTGCGGTAAACACTTTAGCTGCCTTAATTGATAATCATATTCATCAAGGTAACGATTTACAAATTGATCCTAGAAGAATCGTTTGGAAACGTGCTTTGGATATCAACGACCGTTCTTTGAGAAATACCGTTATCGGTCTTGGTGGTCCATTCAGCTCAGTTCCACGTGAAGAACACTTTGAAATTACTGTTGCCAGCGAATTGATGGCTATCTTATGTTTGGCCCAAGATATTGATGATTTGAAGGAACGTATCTCAAACATCATTATTGCTTACAACTTTGATAAGAAACCTGTCTTTGTTAGAGACTTACACGTTGAAGGTGCTATTACTGTTCTATTAAAGGATGCTCTAAAACCAAACTTGGTTCAAACACTTGAAAATACACCCGCTATTATTCACGGTGGTCCATTTGCTAATATTGCTCATGGTTGTAACAGTATCTTGGCAACTAAATTGGCTATGAAGTTAGGTGATTATGCCGTTACTGAAGCTGGTTTTGGTGCTGATCTTGGTGGTGAGAAGTTCTTAGATATCGTTTCTCCAAGACTTAGCCACGCTCCTAATGCTATCGTAATCGTTGCTACTATCAGAGCTTTGAAGTACAACGGTGGTCAAGAACTTGCTGATATTCAAAATGAAGACTTAACTGCATTAAACCTTGGTTTCAAGAATTTGAAACGTCATATTCATAACATGCGTTACTACCATATTCCAGTTGTTGTTGCTATCAACAAGTTTGCTACTGATACTACTAACGAAATTCAACTATTAACTAGTCTTTGTGATGAAGTAGGTGTTGATGTTGAACTTGCTGAAATTCATCATAATGGTAGTAAAGGTGGCCAAGCATTAGCTAAAGCCGTTGTTAGAGCTGCTGAACAAGAATCTAACTACACTAGACTTTATGAAGATGCTGAATCAACTGAATCTAAGATTGCTACTATTGCATCAGAAATTTACGGTGCTAATAATGTTGAATATAGTAAGAAAGCCTTGAACCAATTGAAGACTCTTAAAGAAAATGCTTGGGATGATTTACCTGTATGTATTGCTAAAACTCAATACTCACTGAGTGATGATCCTAAGAAATTAGGTAGTCCAAGAGACTTCACACTTCACGTTTCCGAAATTGTTCCTAAATTAGGTGCTGGATTTATTGTGGTATTAACTGGTAATATTATGACTATGCCAGGTTTACCTAAGAAACCCGCAGCATTAAATATGGATGTTGATAATGAAGGAACCATTGGAGGATTATTCTAGTGCAGTTGATTTATTGGTTGCTGTGTGCAGCCTTAGTTATTGGTGATCAAGGTCTGAAATTTTATGTTACTAATAATATTGCACCGATGAGTGTCCACGAATTTATTCCTGGGATTTTGTCGATTACGCATATTACGAATACTGGTGCCGCTTGGAGTATGTTGGAAGGTAAGATGATGTTTTTCTACCTAATAACTATTGTGGCAGTCGTTGTCTTGGTTTATCTATTTGTTAAAGCTGAAAAAAATGATTATCTTTATCGTTTTTCACTAATTTTCTTATTAGCTGGTACAATAGGTAATGCCATAGATAGATTCACAAGACATTTCGTAGTTGATATGTTTAATCTTGATTTTATCAATTTTCCAATTTTTAATTTGGCAGATACTTATATTACCGTTGGCGTGATTTTAATCATCGTGTCATTGGTAATTCAAATAGCAGGTGAGAAAAATAATTAGTAAGTCCTTTGAATTAGAATATAACGAAACCAAGAAAAGCCGTTTAGATGCTTTTATCAATAATGAAGTTGAAGATCTAACTAGATCTCAAATTCAAAAGTTTATTAAGGATGAAGATATCTTGGTTAACGACAAGCCAGTTAGTAAAACTGGTTTCAAATTAACATCTGGCGATAAGATTTTAGTGAATGTTCCTGAAGAAGAACCATTAAACGCGATTCCTCAAAACATTCCTATTGAAATAGTCTACGAAGATGAAGACGTCATCGTGGTTAACAAGCCGCAAGGAATGGTAGTTCATCCTGCAGCAGGTCATCCCGATAAAACTTTGGTCAATGCAATTCTGTATCATTGCCAAATCAATGATGATGATGTTATCAGACCAGGTATCGTCCATCGAATAGATAAAGATACATCAGGTCTATTGATGATTGCTAAGAACAATTTAGCTAAACAATCATTAATGGCACAGTTAAAAGCAAAGAGTAATCTACGTGAATATTTAGCAATCGTTCATGGTAACTTCACGGAAAAAACTGGTAAGATCAATGCACCACTTGGTCGTTCTAAGTTTGACCGTAAGAAACAGGCAGTAGTTGATGATGGCAGACATGCTGTAACTCATTTCACTGTTTTAGAACAATTTGAAAATTATTCACTGTTGAAACTCAAGCTTGAGACTGGTCGAACACATCAAATAAGGGTTCATATGCAATATATTGGTCATCCAGTTGCTGGAGATCCATTATACGGACCTAAAAACACACTCCCCGGTAAGGGACAATTCTTACACGCTGAAACTTTAGGATTCGAACATCCTAGAACTCATAAGTGGATGGAGTTCTCCGTTGAGCCTCCTGAAATTTTTCAAGAAACGCTTGAACGATTACGCCATCAACATTCATAAAGTCGTGCTATAATTTACAAATAGAATTGTGTGCGATTATAAAATAAATTAAAACACTCACTCTGTGGGTGTTTTTTTGGAGGTAGAGGAAACTTATGGCTAAAGAAATTATTGACGGTCAAACAATGACAAGAGCTTTGACTCGAATAACTTATGAAATTATTGAACGTAATAAGGGCATTGATGATTTGGTTTTGGTTGGTATTAAAACTCGTGGTGTTTTTGTAGCACACCGAATCGAATCGAGATTAAAGCAATTAGAAAATATTAAAATTCCAGTGGCTGAATTGGATATTACTCCATATCGTGATGACAAAACTCATGATGAAAAAGATATTACAAATATTAAGGCTGAACCATTGAATATTGATATTAATAATAAGCATGTCATTTTGACTGATGATGTTCTTTACACTGGTCGGACTATCCGTGCTGCCATGGATGCCTTGATGAGTGCTGGACGTCCAAAGAAAATTTCTTTGGCTGTTTTAGTTGACCGTGGACATAGAGAATTGCCTATTCGTGCCGACTTTGTTGGGAAAAACATTCCAACTTCTCAAAAAGAAAAAATCAAAGTATCTATGAAAGAAATCGATGGAGAAGACAAAATCGAAATCGAATAACTACTATTTTGAGGAGTTGCTTTAGATGAAACGTTATTTAATTTTAGAAGATGGAACTGTGTTCCCTGGTGAAGGTTTCGGATCTTCTATCATTACCACTGGACAGTTGGTGATATCGAATAATCGTACAGGAATTGAGCAATCTGTAACTGACCCTAATACCGAAGGTCAGATAATTGCTTTTACAATTCCTTCTGTTGGTAGCTCAGGAATCAACCGAGATTTTTATGAATCTATCAACTCACAATGTAAAGGTGTCGTAATTGGTTCATCAAGTTTGTCGACTGTAGATAGTTCAGTATCCTTTGAAGACTGGATTACTGGTCTAAAGATACCCGGAATTAAAGGTGTCGACGTAAGAGCCTTATCAAAACATATTTCTGAACATGGCGAAATGAAAGCCAGTATCATGGATACACATGATGAACATGCGATTGACCAGATCAAGGCTCTAGTTCTACCACCAGATTTAGTTAAACGTGTTTCCACTAGACAATCATATCCAAACCCAAATATGGGCTTAAAAATCGTAATTGTTGATTTAGGATTAAAGTATTCTATCTTGAGACAGTTATCATATCGTGATTGTAATTCAATTATTGTGAACTACAATTCAACTGCTGAAGAAATTGAAAATTTGCATCCTGATGGGATTATTTTTTCCAATGGACCTGGCGATCCACAAGATATACCGAATGCAATTAAGACCATTCAAATTTTACAAAAAAAGCACCCAGTCCTAGGTATAGGATTAGGTAATTTATTAATTGCTTTAGCTAACGATTGTAAAATAGAAAAACTCAAAGAGCCACATCATGAATCATCCCTTGCTGTAAAGGAAGTTGCCAGTGGCAAAATTGATTTTGTTAACCACAACCATTCCTATACACTAGACCAAAAATACATTGGTTCATCAGATTTCATTGTGACTAATATTTGTGTTGCTGATGGAACGATTGAGGGTATTCGTCACGAGTATTTACCAATTATGGGGGTACTCTTTGAACCAGAAGCTGCACCAGGACCAACTGACGGATACTATGTTTTTGATGAATTTATTGATTTGATCGAATCCGTCAAGAAACAAGAGGGGGCCAGAGATCAATGGAACTAAATGATATACATACTATTTTGATTATTGGACCCACTACAAGTGATAAGAATGTTGATTTATCAACTGCACTCTATGATACAGTCGATATTTTGCATCAATTAGGTTATAAAACTTGGATTATCGTTGAAGATCCAACCTTATTGTTATCATCTGGAGTCTTTTTTGATAGAACTATCGTTGAAAAGGTAACTGGTGATAATGTTTTGAAGTTTGTTCAAAAATTTCATCCCGATGCCATATTACCAATTGTGGGTGACAGAAATGCCTTAGGAATCATCTCCAGTCTGAATGGAAAAATTGGCACAACGAGAGTTTTGGGTGCTACTTACGCCGCATCCTTGGCAACTTTCAAACGAGAGTTGTTTATTAAACGTCTCAATAAAGCAAATCTACCAGTCATTAATTTCATTTCTTCAGATGATGAAACAGAGATCTATGATTTTATTCGTTCAATCGGTTTCCCAATTATTGCTAGACGACGTTATTCAAATCGTCATTCTAGTGGTTGGACTAATATCAATAATCTGTTTGAATTAGATAATTTTATGGCTCTTGAAGATATAGATGATACAAAGATAGAAATCGAACGAAGTATTCGTGGGTTTAGTGAATACTCATTTACGATTGTCCGTGATCGATTTGATAACTCTTCACTAATTGGGACGATTGAAGACATTGAACCTATTGGAATTCACCATTTGGACTCCAATTTGATTTCTCCAGCTATTTCATTAAATGATTCAAAGCTACAACGATTAAGAAATTATTCAATCAAATTGGCCCGAGCTTTCAATATTGTGGGTGTCTGTACTGTTCATTTTGCCTATAACCATGTCACTAATGAATGTTTTATTACAGAATTTATCCCTCGCTTGAGTGAGGAGACAAAATTTCTTGAATACGCAACTAGTTATCCTGTGGCAACCGCTGTGGTTGAATTATGTCTTGGTTATCATTTAGATAAACTACAATTAGATGCCGGGAATCCCTTTAATGGTGCAACCGAACCATTCGTGGACCATATCACTTCAAGATTCCCTCAATGGGAAACTGATGAACAAAAGTATTTAGGTCCAAGTAAAACTTCTAATTCTAGTATCGTTGTTAATGGATTTAGTTTGGAAGAGGTCCTTAACAAGGGTGCCTTGAATGACAAATTGAACAATAATTTTGATCGTTATAATAAATTACGCAAATTAGATGATGATGAACTATTTGAAAAAATTATTCATCCAACTAATTGGATGTTAGATGTTCTCTTAGAGGCTATGCGTCGTAATTTTGAAAAACCTGTGTTATCAGAAATAACGGGCATCAATTTACCATATCTTGCTACTTTACAGAACATTATTGACAATAGCTTGATAATTCGTGAAGGCGAAATTGATGGCAATAACGTCGAACGTATGGTTGAAATGGGTGTCAAAGGTGTCGGTCATAGCAAATTACTCTTAGATAGTTCTGACATCGTTACTAAAAGTGTTGTGAAGAGTAAGCGAGCTATCTCCGTTGCTAATAATAAATACGACAGCCATAACTATTTTGTTACAAGCGGTATCACTAACGAATTAGAATTAAGCGACCGTAAGAAAATAGTTGTAAGAACACCGATTATCACTTCAAAAACTGATATTATGATCCGTCAATTTGTTCTATTTCAATTGGTTAAATCAATTGATCAAAATGGACTTGAACCAATCATTGTTGGACGTGAACCTTGGAATGCTCCATTAGCCATGCGTCAAAAAGTTATCGAAATTGATGATCCACATATGGAAATGAAAGCTTTGAAATTAATTCCCGATGACAGTATTTTAAATATCATTGATTTATCTAAAAATCTAATTGATTCTGGAGATGACCGTGTCTTTCAATTTAGTCCTCAAGAGATTAAGAACATTGATTTGACCGGAGATACTTCATTACGTGTCATGGTTATTACAGATGGTAACAATTTCTTAGCACCCTCAGTCATTTTCCGTACTAAAAAGGACAATCATTTATATGAAGTCAGTTCAGTTAATAACTTTATGACTGCTAAAGATAGAGCTGAAGTTGCCCAATTGATTAAGGAAGAACTTGCTGATGAGAAAAAAGTTGCCATTTATAACTTTGAAATGGTTGAGAACAATAATCATTGGTTGGTAACTAAGAAATACCGTGGCATGACTAATGATATTATCAGACATGAGTTGGCTAGTTCAGTTCACGTCTTAGATACTTTAGTTAAATTATTACTCGGTAATAAAATCGACGAGGATTTGCCATTGGAAAAAGTCTTTAATAATTTTGATGAAGATTATCTCTTAACAATCGATGATAAGCGTTATAAGTTACTCGATAAAACTGGAATAATCGACAGTTTAAGTGATCTTCGAGATCATGGCAAACAAAAAAACCACCATTAGGGTGGTTTTTATTTTTCATCTTTTAAGTTAGCAACAATTTGACGATCTGGATCAACTAAAATAGTCTTTTGACCTTCAAAAATAACGAAACCAGGTTTTGCACCATTTGGTTTTCTAATATTCTTGATTTGAACATAGTCAACTGGAACTTTACTTGATTCACGAGCCTTAGAATAATAGGCTGCAATCGTTGCTGCCTCAGTAATTGATTGTTCGTCAGGATCACTAGTCTTTAAAATGACATGTGAACCAGGAATATCCTTAACATGGAACCAATAATGATTCTTCTGAGAAAGTTTCATGGTTAGTTGATCATTTTCCAAGTTGTTCTTACCAACAGTTATTTCAATACCATTGGTAGTCTGGAAGTTCTCACCAATCTTCTTTTTACGTTTCTTAGGAGCATTCTTGCGTTTCTTTTTGATATAGCCTGACTCAATTAGCTCTTCAACGATACCGTCAACATCGTCAATATCAACATACTCGAGGGATGCTAAAACTGATTCTAAGTAGTTAACTTCATTAGTTGTAATTTCCAATTGTTCATTAACATGAGGAATTGAATTTTGAAGTTTACGATATCTCTTATAATAACTTTGAGCATTATCTGATGGAGAATACTCGGGATTCAATTTGATTTTAACATCTTCATTATTATAATAATTATTCAAAGTAATTGAACTTGAACCACGCTTTATCTGTGACATATATGTTGTAAGTAATTCTCCGTAAAGATTATACTTCTTCATTACATCAGTTTGATTCAACTGCTTATTTAACTTCTTAATCTTAGATTTATCTTTCTTTAAAATAATATCTAAGCGGTGAGTTACACTCTTTGTTTGTTGCTCGATACGATCCAAACGTGCTTTGTCGATATAATAATTATCCAATAAAGCACTCAAAGATGGGTAAGAGGCAACTTCTTTAGTGGTATTCACAAACGCAATAGGCTCAAAAGCTAATTTGTGCTTACTGTTGGAGTTTGAGGAATTGGGATGAAGATTTTCCTTATACTCGTTAAGAAAGTCATCTAACGTCTTGCCATTAGCAATAAAGCTTTCTAACTCATCAGAAGTGTCTAAGCCAATACCCTCATACTTCTTACGGATATCACTAGCTGTTAAGCCTTGAAGATCATCCCCATTTGTTGTAAAGGGATTGATTTTATTTTGTGCTGGTGGCAATTTATAATCGTCACTAGGTAATAAACCACGGAAACTATTGTTCTCAGGATATACTCGCTTAATCAAATCAATAATCTTGCCATTTTCCTTGTTTATTAGGAAAATATTACTATGGCGACTCATGATTTCGGTAATAAGTGTATACTCGTGAATATCGCCCAATTCATTTTTGGCACTCAAGTCAATCATGACAATACGATCATTATTTAATTGGCGAAAGTCTTGAACAATGGCACTGGTAATATATTTTCTCAGTGACATAACAAATGTTGAAGGCTTTGCCGGATTAGCAAAAGGTTGATTTGTTATTTGTACTCTCGCATATGAGGGATGTGCAGATAGCAATAATTGTTGGTTCTTACGATTACTTCTAACTGTAAGAATTAGTTCATTGGCGAATGGTTGTTGTATTTTTGCAATACGACCACCGCGGAGGTTCTCATTTAGTTCGTCTACCATAACGTGGGTAAACATTCCGTCAAAAGACATATTTTGCTTCCTTTCTTATACTGCATGATAATTTCTGAAACTTTTAATCTGTAACAAATATAAAATTGATTGAATATGATATAATCTAAAGGTCATATAATCATTATACGTAACCAAGCAAGGAATTGATAAATTTATGAAAATAGCCATTGTTACTGATAGTACATCTTATTTGCCACAAGAAACAGTCGATAAATATAATATAACAGTTGTGCCAATAGAGGTAGTATTTAATACTAAGACATATCGTGAAGATATCGATATTACTACATCAGAATTCTATAAAATTTTAAATGAATCACCTGAATTGCCCTCTACAGCACAGCCTTCCATTGGAGAAATGATGAGAATTTACGATAAATTAGCCCAAGAGGGTTATGATACCGTTATTTCCATTCATTTAGCAAGCACTATTTCAGGATTTGTAAATAATCTAAAAGTAGCTGCTAAAACAATCGACAACATTAATGTTGTTGTTTATGATTCACACATTACTGTACGTTTAATGGGTTATTTAGCTCAAGAAGCTGCTAAAATGGCTCAAGAGGGTAAATCAGTCACTGAGATTACCAATCGATTGGATGTTTTAAGAAATTCAATTGGTGAATCATTTGTCGTAAATGATTTGAAAAATCTTGTTAAAGGTGGCCGTTTATCCAATACATCTGCAGTTATTGGTACTGTATTAAATATTAAACCTTTA
>CALNAK010000004.1 GCA_937874185.1 uncultured Lactobacillus sp.
GGAAGCTGATCTTTTTTGTCCGAACAGCGTTCGGATTAATTTTACAATCTACCGATTATCCTGATGAGTATCAACAAGTATTGAAAATTACCAAACACGAATTGGACGAGCGTACTTTTCCTAAAATTATGCCAATTACTGCAGATATTACTGGTAGCAATCACATTATTTTAGCATTCCCTAATTGGTGGAATCATTTACCGCGTCCGATTGTAACGTTTATGGAACAATATCAGTGGCAAGACAAAACAATCTATCCGGTCTGCACCCATGAAGGGAACCGCTTTGGTGATAGTCTGAATGAACTATCAGAGATTGCCTAAGGAGCCACGATTGAACGTGGATTGGCAGTTCGTGGAGTATGTGCTTACGACACTGATCAAGCCATCAAAAATTGGTTAAATAATTACGATCAAGAAGCAGATGATCAACCGCTGGGAAAGGTATCATATTGGCACCCACAATATAAAGAAGAATTACACAAGCCTCAAACAAGAAATCAATGATGATTTGATCACTACTAGTTTTGATTACTTGGACGTGATAATATACCTACGGTGTCTTTTTAGCTCGGTTATGTATCCAGCATGATTTATAGCTGGAGAAGACGATTCCGATATCTAAAACAGGCGAACCGGCACATATGCCGGAAAATTCAGAGGTCACTTTTAAAATTGGCGGTGTCCGTGTTTCGAAATAAGTAACTAAATACGACAACTTATCGTTACTTGAATATTTTTGATTAGTCTGCTATCATATAAAAGGTATTATCAAAATATGAATAAATAAATCGGTTGACGTAAGCTCAAGGTGTTCTCTTTCAGGGGTGTGGAAGAGGTATCTGGGTTTACGTTTTTTGTATGAGGAGGTTTTTGTTTGGAATTTTTAGGTACCTTGGTGATCATCTTGATTACAACTAGTCTATTTGGCCATCTAGCCTCTAGGGTTGGTATCCCAGCAGTGATCGGTCAATTATTTGTTGGAATTATTCTTGGCCCTGCGTTGTTGAATTGGGTTCACGCCAATGATTTTATCCATATTTTTTCAGAGATTGGGGTTATCATCTTAATGTTTATCGCCGGACTTGAGAGTGATCTTACATTGCTTAAAAAATATTTGCGTCCTAGCATAATTGTCGCGTTGTTAGGAGTTTTGATTCCAATGGTACTGATCTATCCAGTTGGTATTGTTTTTGGCTTGACACAATTTGAAAGCTTGTTTTTGAGCGTTATTTTTGCCGCAACGTCGGTTTCAATTTCAGTTGCTGTCATGAAAGAACTAAATTTACTTGATAGTAAGAGCGGTTCAACAGTCCTCGGTGCCGCGGTGGTTGACGATGTGCTAGCTGTCGTTTTACTTAGCATTATGGTCAGTTTAATAGGTACAAAGGCTGGTACGGATACCCAGATACCGCTAGCTCTGACTTTTTTAGAGCAGCTAATTTACTTTGCCGCAATTTATTTCGTGATGCGTTTTATCGCCCCTCTCCTCGCTAAACTAGGCACCAAATTATTGAATCCAGTGGGACCTACTATAATGGCGATGATTTTGTGTTTTGGTATGGCATATATTGCAGATCTGATTGGACTGAGTGCAGTGATTGGGGCCTTTTTTGCAGGAATTGCGATGGCACAAACTCATGTAGCTCATGAAGTTGATCAAGGTATCGAACCAATCGGTTATGCGATTTTCATTCCTGTATTCTTCGTTTCAATTGGTTTAAATATGTCACTAGCTGGCATAGAACACGATTTGTTATTAATTATCGTATTGACGATTGTGGCAACACTGACAAAACTATTAGGAGCGGGAAGTGGGGCTAAATGGGCCGGATTCAGTTCGAATGAAGCTTACCTCGTTGGTGCGGGGATGGTCTCGCGTGGGGAAATGGCCTTGATTATCGCTCAAATAGGCTACCAATCCAAACTAATCAGTGATGATTACTATTCGGCAATTATCACTGCCATTATCCTAACAACGTTATTAGCACCATTACTACTCAAACATGCGGCTCGTCATATAAACTACTAAAACATCTTAGCGGTATGACACCCCTTCTCTGTGAAAAATAACTACTAGATTTCATCGAGATATTGCCTAGTTTAATTAAGTACTAAATTATATAATATTGGTTATAATGGAGGATTAGTTATTTGATACAGCTTGTAAAAGAAAAATTTGACGTTACTCGTTTGCGATTTGTTTTACTCGGCCTGCTTGTGGGTTTAATGAGTGGCACCGTTGTTAGCTTATTTCGCTATTGTATTGAGATAGGGCTGCACTATAGTCGATTGGTATATAGATACTTACGAATCGCGCCGTTTGTTTGGTGGGAATGGGCATTGTTGATTGGCATCAACCTTGGTTTAGCGTTAATTGTGGCTCGACTTCTCAAGAGAGAACCTTATATCGCTGGTTCTGGAATTCCGCAAGTTGAAGGTCAATTGGCTGGTGAATTGGAAATGCACTGGTGGTCAATTCTTTGGCGAAAATTTATCGGTGGTATTCTGGCATTGGGACCTGGATTATTTCTCGGACGAGAAGGACCGTCGATTCAATTAGGTGCGTCAGTTGGTCAAGGTTTCGCTGCTGGGTTTAAGTTATCAGGAACTGATCGCCGACTGCTAATTGCATCAGGCGCCGCTGCTGGATTAGCAGCGGCGTTTAATGCTCCCATTGCTGGAACTCTATTTGTCTTAGAAGAGATTTACCATAATTTTTCACCGCTGGTTTGGTTAACAGCATTAGCCGGAGCAATTGGTTCAAATTTTATCTCGCTGAATGTTTTCGGACTTGTTCCCGTGTTACATTTAAATTATTCACGTAGTTTACCAGTATCAAATTATTGGCACTTAATTTTACTCGGCATTGTTTTGGGATTGTTTGGTTACTTATATCAACGGGTCTTGTTAGTTATGCCTCGGTGGTATCATCAACTGACACATTTGCCACGCCCAATACAAGGTATCGTACCATTTCTGCTGGTAATCTTAGTTGGTTACTTTTCGCCAAATTTACTCGGTGGTGGTAATGGATTAATTGTTGGATTTGGCCAGTATGTTCCACCTTTGTTTGTACTAATTGCAATTTTTATTATACGATTCGTCTTTTCAATGATTTCATATGGTTCCGGATTACCTGGCGGTATTTTTTTGCCGATTCTTTCTTTAGGTGCTGTGATTGGTGCGGTTTATGGCGTCTTAATGAATCAATTAGGATTATTATCGCATGTCTATATCATGAACCTAATCATTTTTTCCATGGCCGGTTACTTTGCTGGAATCGGAAAAGCTCCCTTCACAGCTATCTTGCTGGTAACAGAAATGGTTGGCAATTTAACACATTTAATGCCATTAGCAGTCATATCATTAACTGCTTACCTTGTTGTTGATTTATTAGGCGGTGCACCAATCTATGAAGCATTGCTTAAGCAGATGACAATGCCTAAAACTGTTCAGCAACTTCATCGACCTGATCATTTGGAAATACCGGTTTTCTTTGGCAGTCCCTTAAACGGCAAAATGGTCCGAGACATGCCATGGCCTAAAGAAGCACTGCTCATTGGAATCCGGCGTGGTGAACAAGAAGTGATTCCACATGGTGACACCTTGATTCATGAAGGTGATACGTTAGTACTGTTAACTGATACAACCCAACGA
>CALNAK010000005.1 GCA_937874185.1 uncultured Lactobacillus sp.
ATCTGCGCATGTCTCGTGGGCTCGGAGATGTGTATAAGAGACAGTATTTAAAGTGATTCGTGTATCGACTCCAATGATACTATAGTTCTGTACCATTATGGCGGAGGATTCGGGTAAAATATGCACTTCCTCAGGAATGAAAAAAAAGCGATCTACTTTCATTTCGTATTTTGTCTTAAATTTTTGGACTCCTCGATACTCAATCATATCCTCTTTTTGGACGATTGAGTCCGCCTTTAGAGTTCCATATTTAAGAATTCCGGAACTCTTTCTTCTGTATCTAGGATCATCAAAAAAAGCAAAAATACTGTTTCTACGGAAAATAGCATTTATGGGTATTTCAATCGAGATACCTGAATGTGGTATGAACTCTTTCGCTTGCTCTTGAATCGATTGGAATGGAATGAGAAATCTATTTCTTCGCCTTTTTGCTAATAAATCCGAATTCTCATGAAAAATAGCAGAATATATGAAATTATAATGACTAGTACCTACGATTCCATTCAATTCTGAATAATTGGGAATCCCAGATTTTTTTTTATCAGAAAAATCTGAACTGAAAAATTTTTTGCTCACTTGATCATTATTCACTGAGAGGCTAGAAATAGATTTTCTTTCGACGGAAAGAAAGGGTATGTTCATTTGATCTTGATCTTTGTGGATCGAAAAAAGAATTAGACTAGATCCACAAGAACCTCCTGATAATATCCATAAATGACTTGTTTTTGGTAAAAGATGGACATTACTATATGTAAATTCGGGTGCATGGGATACATCAGTACTCCAATGCATTTCGCCCTCGGAGTCAGAATAAATATATTTTCTAACCCTCTCTTTAAAATGAAAAGTGGATGTTCCCTCGCGAATCTCAGCAATCACTTGTTCTGATTCCACATATTGATCATTTTGAACTAAAAGAAAACTTTTTGGTGGAATAGTCACGCTATGTATAATATCTTCGCTCTCAATAATTACAGACAAGTCTATATAACATAGAAAGGCAGGATGCCCGTGACGTGTACGTGTAGGATGAACCAAATCCTCATTAAATTTGATTTTTCCATTATAAGGGGCTCGTACATGTTCGGCAGTACCTCCTGTAAATACTCCACCGGTATGAAAAGTTCTTAATGTTAGTTGAGTCCCCGGTTCGCCAATAGATTGACCCGCAATAATACCTACAGCTTCCCCCAATTCAACTAGGTCACCATGAGTGGGACTCCGGCCATAACATAATCGACAGATCCAAGATGTACTCCGACAAGTAAAGGGAGTTCGAATAGATATTGATTGTGTTCCAAAGGTTATGAATCGATTGACAAGTCCAATCCCAAGATCTTGATTTCGAAAGGCGACACATCGGGAACCTATATATATATCGTCTGCTAAGACACGACCAATTAATGTTTGGATAAAAATTCTTTCTGACATCATCCGACTTTTATTTCGAGGACTCACAGAAATCCCTCGGATAGTGCCACAATCCGTTCGACGTACAACAATATGTTGAACTACTTCAACAAGTCGACGCGTAAGATATCCAGCATCTGATGTGCGGACCGCAGTATCTACAACTCCTTTACGGGCTCCATAGCAAGAAATAATATATTCTGTTAAAGACAGTCCTTCGCGTAAATTGCTTTGAATAGGTAAATCAATCATTTGTCCTTGGGGATCCGACATTAATCCTCTCATACCTACTAATTGATGTACTTGAGATGCATTTCCTCTAGCTCCCGAAAAAGACATCATATGGACTGGATTGAAAGGGTCCGTCATCCTAAAATTAGGATTCATTTCCTGTCGCAAATATTCACTTGTAGCATACCATATCTCAATAGATTGGCGTAATTTTTCTACCGCATGTACATTCCCATAATGATGGTGTTTTTCCAAAATCAAACTTTGTTGTTCAGCATCTTGGACAAGCCAGCCCTTAGAAGGTATCGTTAAAAGATCATCAATTCCTAATGAAATGGATGTAGCAGTTGCTTGCTGGAAACCCAGAGTCTTTACTTGATCTAGGATGTGTGATGTATATGCCATCCCGAAGTGATCTATTAATCGGCTAATAAGTCGTTTAATAGCAGTTCCATCTATCACTTTATTGTGAAATACCAGATTGGCCCGTTCCGCCATAAGTACCTCCATATTCTGCTGAATGGGATTCGACAATGAGTTTGAGTCAATGATTGCAAAACTTCCTTTTCTCGATCTTGATTTTTTAGGTCAGGAACTATGTCCGAGTTGACTCGGAGAGGTCCGAATTCACACGGGTGTCCTATAATTCTTTTTTATGAATACCATATTATTAGGTATCATATGAACAAGCTTGAGAAAAACCTTGTATAGCTTCCTCGATTTCTCGATAAAAAGAAATATGACCAACTGTGGTTCGAATATATATACAAAAAGTTTGTTTTTTTACACTTCTTACTATCAGATAGTGTGCATAAATCTCATGATAGTTACCAAAAGATTCATAGTGAACTTCGATAGGAACTTCTTTTGAAGCAATAACGCGTTGATCTAATTGCCACCGAAGCCACAAAGGACTATCTAAATTGATTCTTTTCTGCCGATAAGCTCCAATTGCATCATAGGAATTGCAAAAAAAGGGTTCTTTCATATACTTATAGTTTGTTTCGTAAATTCTTTCATTTTGATAGTTTTTTCGATTACATGGATTATATCTGTTTGCACAAATACCTCGACGAGTGCCGCTCGTTAATACATAGAGTCCAATCAGCATATCTTGAGTCGGTACAGAAATGGGATCTCCAATAGCTGGAGATAAGAGATTCATATGAGAAAACATAAGTAAACGAGCCTCTGCTTGAGCTTCTAAAGATAAAGGCACATGAACAGCCATTTGATCCCCATCAAAGTCTGCATTGAACCCCTTACAAACTAATGGATGTAAACAAATAGTGCGTCCTTCCACTAAAATGGGTTGGAATGACTGTATGCCTAATCTATGTAGAGTAGGTGCTCTATTCAGTAATACGGGATGCCCCTGCATAACTTCTTGAAGGATTTCCCAGACAATCGGCTTTTTTTCACGAATTTGACTCTTAGCAACTCCTATGTTCGAAGCCAGATGTTGTCTAATTAGACCACGAATTACAAATGTCTGGAAGAGCTCTATTGCTATTTCGCGAGGCAATCCACAGCGATGTAATGAAAGTGAGGGTCCAACGACAATCACCGAACGCCCCGAATAATCGACCCGTTTGCCAAGCAGAGTCTCGCGAAATCTTCCCTCTTTTCCTTCAATTAGATCTGAAAATGACTTGTAAACCTTATTATGACCATCCCTCATGGGTTGTCCACGGATTCCATTATCAAGAAGTGTATCCACGGCTTCTTGTACCAATTTTTCCTGACACATTACTAATTCCCCTGGTGTAGATCTACTTGTTGTTAATAGATCAGTAAGAGTATTGTTCCGATAGATAACTCTTCTATAGAGTTCATTAATATCTGAACTCATCAGTTTACCCCCTTCTATCTGAATGATGGGTCTCAACTCGGGAGGCAGAACCGGTAAGAGACATAAAACCATCCATTCCGGTTCTATATTTGTTCGAATAAAATGCTTAGCTAATTCCATACGTCTAACTAAAAAATCTTTTCTTCTTACAATTTTTCGATCTTCCCATTCATTCCCCGTGGGACCTTCTTCTCCTAATTGTTTCCATTCTACCAACGAATTTTCTATAATAATTCGCAAATCTAAATCGGCTAATTGTTCTCGGATAGCACCCGCCCCAGTAGAAATTTCTCGATTTCTAAATATATCGAAACCTTGAGTAGTAAAAAAAAGTGGGATGCTGTATTTCCAGGATTGAATTTCATATTCAAATGAACCTCGTAATCGTAAGAAAGTAGGTTTTTTCGTTATGGGCCTAGCAAAAGAAAAATTGGGATAGGGTCCACTATATGATCTCCCCCCCTCAAAACCGGACATGAAAGTTTCCTCTCATCCGGCTCAAGTAGTTATATCAAATAAAGATAAAGAAAGGGGTCGCACTTTCCAATTGTATTTTATAAAATCAAGTGAAAACCCAAAAAGAATCTACGCCTTACTCAAGTTCTCAGTGCAAACCAACCACCATTTCATTGATTCAATTAATTCTTCTTTGATTTCTATTTAGATTCTTTAGTGAATTCAAAATTACGACAGAAAAAAATGTCAAATTCTTGAGTAGTCTACTTCCCTTCGAATGCCGGAATACTTTTTACCTTAAGTGAAAGGAATGCCTTAGAATTCATACGGGATTTTTTTGTCTATGTATTGTTCCATTCGATCTTTTAGGTCCTGCGTTACCTCGATGGTTATGCCACAATATTCTTAAAGCTTATATGCGATGTATAGACTTCTCCAACCATGACATATTTGTTTACTTCAATATAAAAAACCAAATTTCTTTTCGTTTAGAAAGATAAGGGAATGCTTAATTCGACAAAAAAAAGGTCTTCTTTTCACGAGGTACGACTATCAATTTGAAGTTACTTTTTTTTTACTGAATCGACCATAGACCAATCGCCCTTGTTATTTGGGAGTATTGAATACACCCACAAGTCTGAGCTTCATGTTACTCTTTTCAAGAGACATGTCAGATCGAGGGCATCCCAAATTGATTGAAGGGGATGAGAGTTTATCATTCTTAAAAATAAAAATTTCGATCAAATCACACATCGCAGTATACTAGACCTTCTAATTCTTTAAGAGGTTTATCTAAAAGATTCGCAATATAACTAGGAAGACGTTTCAAATACCATACATGAGTTACAGGACATGTCAGTTTTATGTATCCCATTTGATATCTTCGTATCCGAGAATCAACAAATTCAACTCCACATTGTTCACAAAATTGCGAGTCTTCTTTTTCATCTCCGATCACTCGATAATTTCCACAAGCGCAAATTCCACTCTTTATAGGCCCAAAAATCCTTTCACAAAATAATCCATCTTTTTCCGGTTTATTGGTTTTGTAATGAAAAGTATAGGGTTTTGTCACCTCTCCAACTATCTCTCCATTAGGTATTTTTTTAGTGGCCCAAGCACTTATTTGCTGAGGAGAAACTAATCCAATTCGGAGTTGTTGATGTTTATACCGATCGATCATATAAGAAATTTTGTGATTCATTCCGATTAAACTTCCTTCCTATTAATCTGGAAATTCTTCTCAGATACAAGGAAATGATTCAGTTCCAGAGCCAAAGATCGTAGTTCTCGAACAAGTAATCGAAAAGATTCTGGAGCATCTTCTGGTTTAGGTATTGCTCCTCCAATGATAGTGGTACCAAGTACTTCTTGGCGAGCTCTAATATGATCAGATTTATAAGTAAGCATCTCTTGTAAAATATGAGCAACACCAAACCCCTCTAGAGCCCAAACCTCCATTTCGCCTACCCGCTGCCCCCCCTGCTTAGAACGGCCTCTAAGGGGTTGTTGTGTAACAAGTGCATAATGTCCACTAGAACGTCCGTGTATTTTATCATCAACCTGATGAATTAATTTCAAGATATAGGGCTTTCCTATTATCACAGGCTGTTCAAAAGGATCTCCCGTTCTTCCATCAAAAATGCGGCTTTTTCCTGGATACTCGGGTTCAAATACCCATGGATTGGCTGTTTGCTTACTAGCTTCATATAATTCAGAAAATACGAGTTTTCTCGAAGCCTCTTGTTCATATCTCTCATCAAAAGGGGCTATTCGATAATGTCTATCTAGCAAACTTCCCGCTAATCCAAGCGAGCATTCAAATATCTGTCCTACATTCATGCGTGAGGGTACTCCTAATGGGTTGAAGACCATATCCACGGGTCTCCCGTCTTGCAAATAAGGCATATCCTGTCTAGGCAAAATTTTGGAAATGATACCTTTATTTCCATGTCTTCCGGCTACTTTATCACCTACTTTGATTTCACGTTTCTGTGAAATATATACACGAATTATTTCGGGGTTATAACTTGAACCCCCCTTTTTCTGAACCCATCTCACATCAATAACTCGACCTCTACCACCTATAGGCAATTTTAAACAAGTTTCTTTTGAAGTCGATACCTGAATGCCAAGTATCGCCCGTAATAATCTATCTTCCGGAGCATACGAGGATTCTTTCGCCATCTGAGGCGTTAATTTACCTACTAAAATATCACCCGTTTCAACCCACGATCCTAGCATCACAATTCCATTTTTGTCTAAATTTCGGAGTAAACGGCCCTCTAGATGCGGTATTTCCTTAGTGATCCTTTCAGGACCTTGGGTTGTCACATGCGTCTGAATTTCATATTTCCGTATGTGGAAAGAAGTATAAATATCACCATATACTAGACACTCACTAATGAGTACCGCATCTTCAAAATTGTATCCTTCCCATGGCATATAAGCCACTAATATATTTTTCCCCAAGGCGAGTTCCCCACCAACTGTAGCAGCACCATCCGCTAAAATCTGTCCCTTTTTAATACATTTACCCCGGCGAACCTGAGGTTTTTGATGCATACAAGTATTTTTGTTTGAGCGTTGATACATAATTAATGGAATACTTAAAGTATTCTCATTTCCCGATAAAATTATCTTCTCAGTGTCAGTATAAAGGATTTTTCCCTCGTGTTCGGCTATAGCGGGAACCCCCGAATCTAAAGCCACTTGGCGTTCCAATCCAGTTCCAACAATGCACTTTTCGGACCGAGAAAGTGGAACTGCTTGACGTTGCATATTAGAACTCATTAAAGCTCGATTCGCATCATTATGTTCGATAAAAGGAATTAGGGAAGCTCCAATGGAAAAATATTGGAAAGGAAAAATGCTTCGAAGATGAACCTCTTCCCATGCGATAGTCAAAAATTCTTGGCGGTATCGAGCT
This sequence comes from uncultured Lactobacillus sp., assembly GCA_937874185.1. Classification (GTDB taxonomy): domain Bacteria; phylum Bacillota; class Bacilli; order Lactobacillales; family Lactobacillaceae; genus Companilactobacillus. The sequence goes on from CALNAK010000005.1 coordinate 6,879, forward strand.
GGTACAGCCTGTTCTTCTTGAATGCCCCGATTAAGAGCCAAAGAATTTCCTGCCGCTATCATATAATATTCATCTTGACTTGGTGATAAAAAAAGCATCCGTATCCGCGCCTTTTTTGATTTCTCAACGAGTTCATAAAACGGACTTTCTAACGACCCCCAATCACCAATCCTGGCATGAATTGATAAAGATCCAATAAGTCCCACATTGATTCCTTCAGACGTGTCAATGGGGCAAATACGCCCATAGTGACTAGGATGGATATCTCGTATTCGAAAATTAGCAGTTCGCCCTGTTAATCCGCCAGGGCCCAAATAACTCAACTTTCTCCCATGAACGATTTGTGTCAATGGATTAGTGCGATCCAAAACTTGAGATAATGGATGTAATCCGAAAAAGGATTCATAAGTAGTTGTTAACGGAGTTGAAGTTACCAAATTCTGAGGAGTAGGTATCAATTTATGCCTAATTGCTCCGCCTATAGTTCCCTTAACTACATTTTCTAAACGAGCCAGAGCCAACCCGAGCTGGTCTTGTAAAAGATCCGCTACAGAGCGAATACGTTTATTTTTCAAATGATTCATATCATCAAGTGTACCCATTCCAAATTTCATCCCAATCAAATGATCGGCAGCTGCTAATATATCTCGTGGTAACAAAAATATATTGTTCTGAGGTATATTAAGATTCAGTCTCCAGTTAATATTTCGGCGACCAATCCT
>CALNAK010000006.1 GCA_937874185.1 uncultured Lactobacillus sp.
ATACATATTATATGTACGAAGGCATTTCATTTACACAAGATTCTTGACGCTACCTGAATATAAGCCCTTAGTCACTCATTAAGCTATTTATTCTCTCTGTTTTAACTTCACATTATAAAGGACTGATACGATTGATAATGGATAAACTAAATGATGTGACAAATTTCTATAAAAAAAATTCAACTTTCTATATATTGAGTTTATTTTTTCAAGAACATATTCATGAGATTCCTTATATTACAATGGATGAGGTTGCTATTAGAACGTTTGTATCAAAAAGTCAAATTTCTAAATATGTCAGATATTTAGACTATAAAACGTACATTGACTTTAAAGACGCCTGCTTAGAATACCTTGAATCCTTAGAGAGACGCCGTCACGATTTTAAAGTATATGATAATATGAAAGATAATATTTTAAATTTTACAAATACTATGATTTATTTTCTTAACTCTCTAACAAATTCTTTAGATTATAATCGCCTGGAGTTATTAATTAAACAGCTTACCTCAGCAAATACTATATATGTGTTTGCTCAAGGTGATGCTCGTTACCTCTGCCATCAGATTCAAACAGAACTACAAGTGATCAACAAGAATGTTATTATTTGCGATGTTGATTTTAATCATTCCTACGATATTAACGACAATGATTTATTATTAGTACTCAGTATAGACGGCAATACTTTCAAGTACAACAAACGCGTAGTGAAGAGAATTGAGGAAACAAATGGAACAAAATGGCTCATAAGTTGTCAAAGTAATATAAGATTCAAAGGGAAACAGTTACATGTTCCCATACAATATGAAAAATTCAATGCCTACTTTTTTAAATATGTTATTGACTTATTAATCCTCAATTTAAAGCAAACCTATTAAACTTGTTCGTTAAGGAAGTTTCCATTAAAGAAACTTCCTTTTTGATTAGCAATATACCCCTTATACTTAGTGATAAGAACAAGGAGGAATATATATGTCATTTCCAAACAATTTTTTATGGGGCGGAGCAACTGCTGCGAATCAAACAGAAGGAGCTTACAACATTGATGGACGAGGCCTTTCAAATTTAGATTATATGCCTTACGGGGAATTACGTTTCCAAATAGGTACAGGAAATTTGGATCCTAAATCTCTACCAGAGGATACTTTTTTCCCATCAAGAGTCGCCATTGACCATTATCACCATTACAAAGAGGATATTGCACTGATGGCCCAAATGGGATTCAAAGTCTATCGTTTATCACTCTCTTGGTCAAGAATTTATCCTAAGGGAAATGAATCCAAACCTAACCAGTTAGGCCTGAATCACTATCTGAATGTCTTTAAAGAGTGTCGAAAATATAATATTGAACCCTTAGTAACCATCAATCATTTTGATATCCCTATATATTTGGTTGACGAATATGGTGGATGGAAGAATCGTAAAACTATTGATTTTTATTTAAAATTCACTGAAACAGTGTTTCATCAGTATAAAGATTATGTCAAATATTGGCTTACTTTTAATGAAATCAATATGGTCTCACATTTCCCTTTTGTAGCAACAGGCTTAACTTTTAAACCAGAGGATAATAGAGAGCAGATTACAACTGATGTGATCCATCATCAATTAGTCGCCAGCTCTAAAGCAACTCAGCTTGCTAAAAAAATAAACCCTGATTTTCAAATTGGATGTATGTTGGCTGCTGGAAGTTATTATGCTCAGACGCCGCGTCCAGAAGATGTATGGAAATCTATCCAAGATTCACGTGAAAGCTATATGTTTTCAGATGTCCAAGTAAGAGGAAGCTACCCTAATTATTATTTAAAACAAATCGAACAACAAAACCTCACTCTTCCTATTAAAGACGGTGATATCGAAGTTTTAAGAGACCACACTGTAGATTTTATTAGCTTTTCTTACTATTCTTCAAGAGTAAGCAGCGCCCAACCTGATGCTGCGAATCAAACCGAAAGCAATATTTTCGCTTCAGAAATCAATCCTTATTTAGAAACTAGCGAATGGGGTTGGCAAATTGATCCATTAGGATTTCGAATTACAATCAATGAAATTTATGATCGTTACAACAAACCTATGTTTGTTGTAGAGAATGGTTTAGGGGCTGTCGATAATTTGACAGAAACTGGTGAGATTCATGATGATTATAGAATTGAATACCATAAAGAACATATCAAAGCCATGTCTGACGCAATCACTCTGGATGGTGTCGAATTAATCGGCTATACATCATGGGCATGTATTGATTCTATTTCTAATGGAACTGGTGAAATGGCTAAGCGCTATGGTTTTATTTATGTTGACCGAGATAATTTCGGTAAGGGAACATTCAGACGTATTCCGAAAAAATCTTTTTATTGGTATCAAGAAGTAATTAAAAGTAACGGTGAAAATTTAAATGAAAAATAAATTTAAACTAACCTCATTATTTCGTTTCTTTCTTCTTTTATTCGGATCTTTAGTCGTGGGCTTTGGAGTTTCACTATCCATATCAACAGGTTATGGGAGCGATCCTCTTTCTTGGGTCTGGCAAGGGATTTCACTTCATACTAATTTAACTTTAAATCAATCCAATATGATCATCACTTTACTAATGCTGATTTCACCTTTACTTTATGACCGCGCTCAATTAGGTATTGGGAGTATTCTCCAACCGTATATTGTTGGAGCAACTGCCGAATATACATTAAACCGAGGACTCAGTAATCCGGGCAACTTTCTTTTCTTAATTATGGGTATTTTATTACTTGGGATTGGAGCCGGTATATATACTAGTGCAAATCTAGGGAAAGTGCCTTATGATGCATGTGTTTTTTGGATTAGTAAGGTCACTAAGAACTCAATTGGGTTGATTAGAAGTTTAGGAGATCTGTGTCTCTTTATTATTGCTTGGTTGCTTAATCAGCATCTTATTATTGGTCCTTTAATCTCCTTATTTCTGATTGGTTACATTCTAAACACTACGTATAATTTAATTAATGGTAGATTGAAAATTTAATCCGAATTTTTGGACAAATTTGTCAGCATAACCTGATACGGTGTTTG
>CALNAK010000007.1 GCA_937874185.1 uncultured Lactobacillus sp.
ATAATTCAATGAAACCTTCAAAGTCCAAAGTTCACTGAGTGAGAACCATTGGATCATCACTTATTCAATAAAAAAAAAAAGAGCTATAATGATTAAAAACATAAAATACAAAGAAGCGTTTGTCCTTTGATCTAAATAAGAGTTTAAAAGCAGAAAAAAAATTGATTTATGAAAATTTATAAGATAGAACGGAAATAAGTCCGGCTACGAGGTCTAAGTATTAAGTATGAATCATAGTTCGAAAACTTTGGGATCTATTTGATCTATTTCGTGCTCCAGATACTCGAATGAATATCCGACGAAATAAAACCATCTTGATAAAGATGACAGACCCCCTTCTCTGTACTATCCATAGGGTCAATTCTAACAAGTCACACACTCATATTCCGGAAATATACAATGCAGAAAAAAATTTCGCGGTCGAACTACCAAAGGAGAATAGGTGCAAAATTTTAGACCTACATACTTTACTTTTTTGTATCGAACAAAAAGCTAGGACTTCAAGATTCTTCTCAGTCTAATTCATTGAAATTCCATCCAGTAGAACAGAGGAATTATAAATCTCCAAAATAATAGATAGGAATACCGCAAATAGTGCCATTGCAACACCCATCAAAGGGGTCGTTCCCCATCCAGGAGCTACTTTACCATATTCAGAATTCAACGGTTTCAATAACTTCCCTACAGTAGTGCTTCTTGGACCAGATCTAGAACTATCTTCAACAGTTTGTGTAGCCATAAATCTTATTTTGTATTCATTACGATCTGTTGACTTTGTATACCATTCCGTTGTAAATAAACGATCTTAGCATAGATCCATTGTGGTCTTTCAATTATATAATAATGGAAACAGCAACTCTAGTCGCCATCTTTATATCTGGGTTACTTGTAAGTTTTACTGGGTATGCTCTATATACTGCCTTTGGGCAACCCTCTCAACAACTAAGAGATCCATTCGAGGAACACGGGGACTAGTTGGCGTAATCAGCCTCCAACTATTTGGAGGCTGATTACGTCAATGAAGAGAATGCAAAATTATTTCATTTTTTAGTTGAAATTGTAGGCGGTTCCCGAAAAAAAATAGCGAAAAAAATGATCCCTAAAGTCGATACTAAGAGAAATGTATAAACCAATGCTTCCATAAATTTGATCGTGGTTTACAATTATAGCTTTCATACCTGTTTTGTTTATGTTTACTGAAGGAGTATACCTCCGGATAAAGAACAAAAAAGAGTCAAAGAAACGGCAGCGATTTAAATCAAGATTCCTACAGTACCCTACCTATTAAATAAAATGAAATCAAAAAAATCGCAAACAGAAACTAAAAGAAAAAAGCAATGTTGCATCAGACTGCTTGTCTTTTTGTAGTTGGATCTCCAAGTTTTTGGAATGCCCCAAATTCCACCTGAGCATCCAAATCTGGATCAATACCAGCAAAAACATCTCTGAAGAGGGTTCTAGAACCATGCCAAATGTGTCCAAAGAAGAAAAGTAGAGCAAACGAAGCATGCCCAAAAGTAAACCAACCTCTTGGACTGCTACGAAAAACACCATCGGATTTCAAAGTAGCACGATCTAATTCAAAAATCTCACCCAATTGAGCCCGTCTAGCATATTTTTTCACAGTTGCGGGATCACTATAACTTACTCCATTGAGTTCACCACCATAAAACTCAACAGTTACACCTACTTGTTCGACACTATATTTAGATTCTGCCCTTCTAAACGGGACGTCGGCTCTAACAATTCCGTCTCCGTCTACCAAAACAACCGGAAATGTTTCAAAAAAAGTAGGCATACGGCGTACAAAAAGTTCACGCCCTTCTTTATTTCTAAAGACGGGGTGTCCTAACCATCCAACAGCTATTCCATCCCCATTGTCCATTGAACCCGCTCGGAATAATCCCCCTTTTGCTGGATTATTACCAATATAATCATAAAAAGCTAATTTTTCAGGAATTTTAGACCAAGCTTCTGATACACTTTGATTTTCAGCTAGTCCGGCACTAACTCTTCGATATATTTCTTGTTGAAAGTATCCCTGATCCCATTGATAACGAGTAGGACCAAATAATTCGATGGGAGTAGTTGCAGAACCATACCACATAGTTCCAGCAACAATAAAAGCGGCAAAAAAGACAGCAGCAATACTACTGGAAAGGACGGTTTCAATATTTCCCATACGTAATCCTTTGTATAGACGTTGAGGCGGACGAACACTAAGATGGAATAAGCCCGCTAATATACCCAACGTCCCTGCTGCAATATGATGAGAGGCTATTCCTCCCGGAACAAAAGGGTCAAAACCCTCCACGCCCCACGCCGGATTTACGGGTTGGACCTTTCCGGTTAGTCCATAAGGGTCGGATACCCATATTCCAGGACCATATAATCCTGTTACATGAAATGCGCCAAAACCAAAGCAAGCCACTCCTGAAAGAAATAAATGAATTCCAAAAATCTTGGGCAAATCCAAAGAAGGTTTTCCTGTACGTTCATCACAAAAAATTTCTAGATCCCAATATACCCAATGCCAAATAGCTGCCAAGAAGCACAAGCCAGAAAACACGATATGTGCTGCGGCTACCCCTTCGTAACTCCAAAGACCCGGATTCGTTATAGTCCCTCCTGTAATATTCCAACCGCCCCATGAATTGGTTATTCCTAAACGAGTCATGAAAGGTATAACGAACATACCTTGTCTCCACATTGGATCAAGAACAGGGTCGGAGGGATCAAAAACAGCTAATTCATATAGAGCCATGGAACCGGCCCAACCAGCAACCAGAGCAGTATGCATTATATGAACCGAAAGCAAACGACCGGGATCATTCAATACAACAGTATGAACACGATACCAAGGCAAACCCATGGAAATACCCCTTTATCAATGAAAAATAGACACTATGTAACTTTATTGCATTGGAAAAAACTATGTTACGGACCCCCCCTTTTTAGGTAATTATTTCGGAGAAAGGATTAATATTTGTTCTATTCTGTTAGTAATAATGGAACAATTCGATTCATAGGAAAAAAGGGAAGCGGATCTATTCTATATCCGATAAGTACCAATACGCAATGGGGGTGAATCCTATGTTATATGAACCAAGATAGCTATTGTTGTTCATCGTTCAGAAGCCCGTTCGTAAAAAGTAGTTTCCTTTAATTTTTATTCATTCTCTCTTACTTTACTTTTATTTTATATTTTATTTTAGCTTATTCAACTTCTGTATTAAATATGATTAATTTAAATATGATTAATATTAATAAAGTAGGAAAAAAGGATAATATGATAAAAAAAATGAAACCCCAGTCTTACGTTTCCACATCAAAGTGAAATAGAGAACTTCATTCTCTTTTTTTTTCATTTCATGCCTATTGGCGTTCCAAAAGTACCTTTTCGAAGTCCTGGAGAAGGAGATACATCTTGGGTTGACATATAGTGCGACTTGTCAGATATATTGGGCTATATGGGATTTCCCCATTTTCTCCCTCGATCGAGATATCCTCTGTTTCGCTCAAAAAGATTGATTGAATTATCAAAAATTTGTAACGCGAAGCGCAAAAAATAAATTAGAATTAAATGCAGGGAGTATTTAGATTGATATTAGATTATCAAAAATTTTTTATGGTTTACGTGATCGGACTAATAAAATTAAGTATCCAGGCTCCGTTTAGCAAAAATCCAATTGATAATTAATATATAATATTTTTATAATTACTACTTAATATGATATGAATATGATATCAAAATTATGATAAAAATTCTATTAAAAAATAAAAAAAATACAAAAAATTGAAACAGGGTGATCTAAAACTGTTGATCAAATAAAATAATATAATTAAAAATTTATTGACTATTTGACAGAAGACATGTGAAAGAAATGAATTGAAAAAAAAAGAAGGAGTAGTAAAAAAAAAAAAGACGCGGTATTTGGTTCATTTGTCCTATATGTGCAAATCAAAATCGGGCAAATTTTTCCTTTTACTCGGAGTAGAGCATAAACCTAAAAAAACGGAATAAAAAAAGGAAGAAGCCCATTCAGGAACAAGAAAAAACCATCCCCATTTCAACTGAATCTCGATGAAAAAAAAATATCAATGAATCAAGTTAGTCTGACAGGCCTAATCAATCGTTTTATTATTTTATTATTAGGATTATAATATCTAATAAATAAAAGGGGCCAAAACTTATTTATTTTTTCTTTTACTTTTAAAAGGGAAGCAAGCCCTTCCCTTATTAAGTTAGAAAGAAAAGCCTTCTCTGAAAAAAAAAGGGGGTTGGAATCGACACATTGATTTTTTAACAATTTTTGTTGAACCGTATGCATCAAAAGGTGCCTGTACGGCTCCTAAGGAATAAAATTTTATCCTAATCAACCGACTTTATCGAGAAAGATTGTTTTTTTTAGGCCAAGAGGTTGATACCGAAATCTCGAATCAACTTATTAGTCTTATGATATATCTCAGTATAGAAAAGGATACCAAAGATCTTTATTTGTTTATAAACTCTCCTGGTGGATGGGTAATATCTGGAATGGCTATTTATGATACTATGCAATTTGTGCGACCCGATGTACAGACAATATGCATGGGATTGGCCGCTTCAATAGCATCCTTTATCCTAGTCGGAGGAGAAATTACCAAACGTATAGCATTCCCTCACGCTTGGCGCCAATGAGTTTTTTTATTTTAGAGAAAAAATACTATGCCTTCGCCCTCGGAAATATGAATTAGTTAAGTAATAATAGCATGGCACTTCGAATTCGATATGAAATTTTTTAGATTAAAAAAATTAGATTATATATTGAAAGAGTAGTATGGGATAAGAAAGGGGTATTTAAAATGATATCTTCCCTATTCGGGCACATCCCAGCGTCACAAACTTTGTTTTCACACCGGAAGCTTATTTACAAAAACAAAAAAAAGACACTTTGGGATTGCTGAATCATAGACGGATCAAAAAAAATGATATATAAAGCAACGGAACCATCATAGTATTTTTTTAACTCCTACAAAACAAAAAAGAAGGATGGTAATTGGATCATTTATGGATCCGCGTATAATAGAACCTATATTTTGTTTTCTTTCGCCGAAAGGAAAGGTCAAAAACGTAAATTCCATTCTAGAGCCGTATGCAACGCACAAAAAAAGCCTGTACGGTTATTCAAATTTCTCTGTTTTTTTGGTTATCTCGCCTCATTCTGCGAAATAGAAAAAGCTTTTCTATTATATCATCAGGGTAATGATCCATCAACCCGCTAGTTCGTTTTATGAGGCACAAACGGGAGAAGTTATCTTGGAAGCGGAAGAACTACTAAAACTTCGCGAAACCATCACAAGGGTTTATGTACAAAGAACGGGCAAACCTATATGGGTTGTATCCGAAGACATGGAAAGGGATGTTTTTATGTCAGCAACAGAAGCCCAAGCTCATGGCATTGTTGATCTTGTAGCGGTTCAATAAAAATAGGAGCGATTTCATGCAAATCTACCACTGCTAATTTTATATCTTTTTAGATTAAAGGTTTAGTTTCATATTCTCTTCAATATATTTTTTTTATATTGAAGAGAATCTTGAAGAGAAGTAATTCAGAATTAGCCGGTTAGAACCCATCTAAACCAGCCCATTATTTATATGATTCCGTATGCCAACCATTAAACAACTTATTAGAAATACAAGACAGCCAATCCGAAATGTCACAAAATCCCCAGCGCTTCGGGGATGCCCTCAGCGACGAGGAACATGTACTCGGGTGTATGTGCGACTCGTTTAGATCATAGACTGAAACACAAAAAGGAAATTCTTTTTGAAATATCAAGGATCAGTACCTGTTAATAAAATAGAATGGAGGAACTCGATTCATTATTTCAAAAAGATAGATCATTCATATCTTCTATTGTGTCTGAAACTTATGGTTTACATTGGTGCAAATCCAATCAACTCCATTTTTTAGAAAACCCCCAATGATAACAAATGATTATCAATTAAGCGGGGGAAATCCCATTTTTTATTAAAAAGATTCCACTCTTGAAAGAAAAAACGGACTAACAGGGTAAATGACCAAATCAATTTTAAAATAAAATACCGTTACTGTATAAAGTGGATCTCATTGTGAAAGATCTATTACTGGAATATTAATGGGGTAGAGCCAAAGAATGTGAATTGTACAAGTTACCAATAGTATTTATTAATTAAAAGAAGGAGCTCCGGTGTATAGAGAGGACCTCACCGTTTTAGAAGTAACCATAGAAACGAAGGAACCCACTATTTATCCATTTCTATTTACTACTTTTTGTAGTTATTCTATTTTTTTTATATCAAGTACCAAGGCAATTTATCCTTTCAAAGCAAGGCAAAGGAAAATACCTAGCCAAAAATAGTGGTGGGGAAGGTTAGAGTAGCAAAAGCCATTGGAATTTTTTTTTATACATTGGAATAATTCGTTTGGTTATTAATGACTAGTAAAGGGGAAAAGAATAACTAAAACTAAAAAAAGAATTAGTTATTCATCAAAGTTTGATTTATTCAATGACTAGAATTAAACGCGGATATATAGCTCGGAGGCGTAGAACAAAACTTCGTTTATTTGCATCAAGCTTTCAAGGGGCTCATTCACGACTTACACGAACTATGACTCAACAGAGAATAAGAGCTTTAGTTTCGGCTCGTCGGGATAGGGGTAAAAGAAAAAGAGATTTTCGTCGTTTATGGATCACTCGAATAAATGCCGTAATTCACGAAACGGAGGTATTCTATAGTTATAACCGATTCATACACAATCTGTACAAGAAGCAATTACTTCTTAATCGAAAAATACTTGCACAAATAGCTCTATTAAATAGGAGTTGTCTTTATACGATTTCAAATGAGATAAAAAAATGAGGGGATTGGAAGAAATCCACTAAAATATTTGAAATAGAGTTCTTAAGTAGAATAAGCTCGGGGAGGGTAGAGTAGAAATTAGTATTATAAAAAAGTCGTCAAAACAAAACGAGGGTATATAGTCGCTAAAAAAAGACTTATTCTTTTTCTTTTCGACGATTCTTTTCTTTTTTTTTTTTTATGACAGAAACAGACGTAACAATCAAATTTTGATTCTTGATTGGATTTGTCGAACAAAATTTTAACCTCTTTTTTAATTCCTTCAGATTAGTTATTCAATTGAAGAATAAGTCTATTTTTTTCTGGTTCTAAGGCTAGTAGTTCTAGGGGTCGACTCACTTCTTTCAAATTGTTTCTGATTATTAAGAAAAGGTAACAAAGATAAAATACGAGCTTGTTTTATAGCAATAGTAATTAATCGTTGTTGTTTTAAAGTTACTCTATTCACCCGTCTAGATAATATTTTTCCTTGTTCACTAATAAATCGACTAATTAAACTCATGTTTCTATAATCAATTCGATCCCCCGATTGGATCGGGGGCAAACGCCGACGAAAAGATCGCTTGGATTTAGTAAAAGGTCGCTTAGATTTATTCATAATTTTTTATTCCTTACCTATAAAATCCTATTTTGATCGGATCAAAATAAAAACGATTTCTATTTCTATATAGGATAGAGTTTCTATATAGAATTAAGAATATAGGATTTGATTTCTTTCTATTATTTTATTTGTTTATATTTATATATATGTAATAATACGTAGATACTCTCATTATTCCTGTTCTTAAAATCAAATTTGACATACAAGCACTCAATTTTATCTATTTCTTAATTTCCCCATGAATTGTATGTTTATAACAATAGGGACAGAATTTTCTCAATTCCAATCGACTAGGAGTGTTATGCCGATTCTTTTGAGTAATATATCTGGAAATTCCAGCCGATTCTTTCTTAATATCATTTCGAACACAACTGGTACATTCCAAAATAATTGTTACTCGAACATCTTTACCTTTGGCCATGAAACCTCCTTTGGATTTATGATTCACCCCCAATCTTCTATTTTAATTTTAGGGTCCATAAAGAACAAGAACAAAAAAAAATAGAAGCTGTTAATTAACTCAAAAAAATGTCTTAAATATTTCGTTGCAATGAATATTAATTAGTAATTAAATAAAAAGAAAATAATAAGTAATATAATGATTTTTTGAAAACTATATTTCAAATCTTTGTACAGTATTTTTTTTAAGTATCTCGTAGGATACGCTTTCCCTAGCAACACTTTTTTTTTTATTGGATCCTGAACCCTCGTTTTTATGACCCTTTCGGCCCCCCTTTTTTTTATAATTCTTTTTTATTCTAAAAAAATTTATTCTAAAAAAAGAATTAGAAAAAAAAAGGGGGGGGTTATTCCCCGATCGTTGATCGTATCTCTAAATTTTTTTATCCTTTCTGATGTTACTAACTAGAATTAAAAAAAGGGAAATGTTAATGCATCTGGAAATAAACGATTAATCTCTATTAATAAACCTGCTAACGAAACGAACCATAGAGTACTTAGTACCGGTGCTACGGAAAGATATGTTTTTAGATCTCGCATTTGAAATCCTCCTTCTTTCTTCTTTATTGTATTACAATATATATAGTAATATATATAACTATAGATGTACATGTAGTTAAGAAGTTCTTGTATTTGTATATGTAACCCCCCATTTTCAAAATTAGAATTGAAATATTGTCTACTAGAACGATCTTATAGATTCCATTTTCAAATGGAAACGCCTTTTTATGTAAATTTGAAATTGATAGGATTTGCCTAAAAAAAGTTATTTTTTTAATTATACTTATATATATGTTTGTTATCTGATATGAAACAAAAAAAAAGAAGGATGTGGAAAACAAGATAGGAATTGTTTACAATGACACTGTAAACCAATCGAAAGGGATGTAGCGCAGCTTGGTAGCGCGTTTGTTTTGGGTACAAAATGTCACGGGTTCAAATCCTGTCATCCCTACCTAATTACTGCTCAGAAGAGCAGTAACGAGGAATCCATTTTAGATTTATCTTTTTTTTAATAAAATTGGACATACATATAATTCTGAATTTTATGATATACTATGACTGTCTCTTATACACATCTGACGCTGCCGACGAATTAGACGGTGT
>CALNAK010000009.1 GCA_937874185.1 uncultured Lactobacillus sp.
AGTTATTGGTACTGTATTAAATATTAAACCTTTACTAGAGTTTGACGATAAGAGTCATAAAATTGTTGCTTACGATAAAGTTCGCTCAATCAAAAAAGCTAAGTTAAAAGCTGAAGATAAACTGGCAAGTGCCATGAAATCAGCTAAGTATCCATTACGTTTATTAGTGATTGATGCTGATGATCGTGCTGATGGAGATCAATGGGCCAAGGAAATTCATGCTAAATACCCCGATGCTACGTTGGACCGCTCATATTTTGGACCAGTTATTGGTGCTCATTTGGGTAAAGACGCATTGGCGATAGCCTGGATCAGAGATTTCGATAAATCCTAATATAATAGCCTAAAGCCGCAAGGCTTTTTTATTTTCCCCCAATAATATAAAATATTTATTATAATTAAAGGTTTATTAATGCTCTTTATGAGTTAAAATAAGTGTAACCATTATTTTCACAACGAAAAGGGGAGTATCATGTTTTCTAAAACTAAGAGAGCAGCTATCTTAATAGCTGCAAGCGCACTTCTTGCAACAAGTTTAGGAGGGAATATTGCATATGCTGATACAGTAAACACTGGTGATTCTACTAGTGAAACTACGTCAACACCAACAAACACAACTAGCAACAACAGTAATGTATCAACCGCAACAAATAGCAATAGTGATACAAACAATCAGGTTGTGAATCCTACAACTAAAACTGACAGTAGTACAACTACCAATTCTACTACTAATAATTCAGCAACTACACAAGCTGCTTATAGTAAAATTAATGTAGCAGCTGTTAGAAGCGCAATGTTCGCTGAGTTAAACAGATTACGTGCCCAAAATGGTTTATCAGCTCTTACTTCTGTAGCTGAGTTAAATAACTATGCTCAATCCAGAACTGATGGCTTTACACATACCGGAGTTGATAACCATGCTGGTTGGAATTCAGCAAATATGTATCCATACTATATGGACGCCGAGGAGAATATTGCTCAAATGCCATATTCAATGCTTGGTACAACTGATCCAACAGTCATTGCTGAAAAAATCACTCATGAATTCTACAGTGAGATGTATGATCCAGAACCAAACTATGGTCACAGAAAGAATATGTTAAACCCATATATCGACTTTGTTGGTATCGGTGTAAGTATTAGTTCAACTGGTATGGTTTACTTCTCGCAAGAAATGGGTAACAATCAGGCATCACACAGTAAGTATAATGCAAGTGATATTTATGCATATTACTTAACTAATGAAAATGATTACGCCAATGTATCTAAGTATGATATAGCTGATGCTAGTCGTGAAAAGAACCCTGACTACACAGCAAGAGATAATTACAAAACAGTTGATATTCGTGGTGGAGTAACAACTAAGAATCAAAGAACAACTCTTTATGACAGAAATGGTAACAAACGTGTTGATTTATCGTTAGCACCAAATACTTCATGGCAATCAGATATTATCGCTATTATTGATGGTGGTTACTACTATCATGTATGTACTGACGGTTTCGTTTCAGCAAATGATGCATTGCCATGGGCTAGTTTCCTTTCTGGTTCAACAGTTACAGCAACAAAGAAATCAAAAATTTATGATGATAATGGTGTATACACAGGTCATTCAGTAAGTCCTCGTTCTGCCTGGATTATTGATAGACGTGCAACTAATCCTTTAACAGGGGTTAAAATGTATCGTATCGGTACCAATGCTTGGCTTCAACAAAATGAATTAACAATCAATTAAAAAACTAAATTACTTATATAAAGTGTTTCATAATTGTTAGACGATTAATCTAACTGTTATGGAACACTTTTTTGTTTGAATATTACATAAGTAAAACTTATCAATTGCCACTTATTTTAAAATTGGTCAATTTACCTTTTGCCTGTAAGATAGCACTCATAAGTTAATCGATGAAAAATAAAAGAGGTATACATAAATGAATGATGAAGTTATCGTATTATTTGGTGCTGGTTCAATTGGAGAAGCCATCGTTAGACGGATTTCAGCTGGCAGAAAGTTATTAATTGCTGATTATAATGAGGCAAAATTAATTGAACAGAAAAAACGTTTGATTGAAGCTGGGTTTGTAGTTTCAACTGTTAAAGCTGATCTTTCATCCCGTGAATCAATCAAAGAGGTTGTCGAGAAGGCTCAAAGTTTAGGTAATATCATGGGATTAGTTAATGCTGCTGGTGTTTCACCATCACAGGCTAGTCCAGAACAAGTTTTAAAAGTGGATCTTTATGGAACTTCTGTCTTACTAGAAGAGTTTGGTAAAGTTATGGCTCCAGGTGGTGCAGGAATTGTTATCTCATCACAATCAGGTCATCGTTTACCTGCTTTATCACTAGAGGATAATCAAAAATTAGCAATGACGCCGACGGAAGAACTGTTAGATCTACCAATTTTACAAGCAAATATAATTACTGATTCATTGGCTGCATATCAATACGCTAAACGAACTAACGTCTTACGTGTAGCTTCTGAGTCAGTTAAGTGGCAGGAACGTGGTGCTAGAATTAATGCCATTAGTCCTGGTATTATCATGACCCCTTTGGCTGTTGATGAATTAAATGGTCCTCGTGGTGATGGTTATAAAAAGATGTTTGAATCCATGGTAACAAAACGTCCCGGAACACCTGATGAAATTGCTAATTTAGCAGAATTATTGATGGATCGTCGTGGAGCTTTTATTACCGGAAGCGACTTCTTGGTTGATGGTGGTATTACAGCTCAATATTGGTATGGAAATGTATCTGAAGTTCGAAATAATAAATAATATTAAATTTAAATGAGGAAAATAATTATGAAAAATGTATTAATCATTGGAGCTACTGGTACTATTGGCGGTGCTGTTCGTCAAACATTACTAAACGAGACAGACGATAAATTAACCTTGTTTGCTAGAAGTGCGGGCCGTTTAACTGTTAGTGATCGTGAAACTACCATTTCCGGTGATGTAACAAAAGATGCTGACTTGGACAAGGCTATGCAAGGACAAGATGTTGTTTTTGTCGCATTGAGTGGTCCCTTAGGCAAGTTTGCTAAGAAAATCGTTGCTGCAATGGATAGAAACAACGTTTCACGACTATTATTCATTGCTTCAATGGGAATTTATAATGAGATTCCTGCCGCATTGGGTGGTGGTAATCTGAACGAAAATTCAATGTTACGTTCATATCGTGAGGCAGCTGATATAGTTGAAGAATCAGATTTGAATTATACAGTGATTCGTCCTGGTTGGTTTACCAATGGACCAGTTAACTATGAAATTACACGTAAAGGCGAACCTTTTGGTGGACACGACGTTTCAATTAGTTCAATTGCTGATTTTGTTAAAAATGCTGCTGATGACGAAAATTATTATTCACATGATAGTGTTGGTTTAAATACTAAATAGTAAACAACCTAAGATTAGTTCTAAGTAAAGATTGAATTCTTTGCTTAGAACTCTTTTTTGTACACTGGAGATAAAGCTAAGATTGTGCATGCTCTGAGGGACTTCGAGTCCGTAAAAATAAAATGATCTCCGTCATCTTCATTTCTTTAATCAGGTTTTAGGTTGTGGGACTTCGAGTTCGTGTATAGGAAATGAGATTCGAAATGTTGATCCGGATAGCTTTAGAAAGGAATTTCATGTCAGATATAATTGCTTTAGACGTGTCCAAAGGACACAGTTACTGTGTTTATTACAACGATGGTAACTGCGTTACCGAGTTTGATTTTAAACACAATAAACCGGGATTTGCTAGATTAAGTGCCACAGTAAAATGTGCTAATAATCCTACATTTTATTTTGAGGCTACAGGAATATATTCACGTCCTATAGAAAGATTTTGCAGAGATAATAAAATACCCTATGCCCTGTTAAATCCACTTGAATTACATCTCAAGACAGAGAATTTGCATCGTGTAAAAACAGATGGTTCAACTTGGAAAAAAATTACCTGAATTTAACATCATTTCTTCGATGCCGGGCATCGGCGAAATGACTGCTGCTATGTTGTTAGGTGAAATTGGGGATTTCACAAGGTTTGATAATGCTAATCAATTGAATGCATACGTAGGAATTGATCTTATTAGATACCAGTCAGGACAGTATATTAGGGGAGATCATATAAATAAGCGAGGTAATCCTAAGGCAAGAGGACTTCTGTTTCTAACTATACGTAATATGCTCAAACAACAAGCATCGGCACCTAACCACATCGTGGATTATTATTATAAATTAAAAAAGCAACCCGTCCCTAAAAAGGACAAGGTTGCCGTAATTGCTTGCATGAACAGAACATTGAAATGTCTGTTCTCTATGTGATAAAAAATAGGACCAAATACAAATATACATATAGGTATTCGAAATCCACGGAGATGCTCTAACATCTCTGATTCAAATACTAACTCTTACCCTCATAATTTTAAATAACTAATTATGAAGTACTGTTTAGAATACTCTCATTTTCTATATCCTTACTTGACTAATCGTAGGAAATCCAGAGCGAGACAGAACACGTTTAGCTTCCGAGCATTAAGTTAAAATTCACCTAGTAATCGATTTGTGATTACTAGGTGAATTTTATTTTAAGCGGATTCTGTCTCGCGTTTTTGCTGCAAGTTTAGTCTACAAAACAGTTGTGTCCCAATCTCTTTTTTTATCATATAATTGAGTTAAATAAGTTTGAGGTGAGTCCATGTTTCAACAAATGAAGTATTTTATTGCCATCGTAAGGAATCATAGTTTTACTCAAGCAGCTGATGAATGTAACATTTCTCAGTCAGCCATTTCTCAACAAATGAAGGAACTAGAAAGTAATCTAGGGATAACTCTGTTGAAACGAAAAGGACGGAGTTTCGAAGTAACCGAAGCCGGCCAATATTTCTATATACATAGTCAAGATATCATTAAAGATGTCAATCAACTGACGCAGAATACTATTAATATTGTAAAGAAAGATGCTGTAACTTTAAACGTGGGTTATTTACGTAGCTTTGGTACTAGCGAATTTTTGCAAACAGTTTCCAAATTCACTCAAGAGTATCCGCAAGTTAAAATCCATATCACTAGTGGCAATCATGAAGAACTCTATGAGTTATTGCAGAGTGGAAAAATAGATTTAAACTTTTCCGATCAAAGACGAGCTTTATCTAATGAATATCAAAATGAATTTCTAACATCCAGTGAATTTATGGTTGCCGTTAGCCAAACCTTACCAGTCAACTCGGAACAGATTGATATTTCAGCTTTAGCAGATTTTCCATGTATTCTAATTTCTGACAGTAATAATAATCAAAGTGAAGAAGAATATTATCGTGAAATTCTTGGAGTGAAAGGTAAATTCGTTTTAGCAAGAAATTATGATGAGGCTCAGATGTTAGTGGCATCAAACCAAGGATATTTGATAATCAATAAACGTATGCGACAACAATTAAATCCGGAAATAGTTAAAATTATTAAATTATCTAAAGGTGAACGAAAATTGATTCAAAACTACTATGCCTACTGGAAAGCTGATAATTCAGGATTTTATATTGAAAGTTTTGCAGAATTATTGAAACAAACTTTCTCATAAGTTTAACTTATCAAAACTAGTTTAATTTAAAATAGCTCTGAATTAAGAACAACGGTATTATCATGCTTATAGAACAAATTAGAAAGCGTGATAAATATGACAGATACAGAAATAATTAAACAATTATTTAGAGCTGAAAATAAAGCTATGGTAGAAAAAGACTTAGTTACGTTAAACGATGTACTAGCTCCATCAATGGAATTAACTCATATGACTGGCTATGTCCAACCTAAATTAGAATGGATCAATCAAATTCAAAACGATGAAATGCAATACTTTTCTTCAAAAGAAGAAGCTATAAAAGATATTGAAATTAATGGTAATAAGGCTAGTTTTACAAGTCAAAATCGTGTGCAAGCCAGAATCTGGGGTGGTGGGGTAAATACTTGGCCACTACAAATGAAGGTTTACTTCGAAAAAAAGAATGATAAATGGATTATTGTTAAACAAATTGCCAGTACTTACTAAGCAGGATTAACAAAAAATCATCTTAATGTGTGGAGGCTAAACGTGAAAATCGTAGAAGCAGAGAATAGAAACAAAACATTAATTGAACAGTTACTATCAATTTGGGAAAGTTCAGTAAAAGCCACACATTTATTTCTATCGGAAGATGAGATAGAAACTATTAAAAAATACGTTCCACAGGCATTAAACGAAGTACCACATCTGATTATTGTAGAAGACGAAAATAAGGTCCCGATTGGATTCATGGGAATTGATGATCAATACCTTGAAATGCTATTCATCTCTCCCAATGAAAGAGGAAAAGGCATTGGAAAGTACTTGCTTCAATATGGTATTAGCAAGTACTCAGTCAATAAATTATCGGTTAACGAACAGAATCCACAAGCCAAAGGTTTCTATGAACACATGGGATTTGAAGTTTATAAAAGAACCGAGCTTGATGAACAGGGAAGTCCATATCCGCTTTTATACATGAATTTATCATAATTAAATCTATTTCAATAGTTAAACGATTATTTCTATAAGGTTTTCTATACAGAAAAAGAAGACAAATCACTAAGTTACCCAACGGTATACTGATTTGTCTTCTTTTTAAATTGAGAAATTCAAAATCATTATCAAAAATCAACTTGATTCAACATTGTTCTCACAATTACTGATTCAAGACTAAATAATAGCAACTATTTACTACCGTGATTCATTTGTCTGTTTTTGAGTTATCTAAGTTATTTATGATAAATCTAAAGTCTTAGATAATTCAAACAGGAATTTATCAATCTTGCTGCCAGGAAACTTTGTGGTTAATATTCCATAGGAAACATGAATATCCGTGTCCAATGGTACTGAAACCAAATTGGGATGAATTCTTTTCCAAGGAGTAACGGTTATTAATGGTACATTCTCCTCAACTGCTTGATTAAAAGTATTCATATCATAACGACCTGCTGTTTCAATTACTTTAATATTCGGATAGTTGGAATCTATTATGTCTCTTAACTGATCATTCTTATCGCTTATACCTCGGGGGACACTCAATAATTGTTTATCTTTTAAATCATCAAAACTTATTTCACTTAGCTTAGCAAGTGGATTATCACTTCTCACAGCAATCCCAAAGTTATATTGACCTAAGGGAATAGCATTAAACGACTGTTTTAAGGTGGTATTATCAAATGTTCCTACTATTAAGTCACAATTTTTACCCAACATAGCATATTCACGGTTCTTTGACTGAAGGTCTTCCTGTAACTGCACAATGCGGATTTGAAAATCTGGCATTTGTGCAGTTATTTTTTTCCAAATATCCATAAATGGATCTGCGGGATGCAAGATGGAGGTCCCCACATTTATGATGTTCTGACCAGAAATGCCTGCTTTTCTAGTTTCATCAATGGCTGTATCTAAAAGACTTAATATCTGATTAACATATGGTAAAAACTTTTGACCTTCAACTGTTAGTTTAGTACCCGTTGCAGTTCGAACAAAAAGTTGGAGGTTCAGTTCACTTTCTAAGCGGTTGATCTGTTTCATGACGGCAGTTCCGGAAATGAATCCCTGCTCACCAGCTTTAGTAAAGCTTCCATACTGACTAACTCGAACGAAAGTTTGTAATTGTGTTATGTCCATATATTTACCCTCCTAAGGTAGTATTAACTTTTAGTTGATACTACGTCAATCATTGGACTCTTCTAATCTCTGACAAACCTATTATACTAGTATTTGTAATCAAGAACGAGTCAAACATAAAGGAGCTTAATATGAACAGAAAGTTTAAAGCTATACCAACAACCATTTTCTTTGTCCTTATTCTTTTATTCATCAGTTTTCAATTCGGACCAAAGGATGATTCAGTAAATGCTCAAAGTGCCACAACAAGTAATGTCAAAAAAATCAGTGACAAGGATATTGTGGGAGTTTGGACCAACCATCATAATAAAAATCTTCATCAAAAAATTACTTTCCATAAGAATCACAAATGGAATGAAAATCAGCATGGAGTAACCAATATCTATTCTGGAACTTGGAAGATAGTTGGAAAGAGAACTATCAGCTTAGCACCATACGGAGAAAAAATTGTTATTAATAAGCATAATGTTAATCAAATGAATGTTGTAAGTTATCACCATATTTTAAATAAAAAATAATTAAGGAGTACAAAATGAAAAAAGTTATTTTATTAGGAGCTACAAGTAATATTTCCAAATATTTAATTCCTATGTTATTGGAACAAACTGATTCAGAAATCACTTTATTCGCTAGAAGAGCTAAGCAAAGACTCACTAGTTTTGAAAGTGATCCTCGAATCACTTTGGTTGATGGAGATTGGAACAATATTTCAGACTTAGAAACTTCCATTAAAGATCAAGATATTGTTTATATGGCAACGGGTCACTTTGTTGATGCCAACAAAAATATCGTAAAAGCCATGAAAGATAATGATGTTAGGAGATTAATCGTTGCGGGTGGTTTAGGAATTTATGATGAAGTAGCAGGAAAGTTTGGTAAATGGAACTCCAGAATGATGGGTGACTATACCGGAATCAAAAAAGCTGCTGCCGTAATCGATAACAGTGGCCTAGATTATACCTTCTTACGAATGAGTTGGCTTTATAACCGGGATGGAAATTACAATTATAAAACAGTTCCACAAGGTCAACCCATGAAGGGTACACAAGTTACACGTCAAGCAGTTGCCAAGCTTGTTACAGATATTGTCAATGATCCTGATTTGTATAAATCAGAAAGCATTGGTGTTGAGGAACCAAACACAGAATGGGATAAACCATCTTTTTACTAAAAAATAAAAACAAATAGGAGAATTTAATATGTCAGTTAAAAATAAAGTAGTCGTAATCACAGGAGCTTCATCAGGTATTGGAGAAGCTACTGCTAAATTGTTGGCAAGTAATGGTGCCGCAGTTGTCTTAGGTGCAAGAAGAGAGGAACGTTTACAAGAAATTAGTCAAGCAATCATCGATGCCGGTGGAAAAGCCGCTTATCGTGTGACTGATGTTACAGATCCAGAAGATCTCAAGGAACTTGTTTCATTAGCTAAAGAAAAGTTTGGTGCCATTGATGTTATTTATAACAATGCCGGAATCATGCCAACTTCACCAATTAGTGCACTTAAAGTAAATGAATGGAATGCCATGATTGATGTCAATCTTAAAGGTGTCTTGAACGGTGTCGCCGCTGTAATGCCAGATTTCACAACTCAAAAACATGGTCAAATAATTACAACTTCATCAGTTGCTGGTTTAAGGAGTTTTATTGGTTCAGGTGTTTATGGTGCCACTAAGTTTGCCGTTAGAAATTTAATGGAAGTTATCCGTATGGAGAGTGCTCAAGAACAAACAAATATCAGAACCGCAACCATTTATCCAGCTGCTATCAATACTGAGTTGCTTCAACACATTACTGATAAGAATGCCAAACAAGGTATGGACAAACTTTATAAATCAGTTGGTATCACACCAGATGCTATCGCACGTGTTGTTAATTTTGCCATTGATCAACCAGAAGACGTTAATATCAATGAATTTACAGTTTATCCTACAAAGCAAGGCTAATTTGAATTAAATAACAATAAAGATGAGATTTGAAATTTAATCGAATTATATTAACAAGGAGATTTTATTATGAATAATATTCCAATGATTAAATTAAACAATGGCGTACAAATGCCGCAAGAAGGATTTGGTGCTATGGTCCGCGGTGGCAGTTTTGAACAAGTTAAACAAGCTGTTTTAGATGCATTGAGCGTTGGCTACCGTATGATTGATACTGCTCAAATTTATTACAATGAAGAAGCAATTGGTGCAGCTATAAAAGAAAGTGGCCTAGATCGTAAGGACATTTTTATAACTACAAAAGTATGGATTGCTAATTATGGTTATCAAGCGACAAAAGACTCAATTAAGACTTCACTTGAAAAACTTCAAACAGATTATCTAGATTTAGTACTAATCCATCAACCTTTTGGCGACTATTATGGAGCATATCGAGCTTTAGAGGATCTATATGATACTGGTAAAATTCGAGCAATTGGAGTGGCCAATTTCATGCCTGACCGTTACGTTGATTTAGTGAAATTCAGTCGAATTGTTCCAGCAATTAATCAATCAGAAACTCATGTCTTTAATCAACAACAGGAGTTAAATAAGTACTTAAAAGAATATGGAACACACTTAGAGTCATGGGGACCCTTTGCAGAAGGACGTAATGATTTCTTTAAAAACGAAACTTTAGCAAAAGTTGGAGCCAAGTATGGCAAAACAGGTCCACAAGTAGCCTTACGGTATCTAACACAAAATGGAGTCATCATCATACCAAAGTCAGTTCACAAGGATAGAATGAAACAAAATCTGATGATTTGGGATTTTGAATTAAATAAGGATGATATGCAGGCTATCCGTAATTTAGATACCAAAAAGTCACTTTTCTTTGATCACCATGATCCTGCAACTGTTCTAAGATTTGCAAAAATAACAGAGGAAAGTAAACCCAATTTTAAATAATATTCCTAAAATACTAATTTAAATCAAGGAGGATATTTTAATATGGCTAAAATTTTGATTACTGGTTCCACTGAAGGGTTAGGCTTTTTAGCTGCTAAGCAATTAGTAGCTGAAGGTAATGAAATTGTTTTACACGCACGTAACCCAAGAAGAGCTCAAGATGTTTTAAAAAAATTACCTCAAGTTAAGGGAATTGTGATAGGTGACCTTTCATCTATAAAAGAGGTCAAATCGTTGGCAGTTCAAATCAATCAGTTAGGAACCTTTGACACTATCATTTACAATGCTGGAGTTGACTCATCTGACACGGATTTAACTTTTAGAGTAAATGATTTAGCCCCATACATGTTGACAGCACTAGTCGGCCATCCTAAAAGAATCATTTATGTTTCCTCTGGAATGCATCAGGGTGCAAATTTGGATATTGATAATTTAAGTCAGACAACTAACTACTCATCATCCAAACTACAAATTCTAATGTTTGCTAAAGCAGTTGCTCGTTATTATCCAAAGATTACTGTAACTTCGGTTGATCCTGGTTGGGTTCCAACTCGAATGGGAGGAAAAGGGGCCACTGATAATTTAGAGCAAGGCTATAGTAGTCAAGTGTGGCTGGCAACGTTAGATGATCCTAGCGTTTCTGGTAACTATTACTATCATCAAAAATTAGAGAATTATGATTCAAGTGTTGATCGTCACAAATTACAAGATGATTATGTGGAAAAATTAGGTGAAATTACAGGAATACCTTTAAATAGATAATAACTTGCTTGGAAAATTCACATTAAAGTTATTGATACAGATTAATTTGAACTAAATAACGAGAAGGAAGCGATTTGAAATTGAATCGAATTATTAACAAAAAAAATATTTATCATAGTTTAATTTTAGGTTTGGTGATAGTTCAACTATTAGGACTAGTACTACCAATCGATCTTACACTTTTAGACGCAGTAATTACGATTGGAGTCGCCATCCTAGGAATTCATAATTTAGGTCGTTCATTTCAAGTCGCTACTATCGTATTTTTTGTAGCAGGATTGATTTTGCTCAGCACGACTGGACTATCGATTTACGGTATTGCCTCAGCAATTGTCTCAATGATTGATATCGTCGTATTATTGGTTGTTATGCAACTCTTTCTAGTGCCAGTAACCGTTGGTAAGTATCAGGCCGCCGTTGAGGAGTTCATGCAAGATCATGTTCATGGTCCTAAACAAACTTATACATTTGTTATGGTAGTTACTCATTTACTTTCAAGTATTCTATCAATGGGGACCGTAGCCATTGTGCTATCAATTTTAGAAGACAGCATTAAGAAACAAGTTAAGAATTATCAACGTTTTTCGGCAACCTCTGTACTCCGAGCATTTACTCTTGGAACCCTATGGGCTCCCGGAGCAGCAACTATTTTCTTAATTAGTACAGTAACCAAAGTTAGTTGGACCAAGCTTTTTATTCCATGTTTGATTTTAGGAATACTTGGTCTGTTATTAGCTTACTTCATGGAACGTAACCAACCATACATGAAAGAAAAGCCAATAGAAGTTAAGAAAGAAACACAAAAAGATTCAGTTGAACATGCACCATTAGCAAGTTTGGTTTTGGCAGTAGTTTCTTTGTTGATTCTAAGCTTTGTATTAATGGAGAGTAAGGTCGCAAGCTCAATGGATTCGGTTACTCTAGCTGGTTTGATAATAGTTTTGATTTGGACTGGATTGCTAAGTCTTCGCCGCTCAGAAACAAAAGTAACATTTGTTTCCAATTTAAAAAAGTCTGTTATTTCTTATTGGAATCAAGGAATTGAAAGTGGAGCCGCCTTAGCACCATTCTTCGTCGGAATCGGAACATTTACATATGGATTTCAACATTCAACAATCAGTACTCAATTAACAACGACACTAACACCGATTTTTTCTAAACTTGGAGGATGGTTAGTTCTATTAATCCCAATCATAGTGGTACTAGTTTCACTCATTGGGATACATCCACTAGCTTCAGTTGCACTAATTGGTAAGGTGATCATGGCAATGCATATTACGTTATCACCATTATTGATTGCGCTGAGTTTAAACATTGGTAGTGTTGCTGCCTATATGTTGTCGCCGTTTGCGGGAATCGTAATGATTGTTGCAACACTTCTAAATGTTAATCCTGCAATGGTCTCGCTTCGTTGGAATTGGAAATTCTGTTCAGCTTTCTTAGTTATTAGCCTAGTAACAGCATCACTATTGAGTTTAGTATTTTAAATACTTAATAAGTCACGCATATTTATCATAGGTATTAACCGTTGGTTGATACTATATCAATGATTGGATTCTTCAAATAGCACTAAACACCTCGTATACTAGTATTTGTAATCAAGAACGAGTTGTTATGAAAGAGGATGAAGATAATCAATAGCGTTTAAAGTGTTGTTAATACATTAGCTTTTGAATCAATCATCACTATATTTTAGATAAAAAACAAATAGGAGAAATTTAATATGTCAGTTGAAAATAAAGTAGTCGTAATCACAGGAGCATCATCAGGTATTGGAGAAGCTACTGCTAAATTGTTGGCAAGTAATGGTGCCGCAGTTGTCTTAGGTGCAAGAAGAGAGGAACGTTTACAAGAAATTAGTCAAGCAATCATCGATGCCGGTGGAAAAGCCGCTTATCGTGTGACTGATGTTACAGATCCAGAAGATCTCAAGGAACTTGTTTCATTAGCTAAAGAAAAGTTTGGTGCCATTGATGTTATTTATAACAATGCCGGAATCATGCCAACTTCACCAATTAGTGCACTTAAAGTAAATGAATGGAATGCCATGATTGATGTCAATCTTAAAGGTGTCTTGAACGGTGTCGCCGCTGTAATGCCAGATTTCACAACTCAAAAACATGGTCAAATAATTACAACTTCATCAGTTGCTGGTTTAAGGAGTTTTATTGGTTCAGGTGTTTATGGTGCCACTAAGTTTGCCGTTAGAAATTTAATGGAAGTTATCCGTATGGAGAGTGCTCAAGAACAAACAAATATCAGAACCGCAACCATTTATCCAGCTGCTATCAATACTGAGTTGCTTCAACACATTACTGATAAGAATGCCAAACAAGGTATGGACAAACTTTATAAATCAGTTGGTATCACACCAGATGCTATCGCACGTGTTGTTAATTTTGCCATTGATCAACCAGAAGACGTTAATATCAATGAATTTACAGTTTATCCTACAAAACAAGGTTAATTAGTAAGGAGAATAAGTTTGAAAATAAAAGTTATTTTAGATAATGGATTCATTCCCGATAAATTTAGCAAATATTCAAATGTAAAAGTTAGTGATCAACCAATCATTTCATTTCCAATTAAATTGGAAGATGTTCCTGAAGAAACTAAGGCTTTAGCAATTTCTTTAATCGACTATGATGCGGTTCCTAGAACAGGCTTTCCATTTATTCATTGGTTAGTTACAGATATTCCTGTAACAAATGAAATACCTGAAGATTTCAGTAGAAACTTTAGTGGCCCACAAGGGAAGAATGCTTGGTACTCTCGTTTTTATGATCTTGATGATGAGTATGTCATTAATCATTATGCTGGACCAACTCCTCCAGATAAACCACATAACTATACTTTGACTGTTTACGCTTTGAATGAAATTACAGGACTAGAAAATGGTTTCTTTTATAATCAATTTTTGAATTCCATCAACGAAAAAGTGATAGAAAGTACACAAATTAAACTACAAGCACGAAACTAACAAGGGAGATATTAAACATGGATGAAAATGAACATGAGGTAAAGAATAGCATTTTCTCAATTGGAGATAAAAACATTCAATTTCAAGATAATTTCACTGGTGAGAGCTTTCATAATTCTCTAGTAAAAGATCCAAGTGTTAACGTAACAGTTAGCAACGTTACCTTTGAACCAGGCTCACGTAACAATTGGCATATTCATCACAATGGATATCAAATCTTGTTGGTAACTGCAGGCGAAGGTTGGTATCAAGAAGAAGGAAAAGCCGCTCGATTATTACATCCCGGAGATGTTGTTATTACCTATGATGGAATCAAGCACTGGCATGGAGCTACTAAAGATAGCTGGTTCAGTCATATTGCCATTACAGCGGGAACGCCTATTTGGAAAGAACCAGTATCAGATGAACAATACAATCATTTATCAGAGGAGAAATCAAATTAATGACTAAAGTAAAAATGACAACTAATGGTGAAGAATTGGTTGCTGATTTCAATGACAGCGATACGGCTAAGAACATAATTGCAAAATTACCATTAGACTTGAATATGATGAATCTATATTCAAGAGAACTAACATATAGATTTTCTGAGTCATTACCAGCTAAAAAAGCTAAAACTAGTGGTTACGAAGTAGGAGATATTGCATATTGGGCACCACGTCACAGTTTTGTGATTTTCTACAAGCAAACTGGTGAAGTCATCAGTGACTTACAAAAAATTGGACACATAAATTCAGATATTTCATTTATGAATAAAGCCGGAGATTTAAAAATGAATTTTGAATTACTAAAATAAGGAGATAAAAAACACATGGAAAATTTTGAAGGAAAAGTAGTTATTGTTACAGGAGCAAGAACAGGTATTGGTTTGAATACGGCAACATTATTTGCAAAAGCTGGAGCTGCAGTTGTTTTAGCAGGAAGACATGAACCTAAAAAAGAAGCTGACGAACTAGTAAAGCAAGGTTATCAGGCCGCATCAGTTATGTGTGACGTTTCAAATGAAGCAGATGTTAAAAACATGGTGGACTTTACCGTTAAAAAATTCGGTCATTTAGATTTTGCCTACAATAATGCCGGTATTCAAAGCCCAGTTACCAAGACTGAAGATCTATCTTTAGATGAATACAATCAGGTTTTGGATATTAATCTAAAAGGTACATTTTTATCAATGAAGTATGAATTAAAACAATTAAGTAAACAGAAGACTAACGGAGCTATTGTTAACTGTTCATCAATGGGTGGCCTAGTTGGTATTGCTGGAAGAACCGCTTATCATGCCTCAAAACATGGTGTTCTTGGAATGACTAAGAGTAGTGCATTGGAATATGCTAAAGATGGAATTAGAATTAACGCTATTTGTCCAGGAATCGTTGAAACACCAATGGTTAAAAGAATGAATCAAACTGAAAACAGTGAAATGAATGATTTAATCAAAGAAGTTCCAATTGGTAGATTGGCACATCCTGAAGAAATGGCAAATGTTGTTTTGTTCCTTTGCAGTGATGCCGCTAGTTACATCATTGGCCAAGGAATTGCTGTTGATGGTGGATATACAATTCATTAATTAAAGGGAGATAGTGTATTGAAGAGAATTCTAATATTAGGGGCCAATGGTAAAATTGCCCGAATTGTTGAGAAAAGATTGTTAAACAATCCAGAGTATCAACTAACCTTAGTTTTAAGAAATGCTCAAAGATTAAATTCTTTGAAAATAGCTAATAATGTTAATATTATTGAAGGAAATGTCAGCGATAAGCACCTTTTAGAAACAGTTTTAAATAATCAAGATATCGTATATGCTAATTTAAATGGCAATATGGAGCAGTGGGCAAAGAACATTATAGAGACCATGCAAGATAGTAATGTAAATAATCTGATTTGGATCACTGGATCTGGTTTGTACCATGAAGTTCCTGATCCATTTGGCTCTTGGGTAGAGAACTACGTCGGTCATGAATCAAAAGAAGATACCAGGCGAGCTGCAAAAATTATTGAAACTAGCCAATTAAAGTACACAATTATTCGTGCTGCTTATATGACTAACGATGACGAAATTGATTATGAGCTTACTAAAAAAGGTGAGATATTCAAAGGTACCATGATCTCTCGAGCAAGTATTGCTGATTTTGTAATTAAGATTATCCAAGATCCAAACAAGTATACAAAAGAAAGCTATGGCATCAGCAAACCAGGAACTGATAACATGCTGAATGAAATAAGAAAAATTGAACATGATATTTAAGAACAATGACAAAAAGTGTGATACATGATTTTTACAAATCTATATCACACTCTTTATGTTTTAAGACGTATTTTATTTATCTAAAAGTTTCAATTTCTAAAAATAAATTAGCTCGTTAACTAGGATGCAAAATGCCCAGATGAAATCTATATGATATAATTTTTGTTATAGTTCGGTAAGCGCTTTATATTCATGAAATAATATTTAACTCCAGTAAAGCATGAACTAAATCTCTATAATATTAAGTCAGCGGTCATTGATGGGAGGATACTATGAAAGATGTAAAAATTATTTTTTTCGATATTGATGGAACCTTGATTGATATGAATAAAAGACAAATCTCAGAAAAAATGTTAGATACCTTAAAAGCGTTAAAAAAGCAAAACATTCTGCTTTGTATTGCGACTGGTAGAAGCCCAATTGCTTTACCGCACTTTGAGGATGTTGATTTTGATGCATTTTTAACTTTTAACGGTTCTTATTGTTATAATCAAAAAGAAAGCATTTATGAGAATCCGATTCCACAAAAGGATATTGAGCAAATTATTGAAAACTCACAAAATTTAGGTCGTCCAGTAGCCATCGCAACGAAGAACATGACCATTGCTAACGGCAAAGATACGGATCTAATAGAATATTTTTCTTTTGCTCATCAAGAACCTATCGTATCGAAAGATTTTGATTCTACAATTCAAAATGAAAAAATTTATCAATTAATGTTAGGTTCTCGTAAAGATGATTATGAAAAGGTCATGAATAACACCACTGATTCAAAAATTACCGCTTGGTGGAATCGTGCAGTAGATATTATTCCTGCAAACGGGGGTAAAGGAATTGGAATTAGTAAAATTTTAGACTACTATGGACTCGATAAGTCTCAAGCAATTGCCTTTGGCGATGGTAATAATGACATTGAAATGTTAAAAGCTGTTGGTTGGGGATTAGCTATGAACAACGCATCTGATGATCTAAAAGCAATTGCAAACGAAGTAATCGGTAGTGTATCAGATGATGGTATTCATAAATTCTGTGTAGCGAATGATTTGATTTAACTATTGATTGGTAACTAATTGGTTAATACGTCTTACAACAAAACTATAAAAACAGACCTCAAAAGAGTAATTCTCTCTGAGGTCTATTTTTGTATTCCAGACATTATCTTAGACACTATTAATACACTACAATTATAATTTTAACCAAAATCAACTTGATCCAACATTTGTTCACGTGACTCTTGATCCAAACCTAAATAAGCTAAAGTCATTTGTTGACTACTATGATTCAACAATCTCATTACCAAAGCAATATTATAATTCGATTGAATATAAACTCGGTAAGCTCCGGTTTTTCTCATCGTATGTGTACCTAAATAATTAATACCTAACAGATCACCAGTCTTAGCCATGATTTTATAAAATTGCTTTTCGGATACATGTCTTTCGGGTCGTTCCATGGAAGGGAAGAGCCATTCAGACTGAATGTGATTTTCCAAGCGCCAAGTTTGATAAATTAATAAATCACGTTTAATTGGTTTTAAATACAAGGTATTAGCTTTGCCAGTTTTCTTATCATGGATATAAGCATTTTTTCTGAGATCATCGTAGTCATCAAAAACGTCAGTATATTTTAAAGCCATCACATCTGATACTCGTAAGAGGGTAGCTTTGCCGGTTTGAAAAATCGTATAATTTCTCCGACCGTATTTGAAATTTCTGAGAAGGGTACTTTTAACTTCATTTAACACATTTGTGTCTTTTATGGGTAAAACTAGCTGTTTCATAGGCTCTCCAAACCGAGTACTATTATTAAGTAAATTAGATAAATAGACCCCTTGAATATATTGTAATTTTTAGAGACTGATACGTCAATGTTTTATGGGGGTTATTTCTTACAAATAGACCCCGTTTTCGAGTAAAATTGGTCATTTTGATGAATGTTAATTCTATGGTCAAGTTCATCTTTCTAATGAGCAAGTGTCTATCTACGATTCGTAGAACGTGCCTCTCAGCATCGGACTATTTCTCAACTTAATTGATCAATAATGTTGAATGAATCTTTAATCTGTTTAATATTAAAGATAAATAATAAGGGGTGAATACAATATGGAAACAATCACATATTCAGATTTTCGCAAAGGATTGAAGAAATACTTAAATAAGGCAACTGAAGATTCTGAACCTATAATCATCACTCGAAAGGGAAACCATAATACAGTATTAATATCTGAGGATATCTATAATAATATGATTGAGAATAAATTTGTGTTAGAAAACCCTGCCAATTTAGAATGGTTGGAAAAATCAAAACAACAGGCAGAATCGTTAAAATATTCCCAGCACGATTTAATTGATATTAAAAATGATTCTAATAATAAACAAAGAACTTTCTAATATAGATTGAAACATGATATTTGCAATACAATATTTTAATTAACTCATATAACTTTAAAGACAAATTCATTCTAAAAGCGCTTTACATTAACCGTCCAAATCATTTATAATAGCTCTAAAGACAAGGGAGTAACTTGCAGAAGTTAACCTGTGGCAAAACCGTCAGCAAGACTTAACAGTCTGGTTTTGTCTTAATTAGTGAGACTTGTACGCATATTTAGCGTGCAAGTCTTTTTTTATCCAAATGAGGGAGGCGTTATTATTGAAAAATGTAAACAGTTCCAAGAAAGTAAGGTACTACGCACAGGATCAGGCTTCATTATTGAGGGATTTTGATACTGGTCAAGATGGATTAAGTGACCAAGACGCAAAACAACGTTTAGAGAAAAATGGTCCGAATGCTTTAGCTCAAGGAAAACGAAAAAGTACGATTCAACGTTTCTTTGATCAATTTAAAGATTTTATGATTATTGTCTTGTTGGTTGCTGCCTTCGTCTCTGGAGTTATCGCTAAAGAATGGGCTGATGCTGGATTAATTCTAGCTGTGGTTATCATCAACGCAATCTTTGGTGTTTTCCAGGAATCAAAGGCTGAAGAAGCTATCGACGCGTTAAAGGAGATGTCTACTCCGGAAGCACATGTTCGTCGTGGCGGAAAAGTTGAAACTATTAGTAGTGAAGACTTAGTTGCTGGAGATTTAGTTTTACTTGAAGCTGGAGATATTGTTCCAGCAGATATTCGATTGATTGAATCAGCTTCGATGAAAATTGAGGAATCTGCTTTAACAGGCGAGTCAGTTCCTGTTGAAAAGGAATCAGCTGTTTTAGCTGATGAAGATATCCCTTTGGGTGACCGGAAAAATATGGCTTACATGAATAGTAATGTCACATACGGTCGTGGCTTAGGAATTGTAGTTGGTACTGGTATGGATACGCAAGTCGGTCAAATTGCCGGCATGATTAATTCCGCTGAGGAAACTAGTACACCACTTCAAGATAATTTGAATTCATTAGGAAAAACTTTAACTTGGTTAATTTTGATTATCGCCGCCGTTATCTTTGCCGTTGGTATCTTCAATAATCACTCAGGATTACCAATGAAGGATGTTGTTATAAATATGCTTTTGGTAGCGATTTCTCTTGCTGTTGCAGCAATACCAGAAGGTCTACCAGCTATCGTTACAATTATCTTAGCCTTAGGAACTACTCGAATGGCCAAACGTAAGGCTCTTGTTCGTAAGTTGCCAGCCGTTGAAACACTTGGTAGTACTGATATCGTTGCCTCTGATAAAACTGGTACTTTGACACAGAACAAAATGACTGTCGAAAAAGTTTATCAATATGGCAAAATGCAGGATGCAGCTGCTGAAATTTCTGGTGCTGATAAAGTTTTACAAGTTATGACATTCAGTAATGATACTAAGATTCAAGATGACGGTGTTCTTCTCGGTGATCCAACTGAAACAGCCTTAGTTCAATTTGGATTTGATCACAACTACAAAGTAGAAGACGAACTAAAGAATGAACCCCGTGTTGCTGAAGTTCCTTTCGATTCTGAACGTAAATTAATGTCAACGATTCATCAATTACCAAATGGGAAGTTCTTTGTTGCCGTTAAAGGTGCTCCCGATATGTTGCTACAACGTGTATCACAAATCCAAGCAACACCTTCAGATGTTCGTAACTTTACTGATTCTGATAAATCCGAAATTCTCAAAGAGAACAAGGGTATGGCAGTGCAAGCTTTACGTGTTCTTGCAATGGGTTATAAAATAATCGACCAGATACCAGACGTTGTCAACTCTGAAACTATCGAGCACGATTTAATTTTTGCCGGATTAATCGGTATGATTGACCCTGAACGTCCTGAAGCTGCTCAAGCGGTTGCCGAAGCTAAGAAAGCTGGTATTCGTCCAATGATGATTACTGGTGACCACCAAGATACTGCTGAAGCTATTGCTGTTCGTTTGGGAATCATTGACAAGGGTGACGATGCCGCCGTTGTTACTGGTGCTCAATTGGACCAAATGAGTGACGCAGAATTTGCCAAAAAGGTTAAGAATTATTCAGTTTATGCTCGTGTTTCACCTGAACACAAAGTTAGAATCGTTAATGCTTGGCAGAAGAAGGGTAAAGTCGTTGCTATGACAGGTGACGGTGTCAATGATGCTCCCGCTTTGAAGTCTGCTGATATTGGTATCGGTATGGGTATCACTGGTACTGAAGTATCCAAGGGTGCTTCTGATATGGTCCTAGCCGATGACAACTTTGCTACAATCATTGTTGCCGTTGAAGAAGGTCGTAAGGTCTTCTCAAATATTCAAAAATCAATTCAATATCTTTTATCCGCTAACTTGGGTGAAGTTTTA
The DNA here is from genome assembly GCA_937874185.1 of uncultured Lactobacillus sp. Lineage (GTDB taxonomy): Bacteria > Bacillota > Bacilli > Lactobacillales > Lactobacillaceae > Companilactobacillus. The sequence goes on from CALNAK010000009.1 coordinate 21,293, forward strand.
ACTTTATTCATGATGACACTGCTTGGTTGGGACATTCTATTACCAGTCCAACTATTATGGATCAACTTAGCTACTGATACTTTCCCAGCGATTGCTTTAGGTGTTGAACCAACTGAACCGAATATTATGAAACGTAAACCTCGTGGCCGTAAATCTAGCTTTTTAAGTGGTGGTATCGGTTCTTCAATTATCTATCAAGGTATCTTAGAAGGATTGATCACACTTGGAGTTTACGGATTAGCTATTATGTTCCCAGTCCATACTGGCAATGCTGCAATGCACGCTGATGCTTTAACAATGGCTTATGCTACATTGGCCTTGATTCAACTGTTCCATGCCTTTAACGTTAAATCAACTTACCAATCAATTTTCAAAGTTCATCCATTTAAAAATAAGATGTTCAATATTGGTGTTGGAGCATCATTTATTATGGTTGCTGCAACAATCATTGTCCCAGGATTTAACAAGTTATTCCACGTAACTGAATTAAATCTTCTACAATGGTCAATTGTCTTAGGTGCTGGATTATTGATGATCTTGGTTGTTGAAATTGTTAAATTCTTCCAACGTCGTAATAATAAAGTTTAATTTTCTAAGAAATAGTATTCAAAAAAGCTTGAATCATTCTCACTATCTATATTTGATAGGAATGGTTCAAGCTTTTTAAATTGTTTTCCTTTTACGGATATTAATAAAGACAGTCATAATCGCCAAAACACTTAAAATAGACATGATCCAAAGTAGTACATTATCAGTCAGTGATTGTGGACCAATTTGTCCAATTAAATTCCAAACTATTGGAGCAAAGAAGGCACTGATAATCGTTGCCACGGTTAGATAACTGCTTAAAGTGTTTACCTGATTCTCTTCTAATCCAGCATTACTTGTAAAAATAAGATACGGCCCAGTATATGAATAAATAAAATTAAAGAATACTGCTGCCGAAACTGCGACGATGGGATTTGTTGTTGTCCATAATATCAAGATAGATAATGCTGCACCAGCATAACCCAGTGTCAGAGTATACCTGTGTAATTTTTGATAGAGATGGCCAAAGCTTATACCTGCTAAGAAACCTCCGATATTCATTGCAGCTAGGGTTAAATTAAGTACTTGCGGATTTCCAAACTGTCGTCCTTCAAAATAACTTGGCAACTTTAATTGAACCCCCCAAATCAACAAATAGGTAATAAAAGCCAAGATAATCAACAACCATTGTCGTCGAGGCAATTGAACTGACTTTACAACATTTTGATCTGATTCATCAACTACTGGTTCTGGAACAAATTGCTTTACCAAGATTGCTACAACAATCAGTAATCCATATAACCAGAAAACATTATGCCAGCTAACAGTAACTAAAAGACTGGCTAATCCTAACAAGACTGCGTTTCCTAAAGCCGATAAACCTGTTTGATATCCCAATAATCTAGCACGTAATTTACCATGATAACTATGTGCAATAAGACTAATAGCGTGTGGTGAAAACAATCCAACTCCAAGTCCCAAAATTATCCGACTAATCATTATTAAAACAAAACTTGTCGTGAATATAGGAACGATACCTGCTAAAACACTGGTTACTAGTCCTAAAATCACAATTCTTTTCAAATTGAATTTCTTTGTCAAAAGAGGATTAAGTAAAAGTGTTATTAAAGCACTAAAGTTAGCAATAGTCACCAACAGTTCAATCATTGTCGTTGGAACTTTAGGAAAAGTCTCTTTTAATTGAGGGATGATCCCAGTAATGACGGTGGTAATGCCTGTAACCGTGGAAAGACTGAGAATGCTTACCATTGTTTTTGATTCCGACTTTAACATTATTTTAGTCTCCTAATAAATCAGAAATAAATGTTAAAACTCCCTGATTCTGGTTCGATGAAGTTGTTTGATCAGAAACCTCGATTACATCTGGCTGAGCATTTTCCATTGCTACACCAAGTCCCACTTCACGGACCATTTCTAAGTCATTTCCACCATCACCGAAAGCAACCATTTCATCCATTTCTACATGTAAAATTTGTCCTAATTCTTTCAATCCGGCAGCTTTATTCATCCCTGGTTGAATAATATCAATATCTCCACGACCACTACTTGTAGGTTCCGCCATGCCAGTCAAAGTATTTCTAAGCTTAACAACAATGTCATCAGTAGCATCAGCAGGGCAGGTAATCGCAAATTTTAAAATATCATCATTAATTTCAGAATAATTTTTGATTACTTTGAGTTGATGATAGTAGTTACGCATATGTTCAACGTGTTGCGGATCCACGGTATTAAGTGCATAGGCACTCTTAGCGCCACAAACGAGAATTTTTAAGTCTGGAATAGATTCCAATTTATCCAAGATAGTTTTTACAATGGCAGTATCAAAAGCATGTACAGCATAAGTTTGTTTGATATCTCGGATATAGGCACCATTCTCGGCAATATAAATAATATCTGGATACTTTTCGAAAAATGATTTCAGTTGGAAATATTGATTACCACTTGCCACAACAAAGTTAATTTTTTCTGACTCCAAGCGTTTGTAAATAGTATCGAATTTGTCTGTATCAAAACTCATATCATCTTTCAAAAATGTTCCATCCATATCAGTCGCAATTAATTTAATCAAAATAAAAGCCCCTTACTTATTTAATTTGTAGGGGTAGTTTACCATTAGAGTTAATTTGAATAGGGACATTTTTAAAAGCAATTAGTATCAATTTGATGATATCTCGAAAAATATTTTCGATATTCACTCGGAGTCAGATTTTTCCATGATTTAAAATTTCGGTTAAAGGTCTTAACATTTACAAAACCACATTTATTAGCAATATAATTTATTTTTTCGTCGGTTTCCAGTAACATTCGACGTGCATTCATTAATCGAATCATTCTTAAATAACGATTCGCTGACATTTGCATATTATCATTAAATTGCTTGTTTAAAGTTGTCAATGATACATTGAATTCATCTGCTAGGTAGTTTCCATCAATAGGTTCAGAAAATTGTTGATTAATAGTTGAAACAACTGAGTCTATCAACGATATATTCGGATTAATATTATTTTCATCCATTGAGGTAACAAATGATTGACCTATTATCGCTACTAAATCATAGAAATGACTCATGACTTTTAATCGTGATAAGTCAGTTATAGGTTCGCCAAAGAGGTTATGAATTGCTATCAAATGAGTTTGTAACTGGGAATATGCTTCTGAATCTTTGCTTTTTGAAGTGATTCCATTAAGATCCATCTTCCATGATTTGCTAAGAGGGATGTTTTTAGTTAAAAATTGATCATCAATAATCAATCCAATCTCTAACCAATCATTACGTTCATCACCAGAAGCACTATGCACGATTCGATGATCGACGGACCAGATATCTCCCGGTCCATATTCAGATGTTTTTCCATCGGTCACAAATTTAAGTGTGCCACCTCTGATCAGATAATTTATCTCGATGCCTTGATGCCAATGAGGTGCAACCGTTATGGAGGTTGTGGGATCGTGTTCATAATATTTAAATGGCAGACGTGGATTTGTTTGAACTAGTTCATGCATTATTTTCATACGAATTCCTTTGAATTACTTCTATTTAAGTTAAGCGTTATCTGACAAGATACCGCTTTGAATAACTTTTTGACGATTATTTAATGTCTCAATATTCTTATTGAAGTTTCGTTTAAACATCCCTGCATAAATACAGTCAAGCAAGAATCCAAAACCAATTTGAGACGAGAAGGGCGCAACTTTAGCAAAGTCTAATTCATTATTATCTGTGATCAACTTATATGTCGCATAATTTAATAAGTTTGATTTAGGATTTCCCGTTAACAAGATTATGGGAACATGTTGTGTTTTTAGATAGCCCATTATTTTATGGTAGTGTTTCATCCGACCGCCATATGATATGAAGAGGGCACAATCATTTGTGGTCAAATTAGTAGTATTCCAAGCTTCTTCACGATATTCTTCAGGGATTATTGCTACTTTATTAATTTTAACTAACTTATTTTGAAAAGCTCTGGCTGTTATCTGTGAATCACCCTGACCGTAGATCATAATATTATTAGATTTTAAAAGACACTCACAAATTTGGGAGAACTCTTCAGTGTCTAATTGTGCAACGATTTCTCCAATAGTATTTTGAGTTAAATTAGCTAGTATCTCTGTAATTTCTTTATCTGAGGATTGGGCATCAAATGGAAAATTATTATCCACTTGTTTGTCCTGGCTAGTCTTTAAAATGGAAGCCTTGATAAGTTCATTTTTAAACTCTCGGTAACCGGAAAAGTGTAATTTCTGATAAAGCCTTATCACTGCCGAATTAGAAGTATATGTCGAGGTAGCTAAGTCAGTAATCGTTAGATTTGGTACTGATTCCAAATTTGACAAAATAAAGTCGGCTATTCGTCTTTCATTTTCAGTGAAACCATCTTTTTGCTTTAATAATTGAATTATAGGCATGTTTCTCTCCCAAACTTGGATATTATGTTTGATATTCATTTGCTGATTACGAATACTTTGAACATTACTTCCATTTTATACTAAAACTGTTAAACAGACTGGTTGTTTTTGTAATACTATTCCTTGAAGAAACAAGTAGATTGGAAGGGAAAGTAAATATGAATAATTTGTCAGAAAAAACAGCTATCATTACGGGAGCAAGTTCAGGATTTGGTAAAGGTACAGCTTTAGCATTTGCTAAAGAAGGATGTGATCTAGTACTAACTGGATTCAACGAAGATAAATTACATCAAGTAGTTTTAGAATGTAAACAATTTGGTGTTGAGGTTGCTTCAATTGCTGGTGATATTCAAGATGAACAAACTGCAATTAAAACAGTCAACCTAGCTATGGATACTTTTGGACAGATTGATATCTTAGTTAATAACGCCGGAATTGGCAGAACCTTATCAATTGAGGATACTAGTATGAAGGACTTTGATTTAGTCATGAACACTAATGTCAGAGGTGCATTTGCTTTCACAAAATATGTTGTACCAGAAATGAAAAAGCGCCACGATGGTCAAATCATTATGGTATCTTCAGTGACCGGTATCAAAGGACATCCGGATGAATCAGCTTATACTTGTAGCAAGTTTGCTTTACGTGGATTGGCACAATCATTAGACAAAGAATTGCTTGATTATGGTATTAAAACTTGCGTTCTCTGTCCACATGCTGGAGCTACAAACTTTGAAGTTGGCTATGGTAGAACTAAAGAAGGTGTCGAAAAATCTGGATTCCTCACACCTGAAGATGTTGGTCAAGCAATGGTCAGGGTTTGTCTACAACCAAAGAATTCCAGAATTGTTGAAGTTAGATTAGCATCTAATAACGTTAAATATTAAGAGGTAATTTTTATGAGTAAGAGTGAACTGGAAAAATTAGATGCCGGTGAGTGGTATTGTTTTAAAGACGATGAAGTAGTTCAACGAAAGGCTGTCGCCGCACAACTTTGTCAGGAATTTAACGAAATACCCGCAACTGAACCTGATAAACAAACGGCAAAAATTAAAGAAATATTTGGATCATATGGAAAAAATGTGTCAGTCCAAAGTCGATTTAATTGTGACTATGGTAAAAATATTCATGTTGGCGATAATTTTTTAAGTAATTATAATTTAACAATCTTAGACGTTGCACCTGTAAGAATTGGCGATAACGTCATGATTGGTCCTAATGTAGATATTTATACTGTCAACCATCCGATGGATGCGCAAGGAAGACGTGATGCATTGGGCAAAGGTTTTCCCGTAACGATTGGAAACGATGTCTGGGTTGGTGGTAAATCATCAATTATGCCTGGAGTAACTATTGGTAGCAACGTTGTTATCGCTGGTGGGGCAGTAATTACTAAAGATGTTCCTGATAATGTACTTGTTGGTGGTGTACCTGCCAAGGTAATAAAACAGATAACAAGAAATTAGAAATGCTAATCTCTTTATTAATTTCAATTTTGGAATTAATGAGATTAGCATTTTTTGTTTCAAGCATTTTTTTATGGAACTACTTTTAGTATTGCACGCCCTCTATTTATTAGTCATACTTGAATTAATAAATTAAAGAGGAATAAACAAATGGTTCTAAAAATAAAGAAAGAATTGAAAGATTTACTTTCAGCAACTAATCTTGGTCAAAGTCGGGACCATCCATTAGCTGGATGGAATATTTTGACAATTCTATATGGAAACAGAGTAAGCTTGGACACCCCAAGAACCTTCAAATTTATCAGCAATCAATATAATAATGATTATTTAAATACGGAAGAGGCAGAAGATCCAATTTCCGACTCTTCTTTAAAGAAGGTTTTAACAATATTAAACGAACAAGCACACTTAATAGAAGTTTTCCCACGAAAAGTACGTGTCTTAATGACCAGTGGTAGCTATCACATGCAACAGGCGCCAGTCTATAGAATTACTAGTAGTGGAATTGAATATTTAAATCTAATGCCTAAGGTATTAGATGCCGAAAGTACCGTAACTGCCAATACTAACCGAATCGATGAATACTGTCTCTCTGTCAAGTCTCTTAATCAGTCCGAGGCTGATAGTACGAACACTAAATTATTTAATGACTTTCATAATATGCTGGCTGCTTATTCTGATGTTATGAAAGGGATGCATAAACTCAGTGAGGATTTAGATGAGTTAGCGAATGACCTAGCATTTGATCGTGGTGGAAATGTAGCAGAACATTTGCAATTGATGTTAAACGTCCAGGCTATCCCAGCTTTAAAAAAATTATTGAATCAGGGACCAAGAATTCAAAATATGGCAGAATCACCTGAATTCTCTGATCAAGTTGCACGTAGTCGTCAAGGTAATGGTAGTTTTGAATTAAGTCGTGCATTAAATGATAGAGTAAAACTATCGATTCAATTTAGAAAGGATAAAAAATACGTAGAGGATCAATTACAAAGTCTATCAATGAGCTTTGAGCCGACGGAAACAGCAATTGATAGTAGTTACGATTCTATTTATTTAATCTATACTACGATTCTGAATGCTATTAAATTATTGAGTCAAGAATATGAACATATCAATAAACAGACTGTGGATATTCATGAATTAACGAGAAAAATTGATAAATTATTGCAAAACTATCAAAAATTATCAATTCCTAAACAAATACCTCGTCATTTGGCACAAGATAGGGATATTGAAAATATCAGTACTGGTGATTTCCTTGATGCGACAACAATGGGACCAATTAAATATCAGGCTGTCGATGAAAAGAGAAAAATTGCAACGATAGAGGATAACCCGGAGATTGCTGACGATGGTGCTATAGACTCATTAATTGATACTGAGACTGCATTGAAAGAGTTCAAAAACTTAGTCATGCAAGATGATGATCATGGCATAGTTGATCATAATTTAGAAGTAAATTCGATGCTAACGCGAGATGAAATCGTCAAACTATATAGTGCTTCTGGCTATGACCATTATGAAAGTTTTTCAACATTTGGCCGCTTAGTAGAATCCGTTGAACCACTTGATAAAATAGGAGAATTACAGATCCATTGTAGTGGAGAAAAATTCAGTGCTTTTCTGCCAATGGGATTTAAATTTCAACTAAGTCGCGAGGAAGAAGGTTTAAATGGCAACTAATTTATCCAATTCAGAACAAATTATCATTAATCAATTACTCGATACAGGAATATTTACTAGCAGCATTTCTAAACAAACTTCTCAGACTAAAATAGATGTAATTAATTCACTAAAGCAACATTCCGTTCAACAGAAAATAAATCACTATTTAGAAAATCTGATTGGCATTCAACCTGAAAATCATCAGGAGAATTTATTGTTATTAATTAGTTCGACATATGAGAGCCCAGAAGTAGTTCATGTAATTTTGGCAACTTTAAAAACAATTATAAATTTACCGGAATTACAGAATAATCGTGACGATCGTGTAGTTGAAGCGGCAGCCGTCATCCGTCAAGTTCATAGTGAAGTTGTTGATTTAGATGAAAAGGAAATATATCGTTTAATCGTCAAAATTTTTGTGACTAGATTCCAATTATTTACCCCAGATTTACCCGAATTTGAGGAGACAGAACATGACCAGGAGATTGCTGAATATTGGGATGTAGATGATAATTTCAATCTCTTCGCACAAGCAATGGTAAATTATCTCAACAGACAGGGCAAGGATAATCAAAAAACAGAAATCCAACGTATCAATTCAGCATTATTAATTCATCGTTTTTTAAGTCCAAATAATTTTCCCAATCTATGGATGGAACTGTTAAAACATAAGGAAGAAATTGCAGAACAATGGTCCCAATTAGATCGCTTCGATTTGGAATGTGGTAATAACTATGCTTTATTACTTGATCGAACCCGCCAGCCCAGTAGATCTAAACAGGCAGCTGTCGCAATAGCCGTTGCCCAGGAAATTCATGAGGGAATTCCTGAATCAGAATTGATGTCTGAAATCAAGAAAGTAACTAAGACTGTGTTAAAAAAATCAACTGTTAGTCCGAGTTTGGTAAAACAAGCTTTACTTGAATTTGATTTGATAAAAATTGAGAATGGATTTGTCAATCCAACCCCAATCATTAAAAGATTTACTTTTTCAAATGATTCTATAGGAGATAATCAATGAAGTTTAGAGAAAAATTAATTCCAGTGAGCTATCATTTAAGAAATTTTAATAATTATATTGCCTTAAATATCGACGCCTCCAAAAACGGAAATTTAACGTTAATTGGGGAAAATACCGCTGGAAAAACAACCTTAGCAAATTGTTTTTTCCCAATGTTAATTGACGGTTCAATTGCTACACCATCGTTTAATCCCGCTAAAGATAGTGGGAAATTGGACAACATAAAAAAAACTAGAAATAATTCGAATGATTCCCGAACTTTTGAAACAATGTTACTGGGTTGGGGAACAGGATCAATGAAAGTTCGGACTGGATATAGTTACATGTTGATGAAATCTAACAAGCGCCAAGCAATTGTTGGAATTGGTGCTCATCGAGCAGTCGGTGCCAAGAGTGGTCCCACTTGGTGGTTTGTAATTTTAAGTAACAATCCGGAGAATAATTTAAACTTTTCAGCGGTTGATGATACTGGCAAGAGTCTTGACAAAAATGAGTTCATCAGAAGAAATGAATCTTTAGGAAATAATTTCCAAGTCTTCACCTCAGTTACAGATTTTCAAAGCTTTGTTTCTGATAAAATATATGGATTTTCAGATCCACATAATCTAAATCATTTGGCATCAACTTATCGTTTATTGGCATCACCAATTCTTACCGAAGGTAGTGGGAAACTAACTCCGATTCTGGAGTCAATGAAAAACGCTCAAGAGGGAATAGACAACCAAATAATTGACTCCGTTGCGGAAACTCAAAGGGAAGTCAATCGAAAGAATTTCACCAACCAAAGAATTGAACAAGCACAGAAACGGTTGACTAAGTTAAAAAAAGAAATATTCTGGCGTAATCTCAATCAGATGCAAAGATTGTTTGTGAACCCATATGGTAAAGATGAACAAACCCTTGAAAGGTACAAAGCGAAACAAGAGAATTATCAAAAACTATATAACGATTATTTCAACCAATTGGAACAATTGACACCTTTAATAAAACAAGCTGAACAGCAAGTTGTAACTTTAAAAGAACGTAAAATAAAGCAAGATACTATTAAAGAACAACAACGTGATAAGCAAAATCAAATTGATCTTCTACAAAAAGAAATAGATAGATATGCTGAATTGAAATCAAGGCTTGATGAACAAAAACAACAATTGGATGAGCTAGAACAAATTCAATATCGAGTGAAGGGAAGCTTTAAATCGGTTGAAGGCCAACTAAAATCACTGTTTACAGATTTGAAAGCTGATAATCAATCTTTAACCAATCTCAATGAATTATTAAATGAAAATAATTATTCAGGATTTTATGTTTTATTCAAGAATTATCTTATAAAAATTCAACAAGCTTTGACAAAATATCTTTCAATTAAAAATAGTCAAGAGAATCTTAATACTGACATTCAAATTGTTACCAGTATGCGTAAGAATATGGATATTAAAATTGATTTGAGAACAAAAGGTGTAATGTTCAGTCGTATAAGGGATGGCTTGATTCAAGATAATTTAGATGTTCATAAAGATGGTGCTGCTCAGATGAGTTCCAATTATGATGCATTAGACAGACAATGCCAGACATTACTTGAAAAAAATATTGATTTAAAAGTATTCCTTAATCAAAAAGAGCTTTTGGAAACTTTAAAGACCATGTCAGACCAATGTCAACAATTGATGGACCAGTTCAATGAAGCTCAAAAAGAATTAGAACAACAAAGAATCAAAGTTCAAAACAAGCAACTGGATATTCAAACAGTTGAACAAGACTTAAAAAACAATTATCCAAACTATGATATTGAAGAACAAAAGTCCATATTAGAGAAATATCAAATTCAACTTAAAAATTTAGTTATTGATACAAATTTAAATTATAAACTGGTCAGTGCACAGGAAACGCTAACGAAATATCAAAGTCAGCAACAAGTTTTGGCTAATCAAAAAATCTCTAGTAAAGCTGGTTCCGATGGTTTGGATGAACCAATTTCCAATTTAAAAGATGTATTAACTGAATTGGCTCAAAGTTGTAACGATAATCTAAATCATTTATCTCCATATATCAGTCCCAAAATTGAATTAAAAAACATTGATCAGTTATTAGAGTTTATACACCAACATGGAAGTGTTGTGAAAAATAATAATTTTGGAGATTTGTCCGAACGAATTGGTCGAATAATACATAACAATACTTCTAATACCTTTGATAAATATGCTTTAGATGATACATTTGAAGATCGCGGTCATGGTGATATTGCCAGCGCTATGCGACAACAGAATTCAATTGATAAAGAAAACGTCAGGGTATTGTCTTTTGATGTCAATAAAGCACTAAAATTGATAACCGAAGATGGTAAAGCCATCCGTAAGTCACTGACTCAATTAGAATCAGGTAATATGATAGCCCAACAAGCATATTTACTGGCAGCGGCACATCAAATATCAGATCAGTATTCAATGGTAGATAAATATAATGAAATGTTATCTCATGGTTCAAAAAACAATCTGGAAATTCGATTAAAGGTTTCACTACAACCGACGATGGTAGCACAAGAAGTGATTGATGAAGCACGTGATACCACGATTGACCAACGAACTAAATTACTAGAGGAAGTTCAGCATCGACTCAATAAATTAGCAAGTGATACTAGTATTATTGAGGATAATTTTAATGATGAAGCTAGACGACTGTTAGATATTCGCCAATGGTCTGAATTTAAAATCTGGATACACAGAAAACATAGTGCCATTAATCACTTTGAAGAAGTCGATGATAAATTCGTTCAATCAGGTGGTTCCGGTGCTGAAAAAGCTCAGGCAATGGTGTTACCACTTCTTCTTGTACCCAAGATGATCCTTAATCGTTCACGTTTAACGGATGCACCAGCATTAGTTATGTTTGATGAATTTGCAGATAAGTTAGATCCCGAAACGGCTAAATCATTTGCTAAAACAATTGATCACTTTGGATTTAATTTCTTAGCCACTATGCCTGGAGGTGCACAAAATAAGATATTAGCTGATGGAGTAGAAAATATAGCCTACGATGTCATTTCACCTAAAAACAAAGATGACGGAAAATTCCATTGTAATTCAGTTAGGATTGCTTTAACTTGGCATGGTGAAAAAAATGAGTAAGTATGTACAAGCTTATGAGATGAATACTGGTAAAAAGGCTCCAATTTTAGCAAGCAATTTGGATGAATTATTTTCTAAAATTGAAAATGATTCTGAACTACCGCCTCGCGGACAACAAGCAGTTGATGCAGGCTTTACTGCCCATACTTTAAGTGACTCTTCGGAGAACCCAGCCATATTTAAGTATTATCGTTGGATTATTAGCAATATGTTAGATGACCATCCGGTAAAGGAGTTATCAGCAAGATTAATTGGGACCTCTTTTACTTCCGCAAATGTATTCCAAACAGATTTACCACAACCAGTTACACTGAATCAATGGCAAATGGAACGCATTCAGTCAATTAAGTTGATGACTGATAAAGCAATAATTCTAGAAAATAATGGAGTCTTTATTTTCTTGCACAAGTTACATCCAAATTGGCCGTTGATCAATCAATCTGGAAATGATTTTAATTCAGCTAATAATCAAATTATGCTGGAATTAAAAAAAGAAAATTTGAGAATGTCCTATTTAGGCGACATAGATAGTTCTGGAATTCAAATTCTTGATCACTTAGTAAATCTGTTAGATGGTCCAGACAGTTTACTTGAAATTCAAACGCCTGAGCAGGTATTAGATTGGCTGGTCCGTTTTGGAAAGAAAAATATTCAACGAACTAAAGAAATTCAAGTTAATAATCCTACATTAGTTAAGGAAATGAGCTCAATCCATACCCTTAGTAAATTTGTCGAACAAGAACAATTGATAGATGATTATGAAACCTTGATAGAAAAATGGTTGTCAAAAAAATAGCATTATTAATAAATAATTTAATCAAAAAAAAGATGACAAATTAAAATTTGGTTCTTTCTCATCCTTGGTTGTATAAAATTATTTATTCTACATAAAAGCGGACTACCCAGTGTTTGGGTAATCCGCTTTTTGCTAAACAACCATACTTGAGAAAGAACCAAAATTTGAAATTTGTCATCTCTTTTACTTACCAAAGATTTTGGAACTGTCAAACGACATATTTTGATAGGCTTTCTTCAAAAGTCCAGGTGTGTGATCATATTGAAACTCCGCAAGTTCAGGAATTGTTATAGACGACTTCTTCATAAGCCATTCTCTAAATAGTCCCATTGATCCATAAGAGTGATATTTGATTTCATATAATTGACTTGTAGTTATCTTTTCATTAGTAAATCTTTCAATAGCTTGTGTCGCTGTGGCAACATTGAATTGCTGAATATATTCATTGATGGAATTCTGAGAATGCTCAGTAAATGTTTGTTGATAAAAGTTCCTACGCTTATCCATCTGTTCCAGGCTTCTGATAATACTATCAACAGAGTATTCTGGCGTTTTGTCACCATAAACCCTTGAAAAGTCATATAAAAATATCCAGGCCACTAATTCGTATTTATCATGAAAGTGATAATAAAATGTCTGTGGGATGGTGTCGCAACGTTTGCATAGATCAATAATCCTAATTTTATCCATCGGAATTGTTTGAAGCATCTCTTCCAATTTTTGAGCAAATAAGAGTTTAGTTTGATTTTTCAATTATTCTCTACCTCCAATACTTATATGAAATGTTATTTATGTATAATTTTTATACATTTTACCACTTTCATCTAGTGAAATAACAGTTGAATCCGTCTATATTAATCACACGTCAAAAAACAAGAGGTAATAAATATGAATATTATGGTTACTGGTGCTAATGGTGGATATGGTAGTTATGCACTCGACTATTTAAAACAATTTTCACCCAATGATAATTTATTTGGATTAGTTAGAAGTGAAGCCAAAGGAACTGATTTAAAAGAAAAGGGCGTCAACGTTCGTATAGGTGATTACGCTAATGCTGATTCCATGAAAAAAGCTTTAAAGGGAATTGATCGGTTACTCTTCGTATCTTCATCAATTCCCAATATTCAAAATAATGTAATTGCTGCTGCCAAGGAAAATGGTGTTAAATATATTGCTTATACCAGTATTTATCAACCAGATTATTCTCAATTTGGATTAGAAATAAATCATAAGCAAACTGAACAATGGCTCAAGGATTCCGGTATTCCACATACATTCTTACGTGATAGTTGGTATATGGAACTTAACCAAGGACTGTTTGAATATGCTCAAAAGACACACGAATTCCCATACTTTTCTGAAGATGGTCCATTGTCATTTGCTTTGAGACGAGAATTTGCTGAAGCTGGAGCTCGTGTGATTTTAGATGGTAATTATGGCGAGATAGTTAACCTTGCTGGAAATCCTATAACGTTTGGACAATTGGCACTTGTTACTCAAGACGCTTTAAATGAGAAGTTGGATATTAAAAAAGTTACTGAATCAGAATTTGTTTCTGATATGAATCAGGTTAATATTTCGGCCCAATTAACTACGATGTCTGAACTCTACCAAAAATATGCTCTTAAAGGAAATAATGGTGAAGACAAGGCTGATTCAACCGAATTTGAAAAAGTTCTCGGTCATCCACTAACCGAATTACCTGTCGCAATAAATGAAATTCTCAATAATAAATAGACAAAAAGACATGAGTTGCACCCGATTAAGGGAT
>CALNAK010000010.1 GCA_937874185.1 uncultured Lactobacillus sp.
CTCAAAAAGATTTGGTGATTGTCACTAATGTCGAAAAAAACAAATTCTATCAGAAATTACTACAAACAACTTCTTTTAATGAAGATAAGCGCATAAAGTTTGTTGGGACGGTGTATGACCAACCGTTACTTCGCTACATTCGAGAAAATGCATTTGCTTATATTCACGGGCATGAAGTCGGTGGAACAAACCCCAGCCTTTTGGAATCATTGTCTAGTACACAGCTGAACTTACTTGTTGATGTCGGTTTTAATCGGGACGTTGCTCATGATGCAGCTATTTATTGGACAAAAGAAGACGGTCATTTGGCACATGCGATTGATGCAGCTGATCATTATACTGATGAGCAATTATTTAATAATGGAAAGACGGCTAAGCAAATCATTACCAGAGAATATACTTGGCAAAAAATAATTGCTAAATATGAAATGGTGTTCGAATAAACCAATGAAAATATTACATTATGCTTTAGGATTTCCACCCGAAAGAACAGGTGGACTGGTAAAATACTCGTTAGACTTAATGAATGAACAAATAAGTCAGGGACATGACGTAGTCATGGTTTTTCCTGGCAGGGTAAATTTTTTAAAAAGAGAACCATATTTTAAATTTGGTAATCGACAAAACATTCCTTATGCGGAATTAGTTAATTCATTGCCACTTCCGTTAATTGGTAATATAAAAAATCCACAAGATTTTATGAAACATACAGATTCAAAAGTATTTGTTAATCTTTTAGAGTCAGAAAAACCAGATGTTATACATATTCATACATTGATGGGTTTGTATGGCGAGTTTTTAGAAGAGGCTCAGAAACTCAATATCAAGATAGTTTTTACAACGCACGATTATTTTGGAATCTCGCCTCATCCAAAAATGTACTTATCTGGTCATGATTTTGTTGATGATAAGAAGTATGATATATGGAATAATATACGTCCATATGGCAGTAAGACTATTAAATTAAGAATTAATCAGTTGAGTTTATATCCAGCTTTACGAAACCTAGTTAAAAACATAAAAAAAACCTCTGTTTCGCTGGATGGCTTACCTGAACAAATTAATTTGACAACTAAAGTGGACTCTGATTTCCAAAGATTAAAAAAGTATTACATCAATATGCTGCAGTATATTGATGTAATACACTTCAATAGTAGTATTGCCAAAAAGGTTTATGAACAATTTTTGCCAAATATGCAATGGAAATCTTCAACCGTAGGTATTGCAAGTAATAATATTTATAAATCTGGGGAAATAAGAATTGCTGAAAAAACTATCAAGTCAATTGCGTATATAGGTCCTTATACGGAAGAAAAGGGTTTTTTCGATTATTTAAGTCTTTCAACAAAATTCATAGCAAAAGATTCGGGCAATAAGGCCTTTATAATGGGAGACAATTCGTCTGTCAACTATGATGGTGTTATAAATCTTGGAAGATACAGTAAAAGCTCTCTAATAAAAAATCTCAAGACGATAGATTTAGTAATTTTGCCAAGCAAATGGCATGAAACATTTGGATTAATAGCGTTAGAAGTTTTGTCATCTGGAACAAAAGTTTTGATTACTAAAAAAATGGGTGTAAAAGACATTGTTCCAGAGAATCTACAAGTTGATAATATCTCAAATTTTTCTAACAATATCAATTCAATAAAGATGGAACAAATAAATATTCCGTCAATGCAGTTGCACACAAAGAAAATTTTTGAACTATATGACACTACATACTGATGGACAATATTTGCAGTATTCGTCGGAAGGAATTTTAATTTGGACAAAGTAGATTTTGTAATAGATTGGGTAGATGATTCAGATCCTGATTGGAATGCAGAAAGAAGAAAGTATAAAACAGATGATGGTGATAATAGGGGCGTACGATACAGAGACTGGAATTTATTGAAATATTGGTTTCGTTCCGTAGAAAAAAATGCCTCGTGGGTTAACAAGATATATTTTGTAACATATGGACATTTGCCAAATTGGCTAGATACTACTAATTCAAAAATAGAAGTAATTAAACATAGTGATTATATACCTGAAGAGTATTTACCAACATTTAACAGTAATACTATCGAGTTATTAATTAATAGAATTCCTGATTTATCAGAGCATTTTGTTTTTTTCAATGATGATTTTTATATAAATTCACATGTGACAATAAATGATTTTTTCAATAAACAGGGAATACCGCGAGATTCAGGAATTCTTTCTCCACAATTACCTAAACAAAATGCAATCACTCATATTACGACTAATAACTTAGAAATTATAAATAAATATTTTTCTAGAATAGACGTATTTAAAAATATTTGGAAATTTCTTAATTTAAAGTATGGGAAGCAAAATATTAAAACGATTGCTACGCTGCCTTGGAATATATTGTTAGGCTTTCATGATCTTCATATTCCAATTGCATTTAGAAAAGGAACTTTTGATTTTGTTTGGGAGTTAGAAGAAGACAATTTAAGAAAAACACTATCGAATAAATTTAGAACAAATGAAGATTATAATATTTGGCTATTTCGTTATTTTCAGTTGATGCAGGGCACATTTGTTCCAAGAAAGTCAACCTTTGGAAAATACTATGATATTAGTGATGATAATAAAAATGTTATCAATGACATTAAAAGCGGAAAGCATCATTTAATTGTCATAAACGATCAAGAGGTAAATAACTTTGAAGTCGTAAAGAAAGAATTAATAGATGCTTTTGAAGAAAGGTATCCTCTGAAAAGTGAGTTTGAAAAATGAAAACTTCTGTCGTTTTAGCAACATATAATGGTGAAAAATATATTGAGAAACAGCTTTTATCCATTTTGGAACAAACGGTTTTGCCGTATGAGATAGTCATTACCGATGATTCTTCGGAAGATATGACTTTAAATATAGTATATAGTTATGTAGAAAAGTATACATCAGTAAAGTGGATAGTAACACATAATCAAAATAAAGGATTTGTTTCAAACTTTATAAATGGAATAATTAAATCAACTGGTGATGTTATCTTTTTATCTGATCAAGATGATGAATGGAAGTCCGACAAGATATTAAACTATGTCAAAATTTTTGATGCTTATAGGGGAGCAACCCTGATTCATGGTGATATAGATATAGTGGATATGGACGGTAATATTTTAAAAACAAAAACCCAGCATTATAAGAAAGGTGTTAATAAATTTAGTTTTAGTGATTTTATAAATAAACCAAATTATCCGGGTATGAGTATCGCATTTAAGAAAGCTGTGTTTGATAAAAATCGAGATTTTGTTTTCAATAACCTTAGTAACATAAAAACTCACGATTATTTATTAGTTATGTTGTCGCTTTTTGAGGGTGAAGTTTATACTGTCAGTAAAAGTTATTGTAATAGAACGTTTACCGGTGAAAACGTAGCATTAAGAGAAACTAATAGATCCAAGTTAATCAGACAAGATCGTATTAATTCTGCAAAAACGTATATTAATCAGTATACTCTTGTATTAAATTTCCTCTCTTCTCATTTTATGCTAAGCTATGAGGATGAAAAAAATAAACTTAGTAGGCAATTAAATGCACAAGAGTGTAGGCTAGACTTTTTAGAAAATGGTGGATTAAAAAAAGGAGTGTGTTTAGTTAGGAATGTTCAGTATCTTCCCTCCTTTAAATCGATGATAACCGACATATTCGCAAAAAAATTTGGACATTAAGCTTAAAGATAAAGTTGATTAATTAGATACCTAAAACTTTGTCATATTAATAATTAAGAAGAGCGATAAACTAAAGTTGCTTAACTCTATAATCATTTGATTTTAGAATTTTCACTGTCAACGATGAGACTAATTATAATTTTATTTGTTTGAAACAAAATGTCAAAAATTATTATAGAAGTAGTTAGAAATTTATAGTGGTTGAATAAAATTAAAATATGCATGCTCAAATAAAACATTTTTTGAATACGTAGATAGTGTTTAGTTTTAAATTAAACATTATTATAATTCAGAGAGTTCTATCAGGAACTTAAGTTGTATTAATTTGGAGGAACTTATGAAAATTACGTGGGTATTACCACAAAATTATGATATACCGATTGGCGGTTATAAAATAGTTTATCAGTATGCAAATTATTTGGCTCAATTAGGCCATCAGGTTAAAATTGTCTTTATGAAGTATCCTTCATACACAGAAAAAGGATTAGTTTATAATACTTTGCGATCTATATATTGGTTTGTACTTAATAAAAAACCATTTAGGAAAAAAGTGACTTGGTTTAAATTAGATTCAAGAATTAAAATTGAATGGAACATACCTGCTAATCGCCTATCTTTTGCTCAGGATGAAAAAGTTATTGCCACAGCTTACCGAACGGCAAACTTTGTTAATTTGTCAAAAATATCAATGGAGAATAAGTTTTATTTTCTACAAGATTATGAAATTTTTTCCGGATCAATTGAAGAGGTTAATCAGACGTGGAGATTGCCTTTGAATAAATTTGCTGTTTCGTCATGGTTAGTTGACTTGGGAAAAAATAAGTTTAATGAAAAAATAGAGTTGGTTCCTAATTTTTTGGATAAGGAAGATGATTTTAAGGTTACTAATCCAATAGAACATCGAAGTAAAACAATTGCTTTGTTAAATCATCCAAATAATAGAAAAAACACTAAACTGGGACTAGAAATTATTCAAGATGTTAGAAAGTACATTCCAAATTTAAAAGTACTTCTATTTGGAACTGAAGATTTCGATGCGTCTGGCATTGATTATATTCAATATTTTAAACGGCCGTCACGTAAGCAACTCAGAGATGATATTTATAATCAAGCAGTGGTTTACTTATTGCCATCGGAATATGAAGGTTGGGGGCTAACAGCTATGGAAGCAATGGCTTCTGGCGATATTGTGGTTTCAAATGATAACGGCGGAGTAAACGATTTTATTAAAAACAATATTAATGGATTCATTTTAGATTTTAATAATAAAGAAATGGTGACAAGGCAAATTGTTGAAATTATGAATCATAGGGACTTCAGTGTAGCGGTCGAAGCTAGTCAAATCACTAGTGCATTTTCAATTGATAAATCTTCCACTAAATTGCTAGATGTGTTAATTCATAAAAATTAACAGTGTTGTAATAGCTAAAAACTTAACATAAAAGTAAAGTGGAGACAAAAACACTTCTTATGAAAAATAATAATTTTCAATCATTATTTAAAAATAATGACTATATTGCGTTTGTTTTGTGTTATTTGGTAATATTAATCCAATCTTTATTGTTTACTAGTTTTAGCACATTTTTTCCACAAAATGCGACATTATTGTCCAAATTGGTAAATTTATTAATAATTTGCTACGTTATTTATGGAATCATTATTCAAATAACGGCTCGAAAGCTTATTTATATTGCAGTTATATTATTGATAGTACTATTAACCTTCTGGAAATTGAGAATATTTTCTCCTTATATTAAATTATTATTATTATCCATCGCCGTTCCATCGACTATTCCCTCTGGAAGGAAAATAGTTAAAATATTTGCTTTAGCTTTAATTACAACAATGGTTACGACCATTGTACTAACTTTATTAGGTTATTTACCACAATCTGGTGCCACTTCGAAATCTATATTTTCAAATTATCAAGAAACTGTTTATTTTTTTGGTTTTTCTCACCCCAATGCATTTGGCACTTTTTTATCAATGATATTTGCTTCGTCTATGTTTCTATTTTTTAAAAGGCATAAGTGGATAATGATAATGGTTGCAACAGTAGTCTTTGTTACTAATGTCACAATTGGTGCTGGAACAGCTGCAGTCTCTGTCTTATTGGTTTTTATTATATCGATAATGCCAGTGAAATCTTACAAATTTGCGTATCTATTACCACCTTTTCTAGCTACTTTTGCGCTGTGGTTATCATATTACAATACTAGTGCTTTTGGTATGATAATAAACGAAAAAATTGCCTCAAGACCAAATGTTTGGAACGCTTATACGTCACAGTATCCGACTAAATTAATCAGTGATCCAATACAAGTCAACACTGATGGATATTCTGGTATATTGGGTAACGGTGTTTTGGATGGTAGTTACATCTATGTGTTAATATTTTGGGGAATTGTGGCTCTTATCTTCTATATTATTACCTTTATAGTGTTGATCAAATTCAGTATTGATACAAAAAATAAGGTACTATTTGCAATATCCGTAATGATTATTGTCTCTGCTTTCCCAGAATCGCATATGATTATGTTTTATGAGAATATATTTCTTCTGTTCGTTGGTTTTTATCAATTCCCCATGGATGAAAGAAAAAAATATTTACAATCATAGCTTTGTACATTGTTTCACAGTAACACTTATATTACTAAGGATTAAACATGAATAAACTATCTAGAACAAAGGCCGCGACTATTAACTCAGTAGTTTCCAGTACAGCACAGTTCATACAATTGATCATGCAGTTTATTTCTCGATCTGTTTTTATCAATGTACTAGGTGCTGAATTCTTGGGATTAAATGGATTGTTTTTAAACTTGTTAGGGTATTTAAACTTTGCAGAGTTGGGATTGGGCGTTGCTATTACATTCTCATTATTTGAACCTTTGGTGAATGAGGATAAACGACAAATTGCCGCTATTATGAATCTTTTCAAAAAGTGGTATCGTTATATCTCCTTGCTCGTACTTATGGGGGGATTAATATTAACACCATTTATCCCTTATTTGATTAAAGGTGGAACCAATCATATTGACATAAATGTATATATTGCTTTCTTGTTAGCACTATCAAATACTGTTCTCTCATATCTATTGACATATAAAAGAACCCTGCTGATAGCAGATCAGAAAGGGTACATAAATACTCTAAATACAGTTGGATACAATATCAGTGGTCAACTGCTTCAAATATTAATGCTGTATATTTTTAGAGATTTTTATCTCTATCTCTTTATTCAAGCTGCAATTATGCTCATATCGAACTACCATGTATCAAGAGTTGTTGATAAATTATATCCATACTTGCAGAAGTATCCTCAAGAAAAGGTTAGCGACAAAGTTACTGTGTATATGAAGAAAAATATTAGTGGTATGCTTTCATCAAAAATGGGTGGAATCATTGTGAATGGTACTGATAACTTATTACTTTCTTACTATATTGGTCTGACATCTGTTGCCATGTACGCCAACTACACAATGATTATTACTGGTTTGACCCAAATTATGGGGCAATTAATATCTGCTGTCACATCTTCTATTGGCAATTTGGGAGCTTC
>CALNAK010000011.1 GCA_937874185.1 uncultured Lactobacillus sp.
CAGGACGATCTGGCTTTGCATTAAATTGTAAGGCACGTGTATGTTTGAACATTGTAATTCCTCTTTCTTGAATCATTAATACATCGCGAACAATTAAATCGTTCACGATGTATTAATGATAACATCATCACTATTATTTGTCTAGAAGTAACTAAAATATTTTTGTTTTAATCCTTTTGTTCAATCTTATAAATAGAGGAGCTGGCATAGATTGTTTCTGGTTGATTGTGAACATAGAAAAAATCAGAGCTGTGTAAAAAGTTTAAGAGACTCATTATCAAATTAGGGTCGTGAATATCTTGTATGCTTATAGGACCATAAAAATGTGATGATTCCGATAATGTTATATTTTTGGTAGTTCTTGGTGACATATTGAAATAATTTTCTTTTTCATAGATTGCTAAATCAAGCAATGTAGTTTGATTAATATCCAATGTCTCACTATTTATAAATGT
The DNA here is from genome assembly GCA_937874185.1 of uncultured Lactobacillus sp. GTDB lineage: Bacteria > Bacillota > Bacilli > Lactobacillales > Lactobacillaceae > Companilactobacillus. The sequence goes on from CALNAK010000011.1 coordinate 456, forward strand.
AATTCTGAGTTTAGTCATGTAGTTATTCCTTTCTTCAATTTGATACATAAACTAATAAATAATAGAATAACAAAGCAAAGTAGGAAACACAAGTTTTTATATTCTATACTTAAGTCAAGTAGAAAAGCTAGAATGATTGCTCTTTTTCAAATTTTTACGTTCATAGTTTCCTTATTAGCATAATGTCTTGAATTAATGAAACAGCATAAAAAAATATCTAGCTTACATTTTGTTACAAATAATTAGTATAAAAAACAGGGCATAATTTAATACTTATGTCCTGTTTTTTTATTTATCACTTTTATACATACTCAGCAACTGTTCCGTCAAAATTAACTACTTTTCCAGAACGATCAGTATTATCAGTGATTAAATCAACAACTAATCGGCCAGCTTCTTCAGCCGTTTTAAATCCTGGTGCGTCCATATGGTTATTAAGATCTGTTGTTACCCCTCCTGGCATAAGAGCAAAAATTTCAACTGGTTTATTTTGTTCTTTAAATTCAAGGCCCCAGGTTTTTGTCATTATGTTTAATGGTGCTTTTGCTGATAAGTAAGCAAAAGGGTGGAAGAAATTATTAGGTTCAATTGGAATTGTCATGCTAAATATTGTACCTTGATTTTTTTCGATGGTAGGTAACAAAGAACGACTTAACTCATAAGCACCTAAAAAATCAGTTGTGTAAGTCTCTTGTAATTCTTTTACTGTAAATTCCCAAGCAGATTTTTGCATGTCTCCTGGTATACCAGCATTGTTAACTAACAATGCTAATTCAGGGTAATTATGACTTATTTTATTGGCAACTTCATTAATCTTGCTTACATTACTAACATCAAGAATTTGCAATGCCACGTCGCCATACTTACTTAAATCATCAACCGCTTTATTTCCACGAGTGACATCTCTAGCGCCGATTACCACATTATATCCGTTTATTAATAAATTTTTAGCAATTTCAAAACCGATACCTTTATTTCCGCCTGTTACTAATGCTGTTTTTGTCATTTTATATCCTCTTTTTTAGTTAAGTATTAACGCATAATTAGTATATCACTATTAATTAGTAAGTGCATGTGTTGATTTTGATACATGATAAAAATTTAACTAATGTTTACTCTTAGCATGATAAAAGGGATAGATACATAAAAACATCTAGATTTATCGAAAATCATACAAAACAGCACAGGGTTCGTCATAATTTACTGTCCTTACATACTTATATCTAAGATTTTAGCACTCTATAAAATAATCATAATTATTGGCTTATTTCATGATTTAATTTCTTAATATGTTAAAAATAATATCTTTTTGACGACAATGTAAGCCTTTTATTTTGGAACAGCTTTTTTGTCGTATTATAATTTATGTAGAGCTAATTATAAGGATATAATCTCATGATTTTCACGAACATAAATGTATATTTACTAATAAGTGTGATTGTAGCAGGTATGACCGTACCACTAATGCAAGTTAGTTTCAATAATAGTATAGGCATACCAAAGGTTAGTGACAACACAGTGCATTCGTCAGAAAATGTAGATAGCAATAATGTTACAATAGTTGGAAATACTGTCTACACTATTCCACCTTAAATTAATAATCAGTTAAGTGATTAACTAAGAGCCGCTAAATATAAGCAGGGTGTGTCTAAGGTAACTAAAAGTGGTAAATATATAACAATTTATATTAGTGAAAACGATGCAAAAGATATCTTTTCAGGAGCTGGATTTGTAATCCGCGGTTATACAGGAAAAGGTTTAGGGGTTATTTTATAACAAATAACCCTAAACTCAGTTTCATATTGTACTGTATTTTTTGTTTTCTTTATTAGTTTCTAGTGGCCAACAATTTGTTTGAACATTTCATTCATTTTTTTAAGTTGAAATCCAATAATATTATATTCAGCAATACCCTCTTTATAAAAAGTTTCTAAATACTGATTATGCTCGCTTAGAAGCTTTTCAACTTCTTGTAAAGGCTTTTTATACGTTAAACTGAAGATAAACAAAATATGCACTCCTAATCGTAACTCATTTGTTATATAATGAACTAATTCACTGAACCAGTTCATTATATAATATGTATAATTAAATATTAATGGAGAAATAAAATGACTCGAGCATAACAAAAATTAACGACTAGAGAAAAACTATTTGATTCCGCAATTATATTGTTTAATAATCAAGGTATTAAACAAACAAAAATTATATATATAGCTAAACACGCAGGTGTTTCTACAGGTACATTTTAAGTCCAAAGAAGAAATTATTAGTTCCATATATTGTGAAGAATTCAATAGATTCATATTTACTAAAATAAAATCAATTAATCAAAATAAACTGAACTTAAAAACATATCTTCTAAGAATTGGAGTTTTAGAATTAAAATTTTCCGAAAAAGTGGGAGTATAAGTTACTACTTTCACATTTTAAAACAAATATGACAATAATTGGGAATCATATTATTAGTATTTTAAATTCATCGGTTCTTCAAAAATTTAGTGCCAAATTAGCTATACCGTTTTTATAATGTGATTTATGTAGTAATACATAAATTTGTATGATTGTTTTGAATTAAACAGCATCTGGCACCAACATTAATACTACAGTTAATTTATCAAATTACCTAGATATTATTTTTTAAAATCAAAATGTAATTAAGTCATTCTTTACAGCTAGGGCAACCGCTTCTAAACCGGATGAGACTCCAAGTTTACTGTAGATTTTAGTTAAATTATTTTTAACCGTTCTTTCTGAAAAATGCTGATCCACCGCAATTTGTTTAATTTTTTTTCCTTGAGCAAGACTAGTCAGAAGATCTACTTCCAGACTCTCTAATTGAAAAAAATTATTTTGCATGTTTCTTTGTTCATGCCGTACTATCTCCGTGACATTATACTGTAAGATTGTATTTCCTTTTAGAGCATTACTAACGGTATTGAAAATAACATCAGTACTGGCGTCTTTTAGTAAGTAGCTTTTAGCACCTAACTTCAGCATTGTTTTGATATCTTGGCTATTATCAATCGTTGAAAGTACCACTACTGGAACTTCAGGGCAATAATCATTAACGTAATTCATAACCCCAAATCCGTCAATATTAGGCATTTTGATATCCAACAAAATTAAATCAGGTTGCTTTATTTTTAATAAAGCAATTGCCTCCTGCCCATCGATAGCTTCATATTCAATGTTATAGTCTCGATTTGTCTCAAAAATCAGTTTCAACCCTTCACGGACGATAACATGGTTATCTACAATCATTATTTTACTCACCATGCTGCCACCTCAATTTTTTTGGTATTTTAATGTCTATTCGCGTTCCTTCGCCAGCATGACTGAAAATATTTGTAGTACCACCAAGTTTTTCAACACGCTCTATAATTGCGTTTAAACCAAAATGATTTGATTTTTTTATTCCCCATTTAACATTAAACCCAACCCCATAATCAATAATAGTAATCGATAAAACATCATCTAGTGAAACTTTTACGATAGCAACATCTGTCTGAGAATGCTTCACAATGTTAGTAAGTGATTCAGAAATAATTCTAATAATTTCTTCCAAATCATTCTTTGGAATTGCAATTGCAACATCAACACCCAGATTAACACTCAAACTATAATTTTCATGAAAAACTTTTACCAATTTATCCAAACGATCACGAAGTTTAATCTGATCATTATTATTTTTTCGCATATCGTAAACAGATTGTCTAGCTTCTTGCAGTGAATCACGTGTTAAAGAAATTGTCTTATCAATTTCTTGGGTAGCTCTGTCCACTTGATGATTTAATAAAAGTAATTTGGTTCCTTCCAGCTGCATTGTAACACCAACAAGTCCTTGCATTAGAGTATCATGTAAATCACGGCCAATTCGATTACGTTCGTTTTGTTGCGAAATTTCTTTAACTTCAGTGTAAGCAACTTGTAACTCATTGAGCAAACTTTGTGTCTTAATTAATTGGCTAACTTGTTGACGATAAAAACGCCATGTTATGAAAAAAATAATGTTTAAAGCCATTGACGATTGGATAGACATGATGGTTAAAAAGAAGCCACTATTGAGATACTGTAACACTACAATGATAACCTGAAATGGTACTAAAATAACTAAAAAAGTAAAAAGCTTGACGTCATCATAGAGCGTCACAATTTGAAGACCAAGAAGTGGTAACATACCTATATAAAGCATGTTTTCTCCTGGGCTAATTAAAATTCCAGCACTAACAATAATTACTATTTGCAGAAATAAATATAATAACTTACTAAATCTTGTAATGTAACTACTGAAATAGTTACTAACTGATTGCACAACATAAAGTGTAAAAAATGTTGATGTTTGAATGCTACCAATGTCTTTTACTTCCATTCTTAGATAAAAAGCCAAAAAGTAAATCATTAAACTTAAAAATATCATTGGCCAACGATATAAATCAAATAAATAACGCTTCGTCTGTATATTGTTTTCTTTAGTCATATAAATCTCCTTTTAAAAAAGACTAAGCTTTTTTTATTCTAGCTTAGTCTCAGTGTTTATTCAATTAGTCAATTTTTACATTTGGCAAAAATTTATCCAACCATTTCGGTAAATACCAACTAGAAGATCCAAATATTGCTATAGTTGCTGGTACTAGCACTAACCTAACAAATAAAGCATCAAACAAAATACCTGTTGCTAAGGCCAATCCCATTGTTTTAACAACAGCATCACTGGCAAATATAAATCCGGAAAAGACGATTATCATAATTAAAGCTGCCGCCACCACGGCCGGTCCACTGTCCTTCATGCCAGCCATCACTGCTTGACGTGTATCATGAGATTTTAAATATTCTTCACGAATTCGGCTAACCAAAAACACTTCATAATCCATCGCCAACCCAAACATAATCCCAATAACCAAAACTGGTAAGAAATTTAAAATTGCTCCCTTATTAGGAATTCCCAAAAGGTTAATAAAATTGCCATCTTGGATAACAAATACAATAGTTCCTAAGGTTGCCCCTAATGACAGTACAAATCCCGCAACAGCAACAACAGGGATTAGTAATGATCTAAAGACAATTGTTAACAAAATAAATGCGAAAACAACAATTAAAATTGCAAATTTAGGTAACGCCTTCATCAAAGCGTCCGACATATCAATATTGATTGCAGTAGCACCCGTTACATAAAGTGGAGGAATATCATTTTTATTAGCCAATTTTCTAATATGATGCACCACTTTTTTTGTTTTAACATCATTGGAATCAGTACTAGGTATTACAGTAATCATTTGATACTTATTATTCTCACTTGGAGCTGCTTGTGAGACTGACACAACATTGGATAATGCTTTAATCTTTTGTATACCATTTTGAACTGCTTTTTGATTATCGCTTCTCACAAGTACAACTAGAGTAGCTTGACTACCTTTTCCGTAAGCTTCTGTCAAAATATCATATGCTCGACGCTCTGTCAATTTTTCAGATTTGACAGCATCATTTGGTAATCCCAGATTAATATGAGTAAACGGAATCGTTGCTGTTGCTAGCAATCCAATAACAAGTATCGTGAGTAAATACTTATATTTTGTAACTAATTTACCCCATCCACCTTTTACACGTAGTAGACTAACTATATATAAAACACGATTAGGTTTTTTTCCAGTAACTCGATCACCTAAGATTGTTAACATTGCTGGAACAAAAGTTAACGAGGTCAAAATCGCCGTAAAGACAGACATTGCTGCAGTCATTCCCATTACTGTAAGCATGTCAATTCCTAAAATTGTCATGCCAAGTAAGGCCGCTATAACCGTTACTCCAGCAAAAACAACTGATGTTCCTGCAGTAGACATTGCATAAGTTAATGCCTCTTTTTTTGATTTTTCAACTAATTCTTGTCGATATCTAGAAATAATAAATAACGCGTAATCAATACCGACGGCTAGTCCCATCATACCAACTAATGACATTGAAAAAGTCCCAACAGACAAGAAATTTGTTGAAATTAGAACCAACATCATGCCAGCAATCAATCCAAGAATCGCTGATAAAATCGGAATACCTGCTACCAATAATGACGCAAAGGTAATAGATAATATTATAAAAGCAATAATTAATCCAACTACTTCTGCCTGTTCGCCATTATCCATTGGAGAAATAGTAACATCATTTGACGTTAGTTCCGTTTGAATACTCTTGTTGCGAGTAATTTTTAATGATTTTTGTAAAGATTTAATTGTTTTAGGTGAAACATTATCACCTTTCTGTTTATACATAACTCTAGCGATACCTGTCATGTTATCTTTACTAAAACTTTGTAACATTTGAGGAATAACAACCATCTTAACATGCTTATTTTTCTGAACATCTGTAAACAGATCATTCATGGTCTTTTGATTATCAGGTGTACTTAATGGTTTCCCATTGCTAGAATGCAATACAATTTGAATTTGACCGCCATTCTGCTTAGTATTTGGAAATTCTTTTTCCATTAATTTATTAGCTTTTTCAGACTCTGATCCTTGAATTGACATCCCAGCAGCATCAAAGTGAACACCGATACTTAATGCCACTACAACAGAAATAACCACTGTTATAATAAATCCAAATATCGTTATTTTGGCATGACCGTATATCCACGATCCTAATTTTCCAAGTGATTTACCCATTGTATTCTCCTTAAACTTGATATGTAATTAATATAGCAAGTTTTCAAAAAATAATCAGCGTACAATCGGGCATACTTTTTTGCCCTGAAGGGCAAGTACTAATGCCTTTTTGTACATAATATTCTTA
>CALNAK010000012.1 GCA_937874185.1 uncultured Lactobacillus sp.
TTTGGAATGAATCCAATATTTTATCATAAAATGTCTGGATAATCACTAAAAAATGTCACTTTTTAAACTGCTAATTATTGAAATTCATATAAAGCGGTTTTGTTATAATTCTACAGAGGAGGGGAGCATAATGATCGAGAACCATGAGTTTTGCCGATTGAGTGAGGCAGATATAGCCACAGTTATTGGGGGCGAATCAGAAGATATTGCATATAATCTCAGACGATTGAGATTAGAATTAGGGTACAGAAGAGCAGATTTAGCAGATGAGTTGAACATCAGCTTGTCAACAATAGCAAAATATGAGACTGGATCGAGAATACCGGACATTGATACAATAATTCAATTATCTAAAGTATTGCATACAAATGTAAATAATTTAATTTTTAAATGAAAAGATATTGGACGGGAAAGCTAGTTGTATGGACAAAATGTCTCAATTTTTAAGGAACTTATTTTATATAATATGAATATATTACGAAAGGAGGATAACTATTTATGGAAAAGTTGTCAGAACAAGAATTAGCAAAAGTTTCGGGGGGATTTCCACTATTGCCAATTGTAGGTCCAATTATCGCTGGTGGAGCAACTTATGTTGCAAAAGATGCGTGGAACCATTTGGATCAAATTCGGTCAGGATGGAGAAAAGCAGGTAATAGTAAGTGGTAAAGAATTATGTGTATAACGGATTAAGCATAATGATTGGTGTTTTTCTAGCACGTATTGGGTTAAACTTTGTCTCAGAAGAAAGTTTCTTCTACGGATGGTACGATGCAATGAAGTTTACTGGTGTAATATTTTTGTTACAAATTTTATATTTTTATTCAAGGAGAAGTAAAAATGGATTTTAAAACGCAACGTAATGTATTGAACTCGGAAAAGCTAATGATGATTAGTGGAGGTTCAACAGATGATTCTTGGGAGGGCTTTGGCTCAGGACTGCATAAAACAGTGAATACAGTTGTTTATGCTGGAACAACTGTGGCAAGAGCTCATACTAGAAGTCATCAACGATGCTTTACTGGAAACAAGTGGTAATTTTGTCTCAACGAAAAAAATAAGCTTGGTTTTTAGATAAATATCATAGCAAGTTGAGATCCTAACTATAAACATGTTTTTGTGTTTAAATTTAAGATATATCCTGTCAAACTAGTAAATCTTCATATAATTCTTTTGCAAAATCTTGCGTGGACATGATTCAATAATGTTGACTATGTTTTACTGGGGATGTTTGCTGGTATATAATTTGCATTGATGTAGGTAGAGTAATGTTGATCATATGATTGAGTGAAGTAAGGATTAAATAAATTTTAGAGGTTTTGGAACCACCATATTTTACTAAATTGGTAGGGCTGTATATACTTTATCCATTAAGGCTAAGACAATACAGAATATATGCTAGATTACAAGATTTTTTCGGTAATCTTAGTCGATAAGCATTTAAGAATAAGGTTATTCTTCAACCTTCCAAAATATAGGCATTCATCGTATATCATGTGGGATTTTACTTTAATATTTAACAATTTGAGTGTAAACGAACATAGTATTTTAACGCTATAAAGGGCCACACTAAAGGGAACTATTATGTTATTTATCCGTGGTGGCCTTGTCATTGACTTAATTTTGTGGATTCATCCAAAACATGCGCATATATAAATTAGACGACAATATGGTACACATGCCCCTACTATCTAAACTGAGTCTGTAGTACTAACTTAACTAATTATTGAAAGGGTAATCAATGATATTTAATCGTGCAATAACTGTCATATCGAAAAAGGTAGGACAACTTATTGAATTAGTTTTAGTAACAGTATTAATTGATATTATTTTAGACATACCTCCGGCCTGTGTATTTATAGATAAGTCTAACGGGTGGTTCGTGTTATTGTCAATTATACTTGGGGGTGTTGTTTCATATTTTGGCTATCGTTACTTAGCATCAAAGACAACTGCTATTTTT
>CALNAK010000013.1 GCA_937874185.1 uncultured Lactobacillus sp.
TTAACTGGAGGTTTTGGTGAAATAGGTTCAGTAGGAGGATTTGTAACTCCGGGTTTACCAGGTTGTTCTGGTTTAACTGGAGGATTTGTAACTCCAGGTTTACCAGGTTCCTCTGGTTTAACAGGAGGAATTGTTGTACCAGGTTCTTCAGGTCCACTAAGGATTTCAACGTTCTTTGCTTCAAGAACAGTTGTATTATTTTTGGTAATTTCGAACTTGATAGGAGTCTTATTTAGTTGATAATTCTCTGGAGCTTTTGTTTCAACTAATGAATAAGATCCGACTGGCAATCCGGAAATACTGATTTTACCATTGCCGTCAGTAGTTAGATTACTTTGGATAACGTTGCCATTATTGTCGAGTAAATCATAAACTGCACCAGGTAATGGGTCGTTTGTTACGCTATCAACTTTGTTCAAAAGAAGTTCGCCAACTGGTGGTTCTTCTGGAGTAATGATAGGAGGTAAAACTGTTCCTGGTTCTGAAGGTGTAGCAATATCTTCAGCTTCAAGTTCAGTTGTAACATCTTTGGTAATTTCAAATTTGATAGGATCTTTGTTGATGTCGTAACCTTCAGGGGCTTTAACTTCAACTAATGAGTAAGATCCAACAGGTAAACCAGCGATAGTAATTTTACCATTACCGTCGGTAGCTAGATTACTTTGAATAACGTTACCGTTATTGTCTAGTAAATTAAAGATTGCACCGGGTAAAAGTGTATTAACTTTGGAATCGACTTTAGTTAAAACAACATTACCAACAGCAGGTTCTTCTGGAGTAATGGTAGGAGGTTGTACTGTACCAGGTTCAGAAGGAGTGGCAACATTTTCTGCTTCGAGAATAGTTGTCTTGTTACTTGTGATTTCAAATTTGATTGGATTGCTATTGAGGTCATAGCCTTCAGGGGCTTTGATTTCAACTAGGGAATATGATCCTGGAGATAAGTTTGTGATACCAATTTCACCATTGGCATCAGTTACTAGATTACCCTCAAGGATATTTCCGTTGCTATCTAGTAAATTATAAATTGCGCCAGGTAGTAACTTATTAACTTTAGAATCGACTTTTGTCAAAATTACATTACCGGTGTCGGCAACATCTTTTTGACCTAAACCAACTATGAGATCCCCGTTTGTAGGGACTGTAAAGTTAATTGGATCTGTGTTTACTTGATAACCAGCAGGAGCGGTGATTTCTTTAAGAGAATAGCTACCAAGAGCTAATCCCTTTATAGCAATTTGACCGTTACTATTAGTTTCAAGGTTGGTCATGACAACTTTACCAGTGCTATCTGTAAGTTCATAAGTAGCACCAGCTAGTGGCTTGTTCGTGACGGAATCTAACTTTGTTAGTTGGAAACCACCAGTTTGAACAGTACCACCACCGGTACCAGAACCACCCCAAGATGTTGAGGCGTCGACTTCGTAGTTACCTTCACTTGAACCCATATTAGCGTGGTTTCTCCAAGTGTTGGAACCGTCAGGATTAGCACCAGTTACTTTGACTCTGTAGTAAATATCAACGGCAGTTGTTACATTACCAGGGAAACTAATGATGACTTTGTTGCCCTCAGTAGTTACAGTAGGATGTAATTGGTTGACGCCGACGAATTTACCGTCCACGTAGGAACCACCAATAGCATTGATGGAACCAGGGATGTACTCTTGGTTTGGTCCAAGAATATCGGTGATAACAACGTTTGAAAGGTTATGTTGATTAGGATTGAAAGCAACGTTCCAAGTTAATTCGTTAGGAACACCGTTAGAATCGTAACCAGCGACCCAACCAACTTTGTTGAACATCCAATTTTCACCTTCATTGCCGGTACCAGTACTTGTACCTTTGGAAACTAAAGATAATGTACCTTTACGGTCAGTTGTGGTGTTAGCTAATTCGTTATTGAATGTTATAGTACCAACTTTTTCACCATTTTTAATAGAACCAGTGGCGATTTGAACACCCTTTGAATTATAGATAGGGAATGATAGGTCACCGCTTGATACCAAGCCAGCTGGTAATGTAAATGAAGAAGTATCACCATCATTTATTTGAACGTTGTCAGCGATAGACCAGTTGTAGTTAACATTGAAGTTTAACCAAGTAAATAAGTCGTCGGTAGGCTTAACTGGTGTACCATTCATATCGGTAACTGATGCATCAGATCCGTTCAATCCGATGATAGGAATGTCACTTCTTGGAGTAACTGTTGACTGTGATACCGCGGTACTAGTCCCTGGTGGAGAACTCGTTAACCCTGATACTGGAGGGGAAACTGTTGCGGCGTTAGCTGTGCTCACGTTAGGTATTATAAAAAACAAAAATGCTAGAAATAAACCGACTAAAGATATAAAGAACATTGACTTTTTATATTTCATATATGATATCCCCATTCGAGAGTGGCATAAGTATTAGACTTAATTGACTCATTAGAAATTAGAGAGTTGAAACAAATTTTTATTGATTCTTGCTAGATGTTGATTGTTTCCGTCTTCCATAAAAATTGAAATTTGGCTGGAACGTAGTGGGCACGATTTTGAGCTAATGCAAGTTCGGCATTATCTCAAAACTCGGCCTTATTCTAAGCCAGCTTCGCTGACTAAGAATAAATTCACTACTGAGCCAATTTCAATTTTTATTCCAGACTAGTTTTTGCCTTCTTATTTTTATTGGATTTTTTTAGAATAATTCAATCAAGATAATATGAACAAAAATAAAAATCATTAGTCTAGTCGGTAGTGTAGCAATATAGAGGTCTCAGCGGTGAAATTCTTCTTAGCTGGCTGATTTTGCCAGGTTAGAAGAAGGCCGAGTTTTGAAACAATTTTTGAATTTTAAAATTGGTTCAAAATCGTGCCCACCGCTTTCCAGACCTCTATATTGCGGAACGGACGACGGCAAGTACCACACTCTAAATCAATGAAAACTTGTTTGCTCAATTGAAACTAAATCAATAGGTTGGTTAATTCCCTCAAAATTCCTTGACCTATTGAGTGAAAATGGTCCATTTATTATTTTTAACACCATGAGTATAAAACGTTTTCAATCTAAAGTGAATAAAATATACCATTTGTTTTTTAATACTAATATATCAATCTTTTGAATATATACCAATTTAAATAACTGTAAATAAAAAGTCACAGAATTAATAGATATCTCGTCTATTATTTTTGTGACTTTTTAAATAAATTTATACTAAGGAATGCTCTGCAGCTTCTTTAGTGAAGTCGATTTCTTTGATACGTGATTTTCTTCTAATAAAGAAGAGAATACTTAGCAACGAGAAGACTACTGTAATTGTGAACAACGTTATCATTTGTGGGATAGCGGAATCGCCAATCATCAGAGTTTGTCTCAAGCCATCAACCGAGTAGGTCATTGGTAGCCAAGGATGAATTGCTTCGAAGAATCCGTTTGATAATTGAATTGGATAGGTACCACCAGATCCACCAAGTTGGAAGACCAGTAAAATCATACTCAAGAACGAACCGACTTTTCCAAGGACTAAGTTTAGCCAGTAGACAATTGACATAAAGACTAATCCGGTTAGAAGTAACATGATGAAAGTTGCGAATCCTTGAACAGGGGCAAGACCATCAATGAGACTAAGCAAGATGTAAACAGCTAAACTTTCACCAAGTACGAAAGCACCGGTGATAGTTGACTTGCTAGCCCACCAAGCTAGTCCAGTTCTTGGGAATTTTCTTGGCGTGTAGATATCAAACATTAAGTTGAAAGCTAGTGCACCAACGAAGAGAGAGACCGACAACATGTATGGCGCCATACCAGTACCATTGTTTGGAGCAGTATCACGTTCAGTGTGCTTGGTAGTAGTTGGTTTAGCAAGTTGATTGTAAGTTAGGTCAGTCGCTTTGATGTTAGATTTTTTAGCACCACTAGCTAGCTGTTTAGTTAAAGTTTGGTTACCATTAGTGATTTGGTTAACGCCGGTTCCCATTTCAGATGAGCCGTTAGCCAAAGTTTGTGATCCACTAGCAATTTGATTAGCACCGGATGCTAGTTGACCAGTAGCTGAAGTCAATTGTGATCCGTTAGAAACTAGTTGAGAAACACCAGTGTTGAGTGTGTTGGCACCATAGGCTAACTGGCTAACACCAGAAGTTAAACTAGGCATTTGTGAATTTAATGATCCAATACCAGAGTTCAAAGTATTAGCACCACTATTTAATGAAGAACTATTACCAGCGAGTTGACTTGTTCCAGAATTCAATTGAGAAGTTCCTTGAGCAAGTTTGGCAGTATTAGTATTAACTGTTCCAATACCGGAATTTAATTGCCCCATACCGGTTGTTGCCGTTCCAATTTGGGTCGTTAATTCTTGAGAACCAGCAGCTAACTGTGCAATAACTGTGGATAAATCAGATTGAGAATCGCCAACGCTATTTTGAAGTGAACTGATTTGTGTGGCCGTATTGGCTTGAGTAGTTAACATCGTGTTGATATCTTTACTCAAATTTGTAGAAATTTTACTTAAACTGTCATTGTTAGAGCTTGAAACAGCACCAAGAATGGCAGTTTTTTGGTCATCAGTTAGACCTTGTTCATCAGCAACTTTAGCAACTTGTGATGAAACGTTATTATTTGAAGTCGTTTGGTCTGATATTGCCTGTTGTAAATCTGATAAATCATTCTTAATAGCAGTTGCTTGTGCTGTGCCATTGTCGGTTAATTGTGATTTAAGATTGTTGATTGAACTATTCAATTGTGTAGTACTTCCAGTCAAGCCATCACTAACTTTTTGAAGATTATCAGTTAATTCTTGGCTAGCCGAATGGATTTGATTTAGTCCAGAATTCAATGTATTAGAACTATTTGCCAGAGTATTAGTTCCGGAACTTAACGCACCAGCACCAGAATTCAGAGAACCAGTTGCAGAGTTAAGTGAATCGACTCCAGCAGTGTAACTTTGAATACCAGAACTTAGGCTGCCACTTCCACTAGCTAATTGATTAACACCACTAGCTAAAGTAGTAGATTTGCCGTTAAGTTGATTAAGTCCGGAAGTTAAAGTTTGTGATCCGTTTGCGACTTGATCCACACCAGAAATATATTGGTTTAAGCCTTGATTTAAAGTTTGAGTTCCATTAGAGAAAGTTAGGGAACTGATTGCCAAAGTATTCAAGCCAGTTGTGATTTGCTGATTGGCACTTTCAACTTTGGTTCCACCGGTAGCTAATTTTTTACTACCTTTAGCAGCAGTATTCATACCAGTGGATAATTGTTTAATAGAAGCAAACATTGTTTTTGAGTAAGTCTTAGTGACTTGATCAGAAACACTCTGGGCAGCTTGTTGGGCCGCAGAACTAGTCATTTTTGATGCAGTAAAGTTGTGACCAGCACTAGTTTCATAATTCAGAATCATTTTTTTAGGTTTCTTATTTAGTAAAGTCGTTGCATTTTTAGAAAAGTCTTTAGGGATAGTAATTACCATATAGTATTTACCATCAGTTAATCCCTGACTAGCAGCCTTTTTAGAGCTGAGGACATGAAATCCCATGGCTTTGGATTTGTTTAAATTTTTGGCTAAGTCTTTACCAACATTCAATTCTGTACCTTGATAGTCGACTTTTTTATCATTATTGACGACAGCAACTGGGAGGTTCTTGAGTTCACCATACGGATCCCACATTGATTTTAGAAATGTTACAGAATATATTGATGGAATAAAGATCATTACCGCAAAGACAATAACCATTAGTTTATGTTTGAGCAGGTATTTCCATTCTTCTTTAATCATTGAATTGCCCCTTTAAAAATATGTTATAGTAGGCGTGTAATTAATACTCACCTGTGGCTTAAATAATAGCTTCATAATAAATTTGATTCCACAACATAAATACACATAGTGTGTATTATCGTCAAAAAGTGAAAAGAGAGGTAAAATAATGAAAAAAATTGACCGTAGAGTGCAGAAGACCAACGAATCACTGCAATTAGCTTTTAGAAAACTTGCCAAAACGACTAGTTTTCGTGATATTACAGTGAAAGCATTAACGGAAACGGCTCATATTAATCGAAAGACTTTTTACCTACATTACGATTCAATTGAAGATTTCTCTAATACTGTTGTTGATGAGATTGCCGATAAGTTATTGGAGGTTATGATTGAGAAACCACTTCATGAAACTTTGTCACAGTCAGGCTATATTATTGATAAAGTCTTTGACTTCTTTAGAAATTCACGTGATTTTTATACCCTGATGATGACTTCAGACGATTACAGTTTCTTGTCTCGAAAGGTTGGATCCAAGGTTTCAGCGGGATTTTCAGAAGCAATTTATCAAGAATTCGATATTTCCAAGTTGGATGCTTATATCTGTTCCAGCTTCTTAATCAGAAATACCATGATGATGTTTCGTTTATATAACGGGAATCAAGTGGAGCTGGATGAAACGGAATTTCGTGACCGTTTGTTGCGACTTAATTCAAGCGGATTGAGTTCGTTCATGGACCTTTCAAGGAAGACGTCTAAATAAATTTTGAGAGATTAAATACAAACACTCAAAAAAGCGCTATCATTATATTAGTAATTATATTGGAAACAGTTTTTTGACGACAGAATTCTGCACAGCATAAAAATAGACAAAATGTATACATTATGATTTCTGTTGATAAACAAATAGAGGGGAGGGAACCTGATGGAACTTAAACAGAATCTAAACCAAAAACAAGTTCAAGGGTTGTCTTTGACGCAAGGAATGCGACAATCAATTTTAATTTTACAATCGGATGCGATTGATTTAGCTGAATATTTAAACGAGCAGAGTTTGGAGAATCCATTATTTGATGTGCATATGAATTTGGATATGCCATTTATTGATAGTGCCGAGAACACTTCATTTCAAATAAGGGATGACCAACAATCGCTTTTTGAATATTTGTTAGACCAAGTCCAATTAACTATGAGAAAGACGCCATTACGAGATTTGGTAGTTTATCTGGTGGAACAATTGGATCCAAATGGTTATCTGACCGTCTCAGACAAGGAAATTTTTGCGGAAGTGGACGGGATAACACCAATTATGTTGCTTGATGCAAAAACACTTTTGCACAGGTTGGATCCTCCTGGGATTGGGGCTAGAGATCTTCAAGAATGTCTCTACCTACAAGCTGAGGCTGATAATGCTAACAGTGCAATCATGGCGATGTTGAGCGACGACTTCGAATTATTCACTAAGCATGAGTGGAAACAATTGAAGTTGAAACTTAAATTATCGAATGAAGAATTACGGGAGAATATTACTTTTATTCAATCGCTTTCAGCTAATCCAGGACAAAGATATACGGCTCAAGGTGAACAGTATGTCGTACCTGAATTACAAGTGAAGAAAAATAAAGATAAATTAACGCTTTCGATTACTAAATATGGTCAGCCACAATTAGTTTTCGCAGAAGAAACTTATGATAGATTGACTCAATCAACGGATGACGAAGTGAACAAATATATTTCGGACAAGTATTCGCAATACAAAGCTTTGGAATACAATTTACAACGTCGTATCGACACGATTTCAATTATCGGTAGATGTATCGTTAAGGCACAATACAAATTCTTTATGCAAGAAACAGAGGCACTAGAACCGCTATTAATTAGGGATGTCGCTCAGAAATTGCAATTGAGTGAATCAACCGTTAGCCGAACAATCAATGGCAAATACATCCAAACAGACTTCGGAATATTTGAATTGAAACGCTTCTTCTCACGTCGTAGCAAAGTTACAGTAGGCAAGGATCAATCAGTTGATCAAGTTAAGACAAAGATTAAAGGTATTTTGACCGCAGAAGATAAAAATAATCCACTCAGTGACCAGAAGATTTCAGAAATGCTAGTCGATGATGGATTAAAAATTGCTAGACGTACCGTGGCGAAATATCGAGAACAATTAGGATTTCCGTCAACAAGTCGACGCCGGGCGTAGAATCAGAGAGCGCAGTAGACCGGGAATTTCCGAGCATTTGCCTGACTTCACGAATTATACGCGTACTGTGCGTATGATTTGGGAAGTCAGGCAAAGCGGAGTGAAATTGGTCTACGGAGCTCGTTTAGGACGAACAAACAAAAATATACAGTTATAAAAAGTTGAGTAAGTCCCACTTACAAGTATCTAAAAAAAACAAAACAAAAAAACTATCCCAACAATTCTAGTTTGTGAATTGTCGGGATTTTTTAAACGAAAATTAAGCGAGCATTTACAATCAAACATTGTCTAAAACTGAAAACATAGGTAAAGTATTACTGAAAGGGAGTACTTTATATGAATATAGGGCAACTAATAAATCAAATCGTGTTGATGTTTTGTTTGATGCTAGTCGGAGTTTTGATCAACAAATTGAAATTCATGCATTCACAGACATCTAGCGATTTAACCAACGTTTTGTTATATATCGTTTCGCCATGTTTAATTATCAACGCTTTTGAACAACCATATTCAGGCTCCAGAATTAAGCAATTCATTTTGGCAATTATAGCTGTTTTCATTTTATATATTATTGAAATCATTGCTGCAAAGTTGATTTTTGGTCGCCTAAAAAATAAGAATCTGCGCCGAATTACCCAGTATGGCAGTATTTATTCTAATGCTGGATTTATGGGTATACCTTTGATTAGTTCATTATTCGGTTCAGAAGGTGTATTCTTTGCCGTTGTATCATTGGCAGCGTTCAATATTTTCAGTTGGACCCAAGGCGTTTCACTATTCAAAGATAACGATAATGGATCAGTTGAGAAAACCGATTGGCGTCAGGTCTTGTTAAATCCAAATATTATTGCCATTGTTTTAGGAGTATTGATATTTGTTTTCTCAGTGAAAATTCCTAATATGCCAAATCAAGTTATTAAGTATATTGGTTCAATAAATACACCATTATCAATGATTGTGATTGGTAATAGTTTGGCTAATATCAAATTTACAAAGGATATGTTGGGTAAGGAGATTGGATTGACGATTCTTTTAAGAAATTTGATTTTTCCAATGATCGGCATAGTTATTCTGAAACTGGTTGGAGTGACTGGAATTGCTTTTTATACAACGATTGTCATGGCGGCCTGTCCAGTAGCTGGATTAGTTGTTCTGTTCACGTTGCAGGTACAAGATGACACAGCCCCAGCCATTTCAGCTATGAGTTTGTCGACAATTTTAAGTTTGATTACGATTCCATTGATATTTGCATTAGGTAGTCTTTAAAAATTTCAGAGCAAGTAAAAAGCCAATATCTACTGAATATTTCAGTAAATGTTGGCTTTTTGTATGTCTCAATTTTTCAAAATAATTTAGGATCTTTATCAATGCTAGCTTGTAAATCATCTAAGAAAGTCGTAACTAATTTGTTTTCAGCGTTATTCAAAGTTCGGTCAGCTTGATAAGCAATGAAGTAATCAAGTGAAATAATACTTTGAGGCAGTGGATAAATATTATATTCCTTACTGTTTGGAGCAACGTAGACACTTTCTGGCAACAAGGTTACGCCAATTCCTGAAGTAGCTAATTTTACAGTTGTGAAAATATTATTACTTTCCAAAATTATGTTGGAATTTATATTGTATTTCTTAATTAAATAATCAATTTGACGTCTGATAGCTGATCCGTGTGTCGTTAGAACCAAGTCTTCTGTTAAAAGTTCTTTCATGCTGAGGGAACCAGATGCCAAGTATCTTTTATTCGGTTTGTATAACTTAGATGTTTTGGGAATAATTGCAAAATAACCATGAGTTCCCCGATTATAAACTGTTAGTCGTGGTGAAATGGTTTCTGGATTTTGACCAATTAAAAAGTCGATTTCATTGTTTAAAACTTTTTTTTCATTTATTTCAGGGATATCCTCATGTAATTCGATTTTTACTTTAGGATTGTGCGACAAATAATCTTTTAAGAATAACGGCAGGAGATAGGTTCCTAAACTAGAAAGGACGCCAATTCGAATAACGGTATTCTCAGGCGAAGAATACTTAACGATTTGTTTCTCAAAGTTACTCTTTTCAGTTTCTAAAGTGTTCAAATATTGATAATAGACACGTCCGGCATCGGTTAGTTGTAAAGGTGATGATTGGCGATTGACGATTTCAATTCCCAATTCTTTTTCGGCAGACTTAATCGTTTGAGTCAAATACGGTTGAGAGATATAGAGATCCTTCGCGGCTTTAGTATAGTTTCCATGTTTCAACAGCATGTCGAGATAGAGCAACATATTTAAAGAATCAACTTTTGGCATAAATATCCCTCCTAAAAATTTCGATAACAATTTACTTATAGCCCAATAATTAAATAAATATTTCACAAATATGGTTCTATATCATAGACTAATCAGTAAGAAATCAATTAAATTTTTTTGATTTAATGATTTCTTTAACGACAATAGTACCATTGTAAACGCTTACTATGGAAACGGTTTTGAAATAAAAGATAATTGTGCATTTAAGAACAATTAGGAGGGGACTTGCTATGAAAATAGTTGGAATTGTTGGGACTAACTCAGTTGAGTCGACTAATCGTGAATTATTAAAATATATGAAACAATATTACGCTGACACTGCTGAAATTGAGATTTGTGAAATTGAGGATATACCAGTCTTCAATGAACCCGAGGATAAGACGGCACCTAGTGCAGTTCAAACATTATCAGATAAGATTTTACAGGCTGATGGAATAATTTTTGCGACACCAGAATATGATCATTCCATTCCTGCTGTATTGAAAAATGCTATCGAATGGTTGTCATACACAACACGTCCGTTGATCAATAAACCAGTGATGATTGTTGGGGCATCACACGGTTCACTTGGAACTTCGCGGGCACAATCACATTTGCGTCAAATCTTGGAGGCTCCAGAGTTAAAAGCTTTGGTTATGCCTAATGCTGAATTTCTTCTAGGTAGATCACTAGAAGCCTTTGATGATGATGGAATGCTGGTTTATCCAAATAAAGTTAAAGAACTAGATCATGAATTTAATGAATTTGTTTCATTCGTTAAATTGACAAATAAGTTGACTGTCAATAATGAATTCTTCGATGCAAGTAAACAATTTTCTTGGAAACAAGTTGCTAATGGGGAGGATATCTAATGAAATTTATTGGGATTGTTGGTACAAATGCCAAAAAGTCATACAACAGAATGCTTCTACAATACATGCAGAAACACTTTGAATCTAAAGCAGAAATTGAAATCCTAGAATTAACTGATGTTCCTATGTTCAATGAATCAAAAGATCAATCTAATAGTGATATTATTCAAGAATTTAATACAAAAATTGAAGCCGCAGATGGTGTAATTATTGCGACTCCTGAACATAATCATTCAATTCCCGCAGCTTTGAAGAGTATCATCGAATGGCTTTCATTCAACTTACATCCACTAGATGGCAAGCCAGTCATGATTGTTGGAGCATCATACAACGTTCAAGGTTCATCACGCGCTCAATTGCATTTGCGTCAGATCCTTGATGCACCTGGTGTTAACGCTAATGTGATGCCCGGATATGAATTTTTACTTGGTAAAGTCCAAGAAGCATTTGATGAAGATGGCAATATCAAATCAGCTCGAACAGTTGATTTTTTGGAAACTTGTTTTAACAGATTCATGAAGTTCTCAGATATTATTGCTCAATTGAATTTGCCAGAAGACATTACTTATCAACCAGGTACTTTCAAAGTTACAGCAGTCGGACATAATGGTGATTTACCAATGTCTGTTACATTGTCAGATGACCGAATTGAATCAATTGATATTGATACCAGTAGTGAAACTAAAGGAATCGCTGATGTAGCATTCAAGCGTGTTCCACAACAAATTATTGATGGTCAAACCTTGAACGTTGATGTTGTTTCTGGTGCATCCATCACAAGTAATGGGGTAATTGATGGGGTTGCCCAAGCTGTAAAAATGGCCGGAGCTGACCCAGAAATTTTGAAGAAACGTAAGAAGTCAGCTGGTCCTAATAAGCAAAATGTTATCGAATATCAAACAGATGTTGTTGTCGTTGGTGCCGGTGGTGCCGGTTTAACTGCTGCTGCTAAGACAATTCAAGATGGTAAAAAGGCCATTGTTGTTGAGAAGTTCCCATCACCAGGTGGAAACACTGTTCGTGCCGGTGGTCCAATGAACGCTGCTGATCCAGCATGGCAAAATGAATTTCCAGCAATTAGTGGTGAAAAACATACTTTGAAGGAAATCATGGATACGGATGAATCAACAATTGATTCTGAATATTTGGAAGATTTCCGTGCTTTGAAGGGTCAAATTGCTGAATACCTCAAAGAAAATGATGACAAGAAAGCCTACTTATTCGATTCAAAACTCTTACACAGAATCCAAACTTATCTTGGTGGTAAGAGAACTGATTTGAAAGGTAATACAATTTATGGTCAATATGACTTAGTTAAAGAATTAACGGATCACGCTTTGGAATCAGTTAACTGGCTTAAAGATATCGGAGTTAAGTTCGATGAAACACAAGTAACTATGCCAGTTGGTGCGCTTTGGCGTCGTGGTCACAAACCATTGGGGAATCAGGGATTTGCTTATATTGAAAATTTGACAAAATATGTCAAAGAACATGATGGCAAAATCATTACTGATACCGCCGTTAAACAATTAATTATTGAAGACGGCAACGTTAAGGGTGTTATTGCTAGAAGTTCTGATGGTAAAAAAGTTATTGTCCATGCCGGTGCAGTTGTGCTAGCTTCCGGTGGATTCGGTGCTAATACAAAGATGCTCAAACAATATAATACTTATTGGAGTGACATCGACGATAATATCAAGACGACTAATTCACCAGCTATTACTGGTGACGGAATCCGTTTAGGTCAAAGTGCCGGAGCTGATTTAGTTGGAATGGGCTTCTCACAAATGATGCCAGTATCTGATCCTAATACCGGTGAAATATTTACTGGTTTGCAAGTTCCACCACAGAACTTTGTGATAATAAATCAACAAGGTAAACGATTTGTTAATGAGTACGCTAGTCGTGATGCGTTGACACAAGCTGCCATTGATAATGGTAATTTATTCTACTTACTTGCTGATGATGAGATTAAGAAGACCGCCTATAATACTAGCCAAGCACAAATTGACAAACAAGTTGAGAATGGAACTTTGTATCGTGCTGATACCATTGAAGATTTGGCAAAACAATTGAAGATGGATCCAGCTGTTTTGGAAGATACAGTCAAGAAATATAATTCTTATGTTGATAATGGGGACGATCCAGAATTTCATAAGAATGCTTTCGATTTGAAAGTTAAAGTAGCACCATTCTATGCCACACCAAGAAAACCAGCTATTCACCATACAATGGGTGGTTTAAAGATAGATACAGATGCTCATGTTATTAATAAAGATGGGCAGATTATTCATGGACTATATGCTGCTGGAGAAGTTGCCGGAGGAATTCATGCTGGTAATAGACTCGGTGGTAACTCGTTGAGCGATATCTTCACCTTTGGACGTATCGCTGCAGACAGTGCTCTAAAAGAAATGTGATCTCTAAAAAATTACTGTAAAAGGTAAGGGGGAAGCATCATGAGTAAAGAAGTGAATCGTTGGCAAGTTTTAGTTGCCTCAACAGCAATTCTATTATGTACCGGAGCCGTTTATGCCTTTAGTGTTTTCGCAGGTCCGTTGAGTGCCTCTAAGGGTTGGAGTATGTCAGAAATTATGTTGGCATTTACAATCAATTCAGCTATCAGCCCAATTCCGATGGTTTTAGGAGGATTTTTAACAGATAAAGGTTTATCCAGATGGTCAATTACAATCGGTGGACTTTTGTTTGGACTAGGATTTTTCCTTACAGGGATGGTCACAAGTCCAGGAATGTTATATCTAACTTATGGATTGATCGGTGGTTTAGGTCAAGGTTTAGCATATTCAGGTTGTTTAAGTAATACTATCAAGTTATTCCCAGACAAGAAGGGCTTAGCTTCAGGTATTATCACAGCCGGAATGGGTGGAGCAGCTATCATTGCTGCACCGATCGGTAATTATTTTGTTGAGAGTCATGACGTACTTTATGCTTTTAGAATGTTAGGTATCATCTATTTAGCCGTAGTTTTAATTGCAAGTTTCTTCGTTAGGGAAGCACCAGCCAATTTCCAGCCAAAAGGTTGGGTTCCTGCAGAAGTTAAAGCAGGTGGCAAGATGGTCAATAAGAATTGGATTGAAATGTTAAAGACACCATATTTCTATTTGATCTTCTCAATGCTTTGTACCGGAGCATTCTCAGGTTTGATGATTGCTTCAAATGCTTCAGTTATTGGACAACAAATGTTTAGTTTGTCAGCAGCATCTGCCGCATTTTACGTTAGCCTTTACTCATTATGCAATTGTGCCGGCAGAGTTATCTGGGGGACAGTTTCAGATAAATTAGGACGTAATTCAACTTTGAATATTATCTTAGGCGTAATCGTAGTTGCCTTCTTAATTTTAGTTGGAGTACATTCAACCGCAGGATTCGCCATTGGTATCGTAATTTTAGGACTATGTTTCGGTGGAGTTATGGGAGTCTTCCCACCACTAGTAATGGAAAATTATGGTCCTGCTAACCAAGGTACTAATTACGGAATCGTCTTTATTGGATATTCCGCTGCAGCTTTCTTCGCACCAAAAGTAGCCGTTAACATGGCTGCTGCAAATAATGGTAACTTTACCAAAGCCTTCTATGTAGCAATTATTGTTGCTCTAGTAGGATTAGTAATGAACTTGATCTACATTCATTTGAAGAAGAATGAAAATAAACAACATCATGTTGGATTAACAGCATAGCCGTTGTCCGCTCCGCAATATCGAGGTCTGGAACGCCATGGACACGATTTTTAACCAATTTGAAGTTCAAAATTGTTTCAAAATGGAGATCTCGTATTGCTCCGCCACCAACTAGATAGTGGATTTTAGTTTAATTGATTAATCAAGTATTTAAAAAACAGTATCGACTAGATTTAATTCTGGCTAATACTGTTTTTTTTGTTTTCGGGTTGAGTTTACGGATATGAAAAGAGAGTTTGTATTAACCAAATATTCCAGTTAATACAAACTCTCTTTTTTGATATACCTTTAAATAAACTAAAAACAACACTAGCCTGGAGTGAAAATCTAAATTGGCTCAGTGGTGAAGTTGTTCTTAGTGGACGAAGTACACTTAGAACAAGGCCGAGCTTGAAGACTATTGGCAGAGCCAATCGCCTTCAAGTCGTGCCCACCACGTTCCAGCCAAATTTAGATTTTTACGTAAGGCGGCCCCAAAGGCCTACAAATTCAAATACTTACTCTCAATATAATAACCATCATCAAGTTGTGCCCAAACGCTATAGTTATCAAGTTGAACAAGTTGTTTAACAAAGACCTCTTGATTGCCACGGTAACGTTGATTATCCATATCACCATAAGGAGTTTTCCAAGCAGTGATGAATTGATCTGAGTAATAAAGAACTTTGACAGAACGATTAATATTCATACTGTCGATAACGGAATAAGTATAGCTAATATTATTAGCTGTTTCAGCTAAAGGACTGTTCAACATTTCTTGACGTGAACTTGGTTGTTTGATGATTTGTGTTGTGATGCTTTCAGTACTTGGAATCCAAGTATTACCACCAAGATTATACCAGATGGTGTTGTTGTAAGTTTCTTGAACAGCACGAAAGACTTTCCAAGTTGTGCCATATGGCAAAGTTTTGTCTAGTGGAACTTTACTGATAGGTTCACTGAAGACATCAACGTTATTAGTTGTTTTAATATATAAATTTTTATCGGTGCGGTAATCCCTAATAGGGAGAACGTTATAAACGTATTCTTGTTCTTGGACTTTGTCTGTGAATTGACCACTAGCATCTTTAGGTGAACTAACTAAGAAATGGTTAGCTTCTTCCAAAGGTTGTGAGTCAAACTTACGATTCAATTCACCTTCCAAGTATTGTGGATCAGCAATTAGTTTACCACTAGTATTACGATGATAAACGATAACTGGCGCTGATAATTGATTAGAGTAGACTAAATAGATTCCGTCGGAATTTGGGATGAATGTTTGTTGAAAATTAGTTACAGATGACAAAATATATCCTGGTATTTCTTTCCAAGGAATATCTAATTTATCTAAGTAGTGCCCCTTGATAGTTGTTGATTCACTTATGTCTTTACCTAAAGAATCAACGTAATGGACTTTGATTTCGACATCATCGCGAGTCAGTTTTGTTACTTTAGGTGAGAGTACGTCATTTTCCATAGTTCTTTCCCCGTTATGGGAAAAGCGCTTATTCGTATGCTTTTGACCCATAATAATTCCCTTCTAACATTAAATTAGTGTAAGTCTAACATAGAAGATAACGAAGAATTGGCTTTATGACGGTATCTTAATGATACTTAAAGGAAAAATAAAAAAGAGTAAAGGAATTTTTAATGTTTTCCCTCAGATTTTTGTTATATCAAGTTAGTGCGTAATTTTCCGTCTTCCATGAAAAGGTGATTGGGTTGGAACATAGCCGGCACAACTTGAAGCCAGCGATGAACCTACTGTCTACAAGCTTGGCCTTTGACTAAGCTGGCAAAGTACGCCAACTAAGTCAAATTTGGCTATTGAACCCATCGCCTTTTCATTCCAGACTAGTTTGGAATAGATATCACAAAAAACACTAATTCTGATACCCTAAAATAATTAATTTTAGAGGAATGGATAAACAAAATTAGTGTTTCAAATTTAGATTTAGTAAAACTAGTTCAGAACAAGGAAAAATTGTGTCTGTTATGTTTTAGCTAATTTTTTCTCACTCCTATAAAATCATTCATCACTCATTGAAAATGGCAACTGTTCATTATTTTTGCTTTCAGGTAGTAAACAAAGGTCAATAACAAGTTTTCCACCATTAATAATTTGATTATGTTTAATTACTCTCTGAGCCAATTTTTGTCCATTAAGAGTTCTATTTTCAACAAATTGGTTTTGAGGATAGTTACGTTTGGTTGTGATGGTAAATGTTTTGTCATCAGGAAGATGCATAATTGCTTCATCAAATTGAGATATTCCGAAGACATATTCATCGCTACCGGGGCAAACTGAGTAGAAACCTAGACAGGAGAAGATGAACCAGGCAGACATTGAACCGTTGTCTTCATCACCCGGGAAACCATCCATTGTATCGTTGAATTGATTGGATAGTTGTTTAACTAATAATTGAGTATATTCGGGATGATCTGTGTAGGCAAAGAGGTAAGGTAAGTGGAAACTTGGTTGGTTTGAGATGGCAATTTGGCCAAAGTCGATGGCGGCCATTTCTGTCATTTCGTGAATTTGGAAACCATAGCCACCAACGTTGAAAGCTGGTTTCTGATTGCTCAATTTTAGAAGAGTGTCAGTGAAACTTAGTTCATCACTGTAAAGTTTCTTTAATCCAGCAATATCGTGATAAACAGCAAAACTATTTTGCCAAGCACTACCTTCGGTATAGTCAGTGCCCCAGCTAATAGAATCAAAATCCTTTTTGAAATTACCGACACTATCTTTTGGACGCATCAAACCAGTTTCTGCATCGAAGAGGTTTCGATAGTTTTTTGCGGAGTTGGAGTATTTATCAGCCAATTCGCCCTCATTGAGTAATTTAGCCACTTGGGATATACAAAAATCACTGTAAGTATAATCTAAAGTTTGATTAACTGATTCATGGTATTTGTCAGAAGGTAGATAGCCGTATGAATTGAAATCGCCCATACCTAAACGACCCAAACGTTCATCGGAACTTTCTTGAGTGGCACTCTTCAACATAGCTTCTAAAAATTCGGTCATTTCAGATTCATCAAGAATCCCTTTAACTGAGGCATCAGCGATAACGGCATCAATTAAAGTTCCCGGCATCATACCACGTTCATCGGGGGCTAACCATTTAGGCAAGTAGCCACTTTCGAGATAACTGTTGTAAAAGCCCATCAACATTTGGTGATATTCTTCTGGAATTAGAAGAGAGAATAGGGGATAAACACTCTTGCTAGTATCCCAAAAACCATTATTCATATACAAGTAGCCAGATTTAACTTTGTCACTATAAAGGTCGTAATGAATTGGTTGGTCGTTTTCATCTAGTTCAAAACAACGTTGGGGAAAGAGGAAGATGCGATACATACAGTGATAGAAAGTTGAAACCTTTTTCTTATTACGGTCATTAATTTCAATTAAGTCTAAGTAATGCTGCCAAGTTTCTTGGGCGGCTTTTTTTGTTTGATTCAAAGTTAAATCAGCAATTCGATCAAGTGCTAATTGGGATTGTTCAAAACTAATAAATGAGGTTGTTAGATGCAAATTGAGTTCTTCGATGTCATCAAAAGAAAGCACCATTAAGTCGTAGTTAGGTTTATCTTGATGTTTCGTTAAAGCTGATATGACCGGTTGGTCGAATTTTAAAATGGCATAGAATTTGAAATCATTATTAAAATGCGAGTCGTAATTTTTAACTAAAAGTTTCAATTCATTCTTACTATCATCCAGAATAAACTCGCCATTTTTAGGAATGTGAACGACAATTTTTGGTTGGGAACGGTCAAATGTGTATTTGAAAGTAGCGCCATATTCAGTTGGGGATACTTGGGTCTTCACTTCATAGCGTTGATCATAAATTGAAATTTGATGAGGATTAAAGGTAGCTTCGTCAGGTCGATATGAACCGATTCGGTCGAAAGTATTGTTCTTTATTTCAACGTTGCCAGTAATTGCGGACAATGTGAAGTTCGAGAAATCACCGATCCAAGGACTAGGTTGATGAGTGATTCTGATACCTGCAAATTGGTGTGATGTTGGTGAGAAAAACCATGATGTGTCATCAAAAGTCGTTTGTGGTGCGAAATAATTCATTCCAAAAGGAACTCCAGTGTAAGGCAAAGTATTACCGTGGGAGAAATCAGAAGTGTTGTTTGTTCCTTGGCGGGTATCAATTTGATTAATAAGCATAACTATTCTCCTAAATTATTAATTGATTGTCGTTTAATTAATTTCACAGGGATGGTAGTGCGTCGGGGAACTTCTTTGTCGGGATGATTGATTAATTCTAGTAAGATGTGGGCTGAATTTGCTCCAAGGGAGACGAAGTTTTGGTCGATCGTGGTTAAAGCAGGATAGCTCAACTTGGATGCTTGAATGTTATCGAAACCAACAATTGATAACTGTTGTGGAATTTGAATATCATAATCTCTTAATTCATTCATTACACGAATGGCTAGGACATCATTTTCGGCGACAATTCCAGTAATGTTTTGTTTCTTAACAGCTTCAACCAAATTTTGAATTTCATCAGGTTGGTCGAGACTAACACGCAAAACTTGTGGTTCAATTTGTTTTTCCTTTAAAGCAGATAAATAGCCAAAATAACGTGAACGAACAGATGCTTCATTTAAGCGGATATCAGATGTTAAAAAAGAAATATTCTGATGTTGTCCGTTCAATAGTTCTTGTGTTGCTAAGTATCCGCCAGCAAAATTATCAGATGTTACCGAAGGAATGGGCAAGTCTTCAAACGATTTATCTAAGAGGACAATAGGGATGTTGTTTAAGTAAAGTTTGGTAATTGTCGGAAGTTCATGACTTAAAGTTTCAACGTAGTAGATGATCCCTTTAGCCGCTCGAATACGATCCATAGATAAATTACGGAAAAGTCGGTTATTAATCGTCGTTAATTGATAATTACTGTTCTCATCAAGAACTTCTAATAGTCCGCTCGTGTAATCGCCGAATTCATTATTATTAGCAAAAGGAATGACGAAGATAATTTCGGATTTAACAGGCACCTCAAGATTGTTTTTCTTAACAATGGTACCAATACCAGCTTGACGACTGACTAAACCATCATTTTCTAGTTCGCTTAAAGCTCTTTTTGAAGTAATGCGACTAACACCGTATTCTTCAGCTAGTTGGTTCTCACTAGGAAGTTTGTCTCCGACGGCATATTTTTGATTTAAAATTTTATTTTTTAATGTTTGATATATCAATCTATATTTAGGCTTCATAAGGTAGTAGTCCTTTCTGCTGCTACTAATATAGCACACTTTAAGAAAAAAGAACTAGTCTTTTGTAAACGATTGCATTATACTGGTGGAGCAAATGATATATCAATTGGAGGAACTTAATTTGACTACACAAACTATTTCACCTGATATAAAACAATTTATGGCAGAAGTTACTAAAAAAGCTGGAGCAGAACATGCTGACTGGGCACAAGTTTTTAACGTAACTTACGCAAATACTTTAGAAACAACCGTAAAAAAAATAGCAGACGATGACATTTTCATTTTGACAGGGGACATTCCCGCAATGTGGCAACGAGATTCAACTTGCCAAGTTCGTCCATATCTAGTTATGGCGCAACAAATACCAGAGGTTTCAGATTTCATTCGAGGGGTAGTCAAACGACAATTCTTCAATATGAATCATGATCCATATGCGAATGCTTTTAATAGCGAACCTAACAATGCTGGTCATCACAAGGATCATACTGAGATGACACCTTGGATATGGGAAAGAAAATTTGAAATTGATTCATTATGTTTTCCTGTGCAATTAGCCTATCTACTTTATAAAAATACTGGACGAATTGATCAGTTTGATACAAGTTTCGTGAACGGAATTGAAAAATTGTTACACGTTTTTGAAATTGAACAACATCATGAAACAAGATCAAGGTATCGCTTTGAGCGTGATGAAGATCGACCAGAAGATACCTTGACTAACAATGGTCTTGGATCACCAGTTAAGGAAACAGGGATGATTTGGTCAGCCTTTCGACCTAGTGATGATGCCTGCGTTTATGGATATTTAGTACCGGCTAATATGTTTGCGGTATTGGTTTTAGATTATATTCAAGAATTATTTAGTGGAATTCTGGATAATCCAGAAATTGTGGCGAAGGCTAAAAAAATTCGAGCAGAAGTTCGAGCAGGGATTGAAGAATACGGTACGACGACAAACAAAGCGGGCCAACGAATCTATGCTTATGAAACAGATGGTTTAGGAAATCACTTAATTATGGATGATGGAAACGTTCCTAACTTGTTGAGTGCGCCATATCTGCACTACACAACAATGGACGATATAACATATTTGAATACAAGAAGAACAATCCTGAGTCCAGAAAATCCATATTATTATGAAGGCACTTTCGGAAGAGGCTTAGGAAGTCCCCACACACCAAAGGATTATATTTGGCATATAGCGTTGTCGATTCAAGGATTGACACAACCAGATAAAGCCGAAAAAGCACAGTTGTTGGAAAATATGGTAATGACTACAGCTGGAACACATATGATGCACGAAGGTTTTAACGTCAATGATCCTAGCAAGTTTACACGAGAATGGTTCTCTTGGGCCAACATGATGTATTGCGAATTATTTTTAGACTATTTCGATTACAAAATAAAAGAGTAGGGAAAAATTATGAACAAGAAAAAAGTATTTGTCGTGTCACACAGCCATTGGGATCGTGAATGGTATATGGCCTATGAACAACACCATATGCGACTAGTTAAGTTGATGGATGAATTGTTGGATCTATTCAACCGTGAACCTGAATTCAATAGTTTTCACTTGGATGGTCAAACAATTATTTTAGACGACTATTTGGAAGTTAGACCCGAAAGACGAAAAGAAGTAGAACAGCGAGTTGCCGAAGGTAAATTACGTGTCGGACCATTTTATATTTTACAAGATGACTTTCTAATTAGTTCGGAAGCTAACACCCGTGATATGTTGATTGGTCACCAAGAATCAGTTAAGTGGGGACATCCAGTTGATTTGGGATATTTCCCAGATACTTTTGGAAACATGGGACAGACTCCACAGATGTTGAAGCTAGCTGAATTGAAATATGCGGCCTTTGGTCGTGGAGTTAAGCCTACTGGATTGAATAACCAAGTCTTTGACAATGAGAAATACAGTTCTCAATATTCAGAAATGTGGTGGCAAGGTCCGGATGATTCTAAGGTACTAAGTATTTTATTTGCTAATTGGTATAGCAATGGTAACGAGATTCCAGTCGATAAAGAAGAAGCTAAAAAGTACTGGGACCAGAAATTGGCTGACGCTGAAAAATATACTTCAACCGATAATATTTTGATGATGAATGGAGTCGATCACCAGCCAGTTCAAACTGATGTAGTGGAAGCTTTGAAGGTAGCACAAGAACTATATCCCGACTATGAATTTATTCATTCTAACTTTGATGATTATTTAAAAGCCGTTTCAGAGGATGTTCCCGCTGACTTAGGTCAGATTGATGGTGAACTGACTAGTCAAGAAACTGATGGTTGGTACACTTTGGCCAACACAGCCTCAGCACGAGTTTATCTAAAACAGGATAATACTGCTGTTGAACGTGAACTAGAAAATATTGCGGAACCACTCGCCACAATGGCCTTTAGTGGAACAAAAGATTATCCACATGATCAGTTGCGTTATGCTTGGAAATTATTACTCCAAAATAATCCTCATGACAGTATCTGTGGATGTTCTGTTGATGAGGTCCACCGTGAAATGATGACTAGATTTGCCAAATCAAAAGAAGTTGGTAAATTTGTGGCTGAAGATGCTATTAAAACTTTGGCTGGAAAGATTGATACGACTGACTTTCCAAGTGATAGTAAGCCATTTATTCTCGTGAATACCAACGGATATCGTAAATCAGAAATGAAGACGGTTGAAATCGAATGGCAACGAGCTCTATTTGCGGATGGCAGACCAGATGCTCAATTTGAAGCAATGAAAGAAGTTCAGAAGAATTTACCCGACTTACAAGTTATTGACGGCCAAGGGCAAAAAGTTCCATTTGAAATTGTTGGTTCAGACGTTCGATTTGGCTATGATCTACCTAAGACTAAATTCAGAATTCCGTATATGGCACTTTATATAACTGTTCAAGTCGACCTAAATAATTTGCCAGCCTTTTCTTGGAAGACTTTGGCATTGGAAGCAACAGACTCTGTTGAAAAAATCGAATCAACCAAAATTTATGATGAAAATAGTCAAATATTAGAGAATGATTTTATCAAAGCTTCTATTAATAGTAATGGTAGTTTGAATATCTTCGACAAGAAAACTAATCGTGAATTCGATAATCAACTGGTCTTTGAAGATACTGGTGATATTGGGAATGAATATATTTATCGGCAATCAGCCGACAATTTGACGATGCTGTCTTCTGATACTAAAGCCGATATTAAGGTCATTCAGAATAATTCTTTGGGCGCAAAAATCGAATTAACACAAACAATGATGGTGCCAGAATCTGCTGACGACCGTTTGGAATATGAACGTCAGGCAGTGATTGACATAACTAATCGAATTGCTAATCGTTCTGAAGAATTAGCCCCAATGACGATTACAACTGTTATCACTTTGTCAAAACATGCGGACCAGTTGCAGTTCAAAACTAGTGTTAACAATCAAATTAAGGATCATCGACTTAGAGTCCTGTTTAAGACTAATTTGAAAACGGAGGTCAACTACTCTGATTCAATTTTTGAAACGGTCAAACGTTCTAATCATGTTAGTGATACTTGGCAGAATCCGACAAACCCACAACATCAACAAACATTTGTGAACCTGCATGATGAAAAGGGTGGAGTAACTATTGGTAACTTTGGCTTAAATGAATATGAAATTTTGTCAGATGATAGAACGATTGCCGTTACATTGCTTCGTTGTGTTGGTGAAATGGGTGACTGGGGTTATTTCGGAACACCAGATGCTCAATGCTTAGGTCAATTTAGTTTTGACTATAGTTTGTCATTCCATGATGAAACATCCGAAAGTTTAGCACAATCTTATCAACAAGCTAAGACTAACCAAGTTTCTGTACAAAGTATCCAAACGGATATTCATTCCGGGGTTAAATCTGGGGATGATAGTTTCCTAACTTTGAAGGCTGATAATTTTGCAGTAACTAGTTTGAAACAAGCTGAAAGTAGTGATGGCAACATTCTACGAGGCTACAACTTGACTGCTGAACCAGTTTCGATTGAAAGTAATATTTTGAATAAGGCTAAAACAGTAAACTTTTTAGAAAAAGATTATCCTGTTTCAGCTTTAAATATCATAAATCCTGCTGAAATTAGAACTTATAAATTTAGTTTTTAGTAAAAGTGTACAAAAATATTGGTTTATTTTAGATAAATCGTAATTTTAATGTAAGCGGTTTTACAATACAATGTACTTATCAATTAGAGATAAACTAATAACTGAATGTATGAGAGGGTTTTTAATTATGGTAGAAATTGATTTAAATCATATCTATAAAAGATACGCTAATTCAGAAGAAGATAACTACGCTGTTTCTGATTTCGACTTACATGTAAAGGATAAGGAATTCATCGTTTTCGTTGGTCCTTCAGGTTGTGGTAAATCAACAACTTTACGTATGATTGCCGGACTAGAAGATATTACTAAAGGTGAACTTATCATTGATGGTAAGTATGAAAATGATACAGCTCCTAAAGATCGTGACATCGCCATGGTTTTCCAAAACTATGCTTTGTACCCACATATGACCGTATTTGATAATATGGCTTTTGGTCTGAAACTACGTAAGTATGACAAAGATAAGATTAAAGAGAAGGTTGATTACGCTGCTAAAGTTCTAGGACTTTCAGAATACTTAGACAGAAAACCTGCCGCTCTATCAGGTGGTCAAAGACAACGTGTTGCTTTAGGTAGAGCCATTGTCCGTGATGCTCCAATCTTCTTGATGGATGAACCTCTATCAAACTTGGATGCTAAACTTCGTGTCAGCATGCGTGCTGAAATCGCTAGACTACACCAACAATTACATACAACAACAATCTATGTTACCCATGATCAAACTGAAGCTATGACTATGGCTGATAGAATCGTTGTTATGTCAATGGGTGAAGTTCAACAAATCGGTAGTCCCGCTGAAGTTTATGACTCACCTAAGAACAAGTTCGTGGCTGGATTTATCGGTTCACCTTCAATGAATTTCTTTGATGTTCACTACAAGGATGGTATCGTTACAGATAAGGAAGGTTTGAAACTTAAAGTTCCCGAAGGTCGTTCAAAGATTCTTGATGAAGCCGGATACGACGATAAGGATGTTACTTTAGGTGTTCGTCCTGAAGATATCCATGCTGAAGGCGCAATGGAAGAAGTCTTCCCAGAAGCAACAGTTGAAAGTGAAGTTGTGGTTTCTGAATTGTTAGGTGCTACATCAATGCTTTATTCTAAAGTTGATGGCACAGAATTTGTTGCTATTGTTGATGCTCGTGATTACCACAAGCCAGGCGATAAGGTTAACTTGACCTTTGATTTGAACAAGGCACATTTCTTCGATGAAAAGACCACAGACGCAATCCGTTAAAATTGGTGGTTAAAATGTATGCTAGGAAGTATTGCTAAATTTTTAGAGTTATACCCAGATGCAAAATTAGTTATAGAGCCAAGCTCTGATCCCCATAACTATAATTGTTTGATATCTGGTCAATGGATCACAATCAAAAAAGACCGTTTAAGTGATAACGAGAAATTTCTCTTATCCTTAGTCAGCCAAGATAATAATAATAAATCTGTTGATAACCAATGGTGGAAATTCTTAGTTCATGAAAATGACGAGATTCCCACTGGAGATATGAACGTTCGAGTGCTTCAATTCGAAGTCCAAAAGTTGGATTCTGATAGTCGTGCTGAACAGTGGTTAAATGTATTTAAAGATACATTTGATGATGTTGTTGAAACTTTTTGGATCAATAAATACACTGGTATTTTAATTGAGAAGGAAACAACAACTAATCCGGATAAGGTTGAAATCCAGAGGATGATTCAACTAATTGATTCCGACTTTTACACAAAAAGTCACGTTTATGTTGGTCAGTTCTGGCCGGTTGACGATAAACTTCCAAATATCTTTGATATGGAACGGCAGCTGTTTCATAAGTCCCTTGAGATGAAGGAAGATGTTAACAACTTATCCACGGTTATCCTTGATTTTCTCATTGAACAGAATTTGAAGAATACAGATATGTTCAAGGGTCTCAAGAAAAAGATTGATGTTGATTCTAAGACAAGACAGATGATCAATACTTTGTATGAGTGTGATTCCAATTTGGCTAAAACTTCAAAGATGCTCTTTTTACATCGAAATACATTATTGTATCGAATTGAAAAGTTCTATGAACAGACCGGTTTTGATCTGAAAGATCGAAATGATTTAGTTCTATGCTTTTTATTATTAAAATAGAAAGTACCGAATACGGTCGGCTTTCGATCATAAACATTAATACCGCCAATTCGCGTTTTGAATTGACGGTATTTTGTTAGGTATGCTACTTTTTATAAAGATTGAAAATTAGGTAGTGTGTAATTTCCGTCTTCCATGAAAAGTCGATTGGGTTGGAACATAGCCGGCACAACTTGAAGCCAACGATGAACCTGTTGTCTACAAGCTTGGCCTTTGACTAAGCTGGCAAAGTACGCCAACTAAGTCAAATTTGGCTATTGAACCCATCGCCTTTTCATTCCAGATTAGTTGGTATTTTTGTTTGATTTTTGGATTAAACATTTTATAGCCGTAACAGATTAGTATTATGGGTTTTAAATTCGAATTGATAAAAACATGCAAGAATGCCTCAATGTTGGTTTTTTATACTTATGGATAACTAATTCCTTATCCTAAACCTAATTAAAGAAAGAGCCGAAATTTAAAATGTACTTCCGCTTTTGTTTTAACCAAAATTAAGTTAGAAACAAAATTTTGAGGGAGATTAAATATTATGAAGTATAAATTGTTTCCAATTCCACAGGATATAGTTTATGACGAAGGGACTATTTCGCTATTACCAAAGGTTAACCTAATAGTGGATGATAATTTGGATCAATATACTAAAGATAAGTTAAAGAGTATTTTAAATGAATTCCAAATCGACTATGAGCTTAGTCGTCAAGTTAGTGTGGAATTAAATAATATTGTTTTAAAAATTTCTAAACATGATTCACATCATTATGATGGCTACAAATTGATTATCTCTGAATCTAAAATCTTGCTGTTTGGTGATAGTACTGATGCAGTATTTTACGGATTAGCAACTTTAAAACAGATACTCACACAGTCACCAGGGTTGAAGATTCAACAATTAGTTATTAGAGATTATGCGGATGTGAAGAATCGTGGCTTTATTGA
This sequence comes from uncultured Lactobacillus sp., assembly GCA_937874185.1. Taxonomy (GTDB): domain Bacteria; phylum Bacillota; class Bacilli; order Lactobacillales; family Lactobacillaceae; genus Companilactobacillus. Next base: position 27,166 of record CALNAK010000013.1, read on the forward strand.
AGGTTATTACGGCAATCCTTGGACCGATGATGAACGGATCAGATTGATGAAATTTGGGAGTGAGTTAAAACTAACACAGTATGTTTTTGCTCCTAAAGACGATCCTTATCACAATGAAAAATGGCGGGAACTATACCCAGAAGATAGATTGACCAAGATTGGAAAATTGGCACGAGTTGGTAACGAAACCAAAACTAAATTTGTTTGGACGATTCATCCATTCATGAATGAACCGATTCGCTTTGATAATAATTACATTAGTGATTTAAGAATTATTGAAAAGAAATTCGATCAATTGATGTTAGTTGGCGTCAGAGAATTTGGCGTTTTAGCAGATGATGCTCCTTGGCCAAAACATGGTGATCATGACTACATCAAGTTAATGAAGGATATGTCGAACTTCCTAAAGAAACGTCAGAAGAACTATCTTGATTTAGTAACGGATATGATTTTTGTTCCATATTATTACTATTCAGATGGTGCAGAAGACAATGGTCACTTTGACTTACGTGATTTGAATGCCGGCCTGCCAAAGAAAGTTCATATGGTTGTTACTGGTGGCAAAACATTTGGAGTATCTTCAAATGAGTTCTTGAATCAGTTAAAAACTAATCTAACTGTTAATGGTGATGAGTATCGACCTGTTCATTTGTGGATCAATTGGCCCGTCAACGATGGTTCCCGGAATAATTTGATTATGGGTGGAGCACAACATTATTTACAATCCAATGTCGATAGTAAAAAAGTTTATGGAATCATGTTGAATCCGATGATGCAGTCGGAAGCTTCAAAACCTGCTATTTTCGTTAACGCTGCCTATTCTTGGCATATTTGGGAAAATGATGAAGTTGAAAAGAAAGTTGAACATAATGCGTTTAACTATGTTGAAAGCTATACCTTCAAGTCATCTCAAGGTTCGAAGGCTTTGGAGAATTTGTCGCAACACATGAAATTTAATGGTGCCATGCCAGATTTGAATTTGGAGTCACCCGAATTAAGTGGAAAGTTACGTCAATTTATTGAAGAGTTGGATGAAAAGACAACATCTAAAAAGGAAATAGGTCGACTAAAAGAACAATTTGCCAGTATTAAAAGGGATGCTTTATACTTCAAAAATAATGGTCAAAAGAACTTGCGTGATGAGATGTTGCCATGGTTAGACAATGCAATAGATCAGATGCAATCATTGGAATTTGTCTGCGATTACTTAGAAACAGGCAATGAAGAATTCTTGAACGGTGCCAATGAGACATACAAAGAATCATTGACCCATACATTTGATTATTTGAAAGAAATTAAAACAGCCGAGTTTGGATCACAAAGCTTGGCACCATTCTTAAAAGAAGTGTTGGCTACTATAAATTAGTTAGTCTAAGGATGCCACCTTCCACAAAAATTGAAACAGGCTGGAACGCTGCGGACACAACTTCAAACCAGCCAAAGACCGGCTGTTTTGAAGCTTGGTCTTCTACTAAGCCAGCCCAAATCGCTGACTAAGTAGAATTTCGCAGCTGAGCCTGTTTCAATTTTTGCTCCAGGTTAAGTTTTGATTTCTTGATATTTTATAAAAAATCCAAAAAGACCTACATATCAGTTAATTTGATGTGTAAGTCTTTTGTCAATCATAGTTGAGAAAGAACTGAAACTTTGCTATTGAGCCATTTTTCTTTCTTGTTCCGAGCTAGTTTGGTTTTTTTTAAATTAGATTTAATTCAAAGAAAAAGTGTTAATTCTGTTTATCCTAAAATTAATTTAGGGTAATAGGATTAGCACTTTTTTATGACCAAAAAATAATGAAACTTTAACATTGTTAGTTTCATTATTTTCTACACCCAAGTAAGAATAAAGAACCAAAACTAGTCTGGAGCAAAAATCGAAATTGGCTCAGTGGTGAAGTTGTTCTTAGTGGACGAAGTACACTTAGAACAAGGCCGAGCTTGAAGACTATTGGCGTAGCCAATCGCCTCCAAGTCGGCCCACCACGTTCCAGCCGAATTTCGATTTTTGCGGAAGACGGCAACAACAACAAGAATTATAAAATAACTAGAATTTGTATAATAAATCTCTAATTTGTGACTTATTTGTTAACTAATGTAAGCGCTATAATTCCACTTGTAAGTTAATTAAATAATCATATAAGGGAGGGGGAAAATAATGGAAGATAAAACAGTCCGAAAAGATTCTGTGGCAATCGCTGCAGCAGCAAAGAAAAAAGAAGGATTCATTTATAACATGATTCACAATGGTCCATTCTTGCTTTTCGCTTTACCAGGAGCCATCTGGATGATTTTCTTCTTCTATATTCCTGTTTTTGCTAATGTTGTAGCATTTAAGGAATTCCAGTTTTCACCTAATGGTTTCTTAGCCAGTTTGGCGCAAAGTAAGTGGGTTGGATTTCAGAATTTCAAATTCCTATTCACTTCCGATGCGGCTTGGCTGATTACCAAGAACACGATCTTGTATAACTTAGGATTTATTACTTTAAACTTAATCATTTCTGTATTCTTCGCTATCGTAATGAGCGAATTGCGTCATAAGAGATTGGTTAAAGTTTATCAAACATCAATGCTTTTACCTTATTTCCTATCATGGGTTATCATCGGGTATTTCGTAATGGCATTCTTAAATCCTGACAAAGGTTTACTGAACACAATGTTACATACCGACATTAACTGGTATGCAGAACCAAAATATTGGCCATTTATCTTGCTATTCATAGGTACCTGGAAGGGAATTGGATATAACAGTATTCTCTACTTCGCTACCGTAATGGGAATAGACCCTACGTATTATGAAGCAGCTACGGTTGATGGTGCTAACAAATGGCAACAAATCAAGAACATCACGATTCCACAATTAGTACCATTGATGACCTTGATGTCGATCCTAGCAGTTGGTAACATTTTCCGTGCCGATTTCGGACTGTTCTATACGGTTCCTCAGAATTCCGGTGCACTGTACAATGTAACATCAGTTCTTGATACATATATTTATAACGGATTAACTTCAACTGGTGATATCGGTATGTCAAGTGCCGCCAGTCTTTATCAATCAGTTGTTGGATGTATCTTGTTAGTTTCAACGAATGCAGTTGTAAGAAGATTAGACGGAGATTCAGCACTATTTTAGAAAGGGGAATGAAAATTGGAATCCAAAAAGAAGAAAAAGATAGATAGCGTTTCAATTCATTCCTTTAGTCGGGGAACGGATTTGTTCTTCAACATTATAGTGGGAATATTCGCAGTATCTTGTTTACTACCATTATTCTTCGTTGTAGTTATTTCTTTAACAGATGAAAACGCCTTGGCCACATATGGTTATCGACTTTGGCCAAAGGTTTGGAGTTTCGCCGGGTATAAATACTTGGCAACAATGGGGGGAGAGCTTCTCAGAGCGCTTGGCGTATCAATTTTAGTAACTGTTGTTGGTACTTTGATCAACTCAACATTTACTTCAACTTATGCCTATGCAATTTCCAGAAACACCTTCAAATATAGAAAATTCTTTACAGTTTTCTGTTTAGTAACAATGTTGTTTTCACCCGGTATGGTTGCTAACTATATCGTTGTAACAAACTTGCTACATTTGAAAGATACATTGTGGGCTTTGATTTTGCCAATGGCGGTCAGTCCTTTCAATATCATCGTTATGAGAACTTTCTTCAAGCGTCAGGTGTCTGAATCAATTATTGAATCAGCCCGTATCGACGGTGCGAGCAAAATGAGAATCTTTACTCAAATCGTTATTCCACTAGCAGTTCCTGGTATCGCAACAATTAGTTTGTTCGCGGCTTTAGGTTACTGGAATGATTGGTTCAACGCTTTGCTATATATCCAAAGTGATCACTTAGTTCCATTGCAATACTTATTAATGAAGATTCAAGCGAATATCGAAATGCTTTCACAGAATGCCGGTTCCGGTTCACAATTTGGTAGTAGTTTAATGGCAATTCCAAAGGAAGCAACAAGAATGGCTATGGTTGTTATCGCAACATTACCTATCGCAGTCAGCTATCCATTCTTCCAGAAGTACTTTGTCCGTGGTTTAACTATCGGTGGTGTCAAAGAATAATAAATCCAAACATAAATTACTAGGGGGAACTAATAATGAAAAAATGGGTTAAACGTTCAATTGGCGTGGCGCTTCTAGCCGCAGCAGCCGTTGGATTGACAGCTTGTGGATCGAGTAAATCGTCAAGCAAGAGTGATGTGCCAACCCTGTTAATGTATCAAATTGGTGACAAGCCAAAGAATTACGATACATTGATTGCTCAAACTAACAAGATTTTGGAAAAGAAAGCAGGAGCTAAAGTTAAAATCCAATATATTGGTTGGGGAGATTATACTCAAAAGATGTCAGTTATCGTGTCATCTGGTGAAAAGTATGATATCGCTAAGGCTGATAATTATGCGGTTAATGCTCAAAAGGGAGCTTATACAGATTTAACAAAGATGTTACCTAAGTACGCTCCAGCAGCATATAAAGATTTGGATTCAGCGTATATTCGAGGAAATAAAGTTGATGGAAAACTTTATACAATGCCAATCAATGGTAATGTTTATGCTCAACAAGTAGTTTCATTTAATGACAAGTATTTGAAAAAATACAATATTGATGTAAGTAATATCAATTCATATGCTGACTTGGAAGCTGCCTTTGCTAAATTCCATGCTGCAGATAAGAAAGTTCTAACTTTCTCAACAGGTCCTAATTTCCGTATCGGTTCAGATTTGGATTTCGTAATTGACCAAGATTATCCATTTGCAGTTGATGCTGTTAATAAGGGAACTAAGATTATCAATCCTTATAACAATGCCCAATACAAAGCTACATTGAACACAATGCACGACTACTACAAAAAAGGTTATGTAGCAAAGGATGCAGCAACAGATAACACTGATCGTCCATTGAGTGGTGATACATGGTTCTCTCGTCAAGAAACACAAGGTCCTTACGATTACGGTGACCACCAACTATCACAAACTGCCGGACAAACAATTGTTTCACGTCCAATGAGCCCAGCTGTTAAAACAACTTCTCAAGCTGGTATGTACAACTATGTTGTAAGTAACAACTCACAAAACAAAGAAAAAGCTGTTAAAGTCCTTGGTGTTCTTAACAGTGACCCAGAAATTCTTAACGGTTTAGTATACGGTGAGAAGGGTAAAGCTTGGAAGTACACTGATGACAATAAGAAAGTTAAGTTACTCAGCGGCTACAAAGAGAAATATCACACATCACCATGGCAAACAGGTGACAATGCCAAAATTACACCAACAACAGATATTACAGATGCAATGGTTCAAGCACGTGATGAAGGTATCAAGAGTGCTATCACTTCACCAATCCTTGGATTCCAATTCAACACTAAGAATGTTAAGTCAGAAATGACAAACATCTCTAACGTTATGAACAAGTACCTAGCTGGTTTACAAACAGGTACATCAGATCCAGATACAACAATTCCTAAGATGAACAAGGAACTTAAGAAAGCTGGATACGATAAAGTTCAAAAAGAAATGCAAAAACAATACGATGAATTTTTAAAGAACGGCCAAAAATAGAGTGATCTAAGCTATTCCTTACACATTTATCCACAGTACAAAGGAGGAAGAGGTAAACTCTAACCTCCTTTTGTGCTCATAAAATCATAGAAATGAGGTAGAGATATGGTTTCCCGAGCAGTCCAACAAATTTTTATTAAAGCGTACACGGTGATCAAGTTGAATCTATTGTTTTGGGCACTGAGTTTCTGTGGAGGATTAGTGTTAGGAATTGGTCCAAGTCTGTTAGTGATTAATGAACTCTACTATGATTACGGATTTCAATACGGTCAGATGACTTGGAAAACAGCATGGAAATTGTTCAAAAAGAACTTTAATGAGGGTAATAAGTTATTTTATGCATTTGCAATCACGGCTTTCTTGCTGAGTTATAGTCTTTATCTATCGGTTCAGCTACAAGGATTAATGTTTCTAATCATTGACTTCCTAATTGCCATCGTATTACTAGCAGTGATTTGTATTTACGCATACACTTTAAGCATTAAATCTGGGTTTGATATTAATGCTTTAAACAGTTTCAAATTAGCTTGTGCTCATTATTTCTTTAACTTTTTTGACAATTTAAAAGAATTATTTGGGATAGCGATTGTTCTAGGAATCACATACAAATTCTCAGGATTAATTTTATTTGCCACATTTAGTTTGATGATGATGTACACTCAATTTGTAGGTAAAAACTGGCATGCGCATGTTCAACAGCTAAATTAATCGAGGCTTTGTCAAATGATAAAAAATCGTTACAATCTGCAAAAATTAATGACGTTCTACATTAAGGTAATGGTAATCACCATTACCTTATTTGCGATTATAATGTCAGGTTTCAAAGTACGGGATATCATGCGAGATATGAATCAAGCGATTGATTCCGGTATGAATCGGACAACGTTACTTGTAGATCTGCAACAAGGTGAGGCTAATCAATTAGTAAGAAATCTGATTCAGAATCCAGCTAAAGTAAAGAATCTACAAAAATTCTTTCAGTTAAATTCAGCTGATTACTTAACTTATAGTCAGAATAATTCAGGTGAAAATGATTTCTATTATATTCCACATCAAGTATCTGAATTCATGCAGAGTAATAACGCTGACAAGGTAACGTTCAGCTTAAATCAAGAGAATCAAGCTATCGTTGCAACACAAAAGAATCCTGGTGGCATGCGAGTTGATTCTAAAAAATTAAGATCAAGTGGATTGTATTACGGAGTTCCTTTGATCAATGATGCAACTTTCCAATCGTTTGGTTCCGTGATCGTTAATTTTCATCCCGGAACAATCAATGATTCACTGCACTATTCTCCCAATCACAATGAACTACAGGTATTTGTTTTAACGGATATTGGTCGGCTGAGATATAGCTACAATTCAAATTTGTCAGAATATTCTAAAAAGGCCTTGATGCAAGACCCTAATCAGAATAAAAGTGTTTTGAAGATTCTTCATAAGGGATATTTCATCAGAACTCAAGAGGCTGCTAATGGCGACCAAATAATTGCGATGATCCCTAAGAATATTATTTACAAGCGAATCACCTGCAACGTCTTTTTACTTTTACTTGGGGCAGCGTTGATTGATATTTTTCTATGGTGGAGTTTGAAATATATCTTCCGTAATTACCGAAAACATATGCGAGCAATGACTGATGCAATGGATTCAATTTCAAAAGGTGATTTGAAGACTAGAGTGCCTGTACCTGAACAAGAGGGTGAATTGAATACCTTGGCCAATGGTATTAACAATATGCTTAATGCGATTGATCAATATGTTGTACAGATTATTCAATTACAATTGGAACAAAAAGATGCGAATATGAAGGCTTTACAGTCGCAAATCAATCCACATTTCTTATATAATACCCTCGAATATATTAGAATGTATGCGATTAATGAGGGACAAACTGAACTAGCAGACGTTGTCTTTAATTTTGCCAGTTTGTTGCGAAACAACATTAGCCAAGAATCAACTGTTACATTAGATAAAGAGTTTGAGTTTGCGGAAAAATATATCTACTTATACCAAATGCGTTTTCCAGATCAAGTGGCTTATCAATTTACCTTGAATGATAATTTACAAGAGATGAAGGTTCCTAAGTTTATCATTCAACCATTGATTGAGAACTACTTTAAGCATGGGATAGATTTGGAACGATTCGACAACGCGGTTCATATTAGAGCTGATAAATTCTCTGATCGTGTTGAAATATCTGTTTCAGATAATGGAACGCCATTAGATAATAAGCAGATGGCAGAGTTAAACGATAAGTTAGCGTCTCAAGATGCTAAGCCAATTAGTGGTGATCGTTCGATTGGTCTAATGAATGTTAAAGCTCGAATGACAGGAACGTTTGGTAAAAACTTCAAGATGTTTATAACTAATAACAAGTTCAAAGGTGTAACGGTCAAAATGCAAATCTTTTTGGGGGAATAGTATATGTACTCTGTGATGATTATTGATGACGAATATATGATTTTAAAAGGATTAGAAAAAATAATTTCTTGGCCCGATTATGGATTTAAAATTGTTAAATCAGCTCGCAACGCTAAACAAGCGCTGGATTATTTAAGTACCAATGAAGTCGATTTGATAATTACCGATGTTAATATGCCTAAAATTAGTGGATTAGAATTCGTTAAGATTGCTAAAGAGTCAGGACACCAGTTTGAATTCATGATCCTGTCAGGTTATCAAGAATTTGACTACGTCAGGACGGGTTTGAAACTTGGTGCAGTCGATTATATTTTGAAACCAATTGATTCCAAAGCTTTAGTGGATTCACTGAATAAGATAAAGACTAAATTGGACTCACAAAGAGTTATTCAACAAGAGTCAGAAACTTCTCTGAATTTACAAGTTAGAAAACTTTTTGAAAATGATTTGGAGCCATCTGAGGCAGTTGCTCTGTTCCATCAGCTTAGAATTAATCCGGAGTTGATTGGGAGCGGGATAACGGTGATTGCTTGTAACCGAGTTGATGATGTGAAAGAAATCGACCAACTTTGTCAGCAGTATAATCAGGTTCTAAAATTTAATCAGAATCGAATTTTGGATATTGGTTTTGTTGGTGGCCGTGGTAAATTACTCAAGTTTATTCGGGAGTTAGAGGATAAGCAGATTGTCTCTGGTGAAAGTTTTATTACAGTAGGTGAAACTGTTTATAATTGGCCAGATATTAATCAGAGTTATGAACAGGCAGTCAGATTGTCGATGATTTATAAATTTTATGAAAAAGGTAATAAGTTCAGTAGTAATAATTTACGAGTTGATTGGCTCAAACAGGCTACTTTACCGAAAGTTTCACTGGTCAAAGTCAAACAAGCCATTGCTTTAAACGACTGTAAAATGCTGAATGACGAAGTTTCTAAGATATTTGATGAATTATCCAAGCAAGGTGTAAGCCCTTCCTATGTCCGCCAGGTGGCCTTTCTAATCTATTCTGAGGTCAATGCCAAGGTAGGATTCGGTGAAAAGGATTATCAGACTTATGTAAATAGGATCAATAATGCTGAGAGTTGGCAGAATATAGTTGATATTTTGAACGATGTCTTCAGTAAGTTGAATGCGCATAGTAAAGATGATAATGATTATTCTGAAAATGTTCGCCAAGTGATTGATTTAATTAAGAAACGTTATCGGGATGATTTAAGTTTGCGCTACGTTTCAGACCGACTGCATTTGAATCCCGACTACTTAGGACAATTATTTAAGAAAGAAATGAGTCTTAGCTTTTCCAGATATTTGAATGATTATCGAATTAAGCAAGCTCAATATTTATTGAAGGAAACCGACCAAAGTATTGCTGAAATATCCGAAGATGTAGGTTACACAACGACAGCTTATTTCTACCGTAACTTCAAAGCAATTTGTGGAATTTCACCTAAAGAATATCAAAAAAAATATGTTTAAGGGGAACGTCAATATGATTAGATTTCCAGATAATTTCTTGTGGGGAGCAGCCGCCTCTGCACCGCAAACTGAGGGACATAGTTTATTAAATGGTAAGTCAGAAACGACTTGGGACAAATGGTTTGAAATGAATCCTGAGAAATTTAACGAGAATCAAGGTCCAAAGGATACATCGAATACTTATGAAATGTATCAAGAAGACGTTAAGAATATGCAAAAAATTGGCATGAATTCTTATCGAACTTCGATTTCTTGGGCCAGACTATTGCCAGATGGAAAAACACTCAATCCAGAGGCCGTTACGTTTTATCGTGCTTACTTCCAGGATATGTTGGATCACCAGATTGAACCCATCATTAACTTGTTTCACTTTGATATGCCTTGGTGGTTAATGGAAAAAGGCGGCTGGGAAGCTAGAGAATCGGTAGATGACTTTGCCTTTTATGCGCAGACAGCTTTTGAACAATTTGGTGATTTGATTCATAATTGGACGACTTTTAACGAGCCAATGGTTCACGTTGAATGTGGCTATCTTTATGGATTCCATTATCCAGCCATCGTTGATATGAAAAAGGCGGTACAAGTCGGTTATCATACTTTAATGGCACACGTTATGGCAGTTCAGGCCTTTAAAAAGTCTCAGGTTGATGGAAAAATTGGAATTATTCTGAATGTTTTACCAGCATACAGTCGTAGTGATAGTCCGGAAGATTTGTTGGCAAAGAAGGATTCAGACTTATTGAACACGCAGAGTTTCTTGGATCCAGCTGTTTTAGGTGAGATACCAGTTGATCTGATTAATTTATTAAAGCAAAATGACCTGCTACCAACAGTTGAAAAAGATGATAAGCAGTTGATTCGTGATAATACTGTCGACTTTGTGGGTATTAATTATTACCAACCAAGACGCGTTCAGGCACCGAAAAATCCACACACTCCGGCAGTAATGCCAGAAGATCTTTATGAACCTTATGATTGGCCTGACAAAAAAATAAACCCGTATCGAGGTTGGGAAATTTATCCTCAAGCTCTGTATGATATTGCTATGATGATGAAGAATCAGTATCGAAATATTCCTTGGTATGTGAGCGAAAATGGGATGGGAGTTGCTGAAGAATCCCGTTTTAAGGATGAAAACGGAATGATTGACGATCAATACCGAATCGACTTCATTAAGGAACATTTGGAACAATTACATAAAGGAATAGAAGCGGGTAGTAATTGCTTTGGCTACCACATGTGGACCTTTATCGACTGTTGGTCTTGGTTAAATGGTTATCGTAATCGTTATGGATTTTATAGTGTTGACCTAGATAATGGTTTCAAACGAACTGTGAAAAAGAGTGGCTTGTGGTTCAAGGATTTAGCAACAAATAATGGCTTTTAAACCAAAAAAATAAAGTTTGTGCGCAGATTCATTCGCCAAACTTTATTTTTTTGATTACTTTTAATATCTAGGGATAAATTAAATGCCAATAAATCTATTTATATAGCTTAAACCCACTCATATCAACTTGTATGCCAGATTAAAATAAAATCAAAAAATAGATTAACTAATTTTAATATAATTTATGATTGAAAGTTATAATTTAAATTAATCTTTTTTTGACATTATTTTGCTAAAGTCAAATAAAATGTATTATTAAAATTTCCATTTAGACAAAAAATATTTTTATATTTCGATATATCTATTACCTATAAAATGTTATACTCGTCTTGCTGATAAATGAAAGGGGATTCATAAGAATGAGACGGGAAAGACAAAAGAAAATTTTAACCATCTGTTTTGTTATTATGGCTGTTTTTGCATGTCGTCTTTTTATAAGAAAGACTAGACAGGTTAAGGCTGATGAACTCCCAATTGAAGATATCGAGAAAATGGACAGTGAAAATTCAGAAGTTGCACCTTTTAGTACTGAAGGAATACCACCAAAGCATGAACCCACTGAACCAGTAAGAAAATTCTTAGGTATGTGGATGACTAGTGGTTATGCTCTACAACCAAATGAAGATACCTATACAGTCCAAGGACGTGAGGCAACAATTTATACAGATGCTGCAAGATCTGTTAGTGCCGTACTTGTTTCTTTGACATCATGGCCGCACTATCAGTGGTACACAAGTACAAATGGTAAGAAGTGGACAACCATGGATGGTCCGACGTCTAATGATCGTGATTTGAAAGTTAATACTAATACTGTTGGGACTGTTTATTACCAGCAAAGAACAGCTTGGTACATGCTTCTTGGACCTAGTAAAATTGACCCAACGGTGTGGTCAAATGTAGCGGCAGTTCATACATTAGATAAAGATGTTGATGCTGACGAAATTAGTGTCAGTTTGGATGATGATTATATTTACAATGAAGAGTCAGAAATCACAACTAACACAACTTATGCTAGAGCGGTTGTTAATCCTCCGGAATATACAGGTACTTTAAAGTGGAGTGTTGATCGCCCTGATCTAGCAACAATTGATGAGAATACCGGGTTGATTACAGCTAATAAACAATCTAAATCAGGTAAAGTTGTAGTTACTGCAACTGGTTATAATTCTGATGGAAAAGCATTTTATGGTCGTAAAATCTTAACAGTTGGTGGTGGATTGGAAGACCAAATTGTTGATGTTGGTGAAAAAGGGACTTTCAAACTAATGGGTAACATTGGTGAATTTGAGAAACAAGAAGATATGGATTATTCAATTCGATGGTTTAAAGAGAATCCTATGACTGGTGAACAAAGTGAAATTGAAGTTGGTAATAACGCCATTTCCCATACAACTGATGAAGCAACAATTGATGATGATGGTACAGAGTACTTTGCACATATCACAGTTGAAAGAGGTGGTAAGAAGCCACCATACGAATATGATACTAACAAGGCTAAATTACATGTTCGATCCAAAGAGGGACCGGATATTGAAATTCATGACACAATAGAAAATACTTCATTGGATAATAAGACTGATGCTGATGATGCTCTTTATGATGTAATCAAAGGCGACAAAGTTAATTATCATACAACTTTTAAAAATAAAAGTACTGCCTCAAGATTGAAGGATGCTACTTATACATTACCTTTGAGAGAAGGCAGTGTAGTGAATAAAGTTTTAGTTGATGGTAATGAAGTATCATCTGATGATTATGACATCACTAATAGTACCGGCAACAATGATATTCTAGTTAAGATAAAAGGTATCAACATTGGTATCGGTGCTGATGGTGAACATGACGTTGAAGTTCAAACAACTATCGGTGAAATAAAGAAAAGAGATTCATTCACTTCAACTGGATATTTAGTTGGTACTGATACTTCTGATAATTCTTATCAAAAAATTGGTGAAGCTAGGTCAATGACTTTGGTAACTGACGAATTGGAGTATGAAATTACCGATATTGATTATGGATCAATCAAACCAATTGGAAACGATAAGATTATTTATCGGAAGAACGATGAAAGTAATTGGCCAAATAATATCATCAAGGTTGATGATATGAGACGAAATAAGTCAGCAACACAGTTATATTTAACACAAAGGGATGATTTCAAAGATAACAAAGGAGAAGGTAATAATAGATTACAAGGTCATTTAAAGTTTGTTGACAACAATGGAGATGGTCAAACCGATCTTATGTCAGATTCGGCTTTAGTAGCTTATAGTGGAGAAGGAGAAGCTATGAACTCGCAAAGCTGGCGTGCTGATAAAGGAGTATTACTGGAAATGGATAATAAGATGAATGTTTCTGGTAATTACAAAGCAGATTTGGACTGGACTTTCGTTGATAGTGTTGAAAATGTGTAATTGATTATGGTTCCGCCTTCCACAAAAATTGAAATTTGACTGGAACATGGTGGGCACGACTTGGAGGCGATTGGCTCCGCCAATAGTCTTCAAGCTCGGCCTTGTTCTAAGTGTACTTCGTCCACTAAGAACAACTTCACCACTGAGTCAATTTCAATTTTTGTTCCAGGCTAGATCCCCTTTTCTATAAGATTTTAAAGGTACACAATGAAGTCGTATTAACTGGAGAAATCCAGTTGGTACGACTTTTTTAGTAAATTATTAGAAATAGCTATTGTTAGTGATTCTTACTTGAGTTTGTTTCAAACAAAAATGCTAGTCCTATTCTTCGGTTATTTTTGGAGGAAAAAGGATTAGCATTTTTATGTTGGCATTATTTTATATTGGTCAAAATATTTAATAAAGAATATATATATATTAAACCTAGAATATGTACGGATAAGTTGATGATAATTAAAATACTAATAGTATATGTCAAACTAGCATAAAAATATATTTATTTATATATTTTATTCAAAAAAATAAATAATTATGCAAATATTCACATAAATGAAGGAATACTTCCAAAGTGGCATACTTATTGAGTTTTAAGTGAATAATCAAAAAGTTAAATGATATGTATCAATAATTAAACCATATTTACAAAAATAAAATTATCAAATATGAATTAATAGACATTTTGTACGATGATATAATTTCTTCACAATTAAAAATGAAGGGAGTTTTATTGTGAGGAAAACAAAGAAACGTTGGTTATTCATTGTTGTTTTAATATCGTTATTATCTGTTGCTGCACTTGCTAAACGATTTAAAGATGTTAATGCTTTCGATGGCGAGGAAACGACCGAGGTCAAACCTTATAAAACTCCCACTGGCGATGTGAAAAAATTTTTAGGGATATGGATGACTAGTGGTTATGCTTTACAGCCGTCAGCAAATAGTTATGTTGAGGTTAATAAGACAGTAACGCTATACACTGATGCAGCGCGTTCGGCTTTGGCGAGATTAACATCTATCGGATTTTCTCAATATTATGTCTGGTATGAATCAACTGACGGTAAAACTTGGAAACAGATAGAAAAAGGTAAATCAAAAAATTTAGAGAATTATAAAATTACACCAACTGAGGTTGGAACTAGATATTATCAACAAGAGACTTATTGGAAAGGAGTGATTTTTACGGGGGCTCGTGTTTACTCAAAATTAGCGACAGTACATGCTTTACCAGAACCAGTTGATGCAGAAAAAGTTACTGTAACAACAGATGACGATTATTTGTACAACTCAACTAATGAATTGGTAAATATACAAACATATGCACATGCACAGCCAGATCCAGTTAACTCAACAGGGACAATAACTTGGAGTGTTGATGATACAAGCCTGGCAACAATTGACGAGAATACTGGGTTGATAACAGCTAATACTAATGAAAAATCAGGACCATTGACGATTTTTGCTACAATGCATAATCCCAATGGAACAGAAATTAAAGGTGAAAAAGAAATTATTGTTGGTGGTGGTTTGGAGAACCAAACTGTCAAAGTAGGTAATACTGCCACGTTTGAATTGCAAGGAAATATTGGAGAATTGGATGATGATGAGGATAATAACTATACGGTTAAGTGGTATAAGGAAGACCCTATAACGCAGCATCGAGAAAATCTGGATTTGGACCCTAAAGCACTTTCCTATACGACACCAGAGACAAAACTTGAAGATGATGGAACAATAGTCGGTGCAATTATTAGAGTGAGAGCCAATGGTAAGAATTACTCGTATCCGACAAACGAAGCATATTTGTACGTGAAGCCAGAGGGTGGCCCCAATATAGAAATGACGAATACTTTATCTAATGAAACCTATCGTGATAAAGGTAATTCTGACACGGTGTTATTTGGTGTTAACAATGGTGACCAAGTCAAGTATCTGAATACATTAAAGAATGATAGTGACACCGGAACGTTGAGCAATGCCAAATACGTTTTGCCTTTGAGGGACGGAACTAGCGTTATTTCGGTAGAAATAGATAATCAAGCAATTGATGAAAGTAATTATTCGATAAAGAAGAATGAGAATACACAGAATTTAGATCTGACTGTCACTGGATTAGGTTTTAAAAATCAGCAGAGTCATTCAATAGAGGTTAATACTACAGTTAGTGGTGTTACTGGACGTTCCTCCTTTACAACATTGCCTTATATTGAGGGAACTAGTGATGAGGATGAATCGTTATACCGTAAATTTGGCCATGAAAATGTTTTGCATTATACACTTGATATGATTGATTCTAAGCCACAAGACATTGATTACGGCACAATCAATGCAATTACACCAGCGGAAACTTTATCACGCCAAGACGCTCTGAATTTGCCTAACAACGTCTTAGATGTTGACGATACAAGAAGGAATAAGACACCATTAAAAGTTTATGTTTCACAGATAGGTGAATTAATGAGTGGTGAGGATGTTTTATCAGGTCAGTTGAAATATTATGATGATGGAAAAAGTACTAATTTATTGAACGAAAAGGCTGAAGTCACCAGTACCGAACAAGATGAACCGTTGAATTCGATTGGCTGGGATAAGGATAACGGAGTTCTGCTTTATATGAATCACAAATGGAATGTTGCTGGAGTTTATCAAACTAAATTGGATTGGATCATTGAGGACGCCCCTTAAAGTATCATTTCACGTTAATTAAGATTGAGTATTATAAATAAATCTATTTTATATAGGAAGAAAGATAGCAAAAAGGCTACAAACTTTTTAAGGTTCTTTCTTATGTTTGGTTAAAAAAGAACCGTTAATGCCATGTTTCACCTGATCCTTTTTATTTTGAGATCATTTTGATAACTAAATCTATTTTTTCTTCTAACGGAATCAAACCGTTAATAATTAGGTCAGCGTCCTCGCTGACGAACTCATCATGATCAACAAAAATAGGACGAGCAAAATTCAGATAAGTTTTGGCCCAGGCACATGCTTCATCAATTGATTTATCGTGGTAGTCCCGAATAATTTGTCTGGCAAAGCAAACGTCCAGAGGTGTTTTAATGTAAATTACTTGGTCGATATAGGGTTTTAATACTTTGTGTTTATAGCCAAAGGGAAAGTCGATCAAAATAAATTGGTATTTATCTTTGATAGTAAGAAAATCAGTCATTAAAGCACTGATATCATATTGGTCAACGGCATCTTTGATTGGAGTATCAATAGCTGGTGCCGATGGTAGAGCATCAATACTATAATCATCGAATGAGATAATAACACTATCCGTTAATTTTTGATGTAGCGCTTTTATCAGGGTAGTCTTGCCACTAGCCGTAACCCCACTGACAACTAAAACGTAACTTTGTTTCATAAATTCCATCTCATTTCCGTATGTAAAGAGTATACGCTAATTGTATACTTCCATACTTATCTAGTAATTCTTTTTAATTCGATTCAGGTTTATACTAAATTTTGAAATCGAAAGAGGAGCAAATTTTATGACAAATACAAATATTCCTACGTTTAAACTAAATGATGGTACTGATATCCCATCATTTGGGTTCGGTACTTTTCAAATCCTGCTGATGGTTCAACCTATCAAGCGGTTAAAGATGTTTTGAGATTGGGCTATCGCCATATTGATACAGCAACAGCTTACTTCAACGAGCAAGAAGTCGGACGAGCAATTAAAGATAGTGGGATTGACCGTCAACAAATTTGGGTAACTTCAAAAATGTGGTTACAAGATTATGCTTATGAAGATGCTAAGAAGGCGATTGATACCTCACTTAACAAGTTAGGTTTAGATTATATGGATCTTTATTTACTCCATCAACCATATGGTGAAGTTGACGAAGCTTGGAAAGCTCTAGAAGAGGCTAAAGCAGCTGGTAAGATCAGATCAATTGGTGTTTCTAATATGACACCAAAGATTTGGAATCAATGGGTACCAAAGTTTGCCTCAATGCCAAGTGTTAACCAAGTTGAGTATAATCCTTATTTTCAACAAAAGGAACTACGTCAGATCTTGATGGCTGCACATGTAACATTAGAGGCTTGGGCACCACTTGGTCAAGGAAATAAGAGTTTATTTGAGGAAACGTTATTAAAGAATTTGGCTACTAAATATCAAAAAGATATCGGTCAAATTATCTTACGTTTTGAACATCAAGAAGGTGTAATTGTCTTTCCTAAATCTGTTCATGAAAGTCGAATTCAATCTAACAAAGATATCTTTGATTTTGAATTAACATCTGATGAGATGGATGCCATTCGTAATTTGGATCAGAATGGTAAGGGGATGCATGATCCTGATGCAGCTGGTGTTGCAGAAATGCTATTGAATGCTTTTGACGTTCATGCCAATGATTAAATAGATAAGTAAAAATCCGTGTTGTCCTTTAATAGAACAACGCGGATTTCTTATTGTTGAAGTAATTAACTGAAATTAAAAATTGCAGTGATAAAAGTTGCAGCACCTAAAAAGATACCTGGAATATTAGCCCAAATAATGGTTCTTCCTTAAGTTTGGTTATTGAGCATTAAAGTTTTTAAGTCAAATCCATTAAGAGTTGCCTGAAATGCTAGGTAGCTCTTTTTAAATAAATTGACTAATCCGCTTCTACCGTATAAACTTCGTTTAATTAGTTTGAACTTGTTATTATTTCCTTCGACAAAGCCAGAACTAATGTCCATAGATATCGTGCAGTCCACTGATGCGATATCTTTTTTTATATGATCACAGAATCCCGATATAAATGTATCCTTGTATTTTTCTAAAAATGAATCCATTGTTCTAGGATCATTCCCCATCAAGGATGTATGAAAGTCATCATAAATAGAAACAATTAACTCCAATATTGGATATTCTCTTTCAATAGTTACCAAAACATTATCTGGATTTACCATAAAAAGTTCTTTAAATATTGTTTTACGAGTTATAACAACAATATCTTCTGGATAAGTTAATTCTTTGAAACTCAGTACTCCTTGTGGTTTTCTTTCTGGAAAGTTGTCCTTTTCTATACAATAAATATAATTTTGCAATGTATTATTACTTCCGTGATATCCCTTGGATATCACATAGAAGTAAATAATATTATGTTTAGGTAGTTGTCCATAACTGTTTTTTCTTTTCTTATAAGTAATGGGACGTTTTAAAGCATAGACTTCTTCCCAGCTCATTCTTAGATATTTACGGACAGTACCTGTACCTAGATTGAACTTAACAGATGCTTTCTTTATCGATTGTGTATTCAAAGAATAATTTGTTTTTATAGTTCTAATCAAATTTTGCTTTTTCTCACGATTCTTTTTTTAAGACATGATTGTCTTCTATAAATATCTTTGAGGGAATTTCTTTTTTTAATATTGGATATAAATTGTCTAACAAATCTTGTAAAAGATGGAAACGGTCGGCCACTTGTATACAATTAGGTAATACTTCGCGTATGGCCTTTGCATACGCATTATCTCTATCACGAGCGATTACTCTAATTTTTTTATGTTTCTGTAACCATGTTTTCAACTCGATTCCTTTTCTACCGGATAATAACGCTATTAAGTGATGATCTGTAAGATCATAAATAGCAGTATCATAAGTTCTACCTTTTCGAACGGCTACATCGTCGATGCCTACGGCTGCGACATCAGAATCATCCTTAAATTCAAGCTTATCGTATAGTTTTTTAATAGAATCATCACTTATTTTTACACCTAATAAAGATAAAACTCGGCTAGCGCCCTCGTTACTTAAAAATATCGAAACGCCTAATATAAGCATATTTAGATTGTCAGTACGAACTTGATTAGTACCGGCAAATGGAAGCTTTTCCGCAAATATATATTGTGGGCAATTAACGTTAAGACAATAATATTTGTAGGCGTCTACATCTATGTAAGTTGTTTTATCGTGGATTGGAGTATCTTGAAGTACTCTGCGTTAGGTAGAGGAAACTCTAATAGATTTAGTTCCACAAAGCGGACAATTGCAAGCATGTGACCTTGATTTAATTTTGATCAATAAACAATTTTTGCTTTCTTCGATATCGTATATGAAGTAATTTTTACCGAAGAGAAATTCGTTATAATTAAATTCTTTATATTTTGCCATTAGAAAGCCTTCTTCTCAACAAAGTATAAATTGATAAAAGTTCAAAAAGAAAAGGTTGTACACACTGGAAATTTCCAGTATGTACAACCTTTTAACTTTTTAAGTCTACCTATTCTAACCTAACTTAAGGAAGAACCTTTTTAAAGTTTGTAGCCTTTTTTAAAAGCACCTTTAATTTGTAGATTCCTTCGTATCAGGTGCACTATACTTAGAAATTTTAATTTCACCTTTGACAATGCTTGCTTGTAATTCTTTATCCTTAGGATTATCTAAGAAGTAATCAGCAACCTTGTCTTCAATTTGTTCTTCAATCACACGACGGAGTGGACGAGCACCCATAGCAGGATTGAATCCCAAATCGACTAATTTATCTTTAGCGTCCTTAGTAACATGAATGCTCAAACCTTGGTCAGCAATCATACTATTAGTATCAGCTAACATTAAATCAACAATCTTGAGTAAATTATCTTTAGTCAATGAGTTGAATTCAACGATACCATCAAATCTGTTCAAGAATTCTGGTTTAAAGAATTCTGACAACTTATCCATAACTGAATGAGTATTACCATTTGATTCAGCACCGAAACCAACATTAGCTTCTTGCAAACCTTGTCCGGCGTTAGATGTCATGATAATGATAGTATCTTTGAAACTAACAGTTCTACCTTGAGAATCAGTCAAACGACCATCATCAAGAATCTGCAAGAACATGTGCATAACATCTGGATGGGCCTTTTCGATTTCATCTAATAAGATCAAGCTGTATGGATTACGACGAACCTTTTCAGTCAATTGACCAGCTTCTTCGTAACCAACATACCCTGGAGGTGAGCCGATTAACTTAGAAACTGAATGTTTCTCCATGTACTCAGACATATCGAATCTAATCATTGAATCCTCTGAACCGAATAGTTCACGAGCCAATTGTTTTGCAAGTTCAGTCTTACCAACACCAGTAGGTCCTACGAATAGGAATGAACCGATTGGACGACCAGACTTATTGAAACCAACTCTGTTACGACGAATTGCACGGGCAACATCACCGACAGCTTTATCTTGGCCAATGATATGACCCTTGATATTTGATTCCAAATCTTTTAATTGAGTTTGTTCGTTGGATTGTAATTCACCAACAGGGATGTTAGTTTTCTCTTCAACGATTTTTTCAATTTGTTTTTCATCAACAATAGACTTGTCAACAGGTTCGTTAGCAGCACCATTCTTCATTTCTTGGAACTTAGTAACTTGATCACGATAATAAGCGGCTTTTTCATAATCTTCATTACGAAGGGCAGCTTGTTTCTGAACTTCTGCGTCCGAAATCTTGTTATCTAAGTCAGAGATATCAACATGATTGATTTGTAAGTTCTTCTTTGAACCAGCTTCATCAATCAAATCGATAGCCTTATCAGGCAAGAAACGATCTTGAATGTAACGTGCTGATAATTGAGCAGCAGCCTTAATAGCTTCGTTAGAGTATTTTACGTGGTGATAGGCTTCATATTTAGGTTGTAGACCCTTAAGGATTTGAACAGTTTCCTCAACAGTAGGTTCATTAACTTGAACGGGTTGGAGACGACGTTCCAAAGCTGAGTCTTTTTCAATTGTGCGATATTCGTTTAGTGTTGTAGCACCAACAAGTTGTAGGTCGCCACGGGCTAGGGCAGGCTTCAATACGTTACCTGCATCCATTCCGCCTTCAGCGTTACCAGCACCGACAATTTCATGGATTTCATCAATGAATAAGATGATTTCCTTATTTTTTTGTAGTTCGGTAATCAATTGTTGCATTCTTTGCTCAAATTGACCACGAACTCCAGTACCTTGAACTAATGAAACTACGTCTAAACGTACGACACGCTTATGTTGTAGTTTCTCAGGTACATCGCCGTCGACAATCTTTTGTGCAAGACCCTCAACAACAGCGGTTTTACCAACACCTGCTTCACCAATTAGAACAGGGTTGTTTTTTGTTCTTCTATTTAGTATTTCGATTACTCGGTTGATTTCCTTGTCACGACCAATAACGGGATCGATTTGTCCTTTTTTAGCAAGGGCAGTAAGGTCGACACCATATTGATCTAAGACTCCGTTACCTCGTGGACGACGGCCGTTATTATTGTTGCCGCCTCCAGTTTGGGTTTGGGGACCTTGTTGCTCAAATGCGTTAGGTTGTTGTGCACCGTTTAAGGCGTTGAACAAGTCTTCGAAACTTGAGAACCCACCGGATGGATTTTGTGCCATATTATTCATACCTTCATTAGCTTGATTTCTTAATTGTTGATAACAGTTCTGACAGAGGTTGATTTCTGTCCGTTGTCCGTTAACACTTGTGTACAAGTGAATCGTTGCTTCATTCTTATGACAATTCTGACAAAGCATACGCACCCCACCTTTCCTTTTGATCAGGATACAACGGTAGTATATAATTAGCACTCGACTAATGCAAGTGCTAAGTCTTGAAATGAAAAAATTTTATTTAATTAATGGTACGAAAAAATATTTTTTCAATTTTCCTTGAAAAGTTTTAATAATATAAACGCTTTCAGACACAAGGGTTGTAAGCGTTAAACGTCTTATCATACTTGACTTATATCGACTTTTTTTAAGCAAAGCCCTTGTGAAAAATTAAAGATAATGGTAAATTAATTAGTGAATATTTGTAGGTTTACTACAGAATTTTATATTATATGGTGAGGTATTAATTATGGAAAAGAAAGAATTTCACATTATTGCAGAAACAGGAATCCACGCACGTCCAGCTACTATGCTAGTACAAACAGCAAGTAAATTTAGCTCAGACATTAACATTGAATTCTCTGGCAAATCAGTCAACTTGAAGTCAATCATGGGTGTTATGTCACTTGGTGTTGGCCAAGGTGCTGACGTTACAATCTCAGCTGATGGTGACGATGCTGCTGATGCAGTTGCTGCTATCGGAGACACAATGACAAAGGAAGGATTGGCAGAATAATGGTTAAAACTATTAAAGGGATTGCAGCTAGTGATGGTATCGCTACTGCAGAAGCATACCTTTTAGTTCAACCAGATTTGTCTTTCACTAAGAAAAGTATTTCAGATGCTGATGCAGAAATCGGTCGTCTAAAGGATGCTATTTCAACATCAGATAACGAGCTTACTAAAATTAGAGATACCGCTAAGGAATCTCTAGGTGAAGAGGAAGCTCAAGTTTTTGATGCTCACAAGATGATTTTGGCTGATCCAGAATTTACGGGTGCAGTAGAAAAAGAAATCCAAGATAAGACTGTTAATGCTGAACAAGCATTACACGATATATCTGAAAACTTCATTGCAATTTTTGAAGGTATGACAGATAACCCATACATGCAAGAAAGAGCAGCCGATGTCCGTGACGTTACAAAACGTGTTATGGCTCATTTACTAGGTGTTGATTTACCAAATCCAGCTTTGATCGACCATCAAGTCGTTATCATTGCTCATGATTTGACACCTAGTGATACAGCTCAACTAAATAAGAAGTATGTTAAAGGTTTTGCTACTGATATAGGTGGACGTACAGCCCACTCAGCTATCATGGCACGTTCTCTTGAATTACCAGCTGTTGTTGGTACAGATACAGTTACAACTGATATTAAAGAGGGTGACCAAGTTATTGTTGATGGTTTAAACGGTTCAGTTATCGTTAAACCTTCAGATGACGAAGTCAAACATTATACTGAATTAGCTAAGAATTTTGCTGACGAAAAAGCAGAATGGGAAAAATTAAAGGACGAACCTTCAGTTACTGCTGATGGCAAGCACTTTGATATTGCTGCTAATATCGGTACTCCTGATGACTTACAAGGTGTTGTTGATAATGGCGCCGAAGGTGTTGGTTTGTATCGTACAGAATTCCTATACATGCAATCAGAAAGCCTTCCAACAGAAGAGGATCAATTCAAAGCCTACAAGAAAGTTCTTGAAGGTATGAAGGGTAAATCTGTTGTTGTACGTACTATGGATATTGGTGGGGACAAGCATTTACCATACTTGCCACTTCCAGAAGAAATGAACCCATTCTTAGGTTACCGTGCTATCCGTATCAGTTTGGATAGACAAGAAATCTTTAGAACACAACTAAGAGCTTTGCTTCGTGCATCTGCTTTTGGTAACTTGCGTATCATGTTCCCTATGATTGGTACATTGCAAGAGTTCAGAGATGCCAAGAAGGTATTCGAAGAAGAAAAAGCTAAGTTAGTTAAAGACGGTGTTAAGGTTTCTGACGACATTCAATTAGGAATGATGATGGAAGTTCCAGCCGCTGCTGTTTTGGCAGATCAATTTGCTAAAGAAGTTGACTTCTTCAGTATTGGTACTAACGACTTAATTCAATACACTATGGCTGCTGATCGTGGTAACGAACACGTTTCATACCTATATCAACCATACAATCCTTCAATTTTGAGACTGATCAAGCATGTTATTGAATCAGCTCATAAAGAAGGCAAGTGGGCTGGTATGTGTGGTGAAGCTGCCGGTGATAACACAATGCTTCCATTGCTATTGAGCATGGGTCTTGATGAGTACTCAATGAGTGCCACATCAGTACTTCGTGTAAGAAGCTTGATGAAGAAGTTAAGCACAAAGGATCTTGCTAGTTTAGCTGACCGTGCTGTTAACGAATCAATCACTAACGAAGATAATATCAAACTTGTTAAAGAATACTTGAACAAGTAATTATATAGTTAAAAAGAGCTCACTTAGGTGGGCTCTTTTTTTGTGTTCTTTGATATCTTTGTTAATCTAGGTAGAAATAGTTGTATTTTTGATAAAACAGACGGTAAAATTTTAGTTATATTAGCAATCAAAGGGTGTCACGAATGAAATTAAAAGTAATAATCATTACGGTATTAAGTATTTTTCTCTTAGCTGGATGTTCAAATAAACAGAATTCAATCCATCAAGATACAAAAGTTGAATATGAAAAAAGAGTTAAATTAATTGAGTCCAATCGCAAAAATTGGGATGAAAAGATTAAGAAAGCAAAAAAGCTGGATCAATCAAAATTTAAAAATAATTTCACGACTGTTCCAAGCAGATATAATGATGAAGATATGTCATTAGCCAGATTGAAGAGTGGCAATCAGTTCGTGATTGAAGGTCAAGTAATCAATTTAACGCCGATGTTTAATGTCCAACTGGCACCAGAAACGAAAGCAACTATATATGTTAAAAAGGTTATTAGTGGTGATAAATCGTTACAAGGGGAAAACATTTACACTGAATTTTCAGGAGGTTTGACTAAGGCAAAGGACCTCTACACTAATTTTGGCATTACTGATCCTAAACAGATTGTTTATGATGAGAAAGCAACTTTTCCAATGCCAAAGATTGGTAACTATGTAGTTATGGGAATGAATCGGTATCAACCTGAGGATGATAAGCAACAATCCAGATATCAACATGTTGGACTGACAACGAAGAATTTTTATCCTATCAATAATTCTGAAGTAACATTCTGGGTTAAGGATAATGATAAATTTAGATTGAATAACCCAGCTTTTTATCATAAAGGTATTAAGAAAGATTATCCTAATATTTTTAAATTGACCAAAGAGTTAAATAAATTGTTATAGGTCAAGATGCAAAATTTTAAAGTATGTTAGGCTATTATAAGAAGTTTAATCAAGAGAGGGAATTAATGAAAAATAAAGTCGTTCGAAACTTTGCAATGTTCGTTGCAGCTTGGCTAGTGTTTACCGTTGTCTTGAATGTTCGTAGCAATAGACCAATTTTGGCAAACTTTCCTTGGGAAGTTCTGTTAATGCTACTATTGGCGCTGATTTTGGTAGTGACTAACTTGAGTAAACGAGTTATTTACGGAATCTATTTTGTCGTATTCTTTATTTATATGTGTATTAGGGGTGGATATTATGGATTTCCATCGTTGATTGTTTTTGCAATCATGGCGGCATTAATGTCACTGGTCACTTACTTCATAGGTACTCAATTTAGAAAAGGTAACAAT
Organism: uncultured Lactobacillus sp.; assembly: GCA_937874185.1. Lineage (GTDB taxonomy): Bacteria > Bacillota > Bacilli > Lactobacillales > Lactobacillaceae > Companilactobacillus. Next base: position 52,526 of record CALNAK010000013.1, read on the forward strand.
ATTAGTAAATAATTTAGTAATCAAATGCGGTTGCATAATAAAAAAATAAATACAAAAATTGTAGGTAAAATTTAATTTTGCCTACAATTTTTTTGGTTATTTATATGTTATAAAAGAATGGAATTTCATGGCTGTATTATTGATAGGAAATCAAGCTAGACCTATAATAAAACCGATTTAAAATAAAATTAAAAAAGTATATGAATTGGATCAGATTTATAGGGGAGCTAATTTATGATGGAAGATAATTTTCCAGAAATAACATCAGTAGAAATGTTACCGAATTTCTTTTTAAAAGTAGAATATAGCGATGGGACTAGTGAATGTACTCCTAGTATTCTGAACCAATTTATCCGACCAACATATGAGTTACCAGATTGGATGTGGCCAGATGATAATATTACTGTTTTACGCAATGAATACTTTCTAATTAATGCACGAAAGTATAATGGAAATGTTGCTTCAATAATAAATAATAGAGAGTAAAACAATACTTTGCTCTTTTCAAATAACCGTATAAATTCAAACATTAATAATAAAATGACCACAATTCGTATTTGAATTGTGGTCGTTTTGTTATTTAGTAATGTAAGAATCCTGAACCCATTCGTTTGTAGCAACACGATGATAAGAGACGCCATTAACATCTTTGTTAGTTTCGTCAGTTAACCAATTAGTATTATTACCAAGCATGCGGTTAGTGATTGGCGTAGCGACACTTCTGGTATCGTTGAATGAGACTAATTGAACACCAGCACTATTTGGATTATTGACTCTGATAACGTTTCTAGGACTAGCATTAGTAATTGCATTCCGATTGCCGAAAACGGTCCCAGAAGTCTTTAGATTGTTGTAATACATCGAAATTAAAGCATTGAACTGATTCATATCGTAGCCCCATGATGCGAAATAACCAGTTGGATCAGTATGATTAGTTTCGTGCCACATATCAGCCGTTTGTTTATGTGACAAAACAGTTTGACCTGGAATGTCAGGTAGATTGTATTGCAAAAGTTTTTGAGCAATATAATTAGCATCATTTGAAAGTGAACGAGCAAAGGCATCATAGGAACCTTCTTCGCATAATTCCACTTGAATATAACGATGATTTGCCGTGTAACCGGCGCCCCAAACTAAATAATCGGTACTGTGAATATTGATAGCACTTTTATCGTCAACAAAAGCATGAACGTAAGTTTGAAGACGTGGCCAATTCTTATTGAAACTAGCAACGAATCTTTCAGCGTCGACACCTTTTGAGGCAGTTTCGTGAACAACAACACCTTCTGGATGACCGATACCATTACGATAGCTTTGCCAAACGTTGAAAGTACCTTGGCGATATTGGATTCCAACTGGTTGAAGATTATTTTGGACAATATAGTTATTTATTTGCGAGTCTGCCTTAACTGTTTTTGCGTTGTTTAGATTAGTAGTTAATGAAAATAACGTTATAAATAATGTAAAAATTAAAAATTGTTTCCGTTTGATAATTGTCTCTCCCTTGTATAATACCGCCCTAAGTATAGACCAATATCCTTTACAGAAAGAAAATTAATTTATTACAAAAATAGAATTTGTCGTATCATTGTGAAATTTCAAAGTAAAATCGTCCAATAATGAATATCAATAATTTATTTTAAAATGAAAGCCCAATCACTTCAGTGGCTGAACTCTGTCAAGTTAATAATTTTGACTTATCTACTTGAATTTCACAGAGAAATCTAAATTGAAAAAATCATTGCGAAGCTAACTTTGAAGACCTTAGAATAGTAATTGCGACCTTTAATTTATCGACTAGGATTTATAAAATTGCTAGCTGGTACAAAGTGTCTTTTTTTATTTTTAGAATGCCGAAATATCAATACGCAAATTCGATTTTGATTTGTCAATAGTAATAGTTGAGTACTACATATTGTTATCAAAATGAATTCAAGGTACTATATATTGTGTTATCTAAATGTATGGAGTGATTATTAATGAATGCTAATAAAGAAATTATTTTAAATCAAGACTTCGTTGATGAAGTTAAAAAAACTGTCAAACCTCACTGGGGTGAACTTGGTTGGGTAACTTATAAAAGAACTTATGCTCGTTGGATTCCAGAATTGGGACGAACTGAAAACTGGTCTGAAACTGTTAAACGTGTTGTCGAGGGTAACATCAACCTTGACCCTCGTTTAAAAGATGATGCTTTAACTGATGATCAATATGCCGAATTGATTACTGAAGCACAGAATCTTTACAAGCTAGTCTATGGTTTAGCTGCAACTCCTTCAGGGAGAAACCTTTGGATTTCTGGAACAGCTTATCAACATCGTAATGGTGATGCTTTGAACAATTGCTGGTTCGTTGCTATCAGACCACAAAAATATGGTGATAGTCATATCGTGCCTGAATATTTGCGTAAAGATCAATTGGCTGTTTCTATGCCGTTTTCATTTATGTTTGATCAATTGATGAAGGGTGGCGGAGTTGGTTTTTCCGTTGTTCCAAGTAATATGAAACTAATGCCAGTTGTTGATAATAAAGTAAATTTGACTGTTCTAATTGGTAAAGAGAGTGCTTCATATGATGATTCAATCGCCACTGGAGCGGTTGACCGTGATGAATGGTTAAAGACTAACGACCTTGCCAAAACTCGTAACTACAAGCTACCTGACACTCGTGAAGGTTGGGTTATTGCCAACGCAAATATGATAGATGCTCACTTTATCAATACGAATAATGGATTCAAAGATGTCGTGCTTGATATTACTGATATTCGTGCCAAAGGTGAAAAAATCAAAGGTTTCGGTGGAACTGCATCTGGTCCTGCACCACTAATTGAAATGCTCTTCGATATTAATCAAGTTCTTAATGATGCAGTCGGTCGTAAATTAACTTCAGTTGATTGTACCGACATGGGTAATTTAATTGGTAAAACCGTTGTTGCTGGTAATGTTCGTCGTTCTGCAGAGTTAGCACTTGGTGGTGCCAAAGACGATGATTTCATCACTATGAAACAAGATCAAAAGAAACTTTATCATCACCGTTGGGCCTCAAATAATAGTGTTGCGGTTGATTCTGAATTCACTCGTTATCAACCAATCGCTGATTCAATTACACATAATGGTGAACCTGGAATTGTTAATTTGGAATTATCACGGAATTATGGCCGGGCCATTGATGGCTATCAACCGGGAATTGATGATGGTGTTGAAGGAACTAACCCCTGTGGTGAAATTTCATTGGGAAATGGGGAACCATGTAATCTATTTGAAGTGTTCCCATTAATTGCGACTGAACAAGGTTGGGATTTGGAAGAAGCTTTTGCTTTAGCTGCTAGATATACTAAACGTGTCACATTTAGTATTTACGATTGGGAAATTTCCCGTAATATTATTCAAAAGAATCGTCGTATTGGCGTCTCAATGTCTGGTATTCAAGACTGGATTTTGAAAACCTTTGGTAATCGTGTTGTGACAGGCTTTGAATCTACCACAGATCCTGAAACAGGAGCTCCAATTCAAAAACCTATTTACGATCAACGAGTTGTGAATAAATTCGATGATTTGTATAAGACTGTTGTTAAAGCAGATAAGGAGTACTCAAAGGCTTTGGGTTGCAAAGCTTCAATCAAGCACACAACTGTTAAGCCGTCAGGAACCGTAGCTAAACTTGCTGGGGTTTCCGAAGGGATGCATTTCCACTATGCAGGTTATTTAATTCAAAGAATCAGATTTCAAGATTCCGATCCACTTTTGCCAGCGTTGAAGGCTTGTGGATATAAAATTGAACCTGACGTTTATACAAAACATACGATGTGTGTTGAGTTCCCAGTTAAAGCTGCCAACGCCGACAATCCTAATTTTGCCTCCGCCGGATCAGTTTCAATCGCTGAACAATTTGCCACACAAGCTTTCTTACAAACTTATTGGTCTGACAATGCGGTTAGTTGCACCATTACATTCCAAGCCGATGAAGCTAAAGAAATTGCCCCATTGATGTATCAATATAGACATGTTACGAAATCAACTTCGCTATTGCCATATAGTGGTGCCGACTTCAAACAAGCTCCGAAAGAACCAATTGATAAGAAAATTTATCAAGAACGTGAAGCAGAAGTAAACGAAAACGTTGCTGCTGTATTCGCTGAACAAAATAATAATCATGATAAAAAGGATATCGAACTAGTCGATCAATCAGATTGTGCTAGTGGTGCTTGTCCAATTAAATAAGTATGTTAGAGAGAAATGGATGCTTTCCTGTATTTTAAGGAAAACATCCATTTTTTATCTTAAAGTCATTTATGTATAAAAATAGCATGATTAGTCAATTAGTAATAAAAAAAGAAGATAATATATGTATTTGAAAGCGGTTACTAGATAACCAATGTTTGGAGGAAAAGCAATTTGAAATTTGAGCAAATAAATATAAATCATATGACGAATCCTGTTGGTTTCAAAATGGATGATTTGTTCATAAATTGTGAGGTAAGTGGACATAGCTATCCTACTGACCTAAAAAAGAAATTAAGTATTTCAGATAGTGAACAAACGGTTTATTCCACCGATTGGGAGGATGCTAAAGATTTAACTTTTAAGCCAATTTTTAAACTTAATAGCAGAACACTTTATGACGTAAAAGTTGAATTGAAATCTGAAGATGAAACTTTTTCAAAAATGGCCTTTTTTGAAACTGGATTAATGAATGGATTCAAATCAGGAAATTGGATTGGTAGTGAGGATCCAAGTATTCACGGTTTGGATTTAATTAAAGAAATTAATATTCCTAAGGGAATTAAATCTGGTCGTCTTTATATAAGTGGTTTAGGACTTTACGAAGCTTATATTGATGATGTTAAGGTCGGAGACGAATATTTAGCACCAGGTTTTACAAATTATAATTATTACACACAAATTGCAACACACGATGTAAGTAAAATGTTACAAACTGCTGGAACGCACACAATTAGAATTTCTCTAGCTGATGGTTGGTATCGTGGCAAGTTAGGTATTAAAGAACACGGTGGTAAAGCTAATCAGTATGGAAATGCCTTAATGGCAATTGCAGAATTAAATTATATAGACAATTCTGGTGTTGAGAAAAAAGTTTCAACTGATACGTCTTGGCAGGGATTTACTTCTAAAGTAGGTCATTCAGGAATTTATTACGGTGAAGATCTAGATGAAGTAAGTCAAAGTTCATCAGTTAAAATCAAACAATTTGTTCAACCAACGAAACATTTAATTGATCGATTGAGTTTACCTATCAAAGAACATGAAACATTCTCAGTTGTTAAAAAGATAATTACACCAAGTAACGGCGTGGTTTTAGATTTTGGTCAAAATTTGGCTGGTTGGGTCACGTTCAAGAATAATTTACCAAAGGGAACTAAAGTTGCTTTGGAATATGGTGAGATTATTCAAAATGGTGAGTTATATCGAGGAAATCTCCGTTCAGCAAGAGCAACATTTACCTATGTCAGCGATGGTGAAAATCATGAAGTTCGTCCACACTTTACATATTTTGGATTTAGATACGTTAAGTTAGTTGGTTTTCCAAATGATATTGATGTTAATGATTTTCAAGCTAAAGCTTTATATTCTGATATGTCAGAAATAGGTCATATCACAACTGATAATAAGCCAATTAATAAATTATTTAGCAATATTCTCTGGGGACAAAAGAGTAACTTCATGGATATTCCCACAGATTGTCCACAACGTGATGAGCGTCTCGGTTGGACCGGTGATGCTGCTATATTCTCTAAGACTGCCAGTTACAACATGGATACATATCAATTTAATAAAAAATTTGCTTACGATGTGGCCGTTGAACAAAGTTTGAATAATGGCGAGGTTCCATTGTATGTACCAGCAGTTGATGGTGATGATGGTGGTAAAGCAGTTTGGAGTGATGTTTCGACAATTATTCCTTGGGTTACATATTCAAGATCTGGTGATGCCTCAATCCTACGTCAAAACTTTGGTGCCATGATGTCTTGGGTCGATTGGGTTCATGACTATGCTAAGAAAACTAGAAATGAATTCTTGTGGTTAGATTCAGATCAATTGGGTGATTGGCTTGCTTTAGACACTGAAGATATTATGCATTTGAAAGGTAAGACACCGGATGATTTGATAGCTAGTGCTTACTATTACTTATCAACTAGTATCGTTGCTAAGACAGCCAAAGTTTTACATTCCAATCGTGAACATGAATATTACCAATTATTGGCTAATAAGATCAAAGAATCATTTGTTGCGGAATTCTTTACAGCTAGTGGCAGATTGATTACTGATACGCAAACGGCCTTGTCACTTTGCCTAAATCTTCATTTATATCCTGAGAATGGTCGTCAGGTATTGATCAATAGATTAGTTGAAAGAATTGAGAAGGATAAGAATCATCTAACAACAGGTTTTGTTGGGACTTCAGAATTGTTACCAGCTCTATCAGAAAATAATCAAACAGAATTGGCAACACAGATATTCTTGAATGATGATTATCCAAGCTGGTTATATCAAGTTAAGCATGGTGCAACAACAATCTGGGAACGTTGGGATTCCATTCAACCTGATGGCACAATCAATGATAATGGGATGAATTCACTAAACCATTATTCAACCGGAGCCGTAATGGCTTGGGCATATGAATATCTAGTTGGTATAAAACAAACTAATGGATTAGTAATTCAACCACAAATCACTCCAAAATTCAGATCAGTTAAAGGACATACTAAGTTAGCTACTGGAACTGTGAATGTTGAATGGACAATTGCTAATAAAGAAGGCACTCGAGTTAACTTAGTGATTGATATTCCGTTTGCTAATGAAGCTAAAATTATTTTACCGGATGCTGAAGAATGGTCAGTTAACGGCAAGACACATCATAATGGTGATACTTTAATCGCTGGACATTATGAAATTACTTATCAACCAACCAATGCCTTGATTGATAAGTTTGATATTCATACTCCACTAGATAACTTTTATCAGGATAAGGAACTTAGCAAGCAACTAGCTAAATTGATTCCGTTCTGGGATTTCTTGAACCTTCCCGGAAACATGGATCACTTTAAAGATTATTCCATTTTGCAACTTAGTCGAGAAATGAAAGGTATTGGCTTTACACCTTTAGATGAGCAGCAAATTGAAAGTATTAATTTGATTTTTACTAATTATAAAAAAGCACAAATTAAAAAGGAGCAATAATCATGAGAAAAATAATGACACGTTTTGCAATTTTGATCTTATCTGTTTTTACTGTTAGTGCCGGAGCAACAGCCGCAACTTTGCCATTGATGATGCAAAGTTTTCCTAACATTAGTTCAACAACGATTGAATTATTGATGACTATACCATCGTTAGGAATTATTATTTTTACACCTATCAGTAATATCGTGGCTGATTTCATCAGTGTAAAAAGAACTATTCTTCTAGGACTATTATTGATATTTATCGGTGGAATTATTCCTGCCGTTACAATGAATTTCCCATTGATTTTTGGATCAAGAATTATCTTAGGTTTAGGTACTGGTTTGTTAATGTCATTCTCACAATCACTTATCGTTCAAATGTACCAAGGTTCAGCTCAACAAAAAATGTTAGGACTAGCAAGTGTTTTCCAAGGATTAGGAATGTTTGTTATGACCTATGCTGCCGGAGTTCTTTTAAATGGCGGTTGGCAAATGTCATACTGGGTTTATTTGATTGTAGTTCCAATTATCGCTTTAGTTGCAGTTTACGTTCCAAAGGCTGCTGGTCATGTCGAAACTAGTTCTCAAGATGAACCAGCAAGTAGTAAAAAAGTTGATGGCAAAATTTGGATGTTGGCATTATTAGCATTCATGTTCAATGCAACATTTGCTTTTATTTCAATTAAGTTCGCTATGTTAGTTGTTTCACGTCACTATGGAACTGCCGCTGATGCAAGTACATTATTAGGATTGATGGCATTTGCTATGGCAGCTGGTGGATTCGTCTTCATGTATATTCAAAAACACTGGTTTAAATTTACTTCTGCAATTGGTTTAGGATTTGCAACAGTTTCATTCTTATTATTATCAATTTCTCATTCATTATTTTTGAGTGCTATTGGTGTCATCTTAGTCGGGATTTCAGTTTCAATCTTCATGGCTTCAATGATTGCCAATATTAATAGAATGACTTCTGCTAAACAAGTTGCTTTTTCAACTTCAGTCGTAATGACATGTGCTAATGTGGGAACACTTCTCTCACCATACTTTGCAAAATTAATTTCTAATGTGTTTGGTAATAATGAAGCTGGATTTACTTTTGAGGCTGGATTATTTGTCTTCGCAATTCTCCTTGTAATTACTACGATTGCAGGTATCAATTACAACAAATTAGAGCATGATCCAAAACAAGACGTATCTGGTCATATGAAAGCTCAAAATTAGAAGGTAGAAAATATGTTAAGTAATGAAGCAAAACAAGCAATTGAAATTGCAAAAACTATTAAGGCTCAACAGGGCGATGATTTAAAACCTGAACAAGTTAAATTTTTGAGAGAAGATGCTGATAAAAACACCTCTGTCCCTGTTCCTGACAATATGAAATTAGAATCATTTCAAGGTGACGTAAGTGGTGAACTTTATCATCTTGAGGGAAGTATTAAAGACACAGCCTTATTATTCATTCATGGTGGATCATATATGACAGGCAGTGTTAAGTCACGAAGGAATCTATGTTTCCAATTATTGAATCGTTTGAACTGTGATGGTTTCTCAGTTGATTATAGACAGTGGCCAGAAGCAAAGCATCCTGCCGGTCAAAATGATGTGGTGACAGCTTATAATTTCTTGAAGAGTCGTTATCAAAAGGTAATTGTCTTTGGGGAATCTGCTGGAGCAACTTTAGCTTTAACTTTAACTTTGCAATTGAAAGCAGAGGGTAAAGAGTTACCAGATCGTATTGCAGTATTTTCACCAGTTATTACTCAGATAAATATAATGACTTCAGAATTCTTGAACCAAGAACGTGATCCAATGCTATTAGGTGCTGGTGCGCCAGTGCCTTACTTTGATGATCCATATTCAACTGACCCTCTAGTTTCACCAATTAATGGTGACTTTACTGGATTTCCACCTTTGATGATTAATTGTGGTAGTGAAGAAGTTAAATACGATGATTCTAAAGTTCTAAATTATCTTTGTCAGAAAGCAGGCGTGGATGTGACTTGGGATGTATGGCAAGATCTTTTCCATGTATTTGTACTCTTTGATATGCCTGAAACGACACGAGCCTTAAATAGAATAGCTAAGTTTTTGAAGGAATAGAAAAGCAATCATTTCAACATCTACTTTATTGAAATGATTGCTTTTTATATGTGTTGGTTCTTTCTAAATTGAAGTGGAGAGAGGCCGGTATTACTTTTAAATGTTCTAGATAATTGTGATTGATCAGAATAACCAACTGAAGTAGCTATTTCACTAATTGGTAACTGAGTGAATAGTAGTAATTGTTTAGCCGAAAGGATTCGTTGAGCAGTTAGAAAATTAATTACGCTGATGCCAGTTGTTTGTTTGAATAAGTGCATTAAGTAAGATTTACTACACCCAATTGAAGTAGCAATTTCATCAGTATTTTTAACAGTGGCAAGGTTGTCATAAATATATTCTTGAGCTTGATAAATTATAGATGGAATATTTTGACGTTTCACTTGAGCAACATTTTTAACGAAACGTTCACCAATCGTTCGAGTGTATTCATAGACGTTTGTGATCTCACGTCGTAATTCAGTTTTCCTGATACACTCATCACTTAAATCGTAGGCACTCTCGGCATACATTCCACCACGGATTGCGGCACGAGTAAAAAGTGTTGTAGCAGCGACGGTAATGTTTTTCTTACTCCGTAGATCTGATGAGGCAAGAATACCAAAGTTACCTTGATCCATAAAGTTAACGTAGTTGTCATTGAATTCAGTGAGATTTCCATGTTCAACACCAAGAAGCATTTGTTGTTCGGCTAAATAACCGTTGTGAGATGGTTTATGTTCATTTAAAAATGCGTTTTGTTGATTGGAACGGTCGAGGATATCGTAATCAGTAAGGTCAATTTGGTTATCAGAAAAAATTGGTTTTTGATTGGTTAGAGCTAAGTAAAACATGCATAGTTGTGATTTAAATGTATTGAAGTCAATTAAAGGGATGCGGTCCTCATAGTTTCCATTACCGCTGATAGCAGAGGTTGTAGCCCAAACGATGAACTTGTGACCTTGAAATGAAAAAATTGCTATCGAACCTATTCGGGAGAACGTAGAAATAGAAACTTTGGTAGTTATATTATTCAATAATTTATTTTGAATGTCTTTTGGAAGATCAGGCATGATGGATTTTTTCTTAGTTAATATTCGTGTATTTTCAGTATTAAATTCAAATACTGATAGTCCAGTTGCTTGGTAAAAATAATCAACAATTTCTTCAATATCCATGCCTGATTCCTCCATTTAATAAACATCATTTAACAAAAAAAAGTGAGATTTAACAAATTTATTTTACCAAATTAACGATAATAAAGACATATTAATTGTTAGCAGGAGATACAAAAATGAAAAAGTATTTAGCATTTGATATCGGTGGAACAAAATTAAAGTATGCTCTGATAAACAATCATGGACAGTTATTAAAAAAATATTCTGAACCAACTGTTCAAACTTCAAAAGAAGCGTTTTTAAAACGATTTAAAGAGATAGTTGATAAATTTAAAGAACAAATTTCTGGCGTTGGTGTAAGTGTTCCAGGAAAAATAAATCGTTTTGATCAAACTGTAAGTTATGGCGGATCATTACCATTTTTGGATGGAGTTTCCTTTAGTGGAGTATTAGGAAATGAGATACCAGTTTCAGTGGAAAATGATGCTAAGGCAGCAACGTTAGCAGAGTTATGGAAGGGAACACTTAAAGAAAGTAATAATGCTGTAATGCTAGTCTTGGGTACAGCTATTGGTTCAGGAATAGTTTTGAATCGTGAACTGGTTTATGGAAGCCATGATCAAGCCGGAGAAGTAAGCTTCATGAGTTACGGGAGTTTCGACAAAACAAATCTTATGGGTGGCAAATGTTCGGCTGTTGGCCTAATTCAAGATATTGCTAAACATTATAATTTTAACGATATCAACGATGGACCAGCGGTATTTAAGCTGATAAATAAACATGATGATTACGCTTGGCATAGATTTGAAGAGTTCTGTAATACGATTGCTCTTTTGATTCATAATATGCAGACGGTTTTGGACGTCGATTGTTATGTGATTGGTGGAGGCATTTCAAAACAGGAAATTGTTTCTGAACAAATAGCCACATCTCTTAAGAAACTTAGAGAAACTAATTCATTTGTAAATAATACTTTGACTCAACCTAAAATAGTTAGTTCTACTTTCCATAACGAAGCTAATCTATTGGGTTCAATTTATAAGTTTGAAAAAGATTCAATTGATTCAACAAAATTAGAAGATATTGGAGAAATGACAATATGATTGAAGAAAAAAATGTGTTTCCTAAAGACTTCCTCTGGGGTGGAGCCACTGCAGCCAATCAACTAGAAGGAGGTTATAAAGACGGCGGTCGAGGTTTATCTATTGCGGATGCATTACCAGGTGGGAAAAAGCGCTTTGAGATAACTCAGGCAGATGACTTCGACTGGACAATTGACACAGACAAATATAAATACCCCAACCATCTAGGGATAGATCATTTTCATCATTATAAAGAAGATATTGCACTATTTGCAGAAATGGGTTTTAAAGTTTATCGTTTTTCAATTTCTTGGAGTCGAATTTTTCCAAGAGGAGACGAAAAAGAACCTAATGAGAATGGGTTAAAGTTTTATGACAATCTTATTGATGAATGTTTGAAATATAATATCAAGCCAGTTATCACACTTTCACATTATGAAATGCCCTTGGTTTTGGCAAAGGAATATGGCGGTTGGAAGAATCGAAAATTAATCGAATTCTTTGAACGATTTGTAAAAGTGGTTATCAGTCGTTTTGGTCACAAAGTGCATTATTTCCTAACTTTTAATGAAATAAATTCAGCCTCACAACATCCCATCATGGGACAAGGGTTAGTTCCCAGTAATGGTGGAAATGATAAGAAAAATGTTTTCCAAGCTTGGCATAACCAGTTCGTGGCTAGTTCAAAAGCTGTAAAGATAGCTCACGATTTCAATCCCGATATTGAAGTTGGCTGCATGATTCTTTACGCAACATCGTATGCCTATAATTCTGATCCCCGTAACCAATTGGCAAATCTTCAAAATAATCAGGATTTTAATTATTTCTGTGGTGATGTTCAAGTTAGAGGTCAGTATCCAGCCTATACTGATCGACTCTTTGGAAAATATGGATTTTCTAAGAGTGATTTAGATATCACACCTGATGATTTATTGTCCCTCAAAGAATATCCAGTTGATTTCATTTCAATTAGTTATTATATGTCGACTGCAGTTGAAGTTACGGGAATTACTGATGAGACCGTTGCAGGTAATCTAATGGGTGGAGTCAAAAACCCATTTTTGAAGGTCAGCGATTGGGATTGGCAAATTGATCCAACTGGATTAAGAATTGCTTTAGACGAATTATATGATCGTTACCAGAAACCTATCTTTGTAGTTGAAAATGGTTTAGGAGCAAAAGATAAAATTGAAGCAAATGGGAAAATTTATGATGAATATCGAATCGACTATTTGCGTTCACATATTGAGGCAATTGGTGAAGCAATCAGTGATGGTGCCAAGGTTATTGGTTATACACCTTGGGGATGTATTGATTTAGTTAGTGCATCTACTGGTGAGATGTCTAAAAGATATGGAATGATCTATGTTGATCTTGATGATGATGGCAAAGGAACACTCAGAAGAAGTAAGAAAGAATCATTTTATTGGTACAAACAAGTTATAGGCACAAATGGTAGATATTTATCATCGAGTAATTTGAAATATTGAGGGATAGAAAAATGGAAGAAACAAAAGCATCAAAATTAAGCAAAAATGGATTATTTTATGTTAGTAGATTAGCAACAATTTTTTCGATTCTAATGTATGTGTCCTATATTCCACAGATAATGAATAATGTTAGTGGAGTTAAGGGCAATCCATTACAACCATTGTGTGCAGCTTTGAACAGTATCCTTTGGGTTTCTTATGGATTCTTGAAACAAAAGAAAGACTGGCCAGTTATTATAGCCAATCTTCCCGGAATAGTTTTAGGATTGATCACGTTTGTTACAGCACTTTAAAAAATTAATTCTAGAAACATCAGCGGCTTTTTTAAATATAAATTTATATCAAAATAGAGTATTTCAGTAAAACTTTAAACTGGAATACTCTATTTTTGTGGATGAATCCAAACTTTGATACTATCAATTTTGATTTTTGAGTAGGGTAGATTGGAGTAGTGATAGACGTTGATTCCCAGACCTATATTTGTTGAAGTTGTCCCAAGATGATAACTCAACTTATCTGTTTGGCCTTGTTCATCACTTACGTCGATAAGTTTTAGATGGGGATGTTGTTTCAAATAAGTCTTACTAGCCTTATCTGTGCAATATCTATAAAAATCATTACGATTAAGAATTTCTTGAGTTTGATATTTGATCTGTTGTTCCAAGAATATTTCAGGTAATTCAAATCCAAAAAGGAAAATACAAATAAAAAATATTATAGAAGAAAAAATAAGATGACGCTTAATCAGTGCTAACAAGAAATCACGTCCAATCGGCTTTTCTACCAATTTTAGCAATGGAATATGTAGTTAATGTAAATTTTTAGATAATAAAGTAAATGTTTAAGGTCAATTTCTTTACAATCTATATTTACAGTTGTAAACTGTATTTTGTTAAGAAGGATTACAAATGTAAACCACAAAGGAGGATAACAATATGGCAGAAGTTGAAACTATGAGTAAAGCTGAATGGCAAGTAATGAGGATCATTTGGACGTTAGGCCAAGCCACAAGTAAAGAAGTTATCGATATTCTGGAACGAAAGACTGATTGGAAAGCTGCCACGATTAAAACTCTGATTGTCCGTTTACAGAAGAAGAATTTCTTGCGAGCTGACGAAGCTAATCGTCCTTATGTATACAAGCCATTGATTGCTGAAGATTCTGCAATTGATCAAAGTGTTAACAATTTGTTTGACAGTATTTGTTGTATGAAAAAAGGTCAGGCAATTAGTGACATTGTTGAGAATTCGGAAATTTCTCAAAATGATATTTCTAAAATTATTAAGAGTCTAACTAAGAAAGCTGAGACAGCTCCAGAGGTTGTTGACTGTAACTGTTTGGAGGCTGATTTGAAATGAAGGATGAAAATATGAAAGACATGGATATGAATCATACAAAGATGAATATGAATGATTCAGATGAAATGAAGATGGATCATTCAAAAATGGACATGTCAGATATGGATATGTCTGGAAGTCATATGATGATGCACGGTGGTCATATGATGGATATGGGGGACTTGAGAAAGAAGTTTTGGATCTCACTTGTTTTGGCAATACCAGTATTTATTCTTTCACCATTCATGGGTTTGAATCTACCATTCCAAGTACATTTTCCTGGTTCTGATTGGGTCGTTCTAGTTTTGGCCACAATCCTCTTCTTCTATGGTGGTAAACCATTTATCACTGGGGCACGTGGAGAATTGGCTGAAAAGCAACCTGCAATGATGACACTGATTACCATGGGTATCAGTGTTGCCTATATTTATAGTTTGTACGCTTTTGTCATGAATAATTTGTTACATTCCGCAAATCACATAATGGACTTCTTCTGGGAGCTCGCTTCCTTGATTGTTATCATGTTACTTGGTCACTGGATTGAAATGAAATCTACCATGAGTGCCGGTAATGCTTTACAGAAGATTGCTTCATTAGTACCAAATACAGTTCACATGGTTCACGGCGATACCACAATGGATCACGACATTTCGATGGTTAAAGCTGACGATGCCGTTGAAATCCGTGCCGGTGAATCAATTCCACTTGATGGCTATATCATTAGCGGATCAAGTTACGTCAACGAGTCCTTGATTACTGGTGAATCAAAAGCCGTCAAGAAAGATTTAGGTAGCAAAGTAGTTGGTGGATCAATCAACGGTGAAGGTACGATTAAAATTAAAGTTGATAAGGCCGCTAATGAAGGCTACTTGTCACAAATTAGTAAGTTAGTTTCAGACGCACAAAATAATCGTTCAAAGACACAAATGTTGGCCGACCGTGTATCAAGTTGGTTGTTCTATGCCGCTTTGTCAGTCGGAATTATCGCCTTCGTTTACTGGTTGATTTTTGGTGATATGAATACCGCTTTGAATAGATTAGTCGCTGTCTTAGTTATCGCATGTCCCCACGCTTTAGGATTGGCAATTCCACTAGTTATGTCACGTAGCACATCAATCGCTGCCACAAATGGATTAATTATTCGTGATAACCAAGCAATGGAAAATAGCCGCAAGATTGACTATATTGCCATGGATAAGACCGGAACATTGACAGAAGGTAAGTTCACAGTTAACGGACTTCAAAGCACAGATAAGTCAATTACCAATGAGAAATTATTATCCGTCATCGCTGGGATTGAAAGTGGTTCAAGTCATCCGATTGCTAATAGTGTCGTCCAATACGCCAAAGATAAGAAGATAACAGCTACTAACTTAGATAACATCCAAGCTATCAAAGGTTACGGTATGAGTGGTGAATTAAAGAACCAGACATACTATTTAGTAAACATGAAGTATCTCAATGAAAAAAATATTTCGATTGATAAATCTACAGTTCAAACTTATTTGGATAAAGGTAATACAATCAGTTACTTAGTTCTTGATCAAAGGGTCCTCGGATTCGTTGCCTTAGGTGACACAATCAAGAAGAATACAATTGAATTTATCAAAGAATTAAAGGCTAGAAATATTACACCAATCATGTTGACTGGTGATAATAAAGAGGCTGCTGCTATTATGGCTAAACAAATGGGTATTGATGAATTCAGAGCCGAGTTGTTACCTGAAGATAAGAATCAAGTTATCAAAAAACTAGAGTTAGATGGTCATCACGTCATGATGGTCGGAGATGGTATTAACGATGCACCTAGTTTAGCTGCTGCTACAATTGGTGTTGCTATTGGTGCAGGTACTGATGTTGCAATTGATTCAGCTGATGTCATTCTCTACAATAGTGATCCAAGTGATATCATCAAATTCTTGAAACTATCACACAATACATATCGTAAAACAGTTGAAAACCTCTGGTGGGGTGCTGGATATAATATCATTGCTATTCCACTTGCCGCAGGTATTCTAGCTGGTGTTGGCTTCGTTTTGAGCCCTGCAGTTGGTGCGGTCGTAATGTCATTGTCAACTGTTGTAGTTGCTTTAAATGCTTTAACACTTAAAATGTAAATATTAAAAAACGTCTAATCATGTTAAAAATGTTAGACGTTTTTTTAATTTCTGCTATAATTCATTTAAAATCACATTTTAGGGGTGATAGCAATGTATAGAGTAGGGGCTTTTAATATTATTAAACAGGGACAAACAGTTTTGCTGGTAAAAAGGCAGGATATTCCCTTTTGGGATCTTCCAGGAGGGATTAGGGAAATAGGCGAGACCACGGTTGAATGCTTACAACGTGAAGCATTGGAGGAAACTGGTCTTCAAATAAGCGCGGGCAAAAAAGTCGGTAACTTTATTAATTATGAACGTCAAGATAAGCAAGTCGTATACTGCAGTTCAATTGTCGGTGGCAAACTAATTTCTGCTGGTGCCGAAACAAAACAAATCAACTATTTTCCCATTAATAAATTGCCAATTAACCTAGTTCCTAATCGCAAACATCAGATAGAATTGGCTTTTGAAAATAAACCTACCTTAGATGAAGAAATCCATGAATCTAAACTTACAATGTGGTTTAGAAGGATGATTAGTTAATTATATTAAGTGTTTATATACAAATGGTATTGATAATTTAGTCAAAAATTAATCAAATTGTAGAATATAATTTATATAATATTAAATTGTAATGTGCGTAACTATTGAAAAATAATTATTATCATAATACACTTAGCATGACAAGAGAATGGGGCAGGTGATGAGAAAATGGCAACTATTTCTTTTTATTTGGATAGTCAAGATGAACGATTAATCAAAAACTATGCCAAATCCAAAAATATCAGTGTTTCGTCTTTTCTCCGCTCAATAGCTGTCGAGAGAATCGAAGATGACATAGATAACTTACTTTACGAAAAAGCCATTCAGGGGAATGGATCACATGATATTTCTTTGGATGAAGTAAGAGATGAACTAGATCAACTTTGTTAGACAGCAAGCTAGAAGAGAGCAGACTATAACAATCGTTTTTAAAATATTAATGAAAAAAAGTTCCTTCAATTCAGATTTTGAATTGGAGGAATTTTTATGTATTAGAAACTCTGAACTACTTATAATATGGGAGATCAAGGAAGGTAATAACCGTTTCAGTACCTTTACCTGATTCTGAATTGACAGCTATATCGTGACCTAATTTATCGGTCATTTTTTTAACTAGATATAATCCCATCCCGGTTGATTTACTTCCAGATTTACGACCATTACTACCAGTGAATCCTTTATTGAAGATACGACTGATATCTTGAGAAGCAATTCCAATACCATCATCTTGAATGTGTAATTCGATGTTGTTATCGGCTGTTTTAGTAAAGACGGAAATTTTACCACCTTGGTCAGTATACTTTAAACTGTTGGAAATAATTTGATTGATAATAAAGCTGAGCCATTTCTCATCGGTCAAAACTTTTTTATCATTTATATCCAAATTAATACCAATTCTTTTACTGATAAAGAGACGCTTATTTGTTCGAATACATGACTTAACAATTTCGTTTAGATCTTGTTCCTGAATCAAATAATCATTAGAGAAATTATTCAATCTGGCAAAGTACAAGGCTTGGTCGACAAGGTAATCAATTTGATCAATTTCTTCGTCGATTAACTTTTTATCGAGGGTATCATCTTGTGATAATTTCAAAGCTGCCAGAGGAACCTTAATGTCATGGACCCATGATTCAGTGTATTCACGTTGATCCTTTTGGTTCTGATAGAGATCAGTTAGTTCACTACGATATTCCAATGAAATATTGTTAATTTTATTTTGAATATACTTCTGCTCATTATTACGAGCCCCATGAAGTTCCTTTGAAAGGTCTTCTTGATAGCTTTCTAGTTGTTGGTACCAAACTTTTTTGTGGTTATACGAGATAAGCAAATTGGCTGTTAAAAAGACCATGGCCAGAATCCAAGTATAAATCAGCGTTCCCGGATTGAAGTTGATTCGTGGATCTAAAAAGAGGACTAATTCAATAAAAGTTACCCCAATTAGAACCACTAAGATGGAATAAATATGATCTCGTAAATATTTAAAAAATGTCATTTTTTTCCTCGGTAATAGAGTTGATATTTGGAAGTGATTTCAAGAAAATCTAAGGAATAATATATCCTTGTCCGACTTTTGTCACAATATAGTTTTTGAGGCCATACTTTTCAATTTTTCCACGGAGACGATTGATGTTAACTGTCAAAGTGTTGTCGTCAACGAATCGTTCGTCATCCCACATGAAATTTAAGAGTTGTTCACGGGTAACAATTGTTCCTTGATCCTTCAATAAACGTTGTAATAATTTATATTCATTTTTGGAAAGATCAATTTTATCATCACCGATTTGAACTGATCCACTAGACAAGTTCAGCTTTAAACCGTTGTGTTCGATAACATCACTAGCTGCCTTGGTGAAATCGTATGTTCGACGTAAAAGGGCGTTGATCTTTGCGACCAAAATATCGACTGAGAAAGGTTTCTCAACGAAATCGTCGGCTCCCATATTCATAGCCATGATTTGGTCCATATTTGAATTACGTGATGAAATGATAATAATTGGAGTCTTAGATATTTTTCTGATTTCTTGATTCCAGAAGTAGCCGTCATAAACGGGTAAATTGATATCGAGTAAAACTAAATCAGGTTGGTACTCATTGAATTGATCAATGATATTGTTGAAATCTTTGGTAATGTAAGAATTCATTTGCCATTTCTCAAGATTCTCACTGATTAACTTGGAGATAGAAGGATCATCTTCAATAATCATAATTTTTGCCATGTTGAAATTCCCTCCGTGCTAGAATAAAGACACTAATATATATATAATATGATAACAATAATTGTTTAATTATGGAGAAATTACTGTGCAAATAGTAGTAAAGAATATTTCAAAAGATTTTGGAAAGAAAAAAAACGCCGTTCATGCCATCAAAGATTTTAGCTTAAAAGTCGATCATGGTGAATTTTTGGGTATCATGGGACCTTCAGGAGCAGGTAAGACAACGCTACTTAATATGATTTCAACCAATGAACGCCCAGATCATGGACAAGTTATTATTGATGGGTTAGATTTAACCAAATTACACGATCGTGATCAAGCCAAGTATCGTCGAAATAAGATGGGTTTCATTTATCAAAGTTTTGAATTGCTAGATTCCTTGAATGTTAAAGAAAATGTAATTCTACCACTTGCCCTGAATCGCTCCAACAAAAAACTGATTGAGGAACGATTCAATTATATGATGAAATTATTGAATGTCGAGAATTTGTCTGACCGTGCTATCGATGAATTATCGTTAGGACAACGACAAATCATTGCGGCTGCCAGAGCTTTGATCAATAATCCAGAAATTCTTTTTGCGGATGAACCCACGGGTAGTTTGGATTCTAAATCAGCTACTATCTTATTGAATTATATGCAGCTGATCAATCAACGGGAGAAAACGACTATCTTGATGGCAACACATGATGCCTTTACGGCTAGTTATTGCAGTCGGGTAGTATTTATTAAAGATGGTGTCGTTTTTTCAGAAATCGTTAATCCTGGTGATAGGGATAAATTCTTTGAACAAATAATTAATATGCAACGAACAATTGGTGGGGGTAATTACTTTAATGTATCGGAAAATAATTAAACGTAGCCTCTCGAATATGCGTGACAGTTATCTAATTTATATTCTGGCATGCAGTTTTGCCATTGGTGTTTTCGGAATTCTATTGTCTTTGGGAGATAATCCATCCCTTAGGTCAGCTCTGCATTTGTGGCAAGCTGAGGGTTCTGAATTCGGCGATATCGGCTATGGAATGGGGTCCAATTGGATTCTGGATATTGTCGAAACGATGAGTGGGATTTTTGCATTCTTCGCAGCAGTCTACATGATTTATGTTGGTGGGTTTTTCATCAAGCAGCAACGTAATGAATTCTTGACCTTTGAAAAATTAGGTATGCCCCAATATGTTATTGTTACGATCAGCTTTTTCCAAACCGCGATTGTGCAAGCATTGGCATGGGTATTAGGAATTCTTGCAATATTCATTTTTCAAAAATTTATGGGGATGTTGTTGCTTTATGTGATGCGGATCCGATTTGATTTTGGGATGCATATCAGTACGTCCTATATATGGACTATGTTAAAGATTTTTGGTTTTTCAACTTTATTATTGAGCGTTATCAATGCCTTTAGAACAATTCGAATTCTACAAAAGAGGAAAAGAAAAACCCTCATAAAAACACGCTGGTGGTTGCGTATTCCTGCAGGATTGTTTGGTTTGGTTCTATTATTTAGTGCTCAAGTTTGTACAGCTTTCTTATTTTACGACATGCATACGATCAGTTATTCATCAAAACCAATTACAGAAGTTTTCTATATTATGTTGGCTGATATTTTTGGAACTTATTTAGTTTATTATGGTTTTCTGCCATCAATTCTGAACATAATGCAAAAGATCCGTTCTCTCTCATATTCAGGTTTAAATATTTTCTCGTTTAAATATATGAAAGAACGACTTTTCCAAAATATTTCAATTCTTTGGTTTGTGACTGAACTATCAGCACTGGCATTGGCATTATTAACACTATGTTATTTTGGTTATCGGGCGGTTTATCAAAATTATGATACCTCATATCCATTTGAACTGGCTGCCAATAAAGATACGGTTAAGGTCATCAAAGGTGAGCTGAAGAAGAGTGATGCCAAAATAAAAGGTGAGTATAAAACGGCGGTAAAAATTAATCTGGTTTCTTACTATAGTAAAGAGAATCAGACTTATGTTCGTCAGCCGATGACTTTTATGTCATATACAGACTATAAAGAGTTGCCTAAGCGGATGCATAAAGGAAATAGTAAAATCAATTCGAAACAATTTTTAAAAATTGATTATAATTCGTCATTGATGTATTCGAATAAACTAAGCGAACATGATATTGAAGTAAAAAACGCACCATTAATTCAAACAGCTAAAATAGGTAATTCATTCCCCTATGGTAGTTCGATGCATTTTGGTCCAATGATGATTGTTCCAGACAATTACTATAAAAAAATGCCCGCCGAAGTAACAGATACGTTCTACGGCTGGGACTTTAAAAAAGGTGATCGACTGAGTCATACCCAATTGGAAAAATTGGATAATCATCGAAACGCCTATGTAATGAAGGTTGACTTTGCCTCATCCTTGTCAAAATCTACTGTTGAAGTTATGAAGAATCAGCCATTGAAAAAGTATGAAACTGGCACTTATACGCAGGCTGGATTCTTGCGCCAGGGTAACCTCAAGAAACGTTTTAAACAAGGTGGGGGTTTCTACCTTTATATTGTTGCCTTGTTCAGCGTGGCACTATTAGTTGCCCTAGGGAGTGTTTTAACTCTTAGGGTCAACTTGAGGGATGATTATCAATCTCGACAATTGCGGACGCTACAAAAAATTGGTGTAGAAGAAAGCGAGATCAAGGGCATTATTCGTCGGGAAAACACATTGACGTTCTTGTTACCGATAATTTTTGCCTTGATTCAAGCTTATACTTCCATCGCAATGTTTGATTTTGGACGGCATTTGTCGAAAAACATTATCCTGATCTATGCTGGCTACGTCGTATTATATTGTTTATTCGGATTGATAAGTTATCGAATTTCGTGGCGCGGTGTGAGACAAAAGTTTAATCTATAGGAGGGAGTAGGACTTGGTAAAGAAGCCAAAGTCTTCCTCGTTACTACCTTGAATTTGGGTTTGAATTTCTTCTTGAAGAAGTTTATCCCATTTTTTAATTTCACGACCATTGTCAAAAGTGCGAATAATTAAATATTCGCGTAGACTTTCTCTGTTTTGAAAGACTGCAGTTGCGGTAGAATTAAAAGAGTATGAGTGAATACTAAACAATTTGTTCTCAAATAATTTTGCTTGATCAACGTTCAATTTCAAATAAGTCAAGCAATAGTACTTTCCAAATTTGTTATAGACTCCACTGATACCGCGATATTGAGCAGAAGTGGATAAATCTTTTATTAAAAGATGGTCCGCATCAGTACCTAATAAGGGTTTTAATAAGGTATCGGCTGAATTTTGCTGACTCTTTAAAAAATCATATGTGCCTAGCTTTAATGTTATGTTCATGATTATTGAAATCCTTTCAACTTAAAAAATTTTGGAGGTTTTCTATGTTAGTTACAGTTTTAGGTTTTTATGGTGGATATCCCTATAAGGGGATTGGTACCTCCGGTTACCTATTGCAAAATGATGGTAAGAGTATGTTGATCGATTGTGGTAGTGGGGTGTTGAACTCACTATCTAATTATATGAAACCAACTGATCTTGATGCCGTAATCTTATCCCATTATCACCACGATCATACCGCAGATGTTGGGGTATTACAGTACAATTGGCTCGCTGCCAAGAAAGACAATCCACTACCTATTTATGGTCATACACAGGATTTTGTCAACTTTGCACAATTAACTGAACCAAATGCTACTCAAGGTATTGCATATAACGACTATGAACCAACCGAAATCGGTTCGCTTAAGTTTGAATTCTTAAGAACAGTTCATCCCGTTCCAGCCTATGCAATGCGAATTACGAATAGTGAAGGCAAAGTTGTTGTCTACACTGCTGATACAACCTATTTTGACGGTTTAGTTGAATTTAGTAAAGACGCAGATCTATTGATTGCGGATACTAATTTCCCTGAGAACGTAACTGGTAGAAAGTGGCATTTGAATACCAAAGAAGCTGGTACATTGGCTAAAGATAGTAATGTTAAACGTTTGATGATTAGTCATCTCCCACAAACAGTAGATGTTGACACTATGTTAACTCAATCACAAAAATATGCAGGAGAAATTCCTGTTGTAAATGCTTTCCAAGGATTAGAAATCGACGTTTAAACGTCTAAAGATAAGCGAATCCTTTCAATGAAAGCAGTATTAAATATAACTAATGGCATAAATAAACTTATATTTATATAATTTGTGAACTTTTTACACAAATGGCTATTTGTCGGGTGCATGATTTCACAATAAAATATTTTTAGAACAAGTATTCGTAACTTTTTACTGAAAAAGTATAGATTTTATAATAGTAGTAAGTTACAATGTTATTGTGTTTAAAGAGTTTGATACTACACAGGAAAGGAGAGATTATATATGGTAACCATTTATACATCTCCAAGTTGCACATCATGTCGTAAAGCCAAGGCTTGGCTCGAGAATCATGATATTCCTTACAAAGAAAGAAACATTTACTCTGAACCTTTAAATAAGCAAGAAATCAAACAAGTTTTACAAATGACAGAGAACGGTACAGAGGAAATTATTTCCACACGTTCAAAGGCATTTCAAAACCTCAAGGTTGATTTAGACGATTTAACAATTGATCAATTGTTAGACTTAGTTCAAACAAACCCAGGTCTATTGAAACGTCCTATCATCATGGATGACAAACGTCTTCAAGTTGGCTTCAACGAAGACGAGATCAGAAGATTCTTGCCTAGAAGTGTTAGAACTATGGAACTTCAAAAGGCTCAATTAATGGCTGGATTATAAAATTTATCGGATCACTTTCTTAAGGGGGAGTGGTCTTTTTTTTAGTCTCTCTTACGACCAAAGGTCGTTTAGAGAGACTTATGGGGTTGACCAAAGGTCAACGGCATACTATTAAAATACTTAGCAAATAAATTCATGGCAGACAAACAAAAATGCTAATTCTGTTATTTACCTTTTTAGAGAAGGCAAACGGAATTAGCATTTTTGATTACAATTAATAGACCATTTTATAACAGCCATATATTATCAAATAGGTATATTAATTGAATGACTAGTATCTTCGGTGTATGATAGTTGAAATAGTTTTTGAGACTGTTAAAATGTAGATACAGAATTGAGGTGACTATGATGGAAATGGATCGACTTAATGATAATACAATCAGAGTCATTCTTAGTACGGCGGATTTACAAGAGCGTGGGGTAACTGTTCTCGACTTATTAGGGAATAAGAAACAAATTGAATCGTTCTTTTACAGTATTTTGGATGAGGTTGATAAGGATCATGTCTTTACAAATAATGAGCCTGTTACTTTCCAGATAATGCCAAACAAAGAAGGTTTGGAATTACTGATTAGTAAGAGTGAAGATTCCGATGATTCAGGTTCATTGCCATTAAATGGGCTACAAGATTCAACCGTTAATAATGATGACGATAATTTTGATGAAGCAAAAACGGGCACTGCCGAATATGATAGCGAAACTGCACCATATTTAAATGACCCAGATACACCTACAAAGACAATTATTGTTGAATTTAAAGACTTTGAAGATTATGTCCAATTGGCTAATTTACTACACTTAGAGAGTGGCATTTCAAATCTTTGGGAATATGACAATAAGTATTATTTGCAACTAATTCTGTTTACAGATGAAATGCATGAAATGACTTATAGTGATGTTGTAGCTTTACTCAGTGAGTATAGCTTTAAGACAAAGGTAACAGCTGCCGTCTTGTCAGAATACGGTAAAGAAATTATGAATAAGACAGCATTAGAATTAACTAGATATTATTTTGCTAAATAAGGGAATCGGCCATGGGTCGATTTTTTTTTGTCCAATTTTAAAACCTTTACATTGTATATATAAATTATTTACATTCGCTTGATATGATAAAAGTAAATATTTGGAGGATAAATTATAATGCATGGTCTATTTATGTGGGGATATCCATTTTATTGTTTATCAATTTTCATGTTTTACATATTCGGCAAATCACCAATGTTTTCAAGAATGGGGTACAAATACTCCTCACTAACTGGTAATTGGGCAAAAATATTAATCTTACCTTGTTTACTTATAGTGTTCTTATTACTGTTATATATTCCATACCTTTTTTTGATACTTACGTTTGCGGCATCATTGTCAGTTTTATATGATATTACGCATATTAAAAATTAGTTTGCTTAGCAGATAGCTTTTTCACGTACTTTTAATTAGAGGTGATTAAATTGTACGCTGCCATGAATAGTAAGGGGATATTGATCAATGCATGTGAGGCTGAAATTAAAGAGGCCTACTATTGTTGTCACTGTTTCAAACAAGTTAAGCTGATATCAACTGATTCTCGAATTTATTTTCGACATCATAATGAAGTAGATAATGAGATTAATGAACGGTCGATTCATAAAAATGGAAAAGAATTAATTGCTACCGAAATTAAAAAATTTAAGACAAATAGCGTAGAAACAGAATTCTTTTTACCAGAAATTAACCAACGACCTGATATTTTCGTAAACCGGCGAGTGGCTTTTGAATACCAATGTGCCAAAATTAATGTCAAAACTTTATCCGAACGGGTCGACGGCTATCGTAGTCTTAAAATTAAAAACATTTGGATTATTGGTGGAGATTATTTAGATACAAAAGTAAGAAAAGAACATTTGAAGTTCATTAGATATAATAATAAATGGGGATTTCATTTATTAATGTTGGATTCGGAACATCAACTTTTCAGAATTTTTTTTCATATTAGTTTTGTTGGTCCATTTAATAAGATTGTTAGTCAGCAGGCAGTTTTTAGTGAAAATGAATTTCCTAAAATATTTAAATTTAAACCTCAAAAAAATATATTAAATTCAATTGTAATGAATGATTATGGGATAAATAAAATCAGACGTAAAAATGATTTAGAATCACAAAAGGTCAAGATGAACTTTTATAAAGAAAAGGATATTACCGTTGAAGAATATTTGTTAGGCAAAACCTTTCCACCAAGGGCACCAGTTTATTCTCGTCCAGCTTGGCAAATGATTTGTACTGGGCAATTTGAGAATATGAATCAACCGTTTTTATAATTTAATTATGGTACTAAAAAATCCCTCACAAAATTATGAAGGATTTTTTTTACTTATGTTCGTTTTGAGTGGGTTACTGTCTTCTAAATTTATCAAGACTGATAACAGTATTTGAAGTTTGATACTTGTCAGAAATACTCTGAGGAAGTTCTCGTTCCAACATCTCGTTGACGGTTCTATTAATGCTTTCTTGTGTGTCAGGATCACCGAAATCGTTGATCATAACACCGGGTTTTTCTTCATTGTCACAGTCGAAGATCACAGCTGTAGGAGCTTTCTGAATGTTCATTTCCATTGATAATTGTTGGTCACGTTTAAGGCCTTGAACAACGCATTGACTATCTTTATCTGTCATAATTGCTTTGTAGTCAAGCCCACTATTGTTAATAGCACGTTTGATAGTGGTATCATCAAAGGGATTGTTAAGAACATTAACTTGTTCTTGAAGATTCATTAAAAAGTTACGAGCTTTCTTATTACCTTGGCATGATGCAGCCTTATATAATTTTGCGGCTTCGACGACTTCTTGAGATGCGTTGGTACGTTCCTCAGTATCTGTAATTTTAAAACCTTTTAATTGAACGTAATCATTAATTGTAGCCATATTATAGTTCGTTACGAAATGATACTGTGTATCAATGTCATGTTTTCTAGTGAAGTCAATAATTGATTGTTCCACTCTTAAACAATACGAACATAAGGGATTAATATATAAGAATATTTCCCACATTATGTTTTCCCTCCATCTCTCTATTGCATTGTCATTCTACCAACAATCTTACAAAAGGTAAAATTTTAAACTCACGGACCTAATATTTACAATTAGATGATTCTTTTACGAAATTACGATATATTTATATTGAAGCGAGGTTATTATGTCAGAAATTAAATGGAATGAATTTTTGATACCCTATTCACAGGCGGTTGATGAATTAAAAATTAAATTTAGAAATCTCCGAAAAGAGTTTCAGGAAAAAAATGAACACTCTCCAATCGAATTTGTGACTGGACGTGTCAAAACGGTTGATAGCATTAAAGAAAAGATGCGTCGCCGATTCATTACAACCGATCTATTAGAACAGGATATGCAAGATATTGCCGGAATTCGAATTCAGTGTCAATTTGTTGAAGATATTTATGATGTCGCTAAACTATTACATATCAGAGAAGATATGCGAGTAGTTGAGGAACGTGATTATATTGCCAATAGTAAACCAAGTGGGTACCGTTCATATCATGTGGTTATTGAATATCCAATTCAAACAGCCCATGGTCAAATAACTATTTTAGCAGAGATTCAGATTAGAACTCTAGCAATGAATTTCTGGTCAACAATTGAACATTCCCTTAACTACAAATATAAAGGTGACTTTCCAGATGAGATCAATGAACGTCTGAAACGAGCTGCGGAAGCGTCTTTTATGCTAGATGAGGAGATGTCCAAGATTCGTGAGGAAATTCAAGATGCACAGCAATACTTTACCGATCGAAAACGAGATTTAAATAACCCGACGGAGCACGATAAATAATGAAATTATGGATTAATAATAATAGTAAAGAAAAATCAGTTGAAGCGGCTAATAAATTACGTAGTAAATTATTGGATGCTGGTTTAGTACTTGACCGCCGTGATCCCCAACTTGTTATTAGTGTTGGTGGTGATGGGACACTTTTGAGTACCTTTCACGCTTATGCAGCACATTTAGATACAGTTAAATTCTTGGCTCTTCATACCGGACATTTAGGTTTCTATTCTGATTGGATGGATACCGAAATTGATGAACTTGCTGACAGAATTATCGAGTGTCAGGAAAATATTCCTTCAACAAGTTATCCAGTTTTGGATGTTGTTGTAGAAAATAACGAAGGCTCATTATTTCATGGTATAGCTATCAACGAAACGGTTGTTAGACGTTTATCGTCTTTAACTATGAAAACAAGAGTCGATTTAGACCGTGAATTCTTTGAAAGTTTTCGTGGTGATGGATTATGTTTTTCAACTCCAACTGGTTCAACAGCTTATTCTAAGTCAGTCGGTGGGGCATTGATTCATCCCAAAATCAGTGTTTTCCAAATGATTGAAATTGCATCGATCAATAACCGAGTTTATCGGACAATTTCTTCACCAATCATTATTCCGCATAATCAACAAGTCGACCTTTATCCACAGACAGCCGATGATTATGTAATTAGTTGCGACGGAATCACTACAAAATTAAAGAATGTTAAAAAGATTACGCTTAAATTGAATTATCAACGTGCTCAATTTGCTCAATATCGTCATCGTCATTTTTGGACTAGAGTAGAGGGAGCTTTCTTAGCTCAACATGAAAACCAATAATCGGCTGTTAAAGTATACGATTGGTAATGATGATAAAAAAACAGTTCGCAAATTTTTAGTCCACAATCATTTTTCTTCAAGTCAGTTGCATAATTTGAAGAATAAGGGTGGACTGATTTTTGTTAATCATAAACAACGCCATTTTGATTATAAGATCAAGCCTGGAGATGAAATGCTGATTGTCTTGAACAGTGAGGAACCATCCGACTTGATTGAACCGATGAAGGGTGCAGTTGATATTGTTTATGAGGATAGTTATTTATTAGTCGTGAATAAACCACCTGGGATTGCCAGTCTACCGGCTAAAGCCAAAGATAATAAGACTATGGCAAATTTGGTCAAAGCCTATTTGATTGGTAAACATGAGAATAGTTCGATTCATTTGGTAACAAGATTGGACCGAAATACTTCTGGCTTAATGGTATTTGCCAAAACTTCGTACTCACATTCACTGTTGGACCAAATTTTACATACGGATAAATTTCAAAAGTATTATTTGGCGATGGTTTATGGTCATGTTGAACCTAGTAGTGGTTTGATTGATTTGCCCATTGGAATTGATCCAACAGCTTTTTATATGAGGACAATTGATTATAAGCAAGGTAAGGAATCGCAAACTCTGTATGAAACAGTGGAGAAGTACCGCGATGCTAGTCTGATGAAGATGAAGCTTTTAACAGGTCGGACTCATCAAATTAGAGTTCATTTAACAGCTATTGGTCATCCCATAATTGGTGACGATATGTATAGTAAAAAAGTTGATTCACGAATGAGTCGTCAGGCGCTACATTGTTATGAATTGAAGATTGTTCATCCAGTTACAAAAACGTTGTTAAATTTGAAGGCACCATTGCCAAAAGATATGGTAATGTTAGAGGGAGTGCTGAGGGGTGAGAGCAATGGATGAAAACGAGAAAAGGCTGCAAGAAAAATTTGAACAGTTAAAAACATATTTGGATAACGGGGATACGAAGAAATTTCGGAAGACCTATCTGGATATGCATTTTTATGACCAAAGTACTTTTTACCTCACGTTAAATAAAAATGAACGTACCACACTTTATTCGATTCTGGAACCGGATGAAATGGGTGATATGTTTGATACGATTGAAGATGATGACCCAGCCATTCCGGATTTATTGAAGGAAATGGATTTGGGTTACGCATCAAAAATGCTGAATTATATGTACGATGATAATGCGGCTGATGTTTTGGAACACCTGAGTAAAGCTGATGTAGCACGTTTTCTAGAACTAATGCCAAAGAATGACGCTAATAATCTGCGTGGTTTGTTGCATTATGATACTGAAACAGCCGGTGGTATTATGACGACCGACTTTGTTAAGTTTCATGAAGATGAGACCGCCAGTAGTGCCATTAGGGCTTTGAAAACTTTTGCGGAAACTGCCGAAACAATTTATTATCTGTATGTTTTAGATAATCATGATGATTTAGTTGGTGTCATGTCTTTGCGTGATTTGATCATGGCAGATGAGAATGATACCTTAGGTTCTAAAATGAATAGCGATATTATTACGGTCAATGTTGATGCTGAACAGGCTGAAGTTGCTCAAGTCTTTAGAGATTACGAGTTCTTAGCTGTTCCAGTTGTTGACCATTCGAATCGAATTGTCGGTATTGTCACAGTTGATGATGTTATTGAAGTTATTGATGATGAAGCTCAACAAGATTACTCTGGTTTGGCCGGTGTTAGTATGGACGAAACCAACAATGATGGTCCACTAAAGGCGGCATCTAAACGTTTGCCTTGGTTGATAACATTGTTATTGTTGAGTATGATCACGGCGACATTAATTAATCACTACGAAAGTTTATTAGCTGAAGCTAGTATTTTAGCTGTTTTTATTTCGACTATTACAGGTACTGCCGGTAATGCTGGTACACAAAGTTTAGCCGTTGCGGTTAGAAGATTAGCGGTCGAAGAAATTAATCGTAGTGAATTTTTAAAGCTGTTAGGTAAGGAATTAATAACTGGTTTCGTTACAGGATTGGTAACTGGTATTTCGGTTTTCCTACTAGTAGGGATTTGGAAACATAACTTTGTACTAGGAATGGTTATTGGTATGGCAATGTGTGCCGCCATTACAGTAGCCAATTTGGCCGGAAGTTTTATTCCAATGTTGATGTCTAGTTTTGGCTTTGATCCAGCTGTTGCTAGTGGACCATTCATTTCAACTTTGAGTGATTTAACTAGTGTTTTGATTTATTTCAGTATTGCCGGTTTATTTATGCAATATTTTGTTCATGCGTGAAAAAATTGATTGATGTATTAAATTCCATTTTTGTTCCAGACTAGAGTGTTCTAAAAAAATCTATAAAATTGAAATATTAAAAATCCCGTGTATTAATTGGAAGTTCACACTTAACCAATTAATACACGGGATTTATTTTTTATTCGGAATGATATTAGTTATTCACACCATCAATAATTTTTGTGCCATGTAGTTCTTTAACATCTAATTTTTTAGCTATTTCATCACAGTTTTGATAATTAACACCGCCACCAGGGATGATAATTATTCTGCCATCAGCGTAATCAACGTATTCCTTGATGTTATCAAGCGTTTTGTCAATAGGAGTCGTTAGTGGTCCACCGTGAGTCAAAATACGGTCAACATCATGTTCAACTAACCAGTCAATTGCTGGCTTTTTTTGATCTTCAGCTAAAGCATCAAAGGCCATGTGGAAAACAACCTGCATACCGGCAGATGCGGCAATCAATTGTTCCATTGCGTCAGTATCGATTTTACCATCTTCAGTCAAAGCACCAAAAGTTACAGCATCAACACCTAATTTTTGGGCTTGGAAAAGGTCTGCTTCCATAATCTTTAATTCGATGTCGTTATAAACAAAATTTCCGCCACGTGGACGAATCATTTCAACGACTGGAATAGATTTTTCTTGAAGATATTTAGTGGCTTCTTGAAGGACACCAAAACTTGGTGAGGTTCCGCCAACAGCTAGATTGTCATTCAATTCGATACGATTAGCACCTTTGAGTACGGAAGTGGGAATCTTAGTAAAGTCTTCTACAGCTACTTCTTTATAAATAATGATCAACCTCTTTTTTGATATTTGTTGAATCTATCTTAACAAAGTATTTAGTATAAACGCGAAACAAAACACAATTTTTCTTTATAAAAGAAAATAACTCCAATTCATTTAACGAATTAGAGTTATTTATGTTTTTTGTGTGTTTATTTGAAATGAGCTGCACAGAACAGCTCCACTCCGCTTTGCAGGACTTCCTAAATCATGCACACAAAACGTGCACAATTCGTGAAGTCCTGCAAATGCTCGGGAGCTAACCGTTCTGCTGCTCTCTCTGTCCTAAGCAACCATTGCTTTGATACCGAAGTAGGCAACTACGATAATTGCCAAGATAATTCTATACCAACCAAAGGCTTTGAAGTCGTTACGCTTGATGTAATCCAATAAGAATTTAATTGAGGCATAAGCGACGATAAATGATACTAGAGTACCGACCAAGAGAATAATTACTTGATTCCCTGTGAAGGCATTACCATGCATAAAGTATTTTCCAATCTTCAAAAGACTTGCACCAAACATAGTTGGGATAGCTAAGAAGAATGAAAATTCAGTAGCAACAAATCTGGATGTACCAACGGTCATACCACCCAAGATAGTAGCTCCGGAACGTGAAGTACCGGGAACTAATGATAGAACTTGGAAAAGTCCAATTTGAAAGGCTGTCTTGTATGAAAGACTTTCTAGGCTGTCTGTCTGTGGTCGTTTATTTTTGAGCCAGTTTTCAACGACAATGAACAAGACACCATAGATGAATAATGTAGCTGAGATAACTTGCCAGCTAGTAAGATGGGCATCCATCCAGTCATTCAAAGGTAGACCAATGATTACTGAAGGTAAGATAGCAACCAGAACCTTGAACCAAATACTCCAAGTTTGACCTTTCTCAACATGATTTTTCTTTGGTGAGAAAGGGTTCAATTTGTGAAAGTAAATTAGGATAACGGCTAGGATTGCCCCAAATTGAATAACTACCATGAACATATTTATAAAAGCTGTTGACTCTTTTAATTTGATGAATTCATCAGCTAAATATAAATGTCCAGTCGAACTAATTGGTAGAAATTCTGTAAAACCTTCAATGATACCAAGAACTATGGTTTTAATAATTTCAATGAACATAATTAATAAGTATTCTCCTGATTAAATTTAAAACTAAATAAAGTGTACACATACACACTCAGGAATGGAAATATTATTTCCCAAATTAGTTAAGTTTCCTTTGTTGATATTGCGTTTAAAAATTGAGATATCATTGGAATCTTGGTTAGCAACAACGACATATTTTTCAGATGGATCAATGTCGAAATCACGAGGACCTTTACCCATTGATGAAGTAGTATCAAGCTTTTTGAGACTAGCACCATCAGCACTAACAGCGAAAGTAGCGATTGTGTCGGCACCACGAGTTGATGCGTATAAGAATTTGCCATCTTTACTGATACGGATAGCGGCAGTAGTATTCTTTTGTTCATCCTTGGCTGCAGCAACTTCGTCAACCAAAGTTAGGCTAGCAGTTTCAGAGTTGTATTCCATTACGAGCACCTTTGATGATAATTCACAGGCAACATAAACATAAGGCTTAGTTGGATTGAATACCAAATGTCTAGGAGCATAACCTGATGGAGCAATATAGTTATTCAATAATTTAGGATTCTTAGGATCGTCCAAATTATAAATATAAATACGGTCAGCACCGTAATCACAAATAATCAAATTACCATCTGGTGTCAAAGCACTAAAGTGAGGTTTTGATTGGTCTTGTTCTTCACGAGGACCGTGACCTTCAAATTTAACCTCTGAGTAGTGTTCAATTTTACCGTCGTCAGTTAAATGATCAATCTTAACTTTGCTTAAATGGAAATAAGCACTAAAAATCAAATTGCGACTGGCATCAAATTTAACATATGATGGTGAAGTTTCCTCTGAATAATCTTCATCAAGTAGCTTTGGTTCATCGCTACCGATATCGTAAACGA
Organism: uncultured Lactobacillus sp.; assembly: GCA_937874185.1. Classification (GTDB taxonomy): domain Bacteria; phylum Bacillota; class Bacilli; order Lactobacillales; family Lactobacillaceae; genus Companilactobacillus. The sequence goes on from CALNAK010000013.1 coordinate 86,124, forward strand.
CAATACCACCACGATTATCCTTCTTTGCCAAGGCAATAAGTTTCATATTATTTGTTACATCGATGTAGGTAGGATTGTCTAACTCAACAAGGACCTTGGGTTCAGACAATTCACCATTATCAGAATTCAATTCTGCGGAATAAACACCCTTACCAGAATTTTTTGTGTAGCCACTAAAGAGAACCTTTTCAAACATTACAAATTCCTCCAAACATTGTATAGTATACAGTATAATCTTAGTAGAAAAATTTGGGGAGCAACTTATGAAAGAAACACCGGAAAGAAAAAAAAGTTGGTTTTATAAATGGTTCTTGAATAACCAATTAACGGTGATTTTGATTAATGTATTTTTGGTATTTTTGATAATTTACTTATTTTCAAAAGTAAAATTTGTCTTTGATCCACTTAATCAGATCCTAGGAATTACGATGCCACCAGTTATTTTGGCGTTAGTATTGTATTACTTGATTAATCCGTTGATAAACGTTTTAGAGGATAAATTCCATGTTAAACGAGTCATTTCAATTATCTTTGTTTTTATAATTATTTTGGCATTATTGATTTGGGGAGTTATGTCCTTGATTCCATTTGTTCAAGAACAGATTGATTCCTTAGTCAAAAATTGGCCACAGTATTGGAACTCTTTGAATAAGAGCTTACAGAATATGTTTTCAGACCCCAAGTTGCACATTGTTAGAGATCGTCTTGTCGAAACCAATGCTAGTGTTACAAAGAGTTTTGAGAGGTCGATGGACCAGATTTTGCCACAGACAGTCAATAATATCAGTTCAGCAGTTAGTTTGTTGACGAACGTTGTGGTAATTTTGATGACTGCACCATTTATTTTGTTCTTCATGTTGAAAGATAAGCATAAGTTTAAAGCTTCTATAGTTAAGTTTATGCCTGACCGTATTAAGAAGTCGGTTGGGGATATGTTGACAGAAATGAGTCAATCACTCAGTTCTTATATTACAGGTCAACTGACAGTTGCTTTCTGGGTAGCTGTGATGTTCTTCGTTGGTTATCTAATTATTGGGCAACGTTATGCCTTAGTTTTGGGTATTGTAGCCGGAATCCTAAACTTGATTCCTTATATTGGTTCAACCTTGGCGTTAGTGCCTTCATTGGTTATTGCGGCTTTCATTGCGCCATCAATGGTTCTAAAAGTACTAATTGTCTTTATTGTTGAACAAACAGTTGAAACACGAGTTATTTCACCTATTATTGTAGGTAACAAGATGCAGATGCACCCAGTTACAACAATCCTGGTATTGTTGGTTTCTGCAGGATTATATGGATTAGTCGGAATGGTTGCTGGTATTCCAATTTTTGCTATCTTGAAGATAATCTTCACAAGATTCTTCAATTGGTTCAAACGAACTTCAACTTGGTATGAAGATGAACCAAAACCGGAGCCAGAGCTTGATAGCCCCGATAAAGAAAAAGAAATAACAGATAAAGAATCTACAGATGATTCAAAGAAAATTCACAAATAATTCACATTTTTATTGTCTAGACCGGGCATATCGTTTATAATGTTTATTGAGTTTGCGGTTGTTTGTTTTTCTCAGAAGTGATTTTGACAAAAGCAAATAAACATAAAGCTATACTAGCGCATGTCCTTGCTGTGGTTTTCACCGAGGGTATGCGCTTTTTTGAGTCAACCACCACTGACTAAAGTCAGTGGCTTGTGAGCCACAACCTCAAAAAGTTATGGAATCACAATTTGCATAGATACGGATTGTTTGCTTAGCCAATCGCAATTGTAACTAAGTAGGGACAAGCTAATTACCAATGCCTTTTATGTTCCCAGGTTGCCATAGGAACTTCTTATATCTATTGAGCTAATACCAATTGGCCCTTTTCAAGTATATTATTAGCCGCATTCCAGTCCCTTATGTGATGAACTCCACAATTTGGACAATTCCACTCCCTATCACTAAGGGTTAATTTTTCTGTATCATTTGTTCCCATCACAAACTTACAACTATTGCATGTTTGAGTAGTGTTTTTAGGGTCAACAGTAATGAATTTTCGGCCATATAGATTGGCCTTATATTCTAACATTCCTAAAAATGTCCTCCATCCAGCATCAGCTATACTCATTGCAAGTGCATGATTCTTCAATAAGTTCTTGCTTCTTAGTTCTTCTGCGATTACTTGATCGTGATTCTTGATCAATGTAGTCGATAGTTTTTGTAAGAAGTTTTTTCTTTGTTTACGAACCTTGTTTAGTAACTTTGAAACTAATAAACGTTGTTTTTGATAGTTTTTACAACAACGTAAAGCACGGTGCTCTTTCTTTGCTCGAACTTGTCGTCTTGATAGTTTTCTTTGTTCTTTACCCAATCTTTTTTTGATGGTTCGATAATACCTTGGATTAGCAACAACATTACCATTACTATCTGTAAGAAAGTTCTTAGTATTAAGATCAATACCTAACTTACTTCCCACGGACACCATCTTTTTAACGAATGGTTTATCAGATGCCAATTGTATGGATAAGAAAAAGTTCCCAATGGAGTCTTTTGAAATGGTTACGGTACCTATTCTAATTTCATTTTTAAGATTTAATATATCAAATCGAGATGCCTTTAATCGTATCCGTCCTAATTTTGGAACAAAAATATGCTTTTTATCCAAAAATCTGACTGTCCCATTCGTCATACAGGTATGTTTTCTATTAGGATACTGACAATTAGTCTGATATTTCCATTCATAACTTTTCCGATGGAATTTTGGCACACCAGATTTATGTACCTTATGGAATAAGTTCCATGCCTTTTGATAATTTTGAATGGCGTTGGCCTTTGTAAGACTATCAATTCTTCTATCTTCCAAGAATTGATAATGATTCGATAATTGTCTAGCACTTCTTCTTGATTTAAGTTGTTCTATCCTTTGCTGGACTATTTTAATGGGTAAAGTAATTTTCTTTAGTTGATACAATTCCTTGTTGAGAGCTACCATTTGGTTATAAATAAACCGACTCGCATCAGAATTAACTTTAATGATTTTTTTCTGATGATCACTAGGATAAATTCTAACCTTCATACCATATTTATACTCAAGTTCTGCCATTGATTTCGTTGTTTTCACCTTCTCCTTATTCCATATCAATATCATATAGAGTTAGTGGAGAAGCAGATACATCTATTTCTATTTTAATTTATAAGTTTTTATCACGAACAAACGTTCTTATACCGTAATTAAGACCTCATTATTGATTTATTTTTACATGACAAAATATCGGTAAAGCAAGAAGGGTCCCTCATGGGACTATGCCTATCCATCCCATGACTAAAGTTATGGGATTCCCGGCTAACTAATTCTTAAAAGGAGAATAAAAAATAAATGACTAATCACATTGCACTTTACGAACCACTAATGCCAGCCAATACTGGAAATATTGCTAGAACTTGTGCTGGAACAAATACCAAATTACACTTGATCCGTCCACTTGGATTCAGTACTGATGATGCTCATATGAAGCGTGCAGGACTAGACTATTGGGAAAAAGTTGATATTACTTATCATGATAGTTTGGATGACTTCTTAAATTCTGTTCCAGATGATAAATATTTATATCTGATTACCAAATTTTCTGATAAAATTTATAGTGACCAGGATTTAAGTGATACTTCAGTCGACCATTACTTCTTATTTGGTAAGGAAACAACCGGATTGCCTGAGGATTTCATGCGCCGTAATCCAGAAAAGTGTTTGAGAATTCCAATGAGCGATAATATTCGTGCCTTGAATTTATCTAACAGTGCTGCTTTAGTAATCTATGAAGCGGTTCGTCAACAACACTTTGCGGGGTTAGAATTAAGTCATCACTATGAACACGATAAATTAGATTAGGGGATATATTATGAAAACTAATAAAGGTGTAGTAAATGTTCAATCATTCCATTATGATGTAGAATCACCAAGTGCCGATGTTAAGACAGAACTAAATATCAACATTGAGCATCCGGATCTGAAAGATGAGAAGGGTGATCCATTAAATGAGGACGAAGGAAAAATTTTACAAGTTGTTGTTCCTTTTGAAATTCATACAGAAAATGCTCCATTTAAAGTATCTGGACTTATTGGTCAAGTTGTTCAACCAATCGGTTTCCATGGAGAAATCGAAGACTTGCAAGCCAAAGATGTTCAACAGCTTTCACGTCCAGTCGTTGAATATATTGAAACCTTAACTTATCAAGTAACTAGTGTTGCATTGAACCGAGGGTTCTCATTGAACTTCACGAAAGATGTTGACATTAAACCAAATGATGCAATGAACGATTTAAGAAAAAAAGAAGATAACAAATAACAGTCCAGCAGGGCTGTTTTTTTTGACGTCTAAAAAAGGTATACTTTTAGAAGATGAATTTTAAAATTTTGTGAGGTACTTATGGCAAGAAAAAAGGCAACTACGAAGCCTAGAAAGAGAAAAACCACTACTAATAATTCAAGACTAATTAGATCACTAATTAGTTTAGTATGGATAATCCTATCAATTTTGGGATTATTCAAATTCGGTATTGTTGGTAAAACATTCGATAACTTTTACAGAATATTTGTGGGTGACAGTTATCCGGTATTATTGATTATTAGTATTTTTGTTGGTGCCTTTATTATTGCAACGGGAAGAATACCCGTTATGACACCAAAAAGAAATTTTGGTTTGATGTTCGTTTATCTAGGAACACTAATCATTTTACATGGCATCTTTTTCTCAAATATGTCGTTATATCACAACTATAACCTTGTAACGTGGAATACTTTGGCCGCGGATATGACACAAGTATCTGTGAATGATTCTGTTGGTGGAGGGATGATTGGTTCATATCTATACAGTTTCTTCATGCCAATGTTTTCTACTGTGGGGACGTATTTTGTGACAGCACTAATAATTTTTATTGGGATATTAATGTTGCTTAACGTCACAATGAAACAGGTATCGGTTGTTACTACCAATATTTTAGTTTATATAAAACATACAGGTATCAAGTTAAAGGACGCCGTTACAGGCAAGTATGGCGATTATGTTGACCAACGAGCTGTTGCTAAGGAAAAAGAAAATAAAGTTAAACCTAAGCCGGTCGTTGAACGTGATAACGATAAGTTTAAAGATGTTAATAGTTTTGCTCGTAATAATACTGAACCTGAGGCAAATGATTCTGATTTCCATATTGATATGCCAACATCTTCAGAAGCAGCCAATGTGGCTGATTTAATGGGTAAGACTCCGGATGAAGCAGCTGATGCAACATCAGATAAGACAACTGATAAAGCTCAGATCATGTCTAAGCCATATGGAATAGACGGTACAAAGGATAAAGATTTACCAGATCCAGTTAGCTTTAAACAAAGTGGAACTGATGAATCTGATTATCAATTACCAAGTCCAGATTTATTGAAACAAGTTCCACAAACTGATCAGACTTCAGAAGTACGTTTGATTGATGAAAATAAAGATAAGTTGAAACAGACATTCAAGAGTTTTGGTGTTGATGTCGAAGTTAAGAAAGCTAGTTTAGGACCAACAATTACTAAATATGAAGTTCAACCAGCTGTTGGTGTTAAAGTAAGTAAGATTGTTAATTTGGCCGATGATTTAGCCTTGGCTTTGGCCGCAAAAGATATTCGTATCGAAGCACCGATTCCAGGGAAACCATTTGTCGGAATAGAAGTTCCTAACCGAACTATTTCGACTGTTTCATTTAGAGATATCACTGAAAATCAAAAAGATAAGACGCATCCTTTGGTTGTTCCACTTGGAAAAGATGTTTCAGGTAATATTATTGAAGCTGACATCACGAAGATGCCCCATTTATTAATTGCTGGTTCAACTGGTAGTGGTAAATCTGTTGCTATCAATACAATTATTACTGGTATTTTGATGAAAGCTAAACCTAGTGAGGTTAAATTGATTCTGATTGATCCTAAGATGGTTGAGTTGAATGTTTATAACGGTGTACCTCATTTGTTAATACCAGTTGTCACAGATGCTAGACGTGCCGCTGGTGCGCTTCAAAAAGCTGTTAAGGAAATGGAACGCCGTTACAAATTGTTTGCGGAAACAAGTCACCGTAATATTGGTGAGTACAATGCAGACGTTGATAAGTTCAATAAAACAGCTGAAGACGATCAGAAGATGGAACGTTTATCTTATATCGTCGTTATAGTTGATGAATTGTCAGATTTGATGATGGTTGCTGGACATGAAGTTGAAGCTGCCATTGTTCGTTTAGCACAAATGGCTCGTGCCGCTGGATTACACATTATTATTGCAACACAACGTCCTTCTGTTGATGTTATTACTGGTTTGATCAAAGCTAATATTCCATCAAGAATGGCTTTCGCTGTTTCAAGTGGGATTGATTCAAGAACTATCCTTGATTCTGTCGGTGCTGAGAAGCTCTTAGGACGAGGGGATATGCTTTTCCAACCAATTGGGAAGAGTAAGCCAGTTAGACTTCAGGGGGCTTATATTTCTGAATCAGAGGTGGAAAATGTTGTTAAGTTCATTAGCAATCAACAAGAAGCTGAGTATGATGAAGATATGATTCCAACCGATGTTGATGAGGGCTCTTCAAGTGATGATAAACCTAATGATGAATATTGGGACGATGCAGTTGAAATGATTGTTAAACAACAGTCTGCCAGCGTTTCTATGTTACAAAGACGATTCCAAATCGGTTATAATCGTGCCGCTAGAATGGTCGATGAGATGGAGGCCAAGGGTATCGTTGGTGCATCAGAAGGTAGTAAACCACGAAAGGTTCTAATTACTGAGGAACAGTTAGATACAATTAGAAAAAATCAGGTGAAAAATTGAGAAAAACACTAGCAAAGAATATTTTCTTGAATATTACTCCAATTAAAAAATTTCGAACTATCAAAATTCAAATGGATTTCCTACGTCCATTAGATAAAGAAGAAACAACTAGCCGTCGACTATTGGCTAATGTTTTATCTAATTCGACTAAAGATTATCCCAGTTTTCGAGCGATAAATGACCGAGAAATGGAACTGTATGGTTCAGAGATCAATGTCTTTACACGTAATCTGTTGAATTTTAATGATTTGGCATTCAGTGTTGAATTCGCTGATCCTAGTTTCCTAATTAATGGCAAAACACAAATCAAAGATAATTTAGATTTATTAGGTGAGATTATTTTTAAACCTAATTTGAATGGAAATAAATTCGATGAAACATCCTTTGATACTGAAAAAAGAAATTTAATGTCCAACTTAGTTTCAATTCAAGATAATCAAGATTTAGTTAGTTCACTGGGATTAGCAAAATTAATCTATCGCAATGATCCTAATCGTCAGGTACCCATTTTTGGTGGTATTGAACAGCTAAAGGGATTGACCAATGAGGAACTATTAAAGTCTTATCAGGATGTTATTAAGAATGATACTGTTGTGATCAATGTTGTTGGTAATGTTGATGAAACAGAATTTTTGAAGGAATTGAATGACAGTATTTTTTATAATGAATTACAAAATGATCGTAATGATTTGAAAATTTCTTTTGATAAATTCGATGACTTAATTGCCCAGCCAGCACTGCAAATTGATCATAAAAAACTGAATCAGAGTCGGATAGCTTTGGCTTATGCGACTGAGGGTGTTTCTAAAGACTTTAGTCGTTTGGCACCACAAGTTATGAATTTAATTCTTGGTGGGGATGACCAGTCGCAATTATTCTTACAAGTTCGTGAGAAGAACAGTTTGGCCTATTCAGTTTCTAGTTCATACCAACCAATTAGTCATCTGGTAACGATTCAAGCTGGGCTTGATTCTGATTCCGTTGATAAGGCTTTAGATTTAATCAATAAGCAAATTGAATATATTCGTGAAGGTAAATTTACAGACGCACAAGTTGATCATGCTCAAAAAGTTATGTTGACACGTCGTAAGATTTCTCCAGATTCAATTCAACATTATATTATGCGTAATATCTGGGAAACAATTTATCCTAAGACATTATTGACTGATGAACAATTCGATGATGAGTTGAGAATACTTGATAAGAAACATGTTGCTAGTGTTGCGGAACATATGCATGCAATTGCTAAGTATGAGTTGATTGGAGATTCCGAATGACCGATAAATTAGAAAAACAGATTAAGAAATTAGATAACGGTTTTCAGATTAGTGTGGTTCCATTAGCTGGATATAACCAAGTTTATGGTGTGGCTATGGCCAACTTTGGTTCAGTCGATACAAGAAAAAAGGATGGCGTCTTGCCATCTGGAATTGCCCATTTTATTGAACATAAGTTGTTTGCTAAACCAGATTACGATGTATCTGAGAAGTTTGCCAAATATGGTGCTAATTCAAATGCCTATACAAGTTATACGAAGACAGCCTATTTATTTCAAACACTAGAAAATCCATATGATAATTTAGAAGTTTTGTTAGATCTGATTCAAAATCCATATTTTACTGATAAAAATGTTGCCTCCGAAAGAGGTATTATCGACCAAGAAATTCAAATGTATTTGGACATGCCTGAATTTGTTCTTGATGAACGTATTTTGGGACAGCTTTATCCCAATGATCCCATTTCAGAAGATATTGCTGGTTCAACTCAATCACTTCAGACAATTAATCGAGCAAACTTATTGCAGACATATCAAGAGAATTATCGTCCAGATAATATGAACTTGGTCTTAGTTGGTGATGTTGACTTTGAAAAAGTTGAAAGTATTGTAGAGAATTCTAATTTTCATACCTTGGAAACACCAATTGAGAAAACTTTTAATGATTTTGAACCAATTGGCCAGGGTGGACAAGATGAAATGGATATCAGTCAAGCTCGTGCAGCCTATGGAATTAGGATTGATACTGATTTAACAGGTGCTGAACTGGTTGAGAAACAATTTGAAATGAACATGGTTATGGAAACATTAATTGGTGAATCTTCCGAAAATTATCAAGAAATGAGCAAATTAGATCTAATTGATGATAGTTTTTCTTATAATGTTGTTGCAGAAAACAACTATTGTTTTATCATTGTTAGTGGGTCAACAAATGATCCTGATAAATTCCAGGATTATTTACGTAATCATCTTTCATTTGAAAACTTTAAAAATGTTTTGACAGACGATAAATTTGAAAGAATTAAACGTGATGCAATTGGAGCATATCTTTTTGCACAGAATTCACCTGAAGCAATTGCTAATCAAATGGCAGAATTGTATTTCTATGATGTTGATTATCTACAATTGATTCATATGATTGATTCCATTCATAAGGAAAATCTTCTTGAGATTTCAGAGAAGTTCTTGAGAGATGATAATCGTACCTACTATAATTTGATACCAAGTGGGAAGTAAGCTATGTACGCATTGGTTATGGGAAGCTCCGGTGATATTGGAACTAGCAGTGCGAAGAAGCTAGCCGAAAAGGGCTGGTCTTTATATTTACACTACAATCGAAATTTTGAACGAATCGAGAAGTTACGCACGCAACTTGTGGAAAAGTATCCGAAACAAGACTTCATTCCAATCAAATTTGATATGGAACATGATGCAGTCGAAGATTTGACTAAGCAAATTTTCTCATTGGATGCAGTTGTCTTTGCTCAGGGAAATACTTATTATAAATTGCTAGTAGATATTTCAGAGGAAGAAATTGATTCTTTATGGAATATTCATGTCAAATTGCCAATTTTAATTCTGAAGCAATTGCAGGATAAATTAGCAAATACACATCATGGTCGTGTTGTCTTCATTGGATCAATCTATGGAAAAATTGGTTCTGCCATGGAAGTGGTTTATAGTACTGTCAAAGGAGCAATGTCGTCATTTGCGGATGCATACGCTAAAGAGGTTGCATCTTTAGGAATGTCCGTAAATGTTGTGGCTCCAGGTGCTGTGAACACGAAAATGAATACTCAAGAATTTAGTAGTGAAGATCTTGAAAGTGTCAAAGACGAGATTCCGGCTGATCGGCTGGCAAATCCCGATGAGATAGCTGATTTAGTCAGTTATATTGTAAATATGGAATCAAATTATCTGACAGGACAAACAATTTATTTTGCTGGCGGTTGGTTACTATAAGGTCGTTGGTAGTTGGATAATAATATATGTTATACTTAGAAAAATTAGTTAATCGGTGGTAAATAATGGACGAAATTGGCCAAAAGTTAAGAAATGCACGTATTAAAAAGGGTTACACAATTGATGATTTACAACAAATCACAAAAATACAAAAAAGATATTTAATTGCAATCGAAGAAGGTCAATTTGATCATCTTCCAGGTGATTTCTATGTCAGAGCGTTCATCAAGCAATATTCCGATGCAGTTGGAATTGCTAGTGATGACTTATTGGAAGAATATAAGGCCGAAATTCCTAATTCCCAACCAACTCAAGAAGTGGCTCCGGAGGAAACAAAGACACGTTCAATTAAAGAAGAATCTAATTCTTTCTTTTCTAATTTAGGTAACTTTATTCCTCAAATTATTGTGGGTATCGTTATAATTGTGATCATTGCTGTTATCGCTTTCGGTATGGTTCATCGTAATCAGAACGCTTCCAGCGTTACAATACCAAAAGATAATACAACCCAAACAACCAAGAAAACTACGAAGACTACCAAGAAAACTACTGCTAAGAAGACAGCTAAAAAAGCTGCCGCAAAGAAAGATACAAATGCAGTTAGTGTTAAAGAGTCTGATACACAAGGAACATATACAGTTAAGAATGTTCCAACTGATGGTTTAAAGGTTGATGTTACTGGTAAAGATGGTCAAGCATGGATTCAATTCAATGAAGGTACTAACACAACTTGGCAACAAGCTTTGAGTGCCAATGAGAAGAAAGAAACAACTGTTCCAGCTGATACAGCAACATTTACTATTCAAACAGGTAATATCAATAACACTGAAATTACTATTGACGGTAAAGCACTTGATTTAGGTACATCAGATAGCAGCTCAATTGTAAGAACACTTACATTTAATATTGAAAAATAAATTAATGGGATTGAGACGTAATTATTTTCTTTCTCAAATGTGCAGCTTAAACGCGGATCAAAACACAACTTTTTCCGCTTAATAGCAAAATACCTCCAATTCATAGTGCGAATTGGGGGTATTTTACATTAATGCTCGAAAGCTGAACGTGTTATGTCCCGCTCTCATTATTTTGTAAAAACTTATTTATTTTATTGGAGGATATTTCAATGGTATGGAACTTACCAAACAAATTAACTATGTTACGAATTATTTTGATTCCTGTATTTATTATTTTATTGGCATTTAATTGGCCTGGCTTAGGGGATATTTATGTTCTAGATAACTTGATCCCAATGAATCATGTTTTAGCAACAATTGTCTTTATCGTTGCTTCGTTAACTGATTTGGCTGACGGTAAGATTGCTCGTAAGTATCACTTGGTTTCTAACTTTGGTAAGTTTGCTGATACATTAGCTGACAAAATGTTAGTTATGACAGCTTTTATTTTCTTAGTTAGCTTCAACATGGCTCCAGCATGGGTAGTTGCGATTATTGTATGTCGTGAATTAGCTGTTACAGGATTAAGAACTTTAGTACTAGAATTCGGTGGCAAAGTTATGGCTGCTCAAATGCCTGGTAAAATCAAAACAACAACTCAAATGATTGCAATTATTTTCTTATTGATGAATAATATTTGGTTCTCCGCAATTGGAATTCCAATCGGACAAATTTTCTTATACATCTGCTTAATTTTCACTATTTACTCAGGTGCTGATTACTTCTATCAAGCAAAAGATATTTTCAAAGAATAATACGTAATTTGAAAGAGAGAGCAATGAATAGAGTAACTGAAATTTTTAAAAATATAGAACAAGCTGATTTTGAAAAGGGATTACCAGATGATTTAAGGGACTTTTCAACTGAGACTGTCAATCTACTGAAGAAAGACCAATTGAAGATCACAGCGGCTGAAAGTTTGACTGCAGGACTATTTCAGGCAACGATAGCTTCCGTTCCTGGAGCTTCAAATATTTTTGATGGTGGATTTGTTACTTATGCCGATGAAGTGAAGGTTAACTTATTAGGTATGGATCCCAAATTGATTGAGCAATATACAGTAGTCAGTGGTCCAGTTGCACAAGCAATGGCCGAATTGTCTTCAAAGAAAATGAAGTCTGATATCGGTGTTGGTTTTACCGGCGTTGCGGGTCCAGATCCCTTGGAGGGCAACCCTGTAGGGACTGTTTTCATTGGTGCGTATAACGCTAAAAATAACAAAGAGATCATCAAAGAATTTCATTATGACGGCTCAAGACAAGCTATTCGTATTAAAGCAGTTCTCTGTGGATTTGCTCTCGTTCAAGAAATTTTATAACGAACAAACATTTGTTCGCTTTTTTCTTGCTTTTTTTATGAATTACTAATAATATACTTAGTGATGAAAGCATTAGGAGGAACGTAATTTGGCTAAAGATGAACGTCAAAAGGCTCTGGATATGGCCTTAAAGAAGATTGAAAAAGATTTTGGTAAAGGTGCCATCATGAGAATGGGTGACGATGTGAATACTCAAATCTCAACAGTATCTACTGGATCCCTTGCCCTAGACAATGCTTTGGGTGTTGGTGGATTTCCACGTGGTAGAATCGTTGAAATCTATGGACCTGAAAGTTCTGGTAAAACAACTGTTGCCTTACATGCCGTTGCTGAAGTACAAAAGCAAGGTGGAACTGCCGCTTATATTGATGCTGAAAATGCTATGGATCCCGAATATGCTAAGGCATTAGGGGTTAATATTGACGACTTACTATTGTCACAACCAGATACTGGTGAACAAGGTCTAGAAATTGCTGACGCCTTGGTAAGTAGTGGTGCGGTTGATATTGTTGTTGTTGATTCCGTTGCTGCATTAGTACCACGTGCCGAAATTGAGGGTGAAATGGGTGATGCTCACGTTGGTCTACAAGCTAGATTAATGTCTCAAGCCTTACGTAAATTGTCTGGTTCTATCAACAAAACTAAGACCATTGCACTTTTCATTAATCAAATTCGTGAAAAAGTTGGTATTATGTTTGGTAATCCCGAAACAACACCTGGTGGTCGTGCATTGAAGTTCTATGCAACTATCAGACTTGAAATTCGTCGTGCTGAGCAAATTAAAGATGGTACAGATGTAATTGGTAACCGTACTAAGATCAAGGTTGTCAAGAACAAGGTTGCGCCTCCATTTAAGGTTGCTCTAGTTGATATTATGTATGGACATGGTATTTCTCAAACTGGTGAATTAGTTGATATGGCCGTTGATAAGGACATTATTGATAAGAGTGGTTCATGGTATTCATATGGTGACGAGCGAATTGGTCAAGGACGTGAGAACGCTAAGACTTATTTGGCTGATAATCCTGAAAAAATGGATGAGATCAGAAAGCTTGTTCGTGATGCATATGGCATGGACGGAAAACCAAAAGAAGAAGAGTCTGAAGATAAAAAAGACGATTCTAAAGATAACAAGGATTCTTCAAAAGATTCAAAAGGCTCAAAGGATTCAAAAGATAAGAAAAATACGGAAAAAAACGATGGCAGCATTGATTTAATTCCCGATTCTGACAAAAAAGAGACTGAATAAGTCTCTTTTTTTATTTTTAATTGGTTGACAGGCTATATTTAATCTATAATATTAAGTTGTATGTAAATAATTTGAAACATATGAATTTTACAAACAAATATTTTAAAAAGCAAATATGGAGGTGATAGCATGTATCCTGCTATCATAACCTTCTCTTTCGCTCTAGTAACATTGATCGTGGGGATTATTTTCGGATATGCTCTCTGTAAAGATTCTTACGAGAAAAAACTTTCACAAGCTAAGCAGACTGCTGGGGATATTGTTTCAGATGCAAAAAAGGCCGCAAAATCCTTGAAAAAGGAAACATTACTTGAGGCTAAGGATGAGATTCATCGTTATCGTGAGAAACAAGAGGATGAATTGAAAGAACGTCGTAAAGATATTCAAAAGCAAGAGAATAGAGCTCTCGAACGACAAGACATTTTGGATAAAAAAGACCAATCGCTTGAAAAACGTGAGGTAAATATCGAGAATAACGAGAACGATATTACTGCAAGACAAAATAAACTTGGTGAAAAAGATAAACAATTGACTGAAACTCTTAATAATCAGCAAGCGGAGCTGGTAAGAGTAAGTAACTTAACTCATGAACAAGCAAGAAAAATAATTCTTGATAAGTTAAATTCTGAATTGGTACATGAGCGTGCCACAATGATTAAAGAAAGTGACGAACAAGCTAAACAACATGCTGAAAAGGATGCTAAGGCCTTGATTGTCGCAGCCATTCAACGTAGTGCAGCTGACACTGTTTCAGAATCAACTGTCACTACAGTAACTTTGCCTAATGAGGACATGAAGGGAAGAATCATCGGTCGCGAGGGTAGAAATATCCGCACCATTGAATCACTTACTGGTGTTGACTTGATTATTGATGATACTCCTGAAGCTGTTTCATTAAGCGGTTATGATCCAGTGAGAAGAGAAATCGCTCGAATGGCTTTGGAAAAATTAATTGAAGACGGTCGTATTCATCCAGCACGTATTGAAGAGATGGTCGATAAGGCCAGAAAAGAAATGGATGATCATATACGTGAACTTGGTGAACAGACTATTTATAGTTTGGGAATCAGTTCAATTAATCCTGATTTGATTAAGATCATTGGACGAATGCAATATCGTACAAGTTACGGTCAAAATGTTTTGAGTCACTCTATTGAGGTAGCGAAGTTATCCGCCGTAATGGCTGCCGAAATGGGTGAAGATGTTATGATGGCAAAACGAGCAGGTTTATTACACGATATAGGTAAAGCTATAGATCGTGAAGTTGACGGATCACACGTAGAAATAGGTGTTGATATCGCAACTAAATATAAAGAACCAGAAGTAGTTATTAATACAATTGCTTCACATCATGGGGATGTTGAACCAACATCATTCATTGCAACAATCGTTGCAACCGCTGATGCAATTTCTGCAGCACGTCCTGGTGCTAGATCAGAGTCGATGGAGAACTATATTCACCGTCTCGAAAAATTGGAAGAGATTGCTAACAAGCATGAAGGTGTTGATCATTGTTATGCAATTCAAGCTGGTCACGAAATTCGAGTAATGGTTAAACCAGAAGAAATTTCTGACGACCAAGCTGCAATTTTGGCTCGTGAAATTAAGGGCGAAATTGAAGAGAATCTAGAATACCCTGGCCACATTAAGGTCACGGTCGTCCGTGAGATTAGAAAAGTAGAACTAGCTAAATAATATTGAGGGGTGTATCTGAGGATATGCTCTTTTTTAATTTCTTTTTTGTTTATAGTCTAGGTATTGTATAATTGTTTTATTAATGGAAAGTGAGTTTTTCTAAATATGTCGGGTATGTTTAGTGTAATAGTAAAATTATTTTTAACGATGATATTGTCAGCCGCAATAACTCCTTTCGTAGTGAAATTAGCCTACATTTTAGGAGCCGTGGATAAACCTAATGCACGTCGTGTAAATATTAAGCCAATGCCTACCATGGGTGGGTTGGCCATTTTTATCGCGTTCAATTTTGCAACGTTTGTCTTATTGCGGGAACAATTTCCCACACATGAACTATTCAGTGTTTTCTTAGCTGAGTGTATTATTATTTTGACGGGGATTATCGATGACATCAGAGAGTTGTCTCCAAAGGCTAAGTTGGCCGGTATTTTAGCAGCTGCTTTAGTTATTTACTTCTTAGCTGGAATTAGAATGAATGAAGTTACGTTGCCATTCTTTGGTTCGTTCGAACTAGGTTGGTGGAGCTTACCAATTACCATTATTTGGATAATTGCGATTACAAATGCGGTCAACTTGATTGATGGACTTGATGGATTAGCAACAGGTGTCTCAATCATTGCTTTATTCACCATGGGAATCATGGCGTATTTCTTCTTAAATATGACAAATGTTTATGTTGCGATTTGGATTTTTGCCATGGTAGCCGCCTTGGTTGGATTCTTGCCACATAATTTCCATCCAGCAAGTATCTTCTTAGGTGATACTGGATCATTGTTCATAGGATTCATGATGGCCGTCTTTTCACTAAAGGGATTGAAGAATGTAACATTTGTTACTTTATTGATGCCAGTTGTGATTATGGGTGTGCCAATTACTGATACAGTTTATGCAATTTTAAGAAGATTATTGAATAAAAAGCCAATTATGCAAGCTGATAAGCATCATTTGCACCACAGATTGATGCAATTAGGTTTGTCACATCGTCAAACTGTTTTAGTTATTTATGGTTTATCATTGGTCTTTGCCTTTATTTCAATGTTATATCCGCTATCAACTTTTTGGGGTAGCGTCTTATTAACGATTGGAGTTCTAATTGGTCTGGAATTATTCATTGAATCAATTGGATTATTGGGTGATGATCGACAGCCACTATTAAAAGCAATTCAAAGATTTATTAAACGATTAGAAAAGAAAAATTAACAGACGCCGTTATATGGCGCCTTTTTTTGTCCCTAGAGTTAATTCTACGGTTGATAGATAAACAATCTATTGAGTTCCACATTTGTCGGGTGGTATATATATAACAACAACTTTTAAATTGAATTTGAGGAGAAATAAAATGGAATTAAGTGAGCAATTGAAGAAATATCGTAAACAACAAAATTTAACTCAAAAGGAATTGGCCCAACGATTAAATGTTTCTGATAAAACAATTTCTAGTTGGGAAACCGGCCGGACTTATCCCGATATTTCACTGTTGATCAATCTTAGTTCCATTTTAGAGATTTCCTTAGATGAATTTTTAAAAGGAGATGTCATGACTGTGGAGAAAATTGACAAGGATTTGAAATTAAAGAGAGTTTATAAAAGATGGTTAATTGCTTTGGCAGCTATTTTTTTAATATTTGGTGGAGGATATGTTTTTTTATCTAAATATCAATATCAGAATGTGTGGGTTGACCGTTTCAATCCGATATTGAAAACTCAAATAGGCTATGCGGCATTGCCAACTGAGAAGACTGCGATAGCATCTGATTATACAAAGGAATTAGTTGATTCTAAAACAAAGAAGTATGAAAAAATTTTAGGTTCACCATATAAGCACATGGTTGTGACTGATGATGCGTGGGGACATTCTTCGTATCAAACTTTTTATGGTGGGCTAGCACCATACGATAAGCCTTATGCCATGGTCGAACATAAAGGGATGTATGTTTCCAGAATTAATTTTGTTGATTGGGAGACTATTCCAAAATCAATCCGTAATAATATGTTTAAAGATTATTCAAATTATCGGGATATGTATAAGTTCTGGGTTGAAAGTGACAAAAAACTTCGCCATGATCCTAAAGCTAGAGCAGCTAATGATGTAAAGATTTTTACTGTTCAAACTGGGAATTATGATTTAGAAAGCACTAAAAAATAAAATAGAGTTCCACAACTTGAGATACATAAAAGTTGTGGAACTCTATTTAATTTGCTGCAATGGGAACTTGTTTATAAGTTTTTTCGGTTTCTTTAAGAATTATTTGGTTTTGGAACATATCACGAATATTTTGAACGGCTTGCTCGACAATATCTAAATCTAAGTAAATTTCACATTTGATATCAGCCGCAAATTGTTTATTCTCTAAAATAATGTTTTCGTTCTTAGCATAATTCTCAAATTTATCAAACATGTGGTAGGGAATAGATAATTCAAATCCTTGTTGGATTCTATTTTCGACTAAGCCGATTTCTTTAACAGCTTCAGCAGTTGTTGATGAGTAAGCCCTGATCAAGCCACCTGCGCCGAGTTTGATACCTCCAAAGTAACGTGTGACAACGACTGTGACATTTATGAGGTACTGTTGCTGCAGGACGTTAAGAATTGGTGATCCGGCAGTTCCACTGGGTTCTCCATCATCAGACATGCGTTCTGTTTTAACGTTTTCCATGACAATAAAGGCTGTACAGTTGTGGGTTGCTCCAGATTCTTGTTCACGGATCTTCTTTATAAACGCGTTGGCTTCTGCTTCTGAGAAGGTTTGAGCGACGTGGGCAATAAAACGGGATTTCTTGATAACTTTTTCATGACTACCAGTTTCGGCAATCGTTTTATAATTTTCCAAAAAATTAACTCCTTACGTAATTTTAAATATGAATAATATTAATGAATTTTTAGGTGGTCGGATTTTTAATACGGCTGAAATAGAACCATTCGAATTAAATGAATTGATTGGTGGCGGAGGTGAGTTAACTTCGGCAACTCTTAAAAAGGATGGTCAGGTGGTTTGTCGAAGATGTCTCATGGGAATTGATAAATTACCCGGTAAGTTTCAATATTGTCGCAATTGTATCAATCTCGGGAAAATAATGATAGGAGATAAGCTAGTAATTACGTCAACAAACGTAAAATTTCCCACTCAGTCACGTTATTTAATATGGAACGGTCAATTAACTGTCAATCAGCAGAACGGTGTCAAAGAGCTTCTCACAGCTTTCTATAGAAGACAAAATCATTTGGTCTGGGCCGTTACTGGAGCGGGTAAAACAGAGATGATTTTTCCATTAATTGAGGCTGCGCTTATGGAGGGGCAAAGGGTAGCAATTTGTTCCCCACGAGTTGATGTTTGTATTGAACTCTTCCCCAGAATTCAAAAGGTTTTCCCAACGACCTCAGTTGGATTGTTTCATGGAAAAAGTGAAGAACCGTATCATTTAACGCAAATTATGGTTGCGACAGTGCATCAATTGATAAGATTTGAGAAAGCATTCGACGTTCTAATAATAGACGAAGTAGATTCCTATCCCTTAGCGGGAAATCAGATGTTGCACCAAGCCATTCAAAAAGCCAAGAAAACTGATGGGATGATTGTTTATCTTTCCGCTACGCCACCACGAGAAATACTTCAAGACGTTCAAGATAAGAAAATGACGATGACTAAATTGTATCAGAGATTTCATGGTCATCCGTTACCAGAGCCTCAATGTCATTTGTTATTTAAAGAAATAGAATTCATGGGAATCAATCCTCGACTTCGATTAAAATTACAGAAATTGGTTCAAACTGGAGGACGTTTCATGTTATTTTTCCCGTCTATTTCAATTATGAAATCATTTGCTGAGAAATTAAATAAGTTATATCCGCTATTAAGTTATGTCGATGTTAGTTCTAAGGACAAGCAACGATTAGAGAAAGTACAGTTATTTCGAGATAAACAAGTTCAGGCTATTTTGACAACGACCATTTTAGAACGTGGTGTAACTTTTAAAAAAATTACGGTTATTGTTTTAAATGCAGATGCCAAAGAATTCTCGAAAACGTCTTTGATTCAAATTGCTGGTCGAGCAGGACGAGCTAAGGATTCTTTCGATGATGAGGTACATTTTTATTATCGCTATTATAATCAACAAATCAGATCAGCTTGTGCTGAAATACATTATTTGAATCAGCAGGTCAAAAGATGAATTGCTTAAATTGTGGGGCTCAAATAGTAAATAATTTAAAAGTAAAAGAGATATTTTTATTTAAAGAAATAATCCCTGATTATATTTGTAATTTATGTCGAAGCCAACTTGCTCCATTAACAGGTCGAAATAATTGCCCAAGATGTTTTAAAACTGATGTAAATGGTATTTGTTACGACTGCCAAGTTTGGGAACAAAAGCACAATACGATCAATTGTCATGAGGCTTTATTTGAATACAATCAATTTATCCATAGCTATTTCAAACTTTATAAGCGATATGGGGATGTTCTTTTAGCAAAATTGTTTTATCGAGATATCAAAAAATGGTCGTTACAAAATAAATTTGATGTAGTTACTTATATTCCGGCCAGCAAAAATCACCTTCAAGCACGTGGTTTTGATCCGGTTTATGAATTATATTCTGATATTTTTGATTTAAAGAGACTTTTAAATAAAATTGATGCCGATAAACCACAAGCACAAAAAAATCGATTGGAGAGATTACAAACTCCACAAACTTTTTCAATTTTACCTGAAATAAATAATTTTCAAAAGAATCAAAAAATTTTAATAGTAGATGACATTTATACAACAGGACGCACTCTAATGCATGCTCATGATATATTTTTCGAGGCTGGATTTAAAAATATTTGCACGTTTTCATTATCAAGATAGTGAAACCGTTGTCATATCGGCATAAGAATATTATAATTGCATTAAAGAGATGTATTGGTGCTCTTTAATTTCCTATCGATCGGAAGGAGAGATTATTATGTTAACTATTAATGTACGTGGTGAAAACATCGAGGTAACACCAGCAATTCGTGAATATGTTGAAAAAAGAATTTCCAAAATGGAGAAATACTTTAGCGACGACAGTACTCCAATTGCACATGTAAACTTGAAAACATACCCATCAAAAGGTACAAAGGTTGAAGTTACTATTCCTTTATCAGCAATCACTTTGAGGGCTGAGGAAGTCAATGATGACTTATATGCAGGTATTGATCTTGTTATCGACAAGTTGGAAAGACAAATCAAGAAGTTCAAGACTCGTGTAAACCGTAAGAGCCGTGAAAAAGGAACTATCAAAGATATTCCTTTGGACAGTGTTACACAAGATGAGGCTGAGGAAGATAAATCACAAATTGTTAGAACAAAGCGCCTTTCATTGAAACCAATGGATGCTGAGGAAGCTGTTCTACAAATGGAAATGCTCGGACATGAATTCTTTATTTTTGAAGATTCAGAAACAAACGGTGCAAGCATTGTATACAAACGTAATGATGGCAGATATGGCTTGATTGAAACAAACGAATAAACTACTTATTAGCTGGGGTAATACAACCCCAGCTTTTTTTGTACCTTCTGATAGCGTTTGTAAAGTACTTTTAATACAAAAGAGCGCAAAAGTGGTGTATCATTGTAATTCTGAAAAGTCTATTTAATTGATATTTAAAATTATTGAAAAAAATGCTACTATTAAAAGTATGTTTATAACACTTAGGAGAGATATATCAATATGGCAAATCCACTAAGAAAATGGGTCGAAAGCGATAAAAGAGAAGTTAAACGTATGGGCAAGATTGCCGATAACGTTGAAAGCTATGCTGATGCTTACAGCAAGCTATCCGATGAAGAACTTCAAGCTAAGACTCCTGCATTTAAAGAAAGATTAGCAAAGGGCGAAACACTAGATGATATTTTGCCTGAAGCATTTGCTACAGCTCGTGAGGGTGCCAAAAGAGTTCTTGGACTTTATCCATTTAGAGTTCAATTAATTGGTGGTATTACTCTACACGAGGGAAATATTGCTGAAATGAAAACTGGTGAAGGTAAAACTTTAACAGCTACATTGCCAGTTTATCTAAACGCTTTAGCCGGCAAGGGTGTTCACGTTGTTACAGTTAACGAATACCTATCTGGCCGTGATGCTAAAGAAATGGGTGAACTATATAACTGGTTAGGTCTATCCGTAGGTCTAAATATTAACAGCATGGATTCAGAAGAAAAACGTGCTGCTTATAACTGTGATATTACTTATTCAACTAACAGTGAATTAGGATTTGATTATTTGCGTGACAACATGGTTGTCTATAAAGAACAAATGGTTCAACGTCCACTTCACTACGCAATCGTCGATGAGGTTGATTCAATTTTAATTGATGAAGCTAGAACACCGTTGATTATTTCTGGTGCTGCTGAAAAATCTACAGCTATGTATGTTCGTGCTGACCGTTTTTCTAAGACACTTGAACCAGATGATTACAAGATCGATTGGCCTACAAAATCAATTAGTTTAACTGAAACAGGTATTAGAAAAGCTGAAGATTACTTTGGCCTTGATAACCTATATGACATTGATAATACTGTCTTGAATCACCATTTGGACCAAGCACTTCGTGCCAACTTTATTATGAGTTTGGATATCGATTATGTTGTTCAAGAAGGCGAAGTTAAGATTGTTGACCAATTTACTGGTCGTGTTATGGATGGTCGTCGTTACTCTGATGGACTACACCAAGCTATTGAAGCTAAGGAAGGTGTAGAAATTCAAGACGAAACTAAGACTATGGCTAACATCACTTACCAAAACTTCTTCCGTATGTATGACAAGTTGTCTGGTATGACTGGTACTGCTAAAACAGAAGCAGAAGAATTTAGAGAAATCTACAACATGGAAGTTATTTCAATTCCAACTAACAAACCAGTTATTCGTGATGATAAAGATGATCTTCTTTATCCAACATTGAAGAGTAAGTTTGCGGCAGTTGTTGAAGATATCAAACGTCGTCACGAAAAGGGTCAACCATTATTGGTTGGTACTGTTGCCGTTGAATCTTCAGAATATCTATCTAAGTTACTTGATAACGAAGGTATTCCTCATGCTGTCTTGAATGCTAAGAACCATGCTAAGGAAGCTGAAATCGTTATGAACGCCGGTCAACGTGGTGCTGTTACTATTGCTACCAATATGGCTGGTCGTGGTACTGATATCAAACTTGGACCTGGTGTTAAAGAGGTCGGTGGTTTGGCTGTTCTTGGTACAGAACGTCATGAGTCACGTCGTATTGATAATCAACTTCGTGGACGTTCAGGTCGTCAAGGTGATCCTGGTGTTACACAATTCTACATGTCACTTGAAGATGACTTGATGAAACGTTTCGGTTCAGACCGTATCAAACGTGTTCTTAAGACATTGAAGATTGAAGATGACGATGCTGTTATCCAAAGTAAGATGATGACTCGTCAGGTTGAATCCGCTCAAAAACGTGTTGAAGGTAATAACTACGATACTCGTAAGAATACTCTTCAATATGATGATGTTATGCGTGAACAACGTGAAGTTATTTATAAAGAAAGAATGGAAGTTATTACAGAAGACAAGGATCTTGACCGTGTATTGCTTCCAATGATTGAACGTACAATTAAGGCTCAAGTAGCCGTTCATACTCAAGGTAAACAAGAGGATTGGGAATTAGAGGCAATCGCTGACTTTGCCAAAGCCGCTATCGTTAATGACAATCAAATGACTGTTGTTGATTTACAACTTAAAACAGCTGATGAAATCGTTAAGTTCTTGATGGACTTCGTAAACAAGAATTACGCAGAAAAGAAAGATCAACTTGGCGACCCTTCACAAATGCTAGAATTTGAGAAAGTTGTTATACTAAGAGTTGTTGATGAACATTGGACTGACCATATCGATGCTATGGATCAACTACGTCAATCAATTGGTCTACGTGGTTATGGACAATTGAATCCTTTAGTTGAGTATCAAGAAGAAGGATATCGTATGTTTGAAGAAATGGTATCTGATATTGAATATGATGTAACAAGATTATTCATGAAGGCTGAAATTAGACAAAATATGGAAAGATAAAGAGTGGGCCTTGTGCCTGCTTTTTTTATAAGGGTGAGTAAATATGGAATTCGGAGAAATCAAAAACAGAATTTCTGATATGGAAAACAAAATAACTCAATTTAGGGGGTCTCTTTGACTTAGAAAGTCTAGAAGAGAGTATCGCCGAAAATGAATCGAAAATGACTGAAGATGGATTCTGGGATAACCATGATCGCGCCCAAAAGGTTATTGATGAGACCAAGGCCATGAAAGATAAGTACGATAATTTTAATAAACTCAGTGACGGACTTGAAAATATTAAGGTCCTCGCTGAACTTTATCAAGAAGACCCTGAAGATGAATTGATGCAACAAATGGAAGATGATTCATCTGAATTGGCCGGAGAATTACGTTCTTATGAGTTAGTGATGTTACTATCAGAGCCATATGACTCACATAATGCCATAATAGAAATTCATCCTGGTGCAGGAGGGACTGAATCTCAAGATTGGGGTTCAATGCTTTTAAGAATGTACCAAAGATGGGCTGATCAACATGGATTTTCCGTTGAGATTGAAGATTATCAACCAGGGGATGAAGCCGGAATTAAGAGTGTTTCAATGATGATTCGTGGTCGTAACGCTTTTGGACTTTTACGTTCTGAACGTGGCGTCCATCGTTTGGTAAGAATTTCTCCATTTGATTCTGCCGGACGTCGTCATACATCGTTTGCTTCGGTTGATGTTATGCCAGAATTGGATGATAGTATCCATGTTGAGATAAATGATGATGATTTGCGAGTTGATGTATTTAGATCATCAGGTGCTGGTGGACAACATATTAATAAAACATCATCAGCTGTACGTATAACTCACTTGCCAACTGGTATCGTAGTGAGTTCTCAAGCCCAACGTTCTCAATTACAGAATAGAGAAACAGCTATGAGTATGTTGAAAGCAAAACTTTTCCAAAGAGAACAGGAAGAGCAAGCCAAGAAACATGCTGAAATTCAAGGTGAACAGATGGATATAGGTTGGGGTTCACAGATTCGTTCGTATGTTTTCCACCCATATACTATGGTCAAAGATCATCGTTCAAACTATGAGACTGGTAATGGTCAAGCAGTTATGGACGGGGATTTAGATCCCTTTATCTATGCTTACCTCCAATGGAAATTACAAGGGGTATCAAACTAACATGAAAAATAAAATCTTAGTTGTTGATGACGAGCCTTCGATATTAGAGCTAATTGAATATAATCTTGAAAGTCATGATTACAAAGTTACAACTGCAACTGATGGTATTATGGCGCTAAATGAAATCAATACTGATAGTTTTGATTTGATGCTTTTAGATCAAATGTTACCAAAAATGAATGGTCTAGAAGTATTGAAGACGATGCGTCAATCAGGTGATTTAACACCAGTTATATTTTTAACAGCTGTAGATGCGGAAGATAACAAGATTGAAGGTTTAATCAGTGGTGCGGACGATTACATCACTAAACCATTTAGTATTAAAGAATTATTGGCCAGAATTGAAGTTGTTTTAAGACGAACAGCTCATGAGTCTAATAAAAATACTTTCCGTTTAAATACCGATGTTAAGAGTTTAGTTATCGGTAAAGAGGAAATTAGTTTAACTCGAAAAGAGTATGAATTGTTAGCATATTTAATTAGAAATAAGGGTATTGTAGTTTCAAGGGAACAGATTTTTGATAATGTCTGGGGAATCAACTCTAATTCACAAATGCGGATGGTCGATATTCAAGTAAGCCATCTTCGTGATAAGATTGAAAAAGACACGAAAGATCCAAAAATAATCAAAACCGTTCACGGATTCGGTTATGTTTTAGAGGTGTAACGATGAAAAGAAGAATAGGTCCTATAATTGCTATTTTAATTTCAGTAGTTATCTTTGTTGTGTTAGTGGCATTTTCTGATAGTATTTTGGGTGATTCACAAAATGATATGTTTACTGAAGAAACAGTTTCCTATCAGGAATTGAAGAAAAATCATGATCCGGCTGAAGCAGCTAAGATTTCTGGTTTAGAATACGTTGATAGTAGTAAAGAAGATACCTACATCCAAAAAAAGGCCTACGATATGTTTCATCGTGGTCGAATTGCACAGGGGAAAAATTATGTAACTGACACGACAATGAATGAAAGAATTATGTACTATATGTCAGGTTCTAGTCAGTACGTTGTTGCTAAAAGATATAATCGTCTATGGAGTCAGGCACCGTTAACCTTTTTCTTAGTAGCATTGATGTATTTTGTCATTACAGATTCAGTTGTCTTGTTCTATTACCGTAAACGACAGATGCTAAGTAGGGATGTTCAACGTGTGACAGATAACTTACGTCGTGTTCGGAAAAATAAGGAAATATCATCGTTGATTTTATCGCCAGATGATGAACTTTATGGTTTGGTTGAACAAACTAATAAAATCAATATGGATATTAATGATTTGCGTGATGATGTTAGATTGCGTGAGAGACGTTTCCGTGGATTAGTTGGTCATTTACCAATTGGTGTTATGTTGTTGAACTCCCAAGGGGATGTTTTGATGCATAACCAAGCTATGGCAGCCTTGTTGGATGTGAATATTTCCAATGATATTCATCCGTTTATTGAAGATGTTAAAACGTATAGTTTAAGCCGTATGATTGAACATACTTTGAAGAAAAACAAGAATCATCATCGTGAAATTCAATTGGTTGGTAATTCACAAAAGTTTGTTGACGCAAGTGTTATTCGTTTGATTCATTCGCGTGAAGATTTCGATCAACAAGTTTTGGTTATCCTGTATGATTTTACAGAAAGTCGTCAAATTGAACGGATGCAGGTTGATTTTGTAAATAATGTCAGCCATGAATTAAAGACGCCAGTTACTTCGATTGAGGGATTCTCTGAAACACTCTTAAATGGTGCAAAGGATGATCCCGAAAAGGAAGAACATTTCTTGAAGATAATTCATAGCGAAAGTATTCGTTTATCTGAATTGATTCAGGATATCTTGTCCTTATCAAAGGTTAAAAAAGATAACAATAAAGCTGATTTAGTTAACTTGCGGGATGACATTAATCGGATTCTTGATAGACAATCCTTACAAATTAAGGAACATAACATTACTGTTAATAAAAATTATGCTGGTAATGAAGAAGTTACAGTCAACAAGGAGAAAATTAATCTAGTTTTCCGTAATTTAATTAAGAATGCTATTTCATATAACAAAGAAAATGGTGAAATTGATATCGACGTTCGCCATGATGAAATTGAGAATCGTATAAAATTTGTTATCAAAGATACCGGGATTGGTATCTCTGAAAATGATCAAAGTCGAATTTTTGAAAGATTTTACCGAGTTGATCGTTCAAGAAGCTTGGAGACAGGCGGTACTGGATTGGGATTAGCCATTGTTAAGGAAACTTTGGATACACTTGATGGTGATATTCGAATTGAATCGCATATCGGTTTAGGAACTACATTTACTGTAGATATTCCATTATAAAAATAGTGTCGTAATAAAATAATTTATTTTATTACGGCTTTTTTTTATACAAAAAATATACAAAGTTGTACTATCCTAGATAGGATAGAGGTGAGAACATTGAAAAAGAGACTTGTCGCATTATTTGCAATTATGATTCCTGTAATTTTTATTTTGAGTGGTTGCAAAGGCAGCGGAAGCCAAGAAACTATTACAGCAGTTGGATCATCAGCTGCTCAACCATTAGTGGAACTCGCCGGGGAAGAATTTACTAAAGATAATCCATCTGAGTATGTAAATGTTCAGGGTGGAGGAACTGGTACCGGACTGAGCCAGATTCAACAAGGCGCTGTTGATATTGGTAATTCTGATCTTTACGCAGAACAGAAACAGGATATTGATGCCAGTAAACTTGTTGATCATCGTATAGCTGCAGTTGGTATGGTTCCAGTTGTGAACAAGGATGTTAAAGTAAAATCCCTGACGATCAAGCAATTAAGACAGATTTTTTCTGGTCAAGTGAAGAATTGGAAACAGGTCGGTGGGCAAGATTTAGCAATTACGATTATTAATCGTGCTGACGGAAGTGGAACACGTTCATCATTTGAGAGTGAC
The DNA here is from genome assembly GCA_937874185.1 of uncultured Lactobacillus sp. Classification (GTDB taxonomy): domain Bacteria; phylum Bacillota; class Bacilli; order Lactobacillales; family Lactobacillaceae; genus Companilactobacillus. Next base: position 113,537 of record CALNAK010000013.1, read on the forward strand.
GTTATGAATGGAACCCCTTTTGTACGTTCTCAAGAGCAAGACTCCAGTGGTATGGTAAGACAAATAGTCTACAATACAGCCGGAGCAATTAGTTATTTGGCAATGCCGTACTTAAATGACACAGTTAAAACTGTTAACGTTAACGGTGTTGAACCAACAATTGAAAATATCGAGAATAATAAATGGACAATTTGGTCATACGAGCATTTATATACAAATGGGCAACCGACTGGTATGACTAAGAAGTTTCTTGATTTTATTATGACAGAGCATGTTCAAAAAAATGTCGTAAAGAAAATGAATTATGTTCCTGTTAAGGAAATGAAGTACCAAAAGGATTATAAGGGCAATGTTACGCCCGTCTCAAAGGGGGTAAAATAATTTGAAAGATCCAATTAAAGAGAGTTTAACTAAGAAATCAGTTTCTGCTAAGCGTGAAACTCGCGGTAAGATTATTTCTTTCAGTTTTACTGCCATTATTGTTTTATTAGTTGTAACGATTATCGGATTTATTGCTTCACGTGGATTAATTATTTTTATTAAAGATGGGGTTAATCCGATTGATTTTCTGACACATTCAGTTTGGTCACCTAACAAGTTAGATAGTGCTGGACACCCAATTGTTGGGGCAGCACCAATGATTGTTGGTTCATTTTCAGTTACATTGATTGCAGCGCTGATAGGTACTCCATTTGCGATTGCTGCTGCCATTTTTATGACGGAAATATCTCCAAAATGGGGTCGCAAAATCCTTCAACCTGTAATTGAATTATTAGTTGGTATTCCATCAGTTGTTTATGGATTTATTGGTTTAACAATTGTGGTGCCATTTGTTAGAAAAATAGCTGGTGGTAGTGGATTTGGTATCCTAGCCGGCTCATTTGTGTTGTTTGTTATGATTTTACCTACTATTACATCAATGTCTGTTGATGCGCTTAGAGCGGTTCCTAGATACTATCGTGAGGCATCACTAGCTTTAGGAGCCACAAGATGGCAAACTATTCATAAGGTTATTTTACGTGCTGCTACACCAGGATTATTAACAGCAGTCGTTTTTGGTATGGCACGTGCCTTTGGTGAAGCTTTGGCGGTACAAATGGTTATTGGTAATGCAATGTTGTTACCACATAATCTAGTTTCACCATCGTCAACTTTAACCAGTGTTTTGACAATGAATATGGGAAATACCATTATGGGATCAACTGCTAACAATGCACTCTGGTCACTGGCCTTACTCCTATTATTGATGTCATTACTCTTTAACTTTGTTATCAGATCAATTGCTAAGCGAGGTGAGTTCTAGTGCTAAACGAGAAAACAAAAGACAAAATTGCTACTGGCGTTATCTATACGATGTCTGGCATTATTGTCCTCATCCTTGCAGGTTTATTGATTTATATTTTGGGTAGTGGATTACGTTATGTGAACTGGCACTTTTTAACTTCTGGGTCAAAAGCATTTCAAGCCGGAAGTGGTGTTGGAATCCAACTATTCAATTCGTTTTTCCTATTGATTTTATCCATGCTGATTTCCATTCCAATTTCCATTGCAGCAGGTATTTACTTATCTGAATATGCTGGTAAGAACAAATTCGTTGAATTAATTAGAATTTCTATTGAAGTTCTAAGTTCCTTACCATCAATCGTTGTGGGATTGTTTGGATTCTTGATCTTTGTTATTAGTTTCAAATTTGGATTCTCAATTCTTTCTGGTGCTTTGACTTTGACAGTTTTCAATTTGCCAATTTTAACCAGAAACGTTGAAGATTCATTAAGATCTGTGTCACAATCACAGCGTGAAGCTGGTTTAGCGTTGGGATTATCAAAATGGGAAACCGTTATTCATGTTATTATTCCTGATGGTCTTCCCGGAATTATTACCGGGATGATTATTGGTGCTGGTAGAGTCTTTGGTGAGGCCGCTGCACTTATTTATACAGCTGGTCAGAGTGCTCCACCATTGGACTTCACTAATTTCAATGTTTTCAGTATTACAAGTCCTTTGAATCTAATGAGACCCGCCGAAACTTTAGCGGTTCATATTTGGAAGGTTAACTCTGAAGGTCTGATTCCAGATGCTGTTCAAGTTTCAGCCGGTGCTTCAGCAGTCTTGATTATTGCCGTTTTGATTTTTAATCTTCTTTCAAGATATATTGGCAATTTAGTTTATAAAAAGATGACGGGTGAATAGCATATGGATGAGAAAAATGATCAACAATACATCCTTCATTTAGATGAGGATGAACATGAAATTGCCATGAAAACAGAAGATCTACAAGTGTTTTATGGCGAGAAAGAGGCGATGCATAAAGCGTCGTTACAATTTGAAAGATATAAGATAACATCTTTGATTGGAGCTTCTGGATCAGGTAAATCGACATTTTTAAGATCTTTGAATCGTATGAATGATAATGTTGAGGGAGCTTCAGTCAAAGGGAAGATAATGTATCGTGGTTTGGATATTAACAAGGATAATGTTGATATTTATGAAGTTAGAAAGCACATTGGAATGGTTTTTCAAAGACCAAATCCGTTTTCTAAATCCATTTATGACAACATTACTTTTGCGTTGAAACGTCACGGTATGCACGATAAGAAACAATTAAATGAAATTGTTGAAACCACTTTGAAACAAGCTTCGTTATGGGATCAAGTAAAAGATGATCTTGGTAAAAGTGCGTTAGCTTTATCAGGTGGTCAGCAACAGAGACTTTGTATTGCCAGAGCAATTGCAATGAAGCCAGATATTCTTTTAATGGATGAACCTGCAAGTGCGCTAGATCCAATTTCAACGTCTAACGTTGAAGAGACAATGTTAAGTTTGAAAGATAAATTTACAATTGTTATCGTTACACACAATATGCAACAAGCGGCTAGAATCAGCGACTACACAGCATTTTTCCACTTGGGACATGCTGTAGAATTTAATGAAACAAGAAAAATCTTCACGCGTCCGAAAATTAAGATTACTGAAGATTATGTTTCTGGACACTTTGGATAGGAGCGTTAAACTTGGCAGAAAAAATTTTAACATCTTCTGATGTACATTTATTTTATGGTAAAAAAGAAGCATTAAAAGGAGTCAACCTTGACTTCAATAAGAATCAAATCACAGCATTGATTGGTCCTTCCGGATGTGGTAAATCCACGTATCTTAGATGCTTGAATCGAATGAATGATTTGATTCCAAACGTTACTATCACAGGAACGATTTCACTGAATGGTAATAATATTTATGCTCCCAGTATTGATACAGTTGAATTGAGAAAACAGGTCGGAATGGTATTCCAACAACCTAATCCATTTCCATTTTCTATTTATGATAATGTTATTTATGGATTAAGATTAGCCGGTGTTAAGGATAAGGCTGTTTTGGATGAAGCAGTTGAGACTAGTTTACGAAACGCAGCTGTTTGGGATGATGTTAAGGATAAGTTGCATCAAAGTGCCTTATCTCTATCAGGTGGTCAACAACAAAGAGTTTGTATTGCTAGAGTTTTGGCAGTGAAACCTGATATTATTTTATTAGATGAACCAACCTCTGCTTTGGATCCAATTTCGTCAGCCAAAGTTGAGGATACAATGTTGGCGTTACGTGAGGATTATACGATTATTACAGTTACACATAATATGCAACAAGCATCAAGAATATCTGATCAGACCGCTTTCTTCCTAAATGGGGAATTAATTGAGGCGGATAAAACGAAAAATATATTCCTAAATCCAAAAGAAAAACAGACGGAAGATTATATTTCAGGAAAATTCGGTTAGGAGAAAATAAAATATGCGTACTACTTTCGAAGAACAATTAAATAATTTACATTTACGGTTCTCAGAAATGGGCATGATGGCTAGTGAGGCCATTATGAAATCTGTTAAAGCATATATTGATCACGATAAGTCCTTGGCCAAAGAAGTTATCCAAAATGATCATGTCATCAATAAAAGAGAGATGGATCTTGAAAAAGAATCTTTCGAGATGATTGCTTTACAACAGCCTGTTACATCTGACTTGAGAATGATCGTAACTGTGTTGAAAGCAAGTTCTGATTTGGAAAGAATGGGTGATCATGCTGTAAGTATTGCCCAGGAAACAATCCGTGTTAAGGGTGAAGTTAGAATCCCTGAGATTGAAAAATTGATTGCTGAAATGGGTGATATGGGAACAAGTATCGTTGAGGATTCCCTTGAAGCCTATCTAAAGAAAGATAGCAAGATGGCTGAAGAAGTGGCCCATCGTGATATCGAAATTGACGCTAAAAGTACTTTAATTAATGAGTTATGTATTAAGGATATGCAGAAGACAGTTGAAAATGTTATGAGTGGATCGTCATATATGCTTGTAGCTAGTTATTTGGAACGTGTCGGTGATTATGCAACCAATATTTGTGAGTGGGTTGTTTACTTAAATACCGGACATGTGGTAGAACTGAATCGGAAGCATATTGAGGATATCAGTGACGAAAATTGATATTTTCATAAATATGTAGTATATTCTTTGAACAAGTTGAGGTGATATTTTATGAGAGAAAGAATCACAAGATCAAGTACTGATCGTATGTTAGCCGGTGTTTGTGGTGGTTTAGGTGATCATTTCGGAATTGACTCGACTTGGATTCGCCTAGCATTTGTCTTTTTACTACCATTTACTTATTTCTTGCCTGCATTGATTTATTTCATCTGTGTCTTTTCAATACCAGAGAAACGTAATATTCAGGAAACTGATTATCGTAAAAGAAGACGTGGCGTTAGGTCGACAAAGAAATATTACTGATTCAAAAGAGAGTTAAATGAGGGTATAAAATGAAGTTACTGATAAAAATGGTTATACAAACACTGTTGTTTTTAGCAATAGCACGAGTATTACCTAATATGTTTCAAGTGGACAGTTTAGGGACAGCGATTATTGCTAGTTTTGTATTAGTAATTTTGAACTGGACCATCAAACCACTGTTACATATAATTTCCTTACCAATCACATTTATTACATTTGGATTGTTTTCCTTTGTTATAAATGCGATTACTTTGGAACTGACTTCTAGCTTAGTAGGATCCACAAGTTTTCACTTTAATGGCTTTGGTTCTGCTCTAGTTGTAGCGGTCATTTTAGCAATTTGTAATTCTATTATTAATAGCTATACCATGAATAATTTTGAAAGACGCGTGTAGAACGCGTTTTTTTGTTTTTAAAATGATAAAATTGTTATAAATAAAGAATTGGTGAGGGTTGATTATGACAAATTTTGTTACTGTATCTGCAATGGTAAAAGATAATGAATTAAAGATTTATAACGGCGAAGACTTGCTAAAAGATAAGAAAGTAACCACAAGTGATATTTCTCGTCCCGGAATCGAATTGACAGGTTATTTTGACTATTATCCAAGTGAACGTATTCAATTATTTGGACAAACTGAGTCGGCATATTCACGTTCAATGACGGCCAATAATCGTTATAAAGTTATGCTTGAGTTATGTCGTGAAGACACTCCTGCATTATTGATCTCCCGCAATATTCAACCTAGTAAGGAACTTTTAAAAGCAGCTAGTGAACATAAGGTCCCTGTAATTGGTTCTGAGCTCCCTACAACTAGATTATCCAGTATGATTACTGAATACCTTGATGAGAATTTAGCACCTAGAGAGTCGATTCATGGTGTTTTAGTTGATGTTTATGGTATTGGAATTCTTTTAACAGGACATTCTGGTATTGGTAAAAGTGAAACTGCACTTGAACTTATTAAACGTGGCCATCGTTTGATTGCTGATGATCGTGTCGATGTTTATCAACGAGACGAAAAGACTATCGTAGGTGAGGCCCCAAAGATTCTCAATCACTTGCTAGAAATTCGTGGAATCGGTATTATTGATGTCATGAATCTATTTGGTGCCGGAGCTGTTCGTTCACAAAGTGATATTCAATTAATTATCAATTTGGAAAATTGGTCAGCTGATAAGAATTACGATCGTATCGGTACCTTGGAAGATAAGAGAACCTTCTTTGACGTAGACGTGCCACAAATTACCGTTCCCGTTAAAGTTGGTCGTAATATTTCTATTATTATTGAAGTAGCTGCAATGAACTATCGTGCTAAGAAGATGGGTTATGACGCTACAAAGAAATTTGAAGATAATTTAGGATTATTGATTAAAGAAAATGAAACAAAAACTAAAGAATCTGAAAGTAAAACAGATGAAGAAGGTAAGTAATGAATCTAGATTTGTTAGCATTGAATCCAATTGCATTTAACATCGGTAGCTTAGAAATTCATTGGTATGGTGTCATCATTGCTTTAGGAGCCTTAGTTGGTGTCATTATGGCCATGCGTGAAGCTAAGCGAAGACATCTTGATCCAGATAATATTTTGGATTTAGTGTTATATGGTGTTCCAATTGCCTTAGTTGGAGCCCGTTTGTATTATGTTATTTTTGAATTACCATTTTATATGGCTAACCCCGGTGAAATAATCAAAATCTGGCATGGTGGAATCGCCATTTATGGTGGATTGATTGCTGCATTTATCGTGTTACTCGTTCTATGTAAGAAGAGAAAAATTTCACCTTGGTTGATGCTTGATATTGCTGCACCATCAGTCTTGTTAGGCCAAATCGTTGGTCGTTGGGGTAATTTCATGAACCAAGAAGCATTTGGTGGAAAAACTACTTTGAGCTTCCTACAATCATTACATTTACCACATTTTATCGTTGAGCAAATGTATATCAATGGTGCCTATCGCCAACCAACATTTCTTTACGAATCTGTCGGTAATTTGATAGGCTTGATTTTGATTCTTGTTTTAAGAAATAGAAAACACTTATTTAAACGTGGTGAAGTTTTCCTAGCATATCTAATTTGGTATCCAGCAGTTAGATTCTTCGTTGAAGGGATGAGAACGGATAGTCTTTATATCATGCCAGGAGTTAGAGTTTCCCAAGTCCTATCATTAGTGTTATTCTTTGTAGCTATTGGATTGTTCATATACCGTCGTAAGAAAGAAAACGACCCTTGGTATAATGAGTTGTGAGCAACCTAATTGCTAATTAAAAAATAAATGGTAATATTTGTTGAGTAATAGGAGGTAATCGACGATGAAAACATATGATGTAGTTATTATTGGAGCAGGTCCTGGTGGTTTAACCGCTGCTTTATATGCATCTCGCGCTAATTTATCAGTAATGATTCTTGATCGTGGTATTTATGGTGGACAAATGAACAACACCGCTGCGATTGAAAACTACCCTGGATTTGATTCTATTTTAGGACCAGATTTGAGTGAAAAGATGTATAAATCTTCAACACAATTTGGTGCAGATTTCGGCTATGGTGCCGTTGAATCTGTTGAGGATAAGGGTAATGTTAAAATCATTCATACTGATGATGGCGACTATGAAACAAAGGCTTTAATCATTGCAACTGGATCACAATATAAGAAGATTGGTATTACTGGTGAAAATGAGTTATCAGGACGTGGTGTTTCTTATTGTGCCGTTTGTGATGGTGCGTTCTTTAAAGGACAAGATGTTGCTGTTATTGGTGGTGGAGACTCCGCCGTTGAAGAAGGTATTTACCTTACTCAATTAGCCAAATCAGTAACAATTATTCACCGTCGTGACCAATTACGTGCTCAAAAGATTTTGCAAGACCGTGCATTTAAGAATGATAAGATTAAATTTGTTTGGAATGCTGACGTTAAAGAAATTGTGAGTGCTGATGATAAGGTTGCCGGCGTTAAATACGTTGATAAGAAGACCGGTGAAGAACACGTTGTACCTGCAAAGGGTGCATTTATCTATGTTGGTATTCAACCAATGACAGAACCATTCAAGGACTTAGGTGTACTTGATGAAAATGGTTGGATCAATACTAACGAACATATGGAAACAAAAATTCCTGGAATCTTCGCTGTTGGTGATGTTAGAAAGAAAGATCTACGTCAAATTACAACAGCTGTTGGTGATGGTGGTACTGCTGGTCAACAAGCATATAATTATATTCAAGACCTTGCTGATGATTCAGTTACAATTAAATAATTAAATTTAATTTTTAAATTAATTGAGGATTAGGAAATGGCTATTTGCCAATTTCTTAGTCCTTTTTTTATACTCAGATTACTAATAATTGTTTAGAATTTGAAAATTAAATTGTTGAAATTCGGTTCCAATGCGTATATGTTTAAACATATAATAAAATAAAAGACAGGAAGTGATTCGTATGCGTGAAATAGTAGATAAAAACCTGGATCAATTAATGAATGAGTCAGGATTTAATATTGCTAGAAATTTGAAGATTCTTAGAAGAGACAGAAATGTCACTCAAAAGGAAGTAGCACAACATTTAAATATTGATGTTACAACCTTGTCTCACTATGAAACAGGTATTAGAATGCCAGATATCGATACTTTAATTGCATTAGCTAAATACTATGATACGAACATTAACAGAATCATTAGCAACAACCTTCAATAGTTTGTTTATTTGAGACATGATTTTAAGGAAGTTTTAAAGATTTCTTGTTAAAGTTGTGTAATCAAATATAAATAGTACTCTATGATTGATATAATGATTGTAAGTACTTACAAATTTAGGAGGACAACGTTAATGTCTTGGCAAGATAATATGCAAGAATGGCTCGACTATAAGGATTTAGATCCAGATATGAAAGAGCAACTAAACGAAATAAAAAAAGATGATAAAGTAGCTGAAGAAGCGTTTTATGCACCAATGGAGTTTGGTACTGCTGGTATGCGTGGATTGATTGGACCTGGTATCAATCGAATGAACATTTATACAGTTCGTCAAGCTACCGAAGGCTTAGCTTCATTTATGGATACACTAGATGATTCAGTAAAATCTCAAGGTGTAGCAATTAGTTATGATTCACGTTACTACTCACAAGATTTTGCATATGAATCTGCTAAAGTTCTAGGTGTTCATGGAATTCACAGTTATGTATTTGATAGTTTGAGACCAACACCAGAATTATCTTTTGCTGTAAGAAGTTTGCATACTTATGCAGGTATTATGATTACAGCTAGCCATAATCCTAAACAATATAACGGATTCAAAATTTATGGTCCAGATGGTGGACAAATGCCACCAACTGAATCAGACAATATTACTAGCTTTGCACGAAAAGCTAGTGACCTATTCGCAATTAAAGTTGAACCAGTTACCAAACTTAGAGCAGATAAATTACTTACTCTAATCGGTGAAGATGTTGATCTTAATTATATGAAAAATTTGGAAACTGTAATTGTTAACAGAGATTTGATTAATAGTATCGGTGATAAAATGAAATTTGTTTATTCACCACTTCATGGTACTGGTAAAATGATTGCTCCAAGAATTTTCCAAGAATTAGGTTTCAAGAATTTTAATATGGTTACAGAACAAGCTATTTTGGATCCTGAATTTTCCACAACACCTTTCCCAAATCCTGAATTTGCACAAACCTTTGACTTAGCCATCGAACGTGGTAAAAAAATAGGAGCAAATATCCTAATTGCCACTGATCCAGATGCCGACAGATTGGGTGCTGCTGTTAGACAACCAGATGGTTCCTATAAACTAATGACAGGTAATCAAATTGCATCAGTTCTATTGAATTACTTGTTACAAGCTAAAAAGGGCTTAAATGCTTTACCAAAGAACGGTGCTGTTGTTAAATCAATCGTTTCATCTGAATTGGCAACTGCCATCGCTCATAAATATGACATTAAAATGTTTGATGTTTTGACAGGATTTAAGTATATTGCCGAAAAGATTGAACAATTTGAAAAAACAGGTAGTAATGAATTCCTCTTCGGATTTGAAGAGAGCTACGGTTACTTAGTTAAACCATTTGTCCGTGATAAGGATGCAATGCAATCAACATTATTGTTGGCTGAAGCTGCTGCTTATTATGAATCAAAAGGTAAGACTATCTATGATGGACTAGAAGATTTGTACAAAGAATTTGGATATTATCATGAAAAGACAATTTCTAAGACTTTTGCAGGTATTTCTGGAAAAGATAAGATGGCCCAAATCATGAAGACACTTCGTGAAGACGGAATCGATGAAATCAATGGTATTAAGGTTGTTGAATCAATCGATTATCTAAACGATACTGATGTAACTGCTGCTGGTACTAAAGAAACCGGTTTACCAAAGGCTAATGTTTTGAAATACGTGTTAGCTGATGATACTTGGGTTGCTGCTAGACCTTCTGGTACAGAACCTAAGATGAAATTCTATATTGGAGTTAAGAGTGACACTGAAGATGGTGCCGCTAAGAAACTAGCAGATTTCAGTAAAGAAATCGAAGGCTGGGAATAATTTAATAGCTTGATTTTAAGATAGGGACAATGAATTTATATTGTCTCTATTTTTTTGTCTCGTTACACGTATTTTCTAATTGCGATATAATGTTTTCATGCGGTTTGTGAAAAGGGGAGAATAATTTGTCTATAAATCAACATTTAGTTATTATTTCATTGGATTCTCTAGGTTTTAGAGATATTGATGAGCACCAGTCAGAATTGCCTACTTTGAATAAATTAGTTAATGGCGGTACTTGGGTAAAAGAGGTCAGAGGGATATATCCAACACTAACTTATCCATCTCATACCACGATTATTACGGGTCAATATCCGAGTGTGCATGGAATTATTAATAATACCAAGATTCAGCCAGAACGACGTTCTCCTGATTGGTTCTGGTACCAAAAAGATGTTAAGTCGACTACCTTATATGATTTAGCGCGTAAGAGAGGTTTCACAACTTCAGCGTTTCTCTGGCCTGTAACGGCGGGAAGTAAAATTAATTATAATTTAGCTGAAATTTTTCCAAATCGTATTTGGACTAATCAAGTGTTGGTTTCATTAAAAGCAAGTTCGCCACTTTTCATTTTAGAAATGAATAAAAAATATGGAAAATTACGCAATGGTATCAGACAGCCGGAATTAGATGATTTCATTACAGCTTGTGCTGTGGATACAATTAAGAATAAAAAACCTAATTTAACACTGTTACACCTTGTTGATATGGACAGTATGCGTCACCGTTATGGCGTTCGTTCTGATGACGCGATGGAAGCTTTACATCGATTAGATAACCATGTTAAGCAAGTGATTGATGCCACAAAGGAAGCTGGTACCTTTGAAGATACTAACTTTGTCATTTTGGGTGATCATTATCAAATCAATGTTGAAAAGATGATTCATTTGAATACAATGTTTGCTCAAAGAGGTTGGTTAACTTCTAAACCAGACCAAACTTTCAAAAAAGATTGGTCCGTTATGGCTAAAACTTGTGACGGTAGTACTTATATTTATACTCGTAATTTCAGTCAATTAGACCGTTTAAAGGAAGTAGTTTCTGCCGTTGAGGGTGTAGAAAAAGTTTATTATGCTAGCGAGGCTGCCGCATTAGGCGCTGATCCTAATTGTACTTTGATGGTAGAGGCTAAAGCTGGTTACTATTTCACGGATGAAAGTGACCGTGCCAGTGTTGTGGAAAAAGTTTTGCCTGAAATGATGGGTGATGCTGACAGATATCGTGGTGTTCATGGTTATTCACCTGATAAACCAGGATACAAAACAACCTTAGTCTTTAATGGACCAATGATTCGTGCTAATCATACGGTTGAGAAGGCCAACCTTGTTGATGAGGCCCCAACCTTTGCCAAATTATTAGGACTGAAATTTGATAAACCAATAGCAGGTGATGCAATTGACGATGTATTTTTAGATTCAGGATTAGAATAGAGGGAATATATGAAGTTTAATAAAAAACAATGGAGTTGGATTTTCTATGACTGGGCTAACTCTGGTTATGGAATCATCGTTACAACGGCAGTATTGCCTGTGTATTTCAAGTCGGTTGCTCAAGGTTCCGGTGTATCTCAAGCCAATGCCACAGCCTTTTGGGGTTATGCCAATAGTTTTGGAACGTTATTAGTTTCGATCCTAGCACCAGTTTTAGGGGCACTTGCCGATTATCCACATCATAAAAAGAAGTTAATGAATTACTTTGCTTTTCTGGGGATAATTATGACCGTTGGATTGGCGTTAGTACCACCAAATCAATGGCAATTGTTGTTGGGTGTGTATATCCTGTCGATAATTGGTTATTCAGCGGGAAATCTGTTCTATGATAGTTTTCTAACAGATGTGGCTGATAATAATGAAATGGATACTTTGTCGTCCAATGGATATGCCTATGGTTATTTAGGTGGAGTAATGGCATTTATATTGTTCTTAGTATTACAATTGACTAGTGGATTTGGCTTGTTATCAAGTTATGGAGTCGCCAGGTGGAGTTTTCTACTGGCAGCAATCTGGTGGATAATCTTTTTCATTCCATTATTGAAAAATGTTACTCAAGTTTATTCTTTACCGGAAAATCCACATCCAATAACTTCTAGTTTTAAACGTGTCTGGTCAACAATGACGCATTTACGTAAATATAAAGCAGCAGCTTGGTTCCTAGTAGCGTACTTCTTCTATATTGATGGAGTTGATACAATCTTTACAATGGCTACATCTATTGGGATGGACATGGGAATTAATACAACGACGTTAATGTTGGTTTTACTTGTAGTTCAATTAGTCGCATTTCCATTTTCAATTCTTTATGGTTGGATAGCCAATAAGTTTTCAACTAGATTTGGAATTCTTTTAGCAATTATTTTATACTTTGGAATTTGTCTTTACGCCTTAAAGCTGAATTCAACAATTGATTTTTGGATCCTAGCTGTTTTGGTAGGAACAAGTCAAGGTGGAATTCAAGCGTTGAGTCGTTCATACTTTGGTAAATTGATTCCTAAAGAATCAGGTAGTGAATTCTTTGGATTTTATAATATTCTTGGAAAATTTTCAGCCGTTTTGGGACCTGTCTTAGTTGGTATCGTCACTCAGATAACTGGAAAGTCTACAATTGGTGCAGCATCATTAAGTATTTTATTCGTAATTGGATTGGTAATTTTCTTGATGCTTCCACGTTTAACAAATGAAAATTAAATAAATGGCGAAAATATGTTCGCTATGGTAATATAGAGCCAGCGTAATAAGCCTGACATTAATTACATCTAATTCGTGTGCGAGAGTTAGATGTTTTTTTTAGCTTAAAGGGGGTAAGTAATTCCATGATAGATAGAATTAATGATAATAAATTTGATCTTGTTTCAAAGTATTCTCCTGCCGGAGATCAAGCCCAAGCCATTGATAAAATCACTAAAGATTTTAAAGATGGGGATAAGGAAGTAGTTCTTGAGGGTGCTACTGGTACTGGTAAAACATTTACCATGGCCAATGTAATTAAGAATTTGAATAAGCCTACTTTGATTATTTCTCATAATAAAACTTTAGCTGGGCAACTATACGGTGAGTTTAAGGAATTTTTCCCAAATAACGCCGTTGAATATTTTGTTAGTTATTATGATTATTACCAACCTGAAGCCTATGTGCCTTCAAGTGATACCTATATTGAGAAGGATTCTAGTATTAATGATGAAATTGATAAATTGCGTCACTCGGCCACTAGTTCATTGCTAGAGCGGAATGACGTTATTGTAGTTGCGTCAGTTTCTTGTATCTTTGGTTTAGGTGATCCAAAAGAGTATTCAGATAGTATTATTTCTCTGAGAGTTGGCCAACAAATTGCTCGTGATACTTTATTAGAGGAATTGGTTGAGAATCAATTTGAAAGAAATGATATCGACTTTCAACGTGGTAGATTTCGTGTTCGTGGGGATGTTATCGATATTTTCCCAGCTTCACGTGATGATAATGCCATTCGAGTAGAATTCTTTGGTGATGAAATTGATCGAATTGTCGAAATGGATGCTTTGACTGGTGAAATTAAAGGTCAGATGGATCATATTGGTATTTTCCCAGCAACTCACTTTATGATCAGTGATTCTAAGATGGAAGATGCTTTGGTTAGAATTAAAGATGAAATGGATCAACAAGTTGCTAAGTTTACTAAAGAAGGCAAACTGCTTGAGGCACAAAGAATCCAACAACGTACTGAATATGATATTGAGATGATGCGTGAGATGGGTTATACATCTGGTATTGAGAATTATTCTCGTCATATGGAAGGCCGTGCAGAGGGAGAGCCACCATTTACTCTGCTCGATTTCTTCCCAAAGGATTTCAATATCATGATTGATGAGTCTCACGTTACAATGCCACAAATTCGTGGTATGTATAATGGTGACCGTGCTAGAAAGCAACAATTGGTTGATTATGGATTCCGTTTGCCTAGTGCTTTGGATAACCGACCATTGAAATTGGAAGAATTCGAAAAACATGTTAACCGAATCCTTTATGTATCAGCTACACCAGGCCCTTATGAACTTGATAGAACTAAGAATTTGGCTGAACAAGTTATTCGTCCAACCGGATTACTTGATCCTAAAATTGAAGTTCGTCCAATTATGGGTCAGATTGATGACTTAGTTGGAGAAATCAATGATCGTGTTGAAAAGCATGAGAGAGTCTTTGTCACAACTTTAACTAAGAAGATGGCAGAGGATTTAACTGATTACTTCAAAGATTTAGGAATTAAAGTTAGATATTTACATAGTGATATAAAGACACTTGAAAGAACCAAAATTATCCGTGATCTCCGTTTAGGTAAGTTTGACGTCTTAATTGGTATTAACTTACTTCGTGAGGGGATTGATGTCCCTGAAGTTTCCTTGATTGCCATTTTGGATGCTGACAAAGAGGGATTCTTGAGATCAGAGCGTTCATTAGTTCAGATCATTGGACGTGCTTCTCGTAATGAACACGGTAAAGTTATTATGTATGCTGATTCGGTGACAGATTCAATGCGTGGAGCAATTGATGCCACTGCTCGTCGTCGTAAAATTCAAGAAGCATATAATGAGAAACATCATGTTACTCCTACGACAATTGTTAAGCCGATTAGGGATGCCATTTCAATGTTCCAGAAGGTTGATAATTCATCGTCTGAGACTGAGAAAATTAATGATGATATTGACTTTAAGGATATGAGTAAGAAGGACCAAAAGGAACTTCTTGCTAATTTGAATGAGCAAATGGAAAGTGCAGCGAAGAAGTTAGACTTTGAGGCTGCGGCTCATCTACGTGATACGATTTTGGAATTAAAGGCGGAAATGTAATAAATATGTTAAATGATAAAATTGTTATTCATGGTGCACGTGCCCATAACTTAAAAAATATAGATGTAACGATTCCACGTGACAAATTAGTTGTTATGACTGGTTTATCAGGTTCAGGAAAGAGTTCTTTAGCATTTGATACGCTTTATGCAGAAGGCCAAAGAAGATACGTTGAGAGTTTGTCTTCATATGCTCGTCAATTTTTGGGTCAAATGGATAAACCGGATGTTGATTCGATTGATGGATTAAGTCCAGCTATTTCAATTGATCAGAAGACAACTTCCAAGAACCCTCGTTCAACTGTCGGAACTGTCACTGAAATAAATGATTATTTACGATTACTTTGGGCTCGTGTAGGAACACCAATTTGTCCAAACGATGGTACAAAAATTACTAGTCAATCCGCTCAACAGATGGTTGATGCTATTTTGAAATTGGGTGAGAAGACTAAATTACAAGTTCTTTCACCTGTTGTTCGTGCCAAACGCGGTCAACACAAAAAAGCCTTGGCTCAAATTAAGAAACAAGGTTACGTTAGAATTCGTGTTGATGGAGAAGTTAGGGATATCGGTGAAGATATCGAATTAGATAAGAATAAGAAACATGATATTGACGTTGTGGTTGATCGAATCGTTATCAATGACCACATCAAATCACGTTTATTTGATTCTGTTGAAGCTGCTTTAAGACTTTCCGACGGCTATATGAATGTTGATGTTATTGGACAAGACATGATGGTCTTTTCTGAAAAGAATGCTTGCCCATTGTGTGGATTTACTGTTGGGGAACTTGAACCTCGCTTATTTTCATTTAATGCGCCATTTGGTGCTTGCGACAATTGTGATGGTTTAGGTGTTAAGTTGGAAGTCGATTTGGATTTAGTTATTCCTGATCAGAGTAAGACTTTGGCTGAGGGCGCCATTTTACCTTGGAATCCAATTAGTTCACAATATTATCCTGAAATGTTGGAACAGGCTTGTAAAGAATTTAAAATTGATATGAATACTCCATTTGAGAAGCTATCTGAAAAGGATCAAGATACTATTCTAAATGGTTCAGATGGAAAGACTTTCCATTTCCACTATGAAAATGATTTCGGTGGTGTCCGTGATGTTGATGTGCCATTTGAAGGGGTACTTCCTAACATTGATCGTCGTTATCGTGAAACAAACAGTGACTATACTCGTGAGGTTATGAGAAAGTACATGACTGAATTGAAGTGTCCAGTTTGTCATGGTAAGAGATTAAACAGACAGGCTTTGGCCGTTAAAATTAATGGTCAAGATATCGCTGAAGTTTCAGACATGTCTATTAAGGATGAACTACCATTCTTCAAGGAAGTTAAATTTGGTGAACAGAATACTGTGATTGCTCAACCAATTTTGAAGGAAGTTAAGGATAGACTTAGTTTCTTAATTAATGTTGGCTTGGAATATCTATCACTGTCAAGATCTGCTGGAACTCTTTCTGGTGGTGAAGCTCAGAGAATTCGTTTGGCAACGCAAATCGGTTCAAACTTATCTGGAGTTATGTATATCTTGGATGAACCATCAATTGGTTTGCATCAACGTGATAATGACCGTTTAATCAGTTCATTGAAACGAATGCGTGATCTTGGTAATACTTTGATTGTGGTCGAGCATGATGAAGATACGATGCGTGCTGCTGATTATCTAATTGATGTTGGTCCTGGTGCCGGTGAAGCTGGTGGACAAATTGTTGCGGCTGGAACACCCGAAGAAGTTGAGAAGAATCCAAATTCTTTAACTGGTCAATATCTAGCTGGCAAGAAGTTTATTCCAGTTCCTTTGGAACGAAAAGCTGGTAATGGCGAATGTGTTGAAGTCTTTGGCGCTGCCGAAAATAACTTGAAGAAGATTGATGTTAAATTTCCATTAGGTAAATTTATTGCTGTGACTGGTGTATCTGGTTCAGGTAAATCTACTTTGGTTAATATGATTTTGAAACGTGCATTGGCACAGAAGATGAATCATAATTCTCAAAAACCAGGTCAATACAAGAAGATTACTGGCTATGAAAATTTGGAAAAAATGATTGCGATTGATCAAAGTCCAATTGGTAGAACTCCAAGAAGTAATCCCGCTACTTATACAGGTGTCTTTGATAATATCCGTGATTTGTTTGCTCAAACTAATGAGGCCAAACTTCGTGGATATAAGAAGGGGAGATTCTCTTTCAATGTTAAAGGTGGTCGTTGTGAGAATTGTCACGGTGACGGTATCATTAAAATTGAAATGAACTTCTTGCCAGATGTATACGTACCATGTGAAGTTTGTCATGGGACTCGTTACAACTCAGAAACGCTTGAAGTAACTTACAAGGGTAAAAATATTGCTCAAGTCCTAGATATGAAAGTATCCGAAGCTTTGGACTTTTTCAGTAACATCCCTAAGATCAGACGTAAATTACAAACTATTGTTGATGTTGGTCTTGGCTATGTTTCGATGGGACAATCAGCCACACAATTATCTGGTGGTGAGGCCCAACGTATGAAGTTGGCTTCTGAATTATATAAGAAGTCGAGTGGAAAGAACTTCTATATCTTGGATGAACCAACTACTGGTTTGCATACCGATGACATCAAACGCTTGTTAGAAGTTTTGCAACGTTTGGTTGATGAAGGCAATACAGTTCTAGTAATTGAACATAATTTGGATATCGTTAAATCTGCCGATTGGGTCATTGATTTAGGCCCAGAAGGTGGAGAAGGTGGCGGTACTATTGTTGGTACTGGTACACCTGAAGATATCGCTAAAATTAAAGAAAGTTATACTGGTCAATATTTGGATCCAGTATTGAAACGTGATACTAAACGAACTTTAGATGCTAAAAATAAAAAATAGTAAAAAAAAGAAGTAAATTCAGATTTTCTGAATTTACTTCTTTTTTAGTCTTCATTAAGTGATTGTAAGTAAACTAATTGATCAGTGGAGATTTGTTCATAGAGAGCTCCACCTAGGTCAGTAGAGAACTCTTTGGAATTAATCTTATTTTGAATATAAGTGTTTTCTTGTTGAAATGCTTCAATTAATAGTTCATTCTGATTAATTTCATTTGATTCATCTCTGGCCAGTCGACGGTGTCTTTCATCGTAAGCTCGGCGAGCAATACTGATTTCACGATTATTTTCACTATCATTTATCAAACTTTGATTTAAATAACTAATGATTTTTTCGTAGGGCTCTTCTTCAAATTTGCCCATCTTAACCCACATTTTATGATTTCGTTCAATCATCTGTTCACGGGTTTGTTCCTTGTGGTCACGCATGTTGTGGAACATCTTGCGTCTCAATCGAGCATCCCTATTAAAAGATAATCTACTGGCTACATTAAATTTTAGAAATAATTTTAATCTTTGACGACTAGTCTGTTGATACTGAATAATTGTTCGGCGTGCTATTCGCATGTAAAGGTCAGCCTCAAGATCTGAAATCTCTTTGTTCTTCAACATTTCGTCGATTGTTTGTTTTTCAAGTTCAAAACAATTGTCAAAAATAATGGTTAATTTTTTTCTATCAGCAAATCCCTCAACAGTTCGTTGACCGTCAAGAATACCGGTAACCTGACTAGTTATATTGGAATCGGGATGTCGTGTCTGCAAGGTAATAATGGCATTATCAACCATTTTTCCTTTTGCAATGGCAAGTTCATCTTCTGAGTATTTTGAGACTTGTTGAGGCAATAGGAAAGGCAAGGCAATTGTGGGTACAAGTAAACTGGTTAGGATAACTACGGCTGCAACAAAGATAATATCGTTACGGTAAGGAAAGGCTTGTCCGTTTAAAGTTAGTGGGAGGGAGAAGGCCATAGCGAGTGTAATTGTTCCATGGACACCACTATAAGCCATAATAATGCTATTAGCGTGTTTTTCATGCTTATCCCACGCTCTAATCCGTGCAAAGTCCCAATTGGTCCAGAAATATCTTAGGACCGTCATGATGGCATATAACAGTAAACCAACACCCCAGAGAATGGCGACAGAACTAGCATCATGGTGACTTAAATTAGTAATAACAGTCGGTAACGATAATCCTAATAGTACAAAGACAACTCCATTTAGAGTACTGGAAACAACTGACCAAGTACTATTCATAACAATTTGTAAACTTGAACTAGTTAATCTTAGTCGATCTTGTTGGATACCATGCATCAATCCGGTTACAACAACAGCTAGAATGCCGGAAACTCCAATTGCCTCAGCAATTAAATAAACTACAAAGGGAGTCAATATTGTAAAAGGAACCATGACTGAAGGGGTATCAACGTGCATGTTAATTAGTTTTAAACGTAAGGCAACAATGAGTGCACCTAAGATACCGCCTAAAATAATCCCACCAAAGAAGACATACATAAAGTTACCAATTCCACTTATTAGGGAGAATTGTCCTGTGACAGCTGCTGCAATGGCCAAATTCAAAGCCACGATACCAGATGCATCGTTGAAGAGTGATTCGTTTTCAAGTGTTCCCATAACGTTTGTTGGAACAAGCATATTGCTGGTAATGGAACTAACAGCAACGGCATCGGTTGGCGTAATGATAGCCCCTAATGCAAAAGCTAAGGCTAGTGGCATACTTGGAATAATCAAGTGGGTTGTAAAGCCAACAACTAGAATAGAGATGATTGCTAGTACAACAGATAAGGAAAAAGTTGTTCCAGCTTGATGAGTCAATCTTGATAAACTGGTATGCTGTCCATCATTGAACATTAAAACGGAAATAATAACTAACAAGAATATTTCCGGCTCTAATTCAAAATGTTGGTAAATAGGAAAGATAGACAAAAGTAAACCGGCTGCTATTTGAATAAAAGCAATCGGTATTTTATTTATTTTCCAAGAAACTATATTGGCAGCAACGACAGCACCAACCAATAATAGTATTAAAAATACAATATCCATAAGAGTCCCCCTCTAATTAATTTTATTTTAACGCATTTAGTAAATAAAAAATATTCTTATCATTTATACTTCAAAACTGACACGCCCGGTTTGTTATGGTATGCTTAGGGTCGAATGTGAGGTGCAAAATGGCAAAAGATACGCTTAGTTTAGTTATAGTAACTGGGATGAGTGGTGCAGGTAAGACTGTTGCCATGCAATCTTTTGAAGATTTGGGCTATTTCTGTATTGATAATATGCCACCGAACTTACTTCCTAAGTTTTGGGAATTAGTTCACGAATCTGGAACAATTAAGAAAGTTGCTCTAGTTGTTGATATTCGTTCTCGAGCTTTCTACGATGAAATTTTCTCGATGCTTTCTCAAGTTGATGAAGATGAACAAGAAAAACTTCAAAAAGTTGATATGAAGATTCTATTCTTGAATGCTTCAGATGAAGAATTAGTTTCTCGTTATAAAGAGACTCGTCGAAGTCATCCACTAGCCATGGAAGGTCGTTTGCTTGATGGTATTGAAAAAGAACGTGAACTCTTAGGTGAAATCAGAAACCGTGCGTCAGTAGAAATTGACACAACTGATCTAACACCAAGACAACTACGTGAAGAAATTTTTGATAACTTTCAAGAAACCTCGGGAGTTCCAACATTCCATATTGAAGTTATGTCATTTGGATTCAAATATGGTTTACCAATTGACGCTGATATCGTAATGGATGTTAGATTTCTAAAGAACCCATTCTACATTAAAGAACTCAAAACACAAACTGGTATGGATAAACCAGTTTACGATTATGTCATGGATGATGCAGAAACAAAGAATTTTTATGATAAATTTTATGGATTATTAAAAGATATTGTTCCTGGATATGAAAAAGAAGGCAAAACTAGTTTAACGATTGCTATCGGATGTACTGGTGGTCAACACCGTTCTGTAGCGATTGCTCAACGTTTGGGTACTGATCTCAAAAAGAAGTACTACGTTGACATCACCCATCGTGACATGGAAAAATCTCAAAAGAAGGTAATTGAAGATGGCAATAAATAGGATTGTTCGAGTTGTTAAAGGACGTCGTCCAAAAGTTGTTGTTATAGGTGGAGGAACTGGTTTACCAGTTGTATTAAATAGTTTAAGAAATATGGATGCTAATATCACGGCAATCGTGACCGTAGCTGATGATGGTGGTTCGTCTGGTATAATTCGTGATTATATTAACGTCGTTCCTCCTGGGGATATCAGAAACGTGTTGGCTTCATTGTCTGATTTGCCAAAGGTAGATATGGATGTTTTCCAATATCGTTTCAAGAGTAATGATGATTTCTTCTCTGGTCATGCCATTGGAAATTTGATTATTGCGGCTTTGACAGAAATGTCACCTAATATTTTTGACGCTGTTCAAGAATTATCCAAGATGATGAAAATTGATGGTCATGTCTATCCTGCAAGTAACACCAAATTAACTTTGCACGCAGAGTTTACTGATGGAACAAAACTTGCTGGTGAACATGAAATAACACATTCAGGAAAGCATGTTAAGCGTGTTTGGGTAACTGATTCAGATGATCCTGAAAAGACTCCTAAGTCAGTTATTTCGGTTATCGCGTCAATTATGCAAGCCGACGTTGTGGTCCTTGGACCTGGTAGTTTATTTACAAGTATTCTACCTAACTTGATGATTAGTGATATCGGGGAGGCAGTTAGACAGACTTCAGCCGAAGTTGTTTATATCTGTAATATCATGACTCAAATTGGTGAAACAGAAGGCTTTACTGATGCTGATCACGTACGAGTGTTGAATCGACATTTAGGTGGAAACTTTATTGATACAGTCTTAGTGAATACACGAATGATTCCTGATGGTTATGTCGATCATCAAAAATATGACGAATATGTCAATCAAGTTAAAACTGATTTTGTTGGTTTAAGAGAAATGGGATGCAAGGTTATCCAAGATGACTTCTTGTCATTACATGATAACGGAGCTTACCATGATGGAAATAAGGTTGCGGAGGAAATAATTAATTTATCTCTCCAATCTGGAAATAGAAAAAATGAGGTGAGACGTTAGTGGCTTCCTATGCAAGTGAGGTTAAACAAGAACTCACAAAACTGGTTGTTCATCCCGAACATGCAAGAGTTGAATTATCAGCTTTATTGCGGATGAATGGCTCATTAAGTATTCAAAATCATCATTTTGTCTTAACTGCACAAACTGAGAACGCTGCAATTGCCAGAAGAATTTTTTCTTTGATCAAGCAAAAGTATGGTATGGAATCAGAATTATTAGTGCGTAAAAAGATGAAATTAAAGAAAAATAATCAATATCTAGTTCGTTTGAAACATGATACAAATAAAGTGTTAACAGATTTAGATATTTTGGATGAATCGGGATTGTCAATTAATACTGACGTTCCCGAAGAAGTCCTAAATGAGGATCAACGGATGCGTTCATATCTACGTGGAGCTTTCTTAGCAACCGGTAGTGTGAATAACCCAGAGACTTCAAGATATCATTTGGAGATTTATTCATTATATGAAACACATAATGAGGGAATCGCCCAAATGATGAATTATTTTCATTTGAATGCTCGAACAACTAAACGTCGAAATGGATACATTGTTTATTTGAAGGAAGCTGAGAAGATTGCAGATTTTCTTCAAGTAATTGGTGCAACTAATTCGATGTTGAAATTTGAAGATATTCGAATCGTTCGAGACATGAGAAATTCAGTTAACCGTTTGGTCAATTGTGAGAATGCTAATATCAATAAGACGGTGGCTGCGGCTGAACGCCAAATTGAGAATATTAAGCATCTTCAGGCAACTGTTGGTTTAGATTCCTTACCAGATAAATTACGAGAAATTGCTGTGTTACGTCTGGAAAATCCCGAAGTTTCTTTGAAAGAATTAGGTGATATGGTTCCTAGTGGACCTATCTCTAAATCTGGAATCAATCATCGGTTACGTAAATTAAATGAGATGGCTGAAACAGCACGAGTTTAAAAAATAAAAGCATTATCTAGTTTGCCTTGTTAGAAGGTTTGCTAGATAATGCTTTTTTAATTGAATTATTAGGCAAATGCTCAGAATCTAAACGTTGCTCTCCGCACTCTAATAAAATAGTTTTCAAACTAGAATAACCAATAAAATCAATGAGATTCCCATCAATAGATAATAAACTTTTGGTGTTAACCACGTAATTTTATAAGTAGCATGTTTCAAATTCTGTTTGGAATTGACGGTGATTAAACTTCGATTGTTTAAGCTCCAAGGAACGTGTTTTCCGTTGAGAGTTACTCGGTAATGTAATGACTTGTATCCGTAGGTTGGAAGTGAAATATTTCCCTTGGGAACATCATTGGCAGTCCAAGTGACGCTCTTTATTGAACTTTGACTGTGTGTTAAGAAAATATCTTTCTTCGCAGTTTGTCCGATGTGATTTGCTAAAGGATAAATAATGCTTTGATCCAAGAACATCCCGTTGCTATCTTTCTGAAGTGGGGTCGTGTTAGGTGAGTAATCAGGTAGCAAAGACCGCATGATTTTATCACTGTTGATTCCGGTTGAAGTCATCTTAACAGCTTTATTCTGAGGGATTTGTTGCTGTGTGTATTCTGTTACGACTACGGCGTTCTTAGTTCTGAAATGTTGATTGTGGATTGCCGTGTAAGTTGCCATTGGGTATGATGCAATTGCCATTACTAACAATATCTTGGTTACGATACTTTTATTAAAGGTCATTAAAATCAAAATTATTGGGATGATACCTAGGAAAATTCCAAAGCGCCAGTTAGCAACTTGGAAGTTATCAATGACTGGAACGTGATTGAAAAGACTCCATGGGAAAATATTGGAAGATAGAATTATTAAAACTAATTCTACTAAAAGCCAAGGTAGCACTTTTTTGAAGTTATCTTTTCGAATTCCAAATAAAGACAAAACTAATAAAATGATTGCGGCAGCGGAGAAGGTTGATTTGGCATCCCAATCTGGTTTAATGACCAGTCCTAATAGAGAAATGCTGGTAATATTGCCTTTACCAAATGGTGGTAGTAATCCGGTTTTGGAAATAACCATTACGCGATAAATAATTGGCAAACATAATAATAATGTTAATCCGGTGGCAATAATCAAATTCAACCATGCCACATAATTCTTTTTGATGATGGTATTGATTATTAAGAAAATTCCGGCAACTATGGCTAGAATAACAGCTGTTAATAAATGAGAATTAGCAACTAAGGCCATTAAGAGGGTAGTTTTAATAATTAGTTTCAAATCAAATTTATCACTCTGAATGATGTCTTTAAGTGTAAATAAAATTGGAAAGATAAATATCATAATGATAGCTGTACCAGATTGCATTTCACCAGTCATATCTTTGAGAACTGATCCAGACATGGCGAAAACAGATGCTGCTAGGATTGCGTTTTGACTACTGAATCGCTTGTTCAAAGAGAAATAACTGACGACAAATGACATTGCGGCAATGATAGTCCTGATAGCAATTATCTGATGAATTGGGGTTAAAAAGTTGGTAATGAAAACAAATGGCCAAAGGGTGTAATCGGGATACATTCCGTTAAATGCCTGACCGGTAAAGAAGAAGGTGTTGAAATTGACCCAACTCGGCAATTGTCCAGCTTTGAAGGCTAGACGAATTTCATAGATTCGTTGTGAATGAAAGATGGTGTCGTATGAGGCAACCATGTAATTAAAATGGAATTGCCATAAGGTCCAAATAAGTAAGAACAAAAAGAAAAATGCGGCAACTAAAATAGTTCGTAATGATGGTTTACTTTTAAAATTCAAAATTTCTACTCCCATAAATAAATAATTCAGAACTTAATTATACTTCATTTGTAGAAGTTATTTATTCAAAAAACTACACTAGCTGAATTTTCCCAGTTAGTGTAGCCATAGATTTAAATTTAATTAGTTTGTTTTTTGTCATTCTTAATTAGTAAGGCAAAGATAAATCCGATAATTGCCATTCCGAAGAAGAAAGCAAAGACTCTTTGGAAACCAATCAAGCCGTTATTGGCAGGTAAGTGATGATTCAAATTAGTTGTAACTAGAATCAATGTAGCTAAGCTAACACCAAGTGATCCAAGTAACTGTCTAACGGTTGTGATAATCGCTGTACCATGTGGAATTAGTTCTTCTGATAGTGAATTACCACCTAAGGTAGTTGCTGGCATCATAACGAAAGCATTACCACCTTCAATTAAGAGAGCAATAAAAATCATTGGCCAGATACTTAACTTGGCGTGAATGACGAACAGTAAGAACCAACCGAGAACAATCATGGACATACCGATAATCAAAGTTGATTTGAAGCCGATTTTGTCAGCTAATTTACCAGTTAATGGGTTGAGAATACTTAGCAAGATAGCTGGTGGAACTAAGGCTAAGCCGGACATCAATACTGAAGTATGTAAAATATTTTGATAATAAAGTGGATAAATGATTGTTACGACAATCAATGAAATATATGAGAATCCGGTCAAGAGGACAGCTAGATCAAAGTTGAAATTCTTCATAACTTTCAAATCTAGCAGTGGTTGATCTTTAGTCAATTGACGGTGAATAAATAAGAACGTAAAGACAATACTGATAACTAAGAGAATAATTAAGCTAGTGCTGAAACTCTTTGTGCTACCAGCTTGATTGACGACATAAAGTAATCCAATAATGCCGAGTAGATAAACTGTTGAAAGTAAATCTAATTCTGTCTTGTGACGTGGCATAACGTCTTTGATATTGAAGAGACCGCTGATAAAGATAACTATCATGATCAATAAGAAAATAACGAATAATCCTTGCCATTGTAAAAAGTTTAGAACAATACCAGAAATAATTGGTCCACTAGCTAAAGCAGAACCCATGACCAATCCAGCGTAACCCATGGTAACTCCACGATTACTCTCTGGTGTAATTGTCAATAAGACTGATTGAAATGACGGGAAGAGAACTCCGACACCGATAGCTTCCAATCCTCTACCTAACATTGCGGTAGGGAAGTTTGGAGCGACAATAATAATTAAAGTTCCGATTGAAAAAATTGCGACGACACTTAAGAAAATCTTCTTAAATGAAAAATTGTTTAATAGCCATGGACTGATTGGCATCATGATACACATGATCAACATAAAACCAGTCGTTAACCATTGAATCGTTGGAGCTGTGACACCAAAGAATTTCATTAATGTCGGATAAGCAGTTGAAAGAGATGACTGACTGATAGACATTGTGAATGTTCCTAGTAGCAAAGTTATAATAAATAACTTACGAGCTGAGCCATTTTGGATTGCACCTTTATTCATAAATACCCCTTCTTTGTTTAGTCTAATAACAATTTAAGGATAGACTAATATAAAAAATATATCTAGTGCAATGCCTGTTAGACAACGTTTTCATTGGACTATTTGAATAAATGAAAGGGCTTTTTGGTTAATCCAAGGTCGAGTGCCTGGTACATATATCTGGCCGCAATTGAAGAATAGGGATGCCACTTTTGACATTTTTTCTGGACCAATTTGGCAGTGTAATCATCTGTTTTATAGACCCAACCATATCCTTGAAGAAAAGCAATATCTTCAAATGGCAAAATATCAGGTCGATTCAAGGAGAAAATTAAATACATTTTGGCAGACCAGTTACCGATACCTTTTATTGACGTTAAATCCTTGATTATTTCTGAATCTGACATAGAAGAGTATTGGTCAAAATTAATCGTACCATCGTTAATAGCTGTAGTTAAATTTCTGATATAAGTTACCTTGGGACGTGAAAGTCCTATTGCGTGGATGTCTGCATCAGTTATTGAATATATTGCAGGAATAGAAATGTGTCCGTGACAGAGGGTAGAAACACGTTCGGTTAATACGTCGGCCACTTTATTTGATAACATTTGGCCGATAATTTCACTGACTAGAAAAGCGTAGCCATCACTTGCAAGTTGATATTTTAATGGACCAACCATTTTGATAGCTTTGGCTAAGTGTTTGTCATGTTTGCAGAGATATATAATCTCGGGTGAATCTTCATTTAATTGTTTGAAATCGTTCATAATAGTGCTCCTATTTACCTGCATTATAGGAGTATTAAAAATTTTGGACAGCAAAAAAGGTTAGGAACATGTCCCAACCTTTTTTAATAAAAATTACTTTTCAGCTTTGTTTGTCATGATTTCATCAATCAAACCATAATCTTTAGCTTCTTGAGCTGTCATGTAGTTATCACGATCAGTATCTTTTTGAAGTTTTTCGAAAGTTTGACCAGAATTGTCAGCCAAAATGTGGTTCAATCTTTCTCTTGTCTTCAAAATCTCTCTAGCAGCAATTTCAATTTCAGTTTGTTGACCTTGAGCACCACCCAATGGTTGGTGAATTAAGACAGTTGAATTAGGTAGAGCAAAACGTTTGCCCTTTGTACCTGATGACAATAGGATGCTGGCCATTGATGCTGCCATACCTGTTGCGATTGTTTGAACATCAGATTTAACGAAATTCATTGTATCCATGATAGCTAATCCGTCGGTAACAGAACCACCGGGTGAGTTGATATACATGGAGATGTCTTTATCAGAATCTTGAGCATCAAGGAAAAGTAATTCAGCCATGACTGTATTAGCCATTTGACTGTTAACTTCACCAGATACCATGATGATTCTATCCTTTAATAATCTTGAGTAAATATCATAGGCACGTTCGCCACGAGAACTTTGTTCAATAACTGTAGGAACTAACATTAAAATGCCTCCTGTTTTTAATTAGCACTCTTAATAGCACAGTGCTAATTTAGCATAATATGATAACTGGGTCAACAAACAAAGCTTGATAAATAAAAATAATTATTCAACTGAGCGTTGAGGCTCTGTTCTTTTAATAGAAGATTTAACTTTTGACCAAGCAATATGGAATAAATATGCGGAACTAAATGATAGTACCCAAGTCAATAAATAGCAAACGATAATGGCTAGAATTGGGTTGATACCAGGTAAGTTCTTACCACCTAAACGCCAGATGATTTGTAACCAGAAGACGTTAGATAGATAAGCTCGATAGGCATAAGTTGCTAAGAAATGGAAGACTGGCAAGGCTTTGGAGTGAGTATTGATATGATGAATTGCCAAAGCTGCTACTAAGAAGATTACTGTTAAAGCATAAATTGTCATTGATGGTTTGTAGTATGGAGCATTAGTTAATTGAACGGGGTGACCGAAACTGAATAGTTCACGATTAGTCCAATAATAAACGGCAATAAATAATACAACTAAAATTGGCAAAGATTTTTTAATGAAAGTTTCAAATTTATCTCGGAACATCCAAGCAAGGACTCCGAAGATAGCGTAAATTACGAAACTGACGAATAGACGATCAAGTAAGTACCAGCTTTGTTCGTGGGGACCATGGAAAACTTGAGCGTCATAGAAATAAATCCATGCTGCAAAAACAACTACTGTGATAACAATTGCCCAAAGGCCTCGTTTGGTATTATCTCTGACCCAATGTGCAAGTGCCCAGAAAAATGGCATTAGTAGGATGAATTGGAGCATCATCGTGTTGTACCAAAGATGCGGTGCGGCGTTACCGTTGATAAAGTGCCACAAGAATGAACCGACACCATTGAATTTGTTGACTTGTTGAACATTAGGAAAAATAAATAGATAGGCGAGTGTCCACCAAATTGTGGGTACAAAAAGAGCAGACCAAGTACCTTTCATATATCCACCATAATTTTCCAGTGTGTTTTGATTAGTTGTTCTAGTCGTTGAGTATAAAATACCAAAAATAAAGGCTGGAGCGGTGAACTTAACCAAATTGTAGATGATTCCAATGGTTGTTTGATAACCATAACTGGGATTGGTCGATAAAACTATACTGAGGACGGTCTGCATCATAACGGCAGTACAAGCAAAGACCTTCATATAATCACCAATGTCGGCCGCACTTGTAGTGCTTTTTTTAATATTCATTTGTGAATCTCCCTTTGTAAGATTGTGAGATCAACAAAGGAAACTTTAAAGGTTAATATATTCTCAAATTGATAAAAATGCAACTAGATTTTTAATTCGGATCTTTGGAAATCTAAGAATATTAATATTAATTCATTACTTATTTCTCGTTGTATGTTAGTTAAATTTTTGTGTGGTGAGCTGAGATAAATGGTTCGTTGTAGTGGGTTCGGTGTCAATCGAGCCAATTGAACTTTAGGACTAGTTGATTGCCAAGTTACTGATGGAATAAAGCTTAATCCGACACCAGCTTCAATTAGTCCACGAACGGTAGCAGGGTCATCAGCTTCATATTTATAATTTAAAGTTAAATCACGTTTAGAAAAATATTTATCAACTGTCACACGTAAAGGATTCTTCGGTGTTAGGCCAATTAATTTTTCAGATGCCAAATCGGTTGGGGAAACAAATTTTTGACTATAACCATAGTTGATACTCCAACCAACAAAAATTTCTTCCTTTAATACAGGCACATTTGTTAATCCTTGAAGTGGCTTACTGGTCAAGATGAAATCAAATTGTTTAAAGTCTGTTTCTCGAACGTTATGTTGCGTAATGCTTAATCTGACATTCGGAAATTTATCTTTGATTCGGGTCACAATGCTGGGAATAAAGGGTGAGGCGACTTCCATCAAAATTGATATTGGCTGTTCAGTTTGGTCAAGACCACCAGTTACAGCAGAAATGCCACGATTTAATTCTTCAAGACTGTCGTTGACGTAGCTATAAAATAGTTTACCCGAACGATTAAGTTTCAAAGTTCTGCCTGTTCGGTCAAATAATTTAGTATCAAGTTCATCTTCAAGCTGTTTGATCATTTTACTGACAGCTGGTTGTGAAACGAAGAGGATATCGGATGCTTTAGTAATACTTTCTTGGTTTGCGACTACAACAAAGTATTTTAGTTGATTGAGGTTCAAAATTATTATCTCCTATGTATAACCAAATGGTTAAGTATCATGCCTTTTATATATTATACATGTTATATGAAGTTATTTATACTGACCGAGTGAGATCAATGAGAAGGATTTGATGGAGGTGATTAATTATCAAAACTTTGTGGATATTTCCAGGCCAAGGTGGTCAAAAAAGTGGGATGTTAAAAGACGTTCCACAGGAAATGATTGACAGAGTAAAGGTTCTAACTGGAGTTGAATTAACAGATGACGATAAAGCTTATCAAGATTCAATTCAAATTCAATTAGGTATTTTACTTTTGCAATTATTTAATATCCGACAATTAAAGCAAGCTAAACAATTTCCTGATGCTGTTGCAGGTCATTCCCTTGGTATTTTCGCTGCGGGAGTTGCTGCAGGGGTTATTAGTGAAGATGATGCAATAAAAATCGTCTTTATTCGCTCAACTAAGATGCAAGAGTCGTATCCAGTTGGTTATGGCATGGGAGCCATTGTTGGCTTAACTAGAAAAGAAGTTTCAACGTTAGTTGAACAAGTTAATAGTGAAACTGAACCAGTGTTTACTTCTAATCAGAACTCGGAGTTACAAACCGTTATTTCGGGTTCAATTGCCGGTATCAAAAAGGTTTTGAACTTGGCTAAGGAAAATAGTGCTCAAAAAACAGTTTTGTTAAAAGTACCAGTTCCATCACATTCTCCTCTGATGCAATCAGTTGCTGATGTTTTGGAGAAGGAACTTTCCAATGTAACGTTGCACGATCCCAGTTGTACCTACTTAGCTAACTTTAATGGTCACGCTGTTAGAAAAGTTGATGGCGTCAAATATGACATGATCAACAATCTCGTTCATCCCGTTTATTGGGACACGATGATGGATGTGGCACAGGAGTTAGGGATAGATACAACCTTAGAAGTACAACCTGGTCAAACTTTTACAAAATTAGTTAAAAGTAAGTTTCCAGATTTTAGAACTATTACCATGAATAACATGAATATTGATGATATTGAATTTTTGTTAGAAAAATGGAAAAGAGGATAATCGATGGTTAAAAGAAGTTGGACCCAAAATCGTGATGCAAAAGCTGCCAAGATGGAAAGCATTGCATCGATTTTAGATGGTAAGTTTGTTGATACAAAGAATGCTAAAGAATTATTTGAAGAAGTAATCAAACCAGGTGATAAAGTCGTTTTGGAAGGTGACAACCAGAAACAAGCAAGTTTCCTTTCAAAGACTTTAGCCTCAGTTAATCCTGAAAGAGTTCATGATTTACATATGATCATGTCCAGTGTGTCACGTCCAGAACATTTGGATATTTTTGAAACTGGTATTGCTAAGAAGTTGGACTTCTCATTCGCTGGTCCCCAAAGTACTCGTATTTCTCAAATGATTGCTGACGGTACTGTTGAAGTTGGCGATATTCATACATACCTTGAGTTGTATGCTCGTTTATATGTTGATTTGATTCCTAATGTTGTTTTAGTTGCTGCTGACAAAGTCGATCATGACGGTAACCTTTATACTGGTGCCAACACTGAAGAGACTCCAGTTATTGTTGAATCAGCCGCTTTCAAGGACGGTATCGTTATCGTTCAAGCGAATGAAATTGTTGATAAAGTTCCCCGTGTTGATATTCCTGGTGGCTGGGTCGATGTTGTTGTCCCTGCTGACGAACCTTATCAATTGGAACCATTATTCACAAGAGATCCTCAAAATGTTACTGAATTACAAATTCTTATGGGTATGATGGCAATTCGTGGTATCTATGAGAAACATAACGTTCAATCTGTTAACCATGGTGTTGGTTTCAATACTGCTGCGATTGAATTATTGTTGCCAACTTACGGTGAACAACTTGGTTTGAAGGGTAAGATTGTTCCTAATTGGGAAGTTAATCCTACACCTACTTTGATTCCTGCCATTGAAAGTGGCTGGGTTCAAACTATTCATAGTTTCGGTGGTGAAGTTGGTATGGAAAACTATATCGCTCATCGTCCTGACATTTTCTTTGTTGGTAAAGATGGCACAATGCGTTCTAACCGTGCCTTCGGTCAAATGGCTGGTCAATATGCTTTGGATATGTTCGTTGGTTCAACTCTACAAATTGATCAATTTGGTAACTCATCAACTGTTACTAATGGTCGTCTATCTGGTTTCGGTGGTGCTCCTAACATGGGTAGTAACCCAACAGGTCGTCGTCACTCAACTCCAGCATGGCAAAGTCTTCGTCCTGACAATGATCCGCTAGGTAAAGGTCAAAAATTAGTTGTCCAAATGGTTGAAACATTTGGTTCTAACAAGAAACCTGTCTTTGTTGATCACTTGGATGCTGAAGAAGTTCGTGGCGAAGCTAAGTTAGCTAACGTTCCAATTATGATTTATAGCGAAGATACAACTCATATCGTAACTGAAGAGGGTATCGCTTATCTTTACAAGACTGACAGTATGGCTGAAAGAAAGGCTGCTATTGAAGCTATTGCTGGTGTTACACCAGTTGGTTTGAGAAGTAACGCCAAAGAATTAGCCGACTTACGTGCTAAAGGTATCGTAGCTTTACCAGAGGACTTAGGTGTTCACCGTAGTGAAGCTAAGAGATCTCTTCTAGCTGCTCAAAATATGGATGACCTTGTTAAGTGGTCTGATGGACTCTACAATCCACCAGCTAAATTCAGAAGTTGGTCATAATTAATTACTGAAAATTAAAAAACAATTGAATTAGAAATGGAGACAAGTATGGAAAAATTACATTTTAATTTCGACACAAAAGATGCAATCTCTAAACCAGTTCATGTTGGTGTTGTCGCATCTGGTGACCTCGAAGTTATTTTTAGACCAACAGACAAACAAACAGAAGTAAACATTGTAACTGGTAGTGATGGATTTAAGGAAGTCTGGTCAAATGTTTTGAAACGTTTCTTCGACAGATACCCAATCCAAGCAAATATTGAAATCAACGATTTTGGTTCCACTCCCGGTGTTGTCAATCTTCGTTTAACTCAAGCATTGGAGGAACTACACGATGAAAAATAGTTTTGTTGAATTACATGCACGTGAACGTGCACTTTCACTATTAGATGACGGTACTTCCAGAGAATTGGTTGGACCTTTAGATAACATGATCTCACCACATTTGGAACCACAAGGTATCGTTCCTGAAAGTGATGACGGAATTGTTTTAATGAAAGGTAAGATTTCTGGCAAGAATGTTTTGATTATCTCAATCGAAGGTAAATTCCAAGGCGGTGGTATTGGTGAAGTTTCTGGTGCCAAAATTGTTGCAGCCTTAGAAAAAGCTTTGGAAGATAACCGTAACGGTCAAACAATCTATCCAATCATCATGCTTGATACTGGTGGAGTTCGCCTTCAAGAAGCTAACTATGGTCTACTATCAATCTCTGAAATTCAAAATGCTGTTATTGCATTGAAGAAGTTTGTCCCAGTTATTGGTATTGTTCCTGGTCGTGTTGGCTCATTCGGTGGTATGTCAATCACAGCTTCAATCCTTTCATACTTGATTTCAACTAACAAAGCTAGAATCGGTTTGAACGGACCAGAAGTTATCGAACAAGAAGCCGGAGTACGTGAATTTGACTCTAGTGATAAGAACTTAATCTGGAACACTTTGGGTACAAACCAAAGATTGGCTACTGGTTTAGTTGACGAAGTTGTTGAAGATTCAATTGATGACATCAAGAAATCTGTTATTAATGAAATCAATACTAAAAAAGATGCCCACAGAACTGAACACGTCGACTTCTATCTAAGCTTGTTAGATCAACTTGATTTGACTAAGAAACTTGATATTCCAACTTACGATAAGTTATATAAGAGTGTTAAGGAAACTAAGCACGAAGTTCCAGCCGCTACAGAAGGTACTAAAGAAGGCACAAAGAGTCGTGGTCGTCTTTGGTTTGAAAAGTTAACTGGAATTAAGAATGCTACAAGTACCGTTTCAACTGTTTTGCACGCTGAAAAAGACGGTAAGGAATACATCGCCATCGTGCCTGATGCTGACAATGCTTTCCCACGTGTTAGAAATGGTGAAGTTGGCCTTCAAGAAGGTTATGCTGTTGCCAGTGTTGTAAATAAGATTGTTGCTGACGATAAAGATAAGACTACTAAACGTCCAATCATTATTGTTGATGACGTTCCTAGTCAAGCTTATGGCTATCAAGAAGAATTGATTGGTATCCATGCTGCTCTTGGTTCAAGTGCCGCCGCATATGCTAAGGCTAGACAAGCAGGACATCCTGTTATTAGCTTTATCCCTGGGGATGCCGTTTCCGGTGGATTCTTAGCTCATGGACTTCAATCAAACCGTTTGATTGCACTTGATGATGATTCAATTACTATCCAAGCTATGTCAAAAGCCAGTGCTGCTCGTATTACTCAAAGAACAATTGCCGAACTTGAAGAAGCTACTAAGCATGTTCCAGCTATGGCTTATGATATCGACAACTATGAAAAGCTTGGTGCCTTGTACAAACTAGTTAAAGGTATCGGTTCATGGGAAGCTACTGACGAAAATGTTGCTAAGATCAACGAAATTATCGACGAAGCAATTGCTGGATTGAACGGGGATACAACATTGCACTTCCGTTATGAAACACCAATCGCCGTTGCAAGTGGACGTAAGGCTACATTGCAAGTTCGTAAATTAGTTGCAGAACAATGGTAAAAATCGAACCACATGATTTACTGCAAATTTCATCAGTCGAAGATTTGTCGGGCGATAATCTGCCAGTTTGGGCAAAAACTGTTTTCCCAAATTCTTTAACGGTTGTGGTCCGTCGTAGTGAAATTTTGAATAAACAGATTCCTGTCGGTATTCGTGGCGTCAAGCGTGAACAACGATTTGCTACTTATATAGAAGAAACTGCCATAAAGAATATTATTACACCTTATGAATTGGTGAATGCGAAGGCCTGGGAACGGGTTTCGGAAGCACGCAAAGAATTACCTGCTATTAAGGCTCTTCCTTTTGTAGCAGATGTTTTACAAGGTTACAATTGGGGAATCAGCGGCAGTGTCGGTTTTGAACTGGCAACTAAGACTGAATCCGCCAAAACAACAAGTGACCTAGATCTAATTTGGAAACCAAACCATTCAATCAATAAGAAAACTGCTCAAAGTCTATTAAAAGATTTGAATCAATTTGGAGTACATGCTGATCTACAAGTAATTCAGCATAATAATGGTTTTTCACTGGAAGAGTACGCTAATAGTTCTTCATCAATTATGATGAAGACGTTAGGTGATCCAATTTTAGTTGAAGATCCATGGATTGAAAAATAGGCCGAAAGGTCTATTTTTTGTTAGGGGATGAATAATGGAGTTTTTAACAAGTGACAAAATCAAGTTAAATTATCATGATCAAGGAACAGGTCAGGCAGTCGTTTTAGTTGAAGGTTTTGGCGGTTATCAAGAAGTTTGGCAATTACAAGTTGAATATCTCTTGGCAATGAACTGTCGTGTTATTACTTTTGATCATCGGAATCATGGACATTCACAGAAAACCACTCAGAATTTGACATTGAATCGTTTAACTGACGATTTGGCAGAATTGGTTGAATACTTACAATTGAAACAACCGATATTGATAGGTCACTCAATGGGTGCCAGTGTTTGTTACGACTATTTAAGTCGCTATCAAAATGTGAAGTCAGTTATGGCCATTGATCAATCACCGAAGATGTTGAATGATTCTAATTGGTCTTACGGTTTTGAGGATATTACATCTGATAACTTTATTGAAAAAGTCACTACCCCTAATAATATTCATGAAACTTTGCATGGATTGGATAATCGAATCATGTTCAATTTAAATAATGTCAGAAGTGAATATCCCTTTGATAGGAAGTCGACCTTGCCATTGTTATTTGACCATATACAAAAGGATTGGCGACAAACTCTAATGAAGACATCAATTCCAATTAGTTTAGTCGTTGCAAAACAAAGTCCGTATTTTGATTGTAAATTTGCTCAAAGTATTTCAGAAAATAATCAAAATATTACTAATGTTGTCCTGGAAAACTGCGGACATGACATCATGGCAGAGATTCCTGACGTATTTAATCAGACTTTACGACATTTTATTTTTAGTAGTTTGCGAAGAAATTAAAATAGCAAAAAACAGCGTAATTAATCATCTGTAAAGACGAATAATTACGCTGCTTTTGTATATAAACATTCTGGTAAATTATAATTAAATTAATTAACGTTGATTTATCAACACTTACAGTCAATAGTTTGTGAAACAAAAATGCGCCATATGGGAGTCGAACCCATATTCCAGGAACCGGAATCCTGTGTGCGATCCATTACACTAACAGCGCAGGTATGGTATTAATTCTAGCGCATACAAGGGTAAAAAGTAAATCAGTAAAAAAAATAATATAAGTTGGACTTTTTATGGCCATATCACTTGAATTATTCACAAGAGAGTTTATACTATTAATTGTGCTTAGGAGATGTGAATTAAACATCCGGGCTTTTATTTTTTGAGTACATGGGTCGTAAACAGACATACAGGGACGATATTTGCCCCATGGAGTATATCAAATGACTAATAATGAAGATTTAGAATTGCTGGATTTAGTCGCCCCAGACTTCATAAAAACTCTGGAAAAGCGATTTGAAATTCTTCAGAGTATCTCATTGATGGAGCCTGTCGGACGCAGAGTATTAGCTGATGATCTTAACATCACAGAACGTGGGTTAAGAACTGAAACCGATTTGTTGAGAAAACAAGGTTTGATTATTTCTTCAAAATCTGGGATGTCACTGACAAGAACGGGTAGCGAAGTAGTGATTAGATTGACCGATATATTAGCTGATTATCAAGGAACAGCTCTTCTTGAGAAAAAGTTGAGTGACAAACTTGGAATTAGTCGTTGTATCGTTTTACCTGGTAACGCTGATAAGCAATATCGGGTGGTTGATTCATTCGGAAGAAGACTTAACCAACTTCTCGGAACTCTTCTGCCAACAGGGCAGTCAATGATTTCTGTTACTGGTGGTAGTACTTTGGCACGTGTTGCAAGAAATCTTTCACCTGATTTATCGAAGAATCGCCAACTGGTATTTTTACCAGCACGTGGTGGTGTCGGTGAGTCGGTTACGATTCAAGCAAATAGTGTCTGTGCCGAAATGGCTTTAAGAACGCAAGGTCAGTACCGGGCTTTGTATCTTCCTGAAGACATTAGTGAAAGAAGTTTCGAATCTTTACAAGAAGAAGCTTCAATTAAATCGGTTCTTGATCTAATATATAGAAGTAATGTTGTAATTCACAGCATTGGTACAGCAAGTATTATGGCTGAGAGAAGAAATCTTTCTGCTAAGGAACAAGACATTGTCGATAACGGCAAGGCAGTTTCTGAAGCATTCGGTGATTTCTTCGATCAAAGTGGTAATCTTGTATATAAGGTACCTAGGATTGGACTTCATGTCCGGGACCTTGATAAAATAGAGAATGTGATTGCGATTGCTGGCGGCGAGAGTAAAGCCAATGCGATTCAATCATATATGAAAAACGCACCTCATCATACTATATTAATAACTGATGAGAGTGCCTCAAAACTGATTTTAAGGGATAACCCTTTAAAATAATATTTTTTCATTTCCTGAAGGAGGAATTTTTGTATGACTACAAAAGTTGGTATTAATGGATTTGGCCGTATCGGTCGTTTGGCATTCCGCCGTATTGCTGCACTTCAAGCAGCTGGCAAAACAGATTTGGAAGTTGTTGCAATTAACGATTTAACTTCACCTGCTATGCTTGCTCACTTATTGAAGTACGATACTGCTCATGGTAACTTCGAAATTGACAAGGTAACTGCTGAAGATGCTGCTATCGTTGTTGACGGTAAGAAGATCCCTGTATATGCTGAAATGAACGCTGCAGACCTTAAATGGGTTGCTAACGACGGTGTTGATATCGTTCTTGAATGTACTGGTTTCTACACATCAACAGAAAAAGCACAAGCTCACTTGGATGCTGGTGCAAAACGTGTATTGATCTCTGCTCCATCAGGTGCAATGCCTACAGTTGTTTACGGTGTTAACGATGACATTCTTACAAATGACGTTAAAATCGCTTCAGCTGGTTCATGTACAACAAACTGTCTTGCACCATTAGCTAATGCCGTAAACAAAGAATTCGGTATTAAAGCTGGTACAATGACAACTATCCATGCTTACACAGCTACACAAAAACTTCAAGATGGTCCAGAACGTAAAGGTAATGTTCGTGCTGCACGTGCTGCTGCTGCAAACATCATCCCTCATTCAACTGGTGCTGCTAAGGCTCTTGGCCTTGTTGTTCCTGAACTTAAAGGTAAGCTTGACGGACATGCACAACGTGTTCCAGTTATCACAGGTTCAGTTACAGAATTAGTTGCTACACTTGGTAAAGAAGTTACTGTTGACCAAGTTAACGATGCTATCAAGAAATACACTGACAACAACCCTTCATTCGGTTACAACGATGATGAAATTGTTTCTTCAGATGTTATTGGTACATCATTTGGTTCAATCTTTGACCCAACACAAACACAAATTGTTGGTACTGGCGACGCTCAAGTTGTAAAGACTGTTGCTTGGTATGATAACGAATCAGGATTTACTGCACAAATGGTTCGTACACTTGAAAAATTTGCTACATTAGACTAATTCATTAATCTAAATAAGTAATCAAAAAACCTAATTTAGTGTTTTAAATTGGCGGAGGGAGGATAACTCCTTCCCCTTTTTTTTTAAAGAAAATATTGGAGGATTTACAATGGCTAAACTTATCGTTTCTGACGTTGACGTAAAAGACAAAAAAGTCTTGATGCGTGTTGATTTCAACGTTCCTATTAAAGATGGTGTTGTCGGCGATACTAACCGTATCGTTGGTGCTATCCCAACAATCAAGTATGTTTCTGAACATGGTGGAAAAGTTATCTTACTTTCTCACTTGGGTAGAATCAAGAGTGATGAAGACAAAAAAGCTTTGTCATTAAAACCAGTTGCTGCTAAGTTACAAGAACTAAGCGGTATGCCAGTTAAGTTCGTACCAACTAACGAAGGTAAAGAACTTGAAGATGCTGTTAACGAACTTAAAGACGGCGAAATCTTACTTATGGAAAACACACGTTTCCAAGATATCGACAACGATTTCGGTAAACGTGAAAGTAAGAACGATCCTAAACTTGGCGAATACTGGGCATCACTTGGTGACGTATTTATCAACGATGCTTTCGGTACAGCCCACAGAAGCCATGCTTCAAACGTTGGTATCTCAACAGCTATGAAGGCTGCTGGCAAACCCGTTGCTGCTGGATTCTTAATGGAAAAAGAAATCAAGTTCTTAGGTAACGCCGTTGACAATCCTGTACACCCATTCGTAACTATTCTTGGTGGTGCAAAGGTTTCTGATAAGATTGGTGTTATTGAAAACTTAATTCCAAAATCAGACCACATCTTAATCGGTGGTGGTATGGCTTATACATTCTTAGCTGCTCAAGGCCACAAGATTGGTAAGTCACTATTCGAAGCTGACAAAGTTGAACTAGCTAAGGACCTCCTTCAAAAAGCTGGCGACAAACTTGTTCTTCCTGTAGACCACATCGTTGCTAAAGAATTCTCAAATGACGCTGAAGCAACAACTACTGATGGTGTTGATATTCCTGATGACGAAATGGCTCTTGATATCGGACCTAAGACAGTTAAATTGTTCCAAAGCAAATTAGCTGGTGCAAAGACTGTTGTATGGAATGGACCAATGGGTGCATTCGAAATGAGCAAATTTGCTGAAGGTACACTTGAAGTCGGTCGTGCTATGGGTGACTTGACAGATGCTATTACTATTGTTGGTGGTGGTGATTCTACTGCTGCTGCTAAGAGTCTTGGTATTGCTGACAAGCTTACACATATCTCAACTGGTGGTGGTGCATCACTAGAATACCTTGAAGGTAAAGTATTACCTGGTATCGATTCAATTTCAAACAAATAATGATTTTTCATTAGAGGAGAATTAATTTATGCGTACACCTATTATTGCGGGTAACTGGAAGATGAACAAAAATCCTAAGGAAACTCAAGAATTTTTAGACGGTATCAAAGGCAAATTGCCAGAATCTGGCGTTGAAGCTATTATTGGTGCCCCAGCTATTGATTTAACAACACTTGTTGCAGGAGCCGAAGGTACACCTTTGAAGACTGCTGCTGAAAACTCATATTTCGAAGAATCAGGTGCCTTTACTGGTGAAACTTCACCTAAAGCTCTTGACGAAATGGGCGTTGATTATGTAATTATCGGTCACTCAGAAAGAAGACAATACTTCGGTGAAACTGATGAAGACATCAACAAGAAAGCACATGCTATCTTGAAGAACAACATGTTACCAATCATTTGCTGTGGTGAAACACTAGAACAACGTGAAGCCGGAAAAGCTGAATCATGGGTAACTGGTCAAATCGAAAATGCTGTTAAAGGTATTTCTGCTGCTGACTTAGTTAAATCAGTAATCGCCTACGAACCAATCTGGGCTATCGGTACTGGTAAGACTGCTACTGCTGATCAAGCACAAGAAATGGTTCACGTTATTCGTGAAAAAGTTGCTAGCTTATACGATGCAGATACTGCTGACAAAGTTAGAATCCTTTACGGTGGCTCTGTAAAACCTGCTAACGTTAAAGAATTGATGGCTAAAGAAGATATCGATGGTGGACTTGTTGGTGGAGCATCAATGGATCCTGAATCATTCTTAGCTTTGGCTAACTTCCAAAAGTAATTAACTTCTATTAAGTTATTTATTTTAAGTGCTAAAAAGGTTAAAATTAGGTTGTATTAAAATCATAAAGGAGATTTTTAAAATATGTCTGTAATTACTGATATTTTAGGTCGTGAAGTTCTAGATTCACGTGGTAACCCAACTGTTGAAGTTGAACTATATACTGAATTAGGTGGCTTTGGCCGCGCACTTGTTCCATCAGGTGCTTCAACTGGTGAACACGAAGCCGTTGAATTACGTGATGGCGACAAATCACGTTTTGGTGGTAAGGGTGTTCTTAAAGCCGTTGCTAACGTAAACGACAAGATTGCTAAAAAAGTTATCGGCATGGACGTTACTGATCAAAGAGCTATTGATCAAGCAATGATCGACTTAGATGGTACAGAAAACAAGGGTATCCTTGGTGCTAATGCTATCTTAGGTGTATCACTTGCTGCTGCACGTGCTGCTGCTGACGAATTAGGTCTTCCATTGTACGAATACCTTGGTGGTCCTAATGCTCACGTACTTCCAACACCAATGATGAACGTTATCAATGGTGGTAAGCACGCTGATAACAACGTTGACTTCCAAGAATTCATGATCGTACCAGTTGGTGCAAAATCAATGCACGAAGCTGTTCGTATGGGTTCAGAAACATTCCATGCTCTTAAAGCCGTTCTTGAAGCACGTGGTCTAAACACTGCTGTTGGTGATGAAGGTGGATTCGCTCCTGACCTTGAAAACAACGAAGCACCATTCAAGATCCTTGTTGAAGCTATCGAAAAAGCTGGTTACAAACCTGGCGAAGATATTTCAATCGGTTTTGACTGTGCCTCATCAGAATTCTACAACAAAGATACTCACAAGTATGAATTGAAGGGTGAAGGAGATAACGGTGCTGTTCTTTCAACAGACGAATTTATCGACTTGCTTGACAATATTGTTGCTAAATACCCAGTTATTACTATCGAAGATCCTATCGATGAAAACGAATGGGAAGATTGGCAAAAAGTTACTGCTAAACTTGGTAAGAAAGTACAACTTGTTGGTGATGACTTGTTCGTTACAAACACAGACTACTTGAAGAAGGGTATTGAAATGGGAGTTTCAAACTCTATCTTAATCAAGCTTAACCAAATCGGTACACTTACAGAAACATTCGAAGCTATCGAAATGGCTAAAGAAGCAGGCTTTACTGCTGTTGTTTCTCACCGTTCAGGTGAAACAGAAGACACAACTATTGCTGACCTTGTTGTTGCTACAAACGCTGGCCAAATCAAGACTGGTTCAATGAGTCGTACTGATCGTATTGCTAAGTACAACCAATTGATGAGAATTGAAGACCAACTTGGCGACCAAGCTGAATACAAAGGTGTTAAGAGTTTCTACAACTTAAACAAATAATTACTAATGTAATTGATAAAAACAGCCCTCGGGCTGTTTTTTTTGTACAATAGAAGTATAAATAGTTGAAGGAGATTTTGTAATGACATTAAAGATTGCATTTATCGGTTTTGGTAAATCAGCAAATCGCTATCATTTACCATATTTGAATATTAGAAATAATTTTGAATTGAAAACAATTTATACGAGAAAAGCACCAAATGAGGAATTAGCTAAACCATATCGTGACAAGGGCGTTAATTTTACAAATGACCTAAACGATATTTTGAATGATCCAGAGATTGATCTTGTTACAATCTGTACACCAGCTAAGGCTCACTATGAGCTAGCTAAGAGTATTATTGAGGCTAAGAAATCAGTTATTGTGGAGAAACCATTCGTTGATACCTTGGATCATGCTAAAGAATTGATTCAACTTGGTAAAGACAATGGCGTACTCGTTATGCCATATCAGAACCGTCGTTTTGATGGTGACTACCTAGCAGCTAAACAAGTAATTGATCAAGGATTCCTTGGTGATATTGTTGAAGTTGAATCTCATATTGATTATTACCGTCCTAATACTGTTAATGGTAAGGGAACAAAAGAACAAGGTGAGTTTTATGGCTTAGGTATTCACTTGATGGATCGAATGGTCGCAATATTTGGTCGTCCTGATCAAGTGGTTTATGATATACGTAACACCGAAGTGGCTGATGCGGTGGATAACTACTTTGATGTTGACCTACATTATGGACCAAAAATGAAAGTTAAGATTAAAGTAAGTACTGATGTTGCCAAAGAGTATCCTCGTTTCATCGTTCATGGTATGAATGGTTCATTCATCAAGTATGGTGCCGACCAACAGGAAAATGACCTCAAGGCCGGTATTATGCCAGGAACGCCTAACTTTGGTGAAGATAGTCCAATGTATTATGGTTTGGCTAAGTATAGAAATTCCAATGGGGATTGGATTGAAAAACAAATTAAGACTCCATTAGGTGATTATGGTTTGTATTATGATTCTGTTTATCAGACATTAGTTAATAAAGCACCAAGATTAGTAACTGATGAAGAAATTTTGACAGATATGGAATTGTTGGAAGCTGGTTTCTATCAACCATCACCATCAATATATAATGTTCCAAAATTAAATATTTAGTATAGGGGAAAATAATGAAGATAGCAGTTACTGATAATGAAAAGTTGAGACTGACTTTAGGAGGCATTCTTGTCGGAATTATTTCAGGAATTGTCGTCAGTGTATTCCGTTGGTCAATTGCCCATTCATTAAAATTGTTTCAGGGTATCTATGTAGCTGCCAGAACTAATGTGTTATTAACCGTCGGATTGGTAGTACTGATGGTTGCCATCGCTACATTTGTCGGATATTTGATCAAGCAAGAGCCAAATATTTCTGGTTCTGGTATTCCACAAGTAGAAGCTCAATTAGGTGGAGAAATGCACTTAAATTGGTGGTCAATCTTGTGGAGAAAATTTGTTGGTGGAATTCTTAGTATCGCACCAGGATTATTTCTGGGACGTGAAGGTCCATCAATTCAACTAGGATCAGCCATTGGTCAAGGAGTCGGCGAGTTAACTCATGATAATCAAGGAGTTAACCAAAGAGTCTTGATTGCCAGTGGGGCAGCAGCTGGATTAGCAGCAGCTTTTAGCGCTCCAATTGCTGGAGCAATGTTCGTTTTGGAGGAGGTTTATCATAACTTTTCTCCATTGATTTGGGTAACGGCTCTTGCTAGTGCGGTTAGTGCAAATGTAGTTGCTTTGTATGTTTTTGGGTTACAACCAGTTTTACAGGTGCCATATCAATACAGTTTACCGATAAAATATTATTGGCATCTGATAGTTTTAGGAATTATTTTGGGATTAATGGGACGATTGTATCAAATAGTTATTCTGTCCATGCCAGCACTTTATGCGAAAACTAGACTACCAAGATTTATCCAAGGAATTATTCCATTAGTATTGATTGTGCCAATTGGAATGATGTTCCCTAATTTTATCGGTGGTGGTAACGGAATTATTGTTAACTTGAATCATTACGGAACTAGTTTATTATTCTTGTTAGGACTACTAGCTTTGCGATTTATCTATTCAATGATTTCCTATGGATCAGGGCTTCCCGGAGGAATTTTTCTTCCAATTTTGAACTTGGGAGCTATTATTGGGGCAATCTATGCGGTCTTTATGAACCAACTCGGATTGTTACCAATTGCATTTGAAAGTAATTTAATTATCTTTGCGATGGCGGGATACTTTGCCTGTATTGGTAAAGCTCCGTTTACTGCAATTATCTTGGTCACTGAAATGGTGGGTTCACTCAAACATTTAATGCCTTTAGCCGTCTTATCCCTAGTCGCATATATTGTGGTCGACCTCTTAAATGGAGCACCTATTTATGAAGCGTTGAAGGAAAGACTCGTCCTTAATTCCGATTATTTGAACCGTGTTAGCAAGTTCAATGATCGTCTGGAAGTATCAATTTACGAAGGTAGTTCAGTTGATGGAAAGTACATTCGTGATATTCCATTTCCAAAAGATATTTTGGTTATCGGAGTCTATCGTGGCGAGCGTCAATTGATTCCTAAGGGTGATACTTTGATCAAATCTGGCGATCGAATTGTCTTCATGGTTAATGCCGGACAACGTGCAAAAGTTTCTAAAAAGTTGCAAGATTTGATTAATGGAATGGACTAGAAATTTGACCGTTTTTATGTTATTGTTTTAGGAGTGATTTCAGCTTTTAACACCATGAACGGAGGTTTTACAGGTGTATAACGTTATTGAAA
The DNA here is from genome assembly GCA_937874185.1 of uncultured Lactobacillus sp. GTDB lineage: Bacteria > Bacillota > Bacilli > Lactobacillales > Lactobacillaceae > Companilactobacillus. Next base: position 158,470 of record CALNAK010000013.1, read on the forward strand.
CAGTGTTGATAATCGTTTCCATTTTGATAGTAATTGCCGTACTAATGCAACCAACAAAGCAACAAGATGCTTTGAACGCTCTATCAGGTGGTGGTGGCGACTTATTCAGCAACCAGAAGAAACGTGGATTTGAAGCCTTCATGGTTAAGGTTACCTACGTTTTGCTAGTATTATTTTTTGTATGTTCAATTGTACTAGTATACTTATCATCTCACTAAGCAATTTATCCTCCTGAAAGTTACTCAGGGGGTTTTTTGTTATAAGGAGTAAAGTGATATGAAAATTTTGACACCACAACCTTTTTATTTTGACAAAGGTTCGCGTGCGGTTTTGTTGCTACACTCATTTTCAGGAACTTCAAATGACATGCGATTATTAGGTAGATTCTTAGAACGAAATGATTATTCTGCCTATGCACCGATGTTTGCCGGGCACGGAACTAGTGAGCCGTTGGATATTTTGAATTTAGGTGGTCCAGATAAGTGGTGGCAACAAACTGTTGATGCAATAGATTTTTTAAGGTCAAAAAATAAGAATCAAATCTACGTTTTTGGACTATCCTTGGGCGCAATTTTTGCTACAAAGGCTCTGGAAGAACTTCCGGATGTTGTAAGTGGTGGAGTCTTTGGATCACCAATCCAATCAACTAGCTTTCAAGAAATTAGAAATGCCTTTATGACGTATGCTAAAAAGGTGTATTCTGTTCAACAGGGCTTAACAGAAGTGGAAATTGATTCTAAACTTAGAGTTGTGAGTTCCAAGATAGATTCGATGTTAACTGATATTAGAAAAACCACCGTTGGTGTAACGGAAAATTTAGCTGAAATAGATCGACCATATTTTATTGGTCAAGGTACGAGAGATAACTTAGTCAATCCCGATGCTGCAGAAAAGGTAGCTCAGGAGGTTGAAACGTCACACTTACATCTGTATGATGCAGGGCACGTTTTAACCATTAACAGCGCTCATAATCAATTAGAGGGCGATGTGCTAAACTTTTTAGAAAATAATTGAGGATAGAAATGCCAGATAAAGATAATAAATTAATAGCAGATATATTAGAGGTTTTTAGAAGCAACCCTGATCGTCGCTACAAGGCAGAACAAATTGAAGACATTTTAAGGATGCATGGCGCATCTTCTTTTAAACGTGTCGTTCAAGCTTTGGCTGTCTTGGAAGGTGAAAGCAAAATCAGCTTAACCAATAAAGACGAATTCAAAATGGCTTCTCCAGAAACAGTTGTTGAAGGTGAATTCAAGGGTAATGATAAGGGATTTGGTTTCGTTAGATATGACGAAGTTGAACCAGATGCCTTCATTGCTAGAAACAACACTTTGCACGCCGTTAACGGTGATACTGTTGAAGTAAAAATTACTAAACCTTCTAACCCATGGATCGACAAGGGACCAGAAGGTGAAATCACTAGCATCGTTGAAAGATCACTTTCAAAAATTGTTGGTGAATTCCATCCATACAGTGATTCACAAGTTGAAAAAACTGGTTACTATGGATACGTTAAGAGTCATGAAAAGAAGATTGCTTCTTACATGATTTTTATCTCAAACAAGGGTCTACATCCACAAATGGGTGACATGGTCCAAGTTTCAATTGATGAATATCCTAACGATAAACATCCACAAAGTATGGAAGGTACAGCACTAGAGGTCATTGGTAACAAGAATGATCCCGGTGTTGATATCATGTCCATTGTTGTTGATAATGACATCAATCCAGAATTTCCTAGTGAAGTTCTAAAGGCCGCTGAACAAATTCCTGATCACGTGACTGAAGCTGACCGTGAAGGTAGAAAAGATTTAACAGACAACATGGTTATCACAATTGATGGGGATGACTCAAAAGATTTTGATGACGCTGTTGGTGTTGATATGTTACCAAATGGTAATTATCATTTGGAAGTTCATATTGCTGATGTTACACACTATGTTACAGAAGGTTCACCAATTGATGCAGAAGCATATGCTCGTGGAACAAGTACTTATCTTGTTGACCGAGTAATTCCTATGTTGCCATTTAGATTATCAAATGGTATCTGTTCATTGAACCCTGGTGAAGACAGATTAGCATTAACTTGTGATATGGAAATCGACACACAAGGAAATGTCATTAAACATGAAATTTATCCAAGTGTAATCCAATCAAAATATCGTATGACATATAACAATGTTAACGAGATCTTGAAGGGTGACGAGGAACTTAACGAAGAATACGCTCCATTGGTACCAACATTGAAGAATATGGCTGATCTTCACGCCATTCTCTTTAACAAACGTCACGAACGTGGTGCTATCGACTTTGAAGAAACAGAAGCACAAATCATTGTTGATGAAAATGGTAAGCCAATCGATATCAAGTTAAGAGAACGCGGAACATCTGAAAAGATGATTGAATCATTCATGTTAGCTGCTAATGAAACTGTTGCTAAGAATTATAACTTGAAGCACGTTCCATTCTTGTATCGTATTCACGAAAAGCCAGATGATGAAAAAGTTAAGAACTTCTTTGAATTTGTTGCCGCAATGGGTGTTCCTGTTCACGGTGATTTGAAGAAGATCACACCAAAGATGTTCCAAGATGTTCTCTCACAAGTTGTTGGAACTCCTGAGGAACCAGTTGTAACTATTATGTTACTTCGTAGTATGCAACAAGCTAAGTATTCTCCAGATGCATTGGGTCACTTTGGTTTGGCTGCTAAATACTATACTCACTTTACTTCACCAATCAGACGTTACCCTGATTTGATTGTTCACCGTATGATTCACAGTTATGCTGTAAATGGCTTTACTGATGATGAACAAGCTAAGTGGTCAGAACGTTTGCCAGATATTGGTAACCATACTTCGGCTCGTGAAAGAATTTCTATCAACGCTGAACGTGCTGTTGACGATTTGAAGAAGACAGAATACATGGCTGATCAAGTTGGTCAAACATTTGATGCTGTTGTTAGTTCTGTAACTGGATTCGGTATGTTTATTCAATTGGATAATACCGTTGAAGGATTGATTCATATTTCTAATATGAAGGACGACTATTACGAATATGATGAGAAGAGTATGTCAATGCACGGACGTGGTACTGGTAAGACTTTCAAGGTTGGACAACCAATCAAAGTTAAGTTGATCAGAGCCGATGTTGAACATAGACAAATTGATTTTGAACGTGTTCTAACTCCAGAAGAGGAAGAACAAGTTAAGAAGCGTGAAGCTGAATTTAAGCAAAAGCGTTCAGCACAACATGGTCGTGGCCGTGGTGGACATGGTCGTCATAATGACAGTAAAGGTCATGGAGACAATAATAGCCATAAGAGACGTGGCAAATACGAAAGCCGGTGATGAGTTATGAAGAAACATCACACAAAGGCTGCAAATGAAGTAGCCAATAATCGTAAGGCTCGTCATGATTACAATATTTTAGATACCTATGAAGCAGGAATTTCTTTAACAGGAACTGAGATTAAATCAGTTCGTGCTAGTAAAATCAATATCAAAGATGGATTCGTGCAATCAAGAAATGGTGAACTTTGGTTAGAAAATGTTAATATCAGCATTTATAATCAAGGGAATCAGTTCAATCACGATCCATTACGTAATAGAAAATTATTGATGCATAAAAAAGAGATTCGTAAAATTTCTGCAAGTGTTCAAGAAAAGGGAATTACAATTGTTCCTTTGAAGGTTTACTTGAAGAACGGCTTTGCTAAAGTATTGATTGGCGTAGCTGAAGGTAAGAAACAATACGATAAGCGTGAAACTATAAAGAAACGTGATCAAGAAAGAGATCTTCGACGCATTGTTAAGAATGTGCGGTAATCTTTTAGATGATCGCTTTTTTTTTGCGCAAAATTATTTATGGAGTCAATTTTTATCTTAAATTAGGAATATAATTAATTTAATTTATGTTAGAGGGGATAGATAGTATGAGAATAGGCTACTTTTCAAGTTCAACACCAATCACTGCAATTTCACCAGTTAGATTTTCACGTGCAAAGAGATTTCTTGAAAGTAAGGGAATTGATTTAGTTGCAGGAAATTTAACAGGTCAAAAGGATTTTTATCGTGCTGGTAGCATTAAAGAACGTGCGGCTGAGATAAATCAATTGATTCATAATGATACAGTTGATATTTTGATGGGAACGATTGGTGGCATGAATACTAATTCGCTTTTACCATATATTGATTTTGATTATCTCCAACAACATCCTAAGACTGTAATTGGATATTCTGACACGACCGCTTTACTTTTAGCTGTGAGCGTTAAAGCACCAGCTTGTCGAGTTTTATATGGACCAGCGTTAGTAGCCACTTTCGGCGAATTTTCTCCAATAGTTGATGAAGCATTTGAAGATTTCATGAAAATTTATACAGCTGATGAGTCGGTAACAGTTAATGCCCCTAAATATTGGACCGATGAATCAATAAATTGGGAAGATTTTTCAAGAGATAAAAAAATGATTCCGAATCACTGGGGATACACGGATACACCAATCTTAGAAGGCAATATTATTGGCGGTAACTTGAATACAATGACAGGAATAATTGGTTCCCAATACTATCCTAAATTTACTAAGAAAGATTTATTGTTTATTGAAGATGCAGAGAAAGATGCCTCAATTATTGAAAGAAGTTTTGCGATGTTGAAGAATAATAATATTTTTTCACAAGTTAAGGGAATTATTCTTGGTAAACATGCTTTGTTTGATGATTTAGGAAGTGGCCGTAAGCCTGTTGAAATTCTACAAGAGGTTTTAGGTGATGAAAAAGTACCGATTATTTACGATTATGATTCATCTCATACCGTTCCAATGATGACTACACCACTCAATACATGGGCAAAGATTGATGCTAATGAGATGACAGCGACGTTTACAAATTTCTAATATGCTAAAATATGAGTAACGAAGACTTATTGGGGGAAATGATGAAAAAGTTATTGGGGTTGTTATTTGCTTTTTTCGGATTATTTTTGGTTTTACAATCGCCAACCGAAGTTCAAGCTGCCAAGTTCAAAGTGCAGAATTATAACGTTGTGGCTGATGTCCAGAAAAATGGGGATGTCGATTTAACTCAAAAGATTACTTACAGTTTTGATGGTGGGTATCATGGTGTTTACTATAATCAAGATTTGAGAGGAACCTCAGGTGCAAGTGATCCTGAAGTATCTGTTAGCGGGGGTGAAAACTCTGGCAAGATAACTCAATCTGATTCTGGAAAAGACAATACTTTTAAGCTGACAAAAACTAATAACTCAATGAATATGAAAGTGTATCATATGGGATTTTCCGATGGTGCGACCTTCACATATAAGTATAAAATCTATGGTGTTATTACGAACTATTTAGATACAGCTGAACTCAATTGGAAAATTATTGGTTCAGGTTGGGATAATGAATTAAATAATGTTAAATTAACAGTTAATTTACCTCAAAATAATATTTCTCAATTACAAGCGTGGACACATGGTCCATTATCAGGACATACAGAAGTTAGCAAGAAAAATGGTCAAGTTGTAATGACTGTAGATCATAATCCGGTTAATCAATTTGTTGAAAGTCATATTATTTTTCCCGTTTCAGTTACACCCAATAATTCTAAAAAAGTAAATAAGAATGCTAAAGCAAGAATTCAAGACCATGAAAAGAATCTGGCTATTGAGGCTAATAACACACGTCGTCGCAAGAGTGGTATTTATCTTGGGTTAATGATTTTGGGAATTGTTGTCATTGCTGCATTATATATTTATCAATTTATCAAGTTGCGTAAGAATCCCGGTCAGAGGCATATTATTCCGACACCGCTTTATCATATCTTTGATGAACCTGAATTTTCTCCAAGTATGACTAAAGTTATTCTGGATCGTAAGGACAAAGCTGATAGTTTATCATTAACGGCTGATTTATTGGATGAAGTTGGTAAACGTCGAATGAAGATTGACAAAATAGGTAAGGATTACGAGATTACTGCTTTAGTACCGCCAATTAATACTTTCTTCAAATATTTGATTGAGGATATTGGGGATGGTAAGACGGTCGGTGTTAAGCAGATACGTAAATTTGCTCGAGGTAGTGACAGAAATAATAAGAAAATGGTCGGTAAGTTTGATGATTGGGCTAAGGCTGCTGCTACCGGTCGTGAAAAATATTTAGATATGGGTAATTTAGATTTAGTTGATAGTTTTAAGGTAACTACGGTTGCTACAGATATTATTTTATTAATTATGTTCGCTATTTCAATGCTGCTAAGTTCTCATTTGTTAACAATCGGAATTATTTTAGCTGTCGTGGCAGTTGGTGTCTGGGGTATTTATTGGTTAGTTAAGAAGAGAATTACACCATATACTGATTTAGGTGAGCAAGAGGTCAATAAGATTCGGGCTTTCAAACGTATGCTAGAAGATATTGACGACATTAAGATGGCCGAGGTCGGAGATTTGATTCTCTGGGAGCAATTCTTGCCCTATGCGGTCGTTTTCGGGGTGTCTGATAAAGTTATTAAGGCTTTGAAGATAAACTTTGGTACCGACACTATTAACCAATCAGCGATTGCTTATTACTATATTGGAGCTAATAGTTTTATCGCATCTAATACTGGATTCCAATCAGCCTTTCTGGGAGCAATTTCAGCAGGAGGGTCATCAAGTATTAGCGGTGGCTCGGGCGGCTTCAGTGGAGGTTCTTCTGGTGGCTTTGGAGGAGGTTCCGGTGGTGGAGCTTTCTAAAAAAGAGTAAAAAAATAAACTGAGAATTTTTCTCAGTTTATTTTTTTACTCTAAGCGTGACGACGTTTGATATAAACAACACTGCTTAAAAGAATTAATCCAAGTAGACTTGCTACAACACCAGATTCAGAACCAGTTTGTGGAAGTGTATCAGTAGAGTTGTTTGAGTCTGTTGAATTACCATTATTAGTATTGCCGGGGTTAGTAATAACACCACCGCCATTATTGTTATTGTTGTTATTATCTGTAGAAGGGTTCTCAGGATCAACAATTACATTACCGCCATTATTATTTTCTTCATTGTCGGTATCTTCGTTGCCATTGTTGTCACCAGGTTCTTCAGTGTTACCTTCGTTACCTTCATTGCCTTCATTACCCTCGTTACCTGAATTACCTTCAGTACGTGGATCAGAAGTAATTAGATGATCAAGAACAACATCATCATTGGTAATTTCAAAGTGAATCTTGTCTGAATTTAATTCGAAGCCTTCTGGGGCTTTTGTTTCTAAGAAGTAATATTTACCAGGTTCAAGATTATCTACTTTAAGAAGGCCAGCTTCATTGGTTAAAACTGAAGTGATAGGTTCACCATTCTCAGTGTAAAGTGTATATTCAGCACCGGGAACGCCAACTGTCATATCTGAGCCATCAAATTTTTGTAAAGTAGCGGTGAAGTTACCATCAATTTCGGTATTAAGTTCATCCTCAATATCAAGTATTCCTACATTTAACTTATCCTTTGTGATTTCAAATGTAGTGTCGCTACCAAGCTTATAACCTTCGGGAGCCTTAGTCTCAACCAACTTATAGCTACCAGGTTCAAGGTTATATAGATGACCGATTCCTAATCTGTCAGTTGTAATAGTTCCAACAACTTCATTAGTTTCAGTATTAACAACATTGAATTCTGCACCAGCTAATTTGTAACCAGTTGCAGCATCAACTTTTCTAATTGCGACTGAACCTAATTCGTCTTGCTTAGGTTCATCTTCACCAGTAACTTGAACTGGAGTTGTTGTTTGACCAGTGATTGTAAATGGAATTTCTGTTTCGTTTAATTGGTAATTGTTGGGAGCAAGAACTTCTTTGAAGAAGTATTCACCAGCAGCCAAACCAGTCAAATTAATTTTTCCGTTTTCATCGGTAGTTAAATCAGTTTTAATAGGTGTGTCTGAACCAACTTTGTAAAGATCATAAACAGCACCTGATAGTGATGCATTATTATTTTGTTCATCAATCTTAGTTAGTGTGACACCACCAAGTTTGTCACCACTACCACTACCAGAGTTTGTACCACCGGAAACTTTGCCGGAAGCATTTTCTTCAATAGTAGTTGAATTGTTACCATTACCAGCAATAGTTCCATTCATTGTGGCGCTATTCTTCATAACTGTTCCATCAGTTACTTTGTTTGGATCAGTTACTTTAGTTTGGAAAGTAACAGCGTACATTTGAGTACCAGCTTTTGGAATCGATACATTAAAACTGTCGCTAGTCTCATTTAATGTATATTCGCTTGATGCAAGAGTTCTACCACGTGAATAAGTACCTGTATCTGCGTCTTTCCAAGCTGCTTCCTGAACAGTTAATGAACCTTGAATATATTCAAGATTTGGATCGTTGATTGTATCAGAAATATTTAAAGTGCCAAAGTTTAATTCGTTACGGTTGGCAAGGACAGTCCAAGTTACAATGTCTTCACCGTTTTCGTCTGTACCGAATTTACCACTCTTAGACACGTTTTTATTGCTGACACTTGTCTTTAAAGTACTATCTTGAAATTGTCCATCTTTAATTGGAAATGGAACAGTGTTAGTACCAACCTCAGCAGCTTTTCTATCAATATTGATACCAGTATCGATATTAAGCTTACCTTGGAAACTAGCGTGATCTTCGATGTCATTAAAGGTAACAACTATTTGATTATTATTACCTAAAACGGCTGTACCAATGACTTTACCGGAATCATCAGTTACGTCAAAATTACTGCCGGGTGTGACTGTCAAAGGACTAGGAACGTCGATTGTCAACGTATCGCCGTTTGAAACATCATGACCAGTAGTATCGAAGTGATATTCGAGTGGAACGTTACTGCTCATACTGTATGTCTTATCTTGGTTGACAATAGCACCGCTTGTAATCATATCTGAACTGGTAAAATTATTGGCGGCTTTTACATTGTTAGTTTTAAATGAAAAAGCTAAGATAATTAAACTCAATACAGCTATGAAAGTTGTTATAATATTGCGAAATCTTTTCCCCATATTTTTCCCCTTTCAATTTGAATACAAAGATAATTATAGGATTGTTAGACATTATAAAAAAGGGGATAGTAAAAATATTAATAAATTAATTTAGGCTTTGAAAGGTTACTTATATAGGAAGAAGAACGCTACCATCAACACCACATATGGTGAAATTTCTAAAATCTATACAATATATAGAATAGAAGTGATATCATAATAAATGTTGTTTTTACACATAAAAGAGAATTAAAGCACGTAATTGGAGGAGAATAATGATGATCGTATTGAGCGGCGCAATTGGAGCCGGTAAGAGTTCATTGGCAACTGTTTTATCAGAACACTTAGGAACTGAGGCTTTCTATGAACAGGTTGATAATAACCCAGTATTGCCACTATTTTATAAGGACCCAAAGAAGTATGCATTTTTGCTACAAATTTACTTCTTGAACAAACGTTTTGAATCAATTAAGAAAGCTATGGTACAAGACAATAATGTTTTGGACCGCTCAATTTATGAAGATTCACTATTCTTCCATATGAACGCTGATATGGGAAGAGCTACTCCACAAGAAGTAAAAGTTTATGACGAACTTTTAGCCAACATGATGCAAGAACTACCATACGCTGCAGCTAAGAAGGCACCTGATTTATTAGTTCACTTGGATATTTCATACGACACAATGATCCACCGTATTGAAAAACGTGGCCGTTCATATGAACAACCAGAACAAGATCCAACATTGCCAGAATACTATCACAACTTACTTGAAAGATATGATGGCTGGTATGACGACTATGATTACAGTCCTAAGATGAAGATTGATGGAGACAAGTATGACTTTGTTGAAAATCCAGAAGATCGTCAAAAAGTCTTAGATTTGATTGACGAACAATTACGTGCACGCGGCACTTTAAAATAGTCAGAGAGCGGAGCAGGCCGGGAATTTCGGAGGATTTGCCGGATTACACGAATCATGTGCGTATTTTGCACATGATTTGGGTAATCTTGCAAACCGGAAGAAATTGGCCTGTGTAGCTTGTTTCAGAATCAGAGAGCGGAGCAAGGGCGCTTAGCTCCCGAGCATTTGCAGGGCTTCACGAATTATACGCGTACTTTGCGTATGATTTGGGAAGTCAGGCAAAGCGGAAGGAGTTGCCCTTGTGTAGCTCATTTCAAAATAACCAAGCACAAAAAATCAAAATAACCAAGCCAATGACATAATGTCTGCGGCTTTTTTTGTTGGGGTTGCTAGACTAGACAAAATAAGATAGTCTATTAGGAGCAGTTTGCACTGGTAACCTGCTGATTAAATTAAAACAGTGGAGGGTTTATTTTGAGTAATTTGAAAACAAGAGACATTACAGAATTGGCTTTGATTGCCGCACTTTATGTAGCAATTACGATTGCACCAGGAATATCAGCTTTTTCCTATGGTCAAGTTCAATTCCGAGTGTCAGAGATTTTGATGTTATTGCCATTTTTTAATCACAAATATAGTTGGTCACTAATTATTGGTTGTCTGATTTCCAATATCTTTAGTGCTCAATTAGGAATGTACGATATTGTTCTAGGTACTTTAGCAACAGCTATTGCATGCCTAATCATTACACGAATTCCAAGCAGCAATAAATTATTGTGGACAGTACCAGTTGTTTGCGCCGTTGTTAACGGAATTATTGTTGGTGCTGAGCTGCATTTTGTTCTAAAGTTGCCATTTTGGCTAAACTTTGTAACCGTAGGTTTTGGTGAGCTAGTTGTTGTCGCAATTGGTGCCGTAGTATTTTATTTCTTAATGCAAAATCAGAGTTTTAAAAAATTAATAGCCTAACGCAGTGAAGAAGGAAGTGATTCCTTCTTTTTTTTGTTATAATCTACTGTATAAAGATTGTGAGGAGATGTGATTTTATGAATATCGGAATTTTTACCGATACATACTTCCCTCAAGTTAGTGGGGTAGCAACGTCAATCCAGACATTGAAAAATGACTTAGAGAGAAAAGGTCATTCAGTTTATATTTTTACGACAACTGATCCCAATGTCCCTAAGGATACAATTGAACCAAACATTTTCCGTCTAGCCAGTGTTCCATTCGTTTCCTTTACGGATCGAAGAATTGCTATTCGTGGGATGTTTCACGCGGTTGATCTTGCTAAAGAAGTAAAGTTAGATATCGTTCATACACAAACGGAGTTTTCTCTAGGTATGATTGGTAAGTTTGTTGCTAAACAATTAAAGATTCCATTCGTTCACACATATCACACAATGTATGAAGATTATTTGCATTATGTCTTAAATGGACATCTTTTAAAGCCTTATCATGTTAAACAAGTTTCCAAAATGTTCTTGAAGAACGCTTCCGGTGTGGTTGCTCCAAGTAAGCAAGTTAAGGAAACGTTGGATCGTTACGCTGTTAAAGCTCCAATTTCAATTATTCCAACTGGAGTTGATTTATCAGAGTACACTAAACCAGTTAATGCACTTGCTGTGCGTGAAAAATTAGGAATATCAGAAGATACTCCGGTTATTTTGATGCTTAGCCGAATTGCATTGGAGAAAAAAATCGACCACATGTTGAAGTCGATGTCGGAATTACTCAAATATAATCCTAAAATTATGTTAGTAATTGTTGGTGGCGGTCCGGATATGGACGAATTAGTCCAGATGAGTCAGGACCTTGGGGTTAGTGATAACGTCATATTTACAGGCGAAGTGGAGCATGACAAAATTTCACCATATTATCATATGGCAAATATTTTCGTTTCCTCCAGTGATACTGAATCACAAGGCTTGACTTACATTGAAGCGATTGCATCTGGCTTGAAGATTATTGTTAGAAGTGCGCCATATACTGACGCCTTGTTGACTGATCCTTCAGTTGGTGTAACATTCAACGAAGATGACCAGCTAGTACCTAAAATCAAGACGTATCTCGACCATCCTAAGTCATTTGATGATCGTGAAGCTCGCCAAAAGGTTCTATATGGTATTTCATCAGATGGATTTGGTAATTCGATATTAGATTTTTATCGTCATGCCGAAGATTACTTCGTACGAGAGAAGCTTTCAGATTCATCAATCGATCCAGAGGAGTATTCTAATGATTAAAATAAATATGTTTTCATCTGCGGATAAAGTTGCTGGCCAAGGTGTTGGTAGTGCTTATAAGGAATTGATCAACTTATTGAAGGATCATTTCAGTGATGAATTTGATGTTAAAATCAATGATTATCATGCCAGTGATTTGAGTCACTATCACACAATTGACCCACAGTTTTATTTGTCTACATTCTCAAAGAAACGTGGCCGTAAGATTGGCTACGTTCACTTCCTACCTGAGACGCTAGAGGGTAGCATAAAGTTGCCTGAGCCAGCCAAGAGCGTATTCTATAAGTATGTAATTAGTTTTTATAAACGTATGGATCAAATCGTTGTTGTTAATCCAACCTTTATTGATAAACTAGTTGCTCACGGTTTGGACCGTAATAAGATTAAATATATTCCAAACTTTGTTTCAACAGATAACTTCTATGAAAAGACAGCCGAAGAAAAAGCTGATTTTCGTAAGAAGTTAAACATTCCTGAAGACAAGTTTGTTGTTTTCGGTGATGGCCAGGTTCAAGAACGTAAAGGTGTCGATGATTTTTACAAGTTAGCTAAAGCTAATCCAGATATTCAATTTATCTGGGCAGGTGGTTTCTCATTTGGTAAAATCACTGATGGTTATGACCGTTACAAAGATATGATTGAAAATGCACCAAGCAATATGACTTTTACAGGTATAGTTGATCGTAACGATTTAGTTAACTACTATAATATCTGTAATTTATTCCTATTGCCTTCGTATGATGAATTGTTCCCAATGTCCGTCTTGGAAGCTTTCAGCTGTGGTGCACCAGTTCTTTTGAGAGATTTGGATTTGTACAGAGCTATTATTGATGGCTACTACCAAAAGGCTAGTGGCTTTTCAGATATGAATGCTTTTATCAACAAAGCTAATCAAGACCGTTCTATCTTGGAAGATTTCAAGAAGAAGTCACGGGAAGCTACTAATGAGTATTCAGAGGAGAACTTGAGTAAGATTTGGTATGAATTCTATACTGAACAATATAAAATTGCTAAACGGGAAAAATAATGAATAGAAAAAATGTAGCTGCACTTTTTGTAATGCTAGGTTTGGGAGTTGGTATCTTCTGGTGGGAAGCCAAAGATATTAACTTTGAAGCATTAGTTTCGACGTTTAAAGGATTGAATTTTTTCTGGCTAGGGGTAGCATTTTTATCAATCATGCTATCTTATGGTGTCGAAGCGCTAGTGTTACATACATTGTTAAAGAAAAAGGAAGATCGAAAGTTTGGATGGTGGGAAATGTATCGTATTCCGCTTATTCAAGCCTTGTTTAATGCGATTACACCATTTTCATCTGGTGGACAACCTGCTCAATTAGTTGGTTTAATGCAATCAAAAATTGATGGTGGTCGAGCTAGTTCGGTACTTTTGATGAAGTTTGTTATTTATCAGGCTATGGTTCTAGTCAATTTTATTATTGCGATGTTAGTCAGTTTTAATAGTGTTGCAAAACATTTCTCTGGGCTAGCAATGCTGATCGTTTTTGGGATGGTAATTCACGTTGTGACTATTTCCTTCTTGTTAATGATCATGTATTATTATGATTTCACAAAAAAAATGGTACAAATTGTTTTGAAACCGGTTTTATTTTTTCTTAAAAAGGAAAAACGTGATAAAATTTTACAGTCAGCTACGGGATATATTGATAGTTTCTACAAAGAGAGTTTAGTTTTGAAACGTGAAAAGACTAAAGTTATTAAGGCTTCACTCTTAACCATCGTTCAACTGTTTTTATACTACTTCGTAGTCTATTTTGTTTTATTAGCATTGAATTGTGACCATGTAAATGTAGTCGACGTATTAGTAATGCATATTATGATTGTCATGATTGTGTCAATCTTTCCAATTCCTGGTGGATCGGGCGGGGCAGAATTCAGTTTCAAGACATTGTTTGCTGGATTTATACCTTCTTCATCAGGATTAATATTGGGTATGTTTTTATGGAGATTTATTACATATTATTTGGGGATGTTCTTAGGGATTATTGCTGTTTCGAAGAAACCAAAAATTGAACAACAAATTGCTAATAAATCTATGGAGCGAAAATAATGAAGCGTATTACTAAAGGTATTTCTAGTTTTCTAAACACTAGGCTGGGATTCGTAATTCTAGCTGTGTTTTTATATACTCTTAAAACAATCTATGCTTATGAAACTAAGTTTAATCTAGGTGTTAAGGGTTCTATCCAAACATTTTTAATGATTATCAACCCAATTCCAATTATGCTACTGCTATTTGGGATTTCCTTGTATATGAAGGGAAGAAAATCTTATATCTTCCTTCTGATTGTTGATTTCTTGGATACCGTCTGGTTATTCTCAAATATTTTGTACTATCGTGAATTCTCAGACTTTTTAACAATGGTACTTATCAAGGGTTCAGGTTCTGTATCTAATAACCTTGGTAAAAGTATTATGGGAATCTTGAAACCAACTGATTTCTTAGTTTTCTTGGATGTTATTATATTGATCTTATTGTTGGCATTTCATGTCATCAGAATGGATATCAAACGTCTTAACTGGAAGATTCCAGTTTTAATAAGTTCTTTGGCGGTTCTTTTATTTGGTGCGAACCTTACACTTGCTGAAGGTGACCGTTCACAACTTTTGACTAGAACATTTGATAATAACTACATTGTTAAATACTTAGGACTTAATGTCTTTAATATCTATGACATGGTTAAGACAACTAAGACTAATGCTGTTAAGTCGCAGGCAAAGAGTTCAGATATCAATTCGATTGAAAAGTATATGAAGGATAATTATGTTCAGCCTAATGTTGAATATACCGGAGTAGCTAAGGGTAAGAACGTCTTTATCATTCACTTGGAGAGTCTGCAACAATTCATGATTGATTATAAGTGGGATGACGAAGAGGTAACTCCTAACTTAAACAAGCTTTATCATGAGGATGATACTCTAAGTTTTGATAATTTCTTTAATCAAGTTGGACAAGGTAAAACTGCCGATGCCGAACTTATGTTGGAGAATTCACTATTTGGTTTACCTGAAGGATCAGCAATGGTTACTGATGGTACAACTAATACATTCCAGGCTGCACCCGCTATTCTGGATCAAGAAGCTGGATATACATCAGCTTCATTCCATGGGGATGTGCCAAGTTTCTGGAATCGTGATAATGCTTATAAGTCATGGGGCTACGATTACTTCTTTAGTTCTAACTACTATAAGCAAAAGAAGAGTTACAACGTTGGTTATGGTATGAAGGATAAGATTTTCTTGAAGGATTCAACTCAATATATCCAACAATTACCACAACCATTCTATGCAAAACTAATTACTGTTACTAACCACTATCCATATACCTTGGATAAGAAGAATCAGAGTATTTCTAAGACTGACACTGGCGATAAGACCGTTGATGGCTATGTTCAAACAGCAAGATATTTGGATGAGTCTATTGGTGAATTCATGGCTTGGCTGAAGGAAACCGGTTTGGATAAGAAGAGTGTAGTCGTACTATATGGTGATCACTATGGTATTTCCGATAATCATAAGAAGGCTATGGCTAAGTTAACAGGTATTAAAGGATTCAATGACTTTAATAATGCTCAATACCAACGTGTACCATTTATGATTCATATGGATGGACTAAAGGGTGGTATTAATCATACTTATGGTGGTGAGATTGATGTATTACCAACACTATTGAATCTACTAGGTATTAATAACAAGAACATGATTCAATTTGGTAGTGATCTTCTTTCAAGTGAGCACTCGCAAACTGTGGCATTTAGAAATGGTGATTTTGTTTCACCAACGTTAACGAAAGTCGGAAGTACTTACTACGATACCAAGACAGGTAAAGTAGATAAGAAGGTATCTACGGCTGAGAAGGAAAAACTAGCTAATAAGGTAACAACTGAGTTATCTCTATCAGATAGAGTTATTAATGGGGATCTATTGAGATTCCACAAGCTTCCAGGCTTTACTACAGTTAATAAGAAGGACTTCTCTTATAAGAAGGCCACGGCTCTTAAAGAACTGAAGAAGGCACAGAAGAAGAATGGAACTAGTCTGTTGGCTCAAAATGATAATAAGTCGTTAGTAGACTTGTATCAGACAGATGCTCCGGAATTGAAGTAACAATAGTCATAAACGTCAGAAGTGATCCTTACTTCTGGCGTTTTTTTTGTGTAGACGAACCCACGACAACGTAGTAATATCAATTGATATTGATAGATATGCTTTGGCTTTTGAAAAAAAATCAACTTTTTTGTAAAAAAGGGTTGCGTAGACTTTACGTAATTGGTA
>CALNAK010000014.1 GCA_937874185.1 uncultured Lactobacillus sp.
AAGTTAATGACGTGAGTCAAGAACTTTTTAAAAATAATTTCAAGTGATGTTAGGAGGAAGGAAACCTTCAATCCGTTGACACCATTGCTCTGTCGCAACAACAAGATATATATTACCGTTAATGATTATACGTTGCAAGCTTTTTTTATTATTTTTTCGAATTTAATTTACATAATAAAGTTATGATGTGTTTCTTCCTATATACTAACTCAAAAAGAAATCTAAAATAAAAACCGATTCATCATAGTTGCTTTATACTATAACACGTTTTTTGTTCAGTTAACGACTAATTACTATCTGTATAGTAGCAAAAAAGTATCCATTGATCGTCTAATCAACAGATACTTCTATTAAAAGAATGACTTACTTACAATAATAGCAAAGCCTAATAAAACGACTGAAGATGATAATGCGGCTATAACTGCATTTCTTCCACTACTTAAAAATGCTTTGAAGTTAACACTCATACCTAAGGCGGCCATTGCCATCCCTAGTACCAAGTACGCTAACTTAACTAGTAATCCTAAAATCGTTGCAGACATGGGTACAAAGGTGCCAATAATACTAGCCATCAAAAATCCGGCCATAAACCAAGGTATCGGTAATTTCTGTTTCTCTCCACCATTAACTTTTTCTGAGCGTTGATACCAGATACCGATAACTAAAGCAGCTGGTGCTAATAGTAATACGCGTGATAACTTAGTAATTATTGCTGCACTCAAACTTACTGGTCCGCCGGCACCTCCTGTGGCAATCGCATGGGCAATTTCATGTAATGATCCACCTGCCATAACTCCAAATTGTGTTGCACTCATATGTAACATTGGTTTCAGCGCAATTTCAATTAATGTAAAGACTGTTCCTAGAATAGCAACAATCGCAACCGCTAAAACTTCATCATTATGCTTAGCTGTTTCTTCTTCTTTGGAAACTTTGATTTGTGGAGATATACCCATAACTGCAGCGGCACCACAAATTCCTGTCCCACTAGCTGTTAAAATTGCCAATCGTTTACTAACACCTAGTTTTCGTGCAATGTTGTATGTTAAAAAGATAACACCACTAACAATGAATATTGCAAAGAGAATTGTTTTCACTCCCGCATTAGCAAGATCAATTAAATTCAATTTGAATCCTAATAGAATAATTCCTAATCGCAAAAATTTATTTGAGATGAATCCAATTCCATTTTCAGCTTTCTGAATGGCTGGACGATACATTTGAAACATCATCCCTAGTATCAATGAGATCACTAAAGCTCCAATAATAGATAGATATGGCAATCCACCTAGGAAACTACCGATGATTGAGCAAACTAGTGTCATAATAAATGCGTAATAAAAGCTTTTTTCGAAAAGTTTCGTATACATGTTAAATCCCCCTCATTCAAAATGATAATATAGAATCATCATAAGTAAAAATTAGTATTTATTTGATTATCATAAATAATACTTATATAGGAGACAATTATGCTTGATAAACGCTTCAATACACTCAAAGTCCTGGCTAAAACTAACTCATTTACCCAAACAGCCCAAGAATTGTACATTACTCAACCAGCAGTCTCGCAACAAATCACTTCATTAGCTGACGAATTGAATTTACAACTAGTTATCCGTGAGCATGGACGTATCCGATTAACAAAAGCAGGATTAGAGTTGGCAAATCTGGCTCAACAGGTTGAATTAGAAAGCAATAAAGTCATAACTTCCCTTCAAACTGGCACCAAACAATTAAAAATGGGCTGCACATTATCATTAAGTTCCACTATCCTTCCCAAGTTTATCCATCACCTATCTACCAAAACTAATATTGTCGCAACAAAGATCAATAACACGGAACACATTTTAGAGGACATTCGTAATGGTAAAGTTGATTTCGGTTTAGTTGAAGGAAATTACAATAAGGATGAGTTTGATTCCTTCTTTGTTCAACGGGAGAAATTTATTTGCGTGTCACATTCTCTAATTGATACCCACTCTATTGACGATTTGTTTTCCCAAACACTATTGATTCGTGAACAAGGTTCCGGCAGCCGCAATATTTTCGAAAATTGGTTAGCTACTCAAAACTATAAAATTAACGATTTCACTCATGTAATGGAGATTGCCAGTCCTTCAACAATCGTGGAATTACTTAAACAAAATGAGGGTATCAGCTTTATTTATGAATCCCTTGTCACTAATGAATTGAAATCGGGGAAACTAAAAAAACTAGATTTAAAAGGATTTGATGTGGAACATCCTATTAATCTAGTTTTTCTGAAGAATTCATATTTCAAAAATATCTATCAAGATATTACTAACTCATTTTTAGAACAAACTGATAAGACCACCGATTAGAACGGAAATTAATAGGATCTGAGCATTCTTAACTGAATTGACAAACGTTAAAACCTTACTAGGATTCTTAACAAATCCAACACTGTTTTTAATTATCAGTGGCATCGTCAAAACTAGTATTAAAAAACAGTACCAAGGTAAATACCCCAATAAGACGGATACAATAATAGCTAAATAACCTAGAACATAACTTAAAACCCAAACTCGGAGGGATTTCTTCTGTCCCAAATAAGCTACGATGGTTTTTCGTCCAACGGTCAAATCCTCTTTAGCATCAGATATATTATTAGCCAACATAATATTACTTATAGCAAAGACGGCAATCAATGAAACTAATGCTGTCTTCAAAATAAAATTCCAAGCAAATTGTGGCGTGTTCTCCAAATTAATATAAACTGCTAATAATGTAATGTTATATCCCATTGTTAATCCTGATACCAATTCTCCGAATGGCGTGTAGGATATTGACTTGATACCGCCAGAATAAAGATACCCTATCGCAAAACTGATAATACCTATTAATAAAATAAACCATCCCGTTTGACTAAATAAGTACAATCCTATCAAAGCTGAAATTCCCGCTAAAATAATTGTGGTCCAGCGAGTCTTCCTTGGACTGATATGATTGATTTTCAAAGTATTATTAACACTATTTTTGAAGACGTCCGGTTGATTCTTATACTTATAATAATCGACATATTGATTATGGACATTGACTGCTAAGTGAAACAGGACCACCGCAATAAATAGCAAGATGCTTAAACCGATATTGATTGTCTTATAATATAATCCCACAAACATGATTCCTAATAATACCGGCATAATTGATGTCACGACTGAATAAATTTGAGTTAAGATGAAAAACTCTTTAATCTGTTTCCCCATAAGTCCCTCCTGTTATTAATAAACTTATTATTACGCAAAATAAAAAAACGTGCATCTTTCTCGATTTGGAGAAGATTTTGCACGTTTTTTTACTGTTTTGAAACGAGCTGCACAATAGTAACTCCCTACGATTTACTTAACATCCGGTCTCACGAACTGAGAACCATTGTTACACTCTCTTATTGAAAACGAGCTACACAAGCCAGATTCCTGTGCTTTGCTACAGACTAGAAATCACACGCAAAATCGCGTGCAATTCCTAGCCTTAGGCAAATGCTCAGAATCTAACCGGCTTGTTCCGCTCTCTGTTACTTACTAATTTCAACTGTTTCCATAATAACGTCATCTTTAGGTTTATCACTACCATCGCGTTTAACACGACTGATTTCATTAACAACGTCCATGCCTTCTTTAACTTGACCAAAGACTGTGTGTCTGTGATCTAGCCAAGGAGTTCCACCGTTTTTGTATGCGGCAACGATTTCTTCTGGGTAACCAGCTGAAGCCATTTCTTTAACCATACGCTTAGGCATGTTTTGGTTTGAAACAATGAAGAATTGGCTACCATTGGTATTAGGGCCAGCATTAGCCATTGATAATGCACCATCTAAATTGAAAAGTTGGTCTGTGAATTCATCCTCAAAACTATCACCATAGATACTTTCGCCACCCATACCAGTTCCGGTTGGATCGCCACCTTGAATCATGAAATCAGGGATAACACGATGGAAAATAATTCCATTGTAATAACCTTTTTGAGCTAATTCGATAAAGTTTTTAACTGTCTTTGGTACGAGTTCATCGAATAATTGAACTTTGATAACACCATGATTTGTTGTAATCGTTGCTACACTACCAGTAGCGTTATCTAAATCTAATTGTGGGTATGCCATTTTGTAAATTCCTCCTATTAAGTAATCCTACTTTAACATATTAGGATACTAAGACGTTATTTTCTTATTCGTTGGATCAAATAAACTACACCACTGATTATACCCATTAATAAGAACAGATAGCCTATCGGTACTAAGAAAAATGGTTCATGGAGGATTCCACTACTATCAACTGTTGAACCAATCATCATAAAGAGTCCAAAACAGATTACTCCACCTAGCAATAACACAATCGTTGTAATTAAACTAATTCGAGCTTTTCTCATATCGCTACCGTCCTTCATCAATTTACTTGTCATTGTTGGATCACCTAGAATCAATTGATCTAATGAAATTTCAAAAATTTTAGCAATCTGCACAACCATTTCTAAATCTGGCAAATTACGATTATTTTCCCAACTGGAAATCGTTTGACGCGAAACATTTAGTTTTAACGCTAATTGTTCTTGCGTTAATTTATGACTACTCCGCAACTTTTTGATTTGCATTCCAAAGTCCATGAATTCAACTCCCTTTTGACTTAGTTATACCGATATTAACGAGAAAGATAAAGCTAGAGTTACAAGCAATCGCGCTACATCAACATTTCCAGTTTAATTTTACAATTAGTATGATTAGCGTCACAACGCCTAAATCTGTGATAGTTTATTCTTCCACCACAAATTGAGGAGATATAAAATTGATCACAGAAAACATTCAAGATTATACATTGGGACAAAATACACCAACTTTAGATATTACAATTACCGGAAAAAGCGAAATTGATTACTCACACGACGACTTAAAAATTGCGGCAGCTATCAAATTGATTGAATCCTGCGACAATCAAAACTTCACACTCATGACTGGCGAACATAAATTATATAAAGATTTATCAGACAAATTATATGTTGCCGTTGAGGATTTTGTTCCAAAGAGCTACTACTAATAGATGAAGTTAGAAGACCGATAAGGTTTTCTAGCTTTTTTCTTTTATGCTATTATTATTTAAGCAGCTTTTCGAAAGGAAACATACATTTTGAAATCATCTTTCAACTTTAATTCATTCATCAAAAACATGTTTCTCAAAGTTAATTGGGAATCAGTTTTGCAGCACGTTGCCTCAGTCGTTTTTCAACTAATTTTATTAACCGTAGTTTTGTTACTGATAAATTGGATTGGTAAAAAAATTATCCGTCACATTTTTAAAACTAGTTTGAGAAACTCAAAGACAACCTTCTCACCTAAAAAATTGGATACCGTTTATACATTGGTACTCAATATTTTCAAATATATCCTAATGTTCTTCTGGATCTATGCCATTCTTTCAGCAATCGGAATTCCCGTAGGTACCTTGATTGCCGGTGCCGGAATATTCAGTTTGGCTATTGGTCTTGGTGCACAGGGATTTGTTTCTGATATGGTAAATGGATTCTTCATCCTTTTGGAGCAACAAATCAGTGTTGGTGATACTATCAAAGTCAATGCCGTTGAAGGTCAGGTCACTTACGTTGGTATCCGGACAACTCAAATTCAAAGTGTCGATGGAACTTTGAATTACATCCCAAATCGCAATATTACTATCGTCAGTAATATGTCTCGCAATAACATGCAAGCATTGATGGAAATTCCTATTTCAAGTGATGCACCGTTTGATCGTATTACTAAGTTAATTGAAGATACTAATCAAGAACTTGATTTGAACGAGTTAAAGATCACTAAGAAACCTTCTATTATAGGATTCTCTAATCAGCCGGATGGGACTTTGGTTATTCAGATTGCTGCTTATACCAAACCTGGTGCTCAGTATAATGTTAAGAATGTTTTATTGAAGAAGTATTTGTTGGCTATTCAGAATGATGGAATTGATTTGCCTAAGTAATTTAAAAAGAAGTATTGATTTTATCCAAAGTGAAAATTGGATAAATCAATACTTCTTTTTTTGGTTTAGGGTGGTTATTTCAACTGATTGTTAATTGTATTGTTCGACTCGTTCGTCCTAAACGAGCTGTGAACAACAGATTCCTGTGCTTTGCTACACCCTAGAAATCACACGCAAAATCGCGTGCAATTCCTAGGCTTAGGCAAATGCTCAGAATCTAACCGTTGTTCTTCGCTCTCTGATTTATGGCAAGTCATTTCCTGCTGCAAAGTATACGTCATACCATTCTTGTTTTGTAAGATTGACATTGGCACCTTCGGCACTGTCCGCAATGTGTTTTGGATTCATTGTTCCGATAATTACTTGAATATTTGCCGGATGTCTTAATATCCAGGCTGTGGCTATCGCATTTTTACTTACTTTATATTTGTCAGCCAATTCTTGTAATTTCTTATTTAATTCTGGGAACTTATCACTACCAATAAATGTTCCTTCAAACATCCCATATTGGAATGGTGACCATGCTTGAATCGTTGTTCCCATACGTCTTGCAAATTCCAAAGCTCCGCCATCGTGGTTGATTGAACGTGGGTCGGTCATATTTGTGTGCAGGCCAAAATCAATCATCCCTGTGTGGGCGATACTGAATTGCAATTGATTAATCAATAATCTTTGATCAATAGTTTCTTGAACCAATTCGAATTGTTGCGGATTGAAGTTTGAAACACCGAAATGTCTAACTTTACCAGCAGCTTGTAATTCATCAAATGCTTCAGCGACCTCTTCTGGTTCCATCAATGGATCTGGACGATGAAGTAAAAATGAATCAAGATAATCAATCTGCATTCTTTCCAAGATTCCGTCAACTACATCAATAATATATTGCTTGGAGAAGTCGTAACGTTTACCGAAAACAAAACTTCCGTGACTTCTAGCAGGGTCAAAGACAATTCCACCTTTTGACTGGATGTAGATATCGTCACGAGAAATATTTGCCTGCTTCATTGCCTCACCGAATACTTTTTCGGAGTTACCCATGCCATAAATATCGGCTGAGTCGATAAAATTAATTCCACTATCAACTGCAGCTTCAAGTGTTTTAGCAGCATCTTTTGTAGATAAAGCTTCCATACGCATGATGCCTAACCCCACAGCAGAAGCCTTCCAACTTGTATTACCAATATTCAATTGTTTCATAAAATATTAAGGTCCTTTCGATTAATAACTCAACCTTAATACTTAGAGCGTGGTCTAGGTCAAATGATTTAACTGGAAAATTTAATTGATTATTTGTGACTGATTTTATTCTTATATGGATATATAGCTTTAATCAAATTACTAGTACTTATTCTATGTTTGAAAGTAATCACGTAATTTACTTTTAGGCGGATATATTTTTATACGCCTTTCTTTAAACACCTTAATATCATTTTGTCAATTCGTTTGAAATACGTGCGAATATTAATGAATCTTTTTCCTTGTAGTCCTCAAAACATTGTTATACCAACCTGATTTAACTATATATTTTAAATAAAATACGTTCGATTTCATTCGAATTAAACAATTCAATATCATATAATCAAAAAACGCAAGATCAATAATCCGACCTTACGTTTTTGTTGTTAAGATTTTTCTTCTAAAAATGATTCTGGAATTTTATTTCCATATCTTAAAAGCTTTTGATACCAATAGTAACTATCCTTTTTATAACGGTTATAAGTCCCATTACCATTATCGTCCAAATCAACATATATCAATCCATAACGCTTTGACATTTGATTTGACGATGCTGAAACCATGTCTGTTGTTCCCCAAATACAATACCCCATCAATTCAATTCCATCTTGGGTTAATGATATCAGCATTTCCTTAATATGTTCTCTAAGATATTCAACACGATAATCATCATGGATATGATCATCATCCGTCAATTCATCCTTCGCACCTAAACCATTTTCAACAATGAATAACGGCTTCTGGTATCTATCATACAAATCAATCAAAGAAATTCGTAATCCAACAGGATCAATTTGCCAGCCCCATTCACTTTCGGATAAATATTTATTATAAACTCCTACTGTTCTATTAGCTTTGGTAACTTTTAATCCTTTTGTATCGTATGCTGTGCAAACAGAAGAATAATAACTAAATGCAACAAAATCAGCAGTATTTTCTTTAAGTAACTCCTTATCCCCCGGTTGTAATTCAATATGAATATTCTTTTTTTGTAATTTTTTTATTAAATATGTTGGATAAACACCTCTTGCTTGGATATCACTGAATGCATACACATCCCTCATCATTTTTGTCGCTTTCAAAACGTTAAGTGGATCACTATTGTATGGATAAACAGTCGTCCTTGTTACCATACATCCCACCTTCATCTCGGGATATGTGTCGTGACAATACTTTACTACGCCAGCGGCAGCAATAAATTGATGATGCATTGCTTGATATATTACACTTTCAAAATTCTTCCCGAGAAATCTATCTTCAATAAGACCTGCTGAAGAAAATGGGTGTCTAATAATACTATCTATCTCGTTAATTGGTATCCAATATTTTACATAGTCGTGTAAATAATCAATTACTGTTTTTGCAAAACGTTCAAAATATTCAACAATTTTTCTGTCATACCAAGAATCATATTTCAAAACTAAATTTAAAGGCATTTCATAATGTGACAGAGTCATAATTGGAGTTATATTATATTTCGCCAACTCTTTAACCAAATCTAAATAATAATCTAATCCAGCTTGATTTGGTTCCAAATCATCACCATTGGGAAAGATTCTGGCCCAGCTAATTGAAAAACGATATGCACTTATTCCAGTATCTGCCAACCTTTTAATATCCTCATGATAATTGTGATAAAAATCAACCCCATGTCTTTTAGCCCATCCTTTGGATGACTTATCAGCTAATGCAGATTTTATTTCAGCACTATTAATAGTATTAACTGACTTATAATCATTAGAATCAATTTGTGGGCGATAACGCAGACAGTCAGCAATGGACATACCTTTACCATCTTCATTCCAACCACCTTCAACTTGATTAGCCGCAGTAGCTACTCCCCAAAGAAACTTCTGATTAATTTGATAATATTCCATAGTTCCCTCCAATTAAGCCAACATCAATAAATCGTTGTTATATGTGACTTCCTTTTCTGTTTCTGGAATAGGTAGAATCTCTAGAAAATCTTTACTGTTCAATACAATTACCATAACAGTTGGATCATAACCAGCATTCTTAATACCTTCCAAATCAAAGGTCAATAACTCTTGCCCGGCGTGGAATTCTTCACCTTTCTTAACTAATGTCTTAAAGAATTTACCTTTAAGTTCAACTGTATCAATACCAATATGAATCAACAAATCAGCATCATTATCTAAATGAATTCCAATTGCGTGACTAGTTTCAAATACAGCGGAAACAACACCATCTGTTGGGGCAATAACTTTTCCTTCATCAGGAATTACAGCCATACCTTTTCCCATAATACCGCTTGAGAATGTTTCATCATTGACTTCACTGAGAGCAATTGTTCTTCCCTCAACTGGACTCTTGATAGTATGTTTTTCTGTAACTTTTTTATCCTCATTGTTCTTAGCAACTTTGGCATCTTTTTCACTAATTGGATCATCAAAACCAATTACCCATGTAGCAATAAATGTGGCGACACTAGAAATAAGAATTGTAGCAACTGCAGGTAAAATATAGTTTTCTGACTTAGAAACCCACATTGGTAAGCTCAAAAGTCCTGGTGTTACATATACGAAAGCCTTCATTTTCATAAATCCAGCAAACAATCCAGCAACGGCGCCACCAATCATAGCACCGTACATAGGTTTCTTTAATTTCAAATTGACACCAAACATTGCAGGTTCGGTAATACCACCAAGATAAGCAGTAACACTTGATGATAATGCTAAATCTCTAAGTTTCTTGTTCTTTGTCTTTAAACCAACTGCTAATGAGGCAGCAGCTTGAGACATATTAGAACATAGTGCAACAACACGAATAATTGGATCAAAGCCTTGTGTAGCAACCAATTGAATACTGATTGGGCTCAAAGCTTTATGAATACCAATAGATACCAACCATGGATAAGCTGCGGCTAAGATTGGAATAGCAATAAATCCAACATTGTTGTAAAGGAACATACTTACATTTGCAATACCGATTGAAATCAAGTTTGCAATAGGTCCAATTACAAGGAAAGTTAATGGAGCAGTGATCAACATAATTAACATTGGTTCTGCGAAGACCTTAATCATTCCTGGTGTAATCTTCTTAACAAATTTTTCGATGTAAGACATAATCCATACAGATAAAATAACAGGAATTAATGTAGCTGAGTATGATACTAAATCAACTGGCATTCCTAAAAATTGTACCGGTTTGCCGGCTGCTACGAGGGCAACCCAATTAGGATTAACAGTAACTAATCCAATAAAGGCTCCCAAAAATTGATTTGTTTTAAATATTTTAGCAGCTGAGAATCCAATAAATGCAGGCATAAAGTAATAACCAGTATCAAATATTAGATTCAACATAATATAAGTCTGACTCTTATCAGATAAGACTCCTGACAACGTTAGAACAAGTAGTAAAACCTTTCCCATTCCGGCTCCGGCTAGTAAAGGAATTACTGGAGCAATGGAACCAGTAATTGTTCCAATGATTTTGTCGAAAAGATTACGATTATCTTTAGAATCATCATCTGAGCTACTATCATTATCTAAATCAAGCATATCAGCAAGTTCGTTATAAACATCTTCAACATTGTTACCAATAACTAGTTGGTATTGACCAGCTTTTTTTACTAGTTGTAAAATACCAGGTATATTTTTTACCTTTTCGTCATCTGCTTTAGATTCATCTTTCAAGACAAAACGCAGACGTGTTGCACAATGAACAACGGATTTAATATTCCCTTTTCCGCCGACACCTTGAATAATATCTTTATTCATCTGTTCGTATTCCATCAGTATTCCCCTTTGAATTTTGTGTAATTCTAGCAATATGAATAGTCATATATAGTAAATCTTCATTACTTAGAACATAGTTATATGTTTGTTTAATAAATTCCTTTATTTTCAAAGCACATTCATAAGACTCAATCTTTTTCCCTTTAATTACCTCTAACATATCGTCACTTAAATCGCCGATTGATCTTGATTCATTTTTGTACATCATATATTGCCAAAAAAATTTAAGATGTGTAACAAATCGGTTGTAGTCCAAGGATTCACGATCAATATCGACTGACATCTGATAAGTTACTATGCTGGTAATCTTTTTAATAAAATCAATAACTTCATGAAAATCATCTAACCTATTACCCAATTCACCACTTATAATATGAATCGCTATAAATCCAGCTTCATCTTCGGGTAACTTGATATCACATTCTTTATTAATCAACTCAATTGCCCATAAACCTATACTAAATTCCTTAGGATAATAACTACGAATCTCCCATAAAAACTGATTAGTTAGGAATAGACCTTCCTTTGCTCGATCAACACTAGAAGAAATGTGATCTGTTAATGCAATATAGACACTATCAGTCAACTTAATGTCACTGTCAGCTCTAGCTTTATCCACTATTTTCTTTGCAATCTGGAAGAAACTAACTGGAATATCATTAACCATATCCAAAATCAGTTTCCTGTCCCCCTTACTTACTGGTACAAAAGTTTTATATATTTTGCTTTCGTCAACCTCCTCGTTGAAATGCTTTCCATAAGCAATTGCTTTTCCAATAACAATAATTTCCTGGTGATTGTCGTTTCTAGTAATAAATGCATTATTATTTAAAATCTTTTTAATTTTCATAGTATCGACCCCCTATTTATGATTGATACAACTCCAATCCATAAAAAAAGCCCACTTAGTCCTATAGTTAGGACCAAGTGGGTTTTGTGTAGCTCCTGTACTTTGCTATAACAATCCCAGTCATTTATCATTATTAATTTCATATTTTATGATAGCGCTTTTATAGTGTGCCGTCAATGATATTTAAAATATAAAAACTATTGAATTCATTATTTGGCTAAACAAATTAGAAAAGTTATAATTGAGATACTATAAACATTTAAAGGAGAATATTAATACAATGGAAAAACGAATTAAAGGTTCATGTACATCAGTTTTAGTTGGTAAAGATGCTTCTATTGATGGTTCAACAATTATCTCTAGAAATGATGATGGTCACGAGGCTCTTGACCCACAACGTTTTGTCGTTGTTAATCCAGAGGATCAACCTAAAACTTACCAATCAATTATTAGTAAAGTAAACGTTGATTTACCTGACAATCCTCTCCGCTACACATCAATTCCTAACTCAATTTTGACAAACGGTATCTGGCCTGCTGCCGGAATCAATAGTGAAAATGTTGCTATGTCAGCAACCGAAACTATCACTACTAATTCTCGTGTTCTTGGTCTCGACCCATTTGTTGAAGGTGGACTTGGTGAAGAAGACCTTGTTACAGTTGTTCTTCCTTATATTCACAACGCCCGTGAAGGTGTAAAACGTTTGGGTGCTCTATTGGAAAAATATGGTACTTACGAACCAAACGGTATTTCATTCGCTGATCACGATGAAGTTTGGTGGTTAGAAACTATTGGTGGACACCACTGGGCCGCTGTTCGTATCCCTGATGATGCTTACGTTGTTGCACCTAACCGTATGAATATCGACAATTTTGACTTTAACTCAGATGACACAATGAGTTCAGCTGACTTGAAAGACATGATTGACGACAACAAATTGAATCCCGACTTTAACAAGTACAACTTGAGACATATCTTCGGTAGCTCATCTATCAAAGATACTGTTTACAACAATCCTCGTGCTTGGTACGGTCAAAAATTCTTTAGTCCTGATACAGTTAATGATCCAATGGACCAAGATCTTCCATTCATTTGCCATGCTAATCGTAAAATTTCAATTGAGGATGTTAAATTTGTTTTGAGTTCTCACTTTGAAAATACTAAGTATGACGTTTATGGAAATGGCTCAGAATCTGACAAGAAATTGTTCCGTCCAATTGGTATCAACCGTAATCACGACGTTCACATTCTTCAAATTAGAAACAACGTTCCTGACGAAATTGCCGGTATTCACTGGTTAGCTTACGGTGCCAATACATTCAATACAGTTGTTCCATTCTACGCTAACGTCAATGACACACCTGCCGTTTACAAGAATGCTACTGGGAAATTCGATATGAACAACATGTACTGGTTAAGTTGTACAACTGCCCTATTGGGTGATACTGACTATGACTTCTACGTTGATATGAGAAATGACTATGAACTCGACGCTATGAGTACTTATCGTAAGATTCAAAACGATACTGACGCTGCTCTTAAAGATCAAAGTGAATCAATCACTAAATATCTTGAAGCTGCTAATGAAAACTTAGCTAACGTTGCTTTTGAAAAACAAACTAAGCTACTTGGCGACATGGTAACTGCCGGTTCAGAAAACATGAAATTACGTTATAACTTAAACGATTAACCGAAAATTTATTAAAATTAATGGTGAATTCAGCTATCTGGATTCACCATTTTTGTGTTTCAATAATTGCAACTAAAAAATATTTTTTATTTGCAGTTTTAACAAACATATGTTCGTTGATAATGATATGATTTCAATATGCTAATAAATCATCAAACTAATTCCTAATTTGGGGTTGTCGTCTTTCAAAATTAGACGTATAAAAAATATATCGTAACAATAATTCAACTTGGAGGGATTCAAATGAAACTTTTACATACAGCTGACTGGCATATTGGACGAACCTTGAATGGGTTCTCTCTTTTAGATGAACAAGAACACGCTTTTGACCAGATTTTACAAATTGCTAAAGAGGAAAAAGTCGATGGCATCGTCATTGCTGGAGATATTTATGATCGAGCTATTCCCGGTGTTGATGCAGTTTCAGCATTGAATGAAATGTTCAGACGAATCAATTTGGAAAATCAAATTCCTATTTATGCTATTTCTGGTAATCATGACGGGGCTAAACGTTTAAACTACGGTCGTGACTGGATGGAATTCTCCAATTTTCATTTGAATACACTCTTAGAAGAGGCCTTCGTACCAGTTGAAAATGACGATGTTCAAATATTTATGTTGCCATTTTTTGACCCAATGGATGCTCGAGTTTATTACAACAAACAAGGCTTAGACGAGGAAATTGTTAAGAATATTCATACTATTAATGATGCCATGAATCTAGTTCTTACCGATATTGAAAAGAAGTTTTCACCAAATAAAAAACATATTTTGATTTCCCATTTTGCGGTCACACCTAGTAAAGATGATGAACTCGAATTAACTAGCGAGACGACCTCAAAAGTTGGTGGCTTGGCAACTCTTACGGCCAATCGATTTGAGAAATTTGACTACGTCATGTTAGGACATATCCATACACGTTTTGCTTCACCTAACGATAAAATTCGTTATTCTGGTAGTCCTGTAAAATTCAATGTCAAAGAAGCACGTTTGAAAAATCAGGGCAAAGGTGTTGACATCGTTGATATTACTGATGATGGCATTACTCGAACTTTCAAAAAAATTGAACCAAATACTGATCTAATCGTTCTAGAAGAAACTTGGGAGACTCTACTTGACCCTGAATTTTACAAGAATCAACCGGTTGATAAAGATTGGTTTGCAATAACTATTACTGAATTCGATCGAACTCAACATACTCAAACTAATATCCGAGCCCAACTTCAAAATATTTATGGAACTGTCGTTGAATTGGATTATCAAAATATTCAAAATGACCAATCTAACCTAACTTTGGCTAAGAATTCTAAGGACTTGAGTCCTGAAGATACGGTTGATCAATTCTATAAATCAATTACCGATAAAGATTTATCCGAATCACAAAAAAATATCGTTGAGAATATCTTCGTTGAATTAGGAAAGGAGAAATAATTTTGAAACCAGCATATCTTGAAATGAACTATTTCGGACCACATGAACATTCAATTATCGATTTTACCAAACTAGATGAATCACCAATCTTCCTAATTGGTGGCGATACCGGTGCCGGTAAATCTACTATTTTTGACGCTATGACTTTTGCGCTATTCGGTAGTACCACTGGTGACCGTGAACCTAAAGAGATGCGCAGCCAATTTGCCCCAGACGATAAAGCTACAGAAGTTACTTTTTATTTTGAGCAAGGCAATCTTCTTTACAAAATAACTCGTACACCTGAACAATGGTTGGCTAAGAAAAATGGTGACGGTTTAACCAAAAAAGCTACTACCGCAAAGTTATCCACGGTGGATAAAATCGGTGGAATTGAAACTGACAGTTTAGCCTCTAAACCAGTCGACGTTGGTCATATGATTGATGACATTCTAAATTTGAATGCCCAACAATTTAAGAAAATTATTCTCCTACCTCAAAATGATTTCTCTGAATTCTTGAAAGCTAGTACCGACGATAAAGAAACCATCCTCAAGAAAATCTTTGGCACTCAACTTTATTCCAACTTCACTACCAAATTAAAAGCCAAATATAACGAAGCTAACTCCGAAAGTGAAAAGTTCAATACTGAATTGGACACTCAAATTGGTTCGAGTGCTTGGACTGATGAGGAGCGTGAGAAACTTCAACATGAAGCAATCGATCAAACTGTTCCGATTCTTGAGAAATTTTTAGAGGAACATAAATCTGTCCTTCAACAAAATAAAAAAGAAAAAGATACAATCAACGCAACAGTTAAAAAAGCTGACGCTGACTCTCAAGTTGCAACTGACTTACACAATAAATTCAATAATTTGGACGAATTGAAAAAGAAGTATCAAAAGGAAATTACCGATAAAACTAACGAAATGAAAGCTCAACAATTACACCTTGATGAACTGAAATGGGCTGAACCATTAAAAGATACCGTTCGTGACTTGGATAGTAAAAATTCAGAATATCATCAAAAAACACTTGCTAAAGAACAACTTGATCAACAACTTTCTACCGCAAAAGACAGTTTTGAAACGGCTCAAACTAAAGTGGATGAATTAACCAAAAAAACTAGTGAAGACGAAACTAATCAAGCTAGAATTTCTAAATTAACTGCTATCATCCCCCAAGTTAAATCCCTAGAGGATTTGCAAAAACAATTAACAAACTTGAATCCGCAGGTTGACACTTTAAAAGCTGATTTACAAAAGCAAACCGATACCGCTGATGAAATTCGAAGTAATATCAAAGATAAAACAACCAATTTAGTTCCAATTGACAAATTGCAGAATGACAAAGATATCTTGGTAAAATCCAAAGATAATTTTGTTGAAACCTTAACTCCACTTAAAAATAAGCAACATAATCTAACAAATGAAGTGACTAAAATTGAAACTAATCTATCTGATTTAAACGAGGAATTATCTCAAAAGACTGCTATCTACGAATCAACAAAAAAAGATTATGAAACTAAAATTGTCCGTCGCCAAGATTTGATGATTGCTCAATTACAAAAAGAATTAAAAGATGGCGAACAATGTGTCGTTTGTGGTTCGACTGACCATTCTCACATGGTGTCCAAGGGTGACGCCAATGAAGAAGAATTGAAGGAATTAATTGAAAATATTGATAATTCCCAAAAGGCTTACGCCGCTGCTGATGATTCTTTAAAAACAGTTAAGAGGAACGTTGCCAAAACTACTAAGGAATTAGCTGACAAGAAACAGGAATTAGAATCTGCCAAAACTGACCTAACTGCTAAATATAATGAGTTAGTTTCCACATCTGACTTAACATTCAATACTGATTTCTCATTGGAAGAAGTTAAAAACGTCTTCAACAAAGCTATTGACGTCATTGATATTCAATTAAAGGACGCCAATAAACTTGCCAAAGAAATTCAAAAACTAAACGATGACTTGGTGAAACTAAACAAATCTATTGCGGACAATCAAGCTAATTTATCTGCTAAAAAATCTGAAGTCAAAACTACTCAAGCAACCTTTGAAAAAACTAACAAGACAATTGACCCTGCCGACGATCGTCCTAGTGCTGAATTGATCAAAGAACATGACCAACTCAAGAAAAGCAGTGACGAATATCATAAACAATTGGACGATTCTAAGAAATTAGCTCAAGATAGCAAAGACCAATTTGCCAAATATCAGACTCAATCTGAAGATGCTAAAAATGAATTATCTGCCCAAAAGAAAGCTATTGAGAAATTAAATAAATCGTTAAAATTCGCCTTATCTGCTGACAACGCCAAGACGAACGATGAATCAGTCCTCAATTCATGGATTACTGAAATCAGCCAAGACAAGCTCACTCAAATCCAAAAGGATTTGAATAATTACAATCGAACTAAAGAAATTTTGGCTGAAGATATTCAAAAAGCCACTGATTCAGTTGCCGATAAAGTTGATCCTGATATTGTTAAGATTCAACAAGTCTTGTCTGAATTAAAAACGCAACGTGATGCAGTTATCTCCAAAGTTGCTAAAATTGAACAAGCCTTTGAACTCACACAAGATAGTTTCAATAAGATAAAACAAATCATGTCGCAACAAGCTAAATTTGCGACAACACTTGCCGATATTACTAGTTTATATAACGTAATTTCTGGTAAAGATGGCAATGATAATAAGCTGAAGCTGGAAACTTATGTTGTCCAAAATTATCTCAAAGAGATTTTGAATTACGCCAACGACAACTTCATTGGTGAATTATCAAATAATCGTTATAGCTTTGAAATCGCTAGTGAGGGTTCCGATAAACGTACTGATCATGGACTTGATATCAGTGTTTACGATAATGAAACTAACGATTCCCGTTCAACCAAGACCCTATCTGGTGGTGAAACCTTCATTGCGGCACTATCTATTGCCTTGTCATTGAGTGAAGTTGTTCAATCATCCGCCAATGGTGTGCAAATTGATGCCCTCTTTGTCGATGAAGGATTCGGTTCACTCGACCAAGAGACCCTCGATAAAGCTATGGATGCCCTTGAACATATCGGTGAAAACCGAATGGTCGGAGTTATTAGTCATATTGATTCTATGAAGAATTCAATTGGCCAACAAGTTCTCATCAAGAAAATTGGTGACGGACGTAGTAAAGTCGAACTTATTAATAAATAACGCAAAACACCCACAATTCAAAATACAGAATTGTGGGTGTTTTATTTATTTTATAAAGGATTTACACCAATGAAACGTTTTTCCAATACTCTCAAAATAGCATCAGCTGTATCAAGTGATGTATAAAGTGGCACTGAATTGAGCACAGCACATTGACGAATTACATAGCCGTCAGATGTGTGACTCTTTTGGTCGCCAACTGTATTGATCAAAATTTGAACTTTGTTATTGGCAATATCGTAAAGAATATCTCTATCTGTATCGCCAACTTTAGGTACAAATTTTGTTCTGATACCCATTTTCTCAAAGTAATCGGCTGTACCAGAAGTTGCTAGAACTTGGAATCCAACTTCTTCAAATCTTCTAGCTAATCCGGCAGCCTCCTTTTTATCTGAATCATTAACCGTAATTAAGACGTTACCGGCATCTTTAATATGTTGGTTAGTTGCTTCAAAGGCTTTGTATAGAGCTTCAGTATAATCAACACCAGATCCCATAACTTCACCAGTTGATTTCATCTCAGGACCTAAAGCACTATCAACATCATTTAACTTGTTGAAAGAGAACGTTGGAGCCTTAACGTGAATCAAACGTGATTCTGGAGCTAGTCCTGGTTCAAGTCCAAGTGTATTGAAGTTAGCACCTAAAATTAATTTTGTCGCAATTCGAGCCATTTGAATACCAGTTACCTTACTCAAGAAAGGCACCGTTCGACTGGCACGAGGATTTACTTCAATTACATAAGCCTTGTTGTCGTGAATAACAAATTGAATATTCATGATACCGACACAATGTAATTCTTTTGCCAAAAGTTTTGCACAGTGGACAATTTGATCTTGGACAGAATCTGGAATATTTTGTGGTGGATAAACCGCCATAGAATCACCAGAATGTACTCCGGAACGTTCGATATGTTCAATAATACCTGGTAATAAGACGTTTTCCCCGTCACTTAAAGCATCAATTTCACATTCACGTCCAGTTAAATAACTATCAATTAAAACTGGGTGATTATTAGAAACGTGAACCGCCGCTGCCATATATTTGTTTAACTCTTCATCGGATTTGATAATTTCCATTGCTCGACCACCCAAGACATAACTTGGACGAATCAAAACTGGATAACCAATTTTTTGAGCAATCTTCAAAGCACCATCAGCTGAAGTAGCTGTTCCACCAATTGGTTGTGGAATTTTTAATTTCTTAATAATTTGGTCAAATAGATCACGATCTTCAGCGCGATTAATATCATCAACTTTAGTACCAAGAATTTTGATACCATTTTCCTTCAATGGTTCAGCTAAGTTAACTGAAGTCTGACCACCGAATTGCACAATTGCGCCAACTGGCTTTTCCAAATCACAGACGTTTAAAACATCTTCCAGTGTCAAAGGTTCAAAGTAAAGTTTGTCCGCAATTGAATAGTCCGTTGAAACAGTTTCTGGATTATTGTTGATAACAATCGCTTTGTAACCCATTTGTTGAACAGCATTAACACAATGAACTGTTGAATAATCGAATTCGATACCTTGTCCGATACGGATAGGACCAGAACCAAGAATCAAGACTGATTTATCAGACATTTTCTGTGATTCATTTTCTGATTCGTAAGTACTGTAGAAATATGGAGTTTCTGCTTCAAATTCACCGGCACACGTATCAACTGTTTTATAAGTTGGTAGGATGTCACTTTGAATTCTGTATTGGCGGATAATATCTTCTGGTAAATCATTCAAACGACCAATAGTTTTGTCAGAGTAACCCAATCTCTTGGCATCTGTGACAATTTCTTTTGTCAAAGTTCCATTAGTCAGGATTTTTTCAAAATTAATAATATTTTTCATTTTTGCAAGGAAGAAGGGATTGATTGCAGTTAATTCGTTGATTTTTTCGTAAGATACATCGCGTCTCAATAATTCAGCAAGGTAGAAAATTCGGTCATCCTTTGGAATATGAACGTATTCTTCCAATTCCTCAGTCGATTTATCTTTGAGTGAATCCATAATCAAATCGTGTTGATCGATTTCAAGTGAACGAATTGCCTTTTGGAAAGCCTCTTCAATGTTACGACCCAAGGCCATAACTTCACCAGTTGCCTTCATTTGG
Source organism: uncultured Lactobacillus sp. (assembly GCA_937874185.1). Lineage (GTDB taxonomy): Bacteria > Bacillota > Bacilli > Lactobacillales > Lactobacillaceae > Companilactobacillus. The sequence goes on from CALNAK010000014.1 coordinate 20,226, forward strand.
GTTCCGATAGTGCGGTCAGCCTTAGAGAATTTATCGAAAGGCCATCTTGGAATCTTGCAGACAACATAATCGAGAGCAGGTTCGAATTGAGCAAAAGTCTTACCAGTAATTGGATTAACAATTTCATCAAGTGTCAAACCAACCGCAATTTTAGCGGCAATTTTAGCAATTGAATAACCAGTTGCCTTTGATGCCAAAGCTGATGAACGGCTGACACGAGGATTAACTTCAATAATGTAGTAATTGCTTGTCTTAGTGTCGATGGCAAGTTGCACGTTACAGCCACCTTCGATTTTTAGTGCTCGGATAATTTTCAATGAAACATCACGTAACTTTTGGAATTCTTCATCGGTCAAAGTTTGGATTGGTGAAACAACGATTGAATCACCAGTATGAATTCCGACCGGGTCAACATTTTCCATTCCACAGACAGCCAAAGCATTATCGTCGCTGTCACGCATAACTTCAAATTCAATTTCCTTAAAGCCGGCAATACTTTGTTCAATCAAACATTCAGTTGATGGGGATACTTTCAAACCACGTTCAACAGTCTCTTTGAGTTCGGCATCGTTATGAGCAACACCACCACCAGTTCCACCCATGGTAAAGGCAGGACGGATGATTACTGGAAAACCAATTTCATCGGTAAAATCTTTGGCATCTTGATATGTATAAGCAGTTTTTGAAGCAGGAATAGGTTCATGAATTTGTTGCATCAACTCTTTGAACTCTTCACGGTCCTCGGCTTGATTGATAGTGTCGAGTTTAGTACCGATAATTTCAATATCTAGTTGGTCCAAAATGCCGGATTTTTTTAGTTCAACCGCCATGTTCAAACCAGTTTGTCCACCTAATGTGGGAATAATAGCGTCAGGATGTTCTTTAACCAAAACTTTTTCGACAAATTCAAGCGTGATTGGTTCGATATAAACTTTATCCGCAATGTGTTTGTCAGTCATGATAGTAGCTGGATTGGAGTTGATCAGGACGACTTCATAGCCCTCTTCTTTCAAGGCAAGACAGGCTTGAGTACCCGAGTAATCGAATTCGGCAGCTTGTCCGATAATAATAGGACCAGAACCGATAATCATAATTTTTTTAAGATCTGTTCTCTTTGGCATTAGTTTCTCCTCCAGCTATTTGCTTAATCTGTCTAAAAATTTATCGAATAAAAAGTCAGCATCGTGCGGACCAGGCATAGCATCCGGATGGAACTGAACAGAGAAGGCATTGTACTTCTTATGTTCGACCCCTTCAACGGTTTGGTCGTTTAATTCAATTTGAGTAACTTTAAGGTCAGTATCTTTAATTGATTCAGCGTCAACAGCGTAACCATGATTTTGAGATGTGAAATAAATTTTGCCCGTCTCAACATCTTTAACTGGGTGGTTAAATCCACGATGACCAAATTTCATTTTGAAAGTTTTGGCACCGTTAGCGAGACATAGTAGTTGATGTCCCATACAAATTCCGAAAACTGGATAGAGTTTTTCTAGTTCTACAATGTTTGGCAAAATATCATCATGGTCAGTTGGATCTCCAGGTCCGTTACTAAGGAGGATTCCGTCTGGCTTGAGATTCTTGATATCTTGAACTGAAGTATTTCCTGGTACAACGGTAACTTTCAAGCCACGTTTTGTAAGTTCTTCCACGATACTCTGTTTGTAACCGTAATCGAGCATCACAACATGCTTGCCAATTCCTTCGAAAGTTTGAGGATTAGGATTGATACTCTTTTGAAGTTGATCAGTATCCAAATTCCAATTTTCAATTTGGTCGATCAAGCCTGAATTTAGGTCGTCAACTATCGCTGCTTTCAACGCACCAGCTTTTCTAATTTTTAGAGTAATTGCTCGTGTGTCGATATCGTGAATACCGGGGATACCCTCTTTTTTGAGGAATTCATCAATCGTCATTTCACTTTGATAATTACCAACTGTTTCAGTAATTTCACGTGCCAAAACACCTTTGATGAATGACTTGGGTGACTCGTTAAATTTCTTGGCGATTCCATAATTACCTATCATTGGAGTACAGAAATTGATGATTTGTCCGTTGTAGGATTGGTCAGTAATGGCTTCCTGATAACCCGTCATACCGGTCGTGAAGACTAATTCACCAATCGTTTCAACGTCGCTACCGAAGGCTTGGCCTTCAAAATATGTACCATCTTCAAAAACTAGATATCTTTTCATAATATTCTCCAAACTTTCGAAATATTTGATATAGAAAAAGAGATGCTATCCAGCATCCCTCAAGTTTTGTCTTAGATTGATTATTAGACTGAACTTTCGAGACCTCACTGGATCTGATTAAAATTCAAGATACAAAAAAACTTTCCCCGCCAGTTTGACAAAGAAAGTTTTGGTTAGGGTCTCCCCACGTGTTTGTACTTTCCAAGTCTCACTGGACTTAATTAAAAGTTGTTGTCCATATAATACAGGGAAGTAAGCGTTTCGTCAACTGTCTTACTTCAGAAAGACATGTTCACGGTGGTACGATAAATATTTTATATTAGGTGAATATTGGTTGTGCATATGTATTTTTCTATTCTTATATTTATTTAGTAATTTATTAGTCTCTGAATCCGGAGATGGAACTTCAGAAATGATGACATGCCCCTTATCCGTGAAACTGAAATAGCCGTTATTAAAGGCATCTGCCAGTGTTTTGGTAAAACAAATACCATTAGCAGGGTCAAGCCGAATATTCTCATTGTCAGACCAAGGAACGATTCCAGCAACACTTAAATCAGCCTCATCCACTGGACCGGCAACGGCCGATTTATAATGATAATTAAATTTTACTTTATCACTGAAAAATTTCTGAACCGCATTGTAAGTTTTAACACCTTTAGCTTCATCACCAATAAAGTACGATTCACGTTTCTCCGCTTGATAACATTTAACAGCTAAGGATTCCTCTGCATCAGATAATTCAGGCTCGCCAGCAACCATATCCCTTTGACGTTCCAGTAAACCCATGTAATCCTGTTTGTTTATTTGAGTTATTCCATTCATATTGAAGAAGTTAGACCACTTACCTTTGAAAGTACGAAATGTCCAATCGAATGTTCTCAAATTTTGTTTCATGAGACGATGTGAAAATAAATATGGATTGTTGATTTGTACCAGACTGTTGCCAGTTGTTGGGTCTTCACTGACTACATCACGGAACTCACCTGCACCATATAGGTAGAACTCGTTACCCCATTCCGATGCACTGCCGGATCTGCGGTAAATTATTAGGTCACCTTTGTGTAGTTGATTGTTGTTGCGATTTTGGTAACTGTAGAATTTGAAATCTACCTCGTTGTGTTCTGGGCTGGAGCTGGAATCTATTATGAAATAGTTGGTGTTAGGATTATTTAGTTGTTCGTTAAATATACTCATTTTGTATTACCTCAATGGTTTTATAGATCCTTAATTATATTCTGAACTACCATTTAAATTAAGTCCATTTCAAATACATCAATATCCATTATTTCCAAAGGTGATATATTCAGCTTCTGATATACTGAACCTATTGAAACAATTATCAATTAGGAGTGGATCATATGAGTAAAATTCAAGTTGTTGGTGCCATTATTATTAAAGATCATAAATTACTTGCTGCCCAACGCGCATCTAACCGTGTTTTAGGTGGATATTGGGAATTTCCCGGCGGAAAAATTGAGCCATCAGAAACTCCAGAAGCAGCTATGACCCGTGAACTTAGTGAGGAATTCGGTGCAAAAGCTACTGTATTCGAAAAATTTTCAATTGATGGAATTGCCGAATTAGAATTCGGAGAAGTCATCCTTCATTGTTATTACGTTCGATTAGACAGTGACATTACTAAAACTATTGCACACGACGAATTACGTTGGGTAAATCCAAAGGAAGCTCTTAAATTGTCTTGGGCTCCAAGTGATGTAGCTGTGATCAACTCTCTAGTAAAGACAGGATTTCAATTATGAATACTGATGAAGAAATCTCTAAAGGAATAAATTTTGGCTTCATTAATAATTCAACACAGGCATTAGATCGCTATCAACCATCATTGGTAACGAATCATAATGGAACTGTTTTGGATACATTAGAAGAAGAACTGCGTAGCACAAAATCTTTCACCATTGCAGTTGCATTTGTCACGCTTGGTGGCTTACTAGATTTGAAAAGTACCCTTGCAGATATTGCATCACACGGTGTAAAGGGACGTCTCATAACTTCAACATATCTCAGCTTTAACAACCCTGATGTTTTCGACGATCTGTTACATATTCCAAATCTTGACGTAAGAGTTTTAAATCAAGATGGCTTTCATACAAAGGCATACTATTTTAATCATGGCGATTACGAAAGTATTCTAATTGGAAGTGCCAATCTGACACAAAACGCTTTGAAAAGAAATTTTGAGTGGAATCTTCGTGTAACTTCAACTGAACGTGGAGACATTGTCTTAAACGTCAAAAAAGAACTAGAAGATATTTGGAATCAAGCAGTTCCACTGACTCGTAAATGGATAGAAAATTATCGAGAAACATGGGAACCAACAGATTATTCAATATCACAACCTAAAGAAAAAATTTCTGAGCCAGGTACAATTGTTCCCAATAAAATGCAGATACCTGCTTTGGAATCCCTGAAACATCTTCGGGAAGTCGAACATGCAAAAAGAGGACTAGTGGTTGCGGCAACTGGTACAGGTAAAACATATTTAGCCGCCTTCGATGTTCAACAATTTAAACCAAAAAGATTATTATTTGTCGTTCACCGGGAACAAATTTTACTGAGTGCTATGGCGAGCTTCAAAAATATTCTTGGCGGTAAAGATAGTGATTATGGAATTCTTAGTGGCTCCCAAAAACAGGTAGATGCTCGTTATCTTTTTGCCACAGTCAACATGGCTTCTAAAGAATCCATTTGTGAACAACTTGGTGCAACAGCATTCGATTACATAATTATTGATGAGGCTCACCGTGTTAGTCAAAATCAAGTAAATGAAAAACAATCAATGTATCAAAAATTGATGAATTTCTATAAGCCACAATTTATGCTTGGAATGACAGCTACTCCTGAAAGATCAGATGGAACAAATGTCTATGCTTATTTCGATTATCATCTTGCATACGAGATTTCTTTGTTAAATGCATTAGATAATGATTTACTTGCACCCTTCCATTATATTGGTGTGACTGATTATGAAAAAGATGGTCAAGTAATAGATGATAATACTAATTTAAAACATCTAGTATCAGATGAACGTGTGGATTACATAATTGAAAAAACTGATTACTATGGTCCTAGAGAAGATAACGTACACGGTTTAATTTTTGTTAGCCGCATAAAAGAAGGACGAGAACTCATTATTAAGCTTAAAGAACGAGGGATCAATGCCGTATTTGTCTCTTCTGAAGACAAAGTTGAAACTCGTGAAAATGCGGTACAACAATTAATTGATGAAGAAATACAGTACATCGTAACAGTCGATATATTCAACGAGGGTGTTGATATTCCATGCCTTAACCAAATTATTATGATGCGCCCTACTCAATCTAGTATTATTTTCTTACAACAATTAGGTCGTGGCCTACGTAAGTATCCAGGTAAAGAATCTGTTACAGTGTTAGACTTTATCGGTAATTACGATGAAAATTATATGATACCTATGGCCTTTGATAATTCTCATACCAGTAATAAAGAGAAAATTCGTAAACAAATAATTAGTCCTAGTGTTTCTGGAGTTTCAACAATAAATTTTGAAGAAATTGCTCGTAATCGAGTTCTAAATGCAGTTTCCAAAGTTCAATTGGACAGTATGAAAAGATTTAGAGATGCCTATAAAAGTCTTAGAGACAAAATTGGGCTGCGTCCTCCAATGCTCCTAGACTTTGCAAAAATAGGTAATGTTACGGTTCCAGATATAGTAAATAAGTTTAAAAATCTATATAATATGCAAGCTAAATTTGAGGAACATTTTTCAAAGTCACTCAATAAAGAACAGTATTCATTTTTAGATTTTGTTTCCAGAGAAATCACAGTATCCAAACGACCTTTGGAAGCTTGGATATTGAAAAGTCTGCTGAATAAGTATTTATTAACAGATGAAGATATTATGTCAAAATTCAAATCTCAACATATTTTCTGCGATAATGAATCCTTAGATAGCGCCGCAGCAATATTAGATTTAAGTTATTTCATGAAAAAGAACCGTGAAAAATACGGGAATATTGCATTAGTTAATCGTACCAACGGAAACTGGGAATTCACTCCTGAATTTAAATTATCCCTACAATCACCGATATTTAGAGATTATTTTATTGATGCATTAGATGCTAATTTATCGCAAGTTAAGAAAAATCCTTCTAGTTATCAAACTCGATTCACTATTGGTGAGAAATATTACCGTGCAGATGTTATCAAATTACTGAATTGGCAAAAAGAACAGAATGCTCAAAATGTCGGTGGATATATCATGCGACCTGATTCGAAATTTCTCCCAGTATTTATAGCACTAGAAAAAACTGAGAAGTTTCAAAATAAAATGGCTTATGAAGATGAATTTCTTGATCGTTCAATGATGCGCTGGTTCTCTAAGAGTGGTCGTTCCAAATCAAGTAACACTGAAAAACAAGTTATTGATCATAAGGAATTTGGCATGATTCAACTATTTGTTAAAAAATCTGATGATGATAAACGTGAAGGTAATGATTTCTATTATCTTGGTTCAGCACGTGTCATAAAATCTGAAGATACATCCCGAGTAAATTCTGATGACAAAGAGGTTAAATTGATTAACTTCACAATACAATTAGAACATGAAGTAAATTTAAGTTTGTATCGAGCTCTGACGGAAAACTAATTAAGAATTAAATGGTATCAAAAAGAACGGATGACTATAAAAATCATTCGTTCTTTTATTTTCTACAAAAATTTTTTCAGCTTCCATATCGACATCATCATTAGACGTGAACCAGATATAAAATCCATCAATGGGTTGATTCCACGTGGTAATATCATAAAAATACTTATATAATCGTTACTGTTACCAATTTATAATATATAACTTGGTTGGTAGAGGAGATTAAAATGAACTTTTTCTTACAGGGGTTAACCATGGGATTCGCAATCGAAGCTCCCATTGGTTTAGCAAATTTATTTGTTATTAACAATGCGCTAACACAAACTAGACGTCGCTCATACATTGCGGCTTTCGCTGTGGCACTTTTTGACATTGCTTTATCGGTCGCTTGTTTCTTCGGTATTGGTGCAATTATGAAACAATTTGCATGGCTTAAATTAATGATCTTGTTGTTCGGCAGTTTAATTGTTGTCTACATGGGATTCAACTTGCTCAGAGCCGAAACAACTGACATTGGTAGTAAAGATACCGAATTAACAATGTTCAAAACCATTTCAACAGCTTTCGTCATGATCTGGTTCAATCCACAAGCAATTATTGATGGTTCGTTGATGTTGGGGGCTTTCCAAGTCACATTACCAACAACCAGTTATCCAATTTTCATCATTGGTGTCGCTGTTGCTTCAATGGTTTGGTTCATCGGATTGAATATTGTGATTGCTAAATTCAAGGATAAATTCAACGCTAAAGTTTTGAGAATTATCAATATGGTCTGCGGTGCTGTAATTATTCTTTATGGTGCCAAATTATTCTACAATTTTGTTACTTTACTAATCCACTAAAAAATCAGGATCCCATAAACATGAGGTCCTGATTTTTTTACTGCTTTAAAGACTCAATATCCCTGATAACAGACTTAGCGGAATCAATCTGTTTATTGATTTCACCCATTTTAGCTAGGTAGTTTTCAAAATATTTATCCGACTTAGGATGGCTTTGAAAGGCTTGATAGTCAAATTGTAAATCCATCATCAAACCATCTAAGCTATCACGCAATGTAACTCGCTGCTGCTTGGCAATTTCCTTTAAGGACGGGCCTAATAAACTCAACACGTCAGAACTTAATCCATCAGTCTTATTAATCGGATTATACTGATATGCCGTAACCACGGTGTAACTCTCAACATTAAGTACCAAGAGCACGTCATCTTTTTTGTATATTAGCTTTTGACCTTTTTCGCCATCGGAACCATTTTTGAAAAAAGTAGCCTCGTTCATAAAACGATTGATCCATATCTTAATCTTGGTTTCAGGAATATTGAATCTAGTTCTAATACGCATAGCTGCGTGTTTGCTGACCGTGTATTTTTGAGAATTAGGAACACCCATCTTAATCACTCCAATCCATCACCACGCAATTTAAGTTTATCTACAGGCAGAGATTTTAGATACATTTTGCTAGATAAAATTAATTTAAAAAAAGCCATTTAATCCCTTTTACAGGACCAAATAGCTCCAATATGATTTAAAAAAATATCGGTTAGTCTTCGTCAACAAATTCACCAATTCGACATTCAGGTCTTTCGGGCAAATTAACCAAATATTTCCATCCGTCATCGGTAATTTGATAAATACTGGCTACAACATTCTTTTCAGAGTTGGGAGACCAAACACCAACGATGTAGTTGATATTATTCATTTCTTCCGGTAGATCATACAAAGTTTTTTCTTTCAAAACTAATGATTCTTCAGGCGTCAAAAATAAATATGATATGTTCTTATCAATAACTTTTCGCAAAAATATATTATGTTTCGTTCTTCGTTTAGTTATAGAAATCGGCACAAACAAAACGTTTCCTTGCTTACTGGGAAGTTCACCGTCATCAATGTGCATTCTCAGACCTCATCACTGTTATTTAATATAATACATTTTATAAAATCATAGCGACATTGGCTGTCGTTCAAAGCTGTTAATCATATAATTTTGAACTATTTTGTAAGGTGGTTTTGATATCATCCGCAATATTCTTAGGAGAAGTAACCCTCAAAATAGTTGATTGACCCAGCAACCAAAGTTTTACACCCCAAGAGTAATTAACCTCGATTTCCAATTCATTAACGGAAAAAGGAAAAAGATTATCCTTATCCAACTTTTTAACCACCCGACAGGACGGGAATTTATCCTTCACATAGCCGATATAACCATAATACTCAAATTTGATACGCGTCTTTTCACCCATGTATCCAAACGCATCTAACTGTGTTTCTTGCCCATGATCATGTCGTTTACTGCGATCATGATTAGCAATCTTATTACTGATTATTTCGATTTTAGCCATCCAATCAATTCGGAAAGTTTTATATTCTTTGCCATCGTAACCAACCAAAAAGAAATAATAATTATCAAAAAATGTATGAACCGGCAATAATTCTATTGTATCAGTACGAAAGTCTTCAGCTTCCTCATAAAAATTATACTGGAATCGAATTCGTTTCTTATCAGAAATATACTTTTCCAGTTGCCAAATTTTATCCAACCGTGGACTCCTATCATCAATGAATGTAGCAGTGGTACGTTCTGTCGCAATTGAAGAACTGATAACTTTACGGTCACTCAAGTTAACCATTGATAACATTTTATTGACTACTTCAGGGAATTCATCCGGATTCAATGATCGACTTGAAACAACTAATTTAGACAAAAATAAAGTTTGTTCTTTATTCAACAGATACTTTGAATTAATTATATATTCAAAATTATCATTACTTTTCAACTCAAAGAATTCATCCCAACCTTCATCGGATTCAAAATCATTTTTCAAGCTGACAACGGCTCGCTCGACGGTCCTTTTATCTACACTAATTGTGCTAGCCATCTCTTTACATGACTGATATCTATCGGTTTTTAAAAGCTCAAGGAACACTCTCCCCACTGTACTCATAACAAATCCCCCTGTTTCTATAATTTTAGATTACCATAAATTCAATATTATAAAATCACATTAAACATGTTCTAATAATTATGATAAAAATTAATTGTTTTCAAATAAAATGTTTTACATTTAAAAAATTAATGCTAATATAAGTGTCACAAGATAAAAACGAAAAGAAAGAAGAGTAAGACTTTCTATGCCAACAGTGATTTGGGAATGGTGAGAACCCAATTGGTCAATGGATAATCCGAATAACACTTTCTTATGTTTCTGGCTGAAATGGCTTTGCCAAAGTAAGTTCAGACGTTAACCGGTACGTTACCATCGGTGGAGCATGTTTGTGCTCTTATTGAGGTGGTCTATTTTAGATAGGCAACTTGGGTGGTACCGCGAAAAGTCTTTCGTCCCAATTATTATTAATTTAATAGTTGGAACGAAGGACTTTTTTTTATTTTGCATTAAATTTGATTAACAAAACAATAACGAAAGGAACGTGGATGACTAAAGTCATTCGCGTAAATCTCTCTAATAATTCAAAATCATAAGAGAGACTAAGGGGAACTACAAATGGACTTGATTATACCTAAGGATTACGATCCAAAACTATCTGTTAAGGAAACACAAAAAGCAATTCAATATATTCGTGAGACTTTCCAAGATGAATTTGGCAAGCAGCTAAATCTATCTCGTCTATCCGCACCAATGATGGTCGAAAAAGGCACTGGTTTGAATGATAATCTTAATGGTGTGGAATCTCCTGTTTCCTTCACTATGAAAGGTATTCCCGGTGAAACTATTGAAATCGTGCATTCTCTAGCTAAATGGAAACGTCTTGCTTTGAAACGTTTTGACTTTAAGATGCATGAAGGTATTTACACTAACATGAACGCTATCAGAAAAGATGAAGATCTTGATAACATTCACTCAATCTATGTTGATCAATGGGATTGGGAAAAAGTTATCGCCAAGGATGAACGTACACCTGAAACTCTCGAAAAGACTGTTCGCCAAATTTTCAAAGTTATGAAACATATGGAACACGAAGTTTGGTACAAATTCCCTAAAGCTGTTCATCATTTACCAGATGAAATTCACTTTGTTACAACGCAAGAACTCGAAGACCGTTGGCCTGATAAGACTCCTAAGGAACGTGAAGATGCTATCTGTAAGGAACTTGGCTGTGTCTTCTTAATGCAAATCGGTGGACCTATGAAGAGTGGCAAACGTCATGATGGCCGTGCTCCCGATTACGACGACTGGAAGTTAAACGGTGACATTTTGTTCTGGTATGAACCCCTACAAAAAGCTTTGGAAATCTCAAGTATGGGTATTCGTGTCAGTGAAGAATCAATGAGAGAACAACTCAAGATGGCCCACGCTGAAGACCGTGCTGAACTACCATTCCACAAAATGTTATTAAACGGTGAACTACCTTACACAATTGGTGGTGGTATCGGACAATCACGTCTTTGCATGTTACTACTTGGCAAAGCTCACGTCGGTGAAGTTCAAGCTGCTGTTTGGCCACAAGATTTACGTGATAAATGTGCTGCTAATGGAATTCACTTACTATAGAAAGAAAATTTCCTCCCCACTACATTAAATAGTCTAGAACATAACTATTTTTAGACTAAACTTACGGCAATAACGTGGAACAGAACACAACTTCACTCCGCTTAATCCCAAAATGGCGATAACTCAAAATCGAGTTATCGCCATTTTGGGATTAATGCTCGGAAGCTGACCGTGTTCTGCCCCGCTCAGTTTTTTAATTCCCGTACATCATATGGTAATAAGTATCAGTATCTTTTTCCAAAATATTATGAGTCTGTTCTTCTGGAGACCAATAAATATTATTATCGTCACCCAGCATAAATTTCTCAGAAGCTCCAAGTGGATTATTAGTATGAACTGTAAATCTAGCTTTGATAGTCTTCTCTGGTGTATCGCCTGACATATCATCTTCAGGGTAAATATCATAATCCTTACCATCATTGGCAACGGCGGTTACTTGAATATTTCCTGTATCGATCTTGTTAGCCTTGATAATGAACTGTTTAAAATCTTCAGCACTGCTGATCGTATTGCGACCTTTTTGCATTGTGGAATCAACCTTTTGAACTCCAAACTTGTTAACAATATTGTCGTAATTCAAATTATTATCTGATCCACGATTTTCCATATTAGCAGTTCCAAATCCACCATCCATTGGTGTCATTAGTTCCCCGTTGCTATTATCGTATTTCAACCTCAAGGTTGAATTGGCTGGCGTATTCTCAACACGTTCAAAATAATATTTCTCAAGTTGCGTTGCGTAACCGTAATAAGTCTTCGATTGACTATTAACGTTCAACGTAACAATTTTCGATTTAGAATCATATGAGTAAGTCCCCTGCATCACAACAAATCGCGCATTCTTTTGATCATTAGCATCTGCTGCAGTATATTTCCAGATGAATTGATTATCCTTGAAGAAGATACCTGATATTGAATCTATCCAACTAGTAACGAAACCCTTATTTGAAAATTCTGTGCTGGTGTTTTGATTAGATGTTGCTTTAGCAGTCGACTTTTTAGTGACCTTCTTATGCTTCTTGTGGCTAGTTTTCTTCTGTGTTTGTGTCGCTACACTTTTTGAACTGGTTGACTTCGTTTGTTCCTTATTACCGCAACCAGTTAATGTTAATCCGATTAATACTGTCCCTATAACTCCCCAGAGTTTTTTCATCTCATCCTTTTCCTCCACTTAATTATTAAAACGGAATGCTTAATATTAAGTCATTTCCATGTATCTCCCCAAATGACTTTTATATTAATAATTTTACAAAAAGCGTGCGACAATATATGTCGTTAAATGATTAATTTAAAATTTTACATCAAAAATAAATACTTGAATTGTTTATATTCAATTACTCACTTATATATATTTTGATGATTCATTAAAATAAAAAATCATTCTTGAATTCTATTTTAATATTTGCCCGTTTTATTAAAATAGAACCTTATTTTCCATATCCTATTTTAATATTTTGCCGTTTTATTGAAATAGGCCTTCATTTTTCGCATCCTATTTCAATATTTACCCGTTTTATTGAAATAGAAAAAAAAAGTGAATCACCCTCAAAAGAGTTGACCCACTTTTCCTAAATATAATTGATCTTCAAATTACCTAGCGAAACCAGACCATCAACCTGAACAATTGGACTATCACTATCAACATTAGGTGACCCAGTTTCATTAACATTAGACATATTATTATTAATACCCTTAACAATATTCCAATTACTTGGTACGTATAACTCCGCATTCCCTAACGAGACATTAACGTGAATAATTGCTTCATCTTTAACTGTCACATTTTCAAAATAAACTTTAGCGGTTCCCATATTGACATCAATATTAGCTGTTTTAAAATCATCAGATTTCACATATCTAATACTGCTACCCATCTTCACATACACGTCAACATCTGGAGCATCAACAGTTTTCACGTCTGGGTCATCACTATATTTTACGTTCACAAATCCTTTATGATGCCCATAATTAAAATTTCCATGATGAACTTTCATCCAGGGACGATGCTTAATCACTAATGGTCTTAAAATCATCGATAATCCGATTGAGATCAACAAGGCGGCTCCCAAAATTGTCCAAGGAACTAATGCTGTAATTCCGAGTGGTTTCGCAAAGAGAATTGCTAGAAATGCCAGCGAGAATACCACTCCCGGTATTTGAAAATATATTAAACTCTGCAACAACATCGCTATCAAAAAGATAGTTGCGACAATTACCCAGAAACTGAAGGTGTACGCAATTAAATGAAGCTGACTGACGACTAGAATGGCGGCACTCAATATTAAAAATACGCCCCAAAATATCCTTGATCTCATAATTAAAACTTCCTTTGATTTAATTTTTCCTTTAAATCTTTCAAAAATCTTCTTGAAACATAAATTTGCTTATATGTATTCCGAAATTTAACTAGGTTGCCTGTAATGGATTTTGTCAGTGATAACACTTCATCAACATTCAAAATCGACGACTTAGAAATTCGCAGAAAATTATCAGGTAAATTATCTTCCAATTCATACAAACGATACCGAATTAAAAAAGCATTATTGACCGTATGTGCATAAACGTTTCGATCGTTAGTTTCGAAAAACAAAATATCCTTAAAACTTAATGAGTAGACGGTGTCATCCAGATATCCGTTGAGATGGTTAAATTTATTTTCAACGTCTTTGACACTGTTCAAAATTTCTTCAACCTCTTCGTCCTTTTTAGCAGCTCGAATAACAATTTCTTTTTCCGAATACTGTGGCGAAATATCTAGTTTTATTTTCACATCGAACAACCCTTTCGTTAGGAGTATTACACCACATTCAAACTATTAAGTATAGATTATCCGCTCAAGAGGTACTTATCCAATCCTAAGTGGTACAAAAAAAGTTCGATACAGATTTTTCCAACCTTGTATCGAACTTTTTAATTTTATTTAATCTACTTAAATACCATCATCAGCGGATTCAGTTTCAATATTTTTATGTTCAAAAACCTTAGTTTGACTTTGACTAATTGAAACAATTTTATCAGCTAATTCTTTTGACGTGCCATTGAAAGTGGATAATTGTAATCCAATTTCCATAATTGCGCCCACATTACATCCGCAAGTGACACTAATATCCTTTTCACCTGACATGCTAAGTTTTACAGCTTCTTTAAATGGTGTTCCACCTAATAAATCACAGATGAAAACTATTTTATCATCATCCTTAATTTCTTCGGAAAACTTTTTGCTTAAACCATTTTCATCCATATCACCAGTAAAATCGATAAAATCAACACCTGCTAAACCACCAGCTAATAGTTTTACAGTAGACTCAATTCCGGATGCGTAATTACCATGTCCAGTAACAACTAATTTCATTTTATAGAACCCCCATCCAAGAGAATAGAATAGCTAAAATGAATGTTCCTAAAATAAGAATTACAGGACTAACGTTTTTCTTCTTTAATAACCAATAAAGTAAAAATGTATAGCCTAAAGGTAAAATATTAGGGAAAATACGATCAAAGAATTGTGTTTGTAATGCAATTGTATGGCCCGCTGTTACTGGAATCTTTGTTTTAACAGTGATTTGAACATATGTAGCAATCAAACCACCTATAACAGTACATCCTAAAACGCTGGCAGCATGAGATACAATTGCTGAATTTTCTCTAATCTTTGAAATAGCTTTTGTACCTGCAGTATATCCTAATTGAGCAATTGGAATACGTGCAAAGAACATTGCCACGTAAACAAGGAAGAAGATTAATGGTCCTAAAACACTACCTTGCTTGGCAAATGATGCGGTTATACCAGCAACAATAGGTAAAATGGTAAACCATGTAATGGCATCACCAATACCTGCCAATGGTCCAAACAAAGCAATTCTTAAGCCATCGATTGTTGAACGCTTTTCACCATTCTCTTCCAAGGAAGCTTCAAGCCCCATTAGTAAGGGAGCAGCATAATTATTAGTATTAATAAATTGCAAATTTGACTTTAAAGCATTGGCCAAACCCTTTTCGTCATCCTTATAAATCTTCTTTAAAGCTGGAATCATTGCTAATGTCCATCCATCAGCCTGCATTCTTTCATAATTCATTGCAGATTGATTAAAGATAGATCTGATACCTAGCATACCAACATCATGTTTAGATAATTTGCCTCTTTTTGGAGTTTCAGTCATCTTAGATTCCATCTTCATCATCTCCATCATTGTTTGAATTTTCCATAGCAATCTTCATTTTCTTCTCATTATCGGCATCTTTCTTACTTCTGCCATATTCAATTAGGGCCAAAGCAACACCAATAACAGCGACTGGCATCAAATTTCCAAACTTAATAAAACATGCAGCGGTAAATCCGATAAGAAGATATGGAACATATTTGGCCTTTAACATACTCTTTAGAAGTAATCCAAAACCAACAGCAGGTAAAATGCTACCGGCAATTTCAAATCCGTGACTCAACCAAACTGGCATTGAATTCACTAAATCTTTCATAGGTGCTTGAGCACCATAGACACATAGGAAAGCGATAATTCCATATGATAAACCAACTATCCATGTTGGAAGTAATGCCAATTGTGTAAATTTCTTTGTTTCACCTTTTGCAGCATATGTATCAAGTTTCTTTGTCAAAACTGAAAATGCTGAATAGTAGAACAAAATAATGTATTGCATCAAAATACTAAATGGTAATGCTAAACCAATAGCTGTAGCTGGTGACTTACCTGTTGTATAAGCAAGTACAACTGTCATAATACCAGCCATAATAGGGTTAGGCGGCTGTGTCCCACCAACGGGAGTTAGGCCTGCAAAGGCTAATTCAGTTAGACCAGCAGCGACAATACCTAAGGTAAGGTTTCCTAGAATCAAACCTGTAATTGTACAAACAATCATTGGTCTAAAAATGTAAAAGCCTTCCCACCAGAAATCAATACCAGCGATAATGGCAAAGATTCCAATTAAAATTCCTTGCATTAAAGTAACTTGCATTCTAGATCACTTCTTCCAATGATTGTTTTTTATCCTCTGGAACTTCCTGTACATAAACACTTGCACCTTTTTCTGCACAAGCCTTTAAATCAGAGATGTCTTTATCATCCATATAGGTATACTTTGTAACTTGTTTCTTACCCTCAGAGAAATGCATATTACCAATATCAATATTCTTAAGTGGAACGCCACCCTCGATTAACTTACGTGCATCTTCAGGTGTACGAACAACAATAAAAATCTTTTGACGAGCACTGGCACGATGAATGTTATTAATTGTTTTTTCAACAGTCCAAAAACGAATCCCAACTCCGGAACTCTCAGCAGTAGCTGACATTAATTCTTGTTGAAGTGGATCATTAGCAGTATCGTCATTAACCACTAGTAATAAATTAGCTCCTATTGATGATGTCCAAACAACACCCACTTGTCCATGCACAAGTCTATTATCAATTCTTGTTAAAACAATATTAGGTTCACCCATTATCAATTACCTCTCTCTACTTAACTATGAACATGATCAAATCTCCAACAACAGTAGATTGACTATAATAAACAACCTTACCTTCAAAGATTCCTTTTTTTTGAATGTTTACTAACGGATCACCGACATTTAGATTAAATACTTTTCGATTATTCCTTGTGATTAAAGAAGCCTCTGTTTCGGAAATGAGTTCCGGCTTTTGTTCATACTTCTTAGCTATGAACGGAATAAATTTATTATTGTTTTCAACTTCACTTTTGTGAATCATTGGAAACTCTGAGAATGGCAAAAATATTTTTTCTAAGAAGACTGGTTCATCATCGGCATAATACATAAATTGAATTATATAAAGATAATCATCAAAATCGAGTCCCAATTCTTTTCTTACCCGTTTTTCAGACCCGTCAATATTCAATTCAAACTTTTGCAGTTCAACCTTAGGAATTGCTCCCATATCTTCAATCTTTTTTTCAACATCCAAAAAATGAATTTTATAATTAGATTCATCCTTCGCCGATACAAATGATCCCTGTCCTTGTTTCTTATATATATAGTTTCTGTTTTCTAATTCAGCTAATGCACGTCTGACCGTAATTCGTGAGACTTTATAAATCTCACCTAATTTTTGTTCCGAAGGCAATTTACTATCATCAGGTAGCTGTCCTGATTCGATTTGCTGAATTAAATCGTTTAGCATACTTTGATACAGTGGCATTATGTTGTTCATTTGGATATCCTCAACTTGTTATATTGTTATAACAACCACACCCATATTAAAACACCGTGTTGCTCATATGTCAACGCTTTCATAGAATGAATTGTTACTATTTCTCTTTCAGTTTATACTTCTTAATCAGTTTTTCCTTGATAATTGATTAAACAAAAAAACATTGACATCATTTTCTGATCCAATGTTTTTGATTATTTAACCTTTTTAAGATAAATCCGTGTAGATGGATAGTTACCTTTAAACGGTGGCAACTTCAGCCCAGCATTCATCAAGGCATCCCCACCATAAACTTTTTCTCCAATTAAATAACGTGAATTATCATCCAAACCACGTAATTTAATATAGACGAACGGCGGATTACCGACCACATCAGTTGCCACGACCGTAACCAGACTTTCCGATTTGTCCTTAGCCACAATTTGCCACGAAACAATATCGTCAGAATGGTGCAAACGATAATAATCACCAGTGAACGTCAATTCTTGAACCTTTTTGTAGAAATCAGTCGCAGTTTTAGCCTGCTGCTTCTCCGCCTGACTCATCTTAGTAACATCTAACTCATAACCAAACGTTCCCGCCATTGCTACATTAGCTCTAGTTTCAAACGACGTTATTCGCCCATTTTGGTGGTTAGGACTGGCAGAAACATGTGAACCCATCGTTGACAATGGATAGAAGAAACTCGTTCCATACTGAATATCTAAGCGATTAATGGCATCACTATTATCAGATGTCCAAATCTGCGGTTCATATGCCAGCATCCCTAAATCAAATCTAGCACCACCACTAGAACAACCTTCAAACAAAACATCCGGATATCTTCTCGTCAACGCACCCAAAACTTTATAAAGTCCTAGAACATAGCGATGTTGCAACTCTCCCTGACGACCACTGCTCAAATCCTTTGAATACCAATCAGTTATCGGACGATTCATATCCCACTTCACATAACTGATATTGGCACTATCAAGCACATCCGAGATCCGTTCAAAGAGATATTCCTGAACTTCCTTCTTCGACATATCCAAAACCAACTGACCACGGCCTAAAAGTGGTTTCTGGTTAGGGAAATTCAAAGCCCAGTTCGGATGATTAACATAGAGTTCACTTTTTTCATTGACCATCTCTGGCTCAAACCAAATCCCAAACTCCATGCCTAAATTATTAACTTTTTGGACCAATTGATTCAACGTGTAGCCCAACTTTTGTTCATTAACAAACCAATCACCCAATGAACTAGTATCATCAGAGCGTTCGCCAAACCAACCATCATCCATCACCAGCATATTGGCACCGATATCCCTAGCTGACTTAGCGATTTGTAACAACTTTTTGCCAGTAAAATCGAAATAAGTTGCTTCCCAATTATTGATTAAAACTGGACGTGGACTATTAACGTACTTGCTATGACAAAGATTCTCACGAATTATATTATGAAAATTATGCGACAACTGTGTCAATCCAGCACTAGAAAAACTCATAACTGCTTCGGGAGTTTCAAACAACGCTCCCGGCTCTAGTCTCCATGAGAATTGATTGTCACCTAATCCCAAAGTGACACGATTTTGCCCCAATGTTCCCCGTTCAGCGGTTGCTTGGAAGTTACCACTATAAACCAAATTAAAACCGAAACAATCACCAGTCATCTCAGTCGTACTTTTACCAGCCACAATGAATCCGGGATTTTCTTTAGCACTGGAAACACCATAATCTGACCCTAAAGTCGTCACATTATGTGTTATCGGCAACCTTTCAACGTTACGTTCGCTAGCCCAACGACCATGGAAGTGAATCAAATCATATTGACCTGCAACTATATCCAAGGACATTGATTGCGCTTTATGAATTTGAATTGAACCAACGCCTAAATTACTAATTCTAACGGCTCTAGTAATGACATCCTTATCTTCAAAAACACCATAATATAATTCAACTTCGACATCGGACGCCACATCTACCAAAGTTATCTTCAAAGTTTTAGCATCGTTACCTTTGGAAAAGAAACTAGGCAACTCCGCCAAACTATATTTACCATCAAAAATTTCATAATCTTTATATTTAAGATTTACCACATGTGTTCCATCAGCGTTCTCAATATCCAAAGCAACACTACCTAAGTCACCAGTTCCAACAGTTGGAAATTCTTGTGACATCAATGTTAATGAACCTCCACGATTTTCGGATTCATAAGGATATGGTGCAAAATGTGATGGACCGTCATAAAGTAAATAGGACATGTCTTGATGATCAACTCGTTTGCCATAATAAAGATGATATAAATAGTCGAAATCACCGACCTTCATTTGATAAGTCGTATTTCGAGTTTGTAGCGTGAATAGTTTTTTATCATCATTTATCAGAATTGTCATTAGTCATTTTCCTTCTCTATGTAATACCTCGATGATAACCCAATGACTATTTTTTAGAAACTCTGGAGAGCAAAAAAAGGATGAGACTAATTCTCATCCTCAATTACGTAATTTATTAACGACGTAAAAATATTTTGTAAACTATTTTTGGCAGTCGTGAACCATCCCACATCGACACCAGATAATTCTTCCTCACCAAAATAGCGATTCTCAATATACATATGATAGGCTAGCTCAATTTGGATAGCCTCCACTCGTTTATTTCCACCATAATGAGGCGTGATATAACCTCCGGCAAATGGATGATTATTGGAAACTGTATAGCCTTTTTGCTCGAATTGATCAGTTAGAAATTCCCGAAATCTAGCATCTGAAGTTGTATCAAATTTATTACCTAATACCACATCAGCAGTTTGGACATCTTCATGTGGGTATACTGCAAAACTATGCAGATCAAGCAGATAAACTTTTTCAAATTTCTCCAATTTATGATCTATTAATTCTTGCAGCTTAGCATGATAAGGCTGATAAAATCTTGCAATTCGTTGTTGAATCTCTGCTTTAGTCAAGTCATTCTGATAGATTGGTTTGTCAAAAGTAGTTCGACTATAAACCACTTCATGGCGATAATCACCATCTAAATTTGTCATATTAATATCTCGATTTGGATCAGCCATATATCGGTGAACATTATTTTCTAAAGTAGTAAAACCAGTTTGTGGAACAAAGTCATACAAATCCTGTAAAAACCAGTCAACATTAGTCAACAGACTTTCTGGTTTTATTTCGGCCTTAATATCACTAGGAATCATCGTTCCACTATGCGGCAAATCAACAATTATCGGCAATTCATCAATATCTTCATTAAAGACTGTAAAGTTATCCATTAATTAGCTCCTCTAATCCCAATTACCAAATGATAATTCATTCATCGAATTATTACCACATCTAGGACACTTCCAAAATCCCGTTCCGTCAACAAATTTTAATTCAGTCGTCCCCGGACCAGCCTTAGAGAAATCAACACGTTTCAAAATACCATCCCTATAAGGACAAGGATATTCCGGCTCCATATCACCAATTTTGAAATAGAATCTATCAAATAAGTAGAAATCATTTGGGCAAGCATATAACCTCTTACCATAACCATCATCAACTTTTGATCCAGTTTGAATTAATTTCAAAGCTTCATCAGTAATTTCTTTATTCTGCACCACCTCATTTAAAGATGGTCTATCATCATAAAAAAGTCTTTCCGAAGAATAAAGCATCCCGATACCTAAATAGAATTTATTTCCATAACCACAATCACTACAACGCAACTCATGCATTTCACCCACAATAATTTCTCCTTTTGTCTCCGGTTTTTATGTCTTAATTAATCTTGAATAGTTTTAATAATTCCCATTAATACAACTCTACTTTATATTTATCATGTAAAATATTCTTTCTAAATCCCTTATTAAATAATATTAAATTTTAAAAATTTTACTGCTATTTTGAATTAAATATGTATAAACTAGACAAAACCAGCCTGGAGCAAAAATTGAAATTAGCTAAGTAGTGAAATTTTTCTTAGCTGACGAAGTCAGGTTAGAAAAAGGCCGAACTTCAAGACCCTTGGCGAAGCCAATGGTTCGAAGTCGTGCCCACTACGTTCCAGCTAATTTCAATTTTTGTGGAAGGCGGCAACATACCACTAACCAAAATTCTTAAAACAACAGATATTTCCTTATACACGTCAAAAATGTTATTCTATTATACAATTATTATAGTTAATAATTGAGGAGGATATTATGCAATCTATCGACAAAGTAAAATCTGCCGGATTAGCTAGATTCACTTCCCTAGTCTATCTCTATACTGGATTAGGAATTGCATTCTGGATGATCTGTGCTCAAGCAATTGCTAGAAATACAGCTCTTTCCATGGCGTTATTCCAAGGTATGGCTGATCACCGTATCATTTCAATGATTCTTATGATTGGTGTGCCAATCGCTTTTATCAGTTTATGTGGACGTTTCGCAACTAGATCATACTTCTTAACTTTCGTAAGTTACCTAGGATTCTTGTTCGCACTATCCTTCATGGGTGTGCCACTATTCTATATTTACTCAGCTAAAAGTATTGTCCAAGCATTAACTATTACTTCAGTAACATTTATCGTATCAGCTGCATATGGTTATATCACTAAAAAAGATTTAACAAAGTGGTCCAGAACTTTGATGGTTGCTTTAATTTCAATCATCATCGTTTCAGTTATCAATATGCTAGTATTCAAGAGTGCTCCAATCATGATGTTGATCAGCGCCGCTACAATCGTAGTATTCTTGTTCTACATTGCCTTTGATTCACAAAATATCAAACGCATTTACGCAAATAGTCAAGACACTTCAACATTAGGTGCGATTGCTCTACTTGCTTCAGTTAACCTAGTTCTTGATTTCATTAACTTATTAATGAGTATTTTAAGAATCTTCGGTAACAATAACTAGTCAAAATCGTAACAAAATAATAGCAGTATCAACTAGAGATCATTCTCTAAACGTTGATACTGCTATTTTTATCATTATTTTATTTCGTATCTAATGAATTAAAAAATAGAACAATTATATCTTATTTATTATCGAATAATACCTGAGAGGTCATCTTCGAAATCACAACCATTTTAGATGATGTAAATTGGTCAGTATGATTCTCTTTTAATATAGATTTAATAGCATATGCTGCCGTTGTAGCAAGACCATTTTTAGAGGATACCAATTTCTTTTTACTCTTTACTTGTTCTAATCCATCTAGAGCATCGACAGCTTGTTCATGTAAATAAGGTGATTCATCAACTAACCCTTCTCTAGTAGTTTCCCTTCTAGCGACAAGGTACAGACTTTTATAAGTTAAAATTGCTTCATTTCTAATGGCACTATCTATATATTCAGTTTCCATACCATTTGCAACTGCCTTTTCAGATTGAATTATATCTTTGATTCGATTATTTTGATCCATAGTAATATATATTCCACTAGACAATCTAGTTGGCCCATAGAAAAATAGAATTAAAGAAATCGATACCAATGTAAGGCCACTTATAAGTATATTTTTCCGCTCATTTTTAGATAAATCAATTCTAGAAAATTTACGTATTTTGAACATATTTATAAGTAACTCTTTATGATTTTTCACTGAATAGATACCAAAAATAACAGCACCAGCTAATAGAACAATTTCCATTATAAGTATTAGTTGTAACATTTTTTCTCCTTAATATTTCTATATTACAAATATTTTATATCTCAATATCATACCGTATGAATTCTGATGTTAAGCCATTTCAAAAGAACTTCATATATTTTTATATGATATAAAAATATATGAAATTATTTTTTAATCTTCTTAACTTATCATGACGTAATATTAAAATATGCCCCCAAAAATTATAAATACAAAAAA
Organism: uncultured Lactobacillus sp.; assembly: GCA_937874185.1. Classification (GTDB taxonomy): domain Bacteria; phylum Bacillota; class Bacilli; order Lactobacillales; family Lactobacillaceae; genus Companilactobacillus. The sequence continues at coordinate 43,578 of CALNAK010000014.1, forward strand.
GAGTTGCCCAATATTATAAACAACTCTCGATAATTTTAATACTAATTAATTATTTAAAAAATGGAACAAAAATTTAAATCGTATCTGACAAATTCCAGTCCATCGTTCCGGAGTAATTACCAATTTCATTCATACCATTAGTCCGTAACATAATTCCTTCTGAATCATTCCAAGATTTACCAACATTCGTCACTTGGTGAGCATCATTTAGTTTATATCCTTGAGCAATTGACACATCTTCATTATTGGATAAATTCTCTTCCACACCCGTTGGTTCCTTGAAGATAACATCACCCTTAAACGGAACGTCGCCACTGTGCAAACCTGCAGTTGTCGCTGATAAATACCAAGGAGATTTAGTTCCTACTTTACGATTATCATTAACAACAATTTTCCATAATCCCCTACGTGAAATCAATGAAGATGGAGTTGCCTGATTGATCGAACCAAAGGAATAATTACCAACATCCAATGATAAACCACCCGATTTGGTGATTGTCACGGTTGAAGTAGTCGAACGATTACCATTTTTATCCATAACATAAACCGTAAGTTTATTGCTATCCTGTGTTAATTTAGCAGATGGAATTTTGAAATCCAATTTCCCACTTGTAGCATTATCCAAGTTAGTACTATCGCCCATTGCAAACGTATCGAGTGCTGTTCCATTCAATGTTGCATAAACATTAACATCTGAATTTGTGACTGCCGTTTTATCTGCATAGGAAACTTCACCAGTGATATCGGCATCTTTTCCAGTATCGACTGAGACATTATTTTCCTTCAAAGTTAATCCAATTGGTTTACTCTTTTGGATAGTAAAACTAGGTGTCTGTGTATCTTCAATTATTGACTGACTTGAAAAGTTAGCGTGGGCGTCATCGACATTTGTATTAGAAGTAACGTCGTTGGCTTTTCCATAAATTTTAATTATTGCCTTTGTTGGAGCGTTTTTAGATAAGTCTTTAGCAATCAAATGTGTCAAAACTTGCTTATTTTTATTGGTTTTTGGATCAACTACCTGTTTAATTTCACTAGCGTACAAAGGTTCAGCTTTAGGGTCACTGTTATCGTCTGGGTAAGTGACGTAACCGACAATTTGATTAGGGTCACCATTAGTAACTGTTACATCATCGGGAAGGTCGATTTTAGCTGTATCACCCGACCAACTATACTTACCTGAATCATATACTAAATTGTAATTTAGTGACAGGTCATCACCTGAATTTACCACTCTCTTATCATCAGCAGTATCTGAGTTAAAAGTTTTATCTTGAGTTATATCGGTAATATCAGATGTGGCATCACCTTCAATATCTGAAGGAATAGATTCGAAGGCAACTATGTTAGGTTCAAAATTAAGTCCATTACTTGAAGTAAATCCCCAGCATAATCTATTATTATTAGCCTTTAACGCATCATGTCCTCCAAATGTGTCCGCGGTAATATGAGTTTGCTTCACATCTATCATATTGTCATTGATAGATCCATCAAGATTCTTATCGTTAAATTTGTATTCCAACATAAATTTCTCAGGATGCCAAATAACTGTTAAGTGATGCCATTGACCATCAGTTAATGTTGTATTTTCTACGTCATTATGTAGCATTGAAAAATAATAACTTGCTGGTTTAGGAGGAAGATACCAAGGAGTTTCTGGTTGATATTTACGTAAAGTATAAGTACCAGTGGCTCCTGGATAACCAAGAGCTAAATGTTGTCCTGTGATTTTAGAATCGTTTTCATCAAAGCCATCACCGGATGAATTTGATTTATTCACATTAGTATCAAACTCCAAGGCTAAACTATTTTGAATCGCTGAACTCGCAAGGGTTGACGGATCTGAATTGCTTTTCGCATCAGTATCAATTCCCCAAACTCCCATGTTCTCTCCACCATAAATCACGCCATTTTTATTGGCAAAAGCCGCATATTTATCATTAGAATTCTGTAAAACGAAGGCCATCCCCTCACCAACTCCATACGCCGAGGCAAGGCCTGTATGTTGAGGAACTCCAAAATATAGCCAAACTGATAAAGTTTGCTTAGCAGTAATATCTACATAATTACCACCACTAACATTTGACCAAATTGCACCTGCTTCGTTCTTAAAAGTACTCATCTTGATGGCCTTCATATTTTTAGCATTTGTCGATGAAAGCGGATTTCCATCGGCATCTTCCAAAGCCGCAAGATTTCTATTACTATTTCCATCTTTAATTGTATATCCAGAAAAGTCACCTTTAACAAACTGATCTGGATTCAATCCTAAATTAGCTGGTGCCTTTTTTAGACCCGCATGTGATTCATCCTGTGCTATATTTTGCGCCGTTTCCTCTATCGCAAAAATATTCGTATAATCATGAAAAAAACTAACCATCCCCACAATGGCCGCAAGAATATATATATAACTTATCTTTCTGTTAATCAATTTTAGTGCCCCTCTTATAGATAAACATCTAACTTTTATTATATTCTAAAATAATATTTATATTGCCTATAAATAAAAAAATCTCGCAGATTTGGGATTATTTCCCAACTACAAGATTTTATTTAGTTAAACCATCATAAATTTGATCAATATTCCACTTCATCATTGAATAATACGTATCACCGACCTGGCCCTCTTGAGCCAATGAATCAGTAAACACTTTAGAATAAATTTCTAAGCCAGTTTCCTTGGTGACTTTATCCATTGATTTAGGTGAAACAGATGATTCCACGAAAAGATGTTTAACTTTAGTTTTATTGATTTTTGCGAGTACAGCCTTCATTTGTTCCGGAGTACCTTGGGCCTCAGTATTTATCTCCCAAATATAAGCCGGTTTCACATGATAAGCTTCTGAGAAATACTTGAAAGCACCTTCTGAAGTAACTAATAATCGTTGATTCTCAGGAATATCCAAAAATTTTGATTGTGCATTTCGATGTAATTTATTCAATTTAGCTATATACTCATCCGCATTAGCCTGATAAAAATCAGCGTTCTTTTTATCTTTTTGTTTCATTACTTTGGTAATTTCTTCCACATACTTGATTCCATTTGCCAAATCTAACCAGGCGTGCGGATCATCTTCATTCACATTGGTTGTTAAATGTTTAGCTTCCACATTCTCACTAGCCGAAAACACTTCTCGTCCAAATTTCTTATGTGAAGTTTCAACTAACTTAGTAAACCAACCGTTCCCACCAGTTTCCAAATTCAAACCATTATGGAAAATAATATCTGCATCAGACGCTTCAGAAACGTCGGTTGGTTGTGGTTCGTACTCGTGAGGATCAGTCCCACGTTTGACAATACTATAAAGTTGAATGCGGTCTTTACCAACATTTCGGACCATATCTTCCAAAATAGAATTAGTTGTTACTACATGTAACTTGCCATCTATTTCGGCTTCTACTGGCGTTGTACTCTGGCGTGTATTGAGAAAAAAGTAAACGCCACTTACCATTGCGATAACCGCAATCAAAGTTGTTATTATTTTTTTCATCGAGCCACACTCCTTTTCAATTTAAAGAAGTTTTGTTTAGGTGAGAAAACAAATGATAAGGCGAATAACATTGCTGCAACAATAACGATTGCTGGACCAGAAGCCCAATTAAAGGTGTAACTGAAATATAGACCCGTGATTGCTGAAACTACACCAACACTAGCTGACAGAACTAGCATAGTAACTAGCTTATCAGTCCACAGGAACGCTGTTGCGGCAGGCGTTATCAACATCGCTACCACTAAAATAATTCCCACAGTCTGAAGGGCTGAAACGGTTACGAGTGTCAAAACTAGCATCAAGGCATAATGAATAACTTGAACCTTGAGTCCGTAAGTTTTGGCGTAAGTTTCATCAAATGATGTTACCAATAATTCTTTATAGAAAATAACCACAAATAGGATAACGATTCCCAGTACTACAGCGGTTGTCATGATATCTGAATCGCTAACTGCCAAGATATTTCCAAATAAAATATGGTGCAAATTAGTCGAACTCTCTGCCATTGAAATCAAAATGAATCCCAGGGCATAAAAGGCACTAAAGACGACACCGATTGAGGTATCAGTTTTGATTTTACTTCGAGAAGCTACGAACCCAATTAATAAGGCCGCCAGAACTCCGAATACTGAAGCACCTATCAGGATATTGAATCCAAACATATACGCCACAGCCACACCGGGCAGAACCGCATGGGATATGGCATCACCCATCAGTGACATTCCTCGTAAAATAATGAAACTGCCAATAATACCTGACATAATTCCGACCATAATAGCGGTCAATAAAGCACTTTGTAGGAAATCATACTTTCCTAACGCGTTAAAGAAATCAATTAATGATGCCATCACTGCGCACCTTCCTTTTCCTGGAACAATACCGAAGAAAGATCTGCACTAAAGGCACTTTCAATATTCTTAGGGTTATAAACCTCATTAGCTGGACCATAGTCAACAATTCCGTGATTCAAAATAACTAAATCATCAAAATACTTTGTTACCTTGTTCAAATCATGATGGATAACAATAATAGTTTTATTCTCATCACGCCACTGTTTCAAAATTCTCATAATGGCCGTTTCACTTTGTAGATCAATTCCCACAAATGGTTCGTCCAAAATAATAATTTCGGCTTGTTGAACAATTGCCCGAGCTACGAAAACCCTTTGTAACTGTCCCCCAGATAAATTCCCGATTTGTCTTTTTGAGAACTCACTCAAGGAAACTTGTTCCAAAGCACTACGACTAGCAGCTTTTTCAGCTTTACCTGGACTCTTGAACAGTCCTAATTTTCCATAAGTCCCCGTGAGAACTAAATCAAAGACGTCAATTGGAAAAGTTAAATCTAAATCCTTTCGTTGCTCGACATAAGCAACTTGTTTCTGAACTGCTTTCATCGGTTGACCATTGTAATCGACCTGGCCTTCTCTAGCCTTGATCAAATTCAAGATTGCCTTAATTAGTGTAGATTTACCTGCACCGTTCGGTCCGATAATCCCAGTTATTTTCCCTGCGTTAAATTTAACGGCTACATCAGAAAAAACTGGTGTGTCATCGTAAGCGACAGTGAGGCCTTTAACATTTAGCATAAAGTACCTCCGTTTTGTAGACAGATTGTCTGCCATTACCCACAGGTTATCATATACTGCATGGTGTTACAACAGAAAAGTTAGGCTAACTTAATTTGAGGATTAGTTTTAATTTAAAAATATAATAAAATAAATAGCAGTATCAACCAGAATATTTATTTTTGGCTGATACTGCTATTATTTTTTGAAATTATTATCGACGATGCAACTAAATAGTATCTGACAAAGTCCAGTTTACTTCTGCTTCATAATTACCTACTTGGCTCAATCCAGTTGACTTCAACATGATACCGTCAGCGTCATGCCAAGATTTACCTACATTAGTAACTTGTTCGCCACTTTCAGTTTTGTATCCATTAGCGATTTCGACGGCTGAATCTCCAGAAATTGGTTTCTCAATACCAGAAGTATCTTTATAAACCATGAATCCGTTAAAATCTGTATCGCCACTATGTAAGCCATTTGTTTGTGCTGACAAATGCCATGGTGCTGAGGTGCCGTCAGTTCGACTATCACTGACCAAGATATCCCAATTACCCTTACGGCTAATTAATTGTGAGGCATTAGCTTGGTTGATATCACCAAATGAATAATTATCAACTTTCAAAGCTAGTGATCCAGCCTTGGTAATTTTAACCGTCGACTTAGTAGAAATATTTCCATCCGCATCTTTAACATATATTTCGACTGTGTTAGTTTCACTAGTCAATTTATCGTATGGAATGTTTAGTTTTAAATTACCACTATCATCGACACTGCCAATATCGGTTGTTGCTAAATCTGTTCCATTAATTTTGGCAAAAATCTTGATATCCTTACCCGTTACAGAAGAACCATCAGTATATGTTACTAATCCAGTTAAGTTAGTCTCCTTATTAGGAGCAACTGAGACACTAGTTTTTTCCATCTTCAAATTGATTGGTCTTGATTTTTTGATAACAAAATCCGGTGTATCAGCGTTCAAAATCAAAACTGTACTGTCAATTCTTGAACTAGCCGATAAAACATTCGTGTTTTTGTCGACATTATCAGCAGTTCCATTAATTGTAATCGTTGCTGTTTTTAATTCATTTTCCGTTGCAGGATCACTAGAATACAAACTACGTCCTAAAACATGATTAACATTTTTTATACCCTTAACTTCTGTTAATTCTGATGCTTTGATTGGTTCAGAAGTTCCGTCACTATACACAACTTTTCCAATATTGCCATCAGTGTCCGCATTATACGTAACATTTTCTGGTAATACTAAATGAGCATTAATTCCAGACCACAAGTCTCTACCACTATCATAAGTTAACTTGTAATTCATTGATAAACTATCGCCAGAGTTAACCGAATTACCGGATTCAACGTCTTTATTCTGTGTGTTATCTTTAATTGTTGCCCCAGCAGTACCTTCAGCTTGTGCAGGAATTGATTCAAAAGCTATTAAGTTAGCTTGATAGGCCGCCCCGGTTGTCGCGGTGAAACCCCATCGTAACTTATTATCTTTTATTTCTCCAAATTCGGAGGCCTTTAGTGCTTTTGTTTCCCTAGCAATTGGACTCAAGCCTTTAGTTCCATCTCTATTTTTATCATTGAACTTATAGCTAATTTTATAAGTATCCGGATTCCATGAAATGGTTAAATGATGCCACTGACCGTCATGCAAAGTTACCGGTTGATAATCATCATGTTTCATAGTGTAATAATAGCCACCGAACCTCGTACCTACAAATGGAAGTGTATACGGTGCTGAACCATATCTAGTATAAGTATCCGCATCTCCAGGATAACCATAAGCAATATGTGAATCATTTAATCCCATATCGAACGAATCTGAGGTATCTGGGGTTCCACTAGTATTACCATGAGAATCAAATTCCAGAGTCCAGCTCTTTTGAATAGCAGTTTTCGCAATATCAGCAGCACTAGAAACAGCGCCATCGTTATCCATACCCCAAACGCCTAGAGTTTCACCAGCACCAATATTGTTTCCTTTATGAGTAAAGGCCTTTGTTTTATCGTCTGAATTCTGTAAAACAAAAGCCATACCATCACCAAATTCATCAGTTATATTGGTATGTTGCTGAGGACCAAAATACATCCACATTGACATTGTTTGTTTTTTTCCAATATCAATGTAGTTACCACCTTCAACGTTTGACCAAATTGAAGTAGATTGACCAGTATTATAGGTCATTCTAATTGCTTTCAAAGGACCAGTAGTATTACCTGATGCATCTAATAGCATAGCCAAATTATTAGCTTGCTTGCCTTTACTATTTATATAGCCCTTCAAATCACCAACAGTAAACATCGATGTATCCAACCCCAAATTTTCAGGAGCTGCATCTAACCCAGCATTTTGTTCAGCCAAACCAATTCCTGACTCGACAGCTTTTACATTTGTTTTAGATTCAGAAAACACCATTCCAAAGATAGTTGCGGACAAAGCCAACCAAAATAAGTGTTTTGTCCAATTACGCCTTCTATTCAAAAAAATACCTTTCCCCCAAATATCCTCAAATTATCTTAATTATTAATTGTCCTAACAGTATATAACATATTTTATCAAATTCAATCATATAAATGATTGAATTTTTTACATATATTTATTAAAAGCTTATGCGTTGATAAACGCAATAATATCAGGTGGTAAAGTAACTTTTTGACAGCGTATTCATGAATTGTAGTGAGTTTAGTTTAAATTATGAATAATCTATTAACGAAAAATTGTATATATAAAAATATTGGCTTACGACTATCTTTTTTTGCTCAATAGAAAAACACCACCAATTCAACTATAGAATTAGTGGTGTTTTATATTAATTATTTGTTTTTATCTTATCTAAATGAGCTACACAACACAACTCCTTCCGGTTAGCCTGAATTCCCAAATCATGCACATAAACCGTGCACAATTCGTGAATTCCTGCTAATCCTCACGAGTTAACCGCGTTGTTCCACTCTCTGTCATTAAACGAGCTGCACAAGCCAGATTCCTGTGCTTTGCTACACCCTAGAAATCACACGCAAAATCGCGTGTAATTCCTAGGCTTAGGCAAATGCTCAGAATCTAACCGGCTTGTTCCGCTCTCTGTCATTAATTATTTGAAGCAATTGCTGCATTAACAGCATCTTTTTCGTCTTCAATCAAGTTGACATTAGTTTCAACGATACTGATATCCATTGAGATTTCACGTGTCAAACCTGGTGTATTGATCTTAGGTTCGAAGAAGGCTTTGAATTCTGCCAATCGTTCTGGTGTGTGGAAAATCATTGATACAACGGTAATGTATGTTGAGAATTCCATGTCTCCACCAACGGTATCTTCAAGCCATGACCAATCATTTCTGATCCAATCCCAAGCAGCTTGTTGACCTTCGTTGTTTGCTAGAACTCCACGGAACCAAGCACGTAGATCTTGAGGTTTGATAGTGTCTGAATCTTCGAATTTCTCAATCAACTTAGCAATCAAATCGTGATCTGGCGTCTTAGTAATTGCGGCACATAAATCTTCTTTGTAACTTGGATCTGAAGTCTTACGATATTCAGCTAACAAGTTATCAAATAATTCAGTGTTACCAAAATTTTCGATTTCGTTCTTCAAAACGTAGAAACGAATATCAGCTGACAATCCAGCTAAGTTATCTTTGTTAGCAGTGAACAATTCATGAGCAGTTGCAATAGCTTTTTCATTCTTAGCGTACAATGCGGCACTCAAAACAGTTGGACGTGTCACTTGATCATCGATAGATTCACCATCCTTTGGTTCCCAACCCAAACGAGCAACTTGTTTAGCACTCAATTTGTCATAGAAAGCTTGCAAAGCTTTTTCTTCAGCAGAATTTGGTTTAACAAACTTCTTCAAATTGTTGGCAACACGATATAAGGCTGATGTAACAACACTTGATTCACTATCCGCAAAGTCGTTTAACAATGGAACAACGGAAGCGTATGAAATTTCACGTGCATCTGACAAGAGACGTAAATCTTGGATAAGTCCAAGTTGTGAAATTGTATCAACATCGTCGATATTATCTAAGATATCTTTCAACAAAGTATCGTCATATTTAACGATAAAGTGTGAGTCATTTCCAACATTTAGACGGAATGGCTTACCATTAGCCTTACGTAATTCATCATAATCACCCAAAGTAATAGTCTTATCCGCAAAAATCTTAGGAGCAACATCATAGTTACTGTTTAAAGGAATTTGCCATTGACGGCCAACTTCCTTGCCTTTACCGATAAAGAATTGTTTTTGTGACAATGTAAGTTTGCCATTAATGATTGAGGCATTAACAACTGGATAACCAGGTTGTTCGAGCCACGAATTCATGATAGCACCGACATCCATACCAGATGCATCACCTAAAGCACTCCAAAGATCAGCACCTTGAGCGTTGTTATACTTGTGAGCCTCAAAGTATTGCTTCAAACCTTTACGCATATTGTCGTCACCAAGCAAGGCACGAACCATAACTAGCATACGAGCACCCTTGGCATAAACAATGGCTGAATCGAACAAGGCATCAATTTCAGCGGGATTATTAACTTGGACGTGAACTGATTGAACCCCATCTGTAGCATCACGTTGAAGAGCAGCTGGAACATCTGATACTTGGAACATTTCCCAAACGTGCCAATCAGGTTCGATTGCGTCAACAGAAACATATTCCATCATGTTGGCAAAACTTTCGTTTAACCAGAGGTCATCCCACCATTTCATAGTTACAAGGTCACCAAACCATTGGTGCGCCAACTCATGAGTAATAACAGTCGCAACCAACATCTTTGTTTCAATTGATGTGTTATCTGGATCAAGAGTTAAGTAAGCTTCACGATAAGTTACAAGACCCCAGTTTTCCATCGCACCGGCTGAAAAGTCAGGAAGTGCTAATTGCCATGAATGTGGAAGTGGATATGGTGTTTGATAGAAGTCTTCATAGAATTCAATGGCACGTTTAGCAATATCTAAGGCAAAGTCTAATTCATTTGCTTTGTGCGCTTTAGTTGCGAATACTCCGACTTCAACACCACTCTTAGTGTGAGTCTTCCTAGCTTGCAAATCACCAAAGGCAAAGGCGATTAGATATGTTGACATACGAACGGTTGTATCGAAATAGTGAACACCATTTTCGTTACGAATTTCTGGCATATTAGCTAAAATAGTTTCGCCTGGTTGTTCGTCAAACTTGATAGCAATATCAAACTTAGCTTTTGCTTCAGGTTCATCCACACATGGGAATGCTTGACGAGCAAAAGTTGTTTCAAATTGTGTACCGATGATTTGTTTCTTTTCACCATTAACTTCGTAATATGAAGGATAAATACCCATCATTGAGTCAGTTAATTTAGCTTTGTAAGTAATAGCTAAGGTAGTTTCACCAGTTTTTTCAAGGTTGATGCTAATTCCGTCATTCTTATTATCAATTGTGAACTTAACAGGTTGTTCGTCTGCTTCAACAGATTCAACTTCTAGTCCGTTTTGATGGATTGAAATTGTCTTAGTTTTGGCATCACCATTGATTTTAGTTGTACCGGAAAAAGTCTTTGTTCCACGGTTAATATCTAGATAGATATCGTAATGAGCAGGTTGAAATGTATCATAAAAGCGAGTTATTTCAGTCATAAGTTACCTTCTAATTTAATTTTAATGTACTTCTAATTTATTATAATAATAACATTATACGAATTTCAATAAAAATGGAAGTCCTATAGTAATATTTACCACATTTTTATTAAAAATAGTGGTTTAAACATTAGAATTGGACTATTTGTCCAAATGTTCTTCACGAGATTTGAGAAAGTTATCCAAAGCTTGTTCTAAATCAATTGATTGACTATCTGCTAGAGAACATAACCACCAGATAGATTCTGCCATTTTATAATCTAACGTTGGTTCCTTGGATTCAGTAGGCCAACTGCCCTGTTTATCCATTGTTAATCGACCAACTAATGACGCATCTGTTAAGAACGCCAAAGCATCTTGTTCAGGCGTCCACGGATGTCCATCCTGCTTGATTTCTAGTTGATGATACTGTTGCCGAATCTTTTTTGAACGTTCCATTAATTCGTTTATATCCATCAATTACCTCCACAAGTTTTACCTGTTCAGTTTAACCTAATTGGCGAATTTTGACGTTAATTTACTATGGAATAAAATTGAAGACAAAAAAATAGCCGAATACGTAACGTAGTCAGCTGTTTTTAAGTGCGCTCCGAAAAGCAACACCGCAATTAGTACACTAAGTGTAACAATTTGTTACTCTTTTGTACACTGTTGAGTATCAATATAATAAATTAAATATATTTATCAATTTCATTTAGTTTATTATAAACATCTGTACCCAAAATTTTGTTAAATGTACTCTTATTGCTATTTTTTTCAAATCTTTTTATTATTCTTCTAACATTCCTTATTAGGAATCGAATCCTGGTAGTGGTTTCACCCAATGTTTTTTGATAATAAACAATTAGCACTAAATAATCAACAATACTATTAAATGAAATATTGTTAATACTAGTTTTAATTCTAAGTTGCTCAGTAATCGTGTTCCTAATACTCATCTTTCTAAATCTACAATCAAATATGACACTGTTATGTGCTATTGCATTCCTTAATTCCTTTAATATAAATACATGTCTGGGTAACATTGATCCATCCGTGTCATTAATTATGTCTTTAATACCTATCTTATCTTCTAATTTTATTCTTGTATCAGTATTCATACATAGTAAGAAGTTACCATAATCTCCCAAAGTTATTAATTCAAATAACGCCCATAAAGGAACAGGTTTATTATTATGTACATAATGTTGAACAACTGCTCTGTCTCTGTAATTTCTTGCTATTGCAGAATCAAAATCTTGTTTCAATTGTAGTCTACGCTTCATCTCATCTTTATATTTACTACTACCTACTGTAAATTCTTTATACCTATTTAAGTATAACTTAAAGATAGATTCTAAATCCGTATGGCCATTGCTTACAATTATAGCAATAGTATAGTTTTTTAAAATTGTCTCTATTTGCATTACAGAAGAATACAGTACTTCCTTAAGATCCATATCGAAGTTATAAATATTTCGTACTTCTTCAAATGAATCTATTAGAAAGGGATTATTGATAGTTCTTAAAAATTTATAGGCCTTATATCCATGATAATATCCCATTTCAAGAAGTTCTTTCTTTTCTTTACTCCCATTAATGCTTATATGATGTTCATCTCGAATATGCCTCATTAACCCATCTGTGGTTTTACCTTTTTCGACCATCAATACCCTCTTGAATAATTTATTTGGAATTTAAGTATATCGAACTAATTCCTTATACTCAAACCTGTCAGCTTACCTAAACTATAAATATTTATTCAAGAGAAAATTTCCAATAAAAAATCAGTTTTAATATCATTGTTCCACTATTATAAAAATCGGATTTCCAAATTAATTTATTTGTTTTATCCAATCTGATAACTGTGTAGAAGCAGATTCCTCATTTTGTAAACTACCAGAAGTCATACCTATCCCAGTAACAACATCCAATCCATCTGTCAATTTGCCAAAATCAGTTTCATATTTTTCATCACTGCCGGCGCTTGTATAGAATGGAGCAATTTTTCCTTGGAACCCACTTGTTTGTTTCAAGAATGAACGAACTGGTGTTGATACTTGACCGCTCCAAACGGGTCCACCTACCAAGATAAGATCATAATCTGATAAATTAGAAATGTTTTGAACTTCAGGTAATTCTCCAGATACTAACTGTTGTTGCGCAATATCTGAGGTTTGATACATATCATTAGAGAAAACGTCAGCGCCAACCTTTATTTCCTCTAATTTTCCATTAGTCACTTTTTGTAATAGTTTAGCCATTTTAGCGGTTGTCCCTGACCATGAATAATATACAATCAAAGTTTTTTCTGACATTTTAATAAATCTCCTCAATAACGTTTAGGTCCTTATTTATCAATAATTAACAGTGATTTGATAGCTGTTCTTTTATCCATTGCCTCGTATGCATCTTGGATATGATCAAGGTCAAATCTTTGTGTGAAGACTTTTCCAGGATTGATTTTTTCCTTTAATACAGCGTCCAATAAAATATTTTTATCATCAGTTGTTACTGAAGCAATTCCTCCACGTAGGCCGATATTCTTCCAGAACAAATTATTAGTATTCATTTCAGCTTTTTGAGGGACTCCGACACGACCAACAACCGCACCGGGACGGCCAACTTTGACAGCTGTATCAACTGATTGTTCTGTTCCGACACATTCAAGAACCGCATCAGCACCTGCACCAGTTAGTTCCATAACCTTAGCAACAGCTTCATCACCACGTTCAGCAATAATATCAGTTGCACCGAATTCTTTGGCTAACTTTTGTCTATCTTCATGACGGCCCATCGCAATAATTCTTGTTGCACCAAGGAGTTTAGCTGAAATAACACCACATAAACCAACGGCACCGTCACCCATAACTACGACAGTATCACCTTTTTTAACTTCGGCACTCTTAGCAGCGTGGAAACCAGTTGCCATAACATCTGATAATGCCAAAAGGTTATTTAACATATCGTCAGAATAATCCTCGGGTTTACCCGGAATCTTAACCAAAGCCCAGTTAGCGTTAGTAAATCTCAAGTATTCACCTTGATAACCACCATTACCACCGGCTTCTTGATTCAAACAATCACCATCAAATCCAGCTAAACAGGCAGCACAATGTCCACAGCCATGAGTAAATGGAACAACCACGAAGTCACCAACTTTAACATCTTTAACTTCTGATCCAGCAGATTCAATTACACCAATAGCTTCATGACCAACAGGTCCAGCTGGACGTTTAGCAATTCCACGATACCACCACAAATCTGATCCACAGACACAAGCACGAACAATTTTGATGATTGCATCAGTTGGTTTTTCAATCTCTGGTTTATCATATTCTCTAACTTCCATTTTTCCTGGTTCTACAAAAGTTGCTGTTCTCATAATTAAAAGCTCCCTCATTTTATTTTCATATTTATAGTAAACGATTACTATTCTGTTTTGCTAATATTTAGAACTTACACAAATTATCCAAATCTAATTCTAGTAATTTTCCCTATTAATACCATTTTAGTCGTAAAGTTAGCCAGAACCAATTTCATTTTCTGTAACCATTAATAAGTAAAACTTATTAATCACTTGGAAATAACATTAGTAACATCCATCAGACTTTAAATCTCATCATTAAATAATTTATATTCTTATTTCCTACGTTATAATTACTGTGATGTGTTTTACATACATAAGGAGATTATTATGCGAAAATTCGTTTCCATTCTCAACACGGTTATGTGGGCTTTAACTTTGGCAGAGTTTATTAAACTCATTGCTAATAATAGAGCATCACACATTAACATTGATATGTCACACCCCATTGGAATGTTGGCTTGGCTATTTACAATTTCCGTTGTTATAACAATCATTAATTATCTCTACTATCATTTAATAAATCCAAAAAAGTAATCTCTGTGGGGGGAATAAGTATGCATAAAATACTTTGGGGAATTTCTATTTTATTGTGGATTGCCACAATCGTTGTCGCTGTCATCTTAATTAGAGAAAATGGATTTTTGTCTATTGTACCGATTTTTTCTTATAATAAACCTCATGGCGTTGTTGGCTGGTTGTTTATTATTTCGCTTATTAGTTCTGTTGTTGCTGGTGAGTATCGGCATTTTTCAGTTCATAAGCTTTGATTGTTTTTGGAATTTAAAAAGCAAGAATACCTTTTTTTGTTGGTGTTCTTGCTTTTTTGGGTTCTGATAAATGTTAATACTTGGATTACTCATTTATTTTCCTTGTATATTTTGTTTGGTTCGTCCTAAACGAGCTGCACAAGCCAGATTCCTGTGCTTTGCTACAGACTAGAAATCACACGCAAAATCGCGTGCAATTCCTAGCCTTAGGCAAATGCTCAGAATCTTACCGGCTTGCTGCGCTCTCTATACTAATTTCCCTACTTCATTCAATTTAGCTAAAACTGAATGTTTATGTGGAGCGTGTCCTATTACTTCTGATAAATCCTTACCGGCGACATTTCCATGGTGCTTGCCACCTTTCCAAGGATCAACGTCAGTAACATCATAGATAATCCCATCAATTGCAACATAGGCTGGATTACCGTCCTCTCCGTTATATTTTTTCAATTCTTCAAGAGTCAATTGTTTATCTGCCATACTATCAACCTCTTTTCACAAATTTATTTATACAATCTTATTATGGCATGTTTCTGGGTAAAAGTTCCCCCAATATCACTTAAATTCTGAACCTGAAACGTGTTCTGGATAAAATGTTTCAACTGGTTGTCGTTGTTGCAACATATTCCAATATGTTTCGGCAATATTCTCTGGCGCCATCTCGGGTGTCGTGCCAATCAAGCCTTGAATCGTTACCAAGCCAACATAAATATTCTGACTAGCCACTTGGTCGTGTAAAGTATAAGCATAACTGCGTAAAGCTGCTTTAGTTAATGAAAGTGTTGAAGCTTTTGCGGATGGTCGAATTGCGGCTCCACCACCGGTAAAAATTATTGCCCGTTTCAAAGTTGAATCTGTTTCTTCTATAAAAGAACGGGCTGAAACTATCGCACTTGTGACATTGGTTGAAAAGATTTCTTCTATTAAGTTAATATCACTCGACAATGCATCATCCAAATGTTTGTTACCGACATTAAAAACCAAATTGGTAATATCCTCATATTTATCGGTCAAAGTTTTCATCATCTGTTCAATCGCCTGAAAATCATTGGCATCACAGACATAATTACTTGCTAAAACACCAAGTTCTATTAATTTATCAGTCGCATCTGTCAATTTTGCTTGGTTCCGAGAAACCAACACGATTCGTTGGCCGCCTTTACCAAAGCGTTTGGCAACCTCGAATCCGACACCGCTGTCTGATCCTATAACAATTGTTGTTGCCATAAAAACACCTCCTGAATTAAATGTTTCATATTAATAATAGATGACTATTATTTTGGTTAGATACTATCACGTCTTCGAATAAAACTACAATCAGTATTATTTTTTTCTTGATTGACGAAAATTATAATTGGACTACCATTTAGTTGTACTTCATTTTAGGAGGCTAATAATTATGGAAACAAGAGAAATGATTCGTTCACGTAAGGCCGTTCGTCAATATAGCGGACAAATTACCGATGATCAATTGCAACAAATTTTAGTAGCTGCTAACGCTAGTCCGGTTGGTATGGGGGAATACGAAAACTATCGTTTAACAGTTATTCAGAAGTCAGAAATTTTGAGCAAAATGAGTGGTATTTATGACGCTCCGACTGTAATCGTTGTTTCAGCCAAGCATCCCGATGCAATGGAAGATATTTCTGCCGGCACAATCGTTCACAACATGGAATTATCTGCTGAAGATCAAGGACTTGGTGCCAATTACAATATGGCTAGTCTTGGTTCCATTCCTGATGGAGTCTTGCCAAATGATTTCAAGCCTATCTTTGCCTTAACACTAGGCCAAACTAACGACAAATTTGTTCCCCGTGAAGTTTCGTTGGAAAAAATCCAGACAAATATCGTTAAATAACATAGTAAATTTTTGTAATAAAAATATGATTGCGTTAATTTAGTTGGGTAACACAGAATTAATTTTTTCAAAGGAGTTATATTAATGGATGAAATAACTGCTATTAAAGCTGGTACATTTAAATTTGATAAGGATTTTGTTGTTAACCGTTTAGGATACGGCACTATGCAACTTACTGGTCCTGGTGTTTGGGGTCCATATAAAGACCCTGACCAAGCTGTTGACGTCATCAAAAAATCATTCGAATTAGGTGTTAATTTTATTGATACTGCTGATTCTTATGGTCCTTGGAACGCTGATAACTATCTAGCCCAGGCTTTGCATGAATATTCTGATTCAGATAAAATTTTTATTTCTGATAAAGTTGGACAAGTTCGTGTAGGTCCTGAAGGCTGGGTTCCTGTTGGTGCTCCTGCATTCTTACGTCAAGAAGTTGAACTTTCACTACGTAAATTTAATCGTGACCATGAGGACTTACTATTCTTGCACCGAATTGATTCACATTACACACTTGAAGAACAAGTTGGTGAATTAAAGAAGTTACAAGATGAAGGTAAAATCAAGCACATCGGTATTAGCCAAGTCACATTGGACGAACTAAAGTCTGCCCAAAAGATTGCTAAAATCGACGCCGTTGAAAATATGTATAACGTTGGCCACCATAAAGATGACGATGCTATTGTTGATTACGCTAAAGAACAAGGCATGGCCTTTCTACCATGGTTCCCACTAGATACAGGTAATCTTGCTAAATCTAACGGTCCATTGACTGACATTGCTAAGAAATACAACGTCAGCCCAGCCCAAATTGCTTTGGCCTGGTTGTTGAAACGTTCAGATAACATCATTCCTATTCCCGGAACAAGTTCTGTGGAACATCTAAAAGACAATATTAGTGCTGCTAATGTTGAATTAAGCGATGCCGACTTTGAAAAATTGTCAGCATTACAAAAATAATTTTTTCTTGCCGTCTTCCGCGAAAAAGCGATTAGGTTGGAACATAGCCGGCACAACTTGGCTAATGAACCCATCGATTTTTTACTCCAGACTAATTTCTACTTAAATATATAAATAAACTTTTCAAAAAAGCTATATTATCGGATGGATAAAATATCCCGGTAATATAGCTTTTTCAGTCCTATTAATAACGTAACAAAATAAAGAATCAAACAAACTTAGCCCGGAACAAAAATTGAAATTGGCTCAGTGGTGAAATTTTTCTTAGCTGACGAAGTCAGGTTAGAAAAAGGTCGAACTTGAAGACTATTGGCAAAGCCAATCGGCTCCAAGTCGGCCCACCACGTTCCAGCCTAATTTCAATTTTTGTGGAGGGCGGCAATCAAAACTAAACTAGCCAATTATAAATTTAGTAACAATATCAATAGCTTCCCGGCGAGAATTGCCAATACCAAATCCATGATCAGCATCATCCAACAAATGTAACTCATCATTGGTATAAACATCATCATAACGTGTCGAGGCTATTTTATTAACAACGGTATCCTTCAATCCATGAATCAAACAAACGGGACCATGATATTCCTTAGCAACTTCATAAATTGGCAAAGTTTGGGCTGTTCTTAAATAAAATCCACCTAGTGTTAGACCTTTTTTAATTGGTAAAGTATCAGGAATATTCTGAGGATCATATGTGTAGCCTTGCGTACTACCTTTCAAAGCATCATCTTTTAATGTTGCGGCTGGTGCTAACAAAGCTAACTTATCAATTTTTTCATGATAATAACCGGCTAACATACTAGCAACCACTCCACCTTGGGAATGTCCCAACAAGTAAATATGTTTAACACCTTTAAGATTTCGAGCATAGTCCAAGATAGCTTTACCATCACCAATTTCATTCAAGACAGTCATATCCTCAAATTTACCATCACTAGTTCCATGTCCGTTAAAGTCGAATCGTATTGTTGCTAGGCCCTTCTTTTCAAAATTATCAGCCAATTGATAAAGTAATTGATCGGGTTCAATTCCACGATTAGAAGTAAATCCGTGCATCAATATTACTAGGTCAAAGCTATCAGACTGGGGTTTGTTAAAGGTCCCTCGCAAAGTTAATCCGTCACGTTTAATTTCAACATCCATTATTTAACCATCTTTTCATTTATTATTAGTGATCATTTTAAGCCAGAATCGTCAAAATGTAAGTAGTTAATTTATGTCAAATAATCAAATATATTGTCATGATATTTAAAATGTTTTAAGTTTGATATATAAATAATTATTGGAGGAACATTTGAATGTCTAAAAAATTTGATTTTGACGTACTTTATATTGGTGCCGGTCACGCGACCTTTGACGGTGCCGCACCTTTAGCCGCAACAGGTTGTTCCGTTGGTGTTATTGAAAGTGGTCTAGTTGGTGGAACTTGTCCCAACCGTGGCTGTAATGCCAAGATCACACTAGATCAAGCTGTAAAAACAACTCGTGAATCAGAACGCTTAGGTGACGTCCTCAAAGGTAATATTTCCATTGACTGGACTAAAAACGTTGCCCATAAGCAAGAAATAATTGATCCACTTCCCGAAGCTTTAACTGGATTATTGGAGAGCAATGGTGCCAAAATCATTAAAGGCCACGCTCAATTTAAAGATAATCATACTGTAATTGTTAATAATACTACTGAAGTAACTGCTGAAAAAATCGTTATTGCGACTGGACTAAAACCACATCGTCTTGAAATTCCTGGAACTGAATTAGCTCATGACAGTGAAGACTTTATGAATCTTAAAACTTTACCTTCCGATATAGTAATTATTGGTACAGGTTATATTGGTATGGAGTTTGCGACAATGGCTAACGCCGCCGGTTCTAAAGTAACTGTCCTACTCCACTCTGATATGGTTTTACGTAAATTCCATCAACCATTTGTTCAAAAAGTTGTCGCTGACTTGGAAAAACGTGGCGTAACATTTATCAAGAATGCCAACGTTCATTCATTTGAAGAACACACTGGAAAATGTGTCGTCAATTATGGCGATTCACAAAGTATCACAACCGATTGGATTTTAGATGCAACTGGTCGTATCCCTAATATCGATAAATTAAATCTCGAAAAAGTCGGAGTAAAATACAATGAATCTGGTATATTAATCAACGACCATCTCCAAACAAACGTAGAAAATATTTACGCATCTGGTGACGTTATTTCAAGCAATCAACCAAAACTCACTCCATCAGCTGTCTTTGAATCCAAATATCTAATGAAACTATTCTCAGGTCAAACTACTGATCCAATCAATTGGCCAGTTATCCCATCAGTTGTTTTCACTTCACCAAGAATTGCTAAAGCCGGTGTTACAGTTGAAGATGCTGACAAAAAAGGTTTCAACGTTACCGATACTGATTTAACTGCTAACTGGTATTATCAAGTTGATAAGGAATCAATTGCCGAGAGCAAACAAGTTCATGACAAACAAGGCCACATCGTTGGTGTAACTGAAATCAGTGATCAAGCTCAGGATTCCATTAATACATTATTGCCAGCTATCGAATTGAAATTAGACCAAGAACAAATCGATCGAATGGTCAATCTCTTCCCTGCCATTGGTTTTGATGCTTGGAGCAGAGCACAGGGTGAAGTAACGCAATTAGATCCTGAAGATTAAACTTTTAACCCATTTCAATACAATAAAATAAATCATCATTCACTTTCAACTACGCAACAGTCACAATTTGCATTTTAAATTGTGGCTGTTTTATATTTCTCAAAAAAATTGATACTTCAATTAATATTAAATTACAAATTTGATAAAAATATTATTATTACCCAATCTTTTGCGCTCTTTTGACCTATGATTTACTTATAATATCAAAGGAGAATCACCAATATGGAATTTGAAAAAGTAGTTACTTCCAGACATTCAGTCCGTGAGTTTAGTAACCTAGCAATTGATAAACAAACTATTTGTGGCATCATTCAACTAGCACAACGTGCCCCTTCATGGGTCAATTCTCAACCTTGGAAAGTTTACGCGGCAACTGGTAAACCACTTAAAGACATTAAATCAGCTTTTGTTAAAAACGAAACTGACGGTTTAAAACCAAATTCTGACTTCCCAGTTATGCATCGAAATGATTGGAGCGAGAATGCTCAAGAAAATATGAAACAATGGCGTCATGAAATTGTTCATCACTTTGAAAGTTTTGATGAAGCACACACTGAAATGACTGATGCCAGTGAAAACCTGGACCACTCACCAGTTATTCTTTATCTAACTATTCCAAAGAAATCACCTCTCTGGTCAGTCTTTGATGTGGGTGCCTTTGCCCAAACAATCATGTTAGCTGCCAAAGATAAGGGATTAGATACCATCCCCACATATAACAGTGTTCGTTATCCAGATGTTCTTCGCAAAATTCTCAACATTCCAACCGATGAGACAATAGTGGTCGGAATTTCTATTGGCTACTCTAAAGATTCCCTAATTAATTCTTACAAATCAAAACGTGAACCCATAGACGATATCTTTAAATTCATCAAATAAAGAAGGTCATTATGAAAATATATTTTGCGGCTTCAATTCGTGGCGGTCGTAAGGACGTCAATATTTATAAAAAATTAATTGATTTTCTCAACCAAGATAACCAAGTTCTGACGGAACATATCGGCGATCCAAATTTATCAGATGAAGGTCAAAAACAAATGACTGATTCAGAAATCCGCAATCGCGATATTGCTTGGTTGAAAGAGGCAGATTTGGTCGTCGCTGAAACATCCAATCCCAGTTTGGGAGTCGGTTACGAATTAGCTTATGCTGAAAAAATAAGTAAACCAGTTATAATTTTGCATAATCCCGACAAAACTAGATTATCGGCAATGATCAATGGAACTAGCTACTATCAGCACATTTTCATGTACCACAGTGTGGACGAAGCCTTGGAAATTTTGAAAAAAGTCCTTCCACAATAATCGAATTTATTGTCATGATATAAGAATTGTTTTAAGTTAGATATATAAAATAATTATTGGAGGGATATATTTATGTCGACAAATTATGATTATGAAGTTCTTTATATTGGAGCTGGTCACGCTACCTTTGATGGAGCAACTCCTCTAGCAAAATCCGGTGTTTCTGTTGGTGTTATTGAAAGTGGCCTAGTTGGTGGAACTTGTCCCAATCGTGGCTGTAATGCCAAAATTACGCTTGATGAGCCAGTTAAAATGACTCGTGAGACAGAACGTCTTGATAATATTATGGACGGTGATCTTGCCATTAACTGGACTAAAAATGTTGAACACAAACAAGAGATTATCGATGATTTACCACAAGATTTAACTGATCGACTCGAAAGTGCTGGTGCTGAAATCATCAAGGGCCACGCACAATTTAAGGATAACCATACTGTTATCGTTGACGGAGAACGTGAAGTTACAGCAGAAAAAATTGTAATCGCTACTGGTCTAAAACCACATCGCTTAAATATTCCTGGAACTGAGTTGGCACATGACAGTGAAGACTTTATGAATCTCAAAAAGATGCCTGACAAACTGACCATCATTGGCTCCGGTTATATTGGTATGGAATTTGCCACAATTGCCAACGCCGTTGGTGCTGATGTCACTGTCCTTTTACACTCTGATAAAGTCTTAAGAAAATTCTATCAACCCTTCGTTCAAAAAGTTGTCGCTGACTTGAAGCAACGAGGTGTAAAATTTATTGAAAATTCGAATGTCCAATCCTTTGAGAAAGACACTTCTGGCTTCAAAATAAATTATGGTGCTTCCCAATCATTAACAACCTACTGGATTTTGGACGTAACTGGTCGTATTCCAAACTTAGACGCCCTAGGCTTAGATACTATCGGCGTTAAGTATGGTAAGAACGGTGTCGCAGTTAATAACTATCTTCAAACCAATATTGAAAATATTTATGCATCCGGTGACGTGATCGACAATAATTTACCAAAGGTAACTCCTGCAGCTTATTTCGAGTCAAAATATCTGATGGAATTATTCTCTGGTCAAACAAAAGATCCAATTGATATTCCAGTTATCCCTTCCGTCGTCTTCACTTCACCAAGAATAGCCCAAGCTGGTATGTCGGTCGAAGAAGCCGAAGAAAAAGATTATCAAATTACTGATAATGATCTAGCAAATTATTGGTATTATAAAGTAGATAAGGAACCAATCGCTCAAAGTAAGCAGATTCATGACAAAGATGGTCATCTACTTGGTGTCACAGAAATCAGTGATCAAGCTCAAGATGCTGTTAACACTTTACTTCCCGCCATTGAGTTCAAAATGGATAAAAAACAGATTGGTCGTTTACTTGGTTTATTCCCAAGTATCGGTTACGCTGCATGGCACAGAGCCTAATTATAAAATATATTCTTAGAGGAAAAGTATTATGGAAAACATTCTTGTTCTTGGTGGGACTGGCAATATCGGTTTTCCACTAGTTGAGTATCTCGATTCAAAAGACAATGTTCAAATCACTGTTGGTGTCCACAACATGGCTAAAGGCCAATTTAAGTTTCAACAATTCGATCATGTAAAGGTTTGTCACTTTGATTTCCTAGATTCATCAACTTTTGAGGAAGCATTTGATGGTGTAACTAAGGTGTTCTTCGTTCGTCCACCACAATTAGCCAATCCCAAAGTGGATATGTTGCCATTCTTGAAGTTTGCTGAAAAGAAACAAATCAAACAAACTGTTTTCGTTTCACTTTTCGGCGTTGAAAAGAATCCTATGACTCCACATCATAAGATTGAACAGATGATTCTCGATTTAAATTTGCCATATACTTTTATTAGACCGAGTTTCTTCATGCAAAATTTAAATACGACACACCAAGAAGATATCCAAAAGAATCATGATTTATTTATCCCCGCTGGCAACTCCAGAACGAGTTTCATTGATACCCGTGACATTGCGGATGTTGCTGG
This sequence comes from uncultured Lactobacillus sp., assembly GCA_937874185.1. Classification (GTDB taxonomy): domain Bacteria; phylum Bacillota; class Bacilli; order Lactobacillales; family Lactobacillaceae; genus Companilactobacillus. The sequence goes on from CALNAK010000014.1 coordinate 67,155, forward strand.
AATCGCCCTTCTCGACCCTAAATATCTCAATCAAAAATTGAATATCACTGGTCCCAAGGCTTTATCATATGATGAGGTTGCTAAAATCATGAGTAAAATCCTCGATACTAAAATAACTTACAGCAAACCTAGCCTTTTAAAGTTTAGAAAAACTATGCTCAAACGTGGTCTTAAAAAGGATTACGTTAATGTTATGGTTATGCTCTATCTGATCACTCAATTGGGTAATGCCAAAACAGTTACTAATGATGCCGGAAAAATTTTGGGACGTGAACCTAGAAACATTCAGACTTATATCCAAGATTATAAAGATAGTTTCATCTAAAAAGGTCATGACGAAATTTATTCGTCATGGCTTTTTCTACATCATAAGTAGCTATTCTGCATCATTACCCATCAAATGATGCAGAATAGAATCAATAACGGTATAAAAAAAGTTATGACAAAATCAATCGTCATAACTTTTTTAAATTCTATTAATCTTAAAAATCAAATAGTCCTAAATTTTTCCACCAAATACAGGAAAAGCACTAGCATCCCCATAATTCATTTGGTCAACAGCCATAAGTGTCTTCATATCTTCAGCTGAAATTTCAAAATCAATATCAGCATTAGATTTCATATGATCAGGATTACCAGTCTTAGGTAGAACGACCACGTTTAGTTGCCAATCATAACGAATGCACAATTGAGGAACACTGACGTTATATTTAGCAGCCATATCTTTAATCATAGGGTCATTCATAGCAGCACCGTGAGCAATTGGTGAGAATGCTTCAACAACAATCCCATTATCTTGTGAATACTTGATAAGATCCATTGGAGTTTCACCAATATGGACTTGTACTTGGTTAACAGCAGGTTTGGTATCACTATTTTTGATCAAGTTATCCAAATCTTCTTTTTCAAAACTTGAAACACCAATAGTCTTTAACTTACCAGCCTTAACAGCGTCTTCCATCGCACGCCATGCTTCTAAATTACCCTCAAAGTGACGGTCTTTAGATTGGTTAACTTCAACCCAAGGTTGAGGATTATGAATAATCATCATATCCAAGTAATCCAAGCCCATCTTGTTTAAAGTTTCATCAATTGACTTCTTAGCTGAATCATAATCTTTGTGTTCAGCGGCCACTTTGGAATTTACGAAAATGTTTTCACGTGAAACATTGGCCTTACGGACACCCTCACCAACACCACGTTCATTGCCATAAGCTTGCGCAGTATCAATGTGACGATAACCAATAGCGACAGCGTTCTCTACTGCATCAGCTACTTTATCATCAGCAATTTCCCAAACACCTAAAGCTAATTTAGGAATTTTAATACCGTTGTTCATTGTAAAAGTTTCATCAAAAATTGACATAAATATCCTCCTCAAATGTAATCAAATTCATTATATATTGATATTAAGTAACTTGTCTTGTAAAACGAATTGCTTTCAATAGAACTCAATTTTAGACCTTAAACCCAACTTTAGGTCAATAACTATTTGGAATTTTCTCCAAAAAAAATCTGTTACCAACAATCAAGTATTTACCCGATTATCAATAACAGATTTTTAAAAATTATTATGCTTCGTCTTCAATCTTATTAGCTTCTTCATTCTTAGCAGCTACTGATTGCATCTTACCTAGCACACCACGAGCAATTGGTCCTACGATCAATAGTTGTAATGGTAATGCGACGATTAAGTTAAAGATCCAAGTATGACCATAAGTTGCCAAAACATGTCCTTGAGATAACTTACCTTCAACAGCGATTCCGAAGAATGACATCAAAGTTACCATACCAAGAATCATCAAACATGAGATTGTGATTCCGATTAAAACAGTATTTTTCTTCATATAATCATTAATAATATATTTGAAAGCTACACCTTTAGCAATTGGTCCTACGATTAGTAGATCCAAAATAATGGCAACTCCCAATCCAAGTGGATAGGCAGTTAAAATTGCCATTGGCAATCCTGCGCTAAGACCTTGAGCCATAGCGACATTGTACCCTGTCATTACTAGCACCATCAATCCTGCCATAATGGCTGTGAATACAATTTCTTCTTTTAAGTTACGTGGCATATTTGCACACTCCTATTTTAGTATCGGTTGCTTACTGTAACATATAAAAATCATCTTCATAAGTAACAAGTTGATGACATTTACAAAGGAGTGTTCAAATTGTTATCCAAATTACGCGTATATTTCACGCACCCCTACTTTTAGCACCGGTTGCTTACTATATCACATAAAAAATTTATTCATAAGTAAAATATTGCCAATACTCTAATGAATACGTTTTCCATGCACGTAATGACCTCTAAACACAAAAACAGCTATTATCTAAGGCTTTTATCGCCACTGACAATAACTGTTAATTAATCATTAATATATTTATTAAACTTCTTGGCCAGTAGGACGAATTACCATTTCATTAACAGCCATATTAGCTGGTGTATCAATTACAAAGGCAACTGCAGAAGCAATTTCTTCCGGCTGCATCGCCATCATTTCAGCACCAGGTTGTTTCATAGCTGATTTCAAACCATCACGAACCTCTTCATTATTGATAGAGTTGAATAATTCAGTATTAACAGATCCTGGGGCAATGACAGTTGTCTTGATATTATTGGCGTGTTCTTCTTGACGAAGGCCTTCCATAATAGCACGAACAGCGTATTTAGTTCCTGAATAAGCGGCATAACCAGGTAGAACCTCATATCCTAAAACAGATGAAGTTGTAATAACATGACCACTCTTTTGTTTTTTCATAATTGGTAAAGCAGATGCAATACCGTTCAAGACACCTTTAACGTTGATATCAAGCATGTTGTTCCATTCGTCACGAGCAACTTGGTCCAAATTATTAACTGGCATAATACCAGCATTATTGAACAGAACATCAACACGACCATATTTTTCAACCGTCTTGTCGATAACATTTTGAACCTCGTCGGCCTTAGTAACATCAGCTTCGATAGGTAGAATTTCAGCACCAACATTTGCTTGTTGAATCTCTTCCAAACGACTCAACCGACGTGCAGAAATAGTTAATTTAGCACCCTTACTAGCTAATAATTTTGCAGTAGCGGCACCGATACCACTTGAAGCTCCCATAATTACGACTACTTTATCCTTTAAACTCATTTATTTATCCTCATTTTTCGTTTTAATTGTTTTGATAATTCGTGCAGGTACTCCGGCAACAATTGTGTTTGCAGGAACATTTCGAGTAACGACCGCCCCGGCCGCCACGACGGAATTTTCACCAATTGCGACACCAGGAGTTATCGTTACATTTGCGGCTATCCACGCATTATCATGAATACAAACCGATTCTAAATCTAAATGGCGTCGCTGACTAGGTTCAATCTGATGATTAACTGAAGCAATCGTCACGTTTGGTCCAATCAATACTCCATCACCAATATAAATACCACCAAGATCAGTAAACATAACATTACTATTGATGAAAACATTTTTCCCAATATGTAGGTTACGACCAAAGTCAGTGTAGAATGGCAACCGAATCTCCGTTGTTGGATCAACCTTTTCGTCAGTGATCTGACTAATAATATCTTTGATTTCTTGCTTAGTATGAACACTCGTATTTAATTCTTGGACCAATCGTTGATTGACCGCATTTATTTCATCTACTTGCTTGTAGGCTTCTGTGCCTAAATTTAATTGTGATTTCAAAAACTTACCTCGTTTCTGGCTTACTTGTTGAATTTAGTATACGGGGTCGTTATTATAATGTTAAATACTTATAAAACATTTATCATCATAACTTTTGATTATGGTAAGGAGTGAAACCTATGGACGTTAGAGTTCTACGTTATTTTATTGTCATTGCTCAAGAAGAAAACATTTCTCATGCGGCCGCAATTTTGCACGTTTCTCAACCAGCTTTGTCTAGACAAATCGCTGACTTGGAAACCAGTCTCGGTACCAAATTATTTATCCGTGGAAAACGCCATTTGCAATTAACTCAAGACGGTTACTACCTATTAGAACGTGCTCAGGAAATCATCGGGCTTGTCGACAAGACTACCTATAATTTACAAAAACAAGATGTTATTAGTGGAACTTTAGATATTGGTGCCGGCGAAAGTACCTCTTTATCTGGTGTTATGGAAACTATCAAACAATTGATACACAAATATCCCGACATTCACGTCAACTTTCACAGTGGCGATTCCGAAACTATTCAAGCTGAACTTAATAGTGGAATTTTGGAATTCGGCATTATCATGGGTCATAAACAACTCGATAATTACAATAAGCTTGAACTTCCCGAGCGAAACCACTGGGGCGTTGTTATGCGTGCTGACGAACAACTCGCAACTCGAAAAAGAATTCAACCAAGTGACTTGATTGGCCGTCCTTTATTGAGTTCCCGACAAGCTACTCAACGAAAGATTTTTCAGACATGGAGCAATGGCCTATTTGATCAGTTCAATATTATTGGAACCTATAATCTATTCTTCAATGCTGGATTATTAATCAAAACCGGTGCCTGTATGGCTTTGACTTACGAGAACCTTGCGGATACTTCCGAGAACAGCGATTTAGTCTTCCGACCTTTGGAGCCTGAATTGACTGATCCTAATACCCTGATTTGGAGTAAAAATCGTAATTTACCCGAAGTCGATAAATTATTCTTAGAAACACTTCAGAAAAACATCGATATTTGACCTGTTGACAAAGTTTTAAAACAAACTCAAAATAACTTATGAGAGAAATATCAATCACAATAAATTAAAAGACGAAGGTATCAACAATGGACAAGAAATCTAAATTTGTTAAATTATCAAATATTGGATTAGACGACTTAGAATTATATAAGAAGGAAAATACTGGTTATCTAAATAACGTTTGTTACTTATACACCAGCACAACTAGCAACCACTCTTTTGTGGCCATGAACTCTACTCAAAAAGTATTGGATTTTTACAAATTCTATAGTTCTATGGACAAAGATGACATCATGAAAAAAGTTATGGAACTCTTCAGTGATGATGAAGCAACTGATTTTGTAAAGTTATTCGAAAATGAAAAAGAATTCGATTTAACTGATAATGTTGTTGTTGAATTACCTTTTGGCAATGGTGTATTTAAGATTTAAATAAGTTCCAAAATAAAAAAGGAAATCCACATTAGGATTTCCTTTTTTTATATTTAAGAATTTTCAGTCTAGCCTTGTCCATCTTTAAATGCAGGATATAGTGTCATACCACCATCAATAAATAGCGTAATACCAGTAACATAACTTGATTCCGATGACGCTAACCAAGCAGCACCCGCAGCTACTTCTTCAGGTGTACCGATACGATCCATTGGTACCATTGAAACTGTTTGATCATATTGAGCTTTGTCGGCAAACTTCTTAGCATTAATTGGTGTATTGATAGCACCAGGTCCAATAGCATTGACACGGATGCCCTCTTTAGCATATTCCATAGCAATTGTCTTAGTGAATAGTTTTACTCCACCTTTGGCAGCAGCGTAACTTGAAAATGTTGGCCAAGGAATTTGTTCATGAACTGAAGACATATTGATGATATTGCCCGGCTTATTTTGAGCCTTGAAATATGTCAAAGCTGTTTTTGAACCTAAGAAAACTCCAGTCTGATCAATTGAAATAACCTTATTCCAATCATCTAATGACAATTCATGTGTTGGTGATTTGATTTCCATACCAGCATTGTTGACCCAGACATCCAAGTCACCAAAATTATCTAAAGCTGCATCAAGTAAAGCTTTGTTACCTTCTTCGGTAGCAACATTGGCTTGAACGATAACAGCCTTGCCACCATTAGCTTCAACTTCATCGGCAGCCTTTTGAGCTCCAACAGCATCACTATTGTAATTGATAACCACTGACATATGTTCTTGTCCAAAACGTTTTGAGATAGCAGTTCCAATTCCTTTAGAACCACCTGTGATTACAGCAACTTTTTTATTTAAATCTGTATACATATTAAATTCCTCCAAAGGTTAAAAATCATTTTTAAAATAATGTGGTAATAATTGCGCCACCAACAATCAAAATTAATCCGATAATTGTCAAGATCAATTCATGTCGACTTTTAGTTTCATGTAAGAAGACCATGCCACCGATAGTTGAAAGTACGACTGACAACTGTGATACAACAAACGCTGAATTTACACCATTATCTCTAACAGACAAGATATAAGTAATGGCAGCGATGGAAAAGATGAATCCAGCAAGAAGACTTTGCCAACTGGCTTTTTCACGTAGAACCTGTGGTTGGCGAGTAAAGATAATATAGAGCAACACAGCTACGACCATCCCGACTGATTCAGGTAAGAAGATTGCCAATCCTGATGCTGTCATTGCTCTTGGGATTGAATTATAAATCAAGAACCCAATTGTAGTCAGAATCAACATAACCAAGGTTCCCGTTTGATTACTTGATTTAGTACCGTTATCCTTACGTCCGGTTAAAGTCACTCCGATAATCAAAAGTACAATACCGATAACACCAAATATCTTGGCATTAAATGAAGCCCATTCTCCGAAAATCAAAACACCAATTAACGAAGTTCCAATTAGTTGTAAACCAGTTGAAATTGGCATTGTTTGAGAAACTCCAATTGATCTATAAGCTGTATATTGCCCAAGTTGTCCGATAATCCAGAATCCACCGGCTAAGGCCGCCAAGATAAAGCTTATCAAGGAAATATTTGGCTTCGTTACAATGAAAACTACGATACTAACTAAAAGTGTTCCGACCGCTGTTCCAAATATCTGATTGATCGGTTTACCCTTTATTTCTGACACTGCTAAAGGCAAAATTCCCCAAGCAATTGCTGGTAATAACATTAAGATTATATTCATTTTTTCACTTCCACTATTCTTATATCTCTCATTCAATGACATTAGTATACGGTCATTAGCAGGGTAAAAAAATTACTAGATTGTCATACTAGCATACTGTCAACGTATGCTCTGATTTATATTAACTAAAAGCTGAAAGCAAAAAAGACCACATCCAATGATTGTCGGCTGTGATCTAATAAATTGATCCTTTTCACTATATTAGATTAAATCATTGTCCTTCAAGAAATTATTTAAATTACCGTCATTATCATACCTAACCCCATCAAGCAATTTAACTCCAGAAAGCTTTGAAACCATTTCATCAAAATATGGCATTGAATCTTCCATAGTTGAACTCATGCTTGTTGTAAATGGAATAATTGTCTTACCACTGAAATCAACTTCATCAAATAATGAATGGATGATCATTGGCGGCTGTGACCACCATGTAGGAAATCCAACAAAAATTTCATCAAATTTAGCAATATCTGGTAATGAATTGAGGTCGATTTTAGGATGTATATTACTATCTAATTCTTTTTTACCTTGTTCAGCAACATCTTGATAATTAACTGGGTATGGAGTTACTGGTTGTAACTCCACGATTTCAGCATTCGTGGCTTTTTGAATCTTTTCAGCTGCTCGTTTAGTTGTTCCCGAACTTGTAAAATAAATGATCAATTGTTTGTTTTCTGCCATTTTAAAGTCTCCCTCTTTAAAACAAAAAATTGATTCCTAATAGAATCAATTTCTTTCAATCTTTAAATATTCTTTCTTAAAAATTCAACAATATTATCAATTGCTGCTGGCACATAATCGGCACCATCATATAAATCAAAGTGACGTGCTTTAGGAATGATTACTAACTTCTTATTTTTACTACCAGCGTTTTTGAACATAACTTCAGCGCCTGGACGAGTAAAGGCATTTTCACCACAGATCATCAAATATGGTTGTTTCAAATCTTTAACGATTTCTGTTGGATGGAATTTTTGCCAATCTAATTGTGACCATGAAACAAATTCAACACGGTTCACTGCAGCACCACGTTTATAGTCAAAGTAATACTCAGCACCTTCTGATCCTGGTTCAATCAAATCAAGTCTAGTAGCTTTACCGGTTTTATCATAAAGGTCCTTTTGAGCTTGAATCTCTTCTTCTGGAGCAGTCTTAACAGTATCAATAACTGTAAATGGATTAACTGAAACGATTGCCTTGAGACGTGTTTCATTAAGAGCCTCTAATGGAAGGTAAACTCCAGAACCACAAATACCAATAGCACCAAGATGTTCTGAATCAACATTCTTATAGTTACTCAAAAATGTAATAGCACTCTTAATATCACTAGCTTTTACCTTAGGATCTTCAAAGCCACGTGGTTGACCCTGACTAGCGCCAAGATATGAATAATCATAAACCATTGTGACGTAACCTTTTGTAGCCATCAATTCTGCATAAAGGCTTTGAGTTTGTTCCTTTGTAGCACCCATTGGTCCCTGAACAACTAACCCTGGTAATTTCTCATCATCTTTCATTGCAACAGGAGTATAAACGATACCTGCTAATTTCAAACCAGAATCTTCGTTGTCAAAAACAACTGGAGTTGAATTATATTCTTCAAGTGGTGCTTTGATTGCTTTAATTTCTACCATTAATTTCACCTAATCTTCTAAAAGTTTAATATTTTATAAATTCTTACTTGCTAACCATGAAGCAATATTATCAGCAACTTCTTTATTATTTAAATCTTGGAACATAAAGTGATCATTGCCCTTAATTCCTTCTTTTGGTAATTCAACAATTTTGGCATCACCACCGTGAGCATTAACAACGTCCGCAAACTTGTGCGCCATTTGAACTGAACCACGCCAGAAGTCCCAAGCAGGTACATTTGAAGGTTCATCAGGAATATTATCGCCGTAATAAACCACAATCGGTTTCTTAATTAGTTTGGCATACTCGTCATCAGAAACTGGAATTCCTTCGATTGCCATTGGATATTTGGTAACAATTTTCTCAGGAGTCTCATCCCTTGGAAAGACGAAAGCGCCCGGTTCAATTGCTACAATAGCTTCTACATTGTCACTTTGCGCACCGATAAACCAACCAGGAACACCACCTTGTGAGTGGGTCATTAGAATTGATGGGCCTGATGTCTTCAAAGCTTCAACAGTTGTTGATTCGATCAATGGAAAATCGATTTCACCAGTATCTGGTGTCATCTGTCTAAAGAATTGGTCAACAGATTTTTCATCTTTAGGGAATTGGGTATTCTCCATGAACTTAGGCCATAATCCCAATCTAAATTGAGTAAACCAGTTCAGATCATCTGGTTGTGCTGAAATAGTCATTGGAACTGAAGATTGACCGGCCTCACCTCGACGTGGTTGATCTAGTAAATAGACACCATATCCCTTCTTTAAAAAGATATCTGAAAATCCGGGACGACCATCTGGAGTACTCATATAACTAACTCTTGATTGACCATATCCTGGTAAGAACATGATTTTATGGCCATTACCTTTAGCTGGTATTTGATAGAAAATATTAGCGTGATCAGAATGTCTTATCTGACCTTCTGGTGCCATTTGTCCTTTGATAGGATCAAACGTTCCAGCTGCTTTCTGAACAGTTCCACCAGCGGAATAGAAACCTTGTTTTTTAAGCTCTAAATTTTCGTCTGACATAGTTTATCCCTCATTAATTAGTCTTTCTTCTCATAAACTTCTTTAGCCAAGCCAAAAGCAGTCCATGCCTTAGGCCAACCACAATAAAATCCTAATTGAGTAATGATTTCCACAATCTCATCTTTAGTAATACCATGAGCCTTACCCATAACAAGATGGCTTTTGAGTTGTTCAAAGTTTCCGGCTGACATTAAAGCTGCAATTGTGATCATACTTCTATCATGTGCTGAAAGCTTATCTTCACGTGACCATACTTCACCGAATAAAACATCATCATTAAAATGTGCAAATTGTGGTGCAAAGTCTCCTAAACGATCGTGTCCTGCTGTAATTTTATCTGCCATTTGAAACATCCTCATTTCTAATTAAATTTATTCTGGTAACTTGTCATAATCAGCATCTGATACTGGTTCAAGCCATTCAGTCGTTCCCTTAGTAATTGCTAAATGTGAGAACCAAGAACCCTTTTTAGCACCATGCCAGTGTTTAACTCCATCTTTGAAAACAACCACATCCCCAGCTTTCAAGCTACGTGGTTCTTCGCCTTCAATTTGTGACCAGCCTTCGCCAGCCGTGACCATAATAATTTGATATCCATCATGGTGAATATGCCAATTATTACGAACTCCGGGTGCAAAATTAACATTAACAACATTGAAATCAATATTTCCTTCAGATGGTACTAAGCCTTTTGCAAAGCTATCACCAGTAAAATATTTTCCATAAGCTTCGTTCAAATCACCAAAACCGAACATGTTGTTCTTTACTTCATCTTCATATTTTGCCAAAATAATTCCTCCACTCTTAAAATTTTATAGTCTCGTACTAAGCCAATCAGTTAACTTAGCAACTTCTTGATCAACATATTCTGGTTTCCAGTAGGTCTCAATATGATGTGCTCCAGGAATCAAGAACAATTCTTTGTCCTTAGTACTTGTCGCATTAGCATAAGCTTTCTCTGTTAAGTAGAAAGTGTCAGCAGCTGATCCAGCCATCATCAACAATGGTACGTTGATCAAATCCATATTGACTGATGCATCAAAGGTCATCAAATTCAATAAACTACTTACTGTATAAACAAACGATGACTTGGGGTGTGCATGTGTTTGCGCATAATATGTATATCCCTCTTTATAGAGATCATATGGTAATTTAGCAGCATCTTCAGGTGACATCTTCTTCAAATCAGGTGTGTAATCAACGCCTTCACCGAGAACTTCCTTTTGACGAGCATCTGAAGCACTCTTTAACTTATCCTGAATCGTATTAGCTTCTGAATCTAAGAAACCATTTCTTCTAACGAGTCCTGAATTAAAGGCTGAAAGTGTTGCAACAGTCTTAAATCTCTTATCAGTCTGTCCGGCACGCAATGTATAACCACCGCCACCGCAAATTCCGAAAGCACCCATTCTGTCAAAGTCGACTCCAGGGAAAATTGATAAAGCATCAGCCATACCATGGATATCTTCGACACGAAAAGCTGGGTTATCAACCATTCTTGGTTCACCTTCTGATCCACCTTGATAAGATGCATCAGCGGTAATCGTAATATATCCTTTTTCAGCCATTCTTTGTGCGAACAATCCGGCAACCTGTTCCTTAACACCACCGTTGGGATGAGCCACCGTTAAAGCAGGATACTTTTTACTAGCATCATAATTAGCTGGTGTATAAACATTAGCTGCTATCTTTAATCCATTTAGAATATAACTGATTGGATGAATATTTACTTTGCCAGGTTCATTTTTAGTAATAGCATCCTTGTAGACCAAACCCCAAGGATTATCATTGACCTTTGGCAAATCTGAAATAGAAACTTCCCTCAATATCATTTTTGACATAAGATTCACTCCTCAATTTCTGTAATCGTATACATTCTGTATACTAGCCCTTAAACCACGGTTTAAGGGAAGCAATATCACTTCAATAAATTATGATTTTTCAAATATTTATTTATAGCTTTTGAACTATTGGCTCTAAATCCAGTTTGTAGGTTGACCTTCTTACCTTTGACCATCTTCTTGAGATATGGACGATTAACTTTCATAGGACTACTCATACTAGTTGAAAAAGGTACAACCGTTTTATTCTTTAAATTATATTTCTCAAAAAACGTGTTGATAAACATTGGTGGACGTTGATACCAAGTGGGAAAGCCTAACAAAATCGTGTCATATTTTTTCATATTAATTTTATTAAGTATTTCTGGATGAATATTTTTATCAATCTGACGTTTAGAAACCTTCGTTAATTTATCGTAATTACTAGGATAATCAGGTGACATTCTCAATTTAATCAAATCGCCACCAGTTTTTTTCTGAATCTTTTTGGCTGCATCTTCTGTCGTTCCAGAATTAGAATAATAAACGACCAAAACCTTTCCTGGAGATTTAGTTGCTGCTTGAACGTTAGTTGTTTTCTGATTACTGCTGATCATTAGTATCGCCAACAAGGTTATTGAAATTGCTGCAATTATGGATATTATTTTTTTCATTGTTAATCCTCTTTTATTAAGGTTAAATTTTATAGTGATAAATAATTTAGGAATATTTAAAATAGTTTTATATCTTAAACAAATGGAATATTATGTACTAGTGTTATATTTAAACCATACGAATACGAGGTTATAAAATTTGATTATTACAATACAAGAAGCCGCCAAACGTGTGGGTGTCACTTCATCCGCCATCAGATACTATGATAAAAATGGTTTATTACCATTCGTCGAACGGGATAAATACAATCACCGGGTTTTCCATGAAAATGATTTAATTTGGATTGAACTGATCAAGGCACTTCGAGAAACTGATATGCCAATTGAAATGATTCAAAAATACATCAATTTGACCGTTCAGGGGCGTTCCTCATTAGAAGAACGTTTCCATTTGATGACTGAATATCAGCGACAACTCGAAATCAAAGTTACTGAAGATCAGGCTCATTGCATTACCATCAATCGTTGGATCAATCACTTTATTAAAGTTATGAATAACAAAGATTTGGATAGATTTCCTGATAATGTTGATAAGCATTTTCCGGAAGAAGTTACTAAATCAATCCTTGATAGTAAATAGCAACAAGTAGAATTTTTACTTTGTTGTTATTTTTTTGTCTCAAAAAGCTGTTTTGCATAATGTTCAAACTGCTTACCAATTGATTGAGGTGAATGATTACCGCCTTTTTGAACATAGTATTGAAGATTTTGATGATCAAACTCTGGTAATTTCCACATTGCTCTTATTTGAGGCTCCATCGAACTACTAGTACCATCATTCGAACCAACCGCTGACATAATTTTGAATGGCAAATCGGTTTTAACTTTCTTAGCTAATTTAGCTGCTGTCTTATTACTAGCAACGGCTCCACCATCATCCTCAATTGTCCAACTGTCTCCAGCCATCGGTAGGAAATAATGGAAATATTTCAAGTCATGTTCAAAGACAAACCAAGTCGTAATGGACCCCATTGAAAATCCTCCAAAAGCTCGATGATTACGTGATGCTGCAAAGCCTTTTTTATCGGTTGTTTTAGCATAAGTCCGATATTTCTGTTCGACTGTTGGCATCAAATCATTGACTAATTCATTTTTAGCAAAATTTTCATTCAATGGTCGATCACTATAATAATCAGAACTAACAAATCTTCGACTGGGATAATAAGTTGGAAAAACAACGATTGTATTCTTTAGCGTTTTGTCTTTAGCAAGTCTATTCAAAATTGCTTTGAAATTTCCATCTTGATAGAAATCACTGCCACCTTCGGTTGAACCATGCATCAGGTAAACAATATTGTGCTTCTGATCAGCTTTATATTGTGCTGGTAAATAAACTGTTGCTTTCTTCTCGTACGATTTCTGTTTATAGCTTGTCTGATAACTTATTGTTTCGGTCGTTCCACTAACCCTAGCGGCTTCAACATTAGTACTCTGTGATAATCCTAATTTTAGAAATACCGCTGACATTAAAATCACCCCAACTTTGATAATATTTTTCATATTTCTTACCTACTACCTAATTATTATTTACTCGAGAAGCCCAAGTATTAACACTCTTATCAGCTTTATCAACTTTGTTACCATCGACTACTAATGCTTTTGTAAAAGTATTATTCTGTGAACCTTGCTGCCTTAAAATCTCACGGATTCGATCAACACTATCACCTTGTCCATAGCCACCTTCAGTCATGAATGGTGCAATTTCTTTGTTAGATAATTGACCACCATATGTCTTTAAGAAAGAAGTCATAGGATGCGATAAAGTCATGGCCCAAATTGGGTAACCCAGATAAACCGTTTGATATTGACTTAAATCAGGTACCTGCATATTTAATTCTGGGTAATCTTCGTTCTCTCGTTCTGAATTAGCTCTTGAAAGTGTTTTTTGATAATTTCCAGAATAGTTATCTTTCACAACAATTTCTAAAATATCAGAGTTAGTATTAGCAGCAATCTTACTGGCTAATAATTCGGTACTACCTGACCTTGAGAAATAAATGATAATGCTCTTAGCATTCTTAGTTAATTTTCTCGTTGGAGCGTTTTTACTATTCGTATCCTTACCATCGGAGGGCATTCCATAACCATTACGCCATTCGCTATTAGAACGACCAAGTTGTGTTGCCGTAATACTCTGACCGTTAATTTTTCCTGAATCTTGTTGATTGCTTGTGTTACTTCTTTTAAAAATCATAAACGTGATTCCTCCAATTACTATCAAAATAAGTAAGCTAATGAGCCATTTTTTCTTCATAAATCCGTCCTAATTTGTATAAAAAAAGAACTCACCTTAATTCATGAAATAAGTTGAATCCTTTTTCCGTAATTTATTAATAAACTGGTCTATCTTCACCTTGTGTAGCAGCATCGGCAATTCCAACTGAATCATTTTCAAGATATGTTGGATCAGCAATGATCTTCACGATGACATCAGCCATACTTTGACGTGAACCAGAAACTCCTACATATTCCTCATCCTTGTGAGTAATTGAATATTTAACTTCATCCCGATCATTCAACCAAGGGAATCGTAAAGTTGTATATGTTAAACCTGACTCTGACAAAAGCTTGTCCGCATTGATAGCTGCATCAAGACCACTCTTAACCATGCTGTAATTCCAGCGACCATATTCACCAGGAACTTCATTGTAAAGTCCTAACAAACTTGACTCGACAACACGTTCAACTTTGTTTTCCTTCATAGCTTTAACAATATTCTTAGTCATAACATTGTTACTATCGTGATCAACAAAAGCTACATAAGCCAAGTCTTGACCTTTCATAGCTGCATCAACAGCTTCGTAATCATTGATATCTCCTTCAATCAAAGTTACGTTGTCTTTCTTACCTAAATCACTCAACCGATTACTATTACGTAAGAACAATGTCAATTCAACATCTGGTTGTTCTTTCAAAATGCGATCCTCAACGATTCTAGCAATTTGTCCATATGCACCCAAAACTAATACTTTTTTCATATTTATATCTCCATTTTTTTAATTTAATTTATACGTTTCCTAATCAACAAATTCATTATATGACCTATACCCTTGCTTGAAAATTACTAGCTAAGCATGGAAGCATACATCATGCGTATGCTGGAATCTAATAACCTAATTTATTCAACCATTGGTCAACATCACCTTGCGACTTACTAGCTTGCGTACCTTCAACACCCAAACCGTCACGTACCTTAGCGTTAGGATATTGTTCTTCCAGCTGCTCCTGCGTATTACCTAAGCCTGATCCCATATGTGTGGTAAATGGAATAACTGTTTTATTACTCAAATCTACTTTATCCATGAAAGTTCTTACGATCATTGGATATTCACCCCACCAAACTGGTGCTCCGATAAAGACTGTGTCATATTTACTGACATCTGGCAACGTTCCTTTAATTTTTGGACGAGCATTATCTTCTTGTTCCTTTTGTGCTTTATCAGCGGTTGCTTGATAACCCTTTGGATAAGCTGTAGCCGATTTAATTTCATATTCATCAGCACCAGTATGCTTTTGAATATAGTCAGCAACGACTTTAGTGTGTCCAACTTTTAATGGACCACCTGAAACACCATCTTTTCTTGAGAAGTAAACAACCAGAATTTTTCCATTCTTCTTACTAGAGGTACTCTTAGTTGTTGCTGTTTTTGAAGTTTTAGCTGTGGAACTAGCTGATTCTGAACTATTCCGGCTGCCACTATATAAGTTATATCCAACCACTGCTACTAAGATCACAACGATTGCACTGATAAAAGCAATTATTCTCTTTCTCATTTGTTAATTCCTCCAAATTTTCTTTTTACATTGTTAGACGTTCATCGGTTAAATGGTTCTGACTAACGCCCAAATTGTGAAGTATCTTTTCAATCTCTATAACGCCCATTGCTGGACCAACGATAATAAAACGGCCCTCATTAATTTCTCTTTGACTCAATAACTCTTGATAATCTGATGCTTTAAATCGATGGACATGTTTTTCTAAACTTATATTTGACTGTTTTAATATTGGCATTAATTGTTTATCAAAAATATTCTTCTCTGTCTCGTGTAAACTCCAAAACAAATGAACTCTCCGTGAATCCGAGTACTCCTTGGATAAATCAAGCAATGGTGCTAAACCAGTACCCAGTCCAATCAAAATCAATGGTGAATTATTTACATCACCCGAAACAATTTTGTCGAATCTTCCAAAAGGACCTTCTAAATTGACACCCTCACCGGCCACGATTTTTGCCAAACTACTAGTAAAATCACCGCTAGTCTGAATCGTGAAGGTAACTTCAGTCATCGACTTTTTGCGTTCCACATTCGTGACCGAAAAAGGATGCGATTCTTTTGAAATACCCTTAGCTTTGGGGAAACTCAGAAAGTAAAAATCACCTGGCAAAGGTTTTGATGAATCACGACCCAATCCAATTGTTACCTGTCGAACGTGATCACTAACCGCTTGATTGTTGATTACTTGTCCACTTCGTTTTTCGGATGCTGGAGCGACTAATTTGAACCAAAGATAAGTTCCTAAAGCAATAACCGTATAAAGATCGAAGAGAATCACAAATGGTGTTATTCGACTAACTCTAGGAATGACTTGTACGTGTAACCAAATCAACAGGATAACTAAAATATTCAATCGATGAATCCAAACTGATAATTGATGTTTGAAAAAGAATTGTAATTTATTTTTTAACCCCTGAACGATTGGAAATCGATCAACTAACCAACCTGATAAGAACAGTGCCGCATAAACGACCCCAAAGATTGCCAGGTACCAAGCAATATGACCTGTATTGCGAATGATGGCATGCATTGAAAATGAAAGTTGCACATGGATCGTAGCGACTATCAATGCCAGAATTCCAACCATTCCGTGAACAAAGTACATTGCTGGTAAACCAATCAGTCGATCCAACCATTTTGGTCGTGTGGCTAAAAAGACAATTCCCAGCCACCAAGTGTAGGCAACTACCCCAGCATCATAAATCAGTAAACTCCGGGTTGAATCTACTAAGCCATTATTCAAAAGAACAATTAATGGTAATGGCATAACTATTAAGATGATGATCCAAACTAGATATAACGACATTGGATGTTTTTTTAGCATTGCCCTTACCCCTCTATTTTTTGTTATTGTTGATAATAAGCCTTGAAGTGCACTTCATAGCAAGAACTAAAAATGCTTTTCTTCAAGCGATGACATCAGTATATGGCTTAACCATATATAAAAAAATTACTAGATATTTATACAAGTATACTTTGGATGTATGCTGAACTATTTTAGATATCAAAAAAGCCCCACGATCTTTACGACCATAGGACTAATTCAAATAAAAAAATTATTTTGCTACCGGTTGTTTCCTGTTTACATACATAATCAATAATGAAAAAATCAATCCAATCGCAGTAATCCCAGTGATCCAAATCATAGCGTGATTATAGGATGCTGCTGGATCGGCATATTGACTGACCATAGCAACAACAATTGATAATCCTACTGACCCACCAATTTGATGAACAGTATTAACAACCCCTGAGGCCGATCCTGACATTTCTGGTGTGGTATTAGAAACTCCAGAAACCGTCAAGGGACTAAGGGCAAACGCCTGACCAATTCCGATGAAGACCATTGGTAAAGCTATTGCCAATAAATATCCCGATTGAATTTTGATAATGGCAGTGGCTGCTGTTCCTACAAGGGCAAAAAGCATTCCCACAACTAGTAACTTAGAATTACTTACCTTAGTAGATAATCTTGTTTCAACAGCTGCCATAACGAATTGAGGAATTGTTTCTGGCAAAAACGCTAGAGCTGATACCAAGGGGCTAAATCCGTAAACCCGTTGCATTGCTAAAGGTGTCAAAAAGAAGTATGACAATGCAAAACCCATGAAGGCGAATCTAGCAATATAGGCAAAGCTTCTTTCCTTATCTTTAAATAATTCCAAGGGCATGATTGGTTCCTTGGTTCGACTTTCCTGTAATACAAAAAGTACTAAACTGACGATTCCAACTATTAAAGAAAGTAGTCGATACTTAGTCCCGTCGATACTGTAAACTAGGGCGGCAATTCCTAGAATAGATAGAATTGTTCCTAGAACATCAATCTCTTCAGCATAAGTTTTCTCTGACTTCAAATACTTAATTGATAGTAATAGCATAGCGATTCCAATTGGGAAGTTTAAGAAAAATCCCACTCGCCATGACCAGTAGCTGGCAATGATACCACCGATAACTAGTCCAAAACTGGCTCCTAAACCAGCAGTAGCACCGTAATAACCGATAGCTTTAGTACGCATATTGCCTGAATAATTATCCATTAGTAATGCCAAAGTACTTGGCGCCAAAATTGAAGAACCAATACCTTGAACGGCTCGCATAGCAATGATCATTGTGGCATTAGCCGACATCCCGACTAAGAGTGAACTAACACTGAAGATTGCCAATCCAATCAAGTAAACTCTTTTTCTACCGAATATATCTCCAGCTTTACCAGAAAATAATAGAAAACCACCAAAGGTTAAAGCATAGGCATTGGTTATCCAAGATAGTGCCTGATTATTTAGAGATAGATCACTAGCAATTTTGGCAGTACTTGTGAAAATAATGGAATTATCCAAAATTATCATGAAATACGTCAACAGAATGATTGGTAAAGCTATCCCAAATTTTTGTTTATTCATTAAAAACTCCTTCTCTTGCTTTTAGACAAAACAAAAAGCATCACCATCCTAAATAAATAGTGATGCTTCAAAATTATGATAAATTAGCCTAATTGGCTTGTTGGACGAATGATAACTTCGTTCCAGGCAGCATCGGCAGGTAGATCGATTGCTTGTTTGATTGTCAAAGCAACACGTTCAACTGGAATACTGTAAGCGGCATAAAATTTCTCCATACCCGCTTTCACGTCAGGGTCAGTAACAGAAGATAATAATCCTGTATTAATAGCACCTGGTGAGATAACTGTTACACGAACATTATTCTTAGCATCAACCATTTCTTGACGCAATGATTCACTGATAGCACGAACAGCATACTTAGTAGCTGAGTAAACAGCACTTCCGGAATGCGCTACGTGACCAGCAACTGAAGAAACGTTGATGATATGACCAGACTTTTGTTTGTCCATGTAAGGAATGGCAGCACCAATTCCGTACAAAGTTCCCTTTATATTGATATCAATCATATTATTCCAATCTTGAATCTTCTTTTCAGACAAGACAGATTGAGGCATGATACCAGCATTATTAATCCAGACGTCGATACGTCCAAAGTTTTCAATTGCTACTTTAGCTAAATTCTCAACTTGAGAATCATCAGTTACATCGGTAGCAGCATATGCGGCTTCGCCACCTAATTTTTCAATATTCTCAGCAATTTCTTTCAAAACATTTTCACGACGAGCGCCCAAAACTATTTTGGCACCATCTTTGGCTAATAATTCAGCACTAGCTTTACCAATACCACTAGATGCTCCGGTAATTACAACAACTTTTGCTTCACTCATATTTAATATTTCCTTTTATTTATTATTATTTTTCTGAACTAAAATCTAATTCCATTGTGGCATAACGTTCTTCGGCTTCAGCATTGGGTGTGTAATAACGTTTTCCATTATTAACTTTAGCAATTTCTGCCATATCTGCATCCGTCAAAGTAAAGTCGAAGATATTGTGATTATCTTTGATGTGATCTGGATTAGTTGATCCAGGAATTACGATGAATCCCATTTGTGTATGCCAACGTAGGATTATTTGGGCATTAGATTTATTATATTTCTTAGCTAATTCGGTAAATACAGGTTGATTGATCAAACTCTTATCACCGTGACCTAGTGGATACCAAGCCATTAATCTTGTACCGAATGGTTTCAAAATCTCTCTGACAGCAGCCTCCGTAAAGTATGGATGTGCTTCAGATTGAATAACTTGCGGTTTAATTTCAGCATTATCAAGAATTTCTTGTAGTTTCTCACCTTGGAAATTAGAAATTCCAATAGCTTTAATTTTGCCATCTTTATAGGCTTTTTCTAGTTGACGATAACCAGCCAAATAGTCACCTGCTGGTTGATGTAAGAACATCAAATCAACATAGTCTGTCCCTAAACGTTTCAGAGTATTATCAACTGCATCGTCATCTTTATAAACTGTAGGCCATAATTTTGAACTTAGAAAAATATCATTGCGATTAACGCCTGAACGTTTAATACCACGACCGACACCTGTCTCATTCATATAACCATTAGCAGTATCAATCAAGCGATAATTATCCTCTAAAGCATCAACAACAGCTTGTTCAGCGTCATCAACTGACATTCTAAAAGTTCCAATTCCCATTTCGGGAATTTCTACACCATTATTTAATTTAAAAGTTGCTTCTGTCATAATTGTTTTTCCTCTTTAAATTTATTAGTGAAACGAGCTACGAACAACAGATTCCTGTGCTTTCCACTCTCTTATTTGAAACGAGCTACGTAGACCAATTTCACTCCGCTTTGCCTGACTTCCCAAATCATACGCAAAGTTCGCGTATAATTCGTGAAGTCCTGCAAATGCTCGGAAATTCCCGGTCTACTCCGCTCTCTTATTTTAATTGTGCCAAACTTGAACCAAAGATTTGTTCAATGGTTGTTGGGTCACGGTGATCAAAGAATTGGCTTTCGCGTTTGTCTAATTTTGCCATGACTTTCATATCGTCATCTGATAATTCAAAATCAAAGACGTTCATATTTTCTTCCATACGATTACGGTGAACTGACTTAGGAATAACGACGATTCCACGTTGTAGTAACCATCTTAGGATGACTTGTCCATTAGCTTTACCATATTTCTTACCGATATTGGCAATTGCTTCATTAGTAAAGATGTCATGCTTACCTTCAGCGAATGGTGCCCAAGCTTCAACAGCAATATCTTCACTTTGTGCAAAATTGACTTCACTAGTTTGTTGGTACCAAGGATTAACTTCGATTTGGTTGATAACTGGTTTAACATTACTCATCAATTCCAAGTTCTTCAATTGGTCGGCGTAGAAATTAGATACTCCGATAGCACGAATTTTTCCAGCTTTATAAGCTTCACTCATAGCACGCCATGCTCCGGCAACATCACCATATGGTTGGTGCATTAAATATAGATCAAGATAATCTGTTCCTAATTTTTCCAATGAAGTATCAATAGCTTTCTTAGCTCTATCGTAATTAGCATCTGAAACCCAAAGTTTGGTAGTTAAGAAAATATCTTTTCGATCAACGCCACTTCTCTTGATAGCACGACCAACAGCCTCTTCATTTTGATAAGCTGCGGCAGTATCGATTAAACGATAGCCTGCTTGTAGTGCGTTATAAACTGCATCTTCACATTCTTTTTGATCAGTGACTTGGAAAACACCGAATCCTAATTGTGGCATTTCAATTCCATTATTTAATTTAACTGTTTGCATATTTAATTTCCTCCGCATTTCTTTTAACAAGATATAGAATACAACGATTGTTATTGCTTGAAAATTACTTGATTAACATGGTAGTATGCAAGCAACGTATGCTATGAGGTGAATAATTTGATAGATAACTACTTATTAGAAGAACTCGTCACTTTTGCAAAGCATGGTACCTTAGCTGCCACTGCTGAAGAACTGATGGTGACCCAACCAACCGTTACTCGAGGAATGCAAAAATTAGAGGATGACCTAGGTGTTAAAATTTTCGACCGTCAACCAAATCGTATTGCTTTAACTGACACTGGAAAATTAGCCGCACAGGAAGCGCAAAAAGCTCTCGATGCTAATCAACAGTTCTATGACAATGTCCGTAAATTTGAATTTAGTCATCGCATTACCAATATCGGTTCAGTTGCACCTGGTCCGATAATTCTCATGAACAGTCTCAAGGATTTGTCTGACAATGTGAAAATCAGCCAAAACATGGTCAAACCAGATTCAGTTGAGGAAACTTTGGTCAATCGTGATTGCTCCATGGTCTTGACTAATCAGGAATTTGAAACACCCGGAATCGAATCACTCTATATTGGAACTGAAAAACTGGCAGCTAATTTAGATAAGTTTATGGCAATTGCCAGTTTATCTTCTGTTACTTTTGATCAACTTAAAGGATTAAGTTTTGTCGTTTTGAATGACATTGGAATTTGGAAAGACATTATCCAAAAAGAAATCCCTAACGCAAAATTCATGTATCAAGAACAACGCGATTCATTCTCAGAAATTACTAAATACTCTAACTTCCCTTATTTCAGCACTAATATTTCTAAAATTGATTTGAAACAGAATGAAGACGACGACCGAGTTCAAATTCCTATCAGTGACGAAAGTGCCACGATGGATATCTATGCAACGTACTTAAAGGAAGAAAAACAACCGCTATTACCTTTAATTAAGGAAATAACGACCGCTTGGAATAAGTTCAAGTAAAAAAACATTACTCATTTTCTATACGGGGGAGAGATATTTTGAATAAAGAACGATTAGCAGCCTTTACCGATGCAGTTTTGGCAATTATAATGACAATTCTAGTCTTGGAGTTAGAAAAGCCTGAACATATTAGTTGGCAAGGTTTATGGGATTTACGAGTAAACTACTTTGCTTATGCACTTTCTTTCTTTTGGCTAGGTATGATGTGGTTCAGTCACCATAATGCTTGGAATCAAATCAAAAAGATAAATAATTCAACAGTGATCTATTCACTACTAATGCTTTTCTTTGCTTCACTATTTCCATACACAACAAGTATTGTGGCTCAGAATTATAACAATTCAACCGCACAAGTTTTATACGGAATAATTGTATTACTAGTATCCTTTAGTAATATGGCAATTTCACATTCGTTGAACGTTGCTAATGGAAAGAAAGTTTTCAAATTATTGTATGACGTAAGTATTAAAAACGTCTCTATTGATTTAGCTATTAAAATTATTGGCCTAATCTTATCAATGACAGTTTTTGCTCCTGCAATGCTTTACGCTATTCTTCTTGGCTTGATATTCCTGTCATCAACAAGTATTTTAGGTTATCGAAGCAGTAACTAGTAAAAAGGCCCTTTCCCAAATGAGAAAAGGCCTTTTTATATAGAAAATTTAATTTTTATCTCTATTAATATACAGGACGAGTTTCACCTTGTGTATCAGCGTCGGCAATCCCAACTGAATCATTTTCCAAATATGTAGGATCAGCAATGATTTTAACAATAACATCAGCCATACTTTGACGTGAACCAGATACACCAACGTATTCTTCATCTTTATGTGTGATAACGTATTTAACTTCGTCACGGTCATTTAGCCATGGAAAACGTAATGTAGTATAAGTAAGACCAGACTCCATTAACAATTTGTCGGCATTAATTGCAGCAGGAAGACCACTCTTAACTTGTGCGTAGTTCCAACGACCATATTCACCAGGAACTTCATTGTAGATACCTAACAAACTGGTTTCAATAACACGGACCACTTTATTTTCTTGCATAGCCTTAACAACATTTTTAGTAATGATATTGTCGCCAGTGTGGTCGACGGTTGATACATAAACCAAATCTTGACCCTTCATGGCGTTATTTACGTCATCATAATTAGTAATATCACCATCGATAATTGTCACATTCTCGTTATCTTTCAACGAATTCAAACGACTGCTATTACGTAAGAATAATGTCAATTCAACATCAGATTGTTCCTTCAAAAGACGGCTTTCAACGATTCTAGCAACTTGGCCATTGGCACCTAAAATTAATACTTTTTTCATTATGATTCCTCCAAGAATTTGTTTATCTCTAACTCAATGACACTAGTATATAGCCCCTTATCATGAATAAAAATTACTAGATTAGTATGCAAGTATACATTTAACGTATACTTTTCAGAAAAAATTATTTATTTACCTGAAATTCCAACCTCAAAGTACGATATGATTAATAATGTCGGATTTTAGTTTCCAATAATCAAACACGTACAGGATATTTATATATGACGAATAAAAAAGCTAAGAAACATTTCACGAGATTTATCTGGTTCATCTGTTTGTTACTTATTATTGCTATTTTTCTAGTTCCCAAAATTTATCACAATTATTATTCCGCACCTTATTATAATTTTTCCGGACAACAGATAACCCTAGAGAACGCTGATACTCACAAATTGAACAAGTATCAAAAGAAACAATTCATCAAAATTGCTAAGAAGACAATTGATGAAAAAGATGGTCCCTTTGATTGGGATAATTATCAAAATGTTTCCATTAGTATTTATAAGATGAAGAAACCGCATGAATATGGTTTGATCTATAAAATCAAACCAGAAATTATGACTAGTAAATCCACAATTACTAATTCTATTATTATTAAACTGAATCATAAGGATTTTAGAAAGAATAATAATGTATCCGTTAAAGGATATTCATCTGGGTTTTCTAGTTCATTCAGGACCAACTAATAATGAGATATGTATACTTGATAACAAAAAAATGAAGCTGCGCTGACTAGAATTTTCTAGTTAGTGCAGCTTCATTTTTTGAACTAGATTAAAAATCTCAATAATTATTCATACTTGAAACTTTTCACTGATTTCAGTTGCTAAATACTTTCCAAGAATATCTCCGCCATTTTTAGAGAAATGAATATTATCACCGATATTAAACTTTGAATCCAAGATTTCTGAATTTTCCGGATTGGCAACAATTTTTGTTATATCAATTGCATTAGGCTGTCGCATAATCCATTCGTTAATTCCTAACCTCAATTGTTCTTTTTCCAAACTCCAAGCTGGTTTGTCTTGATTCGTTGAACCCGCAAATGGAGATATTGTTAATGGTATAAAGACAATCTTATTAAGTTTTGAAATTTCCATTATCTGTTTATAACCTGAAATCATTTTATCAAGCGTTGGTAATTCAGAAATTGGACAGCCCGTCCCCGGATGAAACAAATCATTGATACCGATTAAACTGACCAAAATATCGGGTCGATACGATATAACATCCTCATTAAATCGTTCAACTCCAGCACGTCCGAAACTATCACGCCATTGCGACTTTGCTGTACCCGGCAGTAAAAGTCGATTACCAGAAATACCAGCATCAAAATAAACTAAATTTGAATCTGTTTCAGATAAATACTTAAAAGTAGCATCGCTGAAATAAGCTTGATTCGTTAAGGAATCTCCAAAGAATCCCATTCTTTTCACTTTGTCATCAGTCACAAACGCAACCGAAGTGATTCCATAAAGAAAATTCATCTTATCCATTGCGACATTAGATTTAATTATCGCATCTGAAAACAAATTAGCTGATGTAGCTAGCTTGTTAGATTCATTGCTAACTTCAATTTCAAAATAAAGTTCATGTCCAGAACTGACTTTAAATTCAATGTTGTCAGTCCATATTCTCGTATACGGTTGAACAACAAACTTTGGATCACCATTCAACGTTAGTGAAACTGCATCCGAAAAGTTATCAGTCAGACTAACTTTTATACTTTCAATATTAAGTGTTTCGCCATCATATTGGTTCGACAGCTCAACTGATATTTGTTTAGCTGAAATATTTTGTTTTAAACGTAGAATTTCCTTTTTACCATTAGGTTCAAAATTCATATTGTGGTAATTGGAAAATACTTGGTGCCAAACTAATTCTCTTGAATCCTCAGACTTCATTTCTCATCACTGGCTTTCATTTTATCGTTATATCCAAACAACCATGTTAAGACAAATGATAAAACAAAGGTTCCAATATGGGTAATTAAATAGCTATAAAAGTTTGGACCGATACCAGTCTTTGGATTGATAAATGAAGCAAATCCAATTAGACCACCGGCAAAGCCATAATTAACTAGATGCAAGGCTCCAGCTAAAGCACCACCGAAGATATTAGCAATGGTTACCATATAAAAGACTCGCTTATATTTCAAAAGCACACCATAAATGGCAGGCTCACCAACACCACATACTTGTGACAAAGTTGCAGCGAAACCGATTTGTCTCAAATTTTTCTTTCTAGTTTTGATAGCAACCGCAAAAACGGCTCCGGCAATACCCATCATCAAAACTGATGAAAAAGCATTCATCATACTATATCCATAAACAGTCAAATCGTTAATGATGATTGGGATAAGTGGCCAGTGCATTCCGAAAACAACCAAAATTGGAAAGACTGCACAATAGATTGCTCCACCAATAATAGCATTGAAATCAAAGATACCTTTGATTCCGGCAGCTAAACCATCACTGATGACTGTAGTAATAGGTCCGACAATTAACAAAGTTGCGAACACTAAGATCAATACTTCCAAAATTGGTGACACGATAGAACTAATAACACTTGGAATAATTTTCTTTAAATATTTCTCAATATATTTACCCAACCAGGCAGCTACTAAAATAGGAAACACGGAAGATACATAATTCATAACTGGAAAATGAATTCCCATTAAAGCAATGGCTGGATTCTTGCTTGTCGCAATTCCCACGATATTGGGATGAATCAAAATACCACCAACGACTGCAATCAAAACTGGATTAGTTCCCAATTTCTTAGCAGCGGTAAAACCTAAGATAACTGGCAAAAAGTGGAAGATACCATCTGCAGTCGTATTTAACAAAATATATAAACTTGAAGTTATCGTAATCAATTTAGCTGCCACAAGAGCAGCTAAAAGACCTTTAACAATACCAGATCCAGCTAATAATCCAATGATTGGCATCATTGAACCTGTGATGAATCCAATCAAACCATTGAACCCTCGTTTGAAGGCCGGAACAAAACCCTTTTCTTTCTTTTCAACAGATTTCTCTGAAACTGGATCATCATCTGCATCAACTTGTGCTTGAGGAGTTATACCTAATTCTTTAGTTACAGCATCATAAAAATCATTAACTTTATTCCCCACGACAACTTGATACTGGCCTTGGGCTTTAACAACACTAATAACACCAGGCATTTTCTTAATACCTTCTGTATCAGCTTTACTTTCATCTTTTAAATAAAATCTCAACCGAGTTATACAATGAATAACATTACTTATATTTGCTTTCCCGCCAACACTCTCTATTAGTTGTTGGGCAAATTTTTTATCATCCATAATGGTTCGCCTCATTCCTCATTTTTCTTAACCGGTTAAACACATTATAGTTTTGTTTAAACATATGTCAATAATTTGATTAAACAAATTTAGACTATTAGTCTATACAAATATTGCATATCTGATAGGACATAATTTAGAATGTGTTATACTTGATACACTTATCTAGGCGATTGGAGGTCAATTAATTGGATAATAAATTTGAAATTATTTATAAAACTCTAAAAAAAGAAATTATTGATGGTATTTATAATGACACTATGAAACTCCCTACCGAGGCTGTTTTGGTAAAACGTTTTGATACTAGTCGTAATACTATTAGAAGATCCATCCAATGTTTGAACGAAGACGGCTTAGTCTATAGTGTTAAAGGGCGTGGCGTTGTAATTCTTGAAAATACTAGAGTTGATGAAATGTTCTTCAAGATGGGAAACTTCCAAGGCTTAAAGGCCCTCTCCTCATACGCAAATGTTAAAACCGCCACCAAGATACGTGTTTTTGAAGAATTGACGGTTGATGAAAAGTTATCCAAGCGGATTTCCTTTCCAATCGGAGAACGAGTATTTCATGCGGATCGAATTCGTTTAATAAACGATCGAGCAACCATGCACGATAATAGTTATTTCAAAAAGAGTATCGTCAAGGGACTTAACAAAGATATTGCTAAAGAATCAATTTACAATTACATCAATGAAAATCTGGACTTTAACATTGCTGCATCAAAGACAGTAACCAAAGTTGAGTCTGCCAACAAAATTGATTCCGAAGTATTAGATTTAGGAAAAAATAATTGCGTTGGTGTTGTCGAGAATGCAGTTTACACAGATATGGGAAAATTATTTGAACATACCACTATCCGATACATTCCAAATGAATACGCAATCGTCTCTTTTAATCAGTCTGACAAAGATCGAGTTGATCACTTGTAGATATGCCTGTAATCATTAGAGTGGCGCGGGATTTAACCAAATGATATACTATTTGTATAGAAAAATATAAAATCGGTTGAGCGCAAGCTTCAAGTTAAAACTTCTGAGGGTAAGGAAGTTTCTTGATGCTTGCGCTCTTTTTTACTCTAAAAATGAAAGGGATGAGCACAATGAAAAACTACTATCAAAAATCAATCGACGACGTAACCAAGAATTTCTCAGTCGATTCAACAAAAGGTTTAAGTTCAAAACAAGTACAGACAAATCGCGAAACTTACGGCCCCAACAAATTATCTGAAAAAAAAGCTGATCCCTATTGGAAAGTTTTCCTCAAAAGTTTCAAAGAACCAATTGTTTTAGTTTTATTAGGTGCCGTCATCCTATCCTTTTTAAGTTCCCTCTATGCTTTCAATATTCAGGGTGATAACAAGCATGGTAAGGAAGCCCTTTACGAAGCAATTGCCATCCTTGTTCTGATCATCATCAACGCCTGTTTAGGATTCTGGCAAGAAATCAAATCACGGAAGAGTTTAGATGCTCTAAAAGAAATGAATAATCGTTCCACTCAAGTTCTCCGAAATGGCGAATGGAAAAAAGTTGCTACCGATGAACTAGTAGTTGGCGACATTATAAAAGTTGCGATGGGTGACTTCGTTGAAGCCGATGTTAGGTGGTTACAATCAGATGAACTTCAAGTAATCGAATCGCATTTGACTGGCGAACCCGACGCAATTCCTAAGAATACCGATCCTATCGAAGAAACAGTTGAAATCGGTGACCGAACAAATATGGGTTTCTCTGGATCAACCGTTTCTAACGGCCAAGGACTAGGAATCGTCGTTGCCACGGGTGAAAACACTGAATTAGGTAACATTGCCCGTTTGATCCAAGCTGTTGAACCAAAGAAATCTCCTCTCCAAATAACTATCAATAAACTAACTAAGAATCTAATGATCATCTCTGCTGGAATTGTGATTTTTACTTTTATTGTTGGGATTCTGCAAGCTGGCAAATTCAGTATTGGTTCCATCACTTCAGTTCTTTCAACTTCAATTGCTTTAGCAGTAGCGTCAATTCCTGATGCTTTACCCGCTGTCCTTTCAATTGTGTTGACAATTGGGGCTGCTAAAATGGCGAAAAATAAGGGACTGATCAAATCCCTTAATAGTGTTGAAACACTGGGGAGCACATCCTACATTTGTTCCGACAAAACAGGGACACTGACGAAAAACGAAATGACCGTGACAAAATACTATGCCGACGGCCACTTCTATGATGTTTCAGGCTTGGGATACAACCCAAATGGAACAATAACTGGCGACAATTCTCCAAAAACAACGCCAACTTTCCTATCTGGATCAGTCCTCTGTAACGAAGCAACGGTTAAGGAAATTGACGGAAAGTTCCAACCATTCGGCAATCCAACTGAGGTTGCGTTGAATGTCCTCGGTCAAAAAGCTGGCATCTTCAAAGATGATTTATTGAAAGATAATCAAATTATCCGAACACTGCCTTTTACAAGTAGTCGAAAAATGATGAGTGTTATCGTTAAAACACCTTCAAGTTACGTAATTTATACTAAAGGCGCTCCCGACGTGCTGATTGGTAAAAGTAATGGAATTTTGCTCAACGGAACGATTGATCCTTCGGACAAAGCGAAACAGGATTTCACTGATGTTGTCGAAAGTTTTGCTGATCAAGCCTTACGTACTTTGGCGGTTGGCTACCGGGAAATAACTCAAGATGAAGCCACTAATGCTAGTGTTTCTGATTTAGAAACTGGCTTAACTATTGCTGGTGTAGCAGGAATTATCGACCCTCCTCGTGAAGAAGTTAAAGCCTCTGTTAAGACCTTGAACGACGCCAATATCGAAGTAGTTATGATTACTGGCGATCACGAAAAAACAGCCCGTGCTATCTCCTATGACCTAGGTATCGTGAAATCTAAGACAGCTCGGGTTATCAAAGGTATCGAGATTGAGGCCATGACCGACGCTGAACTTTTCAAAGCTGTAGTTGGCGTGAACGTTTATGCTCGAGTATCACCAGAACACAAACAGCGTATCGTTAAACAATTGCAGAAACATGGTCAAATCGTTGCAATGACAGGTGATGGTGTTAATGATGCTCCTGCTTTACGTGTTGCCGATATCGGAATTGCGATGGGAATTGCTGGAACAGAAGTTACCAAAGATTCAGCGGATTTAATTTTGTTAGATGACAAATTCACGACTATCGAGAAATCAGTAAAAAGTGGTCGGACAATTTATGCCAACATCAAAAATTTCATGCGTCACGAACTGACAACCAATGTTGCTGAAGTTCTAGCTTTATTATTAGGACTACTATTGTTCAACAGTTCTATCGGTGAAGTTTCTGCAACAACTCCGACTTTGACTGCGCTAATGGTCTTGTGGGTAAACATGGTCAGTGATGCATTACCGTCATTTTCTCTCGGTTATGACACTGCAGAATCAGACATTATGAAAGAAGACCCAAGAGATCCTCAAGAATCAGTCCTCGCCAATCACACTTGGTCACGGGTTTTGATTCGGGGATCGATCATGGGATTCATGGTTTATCTAGGATTTCTCTTCGCTGCTAAAGCTGGCATGACTAGTAATGAAGCTCAAACAGTTGCCTTTTTGACTCTAGTTTACGGACAATTATGGCACGTCTTTGACGCTAGAAGTTCCTTTACAATCTTCAGAAGAAATCCTTTTGGCAATCCAAGATTGATTATGGCTGTACTATTCGCTGGTATCTCTTCATTCTTAGTAACCGTGATTCCATTCTTTAACCTCGTAATGGGAACTGCACAATTACCGATGAATGTTTATTGGCTAGTTATTATCATCCCTGCTCTACCAACATTCATCCTTTCTGGGCTAAAGGAAATTTTCAAAATCAAAATTTGGTAAATAAAAACTATATCAGTTATACTATTGGAACAACTAACCGAGGAGAACTGATTGAAAAACAACCGATTCAAACGATTACTTAAACTAAATGCCTTACTAACCGCCGCTATTATTGTTAGTGACGTCTTGATTATCCATCCCCATACAACGGATAATCACGAAACCGCTAGACAAGTAGCCGTACCTTTTCAGATGAGACAGAAATCTTCAACACAATTGAAAAGTATTCAAGCGGATGAGGAACAAGAATTCAGCGATTAATAGCAAAAAAATACAGCCAATAAGGCTGTATTTTTTTATCCTAATTTAATTCCGGCATCAGTTAAAGCTGAATCTACAATATGCATAACCGTCAAACTGTGTTCCATGTGTTTTTCAGCAGCTGCCATATCATGATTATCAATCATTTTACGGAAAGCTTGGAATTCTTCAAACATACGGTGAGTGTGAACTTTGTTATCGACATGTTCACTATCTTGGTCATTGAGCTGTTCATCATAATCTGACAAAACATTCGTAGGGCCATTAACCACGATTGATCCTTTATTTCCTTGAACTGTTGATCTTACACTGGCCGAACAATCCTTAGCTGCAATACAGATAACCTTAGTTTCAGGATATTCCAATACCAAGACACCTGAAGTATCGACTCCACGTTGAACATTGGCGTAATAATGAACTGCTTTAGGCGCACCCATCAAACCTACAACAAAGTGAATGTTATAAATATTCAAATCCATCAAAGCGCCACCACCCTTTTTAGGATCGAAGACGGGTAAAATTTTACCAGCCAAGAAGGCATCATAACGATGTGAATATTGTGAGTAGTTACATTCGATAACTTTCAAATCACCAAGCTTTGGCAAATCAGCTTTCAAATCTTGATAGTTAGTTAAATATTGGTTTGTGATAGCTTCAACTAAAATCAAATCCTTATCCTTAGCAATTTTCGATAATTCTTCGAGTTGGTCCGCATGCAAAGTAAATGGTTTCTCACAAATGACATTCTTACCTGCCTCAAGCGCCATTTTAGCAAACTTATAATGTAGAAAATTTGGTAAAGCTACATAAACAGTGTCAATTGAGGGGTCCGTTAAACACTCGGTTGCATCTGTATAAATTTTCTCAATCTTGTGGTCTGCTTGTAATTGTTTCATAGTTTCTAAATCGTTTGGCATTCCCATAATAGCAGCCAATTCGATTTCAGGAATATCATCAATCATTGTAAAAAAGTCCTTCACAATCATCCCGGCTCCAAAAATTGCTAATCTCATAAATAAATCCTTCTCTCTGTATAATTAAGCTAATACTTCTTTCAATGCTGTCGTCAAAACTCGGTGATCATCTTCATGGTTCAAACCAGAAACAGCCAAGACACCGCGTAATTCATTATTGATATAGAGTGGAAAACCACCCCCGCAAACAGCATAAGTTTCATCATTTTGCCATTGCTTATATGGTTCTTGTTCTCTATTTAAGAAAACATACATGGAACTATGTTGAGCTGCCAAAACTGTTTTGACCTTACGATCTAACCAACCACTACCGTTACGTCCAGTAGTTCGATAATCCAAAATTGTTTGGCCATCCAATGTCACTCGAACTGCCACTGGTCTATCTGGATCACTCGTAACAATATCCTCAACCCTTTTAGCAAACTCTAACGCTTGTATGTTTGAAAAATTTTTGAATCTCAACGTTTTTTCTTGATTTAATAATTCGTATAATTTCATGATTAATCTGCTACAGTCGCAGTTGCTTCCTTTGCTTCAAGTTCTTCATTCTCCTTCTCTTTCTTCAAAGCCAAATTGTCAGCTGTCCGGAAAAATGGGAAATAAATTAAGCCTGATAAAATAATTTGGAACACATTCAACACTGCACCTCTCCAACCACTAACTATGAATCCCGCAATAATTGGTGGGGTTGTCCAAGGTATATTGACACCATTAGTTCTTGGAACTATTCCCCAAGCCATGGCACCGTACGCGATTACTGCCATTAATAGCGGAGTAATTATAAACGGAACTAACATAACCGGATTTAAAACAATTGGCATTCCAAACATAATTGGTTCATTAATAGTAAATATTTCTGGCATAATAGCCAATTTACCAATTGCCTTCATTTGTTTAGACTTTGCGGCAAATACCAGTAATAATGCTAGCCCCATTGTGGTACCTGAACCTCCAACTTTTACAAAACTACTATAAAATTGATAATTCACAATATTAGGAATTGCGGCACCTTTAACATATGCGGCTGCATTTTGAGCCGTTAATGACAACCAAATTGGAGTCATTACACTACCTACAATATTAGCTCCTTGAATACCGAACGACCAAAGTAATCCCTCTAGTAAAAGAACCAATAATGTAGCCGGTAATGAAGCACCAATTGATGTTAATGGTGTTTGTAAATATGTAAAAATAAAGTTCTGCATACTACCGAAACTTGTTGCTGAAAAAACCATTCTTACAAAATTAAATATAACAATAATAATTGCAATTGGAATCAAAGTTGAAAACGAACGAGATACATTTTCTGGAACGGAATCGGGCATTTTGATTGTCCAACCCCATTTATTGACCAATCTTAATATCTCTAATACTAAAATTGATACGATAATTCCGACAAACAATCCTGAAGCACCTAAATTATTCAAAGGTATACCAGTTCCATTAACAGCGTTTTTAAAATTAAACATTGGAGTAATAATAAAGAATGCTGCTAGGGCACCAAAAATTGCTCCCATTTTATCTAATTTATAACTGCGCGCTAATTCACTGGAAATTCCGATAACCACATAGATAGTCATCATATTCATCGAAATATCATTTGGAACATTAAAGAAATCTTGCCACGATTTCCCAAATAGATTACTCATAAAATTTGCATATCCAGGAATGGGCAAATTAGCAAATAAGGTGAAAAATGAACCGATAATTAGAATTGGCATAGCTGCCATGAACGCATTCTTTACAGCTGATAGGTACCTGTTATTATCGAGTTTAACTGAAATCGGTGTTAACACAGACTCTAATTTTGACATCATCTTATCCATCATGCTGCCCCCTACTTAGCTTCGGTAATTTCTTTAATACCCGTTTCCAACATGTGTATCTGATAAATTGTTTCTTCATCTTTAACAGTCTTTGGTTTGCCGTTAATAATAGCGTCATACAAACCGGCATAAACTCTGCTATAATCACCGACTTCAGAAATAACCTTTTCCTGATGATACTTTCCATCGTCATCAATATAAGTTAGGGTCCCATAATCTTCGGGACGGTCAATTCCGAAATCATCGTGATTAGGCATATAGAAATGCTTCAAATCAACTTCTTGACGATCCATTGCTTGTTTTACGAAGACACCTTTTTTACCATAAACTGTAAAACTAGGACGTGGAACTAAACGGAAGTAACTCGATTTCACAGAAACTTTCATAAGTCCGTAATACATATCAATATCGAAATAATCATTCATTCTGTCTTTGCCAAGTAATTGACGGACGTCGTAATGAACGCTGTCAGCTTTGCCAAAGTAAGAAATAATCTGATCTAAAGTGTGGCAAGCGTGACCATACAAACAACTGTGACCAATACTAAAGTGTTTTTCACCTTCTGGAATTTGGGGACGGAAATAATCGTAAGTTGATTCAAGTTCCAAAACATCGCCCAATTTTCCGCTTTCGATAACTTTTTGAACTGTTAGAAAGTCGGAATCATATCGACGATTTTGATAACATTGAATTAACAATCCCTTTTCCTTAGCTAGTGCAAATAACTCTTTGGCCTCAGCCTCGGTTGTAGTAAAAGGCTTCTCAAGTAATACATTCTTACCATGATTGAGGACTTCTTTTGCCATCTCATAATGAACATTTGCTGGAATTGATAATACGACTAATTGGATTTCTGGATCATCATAAATATCATTAATATCAGTTGTATAGTTGATACCATCAATCCGTTTCCAAGCATGCGAATCGTTTGGTGCATAAATTGTCTTAACCCGAATCTTATCCTTCAACTTCAATGAAAATGGTAAATGATAACGATTGGCACTCTTACCATTACCGATATATGCGATTGTTAACTTAGTCATTTTAGAACCTCCCTCATTTCTATACTTCCACCTTAACCACTAGAACCCCATACGTATAGACGTTGAGGCCATTCTGGTCGTAAATATCAGAGATAGTACGTCTAGTAATAATTCCATTAAACATTTTGTTCAGAAAAATTAATTATTAGGTATAATCAGATTTGGAGGTCACGCATATGTTATTCACTGATAAACTTAAATACGCTAAAAATCTCACCAATAATGAACAACGAATTTCCGAATATATTCAGGCTAATTTGTCTCCCGTGTCAGAAATGTCTATCCAAAAATTAGCCGCAGAAACTTACACTTCACATTCAGCTATCGTTCGTTTTGCCAAAAAATTAGACTATGAGGGTTATCGTCCAATGCGACATGCGATTACCGAAGCTGCTCAGCAACAAATTTCTCAATTGAACGACGTTGATGCTAATTTTCCATTTAAACCAAATGACTCAGCCATTGACATTGCCAAAAATTTGTCCGATTTAACTATCAATGCCGTTACCAGAACCTTGACCCAATTAGACGATGAATCCTTATCCCAAGCAGCCACACGTATCATCAAAGCAAAGCGGCTCTTTCTCTTTGCGATTGGTGATTCCCAAATCAGAGCCAGAAGTTTGCAAAGTAAGTTGGTCAAACTCAACAAATTTGCGATCATAGCTGACGAATATTCTGATGAAATATGGACAGCAGCTAACTTAAATGAAGATGACCTAGCAATTTTTCTTTCATACACAGGAGATGGAACTTCACGTCTAAAAGTAGTTAAATTTCTCAAGAAAAATCATGTCCCCACACTTCTACTGACTGGAAATCCCGAAAGCAAATTAGTCACATACGCCACGCAGACAATTGCCATTACTCAGGACGAATACAACGTAATGAAAGTTAGTACGTTTGCTTCCCAAATAGCTTTCGAATATTTACTAGATACCATATTTGCGATTGTTTATTCCCGTTCTTATCAACAAAATCTCATTTCAATGAAAAACAATTATGATCAAATCACGAGGAACCACATTTTAGACAAAGCTCATAATCATGATTAGACTCAAAAAAGACTAATTTTGTTATCTTCCCCAATCAATTTGGAGAATAACCAAAATTAGTCTTTTTCATTCAACCTCATCAAAACGAACAAACTAGCTCGGAACAAGGAAGAAAAATGGCTCAATAGCGATATTTTACTTATTCGACCGTTCCTGTCGGATTAGTAAAAGACCAAGTTTGGAAATGATTCCGAGCTTTGGAATTAGTTTCGAGTTGTGCCCGCTATGTTCCAGCCGTTTTTTCTTCCTTGTGGAGAGCGGAAACATCATTAGACGCAAAAGAGGAACACTGAAATTAATCAGCGTTCCTCTTTTTCGTTTCTATTTATTAATACCAAGCAGAGTTACCTAAATGAACTCCCTTAATTTGTTTGACCCATTCATTTGTTGCAACACGATAGTAAATATTGCCATCAGCATCCGTTGCCATCTTGTCCACACGCCAAGATGTCTTCTCAGATAAGGCACGATTACTTACTAGTTGTTCCTCAAAGTCATAGAGATCATAGAAATTACTTGTTTCATCCAAGTTAACTACTTGTTTAACATCTTTTACAAAAATCACATCATGCGTATCAATCCATTCGCCAGTTGCCACACGATATTGTTTGACTCCTTCACGGTTGGTTCTGTATTCATCAGTTAACCATGAAGTTCTTTCAGACAAATCCCTGTTAGCAATTGTCTTATTAGCTTGATTGTTGATTGAATAATAATTTTGATCTTGTTTAGTCGTAACAACACCATGATTATTGTAGTAAGTCCAGTCATCGTTGTTATCATTTTGACCTTCCAAAATCACATCATGAGAATCAATCCATTCGCCAGTCGCAACACGGTATTGCTTGACACCTTCACGATTAGTTCTGTATTCATCAGTTAGCCATGAAGTATCTTCAGCCAAATTACGATTTTCAATTGTCTTATTAGCTTGATCATTCATTGAGTATGATGGTTGTTCTTCTTTAGTTGTTACCACACCACGATTATTGTAATAAGTCCAGTCATCATCGTTATTGTTGCCAGTTTGATTAAAGTAAACATCATTGGAATCAATCCATTCACCAGTCGCAACACGATATTGTTTGACACCCTCATGGTTAGTTCTATATTCATCAGTTAGCCATGAAGTGTTCTCGGCCAAATTACGGTTATCAATTGTTTTATTAGCTTGGTCATTCAACGAATATGATGGTTGTTCAGTCTTTGTTGTTACAACACCCTTAGTGTCGTAATGGTATGTCCAATCATCATCTGATCCACCGCTATCAGAACCTGTGTTAGATCCTGTACTTGAGCCAGAACTAGGTTTTAGACTAATGGTTACTGCACGGACAAAGGTAACAGTATTCTTATCGTGATCAACAATTCCACCCAAGGATGCCAAATTATAAGCATAATCTGCATTATCAGACAAAGGAATTGTAACTCTTTGATAATAAGTGCCAGCCTTTACAAGGTTACCATTCTTATCCACAGCATCAGTTGCTTTAGTACCATTACTTATTGCATCAGCCTTTGTGTCAAATAAACCGTCAAAAGTAGGATTATTGGCAACGATTGTTTTACCATCTTTTCCAGTTAAAGTAACATCTTTAGGATTTTGTAATGTATCAGTCGTTAATGAAGATCCAGTATTAGCTGCGGCATCCTTAATAGAATCATTCGCTGTTAAGGCGTTTGCGGTTATTATTTGATCAAATGTAACTGAATTAGCATCTGATTTTACATATCCAGGTAGTTTGCTAAAGTCATAATTTTCAAATGCTCCAGATAATAGACTGAATGTGACTTGACGAGCATAAACGCCTGGTCTCAAAATCTTGTATCCTGTAGCATAGTCTGATTTAGCTCCAACAGAACCATCTTTATTAACTGAATAATAATTTGAATCGAATGAAACACCATTATTAGTCTTTTTATCAACTAAACTCTTTGCCGGACTACTTGTGGAATCAGTCAAATCATAACTTGCAGTATTTGATAAGTTTGTATCATCGGCACCAACAGAAACTTCAACATTTAAGTTTTGAACGTTATTCCCTTGTTTAGAATTATCAGTCCAACTAGTTGCTTTACTATCTGCTTTTCCAACATTAATTGTCTGAACATAGGTGAATGTTCCATCAGTATTAGCTGTGACACCACTAACATTGTAATAATCCGCAGGATTCGTTGGTGTAAAGGTAATGGCACGATAATATGTTCCTGCTGTTTCAAATTTATCACCAGTAACTTGGCCAGTTAAATCTTTGTTCTTATAAATCTTGGTATTAGCCACTGCCTTTGCAGGTATAACGTCATTGTTATCAGTATTGTTTAATGTATAACCATCAGCATTAGGAAGACTAGTAATCGCATCCCCAACTTTTGCACTAACATCAGAAGTTGTTACTTTAGCCGGTATCTTATTAATTGTAATTGTTTGAACGAACGTTGCTGTCTTTGCCACTTCATCAACTTTAAATAAAGTTGGATCAAAGCTATTTCCATCTAAACCGTCATCTTTTAAATTAAACGTTACAGAACGGTAATATGTTCCTGGTTTAGCATAGACATCTCCATTAGTTACACCAGATACTATATGATTAGCTGATTTATTTAAAGCATCAGTTGAATCTGAATAATAATTGCCAAAGACAGCCTTATTAACAATTGAATTCTCACTACTATCTATAACATCATTTTTTTCGCTCTTTTGTTCATTAGAAACACTTGATCCTGCAATAACACTGACAGTCTTAGTAGTTGTTGGCGTAACTTGATATGCATTAACCTTAATTTTTTGAACATAAGTAACATAAGTAACAGTTCCATTTGAATTAACGTGAGCATTCGTATCCGCAAATTTATATCCATCCAAAGTTCCAGCGGCCGGTGTAAAGGTTACTAGACGATAATATGTTCCTGCCTTAACAAACTTGCCACCACTAACTGCATCGGTTACTTCATCCCCAGAAGTACTATTAAGCGCACTTGGTGAAGATTTATAAAGTTTTCCTAAAGTAACCTTGGCTGATATTGGTGTTTTATCAGTGTCGGTACGATTTAACGTATCAGCAGTTGTTGTATCATCAAGCGTCTCACCAACTTTAGTAGTTATTGGAGACACAGTAACTTGAGCAGAAACCGGATTAATTGTTATCTTTTGTACATAAGTGACCTTTGTCTTATCGTCTGAAAGTTTATGAGTTGGAGTTCCAGCTAAAGCATTCGCATCTAGCGCATCAGAATTCAAATTGAAGGTAATAGTTCTGTAGTATGTTCCTGTTTTTACATAAGTATCACCTTGAACAACTCCAGTAACAACATCAGCTGTTCCGCCCAATACCTTAGCAGGATCTGAATTGTCAGCATAATAGATTGTTCCATAATCAATATCCTTTACAAGACTATGCTCACTTGCATCTTCGATATCATTCTTACTACTATTCTGTTCAGCATTTACACTTGTTTCAGCATCAGCTATCGCAGAACTAATTGTTGGTTTTACCGTGACACTATTAACTGTAACCAATTGAGCATATGTAACGCTGCCATCATCGTTTAATTTATATTTTGGCGTTTCATTTAAGGTATTTCCTAAAAGTGCATGATCTTTTACTTTGAAGGTAATTGCACGATAATAGTCACCACTCTTATGGAATCTATTATTGCTTACTCTCTTAGAAACTGTTCCATTGAACAAATCAGCTTCAGTATCATAATATGTTTCACCATAACTAATTCCATTATCAGCAACGATTGAACCATAATCCGTTGATTGATATTTACTAGTAATATCACTGCCATTTGCGTTTTCTAGACTAGTATCATTTGAAGGAGTTGCGGTAGTAGTTTCAATACCCCTAATATCAGCTGTAGCCGTATTAACTCCAACATTAACTGGTTGTAAATATGTAACCGTATTATTGTCGGTATCAGTTCCAGCCAGATCATCACCACTAAATTGATCAGCAGTGGCAACACTTGGCTTCAACTTAAAGGTAATTGCACGATAATATGTCCCAGCTTCAGTGAATTTTCCATCGACAATTCTTTTACTTTTATTGTCGATGTTATCTTTATAATCTGCTAAGCTGTCATAAAATTTACCACTCTTATCAAATTGGATTCCATCAGCAGCAATAACTGACTTGCCATTTTCATCGATTAATGTATTCCCAGTTGATTCTGGTACATCAATTACTGAAGAGTATACATTGGATGATGATGAGACGATCTTAGCAGTTGCCTCATTTTGTTCAACATCAATTAGTTGAACATATGTAACACTTTTAGAACCATTTAATTTAGGTTCAACTCCGTTGACCTTTACGTTGAAGACATCCCTATCCGTAGCACCTGGCTTCAAGCTGATCGTAACTGTTCGATAAAATGGACCTTCTTGAAGGAAAATTCCATCAGAAAATACAGTACCGGTAATTTTATTAGTTTCATCTAAAGCATCCTGAGCATTAGCATAATAATCTGTTCCAAATTGAATACTATTATCGCCATCAGCAATAATCGAACCAGTACTATCAGTAACAATATACCCAGTTGTATCATTCAACGTTGAATCAGCTATTGGTACACCAGTTTTTAGCTGTGGATGTATATCAGCAATATTAGATTGCGTTGGTTCGAATTGAACTTTAACTTCTTGCAAGAATGTCGCTGTATCATGAACTTTATCAACACTAACGAAGTT
Source organism: uncultured Lactobacillus sp. (assembly GCA_937874185.1). Lineage (GTDB taxonomy): Bacteria > Bacillota > Bacilli > Lactobacillales > Lactobacillaceae > Companilactobacillus. Next base: position 107,957 of record CALNAK010000014.1, read on the forward strand.
ATCCCCACTAAAGTCATAAGCACTTGCTGAATTCTTTGTTAATGGAATCGTGACTTCTCTGTAGTAAGGATGAACTGCTGCGAAAGTACTATCCTTTCCTATATCAACAGTTGGCTTCTTATTTTTGAAATCTTCAATACTATCGTAATATGTCGTACCATACGTAACTTTACCAGACTTATTAAAGATTGAAGTTCCATTAACCGTTACATCACTATTTTCAAATTTTTCAGAATCACTAGTTTCTGTACCAGCTTGAATTCCATTGACAGGATTAATTGTTGCTGTTGCAGCAACCGCGGTAACATTGATTGTTTGAACATAAGTAACCTTATCGCCGTCAACAGTATAGTCAGTTCCCAAAGTTCCAGGATTGAAGGTATTTTGAACGCCCTCACCTGGCTCCAAAGTGAACGTAATTGTACGATACAATGCACCAGTTCCAATTATTTGTCCATCAGCTGTAACTTTAGCAGTCTTCTTAGAAGTATCACCTTTTAAAGCATCAGCGGCTTCATCATAATAATCTGTCCCAAAACTAATACCATCAGTTGCGACGATTGAGCCCATACTATTTTTAACAGAATCATCCGTAAAGTCTTTATCCAAAGTCGATGTTGCTGACCCTGAAGTAGTATTAATTGAGCCAACACTTACGTTTGCTAAATCTTGGTTAACTTTAATTGCTTGAATATAAGTAACTGTATCGTTATCTTTATCAACTGAACTAGCGTCTGGATATGTATAAGCATAACCATCACCAGGATTAACCTTGATTGTGATTGTACGGTAATATGGCTTATTTGGTTCAAAACTAGTAATTGCTAAAGGATTCTTATTTGCCTTTGCATCAGACTCAGAAGCATAGTAGTTTCCTAAACTGATACCGTTATTGGCAATAATTGAATTCTTAGAATCATTATCGTCACTCAATGTATAAACAGTTGTGTCTGTTAATTTAGTGCCATCTGTTGCTGTACCATCAAGTTTAGTTCCTGCCACAACTGTTAAACCTTTATTGACAAATGTAGCTGTACCGGCTGGAGTTACAGTAACTGATTGAACATATGTAACAGACTTCTCCGTATCGTCAGGTTCACCATATGAACCAGGATATGAATACTTACTAAAAGCATCATCAGTCAAATAAAATTTAATTGTACGATAGTATGATTTTGCTTTATTTAATCTATTATCCTTAGTTATATCTTTAGTCTCTGTACTTAATTGAGGATCATCATAATACGTTTTACCTAATTCAATGCCATTGATACCCTTTGTTGTGTTGAGAAGTGAGGTGTTTCCGTCAACAAACGAGCTTGTAGTAGTAGTCAACTTATTGTCAGAAGTTTTAGTTCCCATGGCAACAGTTGGATTATCAACGTTTGGAGCAATATTGACACCACTTATTTTAATTTGTTGAACATAAGTTACAGTACTATTATCAACACTAACCTTGACATTAGGATCAACTGTATCAAAAACATTATTGGCAATTTCATCCTTAGTTAAGTAGAACGTAATTGTTCTTAGATAACTACCTTGTTTAGCAAAAGTTGTGCCATCAGAACTAACAACACCATCCGTAATATTTTTAGTAGGGTCTGCCAATATCGCTGCCTTGTTAGCATCAGTTGGATCTACTTTATAGTATTTATCTCCAAAACTGACGCCTTTGTAATCACCTTTAGTTGTATCAAGTAATGAACCTGCATCATTATTCTTTAAATCGTTACCTGAAGTTGCTGTTGAAACATTATCTCCAATTTTTGGTGTTGGAGTTGTTATGGTAGGAGTTGTATTATTTTTAACATCAACTTCTTGAATATAAGTAACAGTCGTATCTTTTGTGTCATCTGTAATATTTCCAGAGAAATTATAGTCACTAGTCTTACCACTTGCTAATGTGAAAATTAATTTACGATAATATTTACCTGCTTTGAGGAACTTACCACCTGAAACCTCATCAGAAGTAGCAGGCGTTGTAGCTGCAGGGTCTGTGTAATAGGTATCATCTGCTGGACTAATACTGCTTGTAGGAATGGTATCACTGCCATCAACCAAACTAATATCAGTAGTTCCCACATCACTAGTTGCACTACCAGTATTGACTGTTGGTGTAGTTAAATTTGCAGTTACATTTGTTCCAACAATAATTGGTCGAGCTATTGTAAGCGTACCGGTAGCCAGATTGAATGAATAATCAGTGCTCTCTTGACCATTAATAAAAGTTTTATACACATCAACTTTGCCGTTATCAATTAACGGATCTGGTTTGCCAGATATCATATATCCAATAGCCTGGTCAGCACCAACAGGGTCAGTTTTATTACTGCCATCTCCTTTAAGATCATAAGACACAGTTTGATAATATGTTCCTGGCTTTTCAATCACTAAGTTATCTTTGAATTGTTCCGCCGTGACATTACCACTCTTTGCAGACTTAGGATCAAAGCTACTACTCTCCGCATAAGCCAATGCTGACTCTTTAGTTGTAAACAAACTTTGTCCATAATTAGGCTTTTGGGCAGCAGTCATACTAGCTGTATATTTTTTATCACCTTTATAATTATCATCTATGGAAAGCGAGTTATTCTTCGTTAAGTCAGAATCGGAAAGCGTTGTACCAGTATGTACTGATGGAGTTGTTGAATCAGTTGTAACATCAAATTGGCTTAAACCCATTGTAAAGTATTTATCCAGTGGTTTCGGAACTGAAGGTGGATTATACGTTCCATCTGCACTATCTGTACTTTGTCTTACATGTACTCCAATAGTCAGAGGAAAACTACCATCATTTATTTTTTCTGCAACTTCACCAATTTTGTCAGCTGTAGAAATGTCGATATTAGTACCATTTTTATCTGCAATAGTCATATATACTAAAATATCTCGATAATAATAATCACCACCAGTTACAAAATAATCATTAGATAACCTATTATTTTTGTCCATTAATCCACGTATCTGTGTATTATTTTGGAAATCACGTATATGAAATGGCTTTGATGGGTCAAAATAAAGAAACTTGGCCTCACTATCAGTTTTTAAAGTGCTTAATGGTCCTGTCACACTATCAGAACTTGCAACATATCGATTATCAAATTGCTTCAGGAATTCAGTTATCATTTCTGATGCTGAAGCATTTGGATTTGTTATGCTATCTGCTTTTACTTCAGTTAGTGTTGATGGCATTAACATAGGAACAACAACTGGTGCACCAGCGGCAAGTAGTGCCACAGCTACTGCACTCCCTAAATATTTAACATTTCTCTTCATATAAAAATCCCCTTCAATTACTGAATAATTACATATCACAGGTACTTTTAATCAAATATCCCACCACAAAAATTAATTGTTATTCATAATTAAATTAAATTATATATATAATTTAATACTTTTCGTCGTTAGTTTTTATTATATTACTTATTGAAAAAAAGGTTCAAAAAGTAACGTTATTTTCAATTATTACGTAATTTTTTATTTATTTTCGATATATCAGTGTAAGAAAAGTGCTTTAATCAGTCTAATATTTACTATTTTCTAATAATTACTATAAAAAAATCACACTCCGCAAATATGCAGAATGTGATTTTTATTTATTATAAGTTAGATAGGCAATCCCATTAATCTTCTTAACCGAATCCAAATTCAGTTCCTTGAAATCAACCTTGTGTGAAAATAACGAGATTCCATTTCCCAAAACAATTGGAATAACTCCAATCTGATAGATATCAATCAGATCACTATTGACTAAGGGAGCAATTATACTGCTTCCACCAATAATCCAGATATCTTTTTTAGAAGCTTTTTCCTTCAAATCTTTAACCAACTTAACCACGTCATTATCAATAAAATGGATATTATCCAAGTCCTCTGACGGGCGTGTCGTCAGTACATAATTTTCAAAGTCATCATAGGGATAATTATTTGGGGACAGTTCGTTCACGACTTGATCGTAAGTCCTCCGCCCCATAACGACCGTATCAATTCGTTTGGTGAGTTTATCATATTCATGATCCATCGTCTCGCCAGACGTAAAATCATTATCAATTAAAAAATCAATTTTACCATCAGCTTCAGCAATGTATCCATCCAAAGTCTGGGCAATAAATAAAATAACTTTACGTGCCATACGTTTACCTCCAATTATTTTATCTGCCCAGATTATATAATTATTCAACGGTAAATGTATAAAATTATCGACTAGAATACGATTCGTTTATTTATTATTCAATGAGATACAAAAATATCCAATTATTCTCCGTAATATATTATCAGTACTTCTATAATACATTGATTAAGAGGATATTCTATGGATTCTGATATACGTGCTGAATTGAAAAATTTAGGCAAAGACACTCGCTTTAGATTTTCAGGAAATTTTATTAAATACGGATTCAAATACGCTGACCGCAACAAAGTACACGCCGTTCCAACTATTCTTTTGGGAAATATCCATTTGATTAAGGATGATGGCAAACAAATTTTATTAACGGATCATCTTTGGTTCAATTTGACCAAAGGGTTCAAGGAACTGGGGATTTTACATGTTGGCGAAACTGTTTCATTTAATGGAAGAATTGCGGAATATACTAAAGGTTATCAAGGATCAGATGATAGTATTCATAAACCTGTAAAAGTTGATTACAATATTGAACGACCTACCAAAGTGAAGCTAGATGCGTCTCTTTACTCAAATAATATGCTTTGGCCCACTGAGAATTGGGAACTCTGCAATAAAATCTATGATATGTATTTTGACGATTATAAATCTCGAAATATTGCTATGCCTTATTCATCTTTTTGATGCAAAAAAAGGTACAACCAACTTTAAAGTCGGCTGTACCCTATTTTTTACTTATAATTAACTAATTTTGTTCCAGCATCAGAACCATAAACAATCTTTTGAACATTCTTAGTGATTCCAGCAATTCTTGAAAATCCACTAAGTCCACTTTGTTTATGTCCATTAGTCATGATGACCAGAATATATTTTTGCCCATTTGGTAAAGTCACAATTGCGGCATCGTTATTTGTATCATCAAGGAACCCAACTTTATCCTGAACGGTTGTACCGGCATTAGCGTCTGCAGCACCAGCAGGAATTCCAGAACGATAGACTTGTTTACTCATCAAATTGAGAATTTTTGCTTGATCATTGGAATTACTAAACGCACCAGTTCCAGCTTCAAGGTCTTCTAACAATAGCTGCAAACTATAACTAGTCGTATGCGCCGCCTGGTTATCTTGGAAGACTGGTGAATACCAACCTTGATTCTTAATAAATGCACTGAGTTCAGTCGAACCATACTTTGCGACCTGTGCTTCCGAAAAATCATTTTCACTATTCACAATCATTCTGGAGAATCCATCCATATTTTCGTCAGTCCAACTAAAGTTACCATGTTTCTTTTGATCCATTAGATAAGCAGCCAAATATAATTTGTAGGTACTGGCGGCTGTTCGAACCTTTGCGGAATTAGCCTCAACTTCCAAACTACCTTTTTGGTAAAGTTTGGTTTCCGTTCTATTCGATACACTGCTACCGTCAGTTGCCCCCAAATTATAGAAACTGACGCTGGCCGTACCATCTTTCGTCACACTATTCAGATAGTTGGTCAAATTAGTCTTGATTATCTTCTGTTTTTTCTTAGCAATCTGATTAGTCTTGATATCCTCTACTATTGTTGACGCTGAAGAATTGTTGAAATAATAACTCAATCCCGCGATAACTATACCGACTGCTATGGCGATTCTTAAATATTTTTTGAATCTTCTTCTTCTAACTCTTATGAGAATGCCTCACTTCATATAATTATTTGTATGCGTTTCAGTGGTTCCATTATACGAGGTTATTGGCATGTTGTTTTATACATTTGTGTTACATATTTATTGCATATTATTTATAACCAAATAAATCTAATATTTTAAAGACTTCATTTAATGAATGCGTTATCATAAAATTAGTTAGTGAATAATTTATCAATCTAAAAAGCAGGTGACATTATGAACATTGCATTGATTGTAACCATCATACTTGTTATGGGCGTCATCTTCGTTAACGGCTGGACTGACGCTCCAAATGCTATTGCGACAGCGGTATCCACTCGGGTATTACGGCCCAATGTTGCTATCGGCATGGCTGTTGTTATGAATTTTTTAGGTGCTCTCGTTATGACTATGTTCAATGCCCAAGTCGCTGAAACTATCAGTAATATTGTTAGTTTCGATGGTGCCGGAAATACTAGCCAGGTTGCTTTAGCCGCTGCCTTATTCGCTATCGTCACCTGGTCCGTGGCTGCTTGGTGGTTTGGAATTCCGACGAGTGAATCCCACGCTTTGATAGCTGGTTTAACCGGTGCTGCCATTGCTTTGGGTGGATTAGATGCCGTTAACGCTACTGAATGGTGGAAAGTCTTGATAGGACTTTTTGTCTCGACTGTTTTTGGCCTTGGTGGCGGCTATCTAATTACAAAGTTGATAATTTATTTGTTCCAAGGAGTCAATCGAATTCTAGCTAATAAAATTTTTACCATTGGGCAAGCTGTCAGTGCTATGGCAATGGCTTTTTTACACGGTGCTCAGGACGGGCAAAAGTTTATGGGTGTATTCATGTTGACTCTTTATTACAACAATTTGGTTGGTAAAACCGGGAACAGCTTTGATATTCCGATTTGGGTAATGATCCTGTGTTCAGTCACAATGGGCATCGGGACTTCAGTTGGTGGAATGCGGATCATCAAATCGGTTGGTATGGATATGGTTAAATTGGAAAAATATCAAGGCTTCTCAGCCGACTTAGGTGCTGCTATCACATTATTTTTTTCATCATTATTTGGAATTCCCGTTTCAACTACACACACCAAAACGACTGCTATCATGGGAACCGGTGCTGCCAAAAGGCCATCTTCTGTTGATTGGAGTATCGTTTCAAACATGGTCTGGGCTTGGGTTTTAACCTTCCCCGGATGCGGTTTGATTGCTTATCTGATGTCAAAATTATTCATGGTCATCTTTTAGGAGGGATTGAAAATGATGCGGAAAAAGAAATTTGATTACTTTAATGCAATGGAAAATTTAGCCGATGGCTCTTTGAATGCTAGTGCAGTTTTAACAGATATCATCACTGACTATCATCCAGATAAACTTTTAGAACAAAGTGAACAGATCCATAAAATTGAGGCCGATTGTGACACCAATGTTAAGGAAATCATGAACGAATTATACGTTGCCTTCATTACGCCGATTGACCGTGAGGATATTGTTCAATTAGTGGGAAAGCTTGATAACATTATCGACGGTATCAATGATTTAACCTATGAATTTCATTATTTGGATATTCAAGAAATGCGTGATGGCACCGATGAATTCATGAAGTTGATCAATGCCGCTATCAAAGCTGTTCAACAAGCTGTAAATGATTTCTCACATTTCAAAAATTCAAAAACTTTAAAGCAAAACATTGATGACGCCAATAGAATTGAATCACTAGGCGATGATTTGTACACCGACCATTTGGCAGTTCTCTTTCGTGAAGATACCGATCCAATAACTATCATTCGGTGGCAGAAGATTTACGCTGGATTTGAGAAAGTGTTAGATGCTTGTGAGGATTGTGCTGATGTTATTACTGGTTTGGTTATTAAGAATAGTTGATATTAAAAAGGAAGCATTCTGATTTTTATTTCAGAGTGCTTCCTCTTTGTTTATTACGTAATTATAATTGTTTTTTAATGTATTTAATCTCTTATGTTCAATATGACGATCGTTTTGTAATATTTCTACAACAATGCTTGGTAATATACCCAATTCATTAGAGAAATTTATAACTGATTTTTCACTAAAGTTTCCTCTCTCTATAAATTCTGTATATAAACCACTGGGTATGAAAAATTCAGACGCAAATTTATTTGCTTTACTCTCATTTGCAGAATATTGTTCACTATCTTCATAATTTGTATAGAAATCATCATTATAAATATGCCCCAGTTCATGCATTAGAGAAAGCCAAAAAGTATCAGTTGTTTTTCCATCAGTTATTAATAGTAGAACGCTGCCGTTCTTAAATTTTCTTGTGGCACCATTAAGGCTTGCGCTTTTTAATTTAGGCAAACCAACAAGAACAATTCCACAATTCAACAATATGTCAGTTAATTTTGGATAGAATACATCCGCAGGTTCAAGTGACATCTTTCTTATAGTCGGCAAAACAGCATCTAACTTACTTCTTTTATACTTATTATCTGTTACATTTCTTGCTTCGTTCATCGCCAACTCTAACATTACATTAGAATTAATAATTGAACTATCTGAAAATTCTCTTGTATCTCTATAACTAACTGCAGAATTAAATTTGTTTAGATTTGATAAATTTGAGACGTTCAATAATTTTCGTAATTCATCGATTTTTTCTTTAATAGTATATGACTTATCCGGAACAAAATTGTTTTTCTTGAAATAGCTAAAATCAATTGACTGACAAACTTTTTTCTCATCATCATTTTTCTTATTTTCTATTTCGATTACTTTTAAATCATAATTAGTTTGTAAGTTAATCCAAGTTTTTACAGATATCCCAGTCAACTTTGCAAGTCGATTTGCAATATCATTACTAATATTTTCTTCACCATTGATAATTTTACTGATTGTTTTACTAGATGTTCCAAGCCTTTCAGCAAATTCAGCTTGAGTAATATTCAAATCATCAACTATATCCTCAACGTATGATCCAGGATGAAAAACAATTAAATCTTTATACATAGTTTCTTTACTCATAATGTTTACTAACCTCCTCTATTAGGATTTCAACAATAGAAATAGACTCTCCAAATACATTATTAGAATCATTTCCATCAAAACTGACAATCAATCTATAAGGTTTTGACCGTCCATCTATATCCATTGCATATAATCCCGCCATGTCACCTTTTAAAGCGTGAAAATGATAGACTGGATTACTTATTACTGACTCCAAATTCTCAGCTGCATCAATGAAGTTGATCAACTTATGTAATTTAATTGCAATTTTTTCAGTAAATTTTTTCTTAGCTATACTTAAATTGCAGCATTGTTTCTCCACTTTGTTATTCTTATAATTAATCCTCATTAGTAACCCCAGTTCATTACAACGAAATTACCTAAAAGGTAATTTCATTGTAATGACTCAACATTTTATTGTCAATTTCTATGAATTATTATCAAACCTAAAAAGAGTATCCCAGAATTATAAATTCAGAGATACTCTTTTTTTTAATTTCTATGTATTTATCCGATCACAATTTGTTAGTTAAAGACTGTCAATTAACTTTAAATCCTCTTTGCTAAGACATCCACGTATAGTATCAGATGGAGAAATGAGTTTAAGATTATTTGGTAAATTCGTAATTCCCTTAATACCTTTTTCGATATCATTATCAGCTAGAATCACCAAATCTTGTTTATGTTCATCACAAAATTTAATTATTCCAAAAAGTTTATACCATGCATACGCATGTTGATTAAGAAAAGATATATGCCCGTAAGTTTTAAACATTATCTTTTTTTCAATAAGTGAACGCACAACAGCTGGGCGGCTGGTACACCAGATAATTTTTATTTCATCATCAGAAAGTTTTGCTAACCAATCAGCCAAATGTTTTGGTATTCCCAATTTGATTCCCATCCTATCAATGAAAATAGCATCCCGTCCTTTATAAGACCATGGAGAAATGGTGTCATCGATATCTAGCAATAAATATTTCATATTATTAATTTGCTCCAGTCTTTTTATATAGATAATTGATAATTAAATTTTCTCTCTCAAAATAATTACTAGATAACCTATTTTAATGGATCTCTATCCTTATTTATAAATCCATTTTCCAAACAGTCCATTAGCATATCAAGCTGCTTGCCGTTAAATCGATATCCTTCATCATATCCTTGAATCTTTTGAATAGAATCAGATGGGAACTTATAATACATATCCTCTAATTTGATAATTTCACACCACATATTTGAAAACATAGGCTCAATCCAAACTAACTTATTGCCTGGACCACTTGTAATAATAATAATTGATTCAAGGACTTTTTTAACAATTTTCCACGTATCATCCATGGGGAATGAATCTTTAGGTTCATTTTTTTTACCTGCTTTGAGCCAATCCATCAACATGACTATCTGATCTTGGGTAAATCTAAATTCTTCATCAACTTCATCTGGCGGATACCCATAATGCATATCATCAAATGGAATTATCTGACACTTCATATTTGGAAAAGGCGGTTCGATCCAAACAACTTTGTCACCTAAACTGTTGGAAGCAATAACTATCGATTCCAGAGTTTGCTTAATAATCAACCATTCTTTATCCATTTTGGATTTTTCTTCGACGGATAGAGTTAATGGTTCTGTTTTCTCTATATCAGCTTCCTCTGAATCTTCAAGAAGAAGGCCAAATTCCAATTCATTTATAGATATATTCTCTTTAACTTTTAATTCTTCCAGAAATGACATCGGTTCATCACCAAAAAAATATTTTGATAATTCCTGATAATCAATTGGCTTCGTTAATGAGTCAAAAATGGATTTATCATATTCCTTCACATATTCATTTGAAGATTCATAAGCTGTCCCATCGGGATTTCCCTGATAACGAACTTGTATTTTCATTTCTTCACATCCTCTAATTTTTTAATAACTAAAGATAATCTATTTAAGTGCTTAAATGACTGTTAATGATTTATTTCATTTTTGAAATTTTTTCTTCCTCCCTAGCAAACCCAGAATATTTATTTCTGGAATATGTTTAAAGCCCATTTTGGAACCATTCGTAATAGTATCTATATCGTAACTGGTCATTTTTCCCCAATAAATACCTCCACCATCTATATCAACCGTCACAATTTGCCCATAATGAATGTCGTTGCGAAATCTAAATTTTACGTAGTCACCATAGAAATACTTAATACGACCAACATCATCCATCTCGTCACAATGATTATTAGAATCTAAAGTAATTTGATTGGTGCTATCTTGAATCGTTTGTAATTTTGTAATACTAACAACAGGTGTCGTTACTAGAATAATGTGATCACCATCGGGATTTACTTCTTTTAGGACAAAAATTGCACTCTCCTTAATTCGTAAATTGGCTAAATGAAACACATCAATGATTTTTCTGTCACTTTGCAACTGAACATCATCATTAATACGAGAAATATAAGTTCTTTTCTGACTTATTGAGAGAAAATAATCACTGCCACTACTTGTAGAAAATTTATATTGTCCGAAAGATCTAAATTTTAATTCATAAATCAATATGTTCTCCTTCATATGCTCTCTTAAAATACTCAACAGAAAGAATTGGTGCTGTTTAATTACGATTCTAAAAAAATAACTGCCTTTTTATAACGCCTTAACAAACTGAAATTCGATTTATCACTAGAATCGTTTAATCGGTCCAAGTTCATGTTGTCCGCCAGGTCAGCTAGTTTTACTTCTTTTGCAATCGGATCTGATTTTAATTTTTCTAAATACTCTGCATAAGTCTCATCTTGTGTTCTTGTCAAAAGTTGAACAGTTTCCACAACTGATACTGGTATTCCATCTTTAAGTAAATCATCAGCTGTAATATCTGTGTCTTCAAGTACATCATGCAAATAACCCGCAGCTTGTGCCTCTTTGTCAGTACAATTTCCTGCAACTGAAACTAAGTGAAATATATAGGCATTTCCACCATGATCAACTTTGTTAAGAAAAGCATGGTAGGCAATGTCTCTAGCCAAATACACAATGTTGCTGAATTTCTTTTTAATAGTAATCACTCCCATTTATAATTGCTATTCTTCATTTTGAAATTTAAATTTCTGTCTATTTTATTGAAAAGAAGCCTTTTTCTCCCTCATCTACCTATAAATCTGATTAAATTTATAGGTTATGTTATTATGAATAAGTTTTAAATGTGTTTTTGTCTAACTGTAGTATATTACATACACATAATACCATATCTAAAAAAACGTTCAACTTTTTTTAAAGAGCCATTATTTCATTACTATAATTATCCAATCATTAAACATATAGGATGTTCTCCAGCAAAAAACGACCACATCATCAGAGTGATATGGCCGTTTCGATATATTAAATACTTTCGTACGATATTTATTTATAAATTTCCAGATAATAAGCATAAATAACCAGTTTCAAGACGTAAGACATTCTTGCTACTCGAACCATGTCCTTGAGCATAAATTCCTTTTGATATTTCTCCAGTCCAGAGACAACTTCTTCATCAAGATATAGACGAGGTGCTAGCGTTCCCACAGCCTTATCTTTAGGAATATTTCGGACATTTTCTTGAAGTGAAGTTAAGACATTTTCCCATTGTTTAGCGGAATAGTTCTTAGTTTGCTCATAAGCTTTCTCAATCACACTCGAGGCCGATACTTTAAAAATCGTCGTAATCGAAACTCCACTCAAAATATCTTGTTTATTTTCAAGGTAATCTCTAATGATCAGTTCGATATTCTCCATATCAGAATCATTTATTTGTTGATCTAATTCTTCCTGAATGCTAGCCTGAAGGACTTCCAACCAATACTTTGCTTCATAGGATAACCTTACACTCATGTACGTTCTAGCCATTTAGATTCTCCTTTATGTGTTTTTGTGTCGCAGTTATTATATATTCCTGATTTTTGTTTTGCAAATTGATTTATTGATTCAATTACCAAATGTTTTTTCTCACCAATATCTGACAAAAATCCATATTAATTTCTAAATTAAATAATAAACTTACTCTTATTTCAACAGGTAAAATTATTTACTACCTTTTACCCTTCAATAAGTTCAGATATCAAAACGGATACTTGACAGAAATATTCTTAGTAGATATGTTGTAACTGAAAATTCAGAAAAACATTTATAAAGGATTTTAGGATTTTCTGTAAAAATAATATAACGTATTACAATACTAAAAAGCGGAGAATAATATGAAATACTTTATATCCGATACGCACTTTTTTCATGAACCAATAATTGAATTTTGTCATCGTCCATTTAAAAATGTTGAAGAAATGAATCAAAAACTCATACAAAACTGGAATGATACTGTAAAGTCTCCAAATGATGAAGTTTATATTTTGGGAGATTTTGTTTATCAAGGCGATGGTGAACAAGCAAATACGGTTTTAAAACAGCTGCGTGGAAAAAAATATTTAATTAAAGGAAATCATGAGGATTATTTGAACGACAAGAATTTTGATCAATCTTTTTTTGAATGGATAAAAGATTATTATTCATTTGAATACAAGAGAAGAAAATTTATCCTGTTTCATTATCCGATATTGGAATGGGATGATTACTACAGGGATTCAATTCTTTTATACGGTCATGTTCACAATATAGACGTTGATTATTTTACTAGAATGTTAGGTGGAAATGCGGTAAATGTTGGTGTTGATATGAACGGATACAGACCCATTAGTATTGATGAAATAATAAATATTGTAAACTCCCGTGAAATGTCTTGGTAAGTTATTGAATAATTTTGAAGCCTTAATACCCAATCATATATTTGATAAACACTTCTTAGTCCATATTTAATCACTAACTTCTCATATGTTCCTTAACCATTGAGAAAAGCATACTCCAATTTCTAAGAGTATCGTTTGAGATTTCATGAAACCTTGCAAAGATTGCTCGTTTTATATTCGATGAGTAGATCCATCTTTTCTAAATATGTAAATTTACTTCTGGACATAAAAAAATCCCTCCATGAAAGTCGGATGAAATTATATTATTTCATCTGACAACCATAAAGGGATTATCGTAAAAAAACTTGATAAGTGTCTCTAATCAATTCATACATTTTTACCACTACAAATTCAGATTAGCAATAAGTAGTGCATGATCAGGAAATCCTATTTGTTCCTGAGAATTTGGGGTGTTCTGAAAGTTCCAATTATAACTAATCTCGCCAACATTCACGGTATCCGTTGTAAAAATATGATCGAGCCTGAAGTTCTTCCATGAACGACCTTGAGGAGTATTAACCTTAAAACCATGTCTTTCCATTAAAGATTTAAGTAACAAGTAGTTATAATATTGTCTTGGCTTGTCAGCATATAGTTCAGAAATATTTTTTTCAAATAAATCTTTCTCAGAGAACCAACCATTATTAAAATCACCACCCAGTATAATTGGACTATTAATTTTTTCGACTTTTTTCAAAAGATTAATAACTTGCAGCTTACGGTTTTGAAAATCTTTATCATCACTCTCACCAGTTTTTACACGGCAACCAATTATGGTGAATAGTATCTTACCATCTGATTTTATAGGCACACAGAGAAAGTTAGGATTGCTATCAGATTCATCAAGGAATTCACTAGCATCATTTTGTTCAATATTAAACATGCCTTTTCTAACCCCTATTATAATTCCATTATTCTCTATCTCTTTATTGACACAAATATCATATACATCTGATAATTTATCAATTAAGCCTGGCGTCGGAACATACTCCGTCAGTATTATTAAACCTGGATTTTCATTCTTTAAACTGTTACTAATAAGCGCAACAGCACCTTCTGCAATTACTGTACTCCGACCATTCAAGTTCCAAATTATTACTTTCATTTATATTTCTCCAATTTTAATATATAATTTTGTTGCTTAAATTTCGATTATTTTGCATGTAGTTTTAGCCTTTTAAACTTCATCACTTCTTGCCTTACAAAAATATAACTCTAATTTAACGATTTGTCAAAAAAAAACAGTACAGAATATTCTGTACTGTCCAAGATATAGATTAATATTACGAATTCAAAAATCCAATGGTCTTTTTATTACATCACTTAAATAAGCTAAAATCCCTAACATTATTAGCTCATTTAAGTGATTCAAGTTCAGACCTCCATCTAAATCATCCAGCTTAATATGAACATAATACGCAAGATATCCCACATTAAAGACAATATTGTCACTAGATTTCATAATGCAATAATAACCATTAAATACATAACTTATTTAAACCCAGTGCTCCAAATCCGCATTGCTTTTTCTAATTATCATTACATTCAATTGTTTGTAATAAGTATCGAATAGTATCAGCCGTTGGCGTCGTATGATTTAAAATCATTTGAATTTTATAATCTGTATATAGTTGTCTGTCAATTCGGATATTAATTTTTGAAAAGCTCTGATCCTCGATTACCAGATTATTTGCAAATAACCTATAATCCTTAATTTGTCTTTTTATATGTTCCACTAAATCATCAGTGATTGATATACCCTTTTTAATTAAAATTACTTTATATAATTCTGCCACTCTTCTTTTTACCCTAATCGTTACAACCATTTGTTGCTTACCATTACCGCTCATTTTGGATATACTTTCCCCCTTTATTTATTTTACCTACAAAAATAGCTTAGAAAGACTAGTCTAACTAAGCTATTGTGCTATTCAATTATTCCCACTCAATAGTTGCGGGCGGCTTAGATGTAATATCATAAACTACACGGTTGACATGGTCGACTTCGTTTACGATTCTTGTTGAGATCTTTTGGAGTACATCCCAAGGAATTTGTGCAAAGTCAGCTGTCATACCATCAATTGAAGTAACGGCACGAATACCGATTGTGTAATCGTATGTTCTACCATCACCCATAACACCAACTGAACGAATACCTGGTAATACTGTAAAGTATTGCCAAATTTTTTCGTCTAATCCGTTTTTAGCGATTTCGTCACGTAATACCCAGTCACTATCGCGAACGATTTGTAACTTGTCTTCTGTAACTTCACCGATAACACGGATTCCAAGGCCTGGCCCTGGGAATGGTTGACGCCATACTAGGTCATGAGGCATACCTAATTTTTCACCAAGTTCACGAACCTCATCCTTAAACAATGTACGCAATGGTTCAATCAACTTAAATTGCATGTCATCGGGAAGTCCACCAACGTTATGGTGAGATTTGATTGTTTGAGCAGTACTTGTACCACTTTCGATAACGTCTGTATAAAGTGTTCCTTGGGCTAGAAAGTCGATACCATTCAACTTAGTAGCTTCGTCGTTAAACACTTGGATAAATTCGTTACCAATAATCTTACGTTTCTTTTCTGGATCAGTTACTCCAGCAAGTTTGTCCAAGAAACGTTTTTGTGCGTCAACTTGGATAATGTTCAAGCCAAACTTACCTTTCAAACTATCCATAACTTGATCAGCTTCATTCTTACGAAGAAGACCGTGATCAACGAAGATACTTGTTAATTGTGTACCGATAGCTTTGTGTAGTAGAACACCAACAACAGAAGAATCAACACCACCTGATAGACCAAGAAGAACCTTCTTGTCACCAACAGTGTCACGAATCTTTTGAATTTGTTGATCAATGAAATCATCCATTGACCAGTTAGCTTCTGCTTCACAAACATCAAATGCGAAGTGCTTCAAGATATCCAAACCAAATTCAGTATTTCTTACTTCGGCGTGGAATTGAACACCATACATTTTGCGTTCATCATCAGCGATAGATGAAATAGGTGCATTCTTACTTGTTGCGACAACTTTGAATCCAGTTGGTGCTTCACGAACTAAATCACCGTGACTCATCCATACAAATTGCTTCTCAGGTAAGCCCTTGAAAAGAACAGATTCGCTATCTGTAACAGTAATGTCAGCACGTCCGTATTCACGGTTATCAGCTGATTCAACTTTACCGCCAAGGTTATAAGACATCAATTGCATACCATAACAGATACCAAGGATAGGAATACCTAACTTGTAAATGTCTTGGTCGATTGAAAAGGCATCTTTATCGTAGACACTCATTGGTCCACCAGAAAGGATAATACCTTTAGGATTGATTTCTTTAACTTCTGCAGCAGTAATAGTATTTGGTAGTAATTCAGAGTAAATACCGATATCTCTGATTCTACGCGTGATCAATTGGTTATATTGACTACCGTAGTCTAGAACGATGATGCTATCAGCATCAGGCCATTGCTTGCTCAAATCAATTTTCCCCCAGTTTTTTTATTTATTCTATTGTATACGAAATTTCGTTCCATGTCATATATTGGAAGCGTTTAATATTTTCTAAGATAAATTTTATCAATTTGATGATCGCCAGATTTGTGCAAAATAAGGTTAGCACGATTCATTGTCGGCTTAATGTAGTCACGCAAATTAGGGTAATTAATCGTTTCCCAAACATGCTTTGACATCTCCATGGCCTCACTTTTTGGAATCTGCGTAAATTGATGATAATAACTATTCGGATCATCTTTTGCCAAATCCAACAAAGTTTCAAAACGATCTAAAAACCATTTCTCAACATCATCAACCTCAGCGTCGATATAAATTGAAAAATCAAAGAAATCACTGACATAGATCTGCACGTTCTGAGGCAATTGTAATACATTTATCCCCTCAACGATTAAAATATCAGGATTGTCTAATTCTTCATACTTTCCGGGAATAATATCGTAAATATTGTGTGAATAAAGCGGATATTTAATTTTGCCACCCTGCGTCTTGACTTCACCTAAGAAATCCAAGAGTTTGGACATATCATACGTTTCCGGAAAACCCTTTTTATCCATTAAATTACGTTCTTTAAGAATTTTACTAGGATAAAGGAACCCATCAGTCGTCATTTGGGCAACATTGTATTGTGGATATGCTCTTTCCAACATAATTTTCAAAAGTCGCGCTGTTGTACTTTTACCAACTGCCACCGAACCCGAAACCCCAATGATAAAAGGAATCTTACGTGTGTTTCCGTCGATAAATTCATTCTTTAATTTGGTTAATTTACGATAATTTTTTAGATAAATGTGCAACAAGTGACGGATGGGCGCATAGACTGAACGAACGTCATCAATTGAGATTTCATCGTCCAAAGACTTGATTTTACGCAATTCTCCATCTGTGATTGCTTGCTTTTTATACTCACCATGGAAGTTCTCCCACTGCTTTCTAGTAAATTCATCGTAATTGACTAAACTTTGCATATTGTTAAACCTACCTAATATAGTAATTAACTTTTATTTATTTTCTGGTATTCTAGTATAGTATAGAACTTTTTCAAAAAAGGAAATAATATATGAAGAGAATAGTATTATTTGGGGACTCAACCTTGATGGGGTTTCGCGATGGTAAAGCTAGTGATACACTGGCCAAACGCATTCGCAAAGACTTTCCTGGTCACGAAGTCATTAACATGTCGATTTCAGACTACAAAACCAATAATGCTATGACACGAGTTGAACGTATCAAGAGATTGAATCCAAGAGTTGTTATTCTAGGATTTGGTATCAATGATATTTCGATAAATGATGAAATCAAACCGGGTAAATTTGCTTCCAACCTAACTAGTATCATTGAAACAATTGGCAGTGACAAAGTTATTTTGCTTTCGCCACCTTTTATTGACTGGGTCAAGAATCCATCAAGACCTTGGACACGCCAGTTACAATTTGAATTAGTTACGGAACACTTGAGTAAGCAACTAGACGTATCGTATATAGATATTCTCCACAGCATGGCTCACAGCGCTAATCTAAGCGAGTTGTTGCAAGCAGACGGTTTGCACTTTACCAAACAAGGTTATAATCTTTTAGAAGACGAATTAATACCAGAAATAAAAGCTACGCTGGCCAAAAATAATGAGCTAGTGTCAAATTGAAGGAGCACTTTATGGATTTAAATATTCCTCAAAAATATTTTATTTTATCGTGTAACGAAAAGGGTAGTATTCGCATTTTTAAGAATACCCGTCGCCGTGCTTATTTGGCCGAAAGCTCATTTTTTGACTTAGCGCTAAATGATATCATCGATCTTACCGACAACAGTGTCATCATTAACAAGGTTTTGCCTGACGACAAAGCATATCTAAACGAATTTTTCCAAATCATCAACAAGAACCAAGGAAAAAGTGTCACACACGTCCTACGTGCTATGGCAACCAACGAAAAGATCACCCGCATTATTTATAATGAAATCGGTGATTCTTTAGTGAACAAAGTCGACGTTACAAAAGCCGTTACCGGCCTAGTATTCAAGACAAACAATTACCTACCAAACCGCTCAGTCAAACGTGAACTAGTCAGTGATCTCCGCAAAGAAATCTTGACAGCAGAAAAGATTTCCCCAGAAGCCTTTGCCCTATTAGCAACCCTTTACGGAAATCACGATTTGAAATTCTACTTCTCACAATTCGAACAGAAACAATTGAAAGATAAGATCACCCTGTATCAAAACGATCCTACCTATGAGAAGTTGTTTGATTTGTCGAAGAGATTGAATCGAGTTACTTTGACTTTATTAAGTTAGAGAGCGTAACAAGGGCGGTTAGCTCCCGAGCATTTGCAGGACTTCACGAATTATGTGCCGATTTTGCACATGATTGGGGAAGTCAGGCAAAGCACAGTGGAGTTGCCCTTGTGTAGCTCGTTTAGGACGAACAAACCAAAATATGTAACTCTTAAATTTGGGTAAACCACTCCTACTAACAATTCTATAAGATTCAAAAAAAGTTCTACAACCAAAAAAGGCTGTAGAACTTTTTTAATACTCCCCATTCTCAATCCGCTCAATAACAACGCGAGCATCATCCGTAGTCTTAGTCTGCATCAAATCATTTCGAATCTCAGCAGCATGTTTCATCCCACGAACATAAACTTTAAAGAATCTTTGCAACGGTGCGAAGTGACCAGGAATTCCCTTAGCCACAAACTCATCGTACAAATCCAATTGATAACGTAACAATCCTAGTAATTCCTCACTAGAATGTACTTTAGGTTCCTTTTCAAACGCAAACGGATTAGTAAATATCCCACGACCAATCATAATTCCGTCGACTCCGGGATGTTCACTAGCCAATTTAATTCCTGCTTGATAGTCCGCAATATCGCCATTTATCTGCAACAACGTGTCGGGAGCGTACGTATCACGCATTTGTACTAACTGGTCAATCAATTCATAATGTGCCGGAACTTTACTCATTTCTTCTCGAGTTCTTACGTGAACTGTCAAAACTGGAACTTGTTTCTTCAGTAGGAATGGAATCCAAGTTTCAAATTCTTCGATTTCACTGTAACCCAAACGAGTTTTGACTGTGACTGGCAAATCCGTCTGGCGTGCTCCCTCGATTACTTCTTTAGCGGTATCGAAATGGCGAATCAAATCGCTCCCACTGTGATTTTTGATGACGGCAATATCAGGACACCCCATATTAAGATCAATGGCCTCATAGCCTTGTTTTTTGACTTCTTTGACTGCTTTAGTGAAGTTCTCACCCTTATTTCCCCATAATTGGACAATAGGTTTTGGATTTTCCTTTGGATCAATATATAAACGTCCTTTAGTAGCCTCTTTGGCTAAGGGATGCGTAATACTCAATGCATTAGTGAATTCAGTATAAAACACATCCGGTGCAGCGGCTTTGGCAACAACTCGACGGAATACTGAACCTGTGACAGCTTCCATCGGTGCCAAACTAAAGAAAGGACGATGTTCCTTTTTAGCCTTATCGGCAATGCGATTCCAGTAAGTTGACTGGGTCACCCTCTCATCTCCAATCAAAATTAAATACCCTTTACTATAACTATTTTTAGTTGGTTTGTGCAAGTTTTGCGTTTGGGGCCTTCCTCCGCGAAAATTGGGATTTGGCTGGAACACTGTGGACTGATTTTGAGCCAATGGAGGTTCATCATTGTCTCAAAACTCAGTCTTTTACTAAGACGGCAAGGTTCGCCGCCTAAGTAAAATCTCACAGCTGAGCCAATCCCAATTTTCGCTCCGGACTCGTTTTTGTTTCTTTATTGTTGATTCGCAATTCAAAGTATAAAAGAGACTAATGCATTCCGCACTAGCCCCTTTTTGTTCATCTTATTCTAAACGTCTTGTTCAACTCGTTGATAGTACTTTTCAGGTACTCGTTGCAATAATTGTGACAATTCTCCAATCGAAGTAATCGTCAACTTATGCATCGCACGTGAAGCAATCGTGTAGACCAATTGTTGTTCGTCTTCGTCAAATTTATCCTTCGAAGCATCCCACATAATGACCGCATCGAATTCCAATCCTTTGGCCAAGAATGATGGTAAAACAATTGTTCCAGTGGCTAAACGTTGGTTTTCTGATTTAATCAAGGTTGATTTAACGTCACTATCTTTCAATAGTTCTTGTAAATGAGTCGCATCTTCCAAAGTTTTGGCAATGATAGCCGTTGTGAATTTGCGACCGTCATTTTCCTTAATTTGATTAACAACTTGTTTTACAGAAGTAGCTTCGTCGTCTGCCATCAATAGATTAGGCAGGTCCCCATTACGATTGAATGGTTCAATCTTTTGCCCATTAGTCAAAATAGCTTTGGTAAAATCAGTGATTTGTTTGGTTGAACGATATGAATGAACCAATTGCACAACATTAGTATCGCCAGCTTCAAACAAACTCTGTGCTTCAGAAAGCAATGTTTGACTATTCTTCTTTGTGAAGATCGACTGATTTAAATCACCCAACATTGTATATCTGGCACGTGGGAATTTATATTTCATATATGCTAGTTGGAATGGTGTGTAATCTTGAATTTCATCAATAAAGACAAACTTCATATCAAGTTCACCGTGTTTACCAATAATTAAGTCATAGAGATATAAATATGGGCTCAAATCATTCATTGAAATTTCTTTATTATTAAAGTTTTGAATAAATCCATCCACATAATTATTCCATTGATCATTCGTAATATCATGCTTACTCAAATCAACGATTTGTGGTACGGCCTTCAAGAAGTTACGGTAATTTACTGCCACATTCAAAAATCTCAAACGTTTGATGTTCTTGTAAACACCCTGCATCATTGCAGTAACGATTTTTCTAGCTAAGAATTTCTTTTCTTCGTCACCATTCTTGAATTCTTGGTCGGCAGTTTTATAAAGTGCCTGTAATTGTTCTGTACTCAAGTTTTCAATCTGTTCAGAAACCCAGTTTGAACGCATTTCAGCACCTATTTTACGATGTAACATCTTAACCAAACGATCAACCGTCGCATCAAGACGATTGCCCAAATTATATTGATCACCATAGCTATAATAGATTTCTTGAATTTTTTCCTTAGGAATAAATACTTTACCTTGGAATTTAATATCTTTGAAACTTATCCCACTTTGACCAAGTAACTTGCTGTAGTTAGTTAAAACTTTGAAGAATTCGATATCCGAAACAAACTTACCGATATTTTTATTCTCAGAATCCACAACAGTTTCAAATTGTTGCGACAAACTTTCCACATTTAGATTTGGCAAACGACGAGCTAAGAATTGCTTGTAAGTCATTTGGACCATATTTTGTTCACCCATTTCTGGAAGAACATTTTCAATATAGTCATTAAATAGTGAGTTTGGCGAGAACATAACAACTTGACTCGAAGTCAAAGTTCCACGATATCTATATAGTAAGAAGGCAATTCTTTGCAAGATAGCAGAAGTTTTACCAGAACCGGCAGCACCTTGAACAAACAAGAGTCTTGATTTAGTATCACGAATAATCTTGTTTTGCTCACTCTGGATAGTCTTAACGATACCCTTCATGTGTGTTGAAGATTTTCCATCCAAAACTTCCAGCAACATTTGGTCCCCAATAGTTTCTTGAGTATCAAAATAGGCTTTGATTTTGCCATTTTCTACTAAAAATTGACGTTTCAAAAAGAGATCAACATCTTGTTCGCCATCCGGTGTCATATAAGTTACGTTACCCAATTTACCATCATAATAAATAGATGAAATTGGAGCACGCCAATCGTAAACCAAGAAGTGATCATTTTTATCAGTGAATGAACTCAAACCGATATATACAGTTTCCTTCTTAGGTTCACCTTTTTCTTGAAAGTCCAAACGGGCAAAGAATGGAGTCTTCTCCAACTTTTTGAGGATGCCTAAACGTTGTTTAGATTGTTGCCAACTATTATTTCGCTCATCAAGCATTTGTTGCTGCTGATGAATCGAAAGGGCCGCATCCATTGAGATGGAATCTCCATCCATCCCTAAGTGAATGTCATCAAAAGCATTATTGATAACTTTTAAATCTTCTTCAGCCACATTCATGTGTTCTAGAAGTTGATTTTCAGATTTTTTAATTTTTCCAACCACGTCATCAAGATGTGCTTGTTCAATTTTTTTCTCATCAAGTTCAGTAATCTTAGATTTATCTGTCATAATAACCTCTTAAATTAAAGTTATATAATGTTACCACTAATTTTTATTGATTTCAAAGAAGACACATTTTAATGCTGGCAAGGCTTCAATGGTTCTTTTTCTACATTAAATTTTACAAAATATGGCGTGTCATTCTCATAAGACCCTCTAACGACTGAAATCTTAAAAGAGACCAAAAAAAGCTGCTGAAGAAAAAGACTATTTCCTCAACAGCTTTTAAATATTTACCTATCTTTATTTGCGATAACTTAAATAATAGAATCCTGAAACAAAGACCAATCCACCAACTATATTACCTAGATAGACCGGAATGAAGTTTTGAATAAAGGCTAACCAAGTGCTGCCACCTTCAAAGATAGCTGCGGGGATAATAAAACAATTAGCAATACTATGTTGGAAACCAACTGCCACGAAAATCATAATTGGGAACCAGATACCTAAAATTTTACCGGCTGAATCTTTTGCACCAAATGATAACCAAACGGCCAATCCAACTAACCAGTTACAACCAATTCCCGAAACAAAGGATGATAAGAAAGTTGCACTAGTTTTTCCGGAAGCAATGGCGATAACTTGTTGCGAATATGGTGCAACATGGGTCAATCCAACCACATGACCAAAGAAGTAAGCTACAAAAACAGCTCCAATAAAATTGAATAAGGTAATAATCAATAAATTATTCAGATAATCTAAGAAACTAACCTTTTTAGAAAAGAATGAAGATCCCACCGCCATCATATTCCCAGTGGCCAATTCTCCACCTGCAAGCAAGATTACAATCAATCCAATCGGAAAGACGCTACCACCAACAAGAGCCTTCACACTGGCCAAATCGTTCGGAATTGAGGCAGTTACTCTGACATATGCCAAGAATCCTAGTGAAATCATTGCTCCACCAATAAATCCTAGGATCATCTTCGCAATCAAAGTTTTTTGGAGCTTATTTACACCTGCAGTAATACTTTTCTGTAGAATTTCTTCAGGGGGCAACATATGCACTATCTCCTAATTTTCTGAAATCACGTTAAATGATTTTCACAATTTGATGTATCTAAGATAGCACCTATTGACGAACAATGTCAATTAAAAATAAGCATATAGTTCGTGTTATATATATCTATAATTTTACAATATTGTAGATATAATTTACTTGATTGAGCTTAGGTATTTTCTACTATTTAGTTAGTAGTAAAATTCAAAAAAATACCACCAATTCAAATTAAGAATTGGTGGTATTTTTTAATCGATCATCATCAATCGATCAGCGTCTAAGATTTTAAATTTATTATTAGTTATCTTTTGAATTAACCCTTGTTCAGTCAATGAAGTTAGTTTGCGGCTGATTGTTTCGGGAGTTGTTCCTAAATATGTAGCAATATCCTTCTTCTTGAGTGGCAAAGTGAATACTTCCTCATTCAGTCCGGCACTGGTTTCCAACAAATAATTGGCCAATCGGCTTTCAACGCTTGAAGTGGTGACTTCAGTTGTTTGTTGCTCGAGTTGCACGATTCTTCGACCGAGTGCATTGACCATATTCACTGCTAATTCAGGAGCGGTTTGCATCAAAGTTTGGAAATCTTTTTGAGAAATTTGGCAAACGCTGGTATCCATTAAGGCTTGGGCAAAACTTCCATGTTCAGAATTAGCGAACAAAGTCGCTTCGCCATCGAAATCTCCAGTTTGAAGAATCCTTAACATTTGTTCCTTACCATTGGCTGCCATTTGGAAAACTTTAGCCTGACCATGAGCCACAATCGTCAATGAATCAGCTGTATCACCGGCAGAAAAAATATATTCTCCACTCTTATAGTGATGATGTGTTACCAAAGTTGCGACTGTTTCAATATCGGTTTGCGATAGATTCTTGAAGATTGGCACTAATTCAACACAATCTTCTGCTGTATGGTCATGCGCTAATTTTCCCATGGATTATTTCTCCTTAATCAAAATCCTCATCGTCTTCTTCATCAAAACCTTCTGTAGCTGACTTGCCAAGAAGTGCTTGATAGATACGAATTTGGTGATTGTTAAATCCTAACAATTGAATCAAAACTTGAGCCATAAATGGACGATTTTCGTTCTCAGCTAATTTGATAGCACGAGTTACGAACATATTATCAGTTGAGAAATCATCAACAACTGTTTGTAACATTGCTTCAGCATCCAAATACTTATTCTTACCGTCTTCTTCAATCATTGAATAGTCTGAATATTCTTTAAATGTTGATGGGGGTAATTCACCCTCATCCAATAATTCATCGGCTATCTTATCATACCAGGCATTATTCTCGTCAATTGTTTGGCTTAGAACAGCCTTATAGTTTTCAGCGTTAGCACCCTTTACGAACCATTTTAGTTGGTGTAATTTAACATTCAATAAGAAATGGTTAGACACGATATGTCCAGTCATTGCACCAGCAGTTGGTTTGTGGTGATCTGCGTCAGCTTGTTTTTGTTCTGCTTCGAATTTTTCCTCAATTGTTAGTTCTGTCATTTTTATGCATTCTCCTTAACTTTAACTTTTAATACGTCATATCCCAAATCTGTAATTACATCCGATAAATTATCGGCTGAAGTTTTACTTTCGTCAAAATCTGCTCTAACTTTACCAGCGTTGAAGAGAACCTTAACATTTGAAACGCCGTCTTGATTTTCAACAGCCTTCTGAATTTTTGTCATACATGATGGGCAAGTTAATGCACCTAATTGTAAAATTGCTTTTGCCATAATTGATTCCTCCATATTTCTAAAATCTTTCGCCAGCGTCGTCTTAAAATACCCACGAGCTATAAATGTTCCAAAGTTGAAGCACTTATAGCTCGCAAGTAATCCTTGACGACTACTTGCTTATCTAACTTACAAATACTATTCTAATTAGTTTGCGGCTTGGACAACTTGATTTGAATCAAGTTTTTGAGATTTATTTCCAATTAATCTCATTGCGTTGAAAATAACTACTAGAATACTAATTTCGTGAACGAACATTCCGCTACCCATATGGATAACTCCGACTACTAAACCGATCAGCAATAGTGCAACAGTTCCAACAGCAATGAAGATATTCTCTTTCGTGTTAGCAACGGTCTTCTTAGCCAAAGTATAGGCATGTGCTAAAGCATCAAAACTAGATTTAACTAAAATAATATCGGATGTTTCAATCGCAACGTCAGTACCAGTACCCATTCCGATACCAATATCAGCTGTAGCAAGTGATGGACTATCATTGATACCATCACCAACAAAGGCTACAGTGCTACCTTGTTCCTTGAATTTCTTAACAAAATCAACTTTATCTTCGGGAAGTAATTCAGCGTGAACCTCGTCAATTGGAAGTCTTTCAGCAACACGTTGAGCAGCAACCTTGTTGTCACCAGTTAGCATAACGATACGTTTCAAACCAGCGTCTTTCAAAGCTTGAAGTCCTTCTCTGGCATCTGATCTAAGTTGATCATTAACACCAATTACCAAGCGTAATTCATCGTTAACAGCCATCAAAACAACAGAATCACCATCATTCATACGACCGTCGATATCCTTTTGAGCAGATGCAGAAATTTTGACATTATTAGCTTTCATCAAACGTGCATTACCAACTAAAATCTTAAAATCGTCATTCTGGCCCATCAATCCTTGACCCTTAACAGTATCTAATTCTGGTAGTTCAGGTGTTTCTTTGATTCCTAAATCATTAACATGTTTAACAATAGCTTGGCCTAGTGGGTGATCAGAAGTTTTTTCAACAGCTGATAACAATGCAAGGTCATGATTCTTATCTTTACCATAATCTGAAAATTCTGTGACAGACATTTTTCCAGTGGTTAAAGTACCAGTTTTATCAAGAACTAAAGTATCAACATGTGAGAAAGTATTAACGGCGTTTCCACCCTTCATCAAGATACCGTTCTTGGCACCATTACCGATTCCGGCAACGTTAGAAACTGGGGCTCCGATAACCAAGGCACCAGGGCATCCTAAAACTAGAACAGTGATAGCTAATGGGAAATCTTGTGTAATAATCCAAACAAGAATACCGATAATTAAAACAGCAGGTGTGTAGTATGTCGCAAATTTATCAATAAAACGAGCAGCAGGTGATTGACTATCTTGTGCTTCTTCAACAAGTTCGATGATTTTACCAAAAGTAGTATCTTCACCAACAGAAGTAGTTTCAATTGTGATAGTTCCGTTATCTGTTAAAGATCCGGCGAAAACTTTATCACCGATACCTTTTTTAACAGGTGTTGACTCACCAGTAATAGAGGCTTCATTCATATATCCAGTACCATCGATGATTTTTCCATCAACAGGAATTTGACCACCGGGTTTAACTAAAACGTGGTCCCCTTCGTCCAAATCATCAACGTCAACAGTTTCAGTTTTACCGTCTTCGTTAACTAGTTCAGCAGTTGTTGGTGCCATTTGTGTCAAACTCTTAACTGAAGAACGTGTCTTTTCAAGAGTCTTTTGTTCCAAATAATTACCGAATAAGAATAGGAATGTTACAACAGCTGATTCTTCATATTCTCCGATAATGAAAGCACCGATAACAGCGATTGTTACCAATAGTTCAATACTGATAACCTTATTTTTCAAAGCTGAGAATGCGTGTAATGCTACCGGAATTGCTCCAAGGATACTGGCAATGATCATGAAGACCGTTCCAGCAACTGGAATTTTGATGAGATAGTTAGAAATTAAACTAAGAGCAATCAAAATCGCAATAGCAGCAGTTATTTTATTTTGATGTTTTGAAATCCATATATTTAATTTATTCATTTGGCTGGCCTCTTTCTTAACTTACAAGACATATTCTAGCGGGGTTGGTCATTTAAAAACTTGATGCGTATCAAGTTTGAAATAATAAATGGAAAATAGTTGTTAGTTTAAGGATGCCGCTCTCCACAAGGAAGGATAAATGGCTGGAACATAGCGGGCACAACTTGGAGCCGATTACCAATGCCTTCGGCATCGATAATAGTCTTCAAGATTGGCCTTTTACTAATCCGGCAAGACCAGCCGAATAAGTAAAATTTCGCTATTGAGCCATTTTCCTTCCTTGCTCCGAGCTGATTTCTGGGTTTTTAGATTATCTGGTTAAAAAAATATACTTAAAAAAAATAAGACCTCTATATTAACAGTTGGAATTTCCAACTAATATAGAGGCCTTATTATTATCTTTCTATCAAATCAATTAATAATCAAAAATCACTAATACATTGAATTCACAAAACTTATCCAACCTAAATCAATAAGCCCATCCAGTCTGGAACAAAAATCGGAATTGGCTCAGTAGTGAAATTATTCTTAGCTGACGAAGTCAGGTTAGAATAAGGCCAATCTTGAAGACTGTTCCGGTCTATGGAAGAGGCTTCAAGTTGTGCCCACTACGTTCCAGCCAAATTCCGATTTTTGTGGAAGACGGCAACATACCACCAAAAAAATACTATTTTGAAGCAAGTCTCTTTTCCAAATACCGCTTCAAAGGTGGATAAATCTTATTAGAAATAGCTTCGGCAATGATAAATCCAACTGCTAATGACATCCCGACTGTCAAAGCTTTAACAAAACCATAAGCAGCTAAACTGTCTTTTCCCAACGCAAAATTTTTCATACTATCATATAGAATTGCTCCAGGAACTAATGAAACTAAACATGGAACGTAAAAAATATTAACCGGTGCTCGTACTAAAATTGCACAAAGATTCCCTAGAACTCCAATCACAACGGCACCTAACAGGTTCGGCATGATCAATCCATGATTGTACCAGCCAACTATGATATAAACGATCCAAGCTATCGCACCGACTAATCCAGACGGTATCAGTGTTCTTCTAGGATTGTTGGTAATAATCCCAAATCCCACACTAGATAGGAAACCAAAGATAAAGCCATAAACAATTTCCATCATATTTAGCCTCCAAAAATCGATTGAATTATTATTTGCCCAACGATAACACCACTACCGATAGAAATCCCAGCCATAATGGCATCTGTTGCTCTGACAATCCCGGAAATAGTATTTTTCTCAATGATCTCTCGTAACGAGTTAGTCATCGGAACTCCTGGAACCAATGGCATCAAGGCACTAATAATGATGTAATTTGCGTCATTCGCAATGCCGACGATTCCTAAAATATGTGCTACCACACTGATAACCAAGCTACCTATGGCTACCGGAATATAGGGAGTCTTCGTATGATGCGCGACAATTTGTGAAGTGACATAGCCTAATACACCGACGAAAAAGGCCAATCCCAAGTCACCCCAAGTTGCTTTGAACAACAACATTGGTGGCATAGAAACCAATCCAGCTCCGAAACACTTTACCAACCAAGAAAAATCAGGCGTATCCGTTTCAACACGTTTCGTTTCTTTTTTTAATTGTTCAAAAGTTATTTCATTCCTCGAAAATTGTCTCGATAACGTGTTGATCTCATCTACCTTTTGTAAATTGAAATCACCAACCCGAACCTTAAAAATTCTAGTCGTGGCACTTCTCTCTGAACTAACAAAAATACCGGTCATCGTCGCATGACAAACAACTGGTAAATTGGCAGTTCTTCCGACATATTCAACCGTATTTTCAACCCGAGCGGTTTCAGCACCATTCTCTAACAGAATCGTACCTACTTGACCGCAAAGAGTGACAATATCACTCTCACTGATATCCCCCATATCGGTTTCCTCCAAATGGTAGATTTTTTTATTAATAAACTATTATTAGCACATTCTTTAGGATAAAAAAAGTCTGTGGTTCCCCACAGATTTATTCATTAATAAGTTTGAAGGCCTGTTCCAAAACTTTGGCTCCGTCCATCAACCCATAATCTTTCATATTTATTACAGCAACTGGAACCGGTACTTCATCCGTTATCTGCTTTAGCATGTAACTAACTTGCGGACCCAGTAAAACTACCGCCGGATGATATTCTTCGAATTTGTCAGGTACAACATCAACTGCAGTCGCATAAACTTCTATTTCTTTATCTTGCTCTACAGCGGCCTTCCTCATTTTTGTCATTAATAGCGAAGTGGACATCCCACCGGCACAGGCCAATAAAATTGTTTGGGTCATAATCAAAACTTCCTATCCATAAGTAGTAAAAAAGCTCGTGATTTCCCACGAACTCAATGATTATCTTTTTAAATATGTTCCTTTTAGAAGAATGATCCAGAGAACCAAGATCAAGCTACCAATTAATACCAACGCATGATTTCCTTGGTTACCTGTTTGTGGCAAAGTTCCCGTTTTCTCAGTGTTATCATCAACGGCTTTGACACTGCTTGACTTACTCATGTTGCTCAAACTAGCCAATGTGTCTGAAACGTTTGAGCTATTTGTTAATTTGGAAAGTTCTGAAGAGTTCAAACTTCCAAAATCAAAATTGAATCCCAAATCTTTGGTCAATCCATAATCAGGCAAGTTAATGGAAATATTTCCGGGAATCAAATTGCTCAAGTCGGTTAACTTGTTGATAGGGAAATTGAACTTGATATAATTACTGTCGCCTTGACTAGTAAAACTCAAATTATAAGGTTGAACGTTATTAATTGAATTTATTTGGAAGGCTTTATTACCAAACTTTTTCGGATATTTCATGGTTACTTCAACGTAATAAGTTCCATCAGGGTTCTGCATAACTTTGGCTGTATTGGTAAAGTATGGCGAGATGAATGAACCATCCCCATCATTTTTAGCAATTTTATACGTTAATTCTTTTAAAACGGTTTTATCAGAATCATTATTACTACTATTATTATTTGTTTCCGTAGTATCTGAGTCTGTTACGATTGGTGTCAAAATACTTTTTGCATTGGCAACGTCACTTTTGGCATTATCAATTAAGCCTTTAGCGTTATTAATCGTATTATTGAGATTGTTTTCCGTTTCAGTAATCGACTGCAAACTATCAGCTAGGGAATTATTATTATCCTTAGCTGCCAAAGTGCTGGAGTCAAATTTGAAATCAACTGGCACTTGATCCACATTAATTGGACCTAATTTTGTTTGAACGGTTCCTTGAATCGTTTCACTTAAATCACTGGGATTATCTACATTAAAACTTATATCAACGTATCTTTTACCAAGTTTCAAATAAGAATCTGAAATCTTAGGTGTTTGATTATCAATTGTTGGTACATCAATACCTGTAACACCAGAAACATGTGCAATTCTGGCAGTCAATGTGACTTTATAAGTTCCCTCATCATTTGGTGTAACTGTGGCACTATTTGTAAAATAAGGATTAACGTTAGATCTCGTATCAGAATCCCTATCATAAACTTGATAACTAATTGTTTGAGTATTATCGCTATTTGTATCTGCTTGAACGGTTAGCTCCATTGCATTTGGCGAATCCATATTATCATTTGCAACGCCAAAAACTCCCAAAAACATTCCTACAGACAATAAGCTGACTAATAACTTCCTCATCATATCGCCCCTCTTTAATCATGTAGACCAATTTTATCATATAATTTATATATAAATTAATATTACGCTATCTTTTCTTATATTAAAAATAAGTTTTTTATTAGAATTATTAAAATATCATTATAGAAAGTTTGAAATGACCTAATAAATAGATATATAATTAGACATATCATTCACAGGAAGGTGACTAATTATGAAACAAGGAACAACGATTTTAACGCTAGATAATGGCTATCACCTATGGACTAATACCCAAGGTCATGGCGACATCAAACTACTTTGCTTGCACGGTGGACCTGGTGGAAACCATGAATACTGGGAAAACTTCGGTGACAAACTTGCCGATCTCGGCGTTCAAGTAACAATGTATGATCAATTAGGATCATGGTATTCAGATCAACCCGACTACAGCGACCCCGAAATTGCTAAAAAATACCTTACATATGACTACTTCCTAGAAGAAGTTGAAGAAGTTAGACAAAAGCTTGGCTTAGACAACTTCTACTTAATCGGTCAATCATGGGGTGGCGCTCTTGTTCAAATGTACGCTGCTAAATATGGTAAACATCTAAAGGGTGCAATCATCTCAAGTATGGTTGACGAAATTGACGAATACGTTACAAGTGTTAACCAATGCCGTCTAGACACCTTAGGTGCTGACAAAGTTAAATATATGGAAAAAATTGAAGCTGACAACAACTTGTCAGATCCAACATATCAAAGTTACGTTGACATCCTAAATGCCGAATACGTTGACCGTAAACAACCAACAGCTATCAGACATTTAATTGATACAATGGCAGTTCCTGTTTACAACGCATTCCAAGGAGACAACGAATTCGTTATTACAGGTAAACTAAATGAATGGCACTTCAGAAAACACCTTAAAGAAATTACAGTACCAACATTATTAACATTCGGTGAACACGAAACAATGCCAATTTCTACAGCAAAGATTATGCAAAAAGAAATTCCACATGCCCGCCTAGTAACAACACCAAACGGTGGCCACCATCATATGATCGATAATGCCCCAGTTTACTTCGACCATTTGGAAACATTTATTAAGGATGTTGAAGCAGGAACATTTAACGATTAGAGAGCGGAACAAGGGTGCCCAACTCCCGAGCATTTGCAGGACTTCACGAATTATACGCGTACTTTGCGTATGATTTGGGAAGTCAGGCAAAGCGGAGAGGAGTTACCCTTGTGTAGCTCGTTTAGGATCAGAGAGCGGAACAAACCGGTTAGATTCTGAGCATTTGCAGGGCTTCACGAATTGTGCACGGTTTGTGTGCATGATTTGGGAAGTCAGGCAAAGCACAGGAATCTGGTTTGTGCAGCTCGTTTAGGACGAACAAACCAAGAACTACAAATTTAAGGTTGAGTACTAATCAACCAAACATACTTAGCTTTAAACCCAAAAACATGTTAAACTAAATCTTTCAAATCTAACAAAAAGTAGCTACCCAACTTGGGTGGCTATTTTTTACGTTTAGGGCAAAAAAATAGAACTCAATATTTGAATTCTATTACAAAATTATATTTTAATGTACTTTCTCCACTTGAGTCGACTCAACCAAGTCTGTTGGGCTGAAATACCGTTATCTTCTGTTTCCTTAACGTATTCACCATCAGAATTTAGATGATATGAATTTTCAGTATCCCTTGAGAATGTTTTAATAATTTTAATTAATTGTTGCTTAGGTTTTTCTTCAACAATTGGTACGGCAATCTCAACACGACGTTCCAAATTTCTCGTCATCATATCGGCTGAAGAAATCCAAACATCAGTATGATCTTTACCATATTGGAACTTAAAGATTCGGCTATGCTCCAACAATTCACCAACGATACTCTTTACACGAATATCCTCTTTAGGACCACAGATTCCAATCTTCAATGAACAAGGGCCTCTAACAATCAACCTAAATGGCAATCCTTGTCGAGCAGCTTCATAAATTGCTTTGATGACGTCAACATCAGTCATCCCATTAACTTTCATGAAGACTTCACCCTGACCATCGCGAAGATAGGCTTCAGTGGCACGCTTAATATTATTGATAACCATTTCTCTAATACCATCTGGTGAAGTAACCAAATAGTTATAAGAAACGTCCTTACCAGTTACTAAGTGGTCAAAGAAGTTAGTGGCATCGTCAATGTACTTCTGATTACTTGTAAAGTAACTTACGTCTGAGAAAACATTGGCAGTAATAGCATTATAATTACCTGTACCAATTTGGACATAGCCAGTCTTGTCAGCATGTAATACCAAACAAATCTTCGAATGAACTTTGTTTACTTTATCTCCAAATAATACTTTTACTCCGGCTTCCTTCAAGACTTTAGCAACTTCAATATTGTGAACTTCGTCAAATCTAGCACGTAATTCAACAACTGCGGTTACGTCAATCCCCTTATGAGCAGCCTCTTGTAACAATCTCATTAGATCAGAGTTATCTTCTGTTCGATAAATGGTAATACAAATTTTAGTTGTCTTAGGATCATTAACTGCAGTTTCCAAATAATTAATGAAGACACTATATGAATCATATGGATATTGTACAAAAATTGGTGATCTATCCAAATATTTCAAAATATTCTTTGATGGATTCCATTGCAACGCTTTGAAAGGTGGAAATACCAATTCAGGATTGTTCTTATAACGTTTGAAAAAGCCGTTCAATAGCTTCAAATCAACTGGCCCAGGAATCTTGTATACAGCTTTTTTACTGATACCAAATAAGTCAGAGAAGAATTCGCGTCCACCCTTTTCACCATCACAAGAATATTCAACACGCATCATTTCACGCAAATCACGTGTATCTACATAATTGATCATTTTTTCCAAATATTCTTCGTCAGATAAATTCTTATCCAAGAAGTCATATGGTTTATTTTGATCATAAGTAACTCGGAATACATAAACTTTTGAAACTTTGTACTTTCTCTCTAAATCAGTTGCCGCATTACGAATTAAATCTTCAATCAAAATATAATGATTTTCAACACCAGTATCCACTAACCGATCAAGGTCAGCTGGAATAGGACAAGTATAAATATATTTTGGTGTTTTCATTAAAAAGTTCAAATTATGGCGGTATTTATAAACTTTAGAAAATCTCTGCATATCAAGACGTGGCAAAATTTTCTTATTGAAGTATTTTTTGACAGTCTTCTTTTCAGAATCATTTAAATCTTTATATTTCATCAAACTGAAGATGCCTTTTTTCTTAGCCTCTTTCATAGATGATTCATAATTCTTGTACTGCTTAGCAATATTATGAGTATTAAAATCATACGCTAAATCGAGTACTTCATTTCCCTTTAGTTCGGTTCTCTTTTCAATCTCGTGATTATCTACCAAGCTGTGAATATTGTGCATTCTGACACGGAAAAACTCATCTAAGTTGTTAGATGCAATTGCTAAAAAGCGTAGTCTTTCCAATAAAGGCACGTCACTATTATAAGCTTGATCAATAACCCGATTATCAAATAAAATCCAACTTAAATCCCTATTATAATATTTACGTTTCATCTAAAAACTACCCTTCGTCTTTTAAATCCTTTTTGAACGATTCAAAGTCGTATTCTACTTGCTTAACATAGCTATTAGTGAAATTCATCAACGAATTAGCAATATCCGCATACTCTTCACCAAATCCAATAATCAATGGATAATTTGGTGAATGTGAATGTGCTCTGGCAAGTAATATGACACAAACTTTTGTATAGTCTTCAAAAGATTCAAAATCTAATTTATCTAAATTAATAGATGATTTCATATCTTTAAATTGACGCATATAAAAACTGTATTGGTCAGTATCGAAGGCTCCCAAGAATGGATCGGAAGCGCTCTGTAAAATCAACTGACTGTCGACAATATTTTGTCCCTGACTAACCTTACTGTCAGAATATAGTTCATCATTATTGTAAATTGGTAAGGCCTGCTTAGCTTGTAAAACTAAGTAGTTACTATCCAAATCTTGTAGCAAGATCAAATAGCAAAGTGTTCCAACGCTACCTACGCCAACACTATGACGAACAATATCGATAACTTTAAAATCTTCTAGAAAGAGTCGAACATCACTGCGTTGTTGCTTCTTATATCTATCGTAACCTTCAGTGACACTCTTAACGTCTTTCTTACTGATGTGTTGAGTAACTGGTTTATTCTCAACAAAACGACGTTCCCCATCATCGTTTATCTCAGTATATTTTTCAATGACCAACTGCGAGTTACTTCTTTGAGCCTTCTTGATGCTCTTGGCAATCATTTTATTAAATGATTCCTGGAAGTACTCTTCGTTGTCCCTCAATTTACCAAATATTTCAGTTATATTCTGAAGTGTATTTGGCAAAATAAATCTTTTCATTTCGGAAATCTTTGTCATGTGTTTTAGAGTATCAAAATAAGTATCTACCACCGTTAACAAATATTCCTGAACTGCAGTTTCCTCAAATCCATGAGCTCTAGCTACTAGCAAAGCACTGACCAGCAATCGTTTAAGGTCATATTCCCAGTGTCCTAAATGGGCCTCATCGAAGTCATTCATATCAAATAATAATTGACCTTCAGACGATCCATAAAAACCGAAATTGCCGAGATGGGCATCTCCACCAACCAAAACTTTGATACCACTATTTTCGTTTTGTGACATGTCATAATGCATCACGTCAACTGTTCCACGAAAGAAGGCAAAAACAGACTTCGACATCCGTTCCCTTTTAACAGCTAAAAGTTCAGGAACCAATAGCTTGTTCTTGATGTTTAATATTTTATGAATGTTTCTTTTTTTTGGTTCAAACTTATCAAATGTATCAGAGACGTCCGTGGCAAAAAAACGGCCTTTAATAATTAATCGCTCTGTACTTTTAAAAGCGTCAGTATCTTGGAAAGTATACGGTGTCTTATACATGCCTTCATCTCCTCAACGTTATTATACAATAGCTAGCAGTGATAATTAGAGGCTTTGGACTCTTTTTTTTGAAAAATGTTTATCAATACCAAATATTTTTCTTAAACATAACCTAATTTTTATTTTTTTATAACTAAAAACACTTTTCATACAAATGATTGGCACGTTGATTAAACAAAGCTCACTCATTATTTCAGCCTTAACTTCTGTTATACCATTGAAATCAGGTAGATTTTAACAGCTGCTTTACCAATTGACATTTTGTCAACTTTAAATATATTTACTAGCAACGTTATATTTACCAATAGAATGTCATTTTATTAATTGAAAAATCAATAAATATTGATAATATCGTAAGTCTTATTAATTTATTTCCGCAAAAAATCATGTAATGATATGTTTGGCACCAGTGAGGATATGATGACCATGCTAAGAATCTCTGAAGTAAGTAAAAAAGTCCATTTATCAGTGGCTACCATCCGATATTATGCAGAATTAAATATGATTCCTTCCATTAAAAGAAATGATGAGAACCAGAGAATTTTTGACGACGAATCAATTACATGGTTGGAGGGAATTAAATTTCTACGCGAGTTGGGTATGTCACTGGCAGAAATTAAAGAGTCGATTTCACTTTGCCAACAAACTGGTAAAGCTGCTTTGAAAAAACGGCATCAATTACTTTTAAAACAAGAAAAATGTGCTAAACAAACAGTTGATGATGCTCAAAAGCGCTTAGATGAATTAGAAAATCGACTGACATTAGAAGATGAAATAATCAAAGGCCATAAACGCGACAGTTTGAGTCCGGCCAGAAGATTTAATCAATAAAAAAATCGATCTGCAATATGATCGATTTTTTGTTTTGCTTAGCGATGTCTGTTCTCAACTAAATTTAAAAAACTAATAATGATTTAGTCTGGAGCAAAAATCAAAATTGGCTCAGTGGTGAGATTTTTCTTAGCTGACGAAGTCAGGTTAGAAAAAGGCTGATTTTGGAAACAATTTTTGAACTTTAAAATTGGTTTCAAGTCGGCCCACCACGTTCCAGCCAAATTGATTTTTACGGAAGACGGCAACTTTTATCCGACTTGGCTAGTTCCGTCTGCGTAATTTAAAGTAACACCTGATTCAACATTGAAAATATATACATTGAATTGCACCGAATTATTACCAATAGATTGTGCTTCCATCTGAACTCCACGTGGCAACAATTCATCCCCACGAAAGACCGGTGTAACACGATATCTAATATAATTTGAACTACTTTGTTTCAAATAATAAGCAATATCCATTTCATGAGCTAACATTTCCGGACTATTTAATGAACGTGTTCCGGTCATCAAATTCTTAGGATTATTATTTTGACCTGTTAGTTGATAGCCAATTAAATGACTTCTGTTGTAGAGCCAACCTGAACTGATTTTCTTATTGTGCCAACCAGTTGGATTCCAGTGCAAGGGTTCTCTTTTAGCATTCGGCATCAAAGAAACATTCAACAAAGCATTGGCACCAGTAACACGGTTGAGATTATCCAAATCACCATATTGTTGCCAAGCACCTTTGGCCGTACTCAAATCCTCTTGAGAAAAATTAGGCTTGTTGTTATTAACAATAATCTCTTGCGTACCACTGTAGTCCATATTGGCTAAATCAGTGTTGGCCGCAGTCTGATTAGTTTTATTACTATGTTCATCAATAAATTTTTGTTGTTCAGCAATTTTCTTTTGAATCAAAACAATAGATTTCTTTAACTTCTTATTTTTGGAAACTAATTTTTTGGTTTTCTTTTTATAAGAATAATTCTTAACAGTTTCTACTTTGACATTATCATCTTTGGCAGCAGCCTGACTTTGTTCAGTAAAAGTTGCGGCAGTCGGTACTAGTGCCAATATCACTAATAGTTTTACTAATTTTCTCATTAGACTTTGGCCTTTCTATATCCGGCATTAATCGCGTCTTGTTCAGTTTTGAAGTGAACTGCATTCGATGAATTCATATTGTAGCCTCTTTGACCAGGCATATGATAAATGTGTGAATTGGAATTTCCAACAATATCTCCGGTATCACTTGTATTCATATCGCCACGTGTCTGAGTTGATTGTTGAGACTGTTCTTGAGAAGCTTGCGATTGTTGCTCTTGTTGTTTCTGAGCTTCCTTGGCCTGTTGTTCTTGTTGCTTTTGGGCAGCAGCTTGTTCCTCATCAGCCTTTTGCTTAGCCTGAGCCTCGTCACTTTCAATCTTATCTTGTTGGCTTTGAAGATCAGCTTCTTGAGACAAAAGTTTTTTCTTCTTAGCTAATAAAGCAACGTTTTCTTTCTTGGCAATCTTGTATTGACCCTTACCAACATAAGTCGTTTTAGTTTTAACTTTTGGAGCTGATTTTTTCCTTTCAACTCTTGAAGTATCCGCAGAATTTGATGCAGTTTTACTTGTATCATCTGACGGTCCAGCAATTAACGCCGAAGCAAACATCAAAACTATACTAATAACAAAACGCTTGCGATATTTATTTTTCAAAGTTCGACTCTTCTTGTTTTTAAACCACTTAACAGCATACACAATCGTCGCTATTAAGGCCACAAAACAAATAAGACCCATAAATGTGGTCATCCCCTTGACCCCCTTATAATTATTTACGTTCATCGTATCGGATATTTCGTAGTTAAACAAGGACAAAAAAATACCGAACTCCATTAAGAAATTCAGTATCTACATATTTATTCTATTTTAAACTTTTAATCACATAATCACCCAAGCGTTCAACCCGTTTGAAATCATCTTCATCTGGATCTTGATCAATTTTCACTGAGTCAGCGACTTGTTCACTATTACTTGAATTAAGTGCCATTGTGAAGTAATCAACTGCACGGCCAAAATGAATATGTGCTTTAGAACTTGAACCTAAAACAGCGAATTTTGTTCGTTTTAAATCTACATCAGCTAAATCATCATAGAAATCTTTTGCCTCATCTGGAACTTCACCGTCATTGTAAGTATATGTTTCTACAATTACAGCGTCATATGTTGGTAACTCAAATGCATCCGTATCAACGATTTGTTCCAGAGTTACTTCGACATCTTTTTTCTCCAAATAATCTGCCAAATACTCAGCAATTTTCTTATTACGACCAGTCATACTTATATAAGTTAATAAAACATTCATTTATGAGACCTACCATCTAACGCTTATGCGTTCTTTTTGATGTTTAGCATTAATAATTTCGTCAACCATTGCCAACGCAAAATCTGCGTAGCTTATTTCACTCTTGCCATCTTTATCAACAGTCAATTCCTCACCAGCTAAAACATATTTACCAGTCTTCTCACCTTTAGCATCAAACGTTGCGGCAGGGCTGATGAAAGTCCAGTTGATTGTACTATCACGTAAAATATCTAAGGATTTACCCATTTCTTCACTCAAAGGTTTAACAGCGTCTGGAAAACCAGCTTGTTGGTAAACTTTAGTTGTATGAGTCTTATCCACATAAAGTGAACCAGCACCGCCAACAACCATCAATCTAGTATTTGTTCCATTAAGAATCTCAATCAAATGCTTAGTTGCCGGAACATATTCAGTAACTTTAGGACCGAAGAAACCTAGCGCATCTACCAAAACGTCAAAATCTTTGATATCCTCAGCTTCAAGACTGTAAACATCCCTTACCAAATATTTATCAGTAGGGGATTTTTTGGCATCACGTACAATTGAAGTGACATCCAATCCCTTACTCAAAGCTTCCTTAACAATCAAAGAACCCTCTTTACCATTTGCGCCAATAACTGCTACTTTCATCAATAAATACCTCCAAATTCCATCAATACGATTACTGTAAACAATTACAAGCAAAATTACTAAAAATAAGCTCTTTGTATAGTAGAATTATCATGCTAGGAGGCGTAAATATATGGCATATCAAATTTATTTAGTAAGACACGGCAGAACTTGGTATAACGAATATGAGAAAATGCAAGGCTGGTCAGATACTCCCTTAACCAATGATGGTGTGGAAGTTGCTCAAAAAGCCGGCGATGCTCTAAGGAATACAGATTTTGCGGCCGCACTGACTTCAGATATGAAGCGTGCCGTTGACACTTGTCGAATCATTACTAGAAGAAATAAGAACCACTTGGTACCCCGTGAACTATCAGAATTCAGAGAACAATTCTATGGTTATTTTGAGGGCCGTGGAATTGATGAGTCTTGGTTTGTTATCGGCAAACCACATAACGCCAGAAATTTCGGTCAAATTGTTCAAAACTACGGTTTTGACGCAACTATGGATTTTGTTAAACAAGCAGATCCGCTACATGATGCAGAAGATGCTAAAGAATACTGGGATAGAATTGATCGTGGATTTAAAAAGATTGACCAAATTGCCAAAGATGGTGATAAAATTCTTTTGGTAACACATAGTATCACTATTCTGGGATTGGCTTACAGATACAAAGCCGGCGATTTTGAATTAAATGATGTCCCCGCAAACGCTAGTTTAACGCTTATGGAACGTGACAATGGCGTTAACCGCGTTACAAAGTACAATCAATCTCTCTTCTAATGTAGTAAGATTAGATTACAAACTTTGAGGAGGCACTAATGGCTAAATACCAAATTTATTTGATTCGCCACGGTAAAACTTGG
Organism: uncultured Lactobacillus sp.; assembly: GCA_937874185.1. GTDB lineage: Bacteria > Bacillota > Bacilli > Lactobacillales > Lactobacillaceae > Companilactobacillus. The sequence goes on from CALNAK010000014.1 coordinate 149,165, forward strand.
TTTAACAAATATAACAAAATGCAAGGTTGGTCTGATACTCCCCTTGCCCCAGAGGGACTTGAGATTGCTAAAAAGGCAGCTAAGGCACTAAGCGACGTTACTTTCGATGCAGCATTCTCATCAGATGCAAGACGTGCAATTGATACATGTAAACTAATTGTGGATGAGAATATCAATCAAGATAAACTTAATCCCACTAAATTAATGGAATTTAGAGAACAATTCTACGGTTACTTTGAAGGAATGAATTCATCTGAAGCTTGGTTCATCGTTGGACAACCACATGGTGAAACAAACTTCAGTGACATCCTTACAAAATACGGTTTGGACGCTACAAGGGATTTCATGAAAGCAGCCGACCCATTCCACGACGCCGAAAACGCCGAAGAATATTGGACAAGAATTGATCGTGGTTTCAACGAAATCGACAAAGTTGCCAAAGACGGCGACAAGATTTTGCTAGTTACACATGGAACAACAATTCGTTCAATTACAGAACGTTACGGTCACGGTAAGTTTGACCTAACACAAAGCCCTAAGAACTCTAGTCTAACAATGCTTGAACGTGATAATGGAGTTAATACCGTTACAGATTATAGCCATGTATTAGCTTAGAGAGCGCAGTGGACCGGGAATTTCCGAGCATTTGCAGGACTTCACGAATTATACGCGTACTTTGCGTATGATTTGGGAAGTCAGGCAAAGCGGAGTGAAATTGGTCCACGGAGCTCGTTTAGGAAGAACAAACCAAGCAATACAACAATGAAAGTTGGGTAACACCAAACCAGCCTTTCAAAAACAAAGCCCCCAATTAAAAAAATTGGAGGTTTTTTCTATATAAAAACAAAAAACTAATACCCCACCAAGAAAAATTACATTTTGTCTAATAAAATAATCTTTTTATTTAAAAAATTTCAAATTTGTATTTTATAATCCACCATCCTCAACAACACCAATATTTCAAATAATTCAAATATTAGACCAGTTCTAATTTAAGCTACCTGTTTACTGAAAAATGCTATAAACTATTACTTAAGTTCATGAATTGAAAGGAGAACTTTAGTATGTCGAAGTCACCAAAAGCTATCGAATCAAACGCATTTTACATAAATCCTGATCGCTCAGTTGCCGTAATTAACTACAACGAGGAATATATTCAAGATATTTTTCAGTTAATTAACAGCCAAGGATTCCATAATTTAATCGACTTGTATTTGGAAGAAAGTCAACTTGCTGTAACTAACAAGGTTGAAGGTCTAACTGTTGATACTTACATCAATATTTTGAAAGCTATTTTAATTGATGATAAACCTGCATATGAAAAGTATGGTAAAGAACAAATTTTAAAAAGTATTGAAGAAGTTTATTCATATTACCGTTCATACTTCCGAGTTTCTCTAATCAATAAACACAGTAGTGCCATTGTTAAAGGTAATTTCATGAATATCGACAATCATTTTAATGAAGTCGTTATCCATTTGTATCGTGCCATCGAGGAAAAGCTTCAAGGTTTTTCTAATCGAGCTTATCGTCAAGTTAACGCTGGTACCAACGCCTGTGTTTTAACACAATCAATCAAATGGGACACTCCTCTAACATATCAATCACTTGAGAGCATTCGTTTCTTGGATACTTTGATGCTTCGTCCTCCAATGATGATGCACACTAAGAGTAATAAACGTGAAGGTGTCTTCAGTGCCGTTTCTAATAACCCAATTGATAAATTTAATGGCTCACAAAAAGATTGGTATTGTTTCCCCGCCAAAATTGGTGAAAGTCTAACTTTCATTTATTTCCATCGTGATTACTTTGTCAGTGGAATCGCACTAGCTAACCTCTTTGAGGTCGCTGATGAAAAGAGTATTGCCGGACAAAAGCCAGACGAAATTCTACTATTCGGCCTTGATAAAACTGAAGGCGATGTTTGCCACTACTATCATGATGAAGAAAATAACATCTGGGTCGGCGAGGTTCCTTACAACGACAAGACAACCTACTTCGGCTACATGAAGAAAATGTGTCTAACACTTCATAATTTACATATGATTCATGAAAATAGACTTCCTATCCATGGCTCAATGGTTAAAATCAGTTTCTCAAATGGAAAAACTAAGTCAGTTGTCTTCTTCGGAGATTCTGGTGCCGGTAAATCTGAGTCAATTGAAGCTTTGCAAGAAGTCGCTGATGACAAAATCATTAATATCGAAACTATTTTTGATGATATGGGGAGTTTTGCTTTCGATGACGAAGGTAACGTCTACGCTCAAGGTACCGAAACCGGTGCATTCGTTCGACTAGACGATTTAAGTAGTTCCGTTGCGTTCAACAACATGGATCGTGGTATCTATTTGAACCCCGAGCTTAAAAATGCCAGAGTTATCTTACCTGCCAACACGTACAAACACGTGGTTGAACATCATTCAATCGACATGTGGGTTTACGCCAATAACTATGATTCAGGTATTGGTTTACATCAATTCCCTGATGAAGATAAGGCCAAAGCAACCTTCATTGCTGGTAAACGAAAGGCTCTAGGCACAACTGATGAAGTTGGTATGAGTACAACTTTCTTCGCTAATCCATTCGGACCAGTTCAAGAAGAAGCTATGACTCGACCAATTATTGATAAAGTTTTCAACAAACTCTATCACGATAATATTTACGTTGGAGAAATTTATACTCACTTAGGTTATGACAAATCTAAAGCTAGTTTGAATGAATCAGCTAAAGAATTATTAAATGAGCTAATGAACAAGTAACTAAATAGCAGTATCAACTGAGATAAGTCAGTTGATACTGCTATTTTGATTTTTAGAATTCTATTTTTTAGTATCGTTATATTCAGAATTAATTTCAGAAGTCATTTTTTTAAGTCCCTTAGACAAATTATCGTCACGTGTTTTTTCTTTTCTCATTTCAGGATTGTTCAATACGTATTTTTTAGAATTCGGACTCTTGACCCAAAAATCATATTGAGGAACCACGATAGCATAGGAATTTTCAATGGTAAATCCACTTTGTTTCAATGAATTATTATAATCAGATGGTTCATCCACATGATTGGGAGTCAATCCTGTAATAACCTTAGAACCAATACTTGGCAACGGGAATTCTTCATTTTTAACCAACATCTCATGGTCAAAATCTTTTGGTTTACTCATATTGGCATACCAGTGATCAAACGAAACCAAACCACCCTTCATAGCCACATAGATTGTTTGATTTTTTAAAGTTTTATCGCCACTAATAACTTTGTCAACGTGAATTGAAGCCTTGGTATACGCCATATTTTTAGGACTATTCATCTTTTCAAGTTTATACACTGTACCTTGAACAACCGCTTTACTATGATTATTTAATTGTTCCATTGAAGTCGCAATGAAAACATAATCACCCCTAAAATCATCACTATGAACCACATCAGCTTTAGCAACCTGTCTTTGCCAGATGCGTCGATTTCTTCTAATAATTCTTTTAGAATTATCAGTCCGACTAGTCTTTGAATAATTAGTTGTCGAATTTGTCAAAGTGCTAGTGTTGCATGCAGATAATGGTAATACGAATAATAATAATGCCAAAACCATTAGTGTTTTTCTCATTGAAGTTCTCCTTAAAACTAATTATCGCACGTGTTTCTAATTTGTTGTACCGCGATTATTTTATAAAATAAAATCAGTACATCTATGTAAAAATGTGTCTTAATTAAATTGGGTTATATTAATATAATGTACAATTTTCGTTTTACATAAAAAATTTGTGTCTCTAATTTCAATATCAAACTAATTAAACCGGGACAACTAGCTCGGAGCAAGGAGGATAAATAGCTCAATAGCGAAGTTTTACTTATTCGACTGCTTTTGTCGGATTAGTAAAAGGCCAATCTTGAAGACTATTATCGATGACGAAGGCATTGATGATTGGCTCCAAGTTGTGCCCGCTATGTTCCAGCTATTTTTTCCTCCTTGTGGAGAGCGGAAATTTAATTATTTACTTCATTTCAAAACAAAAGGTTCCAATAAAGTTAGACGAACTCTAACCTATTGGAACCTCTTTATTTTACTGATTGATCAATTCTAAAATACTCTTACGATACTTATCGATTTTTCGTTCTAATTCAAAATCATCTAACTCTTCAACATCTATATTTTGAAATGGATTATCTTTTATCTCAATAATCTTTTTATCATGATTATTCATTATCGCAATCCGATTACCACAGCGAATTGCCTCGTTTAAATCATGCGTAATCATGAAAATACTAGTCTTCTCTTGTCGCCATATATCGAGAATTAGCTTCTGCATTTTAGCTCTCGTAAAAGCATCTAACGCTCCAAATGGTTCATCCATCAATAACAATGGTGACTTGTTAGCCAAAACTCTTGCGATAGCAACTCGTTGGCGCATCCCACCAGATAGTTCAAAAGTCTTGGTATTACCTTGATCACTCAAACCAATTAAGTCTAATAAGTAGGCCACTCGTTTTTCAATATCTGCTTTTGAAAATTGACGTGCCTTTAATCCAAATCCAACATTATCCTTTACTGTAAACCAAGGATAAAGTGATGAATTCTGGAACACTACACCTCGTTGCCAATCAGGCGTATCAATCGTTTGACCGTTCATGGTCAAAACACCGTCTGCCTGAATAAACCCAGCAAGAGCTTGCAAAATAGTACTTTTACCGCAACCAGATGGTCCAACTAATACAAAAATCTCATTATCTTTAATTTCAAAATTTGTATCAATGATTACAGGTTCGTCAGAATTAGGATACTTGATCGATAAATTTTGTGCTTTTACTAACGTATCCATCTCTAATCCCCCTTTGGTTGATAAACAAATTTTTTAAACTGATCCAGACTCGGCGCATAACTAATTGTTTGTTGGCTATGCATGAACGTTCCGGCTCGGTGCATTTCCACAATAAATTGTCCGGTGTCAGATTCATTACCTAAATATCGTGTGGAATATTCAGCTTTTTTAGAAACCCAATCAGTTCCCCGCATTTGTTTATCCGCATCAGCGGTACTGATTCCGGTTTGTTTGGCCGCAGCTTTAACAGTCTCTGGATAATTATCTTTACGTAATTTGTGAGTTTTGGCTAAAACGTTGACGAATTTCTCCACTGACTCCGGTTGTTCTTTCAGAAACTTTTTACTAACTAACGTGATGTTTCCAGTCGAATAGCCCATTTTTGAAAGGTCTGAACTATCAATCAATACTCGCCCATCGCTTTGTAATTGTGACAAAGTTGGCTGCCAAGTATATGCGGCATCAATATTGCCCCGTTTCCAGGCGGCGACGATATTTTGGGTATCCATATCTAATAACGTTACTTTGTGCTCTAAGCCAGCTTTTTTCAAAGCTATCATCAAACTATAATGTGACGTCGATGCAAACGGCGTCGCAATTTTTTTACCCTTCAAATCAGCGATATTTTTAATGCCTGAATTCTTTTTAACAATTAAGGATTCATTACTACCGCACATTTCATTGATCCACAGTAGTTTCACTGGAATATATGCAGTTAGCGCTACAACGCCATTAGTATCACCCATTGTGGCAAAATCCACTCCACCTGACATTAACGCTTTATTCGCATCTACCCCGGAATCAAAAGTGATAAAACTTACTTTCTGATTTGGAAAAGCTTCTTCAAAATAACCTTTATTTCTCGCTACTGCCACATCATTAGGCGTATTTAAAATTCCGATTCTTATCTCATCTTTGTTGGAATTGGTCTTCTTGGCGCATCCAGAAATACTAAAGGACACCAGTAAAATGAAACTTACGAAGAATAACTTAGTTAATCTACGCATTAATTTTTACCCTTCCAGAAGATCCATTCGTGTTCCAATAATTGTAACAACCAATCCAACAATAATCCTAGACCACCAAGAATGAAAATGCCCATGAACATAACGCTGCTCTTCAAATATTTTGAAGCATCAATTACCATCCAGCCGATTCCGGACGTTGATGCCACTATCTCTGCCGCAACTAAGGTCGAGAATGAAACGCCCATCGCGGTTCTGATTCCGGTGAAAACATCTGGTAATGATCCGGGAAAAATTACCCATTTGAAGATAGACCATTTACCCGCTCCGAGTGACTTGGCACTCAGAACATAATCTTGATTGAGATGATGGACTCCTTCAACGCAAGAAATATAGATTGGCGCAAATGCAGCTAGATACAAGAGAACTATTTTGGAACCTTCACCAATTCCTAGCCAAAGAATCAAAATTGTGTAATAAGCTAGCGGTGGAATTGGGCGATAAAACTGAATCAATGAATCCACCAATGAGTGGATTGTTTTTGACATCCCTGAAGCAAGTCCTAAAGGAACAGCTGTCAAAATTGCCAATATCAAAGCTGAAAATAGTCTAAACAGCGTAATTCCTAAGTGTTGCCAAAACGAGATACCGTTATAACCATGCACGAGAATACTTGTAAAAGTAGTCCAAACTTCCTGTGGTGATGGAAAAAGGATTGGTGAAACTAACTTCAAATTAGTCACAGCAAACCAGATTGCTAATAGACAGACCCAAACTCCAGTCGTTATTAGTAACGATTTTTTCTTCTTCATGCCATCACCTCCTACTTACTACAATAGATCAAAGCGATAATTTGTCACGATTGGTTTGCGATCAGTTGTTTGATCTTTGAAGTATTCATATTCACATATTTCCAAATATGATCCAGAAATATTAACCACATTGTCGTAACCACGATTGTTCAACGAACGAACCATGTTGTAACTACGTTGGCCAGATAGACAATGTACGTATACTGGACGGTCCGTTGGAATCTCATCCAGACGTTGACGGAATTGACTTAGTGGGATATTAATTGCTGAAGTAATGTGGCCTTCTTCATATTCGTTAGGTTCACGAGCATCAATAATACATGCACCTTTTTCAACAAGTTTTCTAACTTCACTAACTTGAACTTGTTTATATTCACCATTAAGAATATTCTCAGCTACTAAAGCAGCCATATTAACGGCATTCTTAGCGGTACTGAACCAAGGTGAGTAACAAACTTCAACATGTGTTAAGTCAGAAATATTACCGTGCATAGAAATCATTGTTGCTACAATATCAACTTGTTTATCGACATCAGATTTACCCAATGCTTGTGCACCAAGAACTTCTCCACTTGGATAGCCAAAAATCAATTTCATGTATAACGGCGTTGCGTCCGGCATCAAACCGACACGACTCTTTGGAATAACTGTTACTGTGCGATAGTCGATTCCATCTTTTTGGCATTCAGCTTCGGTCAAACCAGTTGAAGCGACGTTGATATCAAAAATATGAATTGCTTGAGAACCGATAACACCTTTATTTTGAATTGTTCGACCATACATGTGATCGACTGCATCACGAGCTTCCATTTGAGCTGGGAATGCCAACGCCAAACGAGTCTTCTTTCTAGTAATCATATTGGTTACTTCAATTGCATCACCAACAGCATAGATATTGGGAATTGATGTTTGGTAGTGTTGATCAACTGCGATGCTTCCAGTTAAACCAAGTTTACAACCAATCTTACTTGCTAAAGCAGTGTCAGGTCTAACCCCGATAGCTACAATAACGGCTTGAGATTTGATTTCTTTACCTGAGCCAAGTTTAATTTTATCATCAGTAATTTCTGCTAACCCATCGTCTAAGACAACATTTACACCATGATCAAAGAGTTCTTTATGAACTAATTCAGCAAAGTCATCGTCAATTGTTCCTAAAACATGACTAGCGGCCTCAATTAATGAAACCTTAGTATCAGTTTGAGCCAAATTTTCACAGACTTCGAGTCCAATAAATCCACCACCGATAACAGCTACATCAGTTACTTTGTTAACTTGTAAGTAAGTTTGAATCTTCTTAATATCAACCACATTTCTAACTGAGAAAACATTATCGTGATCAATTCCTTTGATGCAACCTGGCATAATTGGATTGGCACCTGGTGACAAAACTAATTCATCATAAGAAATGTGTTTCAATTCACCAGTTTGAGTATTCTTAACTTCAACTTCCTTTTTCACAGGATCAACATCAACAACTTCTGAATTAACTTCAGCGTTGATATTATATTGATTCTTGAATTGTTCTGGAGTCATCATAACAATACTGTCAGCATCTGGTACCAAACCACTCAAGTGATATGGCAATGAACAGTTTGAGAAGGAAACATTAGGACCCTTTTCAAACATTGTTATATCTGCGAATTCATCTAATCTTCTAGCACGTGCAGCAGCTGATGCTCCCCCAGCAACTCCTCCGACAACTACAATTTTCTTATTATCCATGAATCAAATCCTCCTAATATCCGTAAGCTTTTTTAGACATTTTATTTCCAAAAATACCACCTAGCACTAGTGCAGCCAAGAATATCCAACCTGAAACTGAGAATTGAGCGATTGGTGTATAAAGAGCACCAACGTTACATCCGTTTGATAATCTTGTTCCAAATCCCATCGTGAAGCCACCTAGAGCAAATAATGAAGCACTCTTCCAACTTAAAGTAGAAACTGAGTGCATTGTTTCTTTAAAGAGACCTGCTGTTAAAATAAAAATTCCGGCCCCAAGGAAAATTCCAAAGTTTTGAACTGTAACACCATTAGCTAATAATGGGCCTGAGAATACTTCGGCAGGTTGATGTGTGAAATTAGATAATGAACTAGCTGAAACGCCGAAAGTATTAAGAGCCTTTCCAAACCAGAATCCGTAAGGTGTTGAAGCCCCCCAACCTGATTTAGTTAATCCCATCATTAGTACAAAGATAATTGTCATACCAACGGCACCTTGTTTTAGAGTCCAAGGTTTCTTGAAAAGTACATCGTATGTTGAAGCACTATTCATTGAGAAATTAGCTGTATTTTCTGGCTCTGGATTATCTTGAACCTTTTCTGAAGGAACTCCTACGAAAGTTGAAGCATCGTGACGTTTCTTCTCGTATCTATATGAAAGATAAACAACGATACTAACTAAAATAGCTGTTAAAATAACTGCTCCAAGATAGCCTTCTAGTCCATCCCACTTGAATAAATCGGGCATGTATACTCCTTGAGCAAATTTACTACCAGTCTTGGAAGTTAAAATTGAACCTCTGATCCATGATTGTGTTGCTTGAAGAGGGAATCCTAAGAAAACCCCAAAACAGAAGAAAATCAAAGTCATTCCGGCTCTTGGCAAATCAGTTGCCAAATCAGTCATAACACCTGTAGCACAACATGATGAGAATGCCATTCCGAAACCGAAAAGCAATCCTCCGAGAATCAAACCAATATTAATTGGATTGATTGATAAGTCATAAGTTGTTAAATCTTTCGCAAACATCAAGAACGTTACGTTTGCAATCGCGGTAATTAAGAACATGAACATCATTGTTCTCATTAATTTTGTGGAACCAGTTTTGTAGGCACGGTTCACACTTCCCGCAAAACCTGTATAAGATCTAGATAATATATAACCAAGCGCTAATCCCATTAGCAATCTCAAATAATGCATATTTGATGGTAATACAAATGGAGCGCCAATAATTAGAACTAAAAATAAAACTATTCCAAGTATTCTGTCCCAATTCTTCATTCTTGCCGTCCTCCTATAGCGTATTTACAGTGTAAACTTAGCATAAATTATATTAATATGTAATTATTAGAGGCGTCATAAAGCTATAATAGTCTTGTGAATAAAGTCATATATGAAGAAATTAATTATTATATAATTTGAGAAAGCCTTTATATAAGGTAAAGGTACTTATTAATTTTATCACAATCTTTACGCATTATTATATTTATATATACGTTCATAAATATTGTTTATAATAAGGAGAAAGCTTATGTTTCGTGATATAGTTGCTTTTCAAAAAGTCTATGAGACCCGCTCTATTACTAGGGCTGCCAAGGAATTATACGTCACTCAGCCAACCGTTTCGATTCAAATTAAGAAACTGGAAGATGAATTAGGTGTTCAACTATTTAAACGTAATGGCAATAAGGGCTTAGTCCCAACCGAGAATGCCAACCGATTCTATCGTGATTCCCAAATTGTGTTGAACAACTGGGAAAACTCTCTAAACCATTTAGTTAAGAAGCACCGTAGTAATCGAATCAAATGTGTTATTGGTGCCTCTCCCACTGCAGCAAATCACGTTTTACCACCACTTATGGTCAGTCTTGAACGTTACTTTGATAAGTTTGACTTTGAATTGATTACCGCGGACTCAGAAAAAGTCCTCGAAGAAATCATCAAACGTGAAATCGACTTTGGTATAGTTGAAAAACCTATTGTGACCAATGAAGTCGAACAAGTTGCCTTTGCTTCAGATGAACTGGTCCTTGCGGGTGATATAGATAGCCCTGAATGGATTCTTGGCAAGCCAGGGTCAACACAGCGTGAATATACTGATAAGTATTTCAATGAACATCACATTCGTCCCACCAAGGTTATTAAGGTCAACGATAATAACCTAATTACTAATATGGTTGCTCGAAAAATTGGTAAGGCTATTGTTTCCAAACGTTCTATTAAAGGGACTTTACTTCCATATGAACAATTATCTAATGATTTCTGTAATCAACTATATTTGATCAATCCAAAAACTGCTAATTCCAGTGAAATCCAAAGTCTGATTTCTCTAGTCAAAACTTTGTTACCTCAATTACGATTCTGATTCTAAAAACGGGTTTGGGACATAACTAGCTTGTTCCCTAAACTTGCAGCATAAACGTGGAACATAACATAACTCTTTCCGCTCAAAACGAATAGGGAGTAGTAATCAAAATACGATTACTACTCCCTATTCGACTTGATGCTCGAAAGCTGACCATGTTATGCCCCCACTCTCTAACTGAAACGAGCTGCGTAAGGGCAACCCATTCCAGTTAGCCTGACTTCACAAACTATACGCAAAATGCGCGTATAATTTATGAAGCCCTGCTAATCCTCGTGGGCTAACCGCCCATACTCCGCTCTCTACATTGTAATGATTTTATATTCAAATCCATTACTACTTAAAAACTTAAATAAATCCTGCACCTTCAAAAATAGTGTCTTAGTGTTGTCATTTGGATGAAAAGTTAACGGCAATTTCCCAACAATATCCTTTTCAAAGAAAACTTGAACGTCTTTTTCTTTATTATTCAACAAACCAAAAATTGAAACGGATCCTGGCGTCAATCCAAGCTTCTCTAACATGGATTCTTCAGAGGCAAACTTGATATGTTTCTCACCAACTATTTCCGCGAACTTACTCATATCAAGTCGCTTATTATCATCCATAAAAACTAAGTAGAATTTTGTTTTCTTCTTATTAGTTAAGAAAAGTGATTTTGTTCTCACACAATTAATTCCCTTAATATACTTATCTGCCTCTTCAGTTGTAAAAACAGCCGGGTGCTCAACAACTTCAAAGGGAATTTGTAATCTATCAAGTTCAGATTTTACTTGTTCATACGGATTCATAATGATGCTCCTAAATTAGAATAATGTCAGGATAAATAAAATACCTGTAAAAACACTTACCTTAATTTTATCAGATTGAGGTACTTCCAGATAACGCCAATTCAAAGCCCCTAAACTACCAAAGCCGATAAATCCAGCGATACCACTGACCCAGACATTAGTCTTACCAGCAATCAAGTAAATAATCGTTAATAATAAAGCCTCAATAGACATCCCTATTACCATATTGATAATCAAAGTTACCTTGTAATTACTATTATTCTTCAATAATAGAATGTAAATCCAATATGCGATGGTAAATCCAATCAAAGTACCTACGGCATACATCAATAATTTCAACCACTTGCCCATTTGTGGCATTTCTGAAACATTTGGATCCGAAACAATCATGCTGATAACTGTCATAAAGAAGAATATTAGAAACATTCCTACAACAGATACCTTGTCTAATTTATATAGTTTTTTCATATTTTCCCCTATTCTTCTTTCAATAATCCAACAAGTTCTGATTTAGCAGCTTTATTAGAAGGAATATATCCGAAAATCAATCCCACAGCTGTAGAAACTGACAACGAAAGAATCAATGCATAGGTCGTTATAACGGCCTTGAATGGTAAAAAGGCGTTGATGATAGCAACTAAAATATATCCTAGTAAAATACCAATCAATCCACCAATGACACATAGAATGACACTTTCAATCAAAAACTGATTCCTAATATCAGCAGAAGTTGCACCAAAAGCACGACGAATCCCGATTTCTTTTCGGCGTTCTGACACCGTTATGTACATTACATTCATAACTCCAATTCCGGCAATCAGTAGTGAGATTCCTGCTATAAAGGCAATAAAGTATGTAATATCATTCAATATCTTTGTAAATTGTTTACTTACTTGATCAGGGTGGGAAACCTTATATGTTGCCGCATGTTTCTCCTCACCCATCTTTTTCATTTTCTTAACAGCCGTTTTACCAATTTGTTTCTTATTAGCATTAGGCTGAACATAAAGCTTGGCTTCGTCTTTAGAAATTTGACTTGCAAATAGTTCTTTAAAAAGTGTTTTAGAAACATACACTTCAGGTCGATATTCTATTCCACCAGATCCATAAATTCCTTGAACAACAAAAACTGTTCCATTGATTGTAATCAAACGATTAATCGCATTCTTTTTAAATAGTTGTTTCGCTAAATTTTCTGAAATATAAGCTCCATTGGAGTCGCCAGTCATCGTAAAATAGCTACCTTTGATCAATTTCAAATGTTTAGGCTGCTTATTCAATCCAATTGAGGCATGTTTAGTCTTGTATTGAACCTTGGCTCCAGCTTCGGCCACACTACTGCTCAATTTAACATGGTCCACTCCCGGTATTTCTGCCAAAACTGAAGCATCATTAGGAGTGAATCCATCGTCAGCGTTGTAATCAGTCATTGCTTGGTACTCTATAATCACCTTGTTGCGAACATTGTGACTTCCCATCCCTTTAGTAACAGTGTGCGCAAAACCGTCCCCAATAGCCAAAATACATATCACACTAGCAATTCCGATAATAATTCCTAGCATTGTCAGGAAATTTCGATTCTTATTCTTACCAATAGATTTGAGTGCAATCAAAATCTTATCATTCATTATTTTTTCACACTCTTTTCATCATCGTATAAACGACCATCACGAATATAAACTGTTCGCATAGCGTATTCAGCGACTTCACTATCATGAGTAACCATAATAACAGTCGTACCATCTTGATTTAGCTTAGTAAAAATATCCATAATTTCTTTACTTGTTTTAGAATCCAAGGCTCCTGTTGGTTCATCCGCAATAATCAAGTTAGGATGATTAACGATAGCTCGAGCAATTGCCACACGCTGTTGTTGTCCACCTGACAATTCTGAAGGTAAGTTCTTTTCCTTACCTTTTAAACCAACTTTTTCAATCACATCTTCAACTAATTCACGTTTATTCCTTTGTTCCTTTTTACTATAAACCAGCGGAATTTCAATATTTTCGTAAACACTGTAAGTCGTTAATAGTTTGAAGTTTTGAAACACAAATCCTAATTGATCACCACGAATTTGTGACAATCGATTATCACTGACTTCTTTATGATTTTTACCTTGCAACAAATATTCACCGGTATAGCTTTGGTCCAACAACCCTAGAATATTAATCAAAGTTGATTTCCCAGAACCGGAGGGTCCCATGATAGCCAAGAATTCTCCATCATTGACTTCCAAATTAATATCCTCTAGCGCAGTGAATTTGCCGTAAGTTTTTCCTACATTAGTAACTTTAAGCATAATTTCACCGCCCTACTTCAAAACTAGCTTGTCGCCAGCTTTAAGTCCGTCTATTACATGATAAGATTGACCCTTTTTAGTCATTGTCACTTGTTGCTTATGTTTCTTGTTGTTCTTCAAAAGGTAAACTGTGTCATTTGACCAAACTGCTTTGGCTGGAATTTTATAGCCATCTGTTTCAGTTTTAATTTGAACGTGCATCCCATATGGCAATTTCTCGTCAGTTGAAACGCGGAAATGATAATAAGAAACGTTATTAGTGCTGTAAGGAATAGTATCCTTTTGTTCATAATTTCCTGAAATTTTACTACCATCATTTTTGATAACTGTGACATCTGAACCAATTTTAATTTTATTCAAACTATATTCGTTCACATTACCTTGAATAACTGGTGCCCCATAAATGTAACTTCTGCCAGAATCATCCTTATAATAAGTTCCACTAATTGGTGCTAGAACTTCACGGTTTTGTGCCTGATTCAGCTTCGTTAATTTAGCTTGAGCCTCTGTTAACATTTCTTGATTCTTACTTAATTCAATTTGATCAGCTGTCTTCTTTTCTGATGAATTGTAATCTTGGATAGCTAATTGAGCTTGATGAATTTCAGCATTCACTTCACTAATATCACTACCCATATTCTTATAAAAACTGAATAGTATTTGTCCCTTAGTAACTTCTTGCCCATTAATTACCCGTGTAGCAACCAAACTCTCATCCTCTGATTTTGGTTCATCGCTGACAACTCTCTTATCAGTTTCTTGAACGATACCGTTGAAATAATTAGTGTTATCACGTTGGACTGTATAAGTTTTGTAATCAACTTTATTATTGCCATTATTAAAACCTTTTCCTAAAACAAGAAAAAGAATAATAGCAATTAAAATAACATTAATACCCCAGATAGAAATTTTAACTTTTTTCATAATAATCTCCCCAAATTTGCTTATCCCTAAAAGCATAACAGTCTTAAGTTTGACATTATTTGGCATACTGTCAAACTTAAAAACAAAAAAATAGAGCATTTCTGCCCTATTTTTGTTATTTGGTTAAATTAAATCAACATCGTTGGTGTTTACAAATTCATTGTAAGCAACACGATAATATTTTTCTCCATTCATCTGAACAGTTTGATCGATTTTCCAATTTGTTTCAGTTTCCAAAGCTCGATTACTAACTGTTTTATTATGCGCTGTCTTGAGAGAAATATAGTCACCGTTATTGCGAGTTCTTACTACACCAGAAGCAGCTTCATATAGGTAAACATCTTCTGACTTAACCCATTCATTAGTTGCTACACGATAGTAAACTTGTCCATCTTTAGTTGTCCATACTGTATCTGTCTTCCAGTCTGACAATGATGCCAATCTACGATTAGTGATTAGTTTTCCAGAGTCATCATAAATTGCGATAGACTTAGAATCCGCATGAACAGTGGCTGTTTGATTCTTATTCTCATAAGTATCAGTTGGTTCTGGATCAACAGTTCCACCGCCACCACCGGTTGATTTCTTAGTATAGGTTACTAATCCGATGATTTCGGGATCAATTACTTCGATAGTATTATCGTCAATTACCTTTGCTTGAACCGTTATTTTGTCTTTGGTATAGCCATCTTTATCAGGTACTTCGATTGTAATGACGTCACCAACGGCTAAGTTTTCATAGTCAGGATAATTTATAACTACTTCATCATCTAAATTAGATGGAATTGTAACTGTTCCGTCACCCTTATAAGTTGCGGAATAAGTTACGAATCCCACTTCATTGGGGTCCACTACTGCCAAGGTCCCATCTGATGTTACTTGTGCTTGGATGGTAGTTTTATCTTTTCTATATCCATCTTGATTAGGAACTTGAATATCAACTTTATCGCCATATTTAAGGTTTTCCGTACTTACAGCTTGACCAATTATTTCATGACCAAGATTATTCGGAACACTCACTTCTCCATTACCTTCATATTTAACTGGTGTATAGACAATATAATTAGCACCGTCTAATTCACCATCAACTACTTTTAAAGTTTTGTCATTCAAAACTTTAATTATAATCTGACTAGGACTAGCAGTATAACCAGAAACCTGAGGAGTATCGATTGAGAATGTGTCATCAGGTATGTAGTTAAAAGCTTCCGGGACTGGAATAACTTTATCACCTAAACTTGTTTTTACCGTAATCTGGTCATCCCCAGTATATTTTTTCACATATGTAATTATTTGTGGAATTGTTGTTAAGCTGATTGTTGATGCTTTAGTTGTTAATTTCAATGTTTTGGTACCAGAAATACCTAATCCATCTATTTCAGGAGCTGGCATTTCAAAATTGACTCCTGCATAAATTGGAATTAAATCCTTTGGAATGGTTGAAGTCACTTTATAATTAAGCCCGTCTTGAACTGTATCATATGTAATCTGATATTCTTTATTCTGGTCTACTTTATCTGGTTCTTTAATCCATACGCCCAATGATCCAGGAATTTTACCAGCAAAGTCATCTTTAACTGCCGCCGTTAATTCAACATTACTCACCGTCTTTAAAACAGTTGGATTATCTATTGTGGTATTTCCTATATTGATGAATGTCCATCCCTTACCATAAATGGTGAAAGTTTCCTTTTGAATCTGAGTTTTATACATTTTAATAGTAGTGACAAATGGAATATTATTACTCATTAATGTACCAGTAGAATTATTTACAGTAATCACCCAATTAGAAATATCTACACTAGTCAGACTAGTATCACCATTGAACATAGCGTTCATAGTTTTAACATTTTCTGTCTGAAAACTAGATAAATCAATACTGGTCAACGCAGCATTAGAACTAAAAATATTATTCATGTTTTCAGTATTACTAGTATCTAATTTAGTTAAATCATAATTTGTCACACGAGATAAATTAGCAAAAATCTTGGTAGCATCCACTGGCAAACTGACATTTTCCCCAATGACTACTGAGGTCACTGAAACTCCATCTATTTGACCTGAATTGTCCCATGGACGTGAACTTTCCAGTCCAATCTCACCATCACTTATAGTTAAAACACCGTTGTTATCTAGTTTCCAATTCGCCTCTCCCCAAGTACCTTCCTTGACGGTATTGGCTTTAGTAACAGCTGAACTCTGATTATTACCAATCGTTTCTGCATGAATAAGTTGCAGTGGACCAGAAGATATTCCTAATAATAATGCCAAACTAAATAATGTTATTTTATGTATTTTCATATCTTCGCTCCTTTCAATATGAATTTAATTGTGTATCCCCATACATTAATCATATCAAAAAATATTAGACATTTTGATTCAATCTTCCTAACATTCCTTTTCAATTTATAAATTTTTTTGACAAAAAAATAGAGCATCTCTGCTCTATTAATCAAACCTATGCGGTAACTACTTTGTCGTCACTGCTCGCCTTATCTTCGGTCTTGCTCAAACGTTTCAAACCGATACCAGTAAATCCACTAATAATAGAAAGAACTGGTGAAAGTAAACTGAAGAAACAGAATGGTAAGAATGATAATGTTGATACACCTAAAGTATTGGCAGCGAACGCCCCAGCAACTCCCCAAGGAATCAAGTAGTTGATTACTGTCCCACCATCTTCAAGGACACGACTCAAGGCTAAGTTATCTAATCCACGTTCGTTAAAAGTTTGTTTGAAAGCTTTACCAGGTAGAATAACTGATAAGTATTGTTCACCAACGAAAATATTAACTCCGATACCGGAAAGAATTGTTGCAGTAACGACTGATCCTGGTGTTCTCAAACGTAGTGCTAATGGTTTCATAACTGTTTGAATAATATCAAACTTCATTAACAAGCCACCTAATGACAAAGTTAGAAAAATCAATGAAACTGTTCCCATCATAGAACTAATTCCACCACGAGTAAGTAAAGCGTCAACTCCAGCATTACCAGTTTTTGAAACGAATCCATTTTCGATAAATCCAGCAACATCTTTAACCGGTGTACTTGGCTTTTCGATAAAAATCATCCCGACTGTAACGGTAATATTCAAAATCAAAGTTGCGATAGCAGGAACTTTCATGATTGCACAAACAAAGAGTAAAGCAATCGGTAGTATAGCCCACCATGAAATTACAAAGTTACTATTTAAAACATTTAATGTTGTATCAATTTTGTTCAAACTAGCATTTGAACCACTGTTACCAATTATTGCGTAAAGAATCAATGAGATGAAAAATGCGGGAATCGTTGTCCACATTAAGTTCTTAATATGAGCGAATAAATCATCTTCAGCAATGGCTGCAGCCAAGTTAGTTGAATCTGAAAGTGGTGAAGTTTTATCACCAAAAATTGCTCCAGAAATGATTGCTCCAGCGACTAAAGCTGGATTCATGCCCAATGTTTGACCCATACCGAAAAGTGCAATTCCGATAGTTGAGATGATTGTAAAGGCACTTCCGATTGATGTACCAATTAAGGCACATACTAGAAAGACTGAAGGAACGAACCACTGAACGGAAATCATGTGGAATCCGGCAACCATCATTGATGGAATAATTCCAGCTGCAATCCATGTACCAATTAAAGCTCCAATCAAGATGAAGATAAAGATTGGAATAATACCATTTTTGACACCATTCATAATACCATCAGAAATATCATCCCAACTACTACCACGTAATTTACTCCATAAAACCAATAGTCCGATGACAACCAAGACTGGAGTTTGTGGTGATAGGCCAAATTTGATAACTCCAAAACCTAGTACGATTAACATCATAATTAAAATTGAAATTGCTTCTTTAAAACTTACTTCTTTTGTTTTATTTTCCATTATTGAATCCTCCAATTAATTTTTATCTATTACTAGCAAAAATTAATATCGAGGATTACCACCACATGTATTGATCATCATTTTCATTACCCCTTGTATAAAAAAAGTCCCTGCTGCAATTATGCAACAGGGACGATTTACCGTGGTACCACCCAGCTTGAGAATAGCTTAGTCTAAATAAGCTATAACTCCACTCTTGAGAAAATAACGAATCTCTCTTCCGCTTGGAAAAACCAAGTCATGTCTGGTATTTCATAACTACACCCTGACCGGTTCGCACTAACCACCGGCTCTCTTACACCCAGATGCATTACTAATTGATTCAGACACTTACGTTTGTTTATTTGATTGACACTAACTATAAACACGTTTATTTAATCTGTCAACTTATAAATTTATTTTTATGCCATTAGGCCATTTTACGGTCAATAACTTTAGATAAAATTGATAAAGCGTAACAAACTACAAAGTACATCAAGGCCATTGCTACAAAGACTGGAATAATATAGTTTGGATCTTGTCCATAAACGACCTGTCCATGTTGCATTAATTCCGGTACAACAATGATTGTTGCCAAAGATGTATCCTTAATCAGCGAAATAAACTGACTAACTAAAGCAGGAATCATTTTTTTATAAGCTTGTGGTAAAACGATATGCCACATTGCTTGAATATACTTCATTCCCATCGCTCTGGAAGCTTCCATTTGACCAACATTAACTGCCAAAATACCCGAACGGATAATTTCAGCAATCATAGTTGATTCAAAAACAGTCATCGCTAGAATAGCAGCTGGAATCGTATCTGGTTTGAATCCAAACTCAGGTAAACCGAAGTACACGAAGAAAATAATCAGTAGTAGAGGTAAATTACGAATAATATCAATAATTACTCCCACAATTTTTGAAACGTACGGAATCTTTGAATAACGGATAATCCCTAAGACTGAACCAATGATAAAACTCAAAATCACCGATATAACGGAGATTAGAATTGTGATCCATAAGCCTTGGAGAAGAAATCTGATATTGATCCATGAATAAGCGTCGATCCAATTTTGCATAATTTACCCCTCCTAAGCTAATTTCTTTTCTAAATATCTCATATAGTAACTAATTGGCAACGTAATAATTAGATAGAAAGCACCGACAATCAAATATGTATTAACAGTATCGAATGTCTGTGAGGCAATCGCATTACCTTGATACATCAAATCAAATCCAGCTACGAAGGCTAGAACTGATGAATTTTTAACCAAGTTAACAAATTGATTACCCAATGGTGGAATCACCAATTTGAAAGCCTGTGGTAAAACGATATAACGCATAGCTTTCCAGAAATTCATACCTTGTGAACGAGCTGCCTCCATTTGGCCGACATCAACTGAGTTGATACCTGCACGAACAGTTTCAGCAATAAAGGCTGAGGTATAAATTGTTAATCCAATCGTTCCGGCAGTAAACCCATTGATCTTGACTACATACAACGGAATTACTAGATAGAAGAACATTGTGATAACCAATAATGGAATGTTACGGAAAATTTCGACGTAGACATTCCCGACGATTCTCAAAAATTTGTTAGGAACAACTTCAAGGATGGCGAACAATGAACCAATAATTAAACTGAAGAACAAGGCTAATACACTAGATAATAGTGTCCAGCCGAATCCATTGATAAAGGCACTCCAGTTATTCGTTAATAGATTAATCATTGCGTAGCACCTCCTTATAGTTGAATCCAGGTACATTACCAAACCATTTCTTGATTAGTTTGTTATAGGTACCATCTTTGATAACTTCATTTAAAGCTTTGTTAGTCGCATTTTTGAAGTCAGTTTGACCTTTATTGATACCAATACCATAAGGTTCAGTAGTGAAGGCCTTACCTTGCAACTTATAGCCCGGATTCTTAACAGCCATACCAGCCAAAATAACGTTATCAGTCGTTAACGCATCACCTTGACCAGATTTCAACGCTGTCAAAGCTTGCGCATAATCTGGTAGTTGTAAAACACGAGCCTTTGGAGCAAATTTTTTAACATTTTGAACAGAGTTAGATCCGACAACTCCGATAATAGTTTTATTATTTAAATCTTGAACCTTTTTAATTGGTGAATCATTCTTGACCAAAATAGATTGTCCAGCATCAAAATATGAATCTGAGAAATCCAAGATTTTTTTACGATCCGGCGTTATGGTCATTGTAGCGATGATAGCATCAATGTTACCGTTCTTTAATAGTGGAATACGAGATTGTGATGTAACGGTCACGAACTTAGCTTTGGCATCTTTACCCAGCATCTTCTTAGTAATTGCTGTAGCAAGATCAATTTCGAATCCCTTTTCTTTACCATCTTTAACATCAATCAAGCCTAATAATTTAGTATCACCTTTGACACCCCAAGTAACAGTCTTAGATTTCTTATCGTTCTCTAGGACATTTTGTGAGGACAAAGACTTTGAACCACAGCCAGTCAATGTTAGGACTAGGAGTAAAGAAGTGATAACTAATGCTAAATATTTCAATCGTTTCATTATCTGTACCCCCTAGTGTTTGATAATCTTACTTAGGAACTTTCTCGCACGATCATTGGTTGGGTGGTCAAAGAAGACATCCTTAGGATCATCTTCCAAAATTTGACCTTGATCCATGAAAATAACTCTATTAGCAACTTCTTCAGCGAAACCCATTTCGTGAGTAACAATTAGAGAAGTCATATCGCTTTGACTTGTAACGTATTTAATAACACCCAATACATCATCGATCATTTCAGGATCAAGCGCACTTGTAGGTTCGTCAAAAAGCATGCAACGTGGCTTCATGGCTAATGATCTAGCAATAGCTACACGTTGTTTTTGACCACCGGAAATTTGTGATGGCATGTTATGCGCCTTGTCAGCTAAACCAACACGGTCCAACAATGCCATAGCGTTCTTTTTATTTTCTTCCTCATTCAATTTCAAAACGATTCTTGGAGCTAGCATGACATTTTCCAAAACATCCTTGTTGGCATAAAGGTTAAAATGTTGAAATACCATACCGACATCTTTTCTAATACGATTAATATCGGTTGATTTTTCAGCAATGTCACGACCGTTAACAATCAATTGGCCTTTTTGAATAGTTTCCAACCCATTAACAGTTCTAGCTAGAGTACTTTTACCAGAACCAGAAGGACCGATTAGAACAACGGTCTCTCCTTTGTCAATTTTTAGATTAATATCTTTTAGAGCATGGAACTCTCCGTAATATTTTTGCACGTCGCGAAATTCAATCATTGACATAATTTTAATCCCCTTCCTCATTTATGATTTCATAGAATAGATTTTCCTAAAAACTTTATTAAGAAAATTCTAATGTTTATTTTAACTTTTGGCAACAAAAATCGTTCTTGTGAAATTATTGTTCGTCTTTATACTGATTGGATATTTATACATAAAAACTGTAACACCAACGTTGTCAGGATTATAACAATTGTAACTGGATATTAAAAAATATTTTCCGAACAAATAAAAACTCCAACTAATTAGAATTTAGTTGGAGTTTTTTAATTTAAAGAGATTTGTTGAGGATCTCATAACTAATAATACTTATTAAGGGGGGAAGTGCTCCTCGTTTCCGAGAAGCTGCGATCGAAAGGTTATAACCCGCCGATTGCAGTTCCCCGGAAGGAACTGAAACTATTTATTTAAGCACGATTTTCTTGTAGAGATATCTAGTTAGGAAGTAATAAGCTAGATAAAGTACTAAGAAAATAGCGAATGGAATCTCAATATGTGCATATGGTTTGTAGAGTATTTTGACAAATAATTGCAATCCAATCAACACATGGACAATTCCTAAGATAGCTGGAACTGAAAATAATATAGCAATTTCTTTATTGATAGCTGAACGTAAAATCTTTTGTTGAGTACCAATCTTGTAAAGCATGTTATAACGCTTAACATCACCATTAGCACCAGACAAGATTTTGAACATTAAACAACTTGCTAACATTGCTAAGAAAGCAATTCCGAGGAAGAATCCCATGAATTCTAGTCCTGAGAAGAAACCATTGATCAATGTATATGAACTATATTTATCGCCACCGGCATCTTTCAACGATGGATAACGTGTTATTTCAGCTTTAGAAATTTGCTTAATAACAGGTAGATTATCCTTGAATGAGTTTGTTTTAACTAAAACAAGACTTGAACCCTTAGCGTTGACTGCGTTATATTCCGCATCACCAACAAAAGAAACTTTCATTGTACGTTGACTTGGTAAACGTGCATTCATTAATTCATATTGAGCATTAGTATTTTTAGCAGGATCATTTGAAGTTTTTAACTTAAATTGCATTGTTTCGGTATTCATTTGAGCGTAACCAATTGGTTGTTTTTTAAATTCACTTGCTCGATAATAAATATTTTGACCATCAATTTTGTAGTTATAAGTATCTTTCTTTTCAATGTTCAAGCTCTTCAAACGTTTTGTTTGAGCAGCGTCTGGATTAGTAATTTGAACATCATAGTAATTTTGACCATTAACAACATTGTCAATTTGATTATTAAAACCAAGTCCAACGGTAATAGCACCCAATGCTAAAGCAAACATCATTGAAACCATTGCTAAAATCTTTGTGTAATCATTAATTCTGAAACTTAATTGTGAAAGTGTAAAATTGTTCAAACCTTTTTGTGAATACTTAGTATTCTTCTTCAACATAACCAAAACAGCAGTTACGAATGAATTTATTGTGAAGTAAGTACCACCTACGATTGTTACTAAGGCAATTGGAATTCCCATCATAATAAATCCGGGATTATTTCCGGCATACCACATTGCAAAGTAACCAATTGCTAGCAGAATCAATCCTAAAACAGCTTGAATAGATTTCATAACGCCGTTACGCTTAATTTTAACCGGTTGGCTATCACGATTTAGTAAAGTTAGAACCTTACTACGACGAAGTGAGATGGAATTTTTAATAGCTGAAAACATGAAGATAACCACGAAGAAAAGTAATGTCCATAGGAACGCTGGTAAATAAAAACTACTAAAGTGTTTAACTTGCATATCCAGAGCGCTGATCAACCAGCGACTGACAAAGCCAGTTGCGACGATTCCAATCAAAGTACCGATAATAGTTGAGATGGCACCAATTGCAAATGTTTCTACGAAAATCATTTTGGAAATTTTACTACTCTTAGCACCAAGCATCATGAACATTCCATATTCTTTTTGACGCATGCTTAGTAGGAATGTGTTGGCATAATTAACATAAACTATTGTGATGATTGCTAACAAAACAATCCCGAAACCAAAGATAAAACTAGTTGCTGAAGCTGGGGAGTTTGAACTCAAGAAAGCTTGGTTCGTTGCTAAAGACATGAACATGTAGAAAATTGCTGAAGCAATCATCAAACCAGAGAACAGCACACTGTAATCACGAATGCGGTGCTTAATTCCGCTTAAAGCCAATTTGTTTAACATAGTTTCCTCCCCTATTCTGCAAATGTTCCTAATGAATCTAGGATTTCTTGATAATACTCGGCACGTGATGAATCTTCTTTCTTCAATTCCTGACCAATTTCACCATCTTTGATGAAAAGAATACGATCACAGAAACTAGCTGAGAATGGATCATGCGTTACAAGTAAAATTGAAACATTATCTTCACGATTGATTTTTGTCAATGTGTCTAACAATGCTCTAGCACTCTTAGAATCTAGTGCACCGGTTGGTTCATCACCAAAGACGATCGATGGTTCATGGACCAAAGCACGGGCAGCCGCAACACGTTGTTTTTGACCACCAGATAATTCTGTTGGATAGTGATTTAAAATATCAGTCAAACCTAATTTTTCAGAAATACTCATAACGGCTGGCTTAATTTTTTTAACAGACGCATTTTGTAAGGCTAATGGTAAAGCAATATTTTCATAGGCTGTTAAATTTTCTAGTAGATTGAAATCTTGAAAAATGAAACCAATCTTCTTAGAACGGAAATCAGCCATTTGATTGTTATTTAGTTTAGTAATATCTTGGCCAGCAATTTGAACTTGACCACTTGTAGGTGTGTCTAATGTAGATAGAATATTTAGAAGTGTTGTTTTACCTGATCCTGAAGCACCCATAATTCCAACGAATTCGCCAGGTTTTACTTCAAAGTTAACATCAGATAAGGCCTTGAATTGTTTTTCTCCAGCCTTTCCATAAATCTTTTCAACATTTTTTACTTCAACGATTTTTTGCATTTGAACTTCCCTCCATTTGATATATCTATCATAACTGCTCAGCTATTTTGGGTCGTTCGATTCTCCTTACATTTTCTTACACTTTTGTAAGTCGTCGTTATATCGTAATATTTATTTATTACTAACCGCCGATATCAGCTAAGTATTAATATTTGTTGTACACTTAAAGGAAATGATTTAGAGGAGTGATTCAATTGAAGGATAAAATCACAGTAGTTTCTGACGTTCACGGTAATATCACTGCTCTAAAGGCTGTTTTGAATGATGCTGAAAAAAATAATGCCACCGAGGTTTGGTCTCTTGGCGACATTGCTATTGGTGGATCTTCAACTGAAGAATGTTTTCAACTATTGGATGAAGTTAATACGACCCAATATTTAATGGGTAACTGGGAGTCTGCTTATCTTTCAGTCATTGCCACACAGAGCGTTGATTTGGATAATCCTAGCCAAATTTACTTTGCCAATCTAGTTCAGTATGAACGAGAACATTTCTCAGATATTCGTGAAAAACAAATCAAGAACCTTCCTATGATTGGTCAAAAGAAATTACAGGGACTTAACTTCTCATTAACACATAATTTACCTGACTCAAATCGTGGCCATTCTCTCTTCGCTTTTCGGGAACAAAAGAACTTTGACGAATTAGATTTTGATAAAGACATGGACGTTGCACTCTATGGTCACACTCATACACCATTATGGCGTTTCACGACTGAAGGACAGATGATTCTAAATCCTGGTTCCGTTGGCCAACCTTGGTACAGTCGCAAAAAATTAATGCGCAACCGTGATGCCAGTTATCTACTATTAACTATAGTTGATGGAAAAATTGAAGATGTGGACTTCCGTCGGATTCCTTTTGATATTCAAGCTGAATTAAATCATGCCAAAAATTTAGGCTTCCCCTATCCTGAACTTTATAAAGAACTATTAACTACCGGCCACGCCTCAACTCATGACAGAGTTAAATTGGAAAAAATCAACCAAGAAAACAATTATCGTCAAAAGACTAAGAAGTTTCTTATTGACTTATCCAAGCAATAAAGGTTAATTTGAACTAAAATTTATTACAAATAATTTGATAATTGTCGAGGAGTATTCTTATGATTGACGACATTTTAAAAACAATTGAAAAATACAATAACATTATTATTCTAAGACATCAGAATCCTGATCCTGATGCCATTGGATCTCAAGCCGGTTTAGCCGCTATCTTAAAGGCCGAGTATCCTCAAAAGAATATCTATATAACAGGAATCGACTTACCTGTCCTCAATTGGATTGGCAAAATGCAGGTTATTCCTGCAGAAACTTTTAAAGATGCTTTGGTAATTGCGGTCGATACTGCTAATTCCAGACGAATTGATAATTGTGGCGACTATTTAAGGGCCGCCCAAATTATTAAAATTGATCATCATCCCAATGTTGATCCTTTTGGTGATATTAATTGGGTCGATGACTCTTTTTCTAGTTGTGCCGAAATGATTTTTTCATTTACAGAACAGATTCCTAATTTTAAACTGACTAAAGAAATTGCTGAAAAACTCTACGCTGGAATAATTGGCGATACGGTTCGCTTCTTAAATGGAGAAACTAGTTATCGTACATTAATTACTTCTGCCAAATTAGCCAAAACAGGCATCGATATTTCTAAAATAAGTTTGCACGAAGATGAAATGTCCCTTCAAGTAGCCCGTTTGGAAGCTTATATTTTGGAAAATCTCAAAATTACTGACTCCGGATTCGGCTATATTATTATTCGCAAAGATAAACTAGAGTCATTCAATTTAGATGAGGGTGAACTTGACCATGCCGTTCCTCTAATAGGCCGCATCAACAAAGTTCACAACTGGATTGTCGTTAGTGAAAAGGACCCTAACCGATTCCGAGTTAATCTTCGTTCAAAGTGTGTATCTATTAACGACATTGCTGAAAAATACGGCGGTGGCGGGCATCCGTTGGCCAGTGGAGCTTACGTTGGCAGTATGGATGAAGTTAATCGTTTAATTAGTGATATGGATAATTTGAATAAATAAACTTGTAGCAAAATAAAAGACGACCACAATTCGTATTATGAATTGTGGTCGTCTTGCGTTAATACTCGAATTTTGACGATGTTCTAAACGAGTTACGAGCAACAGATTCCTGTGCTTTGCTACAGACTAGAAATCGCACGCAGAATCGCGTGCAATTCCTAGCCTTAGGCAAATGCTCAGAATCTAACCGTTGCTCTCCACTCTCTTATCTCTTCTATCATAGAGCGTTTCAACAACATTTTTATTATCACGGACTAAAGTAGCCACATCTTGCGGATCAATAAATTCAAAATTCTTCCGTTTAAGGAAAGTAAGAATTGTCGTTAGAATTTTTCGTTCGTTAGTATCTTTCCAATAATACGCATTCAAATTTAGATAGACTTCCTCATTATCTTTAGTAGTTATTTTAAGATAAAAATTCTCCATCGTATGTGTCGACATTCTACTTCCACCGCCACCACCGTTGAACGATAACTCCTTTGAAGGATTGTAACCTAATAGATTTACAATAACTTCAATGCTCTTAATATCTTTATATGATAAGAAGTTTCTGGACCCAAGATGAAATATTCCCTCAATAGGAAGAATTATTGATTTGAATCCACCATAAACATCTTCATTATCAGTTGGATAATTTAGCCCAGATTTTTCCAAAGACCAGTACGTATAATAACGTTTGAAATCAAATGGAGAAAACCAAGCTACTAGAATATAACCTAATACTGCTCCGCCGATAGCATTGATTACGGTTAATAACACAGTTCTACCAAACAACGTAGATTGTATTATTGCCACTAATAACATGATAAAAACGATTATCAACAAGGGCCACTTATTCTTTGGTTTGCCATAATTAAATGGAAAATGTAGATAAGGTTCACCCGTAATTAATTCGTCCAAAGATATATCCAACATCCCACTAAGTGAAATCAAATTATCAATACTGGGTAAATTTTCACCTGTTTCCCACTTAGAGATAGATTGTCTGGAAATACTTAGCGCACTGGCTAATTGTTCCTGAGATAAATCATTTTGTTTCCGATATTTAACGATATTCTTAGCTAACCCCATCTAACTTTCCCCTTTTTATCCAATAAGTAAATTATACTCATTAATACAATTTATATGAATTCGATTACAAATAAAATCCATTGATCTGAGGGGGGATCAATGGATTTTTTTCAATGTCGAAAATTAATAACTGAACTTCAAAGCATGATCAGTTTTATCTACAACTTGAATATCAGAGTCATCTAATTTTTTAAACAATTTATCTAATTTAGAAACAATATTTTTCCTATCCCAAACAAAATCACGTGCTGCACTAACATTGAATGATGAGCCATCTTTTAACGTGAAGGTCAGATCAATAGGATTACGAATAACAGAGATTATGGAAGTTAAAATTGCCAAGTATCCTGTATATGGTATAGCAAGTGGTATCTCTTTAAATTTGCCCAAGTTACCAGTGACTGTAACTGATTTAATTGAATCAAGTTTAACTGACTGCATAGGAACCGAGAATGGTGCTATTAACATTAAAGTCTTCTTACCCTTATTCGTCATATCACTATATTTGATAGTCTTTTCGTCAACTTCCCAGTAATTAAACATTGTTGGTAGTATTCTCCAGTAGTATCCAAATAGGATCCATAAGAATAACAGGATACCTAAAAAGATTGAAAGTATAGGCTTAGAGAATATCAAGGTTATCAAAAATAATAATACTCCATAAAATAAACTAAAAACTAATGGTCTATAGTTAATTCTTTTACCGAACTTTAGCATAATAATTATCCTCTTTCCAAAATCATTATTTGAGATTAGATTTAACAAAACAACCTGTTTGTGTCATTTTGCTCATCCTCTTTTCACAACTAAATTATAGGGACGAAGCCCGGTATAATGCACGCACTTATCGGTTGCACCGTTATATAACGATTATTGAATTACGCAATAATCTGGCCTTGTCACTAGCTTGTGACAAATTGATCATTAACTGTGTAACCGTTTGCAAATATACTGTATTTGTAATCAAGATTCGAGAGGAGTTAATACTCATGGAAATATTCAATTTAGAACATATAAATATGGATTTAAAAGGTAACGAACAAAAGGAAGTTCTTTCATCATTAGCTGACCTTGCATCAAGTCTAGATATTGTTGGAGATAAAGATACATTAGTCAACGACTACCTTGAAAGAGAAAAGGAATCAACTACTGGCTTTGGTAATGGTGTAGCTATTCCTCATGCACGTTCTAACAATATTAAGGAAGCTGCCATTCTATTTGGTAGAACTGATTCAGATATTGAATGGGATTCTCTTGATGGAAAACCAGTAAATACCTTCATTAGTTTATTAGTTCCAAATGATCAAGGAGACACACATTTGAAATTATTAGCTCAACTAAGTCGTAAACTAGTCCACAAAGATTTTGTAAATATCTTGAAGACTGGTACTAAAGAAGAAGTATTCGAAGCAATTAACGATATTGTAAGTAAATAATAATAATCTATGGGAGATTAAATTATGACAAAAATAGTAGCTGTAACTAATTGTCCAGCTGGTATTGCCCATACATATATGGTAGCCGAAGCTATTTCCGAAAAAGCTAAATCACTTGGCTATGAAGTCCATGTTGAAACACAGGGTGCTAGCGGGGTCGAAGACAAACTAACTCCAGAACAAATTGCTGATGCTGACTACGTTATCTTGGCAATTGGTAAAGGTTTAACTGACCATGACAAGGAACGTTTCAACCAGAAAAAAGTTGTTGAACTACCTGTTTCTGAAGCTCTGAAACATATCGATACATTGTTTGATGATTTGGAATCAAATTCTCATGTAATGTCATCTTCTAACGTAAAACTTGGCGGTGACCAAGAAGCAGTTACTGAAGGTGTTATGAGTTACCTAATGGCCGGTGTTTCTGCAGCACTTCCATTCGTTATCGGTGGTGGTCTTCTAGTAGCTATTGGTAGCATGATGGTTCAATTCGGAATGCCAAATATTGCTCTAGCAAAAGGAACTGCTCCTTCTATTGCTTGGGTTATCACTAGCATTGGTAATTTAGGATTCCAATTCATGATTCCTATCATGGGTGCTTATATTGCTTATGCAATTGCTGACAAACCAGCCTTTGCTCCAGCTTTCCTTGTAACATTTTTAGCCAATGATACAGATTTATTGGGTACTAAATCTGGTGCTGGTTTCTTAGGTGCCATCGTTATTGGTTTATCAATTGGTTATTTTGTTAAGTACTTCAAGAAACTCAAACTTGGCAAGAATTTCCAATCAGTTCTTGGCTACATGATCATTCCGTTCGTAACGCTATTAGTCTTCGGATTATTAACATATTATCTAATTGGACCTGCAATGGCCTGGTTGATGACTGTTCTTCTATCATTCCTACAAAACATCCCTACTTCAATGAAACTAGTTGGTGGTTTCATCGTTGGTGCCATGTTGGCATTTGATATGGGTGGTCCTATCAACAAGACTGCTTGGTTCTTCAGTTTCTCACTTCTAAGTTCAGGTGTTTTCAACTGGTACGGTATTGTCGGTGTTGTAACTTTGCTCCCACCTATGGCTGCTGCTATTGCAACATGGATCAAACCAAGTATCTTCTCTAAACAAGAACGTGCCGCAAGTTGGAGTTCATTCATTGTTGGTATGACTGTCGCAACTGAACCTGCTATCCCTTACGCATTGGCTGCGCCACTTCCAATGATTACCGCTAACACATTAGCTGGTGGTATCACAGGTGCTATCACAATTCTCCTAAATGTTGAACGTACTGCTCCTGGTATTGGTATCTTCGATCCATTACTAGGTCTTGAATCTCCATGGTATTGGTTCTACTTATGTGTAGCTATTGGTCTATTCTTAAATGTTTCCTTCATCATTATTTTCAAGAGCATGTGGTTAAAACGCAAGGCAGAAAAAGAAGCTAAGGAACAAGCTGCCGCATAATAATTGGAGGCTGAAATATAAACTCTCTTCTCTAAATAGTAAAACGCCGTCAATTCAAGATACGAATTGGCGGTATTTTACATTAATGGCTAAAATTTTATTCTCTTTTTGAAAGGATCTTAACATGAAAACTTATGATTTTGACAAAGTAATTGATAGAAAAAATACTTACAGCACCCAATGGGACTATATTGGTGACCGTTTTGGTCGAGACGACATTCTACCATTCTCAATTTCTGACACTGATTTTGCCGTTCCCGACTCAGTTCAAACAGCTTTAAAGAAACGCATTGAACACCCTATTTACGGCTATTCACGTTGGAACCATGATGATTATAAAAATAGTATCGTCTATTGGTTCAATAACAAAGATAATGCTGAGGTAGATCCTAATTGGGTTGTTTACAGTCCGAGTGTTGTTTTTAGTATCGCTACTTTCATAAGATTATTATCCGAGCCTAATCAAACGGTGGCCACTTTCACACCAATGTATGACGCTTTTTACAAAGTTATTGAAGCAAATGAACGTAATCTTGCTCCAATTAGACTTGGTAGTGCTCAACAAGGATATTCCATTGATTGGGACAGTTTAGAAACTGTTTTAGCACAACCACAAACAAGAATTTTTCTCCTAACCAATCCACACAACCCAACCGGTAAAGTTTTCTCAGCTGATGAATTGTCACAACTAAGTAAACTCTGTAAAAAATATGATGTCTTTCTAATTTCTGACGATATTCATAAGGATATTGTCTATCCTGGATCAAGTTATACGCCAATCACCAGCGTTACAACCGAGAATGTAGTCCTTTGTTGTTCTGGTTCAAAAACTTTTAATACACCCGGATTGATTGGTTCATATATCTTAATTCCTGACGATAAATTACGCGAAAAATTCTTAGTTGAACTTAAAGCCAAAAACGCCCTCTCATCTGTAAGCATTCTTGGTATGTATTCTCAAATGGCGGCTTATAGTGAAGATGGTTTAACCTATGCTTCACAATTGGTAAAATATACTGATAGCAGTATGGATCTAATCAAGGGTTTCTTAGATAAGAACTTACCAGAATTCAACTTTGTTAAACCTAGTGCGACATATCTAGCTTGGATTGATGTTTCAAAGATCGATTTGACGATGGACGAATTACAAGACAAATTGATCAATGTTGGTAAAGTCGGCATCATGCCAGGTACAACATATGGCGATAGTAATTATCTTAGAATGAATATTGCATGTCCTAAATCCAAACTTGAGGAGGGATTAAAGAGGTTGAAGGCTAGCTTCGACTGATAATTATGCTTAATGCTAGACAAGTTCAAATACTATTATTACTTTGGAATCAAGATTACAGTGGTGATTACTTGGCCCGAAAAGTTGACAGTTCCAGACGAACTATCATCCGAGATATTACCACCCTTAATCAAGTTTTATCCGCAGATAAAATTGCGACGATTGACTCAACTGGTAAATACAGTTTAATAATTCAGAATTACCCTAAGTTTCAATCCTTGATTCATCAATTTGAAGATGAGGACCGTAAAATCGTTTACTATCTTTTAATCAATGATAGTTTGAGTATTGATGAATTAATGGAAAAAACTTTTCTATCCAAAAATGACGTCCTCAATAGTATTGAAAGAATTAATCAACGTGAAAAAGACACCCTTCATATATCATCACGCATCGGCATCGGATACTTACTAACATTAAATTTTGGTACCAAAACCGATTTGTTAGCATATATTATTTCTGTTATGCCTGAAGAAGAAAAGAAATCTCTCAATCATAGTCAAATTCCAGATGAACTGAGAAATTACATTACTGATAATCAATTAGCATCACAAATGACTGCAATTAGTTTAATTTACCCGGCCTCCCCTGCTGAGTTTTATCAACAAAAATTGAATTTGATCAATGAAATCACTTTCTCTAACATCCAAAACAATATTGAAGAGGTTTCCAAAAAGTTCTCCATTAAATTATCTAAAAAGGATTTATCCGAAAAGATAACTCTTCACTTACGGCGCTATAATCTTTTTCCAACATTTATTTCAAGTCTTCTCTCCAAACAGATGAATGACTTAAAATTAAAGGAACCCTTTGCCTTTGACATGGCCTATGATTTGAGAAAAGAGATCATCAAAAATCATCCTAACGTTTTGATCAACAGTGATTACCTAGCTCTTTATATCATTAACTGTATGGAAACTGAGACAACCGTGAAAAAAGTAAAGATTCTTATGTTTACTTTCCAACGCTCCATTGCTTATATAAACGAAAATATTATTTTTGAAGCCGTTAAAAATATTCAACTAACCAGTATTTTTAACCTAACTGAGTTTAATCAACGGGCTAAAACTCGTGGCTACGATATTATTATTACCAATGGTTTCAGTGATGATATTAAATGTACCCCTGACTTAATCATTGATGGGATCATTGATGAATCTACAACAATTCATTTAAAAAAGTTAGTTAGTGATAACTACATTCACAAGAATCTCACACAAATGTTTCCCGAAGAAAATTATATGGAATTCGACAACGAATCCAGTAATTATTTCAAAGCCATCAAAAAGATTCTCAAAGAATTTACTGCAAAGAATCTGCTAACTCCAGAACTTTCCGAGCAGCTACTTGATCGTGAAGAAGCTGGCAACCAACTAATTATTAATCATGTTGCCATTCCTCACTCAGTCAGCGGCATGAATATGAGTAAGATTTTTGCGGTTGGTCTGAATGAACCCTTGAAATTAAACGATTCAGAAATCTACTTTATCGTTATCGTTGCGGTTAATGATAAAAATGATGATTATAAACAAATATTCAATTACCTATATAAGATTTTGTCTAACAAACAAATAAAATCTACCAATAATTTTGAATCATATGCATCAATCATGGATGTATTAAATAAATAGAAAAAAGCACTAACTTCTTATCCCCCAAAGTAAAGTTATTTCGGGTGAAGAAATTAGTGCTTTTGTTATATCTATAAGGAATTCAGTTCAAAAAATAAATAGAGACACTAACTAGTCTGGAATGAAAAGGCGATGAGTTCAATAGCCAAATTTGATTTAGGTGACGTACTTTGCCAGCTTAGTCAAAGGCCAAGCTTTTAGACAACAGGTTCATCATTGGCTTCAAGTTGTGCCGGCTATGTTCCAACCCAATCGTCTTTTCATGGAAGACGGAACCTACGAAAAATATTTAGAGAAATTAAAAATGGAATCAATTACTGTAACGAATCCAATAACAATAATAGTTAGGTAGATAATTCCCTTGATGGAACAAACATTGCTCCACGGGAAATTTGCGAGGAACGACAATTCGACAATACCGTACCAGAAATAGCCTCTTCTATAAAAGTTGTTATTGAACTTCATTTGATTTCTTCCTTTCCCATTAATTAAGTTGATATTACATCAATTAACTTTCAATAGAACAAATTATCATGAACGTCCAATTATCAGTCATGAACGTAACTTAACGCTTCGTTTCAGTCCATCTCTTCAATAGATAGATATTTACAACTGTAAAAATTGCAATCCAAACAAAACTGATTCCTGAACCAACATTCATAATACTATTAAAGCTCGAGATACTAGCAACTCTTCCAGTTCCAAAGTTATAAAGTGCTTTAAAAACATTAGCTGTCGTAAAGTTAAAGATAACTGAACTCAACCAGATAACTACTAAATACAAAATGAATGTAACAAATTTTTGCTTACCAAATGGTAGAAAACTACTGATCCAACTGGCTAATAAATGGATTAACGTAATGGCACTCCAAATCAAAATGATACTTAGAATCAGAAATAGATAGAATCTACCGGCCATACCCCAGTCTTCAGTAGTATCAATACCTGCAAAACTCATTGTCTGGTGTCTAATACCACTGAGAGCATATACAATTACTCCAACTACACTTTCGAGAATCCAGAGATAAATGAAGGAGATAAATGTCGTCAATAAATTAGTGAAATATAATTTAGTTGCGGAAGTCGGAATCAGACGATAGTTATTACTCGTCAAAACACGCTCATTGGAACGGGCAAACATGACAATCCCGACGATATTAACAATCACCAAACTAAAAATGAACAATGCAAAGAAATAATTAGGAACCATATTACTGAAACCATCTCTGACAATTTGCATCAGATAGATGACAATCAATGCTAGAAAGTCGATTCCAATAATCCAATTAGCATTCTTCCATTTTTCAAAAAGCATGTTTTTAGTTAATCCCATGAATTCACTCATTCGTTAGTCCTCCTTCATAAACTTTTTCATAATACTCTTCGACACCTAAGTGATACTTTTCCTGAATCTTTTCAACTTCAATAACTTCATAGATAGTCTTGTCTTTGACGATAACTACTTCGTCCAATAGACTAGCAATCTCAGTCACATAATGATCACTAATGATAATTGTTGAATCATCACTCTTCCAACGGATGATACTGCTGATGATTTTCTTACGTGACATACTATCAATTCCGCTCAAGGGTTCATCCAAT
Organism: uncultured Lactobacillus sp.; assembly: GCA_937874185.1. Taxonomy (GTDB): domain Bacteria; phylum Bacillota; class Bacilli; order Lactobacillales; family Lactobacillaceae; genus Companilactobacillus. Next base: position 184,517 of record CALNAK010000014.1, read on the forward strand.
AAATACAATTTAGTTTCTCTAGATAGTGCTAGTGCGATAACTAATTTACCTAATGTACCAGTTGAAAGAGATGATAAACGGTCGTTCTCTTTTAAATCCAAATATGAAGAAATTTCATTATATTTCTCAGCAGAGAAATCAGGATAAACATTTTCATAGAAGTGAACGATATCAATAATCTTAGTTCTGCCACTGAATCCATTTAAATTGTCACTAAAGCTAACACTGCTTTTAATTTCAGTTATTTTTGTCTTGCTATCTACCGTTATAACGCCTGATGGTTGTACATTTACTCCAGCAATCAAACGCATTAAAGTAGTCTTACCAGCACCATTTTCACCTAATAAGCCAATAATCTTACCGCTATCGAGACTTAAATTAATATCAGTTAAAATCGTTTTACTATTCTTCTTATACTTTAAGTTGTTGATTTCTAAGATTTTAGTCATTAGTGTCCTCCCTCTGTTTAACATAATTGTTAAAGCTATCTATTATTTCATTATCATTCATCTTTAGTGAATGCAATTTGTCATAAGTTGCATCAAACATTTCATTCACAATATGATTCTTTAACTTATTCACGATTGTTACATCCTCTGTCACAAAATTTCCCTTACCACGTTGTGGAATAACGACATTCTCATCCGTCATTTCCTTTAGAGCCTTTTGGACGGTATTGGAATTAGCTGATACCTCTACGGCTAACTGTCTAACTGAAGGCAACTGAGATCCTAATTCATATTCATTACTTATAATTTTGCGATACAACATATCTTTGATTTGAAGATAAATCGGTATGTTATCAATATATTCCATATTTTCACCTTCCAACTGTTCTAGTACACTAATACAGTAATATATTAATGCTTAAAAAGCAACTATTTGCTCATAATTCTTTTAATTAATTTCTTTATACAAAATGTCCCCTATTTTAATACTCATTTATTACAGAAACGTGCTACATTTAAAACGAATTGGGATTGGATATATCGAAGGAAATGATTTACCATGCTTAAATTTGGTAAAAAGGTTAATTATCGACCGTTACTCTTCAGCCTTTTTCTAAGTGGGGTTGTTGGATTACTTTTTAGCGTCAATATTTCTCAAGACTTAGGATTCAAAATTGGAATTATCATGTTCTTAATGATCCTTTTTGGTCACTATTTAATGTTTCTTCCAACAATTTTTAGTTACTGGGATAGTACCGAACGATGGATTCGATATAGCGATACTAAAAAATTATATCGACGTATTTACGCTGTAATATTTCCAAAACTTTTCCCACTCAGAATCATTGATAAAACTCAAATAGTTTCAGTAACAGTAACTGGTTTACCTAAAAAAAGTACCAACTTTACTTCTGAACTAGTCCTCGCCGAAGAGGGCGGTTATATGTATGATTTATTATCAATGATTAATGATCCTGTGAAAATCCAGTTGTCTTTGAAGGACGGAGGGATTGTTGATTTGAATATTTCTAGTGATTATGTGAAACGCCCACATGAAACTATCGGCAAGCTAACAATTTTTCTAAAAGAATTTCCTTCAGGGCAAGTCCAATTATCTGAAAAAGCGAAAAAATTAATGTGTTTAAACTAAAAGAGTTGTAGAAGTTAAGTAAATTTCTACAACTCTTTTTATTTAATGTTTTTGTTCAATTCATCAGTCAATTTAAAGATATCTAGACTCCTATTGGCTGTTTGAAAAGCTGGATTATTCAGTTCAAACCTCTTATTACGTTTGACCCAAAATGTATGCTCAACATCTGAGATATACAGGCTATCAAACTGTTGCTTAACATGTTTTACGTCATTTCGTAACCCCGTAATGATCTTACTGCCAATTTCAGGTAACGGCGTATTCGGTATCTTGTAGAAAATAATTTTATCTGGATCTGTGGTACTAATCGTCCCCTTAGAACTAGTATAAATATCACGTTCTCTAGCAAATCCACCTGGGAAATTCAAATAAAGTCGTTTACCTTCAATACTCTTATTACCACTAATGACACGATCAATCCGGACCGTCATTTTAGTTTTGGGCGTGTTAGAAACCCATTTTATTTTATGAAAATCTAAAATGGTTGCCTCAACAACATAGGTATTATTGTACCTAAACTGATTAAAGGTTATTCCATGATAATTTTTAGATATATTAAAGAAGGGACGTTCAACTGTTCGTACCTTGCTGACAGAGCGGTCCCATTTAGTTTTTCTATTCTGAATCTGTGTCTGTGGACGTATTTTTGTTTCAATGTTAGTCGATTTATTTCTATCATTTGAAACAGTCTTCTGACTACATCCTGATAACAAAACTGCAGACAAAATAATTACGAGAAAAATCCAACTCTTCATGTTTGAATCCTTTTATTCTTATACTATCAAATTGAAATTTTTCAAGATACCGTCTTAACCATATTAATAAATTCATTAATTGAATGAATCAAAAGTTATATGAGTCGCAATCAAACCATAACCAAGATTGAAATCACGCATTCTCTTTCGATCAGTTTTCTTTAGTTTGTCCTTTACATACTGACATAACGCGCGATTATCCCTTGGGGTCAAATAATTCCTAATTCTTCATTCTTTAACTCCTCAAAATTTAATTTTAGCTTTTCTTGTCTGAATCCAAGCTATCAAACCACAGACCAAGAATATCGCTACCAACAATATCAGCATCCGTGGAATATCACTTGCGGGCAATGTCCCCCCATTACCACCGACTTTTCTAGGGAAAAATGTCGTTAAATCATTAATAACGTGCAAAGTAATTGGTAGCACTAGATTGTGTGTCTTGAAGTAAAGTGCCGCGTACAACATCCCACTACCTGCGGCCAATAAAACCTGCGCAAAAATCAAATAGAATGGAAAATGGTTGAGCAAATTAATAAAGTGCATGACACCAAATCCTAACGAACTAATAACTATCGCTAAAAAAGCTTTGTTATTAAATAATTTATAAAGTATCGGTAAAAGTAATCCTCTGAAAACATATTCTTCCGCGATACCAACCATAACAACACTTATCATTGCCAATACAAAATTCTTCGGCATCCCCAAAGGAGAAATCTTCCCTGTGAAAATTAACAGAATAATTAATGGAATGGCATTCAACAATTGGTAAATTGGACGTCTGTTGTTAAATGGATAAACCTTTACTTTGAAAAAGTATTTATTCAAAAGTAACGCAATCAAAAAAATACAAACATCAACGACTAGTTGCGCATAGTCTTTCCCAGCATGAACAAACTGATAAACAGCCGATTCTGAAATAATCACTAACGACGGTAATATAACTAGAATAATTGCAGCAATGCATTGATTCCTTTTACTCTTCATCATTAGAATCCACCCCCATTAACTTTCTAATTTCAATATAACATCCGGACAATTCCACTAAAAAAAGATATCTTGAACCGGCGATTTTTCTTCCTGAATGATACTAAGAAGAATTCACACGGTTGGTTCTTATTTAAGTTAGATTATATTTAGTTTGTTTCTCAACCCCTTATAGATATAGAAAAAAGCACTAATTCCATTATCCTCAATTGCCATATCTCCGGGATAATTCGAATTAGTGTTTTACTTTTAAATTAAAACTCATTACAACCATAAAACTAGCTCGGAGCAAGGAAGAAAAATGGCTCAATAGCGAGATTTCACTTAATTAGTGTACTTTGCTAATTTAGTGAAAGGCCAATCTTGAAAACAATTCCGAACTTTGGAATTGATTTTAAGTTGTGCCCGCTATGTTCCAGCCGTTTTTTCTTCCTTGTGGAGACCGGAATCCTTGCACTAAACTACTTTAAGAAAGACTCCATAATTTGCGCTACCTCTATTTTTTAAATTTGAAATAATAGATCAAAAACGCAATTCCTACTATGCCAAATGCTAAATCTTTCCACCAAAACAAACTGAATATTTTTTCTGTAAACATTGCTCCCATAGCAATAATTAACAGAATTCCAAGCCAGAACTCGATTGATTTGTACCACTTCATGTGTCGTCCTTATCTATATTTTCTAATATAAATCTATTTTACAGGACTCCTTTAAAGAATATTAAAACAATGCCAAGAATTAATATTAATAACCCAAAGAAAAAGCTGTACCAGACCGCATAACCAACAAAATATGAGGTCGTCTTATTACCAACCTTTTGAATAGTTTTTATATATTTATATGAATTGAAAATTTGATAAATACCTAATAGAACCGCTAAAATACCAAAGATAGTTTCCCATAGCATTTTCAACACTCCCTTTCAAAATTCAATATAGCATCATCCAAATTACTTCGAAAAAAATATCACGAACGACCATTTTTCCTTCCTGAATGCTTCCAAGAAGAAATTACGGTGATTCATGATAACTTTATTTTTATCAGTCCATAATATGTGATAATTAATATATAAATATATAGGGGGAAATATATATTGTTCAATGTTGATCCTGGGGTCTACGCTTTAGGACGTTTTCTGTCGTGGATGATTTTTTATTACGTCTTCACATCATTATACAAACGTCCAAAAATTTATCTTACCGCAATTTTAGTCGTTATATCGCTACTAGCAGACGCCCTTTTAGGCAACTACTCCTATTTGATTGCGGCCATTTTGATTTATCTACTACTTTGGCACAAATGGAAATTGAACTTTCTTCTGATAAACTCAATTTTGTTGACGTCACTGTTTCGATTAATTTCGGAATCAATCGCCAACACCACTATTATAATTTTCCATAATAACAATCTAATGACTAAATCACTTGTCGGAAGTTTTATCTTCGTTGCAATGAACACCCTCATTCGACTACTAATTGCCGTTATATTCGTCTATGTTTATAAACATTTCAATATCGAAAATAATTGGAATGTTGCTAAATCTAAACTACTTAGCTTGTTACTGCTATATTTGTTTGCTGTAATTTATATTTTTATGTACTTTATTCAAAAACTTCAGGCCTATTCAGACTTGATTGTCAGTATTTTACTATTTATCCTAGTTCAATGTATCTTTATTGTTTTGATATTCCTCAAGGAAAACCAGACTCAACAAATCGCCTATAATCGTGAATTAACTAAGGAACAATTAAAGAATCTCAAGATGTACACTAACCAATTAGAAAAAGATCAGATTACCCTCCGAGACTTTGAAGCAAATTATAAGGGTGTCATTGCTGGTTTACGAACTGTCGCAAAGGATGGTAACTATGATGAAATGCAGCAGTCACTTAGTAAGTTGGAAAACTATTCTGACGGCTACTTTGACAATATTTCTATGCAACTATTCAAGGATTTAAACAATGTCCATAACCCCTATTTAAAGAGTTTACTCATCAGTAAATTGACTCTGATCAATCAAAACAAAATTAATTGTCATTTCGAATGTCGAGATGCCATAGATGATATTTATATTAATATTTTCGATTTAGTCAGACTCCTTGGAATCTCAATAGATAACGCTATTGAGGCCACAAAAGGTCAAAAAGACTCCGAAATTCAAATTGCTATCGTCAAAGAAGCTACCCAAACTTCCTTTCTCATAAACAATACTAAGACAGATCAAACCGACCTTTCTACCATGATGCAAGAAGGTTACTCTACCAAGCAACACCATTCAGGTTTCGGTATGGTCAACGTGCAAGATATTAAGAAGAAATATCCTAATTTATTTGTCCAATACCGTCAAAAAGATAATTGGTTTAATCTCAGTATTCTAATTATTGAATCGGAAGGAGGTAAAATTTAATGCTTTCTCTCAATATTATTAGCTTTAGTCAAGTTCTTATCTACCAATTTACTTTTTGTCTCGTTTTAGGTTCCATCTACAAAAATGAATTATCAACGAAAAAGAATCTAAAAATTTATTCCAGTTTCATGGTACTAGCAATTATTTTAAATATTCTTAGTCCACGCACAATTCTGATTCCAATAATCTTGCTTTATTTTTACCTCAGCTACAAGAAACCAATTAATTACTATCTAATCAACTCAATGATTATAAGTTTATTAACCAGATTGCTTTCATTCATAATTATTGTATTATTTCTTGCCAACTTTGTAACGCCTTCAACATTTGCGTCAGCTCATGGCAAAATCGAATTAGCTTTAACCCAACTTGTTTTCACAATTATTTGGATATACTTCTACAAATTTTTCAACCTTGACCGCTTCTTCAACAAACAGGAATCACCAATGACCTCAATTTTTTTAGGGTATATTTACATCGCTTTTTACACTCTGATACTAATGCTGGAGTCATTTAGATCTTACGTATTCTTAGTCGTCGCCGTTTTACTATTCACGTTACTTCAAATAATCTTTGTCGATATTATCTTTTTTCATGAACGAACTCATCGTAAAAAAATCTATCAAGATAAACTTGCCGAAGAACAAATCATTAATTTGAAAGTTTATACGGATCAACTTGAAAGCGACCAATTAAAATTACGCCATTTTAAACATGATTATAAAAATCTTTTATTTAGTTTAAAAACAGTTGCCGATGAACATGATTACGACGCGATGAATACTGCACTGAACAATTTGGAAAATTACTCAGACGGATATTTGAATAATCTTTCTATGGAACTATATCAAGATCTTAACAACGTTAAAAATTCCGATTTAAAAAGTTTATTGATCAGTAAACTAAATATTATCAACCAAGACAAGATTACTTGTCATTTCCACTGTCATAACGAACTAAACGAGATTCCAATTGACGATTTAGACTTGATCACCTTGCTTAGTACTGCAATTGATAATGCTATCGAATTTACTAAGCGCCAGGAACACGGTGAGATCCAGTTAGATATTATTCAAGAAGGACAACAATTGGCCTTTTTGATCAATAATTCCATCACTAATCAACAACTTCATTCCGAACAAGAAAAGAAACATTTAGAATTACTCAACATCAGTAAACTCAAAAAGAAATACTCTAATTTATTTATTCAATACAGCCAAAATGAAAAATGGTTTAGATTTCACGTCACACTAATAACTAAAGGAGATTAACATGAGTTATCCAATAATTCTTTGTGAAGACAATCCAGTTCAACTAAAACAATTAAATACACTGATTGAAAACTATATCCTCTTTCACAGTGACTTATTCAAGGTTGAATTATCAGCGTCCAATCCATCTCAAGTAATTGACTATCTTAATAAAGAAACTCCTCAAAACGGGATATATTTTCTCGACATCGACTTAAAAGCTGATATTGATGGCATTCAATTAGCCGAAGTTATTCGTACTTTGGACGTGCAGGCACAAATTATTTTCGTAACGACTCATGACGAATTGGCCCCACTGACGTTAAAGAGAAAAGTTGCTGCGATTGACTTTATCGAAAAAGATCAGCCGTTAGACGACTTCCGAAAAGAAATCTATGATACTTTAACCTATGCTCAACAACTGATTGACGAAACAAGAACTGTTCAGAAAAAGAGTTTCTCATTTGAAGTTGGAACTCAAGTTTATAATTTAGATAAATCGGAAATCATCTTTATAGAAGCATCCGATATTCCCCACCGTTTAAACCTCTATTCAACTAATGGAAAGTTTGAATTTTATGGAAAGCTTACTGAGCTAGAAAATAAGTATCCTTTCTTATTTAAAATCAGTCGCTCTTGTCTGATCAATCCAGAAAACATTCACCATGTAGATTTCTCCATTCGTGAAGTTGGATTTAGTGATGGCAGTACTCGAAAATTCTCAATTGGAAAATCCAAAAAATTACGTAATCTTATTAAGGACACACTTTAATTTCATTCGAGAATCTAAAATACCCCATTCAAGATATTAGAAATCTTTTGACCAATAAACTGCTATTCTTATATCGTAAAGATAGTTAATCAATTACGAGAAGGAAATGATAATCATGTTCAAATTTGGAAAAAAAGTTAATTACAGACCTATTATTGTCAGTTTATTAATTGCACTTGTCCCTGGATTTGCCGCAAAAGATATTTGGGAATCATCCTTAGCTGGATTTCTAGGTGGATTATTATTCTTCCTACTAATATTTTTAGGCCACTATTGGAGAGTAACTTCTCTGCTCTTTAATTATTGGGAAATTGATAAAGATAAGATTAAGTATAACGACGTTACAAATATTTGGACGTCTCTTTTGATGATATCTGTTCCATTCGCGGCACCATTTAAAACGATTGATTTGAAGTCAATCAAGTCAGTTTCAATAGTTGGTGACTTGGATAAACTTTCCGACATACCATTCTCACTACCATTTACAGTTGGACTTTCTATGTTTTCTTCAGGTATTTCAATATCTAATCATCAAGTCGGCATACAATTTACTTTAAAAGATGGAAGTTCCGTCACATTAAGCATTGCTCGAGACTTCGTCTATAATCGACTTGCTACTATTAATAAAATCGATAAATTATTTAAAAAATTGGATGATGCTGGCGTTCATGTGGATACTGACTCACTAACTACTTTTAACTTATTGAATGCTGTTCAAAAACCAATATTGAAATAAAAATATATCCATTCAAGATATTCGCCGTCCGTCCTCAATAAAAAGTGGTAAATTGAGGGTATAGAGAACTAATAAATATTTTCATAAAAAGAAGGTAATTATTATGTTAAAGTTCGGTAAAAAAGTTAATTTCAGACCACTAATTGTAAGTCTAGTATTTGCTTTATTTCTAGGATTAATTTCTCAACAAACAGTCAACACTAGTATTGGATTCATTGTTGGCGCATCTGTATTTTTATTAATATTTTTAGGATATTATTGGCGCATGTTGCCTACATTATTTACCTATTGGGAAACTGATAATAATTCACTCAACTATAACCAAATGGATAATATGAGTGATCGTTTATTAATGATGCTCGCACCATTATCAAATCAACTGGGAAAAATTGATTTTGACTCTATTGAATCAGCAACAATTACTGGTAATTTGGAAAAGACTAATGACATGCCATTTGCCTTACCATATTCAGTCTACCTATCGCTTTTATCTGGGATTCTATCAATCACCCGTAATCCCATTAACGTCACATTTAATTTAAAAGATGGTTCTTCAATTACATTGAGCGTTGCGCGTGATTTTATTTATAATCGTGAAGAAACAATTGATAAACTAGATAAATTATTTGGAGAATTAGATTCCGCAAATGTAAAAATCATTGATAAAACTAACCATAATGTTAAATTAAGTTACTAACCATCGTTATAACGATAATAAAAAAGATGCTTCCTATTAAAGGAAAGCATCTTTTTTATGTCCAAACATATCCATTAGTGAATATGCCGTTGAAAAACTAGTTGTTCGGCGTGCTATTTGTGTAATTTCATACCATAGTTTCTTAGTATAGCCACTAAATACCAGATGATTCTCAACTCTAGCAGTCTCAATCGTTTTCATGATCTCATCAAATTTACGATCAAAAATTGAGCCCCTATATTGCTTATTAACTAGTTCATCTACTGTTGTCTTAACGTACTGTTCCATCTCTTGATTAACCTTAGATTCATTGATCTGCTTTGAGAACGAAAAATCGAATTCAACCAATAGAGAAAGTAGTAGTTTCTGTTTTGAATAATCCATTTGTCTTTTCACCCACCACTAATATAACTGATTTCGCATTTAATAGATATAAAAATATTTGGATAATTATGACGATTTGGAAATAAAATCCAAAAGTATTATTCTTAAGTAGTGATATTAATTCTTTTATAAAGAGGTCCTAGTTGTGACAGAACAAAATACTGAAAAAATCACCAAGATTCTTGACTCCATGTTTATTGAACTAAAGGGAGACCAATATTCTAAAATCAGAAGCGTTTTAAAAATCGCTTATACAGAACTAATTAACAAACGGCGTCCTGAAACTTTAATTATTATGAGATTGAATAATTCCATCTCAACTTTAGCAATCGCCGACAAATTAACATTTACCAAACAATTCCATTTAGATTATGCAGCTTTAAAAAAGATTTCAATTACCAACGATACTGGATCAACAACTGGTGGAGCAATGGCCTATTCCGGTAACTATATAGCATAGCCTTTGGTGTATAATGAAATGTATATCTTTTTAACTATATAAATTGGGAGACTAATAAATGAATAAATTATTCTATAAGACTATAAATTTCTGGTACGGCGTTGCAATGCTAGTCGTCGGACTAATGTTTATCAATCATTCAACTAAATCAACTTGGATTCTAGTTGATGCAATCTTTATTATTTCAGCAATTGTTTTCTTCCTATTAAGTTTATTCCACACACCAAAGCCAAGGAAAGATGATGACAATCCTTTCAGACTATAATTTGGTTGCCGTCTTCCATGAAAAGGCAATTGGTTTGGAACATAGCCGGCACAACTTGAAGCCAGCGATAAACCCACTGTCTACAAGCTTGGCCTTTGACTAAGCTGGCAAAGTACGCCAACTAAGTCAAAATTGGCTATTGAACCCATCGCCTTTTCATTCCAGACTAATTAGTATTTTTATTTATTTTTATATATGCAGTAAAATGCACTAATTCTTTTACCCTAAATTATTTTTAGATGATAAATTGAATTAGTGCTTTTTAATTTCATAATAATTAAAACGTGCAAACTAGCTCGGAGCAAGGAAGGAAAATGGCTCAATAGCTAAATTTTACTTATTCGGCTGGTCTTGCCGGATTAGTAAAAGGCCAAGCTTGAAGACTATTATCGATGCCGAAGGCATAGGTAATCGGCTCCAAGTTGTGCCAGCTATGTTCCAGCCATTTTGCCTTCCTTGTGGAGAACGGATCTAATTCCTATTGCACTGGAATAAAGAAACGGCCAAAACGTTCATCCGTTAATTTTGAGATTTCTTTGGCCAGATCTACTACTGACTTAGGAAGGTCATTCTTATTTTTCATTAAGAAACTTGTCATTTTAATTTTATTGCAAACAATCGTTGGTAAATCGCCCTTATCCAAACGTTGATATGCCTCAACTAATTGTCCAAACAATACCTTATCTTGTTTGACAATCGGTTCATTAGCTGCAACATCAATTAATTCCATTAAATTTTTTGTCTTATCATCCATAACTATTTCCCCCCACAAAATTTTATACGACACATTATACTCTTTCGTAGTATTTCCAAAGTTGGCGCAGCGTCAATAAATCGTTATCTACCTATTATATAGCGCAAAGCAAACTTACATGTTATTATTTATACAGCTTATGAAAGGATGGTATGTGTGCCATGCGCTTAAAAATAGATATCATTTCAAACAATAAATAATAAAACGGCATTATTATCCCCTGGGTAAATAGTGCCACCAGGAGGGTCTATGACCGAATCAAAATTAACATACGAAAAAACACGTGTAATCGTTGCCGGAGTTAGCCATCTACAGCCTGACTTTGAATATACGATGCAAGAACTAGCATCCCTAGTTGAAGCAAATAATATGGAAGTCGCTGATACAATCGTTCAAAACGTTAACAGTGTTAGTGGTAAAACCTATTTCGGTGCTGGTAAAGTTACCGAGATCAAAGAAATTGCCAACGCTGATGATATTCAAATTATCGTTTTAAATGATGAATTGACACCATCACAAATCAGAAACTTGGAAAAAGAAACTGGTTTAAGTTTCATGGATAGAACAGAATTGATCCTTCAGGTTTTCTCCAACCGTGCTCAAACTAAACAAGCTAAACTTCAAGTTGAAATTGCTAAAATGCAATACCAACTTCCAAGAATCCATCCATCTGGTAATCCTCTGGATCAACAATCTGCTTCAGGTGGTTTAGCTAACCGTGGTGCTGGTGAGTCAAAACTAGAATTAGATAGACGTGTAATCAGAAAACGTATCACCGCTTTACGTAACGAACTTAAAACGGTGGATAGAACAGTTGACGTTCAAAGTAGACGTCGAACAAATACTTCTATGCCTCTTGTTTCATTAGTCGGCTATACCAACGCTGGTAAGTCAACAACCATGAATGGAATCCTTAATTTTAACAAGGAAGATTCAGAAGATCGTAAGGTATTTGAAAAAGATATGCTCTTCGCTACCCTAGATACCAGCGTTCGTCGTATCGACCTTGAAGACAATTCAAGTTTCCTACTTTCCGATACAGTTGGATTTGTTAGCAAACTACCTCACAACTTAGTTGAGTCATTTAAGACTACTTTGAAGGAAGCTCAAGACGCTGATTTATTGATTCAAGTAATTGATGTTAGTGATGAACATTGGAAGAATATGTTGGAAGTTACCGAAAAAACTTTGAAAGAAGTCGGTGTTGTCGACAAACCAATGATTTATGCTTTCAACAAAGCTGATCTTAAAGAAGGCCAACAATTCCCTACTATCGAAGGTGACAATATTTACTATTCAGCCATCGACAAGAAATCAATTGAAAAATTAGTTCAATTGATTAAACAAAAAGTTTTCGCAAATTACAAGCAAGCTGATTTGTTGATTCCTTACAATGAACAAAAAGTTGCTGAAGAAATTCTTAAAGGTTCTCAAGTAATTAAAAAAGAATTCACTAATGAGGGTTCTCTAATAACTGCTAATTTAAGCCCCAATGAATTAGAAAGATTTAATAAATATGTTCAAACAGAGATATCAATTTAAAGATATCTCTGTTTTTTTTTGCAATTTTGTCCATAATGTATTATTATTTTATAAACATTAGAATTTTTCTAATTAAGGGTATTGATTTTTAATTTTTATTAGTGCATTCTAAGAATAATTACTTTAGGGAGGTTGAACAATGAAATTTAAGAAGTATTTACTTGCATTGTTACCGATATTTCTTTTCGCATTAGTTCTAAGTGGTTGTGGATCTGCTACTGAGAAGGATAGCAAAGACACATTATCAATCAGTTCTGGTGACGTTATTGCAACAATGGATTCATCAATGAACACAGATGTTATCGGTGCTCAAAACATTACCAACACTATGGAAGGTCTCTACCGTTTTGATGGGAAGACTCTAAAACCTGCTATAGCTAAAAAAGTCGTTAAACCAACTAACAACGGTTTAACTTATACTTTTGATCTAAAGCATACTAAGTGGTCAAATGGTAAACCAGTTACAGCTGAGGATTTCGTTTACGCATGGCGCAGAACTGTTGATCCAAAGACAGCTTCACAATATGCTTACATTTACTCAGGTGTTCTAAACGCTGATAAGATCAACTCCGGTAAGAAACCAGTAGATACTTTGGGGATTAAGGCATTAACACCTTACAAACTTCAAGTTACCCTTGAAGACCCAATTCCATACTTCAACACTTTGATGGCTAGTTCAACATTCTACCCACAATACAAACCAGTAGTCGAAAAAGCCGGTAAACAATACGGTTTAAGTAGTAAAGGAATGGTCTTCAATGGACCTTTCAAATTAACTAACTGGAATGTTTCAAAAAATAGCTGGACAGAAGTTAAGAACAACAGTTACTGGAATGCTAAAGCTGTTAAATTAAAGAAAGTTCAATACTACGTTGTTAAGGATGCTAATACAGGACTTAACTTATATGATGCTAACCGTATCAATCGTCTTGAAAAAATCAGTGGTGATACCGCACGTCAAGTATCAAACTACAAGACTTTCTCAATTGATAAGCAAGCAGCTAACTTCTATATCGAACTTAACCAAAAGAAATACAAGTTCTTCCGTAATGCTAAAATTAGACAAGCTATTTCAATGTCAATTGACCGTAAACAACTAACAAACAACGTTCTAGGTAAGACTGGTAGTATCGAAAACACTATCGTACCAGTCGGCATTTCATACAATCCTAAGACTAAGGTCGATTTCACTAAGGAAAAGACACTTCAATCTTCAAATAAATATTCAGAATACAATCCAACCGAAGCTAAGAAACTTTGGAAAGAAGGTATCGCTGAAACTGGTCAAAAGAATCTAAGCTTCACACTTCTTGGTGATGATACTGATGGTTCTAAGAAACAAAACGAATACTTACAAGGTCAACTTGAAAAGAATCTACCTGGCTTGAAGATTACTCTATCAAACGTTCCATTTAAGTCACGTCTAGATAAATCAACATCAGGTGACTTCGACATGGTTGTTACTGGTTGGAACGCCGATTACCCTGATCCATATACATTCTTGGGAATCTTTACAACTGGTAATCCTCAAAATAACGGTAAGTACTCAAATAAAGAATTTGATGCTTTGATTGAAAAATCAAGTACTACAGATGCAAATAATGAAGAAGCTAGATGGCAAGATATGCTAGATGCAACTAAGATTTTAACTGACGATCAAGGTGCAATTACTTTGTATCAATCCAGTCAAGCTAACTTAACAAGAACAAACGTTAAGAACTACACAATTACACCTAACGGTAGTTATAACCTTGTTACAACTTTCAAAAAATAATCTAAGGTGAGGGAGATTAAATAATGACTAAATATATTCTCAAAAGAATTTTTTACCTCTTCGTGACCCTTTTCATTATTGCCTCTTTAACTTTCTTCTTAATGAAGTTGCTTCCTGGTACACCGTTCTCTAACCAGAATCGTATGTCACCGGACCAATTGAAGATTGTTAAAGCACAATATGGCTTGGATCAGTCGGTATTTGTTCAATATATTCGTTATATGGGTGGTTTGTTACAAGGTAATCTTGGTACTTCCTTCCAATTTAACAATGAACCTGTTACAGCATTAATCGGTCAAAGACTTGCTCCATCAATGCAAATTGGTGCTCAAGCTATGATTGTTGGTACTATTGGAGGTATTCTCCTTGGTGCCGTCGCAGCTATTCGTAAGAATACATGGGCTGATACATTGGCAACATTCGTTTCAATCCTTGGCCTATCAATTCCATCATTCGTTCTAGCTGTTCTACTTCAATTCTACCTAGCCTACAAATGGAGAATCTTCCCAGTTGCTCTATGGGACAACTTCCAATCAAGTATTCTTCCAACATTAGCTTTGGCAGCTATGCCTTTAGGTAGTGTCGCCAGATTCATGAGAACTGAAATGGTTGATGTTATGAGTAGTGATTATATTGAATTAGCCAAATCAAAAGGTAATTCAAGTTGGGGCGTTGTTGTAAAGCATGCGCTTCGTAACTCATTGATTCCGGTTGTTACTATTATCGGACCAATGGCAGTTTCAGTTATGACCGGTTCAATGGTTGTTGAGAATATCTTCTCAATTCCTGGTATCGGTGAACAATTCGTTAAATCAATTACAACAAATGATTACCCAACTATCATGGGTCTTACAATCTTCTATTCATTCTTATTAATCATAGTTTACTTGATCGTTGATATCCTTTACGGACTCATTGATCCAAGAATTAGACTAGGAAATGGAGGTAAAGAATAATGGAGCAGATTCCTCAAATTCCTAAGGAAAAATTTAAATTAGTTCATGACGAAAATAACAAGGACCAAGAAAAAATTGGTACTCCTTCACTTACATACATGCAAGATGTTCGTCGTCGTTTGTTCAAAAATAAGGTGGCTGTTGTTTGTTTAACACTTCTAACAATTATCGTTGCCATCTCAATTCTTGCCCCAATCGTTGCACCACATAACCCTAATGCTCAACAAGTTACCATGTCTAACTTACCTCCTAAACTGGGTAACTTGAACATCCCTGGTATGAACGGTTATCAAAACATGGGTGGTAAAATGGTTGATGCTTACAAGCAAGCCGAAGCACCCAAAGGTACTTTCTACATCCTTGGTACTGATTACCTTGGACGTGACCTTCTATCAAGAATCATCTATGGTACAAGACTTTCACTAGTCGTTGCCGTACTTGCTACATTAGTTGATTTAATCATCGGTGTTCCATATGGCCTTGTTTCTGGTTGGAAAGGTGGCAAAACTGATACATTCATGCAACGTATCGTTGAAATCGTGTCATCTGTTCCTAACTTGATCGTGGTTATCTTGATGATGATCGTCTTGAAACCCGGCTTAACATCAATTGTTATTGCGATTGCTATTACCGGTTGGGTTACAATGGCCCGGCTGGTCAGAGCGCAGACCTTCCAATTGAAGGAACAGGAATATGTTTTAGCAGCTAGAACTTTAGGTGAATCATCAACTAAAATTGCTACTAAACATCTGATTCCTAACCTTTCTTCAACAATTATTATTCAAACAATGTTTACAATTCCGAATGCCATTTTCTTCGAAGCTTTCCTAAGTTTTATTGGTATTGGTATTCCAGCTCCAAACGCTTCATTAGGTACACTTTTATCTGATGGTCAAAAAGCCTTCAGATTCTTACCTTATCAGATGTGGGCTCCAGCTATTATCTTGAGTATTATCATGATTGCCACTAACCTTCTTGGTGATGGTTTACGTGATGCATTTGACCCACAATCATCAGAAAACTAACTAAGGAGAAATCGCAATGGAAAAAATTCTAGAAGTAAAAGATTTGCATGTCGATTTTGATACCTACAATGGTGTCGTCCATGCTATCCGTGGTGTTAGCTTCCATTTAAACGCCGGTGAAACCTTAGCTATAGTTGGTGAATCTGGTTCTGGTAAGTCCATCACAGTTCGTTCAATCTTACAATTATTAGCCAAGAACGGTACTATCTCTAAAGGAGAAATCCTTTACCATGGTGACGATCTTCTTCAAAAGAGTACTAAGGAAATGGATGATATTCGTGGAAACAAAATTTCTATGATTTTCCAAGACCCTATGACTTCTCTTGATCCTACTATGACAATCGGTAAACAAGTTGCTGAACCACTATTGATTCACAACAATGTTTCCAAAAAAGATGCTTTGAAACGTGCCGAAGAGGTTCTACGTTTAGTTGGTATCCCTAATCCATCAGCCAGAATGAATGACTACCCTCACCAATTCTCTGGTGGACAACGTCAACGTATCGTTATCGCAATTGCCATCGTTGATTACCCTGAAATCCTAATCGCCGATGAACCAACAACTGCCCTTGATGTTACTGTTCAAGCACAAATCATTGATCTATTAAAAGAACTCCAACAAAAAATTGGTACTTCCATCATCTTCATTACCCATGACTTGGGTGTTGTTGCCGGAATTGCTGATCGTGTAGCCGTTATGTACGCTGGCCGTTTCGTTGAATATGGTTCAGTTAATGATATTTTCTACAATCCTCAACATCCATATACATGGGGCTTGCTTGATTCAATGCCTACCCTTGATACAAACGAAGGCTCACGTCTACATTCAATTCCCGGTACTCCACCAAACTTATTGAACCCACCAGAAGGTGACGCATTCGCACCAAGAAATGCTTACGCTATGGAAATTGACGAAGAAGAGCAACCACCTTTCTTCAAAGTTTCTAAGAATCACTACGCCGCAACTTGGTTGCTTCATCCCAATGCACCAAAGGTGACACCACCTGAAGGCATCATGAAACGTTTCGCAAAATACGAAAGATTAGGAGGCAATGTTAAATAATGGCAGACGAAAGAAAAGTAATCGTATCCGTAAAAAATCTCAAACAATATTTCAACATTGGCAAACCTAATGAAGTTAAAGCCGTTGATGATGTATCCTTCGATATCTATAAAGGTGAAACTTTTGGTCTAGTTGGTGAATCTGGTTCTGGTAAGAGTACTACTGGTCGTAGTATTATCAGACTTTACAATCCAACTGATGGTCACATTTACTTTAATGGTCAAGATATTAGTAAGATTAAGAGTCATGGTCCAAAGATGAAGGAATTCCGTCGTGAAATGCAGATGATTTTCCAAGATCCATATGCTTCATTGAATCCCAGAATGAAAGTTAAGGATATTATCGCTGAAGGACTTGATGTCCATGGTTTAGTTAAAAATGACGACGAGCGTGACAAGCGTGTCCGTGAATTACTCGACATGGTTAACTTGAATCCTGAACATATGACCCGTTATCCTTACGAATTCTCTGGTGGACAACGTCAACGTATCGGTATCGCCCGTGCTTTGGCCGTTGACCCACAATTCATTATTGCCGATGAACCTATCTCAGCCCTTGATGTTTCTATCCAAGCTCAAGTTGTTAATTTGATGCAAGATATCCAAAAGAAACAAGGATTGACTTACCTATTCATCGCCCATGACCTTTCAATGGTTAAGTATATTTCTGACAGAATCGCTGTTATGTATCGTGGAAAGATTGTTGAGTTGGCAAGTGCTGATGAGATCTATAAGAACCCATTACACCCCTACACTCAAAGTCTTTTGTCAGCAATTCCCGTTCCAGATCCAGAAATTGAAGTAAAACGTACAAGAATTGACTTTGATCACAAACGTCCCTTCGAAGACGATCAAAGACTACAAGAAGTTATGCCTGGACATTTCCTCTACTGTAACGATGAGAAAGCAGCCTCATTTAAGTAGAGAGAACGGAGAGCAACGGTTAACTTTTGAGCATTACCTAGATTTTATGAATGAGTTGCGCAGCAAATCATTTGTTGAAACATAGTAAGCACAGAAGTCTGCTGGAATTTCAGCGTTTTAGAGAGTTCAAAGTGATAAGTGCAGATATCACTTTGAACAAAAGTATCGAATGGTATCAAATCCTACAAATCCAATACCAAAAATATTATTTTATAAAGTAAAAGAGCTTGCCAGTTGGCAAGCTCTTTTTGTGCTATTAGTTTTTTTCATATGATTTCTTCTTTCTGCTTCAACTATATCTGGGGAGAAGATATGTTTTATTTTTAAAGGGGGGGAGAAAATTAATTTTAAAAAGATTATTTTTATAAGGTTAGTTTTAATTTTTATTGTTAGTCATTAATTATTGCAAGAAGCTTGTTTGTTCATCCGGTCACCTCTTTCTTTATTTGACTATGGTTATATAATAACGGGAAAATATGAATATCTTATTGGGAAACTACGAAATAATTGGTACTTAATTGTGAAGAAAAAACGATAGTATTTTTTATTTTAATACTTAACCACAATCGTATTTTTAAGCGCGATTATTTTTCGTTAACGGTTATATCTGATACTTTTCATTTGGTGCATTGGCCTATTTTTATAGTGGAAACGAGCTACACAGGCCAATTTCTTCCGGTTAGCCTAATTTCCCAAATCATGTGCAAAGTACGCACATAATTCGTGAAATTTTGCTAATCCTCGGAAATTACCGGCCTGCTCCGCTCTCTGAAAATAAAAAAAAGCCTGTCTATCAGCAGGCTCTTTCATTTTGTGATATTTATTTAGGGGGATAAATACCAATTTGTTTTTAGTAATTAACTTTATATCTATTAGGGGGGAGATATCTAAAGTTATTTATGTTTAAGGGGAATTAAACATTTTATATAGGATTTTCTATTCATGTTAAGTGAATCTAACTTCATCTACAGGAGATTTACCAATTCCATTCGGTCACTTCTTTCAATTTTTTAAATTACTTTTATATCTTTTAAGGGGGGAAGATATATTTGATTTTATAAGGGATTAAATTTTTAAGGGTTTAATTTCTATTCATGTTTTTATTATTTATTAGTTTAGGGTGTTTCTTGAAACGGATTGTTTATTCATCCGGTCACTTCTTTCTTTATTTGACTATGCTTATATAATAACGGGAGAATATGAATATATAGTTGGGAAACTACGAATAAACTGATAATAATTTGTGAAGATTCTTCGATGATATAAAAGGTTCAGCTAAAGTATTCTTGTTATGTCCACGGCTCTTTCCTAGATTGGAAAAATATAGCTGGTAAAGTACACCAACTCAGTCAAAACAAGCAAACTAGCTCGGAGCAAGGAGGGAAAATGGCTCAATAGCTAAATTTTACTTATTTGGCTGGTCTTGCCAGATTAGTAAAAGGCCAATCTTGAAGCCGATTATCGATGCCGAAGGCATTGGTAATCGGCTCCAAGTTGTGCCAGCTATGTTCCAGCCTATTTTCCTTGCGGAGAGCGGCATCCTTGGCAAAATTATTTTAATAATTCATTGATCCAGAAGCAGCAAAAAAGCCTGCTAGTAGGCAGGCTGCCATGATATTTACTGATACGATAAATACCAACTTCTTTCTTTTTCAATTAGCTTTTTCTCTAGGGGGAGAGATTAAGGCTTTATTTGTTTTATATAAGGGGATTAATTTTTAAAAACATAGGGATTATTTCAATTCATGTTAAGTGAGTTCTAAATCATTTACGGGAAGGCCTATCAGTTCCATCCTGTCACTTCTTTCATCACTAGTAATTATTTGAATATATCTTTTAGGGGGGAGATATATTTCAATTGTATAAGGGATTAAATTATGTTTTTTAAGGGTTTGTTTCTATTTATGTGTTTGTTTTCAATAAGTGTCTCACTTTAAAAATAAAGGGTTGTTCCAATCTTTAATGGATTATCTCTTCATCCGCTCACCTCTTTGTTTTTGACTATGCTTAAATAATAACGGAAAATTATGAATAAACCGTTTCCAAAATAAGAATTAAATTGTATCAATATATGAAGAAATTGTGACCTAACACTTAGATATTACAAATCGTCAAATTTATCCTTTATTCAATAAGACATATTACCTGAATTCAAGTTACCTCTGATTTATACTTTAATAGAAATATTAATAGAATAGAGGGATTGCTTATGCATTTGAATAAAGAACAAAAGGTCGACTTAAAGGCCGCCATCATTGCAGGAACAGCTGCCGGAATTTTTTCTGGCTTCGTTAAGTTAGGTTGGGAAAACGTCTTGCCTCCACGTACACCAGAACGTGACGCTGTTAACCCTCCCCAAACATTAATGGAACAATTTGGACTTCCTAAGAAAATCACTCGTGGAACATATACTTATTCGGATCACAAAATGCCTTGGGCCAGTTTCTTGATGCACTTTGGTTTCTCAACATCATTCGCCATCATCTATGAAGTTTTGGCACAATACAAACCATTTATCAGAAAGGGTTCTGGTGCAATCTTTGGCTTAGCAATTTGGGTTGCCTTCCATGTTGGTATCATGCCAATGATGAAGACTGTTCCATCACCAAAAGATCAACCAACTGAAGAACACCTTTCTGAAGCACTTGGTCATATCGCTTGGATGTGGACAAACGATATCGTTGGACGTGAACTTTATCGCCGTTTGACTGAACAAAAATAGAGGCTTTCTTTGAATAAATGGGAAACTTCTCTAACTGAGCGAATCAGTTATGGATTAAGTGATGCAGCAGATAATTTGGTTTTCCAAATGATGACCACTTACCTATTATTCTTCTACACCGACGTCTTTGGTTTAACCGCAAATGAAGTTGCAATTTTATTTGTGGTAGCGAGAGCAGCTGATGTTTTTGAAAGTTTTATTATCGGAGTAATGATCGACAATACCCATTCTAAATGGGGTAAGAGCCGACCATTTTTTCTCTGGTACTCATTTCCTTACGTAATATTTGCTGTATTAACCTTCGTGACACCCAATTTTCTACCACATTCTGGAAAATTAATTTGGGCCTATGTCACTTATCTCGGTTTAGGCTTTTTCTATACAGCCGTTAACTTACCAATAACTTCAATCCTACCAACCATGACTAACAATGAGCAGGAAACTACCCTATTAGGCGTTATCAGACAGTTTTTTGGTAGCTCCGTTCAAATCATCGTGGCCGTCTTTACCATCCCTCTCGTAGGCTTATTTGGTAAAGGTGATCAACAAAAAGGATTTTTAGGAACCATTATACTATTTGGAATAATCTCCTTAGTCTTGATATTGAATACCTTCTTCCACGTACGAGAACGCCACACCAATAATGAAATCAATCACCAACCATTTTCCGAAGTTTGGACAATGTTAAAACAGAATAAACCCTGGATCGTAATTTCCATCGTGATTTTTCTGTATTGGCTAACAACTGCCATTAAGAATCAAACAACAATTTACTATTTCAAATACGTCCTACACAACGAGAACCTCGTCTCATTGGCCAATAGCTTCACCCTGACAGCTTTAATCGGAGTCGTAGCCATTTACTTTGTCTCCAGTAAACTAGGCAAGAAACACACCATGTTGCTTGGAATCATCACAGCCTTTATCGGACAAATTATTATCACCATTGGAGCTTATTCGGAAGCGCTGCCGACATTATTTACTGGAATCTTCATTAATTCAGTCGGTGGAGGTTTCATTATCGGACTTGTTTCAATAATGATTGCCGATACAATTCGCTATGGAACATCCATGGGTATTCAAGCTGAAGGTATCCTCGCTTCAACTGATGACTTTGGTGTCAATTTAGGACTAGGAATCGGTGGCTTGATCACTGCCGAATCGCTAGAAGTCTCAGGTTATGTTTCCAATAAAACGCAAACCGCCGCAACAATCTCCGCAATTGATTTAAACTATGCTCTCATCCCGCTTGTTTTATATGCCATAATGTTCTTTATTCTTTTGGGATATAATGAAGAAAAGATCAAAAATGCTTTAAAGTAAAGAAGGCCAACTATGCAACAAGAATCCCTCTTCTCTACACCGGATAGCGAAGAAAACACTCCATTAGCTAATCGAGTTCGTCCAACTACCTTGGAGGATTTTGTCGGCCAACAACATTTAATTGGTGACGATAAAGTTCTTCGAGAAATTATCGACCAAGACAAGATTCCCTCACTAATTTTCTGGGGACCTCCTGGGGTTGGTAAAACAACGTTAGCTGAAATAATCGCCAAGAAAACTAAGGCTAATTTCATTACTTTTAGTGCCGTCACTAGTGGTATCAACGATATTAAGAAAGTTATGAAAGAAGCTGAATTAAATCGTGAGATGGGACAAAAGACGATTGTCTTCATTGACGAAATCCACCGTTTCAATAAAGCTCAACAAGACGCTTTTTTGCCATTCGTTGAAAAAGGTAGTATTACTCTAATCGGTGCTACAACTGAGAATCCATCATTTGAAATCAACTCAGCCTTATTATCTAGATGTAAAGTCTTCGTTTTGAAATCTTTAACTAAAGATGATTTGGTTGAACTACTCAAAAAGGTCTTGGTTAATCCTAAGGCTTTTCCAAAATCAAAAATTGAAATTGACGATGACACTTTAAATTTGATTGCGGCATACTCTAATGGAGACGCTCGAGTAGCTTTGAATACCTTCGAGATGGCCGTTATTAACTCCGAGGTCAAAGATAAAGTAACTCACGTCCAATTAGATGTTGTTCGTCAATTATTGAATACCCAGTCCCTACGTTACGACAAAAATGGTGAGGAACACTACAACATCATTTCCGCACTGCACAAATCAATGCGTAACAGTGATACCGATGCAGCTATTTATTGGGTCACCAGAATGATGGAAGGTGGCGAAGATCCACTTTATATCGCCAGACGTCTAGTCAGATTTGCCAGTGAAGATATTGGCTTAGCTGACACTAATGCTTTAAACGTTGCTATCAATGCCTTTCAAGCTTGCCAATTTTTAGGAATGCCTGAATGTAACGTCCATCTAGTCGAGACAGTCATCTATCTATCTGTCGCACCGAAGTCCAATGCTTCGTATAAGGCTTTGTTACGGGCTCAAAAAGATGTTAAAGAATATGGTAACTTGCCCGTTCCGCTACAAATCAGAAACGCTCCCACCAAATTAATGAAAAATTTGGGTTACGGAAAAGATTATCAATTAGCTCATGATAACCCTGACAAATTAACTAATATGAAAACCGTTCCTAAAGAGATTGAAGATAGTAAGTATTACATCCCTACTGAACAGGGAAAAGAACGTTTCTTTAAACAACGTTTAGAAACTATTAAAGAATGGCATCAACAACATGATAATGACTGAAAAAAATCCATTTAAGTTTGATTAGTACAAACTTGAGTGGATTTTTTATATAATCAATTTATTAATGGTTATCTTTTATTCTTATAGGGGGATAAAAATGATTAAATCTGTTAAGAACAAATGGATCAAGATTTATTTTACGATTGTCTTTTTTTATTTTTTTATTATCAGATTCTTAGTTATCCCTTCTGGTGATGACTTCTTTTGGGGTGGGAAACCTGGTAAATACCTCTTACAACATGGTTTCTATGGTCCTCAATCAATTTACGGTGGCAGTAGTAACGGTCGTTATATCGGCAATATTTTGGAAATATTCACTGTTCATCATTTAATACCAGCCATGTTGATGTTTGGCTTCTTTTGGACTCTGTTGATTTGGTCAATGTGGAACTTATCCGGTAGGACTAAACTTAATTTAATTCTCAGTAGCTTGTTTGTCTTTACGCTTCAAAGCGGCTATTTGAGTACCATTTTTTCTTGGAATGCGGGATTTATCAACTACGTACCGCCCGTTTCGTTGATTCTATTATATTTAGTTTTAGTTAAGAAAAGTTGGCAAAATCAGCTTCCACAGAATAAATATCTTCTCTCAGGAATAGCTTTTTTAATAAGTCTTATTGGTGGCCTATTCGTTGAACACCTTACGATATATCAAATATTCATTGGCATCATGGTAATGATAATTGGCCAACTGATCTTTAAAAAGCCAAATAAACTCTTCAATACTAGCTACTTATTAGGAGCCGTCACTTCCGCAATCATCATGTTTAGTCATCCGGCCTATCACGAATCATCTGTTTACCGCAACATTAACTTTAATTTATCAGCGCTCATCAATAATTTCGTTAACATTAGTCATTTTTGGTTCAATACTTTGAATGTAGTTGTAAATATCGTTATTTGTCTGGCAATAATCGCCATAAGTTTCAAAAAAATTGAGAATGTGACGCGACGAAAATATCTAAACATTACTGCCGGATTCTTTGCCCTATATTACTTAATAATGGACCTGTGGCTAAATACCCAGAACCATGATCAATTCTTCGTCTACCCGCAGCTGAGACACCTTAGCATCACATCAATTGATAGTTTAATTACAATTTTCTTTTGGATATTTTTAATATACGTCATGACTGTACTATTTGATTTCTCCAAAGATTACTTAATATATTTTAGTATCTTCACTTATTTTGCTCTAATTTCACCCTTTCTACTAATCATTTCTCCAATCAGCGTCCGAGAGTTCTTTACAGCCTACCTTTTCTTATATTTAGCTATGATTCTTTTTGTTCAAAAAGCTTTGAGCCTCTATTCATCTAAGTTACGACTAAATATTAAGATAATTACCGCTATTATCCTGCTAATTTCCGCAATTAATGTTCAAACTAAAATGACTATAAATTATCAGGCTAATCTAAACCGTGTTCAAGAAGAAAGTTTCTTATCCGGTAAATCTAGTCTGAGGTCACATGTACCATATAGAAAGTATGTCTCCTCAAATGATGCATTATTGCAACAATCCGGTTCCTACTGGAAAAAATATTTAAAGAAAAACTGGTTAGAACGATTGTAAAAAAACCTCCAATTCAAAATACGAATTGGAGGTTTTATATTCTTCGATTTGAAAAAGCTATACAAGAGTAATTCCTGAAATTACAAATCTTCTCTTTTAATATGTTTAACATCATCATCACTAGCTAAAAGTGCGTCTGTAACTAAATCCTTGAAATAAGATGTACCAACGACTCCGGTCATAGATTCTACCTTAGAATTGTTAATATCAATTTCTGACCAATCATTGAATTGACAATCAACTAAACCATTACCGTTTGGAGTTCTGACCATTCCAGCCATGTCACTTGATTGACGAACGACAGCTTTTCCACCAAGTTCTTCTATCACACTAATTACTTGAGGTATCGCTAATTCCATCGCTTCAATTGATAATGGAACTTCTGCATTTAATTCTTTGGTAAAACGTTGTTCAGGTGCCATAATGATATATCGTTTAGCCAAATTAGCGTACAATTTTTCAAAAGTATGGATTCCACCATTACTCTTTAAGGCGTTCAAATTATGATCTAAACTATCACAACCGTCGAAAGCTAAATCAAACTGAGTTACTTGTTCCAAAGGTACTACTGGAATATTCAATTCTTGGCACAATTGACGTGTCATTTCTGATGGACTGGAAACTTTAATTGATGGATCATTAATGGCTTTAATTAGGCGACCAACGGTTCTCCCACCACCAAAACTGATTGACATACCAGGTTTAATCATACTAATTGCTTTCTCGATTAATTTTTCCATGTGTAACTCCTTTTATTATCAAAATAAGGCTATCTTTTAATTTATTTTACCAAATTTGGATACAAAAAAAGACCACCAAAGTGGTCTTACGATTAATTTTAAATTTAATTAGTTAACGGCTACAGCGAATGAAGGCATGAAGTAACCTGAGATTGTAGCAATTTTAACTGATTGACCAGGTTGTGGTGCAGCGATGTATTGGTTGTTACCTAAGTAGATACCTACATGGTAAGTTGAACCTTTGCTACCCCAGAATAATAGGTCTCCGGCTGATGCTTGTGAAACTGCCTTTTGTGTTCCGGCACTTTCTTGGGCTACTGTGTATGAACCAATGTTCTTACCAGTTGCTTCTTGGTATACGTATGATGTGAAACCTGAACAGTCGAAACCACTTGGTGTCTTACCACCCCATACATATGGTGTACCAATATATTGTTTAGCAGTACTTACAACGCTGTCAGCAGTTGATTCTGTTGTTTTAGCAGTATCTGCTTCTGAAGCTGATTCTGTAACTGGTGTTGAAACAACAACATCAACACTGTTTAACCATTCGTTAGTACCTACGTTGTACCAGATATTACCTGAATCGTCTTGAACAGCTTTACCGACTTTCCAGTTAGTATTTGAAGCAAGTGCACGACCAGTTCTCTTTGCAGAACCTGATGGATCACTGAACAATGCGGCATCATTCTTTGTACGAATTACTGCGGGTGCATTTGATAATGTTGTAGCAGCCTTTGCAGTAGAAGCGTTTGATAGACCTAAACCTGTAACTGCCAATGCTGCAGCAGCTGTAAATGAAATTAGACTCTTTTTAACGTTAGTATTCAAAATTGAAATCCCCCGTAATGGTTTGTTTTTTTATTTTTAAAGTTTTTATTAATTATTAATTTCTTATCACTCAACGACCACTATATTACTCTCTGAATATTGCAAAACTGTTACAGCAATTGTATAAGAATGTTACACTTTGTTATTCACAATATAGCAAAAGCCCCAACCATTGATATAACAATAGTTAGGGCTTTCTTGTGAAATTGAATTTTAGTTGATTTTTTCTATCTTTAGTATATTGTTAACGTTTTCTTTAGTGATTTGTATGTTTTTATTAGTAATTTTATAGCATTTTGACCGTAATTCTTCCGGAATATTCAAATCTCGGCGGAATTCATCACTGTTAATTCGGGCTTGTAAGCGACTACTATCATCCCCACGTTTTGTAAGACGTTTTGTCACTGTATCGAGATCTACTTCTAAGAAAATTACGACAGCATCCTTACCATATTTCTTCTTATAGGAGATAGCACCTGCAGTATCAACTACAATGCTTGCTGAATCATATTTCTTCCAAGTCTCATTAAGACTTTCCTCAGAAGACCCATACCAGTTGCCACTATATTCGACTTTTTCGAGATAATGATTCTTTAAAAAAGATTCTTTTGTCTCAAAATGATAGTCAACACCATTTTTTTCGCCATCACGTGGTAATCTAGTAGTATGAGTTATGACACTCGGTATATGATATGTGTCTTTCAAATATCTGCTAATTGTTGTCTTTCCCGTTCCACTCGCACCAGTGATAACAATGATTTTTTTATCCATTCTGAACCCCTATATTTGAAATATTTCTTCTACTATATTATTATACTAGTCTGTTAAGTAATTAATCCGAGGAGATTATACATATGAAAATTGAAGACTTGAAAGTTGGCACTGTTTACAATTGCTCCGTCGAAGAAGATATGGATTACCCATTTGAAGGTAAAGTTGAAAAAGTTTATGAGCACTCAGCTTTGATGGAAATCGTTAAGAACGATCCTAAAGATAATGCTAATAAAACAGAATTAAACAACAAGATTGTTGTAAGTATCAAGAAAATCAAAAAAGCTTAGTTAGTTTTATATAAGGCAAGATTCTCACATTGGGAATCTTGTCTTTTTTGATACTCATAAATATCATCGTCAAAGTGTATCACGTAATTTTTTTTCAAGATACCGTAAACTATCGTTTAATTTAAAACACCTCCAACTCGTTAGAATTGGGGGTGTTTTGTAGTTCTTATATTTAAATGAGCTACACAAGGGTAACTCTTTGTTTCGTTCTCTAATTGAAATGAGCTACACAGGGGCAACCCATTCCGGTTAGCCTGAATTCACAAATCATGCACAAAAACCGTGCATAATTCATGAATCCCTGCTAATCCTCGTGGGCTGTACGCCCCTGCTCCGCTCTCTGGTATTATTTAGAAACGTTAATAAAT
Source organism: uncultured Lactobacillus sp. (assembly GCA_937874185.1). GTDB lineage: Bacteria > Bacillota > Bacilli > Lactobacillales > Lactobacillaceae > Companilactobacillus. Next base: position 212,830 of record CALNAK010000014.1, read on the forward strand.
GAACGTGCGGGAACCCTCAAGACACGATATTCCATTGCGTAACGATTTGCCTTTAATCCCAATCCATTTATGAAATTATTCTTATACTTTGCTTGGACTGTAATTACGTAAGCATATTGATACTTAGAATCGAACTTCTTAATTTTTTTCATTGGCCAATTTAAATGTAGACCAGAAACTGTAAATGGTAATGTCGAATCTGAAATTGTAGCATTCTGACTAGATACAGTGTATTTTGAATTCTCCAACCAATATTGATAAACATCAGTGGCTGAATTAGATTCTTTTTTATTTATTTTAACGTAATACCCTTGACCGTCATTTGTCGTTTGAACGATCATCGGATTATATTTGTAAGTAACAGCGATATCATTTTTATTTGTTAAATCAACTTTTGTAAATAAACTAGTGTACAACAGACCACTAACTGCCAAGATAACCACAATAATTTCCAATAAATCAGTCAAAATGGTTGTCCATGTTATTTTACTTTTTCTCTCAACGAGAATTTTTAAATGTCGATTTCTAATATTAAATACAACAAAGACCAATAATGCAATTACAACAAGCCATGCAATAATTCCCACAAAATTCCAAGAATTCATAGTTTTCTCCCAACTAAAATTAATTGTTTAAAATACCCTTTTAATTTTACCTAATAACTCTATAATAGTCATTACGCTAATTTTACCACGAATCAAAAAATTATTTGAAATTGTGATGCATTACGATATAAAATATTGGGGTACATACGTTTGTCTTGTGATTTACCGATATTCATAACCACGCTATATCGTGTGCATATCACTATAACGAACACTATATATTGTGTTTTGCCTTTCAAATGATTATACTAATTTGGAATAGCAATTGAGAGGAAGTATTTACTATGAACAACGTAATCGTATATAGCAAGAATAACTGCATGCAATGCAAAATGACAAAGAGATATCTTCAAGAACATCACGTTCAATTTGAGGAAAGAAATATTAATTTGGACCCACAATATCTTGATACCTTAAAACAACAAGGTTTCCAAAGTGTGCCTGTTGTAATGAACTCAGCTATGGATCCAATTGTTGGATTCCGTCCAGATAGTTTAAGAGAGCTAGTGGGTTAATTATGAAAGAAATAGCTTATTATTCAATTACTGGTCAAACAAAGCGTTTTGTTAATAAGCTCGGAATAGATGGATATGAAATAACCGATGCCGATCCGTTTTACAAAATGGGTCGGTCATTTATTCTAATTGTGCCAGCTTATGACGACGATATGATGGACCCTGTTATTGATTTTCTCCAATATGAAGATAATGCCAAGAACTGTGTTGGTGTTGCTGGTGGCGGAAATCGTAACTTTAATACTTTATATAACCATACGGCCAAAGATATTGCTAAGGGATTGGAAGTTCCTGTAGTATTTGAATTTGAGTTCAACGGAACTCACAAAGATGTCGAAAACTTTAAGAAAGTAGTGAATGAAATTGGGATTAAATAACCTAGATGCATCCAAAATTAGTTATTTTAAATTAAATAACGAAATCAACATTCCTGTAGATGGCAAGATTCCTTTGAACAAAGACAAGGAAGCCGTCCAAGCTTTTTTCTCTGAGAACGTCGAACCAAACACTAAGAAATTTGATTCCTTCAAAGATCACATTGACTACCTAATTCAAAACAACTTCATTGAAAAATCAGTCATCGATGAATATCCACATGAATTTATTGAGGGTCTTTATCAATATTTACTTGATCAAAATTTCCAATTCCAATCATTTATGGCTGCCTACAAATTCTACAACCAGTATGCCTTAAAGACTAATGATGGCGACCTTTATCTTGAAACATACGAAATGAGAATCCTTTTTAATGCTCTTTTATACGCTAATGGCGATCAAAAATTAGCTAAGAGTCTAGCAACTGAAATGATTGCTCAACGTTACCAACCCGCTACACCATCGTTCTTAAACGCTGGTCGTAAACGTCGTGGTGAATATGTTTCCTGTTTCCTACTCCAAGTAACTGACGATATGAATAGTATCGGTAGAACTATTAATAGTGCCTTACAACTATCAAGAATCGGTGGTGGTGTTGGGATCACTCTATCTAATTTGCGTGAATCCGGTTCACCTATTAAAGGTGTCGACAATTCATCATCAGGTGTTTTACCCGTTATGAAATTACTTGAGGATAGTTTTAGTTATAGTAACCAACTTGGCCAAAGGCAAGGTGCTGGTGCCGTTTATTTGAACGTCTTCCATCCTGATATCATTGACTTCTTATCCGCAAAAAAAGAAAACGCTGATGAAAAAATCCGTGTTAAGACTTTATCATTAGGCGTTATTGTTCCCGATAAATATTACGAATTAGTTCGTAACAACGAACCTATGTATTTGTTCAGCCCTTATTCAGTTGAAAAGGTTTATGGCAAACCTTTCTCATATATTGATATCACTAAAGAATATGACAATATGGTCAAAGATGACCGTATCAAGAAATATAAAATTGATGCTCGTGAACTTGAAGATGAAATCAGTAAATTGCAACAGGAATCTGGTTATCCATATGTTCTAAATATCGACACAGTTAACCGTGACAACCCAATTGATGGCAAGATCATCATGAGTAATTTATGTACTGAGATTCAACAAGTTCAAGTTCCTTCGGAATTAAACGATGCTCAAGAATACGTTAAATTAGGAACTGACGTTAGTTGTAACCTAGGTTCAACTAATATTTTGAATATGATGCAAAGTCCTGACTTTGGTAAATCAGTTCGTGCTATGACACGTGCTTTATCATTTGTTAGTGATGCTTCAAATATCACTTCCGTTCCACCAGTCGCAAATGGTAACAAATTAAGCCATTCAATCGGACTTGGTGCAATGGGACTACATACCTATTTAGCCTGCCACCAACTCGAATATGGCTCCCCTGAAGCCATCGAATTCATTAACGTCTATTTCATGCTACTTAACTATTGGACTTTAGTTGAAAGTAACGAAATTGCTAAAGAACGTAAAGAAACATTCTATAACTTTGATAAATCTAAATACGCTGACGGAACTTATTTCGACAAGTATGTCCAAACTAGTTTTGCTCCAAAGTCAGCTTTGGTTAAAGAACTATTCAAGGGTATTGATATCCCTGAACAAGCTCAATGGGAAGAATTGAAACAAAATGTTATGCGTGATGGTCTTTATAACGCCTACCGTATGGCTGTTGCTCCTACTGGTTCAATTTCTTATATCAACAACACAAGTGCCAGCTTGCAACCTGTTACTCGTTTGGTTGAAGAAAGACAAGAAAAGAAAAACGGTAAGTTGTATTTCCCAGCTCCATTTTTGAGTAACGATACTATCAAGTATTACAAGTCAGCTTATGACACTGATATGCGAAAAGTCATCGATACTTACGCTGCTGCTCAAGAACATATTGATCAAGGTATGAGTTTGACATTGTTCATGCGCTCAGAAATTCCTAATGGACTTTACGAATGGAAAGCTGCTGACGATACAAAACAAACAACTCGTGATCTAAGTATTTTGCGTAATTATGCTTACTATAAGGGCATCAAATCACTTTACTATGTTAGAACCTTTACTGAGAACAATGATGAAATCGGAAGTAACGAGTGTGAAAGCTGCTCAATCTAGGAGGAAATTTTTATAATGGTTGATACATATTACAAATCAATGAATTGGAATAAGCTAGAGGACCAAATCGACAAGGAAACTTGGGAAAAATTAACTTCTCAATTTTGGCTTGATACACGTATTCCACTATCAAACGATATGGATGATTGGCGTACTTTGAACGAAGCTGAACATACCGTTGTAGGACATGTCTTCGGTGGTTTAACACTGCTTGATACATTACAATCACAAGATGGTATCCAGGCAATGTTGAAGGATACACGTACTCAAGCAGAAACAGCTGTTTTCAATAACATTGAATTCATGGAATCTGTTCATGCCAAAAGTTATTCTTCTATTTTTAGTACTTTGAATACTGCTGAAGAAATTGAGGAGATCTTTGATTGGACTGATCATAACGAATACCTTCAAAAGAAGGCTAAGTTCATCAATGACATTTATCAAAACGGCGAACCACTTCAAAAGAAAGTCGCTAGTGTCTTCCTTGAAAGTTTCCTATTCTACTCAGGTTTCTACACACCACTTTATTACTTAGGTAATAACAAACTCGCTAATGTCGCTGAAATCATCAAGTTGATTATCCGTGATGAATCAGTTCATGGTACTTACATTGGTTATAAATTCCAATTAGGTTTCAATGAATTAAGTGACGATAAAAAGTCTGAAATGAAAGATTGGATGTACGACTTACTTTATACTTTGTATGATAATGAAGAAAAATATACTAAAGAGTTGTACAAAGAAGTTGGCTGGGTCGATGAAGTGTTAGTGTTCCTTCGTTATAACGCTAACAAAGCCTTGATGAACCTTGGTCAAGAGCCTCTATTCCCTGATGGTAATGCCGAAGATGTTAACCCCATCGTTATGAACGGTATTTCTACCGGAACAAGTAATCATGACTTCTTCTCACAAGTTGGTAATGGTTATTTGATGGGTAAAGTTGAAGCCATGCAAGATTCTGATTATGATATTGGCCGTACTGGTGATAATAAAACACCAGATGCTGATTCATTATTTGGTAAAGTTAGAAAACTTAAATAATTATAAGTTTGAGATAAAACTATCCTTTTACTCAAGCTTGCAGTTTAAACGCGGAATAAAATACAACTTCACTCCGCTTAATCCAAAAAGGGCGATAACTCAAAATCGAGTTATATCGCCCTTTTTACATTAATGCTCGGAAGCTGAACGTATTTTATTCCGCTCTCTTATTTTGTTATATTGCTAAATAGTTTCTTAGATAAGTCTTCAAGAGCGTTCCATTCTTCTTTATTGAAACCACTCTTTTCAACCAATATCTCTGGAAGATCATTTACTTCTTCTCTCTTCTTTGTTCCCTCTTCAGTTAAATGAACATTTACAACTCTTTCATCTTGTTTACTGCGCTGACGAACGACTAAATCCTCATTTTCTAATCGTTTCAAAAGAGGTGTCAAAGTTCCTGAGTCGAGTGACAATAAATCTCCTAATTTCTTAACTGATAGTTCTTTATATTCATATAAAGAAACTAAAACTAAGTATTGGGGATATGTTAGTCCACTCTTACTCAAACCGCTGTGATATAACTTTTGAATTGCACGAGATGTAGCATATAGAGAAAAGCATAAGTGATCATCTAGGGGAATTGGTTGGCTGAAATGTTCTGCCATCAAAATCCCTCCTTTATAATCATATTTATATTTATGCTTATATTCTATACGTTATCAGTCCAATTGTAAATAATTTAATTTTACGCAATTTAATTGTTGACATATCGTACGACTAATTATATATTTAATGAGCCTTCTAAAAAGGTTGTGTACAATTAAATTGCAAAAGAGGATATTACTATGACAAATCGTATTTCACTAGAACAAGAAGCACTTGATTTCAGTATCGCCAATGAGGCTCACCCTCGTATTTATGAAGTAGACCCATCACAAGGTCGTGAAATTTTGAATTCAGTACAAGACTCAGATATTCAAAAAGAACACGTTGATATCGAAGATATGGAAATGGATACTGGCAAATGGGGTAAGATTAATGTTCGTTTTATCAGACCCGCTGGAAACAAATCAGTTCTACCAGTTATCTACTATATTCACGGTGCTGGTTGGGTCTTCGGTAATGCACATACTCATGATAAATTAGTTCGCGAACTAGCTGTAAGAACTAACTCAGTCGTTGTTTTCCCTGAATACACTCTTTCCCCTGAAGCAAAATATCCAACTGCAATTGAACAAGATTACTCAGTTCTACAACAACTTCCAAACTTGGCAGCATCAAAGAACCTTAACATTGCCAAACTTACTGTTGCTGGTGATTCTGTCGGAGGTAACATGGCCACTGTTATGACAATCATGACTAAACAACGTGGTGGACTTCCAATTTCACAACAATTGCTTTACTACCCCGTAACTGATGCTAATTTTGAAACAGAATCATATAATACTTTCGCTGAAGATTACTATCTTACAAAAGAAGGTATGGAATGGTTCTGGAACAAGTACACAACCGATGAAAAAGAACGTGCAGAAATCACTGCATCCCCATTACGTGCTACACTCGATGATTTAAAAAGACTTCCTGCAGCAATGGTTCTAAATGGTGAAGCCGATGTTCTCCGTGACGAAGGTGAAGCTTATGCTAGAAAACTTCGTGACGCCGGCGTTGAAGTTACACAACTTCAATTCCAAGGTATGATTCATGACTTCGTTATGTTGAATAACCTTGACCAAACAAAAGCTGCCCGTGCCGCTATGAATCTTTCAACTAACTGGATCAACGAACGTAACAATAAATAATAGTTTCCAATTATAAGATAAGTTATTAATACTTATCTTATTTTTTTATTCCAAATATATAAAAACACAATGGTTTTTTAAACCCTTTAGTGTGTTTATCCTTCTTATGTTTGCTACACTTCTTTGTGAAATGACATTATGTCAATTAAGAAGATTATTTACCAAATTGAGAGGCAAATCATGCGAAAGCATAAGAGATTACAATATTTTTCAATTATTACACTTTTAACTCTATTATTAACTACAACAACATTTTATTGTTTTCACAATACATTTGCATCTACAACCAATTCATCTCAAAACACATCTGAAACTAATTCTGACTACGAAAATGCCTTAAAAAGTACCCCTAAAGGTTTGAAGTGGGCAAATAGTGATTTCATGAAAGCTGAATTTCCTGGTAACCAAGCTGAAATAGTTCCCTCTAAAAACCCTAATAATTTAGACACTAGTGTTATTAAAATGACTAATAGTACTTATCAAGTTGGTGGTATCTGGGGAAATCAAGACAATAACAATTATTTTGATATTAGTCACGAACAAATTGCCTCAATGTGGTTATATTTTGGTAACACTGGCGACACTCCTGGAGATGGTATGGCATTCGTTCTGCATAATGATCCCCGTGGTCTAAAGACTATTGCTTGGGATAATGGTAAGGGTAGGGCTGTTAATGGACAATCATTAGGAGTCTGGGGTGCTGACTGGGATTGGTCTCAAAAAGATTCGAGAGTATTAGCTAAGTCGGCTATTCAAAACAGTTGGGCTCTGGAATTTGATACATATGTTAATAAATTAAACACATTCGACACTATCTCAGGTGAAGGAGTTTCCTTTGATGCTGCATACTCTGACAGTAATCAACATATCGCCTATAGTTATCCTGGATCAGCTGGTACTTATATTATTTCCCCCCCACTTTTTGGTGAGTACACTAAATATTACTATTTACTTAAACACCAAGGAATGATCAAAAACGTTGATATTGTCAATAGTACCTGGCATCACGTTACTATCAAATGGACACCTTCATCTACTACAAAGGACGGAATTCCTGTAAGTGGTTCTTTAAATTATAAATTTAATGATAAGAACCCCAATGGAACGCCCAACAATGGATCCGATATGAAAGAGAATACGGCCCAAATCGATACTTCCTATTTCAATTTAAAACCTCAACATACTATATTATACTGGGGATTTACTGGTTCTACCGGCAAATATTTTGAAAATAATTTGGTTGTCTTTGAATCAATTCCATCATTTGTTGATGCTGAAGCAAAAGCGGCTATTTACGATGACAGTCAAAATAGTCGTGAAATAACAGAAAATGATAGCGAAGTTGAACCAAACGATGATATTCGATACAACTACTCATTAAATTACAAAGGGTGGTCTAAAAATTGGAACCACATTAATGCTATGATGGATGTTCCGAAAAATGTTCATTTCACTAGCGGTACGGTCACTTATCCTGATTCACCCATTAATAAGAAGCCTCGGCCTATCCCTCAAGAAGTATTTGACAAAGCAAATTCAGATAATAAATTAAACTATACGCTTACAGAACAACTTGACTCAAATAGTAGAAATGCGGTCATTGAATTACAAGGAAAAACAGAAAAAACTGCTCCCACACAACTCACTGTCCCCTCAGCTCATGCTTCATTTCAAGGTGATAATTTAATTACTGATACTGATTCAGTGTCATTCCATATTAGGCAAAGATTGCTGACACTAGAAAGTGATTCACCCCATATAATTAAACTCAAAGCTAGCGAGGATGCTATTATTTCTGGACAGCTTAATTATATTGGAAGTGGCACTCCTGATTTCCAATCTATGATTGTTCACTATAAATTAAATAAACAAAGCTACTCCGTATCAGGAAAAATTGATAAATCTGGTAAAGTCTCTTTTTCTATTAACCATCAGGATTTAAGTAAAATTAATTCACTAGAATTCTACGTCACTGATACCGACAATGTTACTAATACTAATATCATCACCCGAAAAATTCAGGTTGGTGGACTTCTAAGTTTCGGTAAAATTCAGGATAACCTGGCGTTCCAATCTACAAACGGATCATTCAATAATAAAACAATTCAACGTTCCGGAAATTGGCAGATAAATGTTGTAGATAGTCGTGAGAAAGGTAGTTACTGGAATGTTCAAGCCAAGGCATCTGATTTAATTATCAATAATAAAAATAAATTAAAAGGACACCTATTTTATCGTAATTCCAAAGGTAAAGAAACACCGCTGGATAATAACGTTTCCGTTGCTAGTCACATTAAAGATATTGATGATCCACAGACTAAGAACATTACAGATTCATGGACTACAAATACCGGTATCCTTTTGGATTTAAATTCAAATAATCAGGCTGGAAAATACACAGGTAAAATTGAATGGACTTTGTCTGACACTTTACAAAATACATAAAAAAATAAGCTATAAGGATGAAAAATTTCACCCCTATAGCTTATTTCTATACTATTAACTACGATATCCCATAAACATAGCGAACATCAAAATAACCAAAACAATCGTTGTAATAACAACATATAACGTATCTTTTTCTTTATAAAAAGCATAAATTGAAACGACTACTCGAAGTACTGGCGTCAAGATCAATAAGAAAACACCCAACATAATAACTGAGTAAGATTTTCCTTGTGATAATCCAGCCGCAATTGCGGAGAATCTTCTAGGGAACTCTCCAGCAGGATAGCCACTACCACTCATGAAATATAATCCCATTCCAATTAAGATAACAATGGCTGATGTGACAACACCGATTCGTAAAATTTTACCGATAATCAATTCAACTTTTCGAGTTTCTTCATGCATTAGATATTCACCCCAAATCCTTTAAGAGCCATTTGAACTCCCATGTAAAGAATGATAGGAATAAAAATCATTCTAATAATTCTAGGTTTCATTACTTGCATCAAACGAGCACCAATTGTGGCACCAACTAAAACACCAATTGCCAATGGAGCAGCAATATCTGGACGAATTGAACCGTTAAAGAAGTAAACTGTAGCACTAGCTGCAGCAGTAACACCCATCATCAAATTACTTGTTGCACTTGATGGCTTGAGTGGCATTTTCATAATTGTATCCATAGCAATAACTTTAAAGGCACCACTACCAATACCTAGCAAACCACTGGCAAGACCGGCAGCCCACATCATAATGAATCCACCAGGAACATTTTTCATCGAATAGTCGATTTGTTTCTGTTCAGCCTTGTCATAGTAAGTACTAGACAATTTGAACTTGTCGACGATTGGATCATGCCCCGTGAAGACAGCCTCACCCTTCTTATCCATCAACTTACGAATCATATTATAAGATGAATACAATAAGAAGAATCCAAACAGGATGTATAAGAAATTGCTTGAGAACATCCCTACCAATAAGGCACCCATAATCGCACCAACAGTTGTCGCAATTTCCAAAAACATTGCCACACGAAGGTTTAACATATCATCTTTCAAATAAGCAATAGTTGAGCCAGAACTCGTTGCAATAACAGAGATAATACTAGCACCAATCGCATACTTAATATCTAACCCCATCATAATGGTCAGTACCGGAGTGATAATCATTCCGCCACCAATACCCAAAATTGCACCAAGAACCCCAGCTCCTACACCCATTACTAGGAGTAATAGCATCGAATTCATTATTTATCCTCTTTTTCTACTTCTTCCTTGTTAGAGAAATTTTCTAAAGAAGTTTCATAGTTCTTTTTCATTATATCCATTGTTTGCTTAATTTCATCATCTTTTAAGGAATTTTCAGAAATTAAATCAATATGAAACTTTGAGGCATTTAAATATTCGCAACTTGTTGATAGGTAAAACTTAGTTTCTGCTTCAGCATCATCATCAAAGAAGTGGGTTACTTTCTTAGCATCAGCGAATGGAAGGTTGATTACACCACTTTCCAAATAATAATCAATTGGAAATTCAGCATCAACAACATGGATCGTAACTTGTGAAAGTTTATTATCAGCTAAATCTTTTTCCATTTGTTCCTTAGCTTTATTTAGTGCCCATAAATCTTCTTGTAATAAATCATCCTTACTAATTTCTAAAGTAGTTTGATTGAATTTTTCCTCTTGAACATTTTCGATAAAATCAGCGATTTTGATTTTCATTTTTTTCTCCTAAAGATACATTTTCAAAAACTTATCCACAGTGCTTTGATATTTTTTGGAATCCACATAGTAGCTTCTTATATGAACCCCTTGACTTTCATAGGACATTTTCGGGAATTGTCCACATGTTAATAACTTTTCACGCATTTCGAATGGAACAGTAAAATCATTTCTTCCGTGCATAAATAATATCGGTAAAGTATTTTTTTCTAAGGCTTTCATACAATCAGTTTTTGCATAAGAAAATCCTGCTCGTACTCTGGATGCCAAAGATATTCCTTTGATCAACCATTTTCCTTTAATATGATACCTTTTTTGACATTGATAACTCAAGATATCGTACGCACTCGTATATCCCGAATCTTCAATAATTAGTTTAACATTCTTTGGCAAATTGTTCCCTGATGTCAGCATCACCGTAGCAGCACCCATTGATGCACCGAATAAAATTATTTTATCATTAGGTCGCTTGGAAATAACCTCATTAATCCAATTTAATAAATCTAAACTTTCAATATAACCAAACCCTAAATACTTACCTTCACTCTTACCGGCAGCCTGATTGTCTATCTGTAAAACGTTACAGCCCAAGCGGTCAAACAATTGTGCATGAACATCTAAAGAACTATGATCGACTCCAAATCCATGGACCATGATGACTGTTTTATCATCATCATTATCGGTAAACCAACCATATAGTTTACTTCCATTAAATTTTGATTTAATCTGCCAATCTTGTTTAGGTTCGTTTACAAATTTATCTGTCTGCTCAACTAGTCCCTCATCCATATCAACTCTGGGAGCTTCCGTTCCCAAAGCCTTAGAACCTCTCTTTTGAATATATAAAAAAAAGGCGTTCAGAATTAGAACGACTAGTAATAACAATATCAGAAGAATAATTATCATGATATCACCTCATCTATACTAATTCTTTCACACCTATCATAGCTATAGCAACTATAATCATCGAAATTGTAATGCCAACAAACAATGTTGAAAATGATAACGCAGTAATAATTAAACTACCTGCGTATGGTCCGACAGCACGACCTAAGGAACCGAAAATACTATAGAAACTCTGGAAAGTACCACGGTTACGATTAGTCGACATCTTACTTAGCAAAGCTGGAATTGTTGGGAAGACCATTGATTCACCAACTGTTAGAACCAACATACTAATAAGGAAAGCTATATATGTTTTGGCACCTGGTAACAATAAGAATGACAATCCCATAATTACAGTACCGATAAAAATTTGATATTTTAATTGTTTGAATATTTTTGAAATAACACGGTTCATAACAGGTTGAATAATCAATAATGAACCTGCATTAATAGTAAAGACAAATCCATATTGACGGGTTGAATAACCTTGATCAAGCATATAAGCTGATAGATTACTATCCCATTGTGAGTAACCTAACCACACGATAAAGATTGAGGCACAGATAATGAATAGATTCAGATTGAAACGAAATGAACCGATTTTAATTTTAGGATCAACCATATCGGTAGTTTCGTAATTTGAATCAACTTCTGTATTTGTATCTGCATGTTCATGAACTTTATCCAAAATATTGGCTCTCAATAACAAGATTATTCCACTTAAAACGAATAATAGCATTGGAATGAAGAAGGTGAAAAAGATACTCCACTCGAATATGAAACCAACAGCATTTGAACCCACAGCAATCCCAATATTTGAAGCCAAGTACATATTATTAAATATGACCCGACTATTGCTGGACATTTGTTCGGCAACAAAGGCTGTATAAGCGTTGATACCGGTATAAACCAGACCCATTCCGAATCCTAAAATGAACAACATAATCGCATATGTTGGCCACACATGGTGTACTGACATACCTAATAATGAAACGATTGATATGATGTAGCCAATGTACAATGTTCCTCGTTTGGAGAATCGATCAAACATTATACCCCCAATGGCATTTCCTACCATCATAAAAGCTGAATATATCATCAAAGTAAATCCAGCTGTTACCAATGTTTCGTGTAGATTTTTGTGAATGAAAATTGTGTTAACTGGTAACATAAATCCCATTACTAAATTGAATGTGATATTTAAAAGCAATAACCATATTCTTTGCGCGCGCATCCCTCTCACCTCTTCTATTAATTTCTCTATAAAAAAAGCCATGGTATAAACAACCATGGCTTTTAGCGGTAGTACTCAAGATGAGCAAATAGATTCCGGTTCACATCCGGTTTCTATAGATATCACTCACAATCCGGTGAGTAGTGCTCGATATCCTACCATTCATAAGTGCCGTCCAAATTCGACGGCTCTCGACTCATCGCACAACTCGTATCATACGATACTTTGAAAATTGTTGCAACACTTTTTCATTAAAGATTTGGATTTTCACTGACCTTTTCTTCAGTCCAGATCTTGTAAATTAGATTTAATAAGCCACCCATTTGTCCATCGACACCGTTATACATCCAACGATAAATACATACATTCTTATTCATTTGATCTTCTGGTGGATTGGCACTATTAGCAGTCACAATAATATCGGCATCTTTAGGATCACTAACAATTTTTGCATAAGGTAATGATTGTAGTGTCACTGAAAGGTCTGAGTAAACCAAGAAGAATGATTCTAATTCTAAGTAAACTTTAACTTGGATATTCTTGTTATAAAGTGAGAAGAATCTGTAAGCAATCGCATAAATAGCTTCTGAAATTTGCTTAGATTTTCCTGTAAGTGATTGATACTTATCACGCAACATCAAATGTTGAACAGTTGAGTAAATCTTACTCTCAAGTCCTTCATCATTTAACTTACTGATAGCATCACCAAATCCTGAATATAGATTAAGAATTTCGATGTAATTATGGTCAAGTGCTAAGACACCGATGATACATGTTGTTAAATTATATTTATATCTTAGAAATTCATTATGAGACATTGCCATATCTGAAATTGTTTGTTCAACATCAATTGGAATAAGTTCCAAGAAATCATCAATAAAGTTAGCAAATAATGGATTATATCTAACCAATTGTTTTGAAACAGATTGAAGATAATCTTCAGAAACTTCAAAAGTTGCTGGAACACACATTAATAGGATATAGAAATCAGCTGATTGGAACATTTGCTCTTCATAACTGACATCTTCTTTAATGGCACGTTTCAATTCTCTAACTTTCTTACTACCGGTATCCCCTTCAAGCATTGAACCCGCACTTTCAAAAATATTAGGGAATGGATAATTGATAACATTCAAAGCATCCATATTTTGGACGTGATTGCCTGCAATGATCCGATACAAATGAGCCATAACTACATAAGCGTAGAAAGTCTTTGTGATCTCATTAGTTGGTTTGAGACGATACTTATCCAAAGAAATATCAACAACCTTGAAAGCTGTCTTTTGAGTGAAATCTTCAAATGGCCATACATATCCCCTAGTAGCGTTCCAATACAACGCCGCAATAGCCAAACGAATAGATTCCTCGTCACCAACAAAGCGCATTGGCTCATAAGCAATTCTGACACCAAAACGTTTTAAATAGCCTCTCATTGGCTTTAAATGACGTAGGACAGTTGCCTTACTACTTTCCAATGTTTGGTAGAAGTGTTTGAAGGAATTCTCCTTATCCTTAACAATGGCATCTAAGAATAGGTACCCGTCAGAATTAGTCGTCAAATAAGCATGATAAGCATCTCTTGTTACAGCGAACATTTCTTCAGTAGAATATTTATCCTTTTGAAGAATCTTCTTAAAGTCGTCTTGAATACCTAAGAAAGTATTGTAGACACTGCCGTAACTCTTATTCATCTGATAGGCAGCCTTACGCAAGTTGATATCCTTAACAACGATATCGCGATTACGATAAGTACCGATCAAATCAGAACTAGCAAGTTGATTAGTTCTGATCAATTTAATTTTGTTAAATAATTGTATCTTTTCGATTTCTGATTTTGATAAAAATAAGTCAGTAAAGCTATCCAAAGACTCCACCCCCGTAGATAGAATTTAATTCTATTATAATAGAACATACTCAATTTTTCGTGGTTTATTTTTATTATATAGTAAATATTTTTTTATATAAGTAACCTACAACATTTCATCATTTAAATAAGTAGACAAGATATTTATTGAAATATGAACATATTTTATTATCTATACCAATAAGTTATTTTACGCCTTATTTAAAATAAGTATAGTCTTTGCTTGTTCCTTAATTCAGAAAAAAAACAAATTACATAAAAAATAAAAAAATATCCTTAAAGAACCATAATATTTCAGTTCTTTAAGAATATTAGTTTCAGAAAATGGAATCAATACGCTGATTTGTTTTTGAAAATATGTTGTCTGATCCAAGGAATTACCCAATAATCCAAGCCAATTTTACCAGCATTGAATCCCGCAATAATAATGAAATATTCAAGGAAAATATATTGTGGATTTACTGAAATAGCTCCAGCTAGAATATATGAAAAGTTCATCATTAGTCCAAAGAAGACGGCTGCAGTTGTCAAACAACCAAAAATAAGTCCTAATCCAACTAACAATTCACCCCATGAAACCATGATACTCATACCCTTGTAGTGTGGAAGAATAGCACTTAGCATACTGTTAAACCAAGGGTAAAGAACTTTTCCTGTAGGACCTTTAACAGGGTTCTTAATAGCATTAGCTAACAATCCCTTAACAGCACCAGAAGCACCACCAGTTACCTTTTCCCAGCCAGCAAGTGTCCAGAGAATACCTAAATAAATTCTAATGATTGCTAAAATAATAGAAGCAATTTTATTAGTACGTAAAAATTTAACCATGATCTTTCTCCCCTCATAGAAAATATAATATTTTACATGCTTATTATATAACTATGATATTAAAATTTACAATTGTAGCCACTGGGATTTGATACTATTTTTTATTAAGCTTTTAAGTGTGCGAAAAGAGCGCACAAAAAAAGGATTGAACTTAATCAATCCTTTCAAGTTGCGTAGCGACTATCTATCCTCGCGGGTAGTTTCCCACCAACTACTTTCG
>CALNAK010000015.1 GCA_937874185.1 uncultured Lactobacillus sp.
AATGGGCCTTGTCTTTTTAGATTTAGGAGTCATCCTATAATTATAGACCCTAAATAAGTTCATATCTGAATAATCGATGTTATGTTAACTACATTGGGTATAGCTCTTATGATGAGATCCCGGACTAGTTTTTCTAGTTTGGTAAATATCATCATAAGAGCAAATAATTTATTAAAGTATTTCTCTAAACAGCATGATAGCTATATTCCCAATTGCCAATCAAGAAAAGTATAGACTCTTTAGAGCTACATAATGAAAGCCAATAAGCACAAATTCTGGTGCTCATGTTTAGACAAGCACTCTCTTTACTCTCGAACGAAAAATGACATATTTTAAAATAAAACCAAACACAATCCAGTCTATGATTTATATTCAGCCAATTGCTGCTCAAGTTCATCAACTTTTAATTTCAATGATTATGATGAAGAGTTATTAGCTGCATATAATGAATATGTGGATACAATCCATGATTATCATAATTACGTGAAAATTAAGTAGATAGGCGGTCGCCTACCGCGGGTGGATAGCAAAAAAGCAACCAATGTTAATTGGTTGCTTTTTTGCTATGAATTATAAGTGGCGGACTAAGTAATAAAACCGAATAATTCGGTTTTATTTGTGCCAGACGGTTATGCTCTTTCGTAAAGGAACTCGGCCAAATTTCTTCATTTGTTGGCTTGAATTTCCTTTTTGTTGTTCAATAGTTTGAACAACATCCGGCACGAAGCCGAACACTTCAGCAAGGTGCATTGATATAAAGTCCACTGGGATAACTTCGCCGCCATATCGCACGTTGTCATTTACAATAACAACTTTTGCCCCCGATTTGAGAGACCTGTATAGTTCAGCAATAACGAAACCGAGTTCCTCAAAGTAGCCTTGTACCATCTGAACGACACCTTTGTTATTAAGGTCTCCAATCTCGCTCCGAATTGCCATTGCTTTATTAATTTCTTGCAGAACTGGATCGTTGTCTAATTTATTGATAATGTACTCAAATTTATCCAACATATCGTTTTGTGCGTAATAATCTTTTAGTTTATCACGCTTAGATTTGTTTTCTACAGTACTTGAAAGCAATTGTTGTCGTACTCGTCGGAAGTCGGCTTCTGAGTAGCCTAAAAAGGCGAGTTCCAGTGCGTAGGTTCTGGTGTAATCATACCTATTGAGATACGGGGGAGAAGTGACCACAGCGGAAACACTGTCTGCTTTTACCTTTGGCAGTTCCTCTAAGACGGTGTTATTTACAAAGTGAGTACTACTGCTGATAACCTCTGATGGAACTGCTTGAGCTGATTCAATGTCCGCCACTATGATAGATAGTTCCTCGGAAATTTTTTGAAACGCATCCGGTAAGTCCCCTTTATTTAACCGGTTTTTTATTGGATTTTTACCCTTGCTAGCACGTTGAGCATCTGCTTCCTGAACTTTTTTCGATCGTTCGTCCCACCTTAGATATTGACCATCTTTTCGTGTGTAAGATAAGTCCTCTAATGAATTTAGTGTTGCGAGCATCAAAAGGTTGATTGCTTGATCAGAAAACTCTGTTGAGTTTGGACTGATCAAAGATTGCAGATAGGCTAATTCTCGATCCGTTTTATCAGGGTAGGCTGAATATGTGATTTTTACGTAATTCACACTCCCGTCGTAACTTGACGGTACTTCTAAATGTTTTACCCATTCTGTCATATTACGAATTTCATATAAATCGTAATCCATCAAACCGCCTTTTGCCTTGATAGCAATTTCTGATGTTGGGAGCATATCAAATCCAATAGAATCATATCCCATCTTTGCAGCGACTAAAGCAGTTGTACCAGACCCCATAAAAGGATCCATTACAAGGTCCCCCTGATTTATGGACATGTCGCTTAAATATGCTTCGACCAAATCGGGTGAGAAGCCTTCGCGGTATTTGAACCATCCGAAGACTCCTCGATTCTTATTCAGTTGAAAACTGACTGATCGTCGACTTTGATTTGAAGTTATTTTGAGGATTTTTTTATACTTGTTCTCTAGGTTAATACGTTCAGTTTCATCAGTCACTGCATCTGCGGAGAATTCTGATAAAACATATTTATTAAGTGGGTCAGGATCTGGCAGGCCTAGATTAAGTGATAATTGGCTTTTAGTCATCTTGAGTCCCCTTAACAATCCACTTTGCATATTCAGATAGCTGGTCATCCTTGTAAAGATTAGCGGCATTCGTCATAATGCCATTTGAGAGTTGGTTGAAGATTTCCTCAGACATCGAAACTTCGATTGCTGCACCCACAAAAGAAGTCTTAATAGGTATGTCTATTTCTGAAAAAGCATCCAGGATACGTTGTAGAGCGGTGTTTGCAGTTTTCCAATGTTCATCAGCACCCGCGGGATCCACACCACCCTTTAATTCACCGAACATAATCATTGAGTTAGTATCAGAGATAATTTCCGATCCAGTTCCATATGTTTCAGGAGTGGCTTTAAAGAGGTTGATATCTACATTTTTTTTAACGGTCGGAATGTTTAAATTGAACGCCAGTACGTAATCATGACCATCGATTTGCCACCAAAACGCTTTCACATCGCTGGCATCTAAGCCTAATATATCGGTAGTAATCCAGGCTTTAGTCGTATTTGAAAACCACTTGAAGTCTAGCCCAAGTGTATCAACGTAGGACGCAATTCGTTGGATCAGACGTCGCTGGGCGATGTGGCCAACGATATTTCGCATGCGACCGCCTAAAGCATCACCTTTAATAAGTAAGAATCGGTATACTAATTCATCTCTGAATTTGTCGCCAGCAGGCTCTAGAACCTTAGTAATCAATTGTTCGATTGCTTCGTTTTCGTCCTCTAGTGTTAGGTATTTTAGAGCCTTGGTTGATAATCCAGAAGCGGTAAGAACAGCTGGCCTGATTGCACTTAAGTCGAGAATATCATCAGGACTGTTTGCTACTAATATCTCGTGAAGTAATGTTTTTGCTTGATCAACATAAGGATCGGCTTGCTTATTTTTTTCTAGAGCTATCTCTAAAAATCCTTGTCGGGTTTGCGCGTGGTCTGTTACGAGGTCGCTTGGTTGCGTAATGAAGCTGTTCATTATTATTTGATCCTTTCAAAAATTGTATATGAGAAAATCTACGTTGAGTTTCTTCATACACCTAGTACACTAATCATAACATTCATCGGTTAGCTAAAAATCGTGAACAATGGGAATTTAGGGTCTGTCAGCAATAAAAAAACCGCCAGGTAAAATTTACTTGGCAGGTTTTTGGCAGGGGACATAACTAAAATACCCTAAATTTATCCATTCTTACTCAACTAACATGCTGTTAAACCAATCGACGTAATTCTTTGTGATTTCCTTGAATTCTCCAGTATCTTTACACTGTGGAAATCCAAAACTTTTCTGGAGAATATATTGGTCTGACTTAACACACCTTCAAGTTCACCATGTTGACATTTAAAATATCGCGCCAGTGATCATATAATCGATCAACCGTTACACCAGAATAATCTGTGGGACAGTCCCAGCCTTCACTCTTTAGCTTGGCAATTACAGCTTGTTCAAATTTATCTTCCGCCATTTAACTAGTCTTCTTTTCTT
>CALNAK010000016.1 GCA_937874185.1 uncultured Lactobacillus sp.
CCTATTACAACTGGCGCCATTGGCAGCCCAGTCGACAAGAAAAGCGTAGAGAATCCCTGAAACCTTATATTTTAGACGTTTGGAAAACCTTTAAATTTTATGGTTATCGTCGTATTGCTGCTTATAGTCAACTAACCAATGACTGCCCGAAAATATCTGAGTATATGACACTCAAATTGATGCGTGAATTAAGGATTAGATCAAGCATGCAAAACGTTATCGCAAACACAAAACCGTTGTGACGGTTTCTCAAAAAACTAATCTGATTAGGCACTAGCATGATTTGAGCGGTGTTTGGCAAACAGATATCACTTATATTCAGTTGACTAATCACAGATGGGTCTATTTAGCGACCGTTTTGGATCCTGAGAAGAGAAAAGTATTGGGCTATAAAATTGGCGATACAATGACAGCCGAGCTAGCCACAAGTGCCTTACAGATGGCGTTAGATAAGCATCGAAAGCCATTAATTATTCATTCAGATATGGGGTCGCAATACACGAGTGCTGAATTTAATATTAAATGTCAAAATTATGGCTTGAAACATTCATATTCACTCAAAGGCCATCCGTACGATAATGGCCGTATGGAAGCGTTTCATTCAATATTGAAGCGTGAAGAGGTGTATTTGAAGGCATACCAAACATTAACTGAAGTCCAAGCAGCCATTGGTTGGTATATCAATTTTTATAATCGCAATCGTATCTCAAATGTCGCCTAATTAACTGAATAAAAATGGTCCAATTTATTGACTTCTAAGCAATAGACTGGGCTACTAGAAATATCTATTTGAGAGGAGCTAACACAGAATTTTAGAATAATCATAATTACCTAAATGAGATTGTTTAACATAAAGTAATTAAAAAAATAAACTCATAATGAAAAACTAACATATTCATTATAAGTTTATTTAGCATAAATCCTATTTTATAAGATACCTCACCGGTCTATCCCACGTATCCTTTGAAAATTTATGGATTGATTGAGGAGGCAACACTAGCGAAACCGTTATACCATTATACTCTGCCAACGTTGCGTCAAAGAAACCTGCACCGTAACCTATCCGATAATTATCTTCGCTAAAGGCTACACCGGGAACCACCATTAGATCTATTCCCTTCAAATTTTGTGCTTGATTTTCATCTTGTGTTGGTTCTAGAATTCCGAATTTTGATTTACTCATTAAACTTTCTATATAGTCAAACCATAATAATTTTCCACTACTCACCCTAGGTACTACTACTTTCTTATGGCTTCTCAATGCCTCCTGAATAATGACATCAGTACTCAATTCGTGTTCCATACTTATAGTTACAGCCACTGAATTAGAGTTATTCCAATATGCCTTAGAAAACAGAATTGCCTGTAATCGCTCTTCTTCAGTAATCTTGCTATGGTAATCATATAATTTTAGTTTATCCAAGGTCATTTTTCTTATTTCTTTTTTACTAAGCACTGCTACAAATCTCCTCCAAATTATCTTCAAACTAATCCGATAAAATCTTACTAATTATCTCTTTTAATTCTGGCACAACCTCTTGTTCAAACCACGGATTTTTTTTAATCCATATATTATTTCTTGGTGAAGGATGAACTATCGGAAAATAAAGAGGCAAGTAATTTTTGTAGTTCTTTATTACATCGGTTATCTTGCTTTGATAACCAAGATTCAGATAATATTTCTGAGCATATGATCCCACCAATATAATTAACTGAACATCGGGCATAAGCTCCAATAATTTTGGGTGCCATTTGTTAGCTACTCCTCGTCTGGGCGGTAAGTCACCCCATTTTCCTTTTCCTGGATAGTAAAAGTCCATGGGAATTACGCCAATTTTTCCTGAATTATAAAAGGTATCTTTACCAACCCCGATCCACTCTCTTAATCGATCTCCCGATGCATCATCCCACATTATACCCGAGTTTTGAACTCGTAATCCCGGTGCTTGACCAATAATGACTAATTTTGCTTTTTCCGATACGTGAAATATTGGCCTTAATCCTTTTTTAGTAAACTCCATATTCATTTGATCTGCTGCTATATCATCAATAATACTCATATTCCCCCTCCTAACCAATGTATAATAATTATTATAAGCTACTTTATCAAACTTATATTGATTTATTAGTTCACAACTAAACTATAAAAGTCTACCAAGAGTCGTGCAACTTCTTTCTGCATCGCATTAAATTCGGCACGAGTCACTGGCTTACCGGTAACGTCCGTCCCAATGATTTGGGCTTTCTTCACCCAACCCGTGACGGTTTGTACAGCCAAATGGTATTCATTGGCTAGAGAATTAGCAGAACGTCCCTCGTTATACAAGGTGACAATTGATGACTTAAATTCTGTTGAGTATCGCTTAGCTTTCATAATATAAAAAAACTCCTATACTTGATTATCTCGGATTATGCCCTAGAAATAAAGCAGTCCGGATTTTCAGTATACGAGCACTTCTTACTTCACGAGAATAAGCAAACGTATCCGTCTCTAATGCAGAAAACGATTATACCGAAAAAGATCGAATCCTTGAAAAAGAGGCTAATAATATGGCTAGCATATTATTAGCAAATAAAAAATCCACTCAATTATTACTAGATGATAGAAAACCTTTTAATTATTTGCGCAACTCTTTCGGAATTAGTAATCAAGCTATGTGCATCCGCTTATTTAACCTATTCTATTTTCAAACAGCTAAACAGGTCTTTGAAGAAGAAAAACAAGTTAAGAATATTTTTATCTTCTCACAATAAACAATTGCCAACTATATTTATAAAAATTATCAATTAAATATCAAATAAAATCTGCCACCAAACACGGAAACCGCGCGACAGCCAACCGCCACCACAACAGTTAAGATCGCCCGTGGTTATTATTATGATTGTGACTTTTTTTATTGTCTTTAAATCTAAATCAATAGAGAAAACTAAAAGAAGTTGTTGACACAGGAAGTTACAAATGCTTGATTGAGAGTGAGGGAAGTTTTGAGCTGAAGATAGTTTTCCCCTTGTTTTGGGAAGAAGAAAACTTTACTGTTAACAAACACTTGACCGATCGTTCAGTCGTCCGTCACCTTATCCATACAAGCCTTGGTTTTACCCGCCTGCTTTAATTAACTACTTTATTCATTAAACCAATAAAAAAACGCCCTTATTGGCGCTGTATCACTATATTTATTATCTTTTTCGCGTTATACAGCTTAAATACAAGCCCTGTGTCCGTAGACA
This sequence comes from uncultured Lactobacillus sp., assembly GCA_937874185.1. Classification (GTDB taxonomy): domain Bacteria; phylum Bacillota; class Bacilli; order Lactobacillales; family Lactobacillaceae; genus Companilactobacillus. Next base: position 3,229 of record CALNAK010000016.1, read on the forward strand.
CCGTTTTACCTGCCGAGCCGTTTGTGGTCGCTCTCACCCTACTACACGCCCAGTATGGATTGTTTGTGTAGCACCCACATATTTTTGTACAGTAGTGTCTGGGAAAATGGCACTTGTCTATTTTTTCGTATACCTGATATAGCAATTTGGATCTACCGAGTTGCAAGAAACACAACTACCCCCTACCTGTCATATCAACCATACCCCTTAAAGTGTTTGGCTTCACTCTTTTTGAAATCACCCACATTTACAACACAAAGGTTATGTTATATAATATAGATACACGTTCTAGTACATATAAGAATCATGTAGCTATCAAGGATTGCCGTCCTTGGTGGCTTTTCTTTTTGTAATAAATTAATTATCTCAATTTATGTTTATGCACATAATATAACGTAATAGCTACCGCTATGTCAATAATTTTATAAAGTTATTGTGATATGTATATATTTATAAAGTTATATTATTATAAATTTATACTTTTATATTTTGCTACTTTTATATTTTTATGATAGTATAAATTTATAAATTAAAAAAAGTGTTTACGTATCAGTTATTAGCATGTATTGAGTATAAAAATATATTTTTATAAAAATATACTTTTATACTTTTATACTTTTATAAATACATAATTTTATAATTTTATAAAGGAGTTAAGAATGACTAAAGTTATCACAACTGGAAACTTCAAAGGTGGGGTGGGGAAGACAACAAACTCCGTAATGCTGTCTTATACATTGTCTAAAATGGATAAGAAAGTATTGCTAATTGACTTAGATCCCCAAGCTAATGCAACAGATTTATTGCTAACCACAATGACTAATATTTATAAAAAGAAACCTGACTTTAAAGAAACATTGTTTGAAGCCATCAAAAATAATAATCCGAAGGAAGCGTTAATAAATGTAAAAGATAATCTAGATTTGTTACCGTCTTACTCAGACTTACAAAACTATGAACGTTACCTTTATGATAATTTTTCTGATGATTACTCACAAGATCATCACTTAACAAATTTCATTAATGAATTCAAAAATGAATATGACTTTGTATTTTTAGATATTCCACCACAACTGAACAAATTTACAGACAATGCACTGGTAGCCAGTGATTTTGTAATCGTTATACTACAAACACAAGAACGGGCTCTAAAAGGTGCTGAAAAATATATAGAGCACTTATTAGAGTTACAAGATGACTATGGTCTGAATATAGATCTTTTAGGAATACTTCCCGTACTACAACAAAATGGATCAGAACTTGATTTAGATGTCTTGCAAGATGCCACAGAAAGCTTTGGTGATAACAATATCTTCAAAACTCATATTAAACAGATGAACAGATTAAAGAGATTTGATAGAACTGGGATTACCGATAATACTAAAGATATCCATGACAAACGTATACATGCAATATACGGTGATCTCATCAAAGAAACTCTCGAGCGCATAAATATATTTGATCAAAAATAAGGAGCATTTATCATGACTGACAATATTGGACTAAGCTCATTCCGAAAAAAGAAAACAGAGCGCCCAGAAAATATTACACCAGAACTATCAGAAGATATTAACCGCACAATGCCAGAAGACTTGCTAAAGCTTCCACAAAGTAGGCTTACAAGTAAAGACTTACCAAAATCGATTAGGCTCCCATTAAACACACACACAGCCATTAGCACAATTGCCACTTTGCAAAGTAAAAAAATTTACGAGGTAATTAATGATATTGTGGAAGAATATATTAGTAACTTACCTGCGAGTGAAAAGAAGATTATTCGTTCAAGTATTGAAACCGTAAACAATAATCATTAATTAAACTGGTTTATATTTTTAACAAAAGAAAACTAACTTTGTAATGTTTCTAAAAGGAGCAGAAAACAAAAAGTTGCTCTTATACTAAAAAAATGGACTATTTTTATTCAGTCCGTAAAATGAAAGTA
>CALNAK010000017.1 GCA_937874185.1 uncultured Lactobacillus sp.
ATTACACAGGGAATTGGTTTTGTAACTGAAAATCGTAAAGATGAGGGACTGATTCTAGATTTCTCTGTTGCTGAAAATATCATTATGCCAAGTTTACAAGAGCTGGTAAAAAACCATATGATAGATGAAAACACTAAAGACAGTTTCGTTGATCTTTTGATAAAACGTTTAACCGTAAAAACGGATGGTCAAAATATTAGTGTAGGTAGTTTATCTGGTGGAAATCAGCAGAAAGTAGTACTCGCCAAATGGATTGGCGCTGGTAGTAAAATATTGATTTTAGATGAACCGACACGAGGTGTTGATGTTGGTGCTAAACGAGAAATTTACGATTTAATGAATGAGTTAACTGATCGAGGTGTGGCAATTATAATGGTTTCGAGTGATCTACCAGAGATTATAGCTATGAGTGACCGCATTGCAGTCATGTATGAAGGCAGCCTTATGGGAATTGTCGATAATAACGAAAAGGTAACAGAATCAGATATTATGACACTTGCAACAGGAGGAAAAATATAATGGCTAGCGTAAAAAGTGTAGAGGAAGTAGTAAAAGAGAACAAGAGCCTGATGAGTAAGGTATCAGGGTTAGGTCCAGTACTTGCATTGGTTGTTTTAGCATTGCTCACAACTGCAATGAATCCAAGCTTTTTAGATCCTAATAACTTATTGAACTTGTTACGACAAGTTTCGATTAACGGCTTGATTGCATTTGGTATGACATTTGTTATTCTCACTGGCGGCATTGATTTATCAGTTGGTGCAATATTAGCTTTGACTTCAGCCTTATCCGCTATGATGATTACAAGCGGCGTACCAACATTAATTGCAATGTTAGTTGGAATTATAATTGGTGGCATCTTAGGTGGTGTGAACGGATTAATTATTACTAAAGGCGGTGCAGCACCATTTATTGCCTCACTGGCAACAATGACAATTTTTCGTGGCGCAACTTATGTTTTTACAAATGGTAATCCAATTACAGGAAAAGCAATGAATAATAGCTTTGTTTTTCAATTCATTGGTCGAGGATATTTCTTTGGAATTCCAGTTCCAGTTATATTGATGATAATTTCATTTATTATTCTCTATATTCTGCTACACAAGATGACATTTGGCAGGAAAACCTATGCTCTTGGTGGTAATGAGAAGGCAGCATTTGTGTCTGGGATTAAGGTAAATATTACTAAAACTTGGATATATGTCATTTCAGGAATTATGAGTTCAGCAGCCGGTATGGTTTTGATTTCACGATTAAGTTCAGCTCAACCAGATGCAGGAACGGGATTTGAAATGGATGCTATTGCTGCTGTTGTTTTAGGCGGTACATCATTAGCTGGTGGACGTGGTCGAATATTTGGGACACTCATTGGTGCGCTAATTATTGGTACATTAAACAATGGTATGAACCTAATTGGTATTTCCAGTTTTTATCAGCAAATTGTTAAGGGAATTGTGATTATTATAGCAGTTCTATTGGATCGTCGGAAGAAAGCATAAAAGGAGTCGTTATTATGACTAAAAAAGTTATCGGTATTATTGTTGCTGTTGGCATATTAATATATGGTATTTTCTTCGTTACATCGGGTCGTCAGGTTTTTTCTATCAGCAATCCCTTTCAAAATAATGTAACAGTACAACATAAAAAACCATCTGAATTGACGATAGGTGTTTCGTTATCCACATTGAACAACCCATTCTTTATTTCTATTAAAGATGGTGTGAACGAAGTTGCTAAATCGTCTGGGTCAAAGGTACAAGTATATGATGGGCAAAATAGTACGAACAAACAGAGCAACGATGTGGAAGATTTAATTCAAAAAAAGGTTGATGTTCTGATTATAAATCCAGTCGATTCTTCAGCAATTACGCCAGAAGTGAAGTCTGCAAATGAAGCTGGGATACCAGTCATTACAATAGACAGGTCTTCTGATGGTGGAAAAGTTCTGAGTTTAGTTGCCTCTGATTCACGAGAAGGTGGTAAAATGGCAGCTGAATTTATGATTAAAACATTAGGAAAAAATGGAAAAATTGCTGAATTACAGGGAACACCTGGGGCATCTGCAACACGTGAACGTGGTGCGGGATTCGATGACACAGCTAAAGGAAAACTCGATACTGTCACACGACAGACAGCTAACTTTGATCGTACACAAGGATTGAATACCGCTGAAAATATTGCTCAAGCGCATCCTGAAATAAAGGGCCTGTTTGCTCAAAATGATGAAATGGCATTGGGTGCAGTGCAAGCTTTAAAGTCTAATCCAAATATTATTATTGTCGGATTTGATGGTTCTGAGGATGGGATTAGTTCTGTAAAGAAAGGTCAAATGGCGGCAACTGTTGCACAGAAGCCAAAAGAAATGGGTAAGTTAGCCGTTCAAGCAGCATATGAATATTTCCAAGGAAAGAAAGTATCAAGTAATATTAAATCACCATTGGAACTTATAGTTTCTGATAAGTACAAATAATTTGTTCGGTATATTTAGTTCTTATTTATGAATATGAAAGGCAGTAAAAATGAATAATGTTGTCGTAATTGGAAGTTTAAACATAGATTTGGTTACAAAAATTGAAAGACTTCCGCTTCAAGGAGAGACCATCTCCGTTATTGATCAAACAACTAATTTTGGTGGGAAAGGTGCAAATCAAGCTGTTGCGGCTGCTAGGCAAGGCGCAAATGTAACATTTATTGGCGCTACTGGCGACGATGATAATGGGGAACTCTTCCATAAGTTATTAAAAAAAGAAAATATTAACACAGATTACATCGTGAAAAAGAATAAGCCAACAGGAACTGCAACCATTTTGTTAGAATCTAATGGTCATAATACTATACTAGTTCATGGTGGTGCTAATATGGACTTGGATAAAGAAGATGTTGAAAAAGCAACCAAAGTGTTACGAGATGCCGATGTAGTTGTCGCACAATTAGAAGTTCCTAAGGAAGCAGTTGAAGCAGCGTTCAAAATTGCAAAAGTAGGTGGTGCTATTACTGTACTCAATCCAGCACCGATTACGCACGACCTTGGCAATGATTTAATTAGTTACACTGACTTAATTATACCAAATGAGACAGAGGCGGCTGCGCTTGTTAATGCTTCTAAAAGTACGGATTTAAAAACAATAGAAGATACAATTTATCAACAATTAAGTGTTCAAGGACTAAAAAACGTAATTATCACTCTCGGAGATAAGGGTGTTTATTATAATATTTTAAACGAACCCGGGTTCTTACCAATTTTTAGGGTCAAGACCATTGATACTACAGCTGCAGGAGATACGTTTATTGGCACAGTTGTTGCAAGTTTACGGCATGACATGCTATATATGCGAGAATTATTGTTACGTAGTACCATGGCCAGTTCTTTAGCTGTCAGTAAGGCTGGTGCTATATCATCTATTCCATATAAAAAAGCAGTTGACGAAAAGATTAATCAATTAGCAAACTATGAGGCATCAAGATGATTACACAAGACGAAAAGAAAAAGAAAGCTGCTGAAGTAGCGATTAATTATATATCAGATGGCATGATTGTTGGTTTAGGAACAGGTTCGACAGTCATGTATTTATTAGAAGCTATTGCTCGTCAGGGATTAAAAATTTCTGGGGTGACAACTTCAAAAAAAACTTCTGAAATATGTGCCAGTTTGGGTATTAAAGTCAATGATATTGACAATGTAGATCACATTGATGTTACTATTGATGGCGCCGATGAAGTTGATGCCTACATGAATGGTATTAAAGGTGGTGGGGCAGCATTATTAATGGAAAAAATTGTTGCTAAAAACTCTAAACGTAATATTTGGATTGTTGATGATACTAAGGTACATGATATTTTAGGTACATTTCCTCTGCCGGTTGAGGTTGTTCCCTATGGGAGTGGTCGTTTATTGAAAAATTTTAATGATAAAGGCCTTAATCCTATTCTTAGAATGGATAAAAACAAATTACCTATAGTGACTGATGGAGGTCATTATATTATTGATTTACATTTAAATGCGATTGATAATCCGCAAAACTTGGCTGAATATCTTGAGCGTCAAGTTGGTGTTGTGGAGCATGGATTGTTTTTAGATGTAGCCGATGTCATTATAGTTGGTGGGAATAAAAATATTATTAAGGAACGAAAGAATCGAATAACAGAATAAATTTGATTGTCTAGAAAAAACTAAAGTCTCTGATAAAGATAGGCGTAT
>CALNAK010000018.1:10000-12609 GCA_937874185.1 uncultured Lactobacillus sp.
AGATAGTCGCACGTAATGACAGATCACAGCCATATTATTAAAAGCTTGTGGTAAAAAGGGGTTTCGTTCTAATGCCCGAAAATAATATTCTAAAGCTTTGGTATGTTCCCCATTACTTGTGTGGATAAGGCCTATATTATAGAGTATATAACTTCGATCATAGGGGTCAATTTCTAGTCGCATAGCTTCATAATAATTCTGTAATGCTTCCGCATAATTTCCTTCAGATTGAGCCGACATCCGTTACGGTCGTCATTCGCTTTAACGAATTCTCCGTTTCAGAACCGTATGTGAGATTTTCATCTCATACGGCTCCTCCTTTAGGTGCATAATGAAAATAATAAATATATGGATATGGAAAAATTTGATGTCATTATGAACTAAGCGGGGCTAATGTTTTTACAAGAAATCCCTAGCCAACCTTCTTGTAAAAGATCTTTTCTTACTACCAAGTGGATTCATATTCATACTAGATAAAAATAAAAAAGGAAACTCTAACAATTTCTTTGTTCTCAACGCCCCTAAATTTCCAGGAATTAGTCACTTCAACAGTCTTCAATGGTTATACGGGTATCCAAAGTACGGACGAGATGGATGTTTATTGTTCCAACCATTTTAATTAGTCCCAATCCCAAAGAAGAAGAAAGAAAAGGAATCTTTTTGAAGAAAGTTTTCGTGTTGTTGATTTCTCGGCGTAGTGCTTCTTCCCCTGTGCCTCCTATTCGTATATTGTATTAGTCTAGTAGGATTGATCTGTAATACGGGAACCGTAGGTAAAAACCTTTTGCTCAATACTAGAATTCATAATTGAAGCATCTAAGGCTGCACTAATCGTGGATACATGACAGAAGGGATTGCTTTTTTATATTATAAACTTCACCTTCAAAAGCGTAGATTTTTTGCAATACTCATTTTTTTCTATTCCAAATCGGTGAGAAATAGAAAAAAATGATAATGATAATCAAATCGCACCATCTCTGTAATAAGTAAATGCCTCTTTTTCTCCGGAAGTTGTCGGAATGACTCGTAATAAGATATCGGCTACAATTGTAAAGGTTTTATCAATAAAATTTCCATTTATACGCGATCTTGGCATAGGTAGTAATCCATTCTATAACTCGTTTTATTTCCTTTAACTTTTCTTTTGTGAGAAAATATTCTCACAAACAAAGGAATTTTATAGTACGAACTAACATAAAAGCGGACTCGTTTTTTATAAAAAAATATTCTATCTACTTCCAATTTTTCCGATCAAAAAAGGTATCTATTAACCATAATCTAAAAAACGATGAATAACTCGCTATTCACCCAGGTACTCAGTCATAATCCTGATGTCGGAGAGATGGCCGAGTGGTTGAAGGCGTAACATTGGAACTGTTATGTAGACTTTTGTTTACCGAGGGTTCGAATCCCTCTCTTTCCGTACTTTCAACTAAATAACCAATCTTACGTGATTGACCACAACGTATCAAATCAAATGAAAAAAATAGATATAAAATCTACATTTCTTTGCTATGGAAAATGCTGGGAAGAGCAAACAAGGGATCCAAACCTCCCTACCAATCTATGATACATGAATAGGAAAAAGATTCCCCGACAAAATCCCTTACCTTGTCCCTTTTTAGTTTTAATCAAAAAAGCGGGCAAAGGGGAGTTGTCCGAACTCTTGTTTTTAGTGATTTTTTTTACTTCACTTAGGTTTTTTAAGTCTGGCGAGAGTAATATTCTACGACAAGCAATTCATTTATTTTCAAACCGACGCATTTCCTATCTATTATTTGATTGACTAACCCTTCATATTGGAATGTGTGAAGAGTCAGATGGTTTGGCAATTCCTCGGGGGCAGATGACTCAAGAAGATTTTGAACCAAAGTTCTAGAGTTTTGTTCATCCTTCACTGTAATAATATCTCGGGGTTTGCATCGATAACTTGGTATATCAACTATACGACCATTAACTAAAATATGCCCATGGTTAACTAATTGGCGCGCTTGAGGAATAGTCAAAGCCATACCCAACCGAAAAAGGATGTTATCCAAACGCATTTCAAGTAATTGTAATAAAACTTGACCCGTTGACCCCTTGGCTTTTCCGGCGATACGAACATATTTAAGTAATTGGCGTTCTGTAAGACCATAATGAAAACGCAATTTTTGTTTTTCTTCTAAACGAATACGATATTGAGATTTTTTTCCGGAGCGTGATTGGTTTCTAAGATCGCTTCCTGCCCTAGGCCTTTTACTAGTTAGTCCCGGTAAAGCCCCCAGACGTCGTATTTTTTTAAAACGAGGCCCTCGGTAACGTGACATAAAGACTCCTTTTTTTATTGAAATTGGACAAAAACTAAAAAAAATTAAAACTGAACTAAATGATAATGATAAATAACGTAAAATCCACTCCAATAAACTATTGGAATACAAAGAGTCAGAAGATATATTCTCTCAATATACAGATTTTTTTGTATTGTATATACAATATATATAAATCAATAAATCACAAAAATTTTCCTTTATTTTCTTCATTTATTTTGCCAAGATCTAACCCTTTTACCCCAATATATATTCCTGTCTCTTATACACATCTGACGCTGCCGACGAATTAGACGGTGT
>CALNAK010000019.1 GCA_937874185.1 uncultured Lactobacillus sp.
AGGAACATCAACTGTAACAGTATCACCAACTTTAGAATCGGTAGGAAGCTTAACGACTTGACCTCCTAAGTTAGAAGGAAGCTCTGAAGAAGTAATGGTCTTACCAACGTAAGTAACTGTTTGATCCGCAACAGCCTGAGTTTGACCAATAGTTGCTGTAACTTTGGTCAGGTCAGGAGTGTAATCTTCAACTGTTGGTACAGTAACTGATACACTATCTCCCACATTTCCGGAGATAATAGTTGTTTTGTCACCTAGATTAGAGTGAATGGTAATTATATTTTGAACATTACCGGTTGATTTTTGAGCCTGATATGTTATTGATGTGTAATTAGAACTTGTCAATGTCCCATTATATGTATATCCCAATCCACTTGTAGCTGTTGGAACACCTGAGAATTCCTTAGAAGAATCATTACCTGTTCCAACCCATTTGGATCCATTATTTGAAGTTAAAGCTGTAGTAGTGTTGAATCTAGCACGGTTGCTTAGTCTAAGAAAAGTGAAATTAGTTCCATCAAACATACCTTCACCCTTTGAGGAGTCACCAGTATTTGAGGTACCGTCTATACCCCACATTAAAGAAAATGGACTTTTTTCAGTTGCACTACTTCCAAGAAGACCATCACCCCTAAACATGCTAATGAAATTTGTAAGAGGCTGAGCTGGTTGCCAGTTTCCTATGTTAGAAACGTCAATTAGATTTGGACAATCTGCAAGTGCATAACTATAATCATTGGCATTTGAAAAACTTGATAATTTATCAGGAGTTTTAACTTCTGATAAAACTGAATCTCCTTGGAACATTTTACTTAGAGATTTTACGTTACCTAACTTCCATTGGGATAAATCGATGTTATTAACGGAGGTCTCATTTGTAAATAATCCATTCATATTAGTCGTGGAGTTGGTATCAATATTATTTAAATTGTTAAATCCAGTTAAATTGGGAAGATTGGCAAACATATATTGCATATTAACAGGTGCAGTAATAGCACCATCAACGGAAATAGTCATAATATTAGCGGCGTTGTCAGCCCAAGGAGAAGTTGTTAATGTATTATCTGTCATAGTACCTGCATTAAGATGTAGTACATCCGAATCATCAAGTGTCCAATCAATTCCATTTGTTGTACCTGATTTTGCAGGAGTTGTATCTAGCGTGGCAACTTCGGCAATGGCAGCCATAGGTTTTTCAAGTTCTGTTTTACTAGTTGTAGCTAGAATATTTTTATCTGAAGCATCTGTGGCTGATTCATCTGGGACTTTATCTTTTTGAACAGTAGGTGATACTGGAGCCTCGGTTGGAGCGGCATTTTCAGTATTTGAATCTTCAACAGGTACTGTGGTGGAATTGTCAGCGGTGTTAACAGTATTAGCTGTTGCATCGGATGATGCAGTCAAACTTTTGGTAGTATTTTTTAATGTATTATCATTTGTACCGGAATTCGAGCCTGTATTAACGGCAATATATGTAACGGGTACGTCTGAGTCAGGGGTAAATTTACCATTGACATCTAATTTGCCGGTAATTGTGTCAACACTAGCTTTATAACCGTTAATAATTGGAACTTTTACCGTAACGGTTTCGCCAACTTTGGTAGCGGGAATATCAACATAGACTTTACCACTTGGGGTATCGAACTCTGCTTTTCCTGTTACCATTCCTTCTGTACTGGAATTATTTGATTCTGTAAGAACAGTTTGAACATTAATAGGTGCAACATCAGCTTTAACTGACACAGTAGTTGGAGCACCTAACAAAAGTAATCCCCCTGCGATGGAAAGGCTAGATACGACAACCCAATTTTTCTTGGATTTAACTAACTTTTTACGCATAACGCTATTTGGATCATGTTTTAATTGTTGGAATCTCATATTTAATTTACCCCTAACCTAATATATTTTTTGAATATCACGTAGATAAGTATAGCTTTGATAAATATATACATATCCCAATAACGATAAGGAAAGTTTAACAAATCTGACATTTTTATTAATAAAAATTCTAAATTTAATTAGTCAAAATTTATAAGGGCAAATTAATCAAAAATGAGATAATAATTTTAAATTAATTGTGTTTTCGACAAACTAGCAAATTCGGTGTGTAATAATTGAGACTGAAAAATCACTATATAATATGTCAAACAAATCTTATATAAGATATGAATAACATGAACTACAAAAAATAGTGTAAAAACAAATCAAAACGTGTTCCAAAGTATAAAATAAATAAATATGTTAATAACGCTCCAAGCGTGATAAAATAATAAACCTAGTAGCTAAAACTCAAAAATAGACGTTCCATTGTTTTCAATAACAATGAAACGCCTATTTATTTTGGTTAAATTCTAAAGTGGACTGAATTCCTTCATCAAATATTTACTAGGGAAGGATTTCTTATCGTCTAAGAATTTTTGATATTTAGTTTTCTGCTCGATTTCGTTATAAGCATCTTGAAGTTGTGATAAGGAATATTTCTCCCGTAATTCACTAGCCGGAATGTTATAAAATTTTGACATGTAATCTAACAATTTTTGTTCATCATCAATCATTGTTAATTACCTCCGACATAATAGTAGTACCGAAACAATTCGGTAGCAATCATCTAATTATTAAAAATGTTTTAATAGTAAGGTAACGATTACATACTATTATATTAGTTACAAACATTGTTTTTCCTTAATTAAGCAGGCTTTCACAGCTAAAAGCTTCTTGCGCGAAGATTAAAAATCAATTAAAATAGGCAATATTTCAATTACCAAAATTTGATGGCGGAACCCGACACGAAGTCATCGAAGTAATTTCAAAAGGAGTGTTTTTATGGGTGGTTTTTTCAAACGTTTGACCTTGAAAGAGGATCCGAGTATTTATGAGGATAAAGATTCACATTTAGTTCGAGTTTTGACCGTTAAGGATTTCTTAGCCTTGGGAGTGGGGACAATCGTTTCAACTTCAATTTTCACTTTGCCAGGAGTAGTTGCGGCTCAACATACCGGGCCATCAGTGGTGTTTTCATTCATTATTGCCGCAATAGTTGCAGGATTGGTGGCTTTTGCTTATGCGGAGATGGCAGCCGCAATGCCGTTTGCCGGTTCAGCGTATTCATGGATCAACGTTATGTTCGGAGAATTCTTCGGCTGGGTCGCAGGTTGGGCCTTGTTGGCAGAGTATTTCATAGCTTTAGCCTTCGTTGGCTCGGGATTGTCAGCCAATTTTCGAGGATTGATGGAACCCTTGGGAGTTCACTTCCCGAATGCTATTGCCAATACTCTTGGAAATAATGGGGGAGTGCTGGATTTGACAGCGGTCGTCGTAATTGCGGCAGTAGCGTTATTGCTATCACGAGGTGTCAGTGGCGCGGCCAAAGTTGAGAATGTGCTGGTTGTTTTAAAAGTGTTGGCTATACTAACTTTCATCGTAGTTGGTTTAACCGCCATTCACGTAAAAAATTATCTACCATTTATTCCTAAGTATCGGGTCAATCCAGACGGAACTGCCTTTGGTGGTTGGCAAGGAATTTATGCGGGAGTTTCCATGATCTTCCTATCATATATTGGATTCGATTCAATCGCTGCTAATTCAGCTGAAGCCAAGAATCCAGGGAAGACGATGCCACGAGGAATTCTCGGTTCATTAGTCATCGCTGTTTTGTTGTTTATCGCCGTAGCGTTAGTTCTAGTGGGAATGTTCAACTATTCGTCATATGCTAACAACGCCGAGCCAGTTGGTTGGGCCCTTAGACAAGCAGGTCATCCAATCGTAGCTAGTGTTATCCAAGCAATTGCGGTTATCGGAATGTTCACAGCTTTAATCGGAATGATGTTAGCCGGTTCTCGATTGATCTATTCATTTGGACGTGACGGAATGTTGCCAAAATGGTTAGGTCAGTTGGATAAAAACAATCTACCTAATCATGCATTGCTAGTTCTTTCATTAATAGCAATCGTGATTGGAGCACTTTGTCCATTTGCGTTCTTGGCACAATTGATTTCGGCAGGAACGCTGATAGCTTTCATGTTCGTTTCGCTCGGAATCTATCCATTGAGAAGACGTGAAGGGAAGGATATTCAAGATCCCGACTTCAAGGTTCCACTATATCCAGTTTTACCAGCCTTAGGTTTCCTCGGTTCCTTAGTAGTATTCTGGGGCCTTGATATTCAAGCTAAAATGTACGCTGGTATCTGGTTTGCCATTGGATTGATAGTTTACTTTTCCTATGGAATGCATCATTCGACATTAGGTAAAAAAGCTAAAAAATAAACAAAAACGCCGCCAATCTCATAAATTGGCGGCGTTTTGTAGTTAGCAAACTTTGTAAGGAGAAAACTAACTAACCCAAGATTATATCTAATTAACAAAATAATAAAGGGGTGATTCGAACAATAATTTTATGTATTTAGTATATCAGACGTCAGTTAATAAATATACTCAAAATTCAATCGAATTTGTTATACAAAATGTATAAAATACTATATTTAATTATAAGTCTATGTGGTATCAACACTTATTAGTACAAAAATTGTGCCAATAGATAAAATCATAAAAAATAATAGGCTTTTATTGTGTCACTTTTCCAGATTAGAACTATAATGAACTTGTAACTAAGGAGGTTGTTGAATTATGGCAGAAGTAGATGAATCAAAAATGGCTGATGCAGCCATTGCAAAAGAACCAGAAGTGCTAAACTTAAAGATGAGTGAAGCATTTGACTGGAGTGATGATGATACAGTTGTCCGTGATGCGATTTGGAATAATTTCATGGAAAACAACAATCACGATACAGTTAAGACAGAAGAAGCAGAGAAGCCATTTCTCGATATGAGTGATGCCGATGTTCGTTCTTATGTTGAAAAGAATCTTAAAAAATAAATAGCACCAACTTTCCTTTAGAGTACAAGATGTGTTCTCTAAAGGATTTTTTTTGCTCAAAATTTATAAACAGATGGATATAATTAATTCAAACAAAATTATATTAAAAGTGAGATCCTGTTTTCTGATTATAATGCCGCCTTCCACAAAAATTGAAACTCGTCTGGAACGTAGTGGGCACGACTTGAAACTAATTCCAAAGTTCCAAGCTTGGCCTTATTCTAACCTGACTTCGTCAGCTAAGAATAAATTCACTACTGAGACGATTTCAATTTTTGTTCCAGGCTAGATTGCTTGCTATACGATTATGGTGCTAATAATTAGTATCTTATGATAAAGATGGGATTGATCAATATGTTTCTGGACAAAGCCTTATTCCTATACCGGTTTCAAAGGAAACATATAAGATAACAGCAACTAATTCAATATAACTAAAAAAACGAAATTCCAATTATTATGGAATTTCGTTTTTTCGTGAAATTAAAAGAGCCCCCATTCTTTTGGAGGCTCCTACTATATTAGGGAGGAAGATAATAATATTAGTTTGTTTATTATATATATCATATTTAGTAAATTCAGTATTCTTGTTTACCAACTTCTATAGTAAATGGTAAATGTGAAGAAATTGTGAAAACTGCGAATATACCTTTATCTTTTTCCTCTATTGTGTAACAGATGTCGCAAACTCGGGTTCATTTGTCACATTTTCAGCGGCACTATTTTCGTTCAAATGCATATTAGTACTCTGTGCCCACTCATTATTTGAAACTTGGTAGAAGGTATAGCCATATTTGTTTTGAACCATTTGGCCAACTTTCCAGTTAGTTCCTTCTTGTAATTGACGACCTGAGAAAGAATCCATCGAAGTGTCATACAAGTTAGCGGGACCATTAACTACGGTACCAACTAATTGTTGTTGCTGAGATGCTTGCGTTGTTGCGACGCTTGGAGTTTCGGCAGTGGCAGTTGTTCCAGTCGAAACGTTCACATCACTAGCAGCGACCCATTCATCAGTTGCCACTTGTAGGTAGGTTGCTCCATTGATCGTAGCGGTTGCGCCAATTTGCCAAGCAGTTCCAGCGGGTAAAGTTACCCCAGCAATTGCTTGTCCTTGACTGTTGACCAAAGCAGAATTCCATTTGGCTGTACCAACTTGTGATGAGTTGATGCTTTGAGTACTTTCGGCTGCAGTAGTTACTTGACTACTTGTGTTACCGATATCGATACTGTTAGCGGAAATCCATTCATTAGTAGCGACTTGATAATAAGTCACACCATTGAATTGGGTTGTGGCACCTAGTTTCCAAGTACTGCTATTTGGAAGGTAAGTGCTAGTGATAGCTTGACCCTGATCATTGACCAGAATACCGTTGCCATTGCGTACAGTACCTACTAATTCAGTTGCTGTTGTATCTGCCGCACTTACGCTTTGAGGTGACAAATTAGACAGAACCGTTGGAGCTATTAATAGTGCTAGAACTGATCCAATTAAAACTTTATTCTTTTTCATCCGATACCTCCTCGTCTTAATTTGCGGTTCACATTAAACCTATATCGCAATGAGGTATTTAACAATGGGTTTAAAGAAGTGTTATGAAAAGCCTTAAAGAAATTTAAGAATTAGCTCATAAATCAAAGGATATTTTTGATGTTATTGATTATATTATAGAAGTTACCAGGATTCATTTCCTTGTGGTTCGCCCCAGTCTAATTCGGGTGTACTAAATTTCTTGCCAGAATAGTCTTTGAATAGTTCATCAATAGTGATGGCTTCTGGAATTTCATTTTTCAAAGTAAAAATCCTCCTAATTAGTTTAGTAGTTCATTCTATGAGGATTTAAGAAGATAGGCAAGTATATACTTCTAAAAATTGTGCATTTTCCCATGGATGAGAAATCAAGTATAAATTACGAATACGTTCAATATACTTAAAAAGTTCAAATTATTAAGCACGATTGGGTAGAACGGTAAATATGCTTGATAAATCAAATTATAGATAATTCTAAACGAATACTGATGGGTTATTTTCAATCAAGAATAGAAAAAGAGCTAAGAATTTGGTTTTCATCCCAAGTTCTTAGCTCTCTTTATTATATAGTAGAAACTATTGAATCTTACCATCATCAGCAGTGATAGTAGAACGACCATCTTTAGCGGCGTTCTTAATTGCACGGACGATATCATTATCACTCCAGGCACCAACATTCTTAACACCAGAATCAGTTAATTGTTGTCTAGCATTGGCAATGTCGGCAGCGGTAATTTCTTTACCGTTAACTTCTTTTTTCTCAACATCGAAGTGACCGTTAGCAGCAGGATTGTCACTTTGGTCAGCTTGGGATGAAGCATCGGCTGTACTATTCTTTTGATCTTCAGTAGAAGAATCAGGTTGAGTAGCGGTTATTGCTTCGGCCTTATTTGTATCTTCAGCAGGTAATGAGTCTAACAAAGTCTTGGCTTGAGTATATAGGTCTGAGTAATACTTACCCTTAACACCCTTGAAATTAGTAACTTGTTCTAGCAAACTCTTAGCTTGAGAATTGCTACCTTGTTTGATCATATCCTTGGCATTCTTGATATCAATCTTGAAATTGTTACGGTTCAATTGGATTTTCGCAACTTGTTTCAATAAAGTTTTTGCACGAGAAGTCATCTTCTTATTACCATTTTCTTGATCCTTAACCTTGTTCAAAGCAGCCTTGGCATCAGAGAATTCACGTTGATTCATCAATTTTTTGGATTTCACCAAGTATTGAGCTTGAGTCTTAGAAGCCTTAGCTTTATCAGTTTTCTTAGCTTTGTTGGCTGAAGTAAAGTGATCAGCAGCCTTCGAGTAGTTCTCGTCGTTTACGGCATCGTTACCTTTAGTCATTTCTGTCTTGTACGTAGAATCGTTGGAACTACTTGAATTAGATGATGAAGAATTGTTGCTACATCCGGCTAGTAGTAGAGCCACCCCAGTTGTTACTAGTAGTAAAGCTTTTTTCATGTTTGAAATTCCTCCATAAGATATTGCTGGTTGAATTATAACATGTTACAGAAATTTGAAAAATCTATTTCCGCTTTTGCCCATGCCAAACGTTACTATATTTGTAAGTTACTTAAGACGGCCGCTAAGTTCTTACAAATAAAAATTAAGAGGTAATCATAATGAGCTGGAGCAAGACATCTATTATCGTAACAACATCAAATCCTAAGTATCCAAAGGGCAAGTTGACAAAGACTTACAATAATATAGTAGAAAACCCCACAGAGGAACAAATTAAACTCTTTACACAAGGACTATTAATGCTGTCAGACGGGGATACACTTTTCAGAACAGAACTAGTTAAACACGACACAGAGTTAGCCAAATAAGAGGGGGACTAAAAAATGAAAAGATTACAATTGAGATTTAAGACTGCTGAAGGAAAAGCTAAGAGCTTCGTATTAAATTACGTAAAGGCTGACTTGGATGACAATACTGTTAAAGAAGCCATGGAAAAAATTAGTACCAGTAAAATTTTTGAAAAAGATACTGTGGGACTATTTGAAACAATCGTTGGTGCCAAGTATGTTGAACGTATTGAAACCAAAGTATTTTAGATTATTTCAGTATTTAAAAAGAATTATTAAAATAATTAAAGGATAAACCTTGAGCCTACGACTTATTTCGACTAAAATAAGAGTAGGCTCTTTTGGGTTAACGAGATTTGGTTGAGGAGCATTAACAATAACTGTAGTGGGTTTGTAATTTTTTGATCAATTATAATCAAATTATCATAAATTTAATATAATAATGTATTTGAATGTTACAGAGTTGTGATATTTAATACAAAATTGTTACAAAGATGCAGACTTTCCATATTTAAGTTGATTCATAAGCCAGAGTTTCATATAATGGTTGTCAGTGGGATAGCCCACTAAACAATTAAAAAATAAATTCTTGTAGTCCAGGGGAGGATTATACATTGAAAAAATCTATTAAATACGCAGGAATCGCTGCTGCAACACTTCTAGCTGTTGCACCCGTTGCTGCTCCTGTTTTATCATCTGTTTCATCAACTACTGTTCAAGCCGCTACTGATGCTAATACATCAGCTATGACTGACTTTACTAACCAATATACTGATTACACAATTCCAGCAGGAACAACTGCAGGTGCAATTACTCATTTTGGTAAGAACGTAAGTCTTAGTGACTTTAATACAGATTATGCACAATTTGTTAAATATAATTTAACAAATGCTGCTGAAAAAGCTACAGCCCTTTCAGCAACAACTGATGGTGCTGCAGCTGCAACAGTTAATGTTTCAGCTGTTACTGGAAATGGAACAACTGTTAACAGTGCCGCTGAATTAACACAATACTTAACAGACAATACAACAAAATCTGTTAAGGTTACTGCTGTATTCAACTACAAAGATGTTGATGGTAACAACGCTGCTGCCATTACAAAGACATTCACTATTACAAAAGCATCAGTTGCTTCAACTGATATTAATTCAGCTGCTGTAAGTTATACTAAGAGTGCAAATGTTGAATATGGTTCATCAACTGCTGATTACAAACTTGTTGATTCAACTGATGTATCAGTTAAAGACAACAATGGTAATGAATTAGTAAATGGTAAGGCTGCTGATTTAACAAAAACTGTTGGTCAACAATTCTTTACATCATATAATGATGCATATGCTGCTGCTACTGCTGGTACTGTAGCCGGTAATAACACACCTTCAACATTTGAAAAAGCAAACACAACATATTATCAAGTTATTAAGCTTTCATTTGCAAAGGATTCAGCATTTGCTAACTTGTTGACAAATCATGCTACTGATGCTTCAAACTATGGTTTGACAGTTAACGGTACAACACCAAATGGTAACTTTAACGATCCAACAACATTCCAAACAGGTACTACAGCTGATGGTAAGTTTGTTACAGTTATTCGTTCATTCAACGTAGGTTCAAAAGAAGCTGCTAGTTGGACTGTTTCTGATGTTAAAGGTATCGTAACAACAAAGAATGATACTGATTCATATACATTGAAGAATGAAGACAATGTTACAATCACAAACCGTGCTTTAGGTAAGAATACTGCATGGAAGACTGATCAAAAACGTGTTGATCAAAAGGGTAATGTTCAATACCGTGTTGCTACTGGCGAATGGATCAACGCTGATGATGTTACATTCTCTGATGGTACAGCTACTACTGATGGTTTAACTGATATTAAAGACGCTTCTGGTGTTGCTACATTGAACAAACCAGCTGGTTACGTATTCTCACTATTTGGTGACAATGGTAAGGTACTATCACGTGCCCTAGCAACTAACTCAGCATGGCAAGTAGATCGTACAGCTAAAGACTCAGATGGTAACACTTACTACCGTGTTGCTACTGGCGAATGGCTACAAGCCGGTGACGGTGTTTCATTCAAGTAATTTCTAATTACTAAAATAAAAGACTCGCTTATGCGAGCCTTTTTTTGTGCTCTTTTTTAAGAATTATACAATTCATCCTTATAATGTAGAATCGATTTCTTTAGTGAGTTATGATTAGGATTGTTAAATAAAAAAGGAGTTTTTTATTGTGAAGATTTTTAAGAAGATTAGTTTAGTATTTGCCATTGTTCTATTAATGGTTAGTTCACTTTCATTCATTAACCTGAAAACTGTGAAAGCTGCTGATAATAGTAATCCTCAATATGTGGTGGGGACAACTAAGAATGTATCTTCAGCTATTGCTTTGATGGGTAAGAATCTTAGAGGTTACACTAGTAATAATGTCAACGTTGATGTGAAGACTTACAATTCTACTGCAGAATTGAACGCTGCCATCAAGGAAGGTACTGTTAACGCTGCTGTGACTGATTTGGTTAACTACGCTGGTATTTCAAAAGATGCGAAAGATTGGAAACTAGCAGGAACAATGCCTGGTTACAATGCTTTAGTTGCTAACAAGAAATATAAGAACGTTAAGAAATTAAAAGGTCAAACTATTGCAGTTGATAAGTCTGACTATTCAAAATTTTATCTAACTAAGGTTTTGAAAAAGAATAAGATGAAGTTATCTGATGTTAAACTACAACAGGTTGACGCTGAAGCTGATCGTGTTAGTTCTTTGAAAGATGGTAAGATTGCTGCAGCAGTTCTATCCGATCCATCTATTTCAGAAGCTAAGGTTAATGGTGATAAAGTTATTGCCAAAGATAAGATTAGCGGAACGAACGGTAATGTATTAATCATCAATAATAAATTTGCTAAAAAGAACGGTTCAGCAACACAAATTCTTTGTTACGTTATCAATGATGAAATTAAGACAATCAATAAGAGTAATACTTACTCACTAACAAACAATTCATTTAGTGAATATGGTGTTGGTAGTGGTGCAATCAAGAAGTTGAACGATATGGAAGTTAAGTTCAATAAGATGCACAAAGTTAAGAAATCTTGCTACAACGCAGCATTTAAGTATGCTAAGAAGCAAAAACTCTATTCAGGTCAGATTAGTATCAAAGGTCATCAAATGAAAATTAAGGGTGTTAAATAGCACTTAATTATTCTAAACCGTACTGCCATAACTTGGTGGTGCGGTTTTTAAGTTTGTTCACTAAAGTCCAATGTGACAATTACATGGTATAAAAAGGTAAGCACTCTTTTCTGGAGAGGTATTCAACATACACTTTGCAAGAAAACAAAATGTATTTTTACAAACAAACACGTCATCGACATGTAGCTAAATGATATAGAGTTGGGAGTATCGAAATTTTCTTGGAGATGGTCAAACAGAAGATAACAGATTGGTCAAATCATTATGAAAAGGGTTATCAAAAGCTTAGCTGAATGGGCATATTATAAGGTTAAGAAATACCTGTGGAAATTATGAAAGAAGTTTAAAATTAGATTTTAAAATCCTATGAAGCTAAGCATGTTAAAAGGCAAACATTCTAAGGGATATTTATTGGTGAATAGCTGGTAACCTTATACTTTAAGAATTCCTAAAATTAATTTCATCATTCACGATTTCAAAAATGAAATAGATGTCTAGAAAAGTGTAGATTATTTAAAATAGTGGTATATGCCACCTAATAGTTCTTAAAAAGAATTAATTTTGGAATAATTCTTTATTGCAATTGTGAGCAATAATGATATACTTACTTTTGTAAGGAGGTATTCATGATGAACAAAACAAGGCGTATCAACAGATCTGAATTTAAGAAAGCTACTATAAGAATTATTGAAGATAACGGTGGGGAATCTTCCGCTAAGAATTTACGTACACAATTGGAGACCAAGCTTCAAGCAACTACTGGTCAAATTTCGGGATATTTATATAAAGCTAGCAGGGAATATGGGGAACTAGACTATGATACTAGTACACATATTTATAAGCTTCCGATTCAAGAGAGCAAATTTAAACCTGAAGGCCATGTTCAGGAGGCAATGGTGTCAGCGTTGGAAGCATATGAATATTACATTAAGGCCAATGCTGTGGATTTAGATACTGAAGAATTTGTTGCAATTAAAAGACTCATTTCAAATCTTAGTAAAGATATTAATAATATCTCAAGTTCCTCAACGGAGGAGAAGAATTAGTACAATAAAAAAGAAATTCAAAATAATAAGCATATTGATAATACTCATATTTTTTGTAATCCATTGGGTTAAAAAGAACACTTTTTGATGAATTATAAAATATATTTAAAATGTATTAAGACATGATATGAAACATACATTTCTTTACTCAATGTTATTATTATCTTGAAATAAAGTTAACGATAAAGCTAATTACATATTTTATTGATAAAAAGGAGAGCTAGATGATATGAGAATCGAAAAGGTAGAAATTTCCAATTTTAGAACAATTCATAAAGCAACAATAGAATTTTATGATGTTACAAGTTTTGTAGGTCCTAATGGGGTAGGAAAATCTACTATACTATATGCACTTGATTGGTTTTTTAATGGCAGTAAAGCGGGAGACTTGACTGCACAAGATGCTACTTATGGGTATGAAAATGAAAACATCGAAGTTGCGGTTACATTTAATAATTTAAATACTGAAGATAGAGATACTTTGGGGAAATATGTAAACGACGACAGTAAGATTTTCAAAGCTTGGAAAGTCCGTGATCATCTAACAGGGAGCGAACGTCTGTCCGCAAATGTCAAGGGATTCGAACCCTTTAGTGCATTAAAGAACTCTGAATTAAAGGCAACTGAGTTGAAATCAATCTATAAAGAGATTCAGAATGCACATACTGAATTGGATTTAAAGAATGCTAATACCAAGAATGCCATTTTTGATGAGGTCTCACGTTGGGAATCAGAGCATCCTGAGCAATTAACGGATATGTCTGAGGAACTTTCTACAAGTTTCAAAGGATTCAATAGTAATGCCGCAATGGCCACTCGTTTTAGATTTACTTTGGTCAAAGCTGACTTAAGAGCAAATGAGGAGGCAGAAGACGGACGTAATACATTACTTAGTGAAATAGTTGAACGAACTATGGATAGAAAATCTGCGGATGAAAAATTGGCAGATGCATTTAGCAACATAGAAACTCAAGAAAGGGATATTTATGAAGATGTCTTTGGAGACTCATTAAATACTTTGACGAAAAGACTGAACAAAGTTGTAAATGGTTATAATAATAATAGAAGCGTGGAAATACAGCCAAATATTCAAGATATTATGCCACCTAAAACAACCTTTAAAATTAGGGTAAATGATGGGGAGTATCAAACGGATGTCTCAAGACAAGGACACGGGTTTCAAAGAACGTTATTGATCTCTGCCCTTCAGTTACTTTCGGAACAAGAGGGTGAAAATAATAATGGCACTCTATGTTTAGCAATTGAGGAACCGGAACTTTTTCAGCATCCAATTCAAGCTCAAACTTTTGCTTCAGTACTCAGAAAATTGGCAAATAATTCAAATCAAGAAATTCAAGTGACATATGCAACACATTCTCCATATTTTCTGGAAGCAAAACATTTTAATCAAATATATCGTCTAGTGAGACATAATAATGGTGATTCATATGAAACAAAAATCTATCATGCTAGTATGGATGAAGTAGTTAAAGATCTTAAAGGATATTCTAAGAAAGAAAAAAGTAATGATAATAAAACAATTACTTTTCTTTCAAACTTGTATTCTAATGAACTTTCAATTGGAATTTTTTCTAATGAAGTTATTTTAGTTGAGGGAAATACTGATAAAGTTATTTTGGAGGGAATCTCTAGTAAGTTGAATAACGTATCACTAGCAAGAAAGGGAATTGCGGTAATCAGCTGTGGTTCGAAACAAAAAATTCCACAGTGTTACGCAATTCTCAACCGTCTTGGTATTCCAACAAAGATAATGTTTGATAATGATTCTGGTTGGAATGGTAGACCTGATAAACGTGGTAATAATCCAAGTCCAGAAAAGGGAACAACCATCATTAAAGCTAACGAAAAACTGATGAAATTTTTAAAACTAGATAATGATATTTCTGAGAATGGTTTTCCAAATCCAGGAGTTCATGGGAATGTATTTGTGGTAGATGACACGTTAGAACCATTTTTGGAAACAAAATGGGATGGATGGTTAGATAAACGTGAAGAAGTTTCTAAGAAAAATATGATTGATGGTAAAAGTGCGGAGTCATATTCGGAAACAATTCAATTACTTTCAATCGATAAATGTCCAGATGATGTTGTACAATTTTTAAAAGAAGCCATTGAAGAATGTTAGATTTATTCAGTTCAAACACATATAGATGAAATGATTCCTTATTTTATATATTATAAACTTTTATGACAATCGGTTATTATAATTGATCTTTTGTAATTAGAGCCCCTTAAAGTGGCTCTTGTGGAAGACGGCAATCCCCAGCATATAATGGTAAAATATAAACATTATTTAATTGATTTGAGGAAAGATTATTGAAAAATAAGAGATTAATATACATAGATACAATCCGGGTTTTCGCTATGTTATTAGTTGTTCTAGCACACTCAAGTGCCAACGACCTAATAAACCGGCAACCGACTTTAAAATGGGGTACGGTCAATTCTCTAGTAATTGTGACAGAAGTAGCTGTGCCACTGTTCTTCATGATTAGTGGGGCGACAATCCTAGGCAGTCGTAAAACCTATGACATCAAATATTTATTCACACATCGACTAGTCAGAGTGGTAGTTCCATTTCTAGCCTGGTCGGTCGTTTCAGCCTATCTGGCACGAGCAATGGCTGGTCCGGTAATTTGGAAGGATGTCATCACAACCTTGCTGATGATGTACCACAAGCCAGTTTTAATCGCATACTGGTTCATGTATCCATTGATTGCTCTGTACCTACTATCGCCATTTTTGAAGGCTATAGCGGATAAAATTGACGACAAGGCACTGATGTATCTGTTGATTCTGTGGGTCATAATTGATATTGCTTTACCAACTTTAACGACCAATACACCGAAGAATATCGGTATGTATTTCAATTCTTTTGATCTCGGTCGAGTAGTTGTTTCAAAAGATATTGGTTATTTCTTCATCGGTTATCGCTTGTCGAAGGTCAATAAGCATAATTTAAAAGTTAGTTTGAACGCTTTATTGGTTGTAGTGTTACTGGCAATCAACATAATTATCAGTTTTTTAGCCTTAAACAAGTCGCTCCAATTCTTAAATGTCATCTCAAATATCAATATTCCGATAATTGCGGCATTAATTTATCTGCTATTTAAGCACTTTGAACCCAATTATGGGGTCGGCTTTTCCAAGGTGATTGAATTAATTGCTCCACTAACTTATGGAGTTTATCTAGTTCACGGATTGGCAATTCAGGCTGTTCAAAAGTATTATATTAATGCTAACTTCTTATACGTATTTGTTTTGGCAACGTTACTATCGTTGGTAATCATACTTATTTTAAGTAAAATTCCAATTGTAAAGAATTTGTTAACTTGAGAAATTTTGTATAATTTCTGTATGTTTTTCCAAATTAAAATTATTAAATTTGAATTAGAATAACTTGCTTTGTAAGTTCCCTTTTCTGTGAATAGGGTATAATAAAGCTAATATTATAAACTTTAAGGGTGGTATTGTAATGCTTGAAAATGTACACGGAATTGTTAAGGTCGAACAAGACGAACGTTATGTTGTTTTCCTATTTGATTCTTATGAAGTAAACCGTAAAATGTTGCAAGATAAATATGTTAAAGGCCAATCCTCTTGGTATACCGACCAACGCGGTACGGCTGATGATGGTAAACAATTGTATCGTATCGCTGAAGATGGCGAATGGATCGAAGCTAAGTATGTAACTTTTGTTCCAATGGAGAAGTAATGTTACAGAACATTTAAAATTGTTTAAAATTAACCTATTTTCTTAAGGTTTTATTGTCGATTTCCCAATTAAATAGTAGGCTATCTGGTAGATAGATTGATATGAATTTGGGAGGAGACAAGTATGAATAAGAAATGGATTGCCTCAACAGCTCTAGCAAGTTTTTTGGCAGCTGTTGGTGTATCTTCCAACGCTTCTCCAGTTAAAGCTGCTGTTGCATCTGATGATGATGGAAATCATAATGATGACCAAGATCAAACATCATCTAACCAAAAGGACACCACTGTTGCTAGTGTAATGGATGAAAAGGGTGCTCCAATTAGCGAAAAGGCAGCTGACGCTATTGAAGCTAACGAAAATCGTAATGTTGATAATACAATTTTACCCGCAGATGTTATTAGTTCTTTAACACAGGCAGCTAATACTAAGGGTGTTTCACCGGCACAGCAAAGAGCTTTTTTGGCTAAGGCTGGTCCTATGGCTCAAAAGGCAGGCTCTCAATATAACTTATATGCCTCTGTAATGTTGGCACAAGGTATTTTGGAAAGTACTTGGGGTACTTCTGATTTGTGTACGCAATACAACAATGTCTTTGGTATGAAGGGTGACTATAAAGGCTCATTTATAAACTTCCCTACTAAAGAGTGGGATCCCGTGAAGGGTTATTATTTGATTTACGCTAACTTCAGAAAGTACCCAAGTTTTTACGAATCATTTGCCGATAATGGTGATAAATTACGTAATGGTTTACAAGGCAACAGTGCTTTCTACAAGGGAACTTGGAAGGAAAATACTTCCTCTTACAAAGACGCTACTGCTTGGTTGCAAGGGCGTTACGCTACTGCACCAAACTATGCAGCAGTTCTAAATAATATAATCGAGACTTCTAATTTGACTCAATATGATGGTGAAGCTAGTACAAGTGGTACTGGTGATGAAAATACAATTAATGGAACACAGACGACTATTAATGATGCAGTCACAATTACCGCAAAGGGTGTGGCACCGATTTATATTAATGCCGATCCTAATCACGTCGAAGGTAATCGTGGCCTAGCTAATGGTACTAGTTGGAAAACCACTTCTAAGGTAGTTGCTCCAGATGGAACAGTTTACTATCAAGTAGCTTCTAACGAATTTGTTAAATCAACTGATGTCCAGTTAGTTTCTGAAAAAACTAATCCACCAGTGAAAATTGCTGATACAGCTATTATTGTAAATAAGAGTGGTTCTATAGTTTATAGTTCTGCCAATACGAAATCTGCAACAAGCCGTGTCTTGCCTTATCAATCTGCTTGGATCACAACTAAGTATGCGGTTGATAATTCTGGAAATAAATTCTATTTCGTTGGTAATGATAGTTATGTCAAAGCATCTGATGTAACGTTGAAATCTGAACAACCTAATGAAGATTACAAGGAAGATCAAGTTGTTTCTTATCCTGATATCGTCCGTGTAACAGCTACACCTGGTGCTAGAGCCTATGATGATAAACACAACATTTTGGCTGTTAGCTTATCAAGTGGAACTGATTGGAAGATTGATAGGAAATCAACTCATAACGATGGCACAATTTGGTATCGTGTTGCAACGAACCAATGGGTCAATGCTGATAACGTTGAAGTTAAAGGCTCAAACTACATAACAAGTGTTACTGGTATGGCCAAAATCAACTATATCCCAGGTTACGGGGTCAACGTTTACAACAGTCCTGCTGCTAATAACAAGTTCATCGGAACTCGTTTGGCTGACGGAACAACTTGGCGTGTAACTTCCAAGCAAATTGTCGATGGACAAACTTGGTACAAAGTTAATGCTGGTTGGGTAAATGGCAAATACTGTATCTTTAATGAAGAATAAATTAGAAAGACCTTAGGGCCTTTCTTTTTTTTGTATACTGGATGTGTAAGCAATGTAAAATTTTTGTAAAGCCATATCTTTTAGACTAGGATGCCTGTTATATTATTTTCATGCCCTCTTCATGAGGGTAAATTCAAAAAAAGAGGTGTTCAGTGATGAACTGGTACCAATTTAAGGACCTGGAAGTATACAAGAATTATTTATTGAAAGACGGATTTGAATCGCTTTATATTTTGGAGGATTTCAAGGTTGATTATAAGATTGTGGCCTTGTTAGATATATCGAAAAAGAAATTATCAGAAGGCAAGACGATAGTAATTCATGCAGAATTGGGAGCTTTTATTGATACCAGAACAACTAAACAGATTGTTAACGAATTCTATAACGTCAACGGAATAGGATTCCTTGTCTCCAAAGTATTAACAAAACTGTTTGGAATCACGCATTATACACCGTTCGTTTATGGGGCTGTGGCATACATGCCAATGACAGGTGCCGCAAGGAATAACGCCGACTGGATCGGATTACATTTTGTGGAAGATCATCATCAGGAAAATAATCGAGCCTACTTTGAAACAAGGCAAGGTTTTAAACTTTGGTTAGATTTCCCTCATGGAGATTTGGATAATAGAATTCATGACGTTGCCTTATTATGTCAGGGTTCACGCAAGATCTTTGAATTATTAGTTCAATCTGGGAACTGTCAATTAATAGTACCAGTTCACATGGGCGTCTTATTGATGTATGGAAACTGTCCCTGCAAGAATCATCTTAAATTAGTTTTTGAAATTACCCAAATTCGTAAAGAAATTATTCGATTTAGAGACTTACTATTATTGCAACTGACTAATGATGTAATTGCTAGAAATGAAATGATTAAATATCATTGTCAAAATTTATCACGAATTAAAAAACTTTACTAAACCAAACAAAGGACGCTCAATTGAGTGTCCTTTTTCTGTCTTTTGGCTGATAAAGCTAGATTCCTAAAGCATCTTGGCAACTAATATTACAGGGCTAAATTAGTTATCTTAGATTTACCGCAAGCGCTTGTGAGTAAATCTAGGAGAAACTCGCAATGAATTTAGAATTAGGATTCCAACATGCTATAGAAAATCAGCTATTGATTCACGGTGTTTTGAAACGAGTTCACATTTTTCCAACTCGTTTTGATTACGACGATTATTTTCAGGAAGCGGTGATTATTTATGCCCAAACTTATGAAAAATATCGTCAATCTGGAGCAGATTTAACCAAATTTAATCTGTATATTTTTCAAAGGCTCACGTGGCGCCTAACTGACATGTTGAGACAAGAGAAAAAATACACAGAAACTCATGATTTAGCAGAATTTGATTTCCAAAGAATTCCAGATAGTATGGTACTAGGGACTTTAGACTTCATTGAGTGGAATGAACTTACTTCCTTGGAAAAGGAAATATTGCAAGATCATTTCATAAACGGATTATCTTTAGTAACAATTGCGAAGCGTTATAACCATACAACTAGGAGTCTAAGATACCACCGGAATGGGCTTTTGAAAAAATTACGGAAAATGAACGAGATTTAAACGTTACCATCTGTTTACAGCTTTGTTACTTTTGTCAAAAAAGGCGAAAAACTTGTTATAATCTATTAGTTAAGTAAATTAACGGCGGGAAGGAAATATATATTATGGTATCAAAAAAGAAGATTATGACTAGTGCAGCTACAGCAGTAGCTTTGGCTAGTGTAGGGTTTACAACAGTAGGGCAAGTTGCACCACAATTTGGCGCACATACACAAACAGCTCAAGCTGCTACTTCAGCAATTAACGATTATATTAATAAAAACAACATTCAACCAGTAGCAATCCAATATCGTACAGGAACATTTACACAATGGTTCGGTTACGAAAATGGGGTTGGAAAGCCTGAAGGTGTTGTTATTCACGAAACAGCTACACCCGGCGCTACAGCTGAAAATGAAGTTACATACTTCAACAGAGAATGGCCTAACATTCAGACATATGTTCACGCCTTTGTCGATGACAAAGAAATCTTGAACATTCACAGTGCTGATTATGGTGTATGGGGAGCCGGTCAAACAGCTAATAACAAATACATCCAAGTTGAATTATGTCGTGTAACATCAACTGATGCCTTTGCTAGATCAGTTGCTAACCAAGCATATTACACAGCCTTCAGATTGGTACAATACGGATTACCATTTACACCTGGCGTAACTGTATTGTCACATAACGACGTTTCAAACAAGTATCACGAAACAAATCATACAGATCCAGTTGGCTACTTCTCATCATGGGGATACAACATGAGTCAATTCTACGACTTAGTTGGTAAGTACTATAACCAATTAAAGACTGGAAATAACAACAATAACAATAATAATAACGGTGGAAATACTAATGGTGGTAACACTAATGGTAAAGTAGTTATTAACGTTAAAGCACCAAACAAAGACGAACCAGTTCCATTGTATTCATTAAACAGCGACGGAAACGGTTATACAAGAATTACAAACCGCGCCCTAGCAACAGATACAAATTGGCAAACAGATCAAACAAAAGACCTAAACGGAGTAACATATCGTCGAGTTGCTACTAATGAATGGGTTATGCAAAGCTATGTAACTAACTAGAGAGCGCAACAAGGGCGGTCAGCTCCCGAGCATTTGCAGGACTTCACGAATTACACGCGATTTTGCGTGTGATTTGGGAAGTCAGGCAAAGCGGAGTGGAGTTGCCATTGTGGAGCTCGTTTAGGACGAACAAACCAAATTATGTAATTATTTTATTGGGTAAGTCCAAACAGACGAACCAAATAAGAATAACTGCCATCAAATAAGGCAAGTAAATCCCAAACAAATAAATAAGTTCAAAGCAAAGAATTCAATTCTAGCTTTGAACTTTTTTTATACACAATCTTCAGAATTCTAATCCAATAAAATTCCACCTATATTTAATAGGAAAAGAAAGACAAAACTCCAACCAAAACAGCCTTTCCTAACTACCATAATCCTAATAAAAAACAAAATCTTTTTTCATAACAAAATATTACAAAAGACACGCT
This sequence comes from uncultured Lactobacillus sp., assembly GCA_937874185.1. Taxonomy (GTDB): domain Bacteria; phylum Bacillota; class Bacilli; order Lactobacillales; family Lactobacillaceae; genus Companilactobacillus. The sequence continues at coordinate 21,117 of CALNAK010000019.1, forward strand.
GAAAAGCATGTCTTTTTTTGCTATCATTATTAAACAATAGGGAAGGTCTGTAAGTTGTATAATTGTCTATAAGAAAGGCGTTGTGGATGATATGGGTAAAAAAATATTAGCTGTTCTGAGTGTTTTGTGTCTTTTTCTCGTAATTTTAGGATGTAAGCCTAAAGAAACCTCTAAGGTTGTTGCGTCCGATAAGACTTGGTACTTATACCAAGATCAGGGTGAGAACGATACGGTTTCGATTAAATTTTTGAAAAATCAACAGGCAGAAGTCAAGGATGTTTCGACTATCAACGGTAAAGTGGGAATTAATCGTTTTAATAGTCAGTTTAACAATCCGCAATATGTTTTAGACCGTGACGGTAGAACGATGACGTTCAAAACTGCCAAGAAGAGTCTGGTCATAAAGATTCTGAAGAGTTATTCGGAAAATGTTTATGGCAAGCATATGAAGGGTTACTCTGTCGAATCTGGTGGGCAAACGTACAAATTTGCCTATATTTCGAAGATTGATAAACAATCCAATACAAGTAATGCTAAGAAATCTCAGTCACAAAGTATCGATGCTGATCAATTACCCGACCACATTCTCGATATTGATTCCAACGCCAAACCTTTGGCAGAAAACAACGCTATTATAGGAAATTACAACTTCTCTACTATTATTGATTACCGTCGAACTGATGGTAATTTGACTATCAACCAAAGTGGAACTTATCAGATGACACTAACCGAACATGCGGCTCAAAAGTTGAATGATAAGACTGACAGTAAAGTCGTAATGACGACCTTGGTTGAAAATGGTTGGGTTCAAAGTCTTTATGGAAAATTATATTTAACTCCGAAGAATTTACTAACCATCAATTATTATTTCCATGGTCAGAATCAAGACCGACTCTTGCCTAAGAGTATTAATCTAAAAGTTAATTCTAAGGCATCTGGAAATCAGATTGACCGAGCCAAAGTTAGAATTGAAAGTGATTCTGATCAGTTGTACTTATTCTCAAGCGACTACACAGTTAGGGTCAAAGACGGTCAAACCAATACTAAGGCCAATTTGTTGAGCAAGTCTGATAACGCCCAGACAAGCTTGAAAGATGCCATCACCCAAACTAAAGATTATCATGATAAGTACGAGGCTAACGCTTTGTCCTCAAATGCTGATTTGATGCAATTGGTGGGGGCCATTTCTGATAATAACGACAAGAAAGTTGGGTCACTGGGGGTCAATTTTGGTGATCAATATGGCACTAATCTGAAGCCAACGGACTACCAGGGTATCAGTGTCAATGGGAGTAAGCAGCCGTTGATGCAGTACATGTTCTTGGTGTCACCATCGGCCTATTCAGAAAGTGGACCGGCGGTTTCGACTACGAAGGGTAAATTCCTGATTTACGGCTCGTTAGATAATAAATTGTTCCTATTGAAACAGCCAGACAAGGATTCAACGACTGTGACTTGGACGTTGGTCAAGGACTTCAAATTGGCTGTGCCTAAATTAAAATTCAGCTTGGATTAAAGCGGTGGAGGAAATATGAACTATTTGTTAATGCTTATGGTAACTGTTATTGAGGTAGCAATTATCTATAAGATAAGATTCGTGTATAGTCGTCAGCCAATCTTGGCGATTATTTTATCCAGTTCAACGATTCTAGTTTTCTACATTATTTCTAGATTAACGTTAGACAAATATGTTCGTGCCTATACTTTTAACTTTGCGACAGTCAACGTCATTTTATTGGGCGTGATGTTGTTCTATATGTTTGAAATGAAACAAGATCTCAAGAATATGCAAGCGTTACACGGCACCGATTTTCTGTTAGTTCTCGGAAACAAGTGCATGAGTTCACACGTTCCACCAATTTTGGCCGGTCGACTTGATAAAGCAATCGAGTTGTACAGTGATTTTACCGATAAGCCTAAAATAATCGTCAGTGGTGGCAAAAGTAGTGTGGCGCTTGATAGTGAAGCTGAGATGATGAGAGGTTATCTCATTGATAGAGGTATTCCTGAGCAGATGATTATTGAGGAAAACGAGTCGATGACTACCGTTCAGAATCTGGAATTTTCCGCAATAAAAATTCGCCAAATTTGGGAGAAAGAAACACATCCGAGGGTTATCATAGTAACCAGCGATTACCATATTCCCAGGACTAAGAATCATGCCAAGAATCTTGGCTTAAATGTACAGTTTGCGGCATCCAGAACAGTTTCAATGCTCAAGTGGCCAGCAATGTTTCGCGAGTTTACAGCAATTGTGTGGTGCCACAGATATTCACTTTTAACAATTTTAGGAATGGACATACTATTTTCGCTAAGTATGTGTATGTGAGGAGTTTTATATGAGTTTGTATGATAAGTTCGTCGACAACAAACGCTTGAGAAGGTTTTCGTTACTAGTTCTCGTCTGTTTGTTGTTCTACATTTTCAGAGGCATGATGAGTCTATTTCTGTTGACGTTCACCTTCACCTTTTTGTCAGTGCAATTAGTACGTACTGTGCAAAAAAAGTTTCCCCGGATGAAGCCGATTTGGATAATTGCCCCAGTTTATCTGGTTATAATTGCCTTATTGGTTTTCTTCATCGCCAACTATGTACCACAATTAATCAGTCAAACAGCTAAAATGTTTAGTTCGTTACAGAAGTTCTATGAGAGTAAAGAAGTTCGTTCGAACATCTATTTGAACTGGATCTATGATTATTTACAACAAATAAATCTTGATAATCAGATTAAGGTTGCTATAACGCAAGTAGTAAATTACATCACAAGTGTTGGTGCAGTTGGTTTCAATATTGTTATTTCATTCTTACTAAGTTTCTTCTATACCAGTCAAGTGGAACAAATGAATGCTTTTGGTAGACAATTTTTGGATAGTAAATACGGTTGGGTCTTCTCTGACTTGAAATATTATGGTCAAAAATTTGTTAATACTTTTGGAGTTGTTTTGGAAGCTCAATTGATGATTGCCATTGTTAATACTGCTTTGACAACTATTACCTTGTTATTCATGAAGATGCCAGGAATTATTGCTTTGGCCGTGATGGTATTCTTAATGTCACTGATTCCGGTTGCCGGAGTGATTATTTCCATGATTCCATTGAGTTTCGTGGCTTATTCAGTTGATGGTCTGCGTTACGTAATCTATATCGTGATTATGATCATCGTAATTCACTTAATTGAAACTTATTTCTTGAACCCACAATTTATGTCGAGCATGACTCATCTACCAATCTTCTTTACTTTCGTAGTCTTGATTGTATCTGAAGAATTGATTGGTACTTGGGGTTTAATTATCGGTATTCCCATCTTTGTTTTCTTCTTGGACATCCTAGGAGTGCATTCCATCAGTAAGAATCCTAAGCGGCCGAGAATAAAAATAAAGAAATCGTTATAATTGAGTTTAAAATATACTTGTCATATATAATGAGTGTAACTAACTGACGTAGATGGGAGATTAAGTTATGTCATTTTTTGATAGAAAAAAGAAAGACACCGATGATAATTATTCTGATCTAAATAACCATTCTTACCAGAACCCTCAAGCAGATCAAAATAATTTTGGTCCTAATCAGGGGTCGTACAATAACGACCAAAATATGGGGATGGGGACTCAATTTACACCTAATGACCAGAACTTTAATAATAATAACGGCAATAATGGAAATGCCGGTAATAACTATTATTTCGGCCAGCAACCTAACCAACAACCAAATCAACAGCCGATCCAACCGGGTCAACCACAACCAACCTCAGACCAAACTCAACAACCTGTTGATAATGGTACTGGTGAAGATTGGGAATACACTGAACAAAACTTGCAAAATAGTTTGGATCAAAGTGCTGACCTTAAATCACAATTGCGCAGTCAATTATTAGCTGACCGTAGTTACTGCAATCATGTTTTGCGTAACGTTGGTAGTGACCAAATTGATGAAAGAAAACAAGCAATGGGTCGTATTACTGAAATCAATACTTCTTTGAAAGATTGGTTTGGGACTGACGAGATGGCTAATGAAATCTATATGGATAGTAACCGTGATTACTATGTCTTTACAGATGATTTATCAGCTAATCCTGACAGTGCCACTAGTTCAATGTGGCAACAACTAACTGACAGTCTCGCTGAACGTGGTTTGTTGGCTAATGCTATTTCTGTAACTTATAACGATCAAGTCGACCAAACATGGATGAACTATCAAAATGCTGGTTTCGTTGATGGAAATGCTTATTTGATGAACATGTATAACGAATTGCAAGGTCGCAATTTGAATATGCCTGTTACACCAGCTGAGATTCCATTTGACGCTGACTATCGTGTACAACATGTTTCTGATAAAGTTGATAAAATTTTGAACGCTGATGATAAGCTAGTGATGGAAGTATCACGTAGTTCGAATCATCAACTTCAAATTATTCGTCACTACAAGGACAACAGTCTTTTGAGTCGTGATATTTTTGATGTTAATGGTGTTATTTCTGCCACACAATTCTATGATCACAGAAATTCTAACAAGGTTGTTCGTGAGAACTTCTATCGTCAAGACGGAACATTAGTCCTTATCAAGAGTTATACAGGTGATGAGCCTTATATCCAGCTCTTCAGTGAAGGTAACGTCTTGATCAGTACATTTGACAGTGATGAAGAATTAATCGTCTGGTGGATGAAAAATCAGGCTTTGAAGCAAAACGAAGCAACCGTCTTTGTTTCTGTTAATTCAGAATATTATAAGAAGTTATTGACTCTTAGAGATAAAGGAATCGAAGTTATCCCAATCGTTATGAAACAAAGCGAAAACGCCGATGCTATTTCTGACTTGATAGACGGAACCGATAAAGTTACCGCCGTACTTGCAGGTACTGATCAAGTTAATACTTATTTGAATAAGAATGCTAAGAATAAGTTGGATATTACTACACTTAAAGACGTTGATACACCGGTTTATAAGGAATAGAGAGCGGAGAGCAACGGTTAGATTCTGAGCATTTGCATAAGCCTGGGAATTACACGCGCTTTTGCGTGTGATTTCCAGGGTGTAGCAAAGCACAGGAATCTGTTGCTCGGAGCTCGTTTAGGACGAACAAAAAAGGTATATAGTCATATATTGATGAGTAAATATCCTATGCATCTGAATTCAAGTACCACTATAAAAATAAAACAGCGCACTAAACGAAAAAAATCACAACAATTCAAACCAGAATTGTTGTGATTTTTAGGTTTTAAGTTCTGTCACTGATACCACTTATCACAATCAAAACAGCAAAAATGAAAACGTCTACATTTATCGTGAATTGGGTGCTACTCTCTTTTTTTTATTGACGATATCGTGTAAACTGTAAAGGTGTTTAAAGAAATGAAAAGAGGATCATATACATGGCAAAATTAGTTTTCATTCGTCACGGACAAAGTGAATGGAATTTATCAAATCAATTTACTGGATGGGTTGATGTTGACCTTAGTGAAGAAGGAGTTAAACAAGCACAAAATGCTGGTAAACTTCTAAAAGAATCAGGTATTCTTTTTGACCAAGCTTATACATCAGTATTGACACGTGCTATCAAGACATTGCACTATGCTCTTGAAGGCTGTGACCAATTATGGATTCCTGAAACAAAGACATGGAGACTTAACGAACGTCACTATGGCGCACTTCAAGGTCTAAACAAGACAGAAACTGCTGAAAAATACGGTGATGAACAAGTTCATATCTGGAGACGTTCATACGATACATTACCTCCACTATTGAAAGCTACTGACGAAGGTTCAGCAGCTAACGATCGTCGTTACGCAAACTTGGACCCAAGAATTGTTCCAGGTGGTGAAAACCTTAAAGTTACTTTGGAACGTGTAATTCCATTCTGGGAAGACGAAATTGCTCCTAAGTTATTAGACGGCAAGAACGTTATTATCGCTGCCCACGGTAACTCACTACGTGCTTTGACTAAGTACATCGAAAACATTTCTGATGCTGATATCATGGATGTTGAAATGACTACTGGTGAACCAGTTGTTTATGACTTGGATGACAAGTTGAACGTTGTAAGTAAGAAGAAGCTTAACTAATTTTTGATTAGTTTAATATAGATAAGACTGCATACTTTTGTGTGTAGTCTTATTTTTTTTGCGCGAGTGACTAGTAGTGGTGAGTAAAATCTGGTAGTGGTGAGTAAAAAATGAATAAGTCACTCAAACGTGCTAAATGTAGGTATTAGTTAGGTGGTGAGTAGAACAGGATTTTTCGGAGTAAAACGAGGTTTGGCGGAGTAGAACAAGGTTTGACAGAGTAAAACAGAGTTTGGAGGAGTAAAACCTAACAATGGCAACTAGACTTCAGATATTATTAAATAATTTGTGATGTCTTAATGTATAGGATTCTGAGGTTCATTTTGATAATATTTACTATCATTGAAAGCACAAATATTACTGCTGGATTTAGTTACGTGCAAAGTTCTAAATTTTTTGAATGATGATAGAATGTTACCGAAGATAAAACTCGTAATTTAATAAGCAAAATCATATAAAATGGTTTTCCAGACATGAGGCAACTATGAAACTAAAAGATATATACTCACAAGAATTTATTAATAAGCTTAATAATCTTAATGTTGGTGCGAATTTAAATTCAGATGATGAAGTGAATGGGGTTATTGATATTGAGACTATTTTGAAGGATTTAAAATTTAATTTTATAAAAGATAATAGGTTGAGTGGTAGCGGTCGAATTGAGGGAAAATCTATCTACATAGATAATTCGGAAATTTTGGCACGTCAACGATTCTCTATGGCACACGAATTAGGACATGCTATGCAAAATAATCGGCACGCAAATAGAAATGATGATTCAACTGATTATAATAATGAAGAACGTAAGGATGAGGTCTTTGCTAATACATTTGCAGCACAATTCTTGATGCCAAAAAAATTAGTAATGAGTACTATTAATAATATTATAAGAAATAACAATATGGATAGAAGTCACTTGAACGATTTACAAGTTCAACAAATAATTAAAGAGTCTGCTATTGAGTTAAAAGTTTCGAGTGGTGGCATGAAATATCGAATGAAAAATCTTGAAATCTTTGTTCCGGTAAAAAATGGTAAATAGATGAGTGAAATCAATTATCGGGTAAAAAAGGAATTGTATTGTGTTGATATAAAGGAGAGATGGCAATGAGCAGTCATATTGAAAAGAGAAATCAACTTTTTAAAGTTCGTGATACTGAGATTACTATTCTAGCTAATGCACTTGTAGATGATGAAACTAATGAAATTATATTTGATCGTCAATTGGATAATGCTGCAATAAATTTAGCTTTTGATCAATATAGATTGAACAATAATATTGTTAGTTCACAAGATATTATTAACTTTAGAAAAAAATATAAGCTGTCACAAAGATCGTTATCCATACTATTAAATGTGAGTTCAGCAACTATTTCTAGATATGAAAAGGGTGTACTACCTTCTGAAAGTATAAATAATTTATTTAAGCAAATTATGAGTGATGACGTTTCCTTCATGGAGCTTTTTAATCAAAATAAAAATAATTTGTTGGTTGAGGACAAGCAAAAAGTTGAATCTGCTTTTAAATTGAATTGATGATTATTAACAACGAGTCACATATTTTATGTGGTTTATTTTTCTGCAATTTTTTGTAGTTAGAAACTTTAGTTAATAGTATTATTACACCAGAATTCAATACAGTGGGGAAAATACGATGCTGAGGCTACATGATGAACAACCGTTTCCAATTGAAAATGAGGTAATTGAATATAAGCAGGAATTCAATGAAAAGTGTAAAAAGGAGATTGCTGCTTTTTTAAATGGAACAAAGACAGCGTATATTTATTTTGGAATTGACGATGAATCTCGAAAACTGACACATACTTATACTGATTCAGAGAAACATATTATAGAGGAAAAGTTAAGTCATTGGCTGTCCAGTTCAATTTATTATCCTAGTCCGGTTGGATTGGTCAATCTACATATGGATACCGATATATTTTGTATTGAAATTAGAATTGGGAAATCCAAACCATATTTCTTGGACGATAGAGCATACGTAAGAAATGGATCAGAATCAGTTAGAGCATCTTCGGAGAAAGTAACCAAAATGCTTTTACAACAGAATTTGAATTTGTTCGATACTTCAGAGTCACCAATTCAAAACTTGGATTTCGATGACATTAGTAGTGTTTTCAAGAAACAGAATTTATTATTTAGACCTAAGGCATTGGGGTTTTATAATTCATCCAAAAAATTTACTAACACCGCTCGCTTAATGAGTGAAGAAAATAAATTCACTGTTAAGTTGGCTATTTTTAAGGGTACAACTGTTGAGGAATTCAAAGATAGACGTGAACTTACTGGATGTCTTACAAAGCAACTTGATGATGCATTAACATTTATTGATTTTAACAATGCATTATCGGCCAAGATAACTGGTAAAGGACAGCGAGATGAAAAAAGAAGTTATCCTAGCATTGCAGTACGTGAAGCTCTGGTAAATGCGATAGTCCATCGTTCATATTTTAGCAATTCTCCAATTCAGGTTGAAATATATGATAATAGATTAACCATTATGTCACCTGGACCACTGCCGGGTGGGATGAAATTGGAGGCTGTTTTAGGTGGTCAAACATTACCTAGAAACCCACAAGTCGTAAAGATACTCCATAAATTGAAATATATTGAAGATTATGGAACTGGTTTACGTCGAATTATCAATAGTTACAAAGATGAAGTCGTGCATCCTGAGTTTGAAGCGGAAGAAGATTTTGTGAAAGTAACACTGCCTAATTTAAATTATGAGGAAGTTACTAAATTAGTATCTACAAATGATGAGTTAGAATTCAAACCCGATGGGAAGGATTTAATCATCGGGTATTTAAAAGATTTAAATCATAGTTATATTACTAGAGATATTGTAGAGAAACTGACTGGCCTAAAGCGGACTCAAGCAACTAAGTATCTTGTTAATATGGTTGAAAAGGGCATTCTTAGAAAAAGTGGTGCCGGTCCTAAAACTAGATATATCTTGGTAAATAATAATTTGAGTATATGATCATTAAAATGTTCAGCGGTAGATAGCGGTAGATAGCGGTAGATAGCGGTAGATAGTATTTATAATTTGTTACCAACAAGACCGAACATTAGTCCAACCCAATAATTTTGTGTACAATGGATAATGAGAGGGGGTAATCATATGGCAATGAAACCCCAGAAGATTATCAAAATATTAAGGCAAAATGGTTTCGTTAAGAAATCCCAAAATGGTTCTCATCTGAAAATGTATAATCCTGAAACTAACGTAACTCTTCCGGTTCCCATTCATCATGATAAGGAATTAGAACATGGTATCGAAAGTAAAATACTGAAACAGGCTGGAATCAATCAAGAAGACTTAAAGATAAAATGACCGAAAAAAATAAGACTACATTTCAAATATGCAGTCTTATTTTTTATGCAATCGTAGTCCAAATTAATTGTAAGTTCAGAATAATCAAAATAATGGCAACAACCCAAGCTAAGTATTTAACCCATTTGCGATTGGCAAAATCACCCATCAACTTCTTGTCACTGGTGAAGAGGATAAGTGGAATCATGGCGAATGGTAAGGCAATTGAAAGGAATACTTGTGAGAATGTCAAAAGGCTTTCAATTTTAGCCTCGTTACCTTTGTAATAAATTGCGAAGGCTAGAACGGGGATGACAGAAATCAGACGAGTCAATAATCTTTGAGCCCAAAGTGGCATCCTTAAATGAATGAAACCTTCCATAATAATTTGACCAGCCAAGGTACCAGTAATAGTTGAACTTTGACCGGATGCTAGTAAGGCAATGGCGAATAACATACTCAACATTGGACTAGCGATGGCACCAACGATTTTGGAATTGCTTAAAGCGTTGAACAAATCAACGAATCGACCTAGTTCACTGTGTGTTCCAAAGAATAAAGCGGCACCTAAAATTAAAAGTAAACTGTTAACGACAAAAGCTAATGTTAACTGAATATTTGAATCGGCGATTGTAAAACGAATTGTTTTTTTAACAGAATCATGATCATGAATATCATATTTACGTGTTTGAGAAATTGATGAACCGAGGTACAAATCATGTGGCATAACAGTTGCACCAACGATACCTAAAGCCATGTATAACATAGGTTGGTTAGTCAAAATTTTAGCACGTGGAACATATCCGCCAAGTACACCTAAGGCATTTGGTTTGGATAGGAATACTTCATAGGCAAAAACGAGTAGGATAACAGCAACCAACGTTGCGACAATAGCTTCGATTTTGCGGAAACCTAATTTCATTAAGAATAGTAGTAACAAGACATCAAAGGCGGTAATCGTGATACCGACAATTAACGGTAGTCCGAATAGTAATTCGATGGCAATACCAGAACCGATAATCTCGGCCATATCAGTTGCCATGATGGCTAATTCGGTGATTATCCAAAGTAGGATACCCGTTACTTTAGACGTTCGATCTCTAGTTAATTGAGCCAAGTCACGACCAGTAACGATACCTAATCTAGCCGACATAGCTTGCAATAACATCGCAATCAAACTCGATAGTAGTACGACACTCAAAAGAGTGTAATTGAATTGAGCACCACCACCGATAGACGTGATCCAGTTACCAGGATCCATGTAACCAACGGCAATCAAGGCTCCTGGACCAGTGTAAGCTAATAATGTTTTGAAGTAACCAGCATCATCGGGAACATCAATTGAGTTGTTGATCTCGTCGAGACTCTTACTTTGGGAACCGGTACCCCCTAAAAACTCGTGTGAATGCTTCTCTTTATCTTGTTTAGACAAAGGAATGCGCCTTCTTTCCGATAAGGTAATTCAGAGTATCTAATTGATATATTTGTGTCCACAAGTACATTATTAAATGCTTTGGTGAATCTTTTTGTTTGAAACACCTAACTTTTTAAAGCCATGTAAATTGTAACATTAAGACTTAAAAATAAATGACTTTCTTGTTAATTATTTAGTTTGTGTAAGCTTATTCATCACAGAGAGAACGGTCAATTAAGTTGTGATCAATGTGAGTGTCACCCCAAGTACAAATAGCATCCAATATCGGGAAAAGCGATTGTCCATTTTCTGACAGCTGATATTCAACATGCGGCTCAGCGGTTTTGAAATCGTGACGTGTTATCAAACCATCATTTTCCAATTCACGCAATTGATTGGTTAATGTTTTATGTGAAACATCCTGGATATGTCTTTGTAATTCGCCAAAACGACAGATACCAGTTTCAGCCAACTCGTACATGATCATAATTTTCCATTTGCCTTGAATCATGTGCATGGTAGCGTCGAATTCGTTTAGATATTTTGGTTCCATAGTTATTCCTCATTTTTCCACAGCCAGTAGTTACCTTGATGTGCGTACTTGTTGTTTGCAATATCTGACATTATACTTTAAACCGTTGAAAAAATCTTTTAGAGATATTGAGGATATATAATGAAGAAATTAGTTGTAATTACTGGAGCAAGTTCTGGATTCGGTGCAGAAATGGCCAAAATTTTTAATGCGGATGGATTTCCACTATTATTGCTGGGCCGTCGAACTGAGAAACTTGAGGCAGTTGCTAAAGGGATGGATAACGTCATGATTGATTCAGTTGATGTAACTGACTACGATCAATTTGAAAAAGCCATTCGTAAAGCTGAAGATAAGTTTGGTAAGACCGACTTGTTGATTAATAATGCGGGCTTGATGTTATTGGGTAACGTGCAAAGCCAAAGTCCTAAGGAGTGGCAAACAATGCTCGATACTAACGTAATGGGTGTTTTGAACGGAACTCAAATCGTGTTGAATGATATGCGTGAACGTGAACATGGCACAATTTTGAACATGTCGTCACTTGCAGGTAAGAAGACGTTCACTAATCATGCAGCTTATGTGGCATCGAAGTTTGGTGTTCATGGATTATCCGAAACTATTCGTGAAGAAAATGCGCCGAAGAATGTTCGAATCATGATGGTTGCGCCAGGTGCTGCCGAAACTGAATTATTGACACATGTGACAAGTAAATCAGCACTGTCAGATTATGAAGCTTGGAAAGAAACAATGGGCGGAATTACTTTGGACCCTAAACATGTTGCTGAAACAGTTAAATTTATGTATGACATGCCACAAGAAGTTAATATTCGTGAAGTAGATATTGCGGCTACTCGTCAGGATGCATAAAAATCTCACTTAATGTGGGATTTTTTTGTCTTGAATTGAAACTATAGTAAGTCCTATTATAGATATATTGATTTAATTGAGAGGGCAATATGGTTTGATTTCATATTGTATTGGCGGTAGTTATGAATATGAAAAGTAATCATATTTGGTTGACATTATTTGCGACCAGTTTCATGTCATTTATGCAACTGTTAGACGCAAGTATTGTTAATGTTGCAATACCCAGTTTGACAAAAGATTTGAACGTTCCCATGAATCGTGCAGAATGGATTGTTTCAGTTTATTTGATTCTGATCTGCATGTTGTTGCTGTTTTGGGGACGAATGGCGGACCAGATTGGCTATATTAAAATATTCCAAACAGGAACAGTTTTCTTTACTATTGGCTCGCTGATTTGTGCTTTAAGCCCGTCACTAAACGTTTTGTTGTTCGGTAGAATTGTCCAAGGATTCGGAGCCAGCATGAGTATGGCAACTAATCTGGGAATCATTGCGATGATTTTTCCGATGCACTTACGAGGACGAGCATACGGAATTAACAGTATCATTGCACAACTCGGTAATATTTCAGGACCCGGATTGGGCGGAATTATTCTTGGATATTTATCGTGGCACTGGATATTTATCCTCAACATACCGATAGGAATTATCGTCTTTATTTATGGGCGTTTCATGTTCCCCAAGGATTCTCGAAAGGATACCAAGGTATCGTATGATTGGTTGGGGCTGGCAACATTTTCCCTGATGATAGCCACATTCTTCGTGGCAATTTTCATGGGCCAAGACATTGGTTTTGGAAAAGCAGCTGTTCTGGTTACATTTTTGGTTAGCATAGTTTCTTTAATTGGATTTATCTATGTGGAACAACGAGTATCAGAACCATTAATAAACTTACATATCTTCAAAGCATCCAGATTAACATTAAGTTTGATCAGTGCATTATTAGTCTATACAGTCGCTTATTATGCAAATGTGATTTTGCCATTTTATCTAACAGATTTCAGGTCACTAAGCACCTCATTGACTGGTTTGATTCTGATGGCGATTCCGTTGGCAAACGTGATTTCAGCACCAATTGCTGGTATCTTTACAGATAAATATAATGCGACTAATGTTTCTCTAGTTAATTTATTTGTTTATGCGATTCCATTAATTTTTCTAATGAGGATATCTGCCGATACTGGTTTGATTTTCTTTACAGTAATGATATTTCTATTGGGAATTGGCAATGGTGGTTTCCAGAATAATCCAATGATTATGGGATATGCACCAAAAGAATATCAAGGTGTTGCCGGTAGTTTAGCGGCACTATTTAGAAACCTTGGTATGGGAATCGGGGTCAGTTTAGCAACTACCAGTTTATATTATGGGATTGGTTTGAAAGCACATCATCAAGTTGGGGATTACCCACATGCACATCCACAGTGGTTCTTGACCGGGATGCACTTTGCTTATTTCACCGCATTCATAATTTTGATAATTGCGATTATTCTAGTATTTATCATGAGAAAAATTGATAAGAAGAAACGTGAAGTATAACTATACAATGGAACAATTTATATTCTAAGCATGAGTTTTCTGAACCATGTATAATGAAACTAATAAGTTATTTAAGAAAGGAAGGCTAAATATGGCGACTATTTATGATTTTTCAGAGACGGAAATGAATGGTGGTAGGATTGATTTTCAAGATTACAAAGGAAATGTTGTGTTGATTGTTAATACCGCCAGCAAATGTGGTTTCGCTCCTCAATTAGAAGTTATTGAAGCCCTCTATCGTAAATATCATGCGGATGGATTTGAAGTTTTGGGATTGCCATCCAATCAGTTCCACCAAGAACTTGGTTCCAATCGAGAAATCAGCGATTACTGCAATGCACATTATGGCGTAACTTTTCCGATGACTAGCAAAATTGTTGTGAATGGCGATGATGAGGATCCACTGTTCACTTATTTGAAAGATGTTTCGGGTCATGGTCGAATCAAATGGAATTTTACGAAATTTTTGATTGGCAGAGATGGCGAATTGATTGATCGTTATGCGCCAATTACTAAGCCGGAAAAGATTGAACCGTTTATTATTGCGGCTTTGGATAAAAAATAATATTGAAAATGTTAGTTTTGCTCTTCTTCAAATGGGGAGGGTACATAATTAGCATTTTTTTGTTTATTGAAAGTTCGATTATTCTATAAAAATGGAAGTATAGTTCCAAAAGGACGGTTATTCTGGAAAAATGGAAGTATAGTTCCAAAAAGATGGTTATTTTAGAAGAATGAAAACATAGTTTCAACAGGTAATTAAATTTGAAATTAAAAAAGCTAATTCTATTTTTTCTCAAAATCAAATTGGGAAAATATAGGATTAGCTTTTTAGATATGATTTATTCTTCAACAGCAGCTTTCAAATTAAATAGGGAAGCGGTGTTATCAAAAATATGTTTAGCAGTATCAGATTTATTCATGGTATACAGATGAATTCCGTCAACGTCGTTAGTTACTAGATCAACGATTTGGTCCACGGCATAGGCGATACCGGCTTCTTTTAGGGAAACGGGATTATCTTTATATTTATCCAAAATAGAGATGAACTTCTGGGGTAAACGTGCTGAACAATTGTCGATAACGTGTAAAGCCTGTTTGCGATTAATGATAGGCATGATTCCAGCCAGAATTGGTACATTGATATCCGCAATTGCACACTCTTCTTGGAAACGATAGAACTGCTCATTATCGTAGAAAAGTTGAGTTATCAATTGGTCACAACCAGAATCGACTTTTTCTTTGAGATGTTTTACATCATCAATCCGGTTTTTTGAATCGGGATGGACCTCAGGATAACAGGCACCAGAAACTTCAAAGTAAGGCTTTTGTTGCTTAATAAATTTGGTCAAATCACTGGCATATTTGAAGTCCTTCTCAGGAACATAACCTTCAACAATGTCACCACGTAAGGCCAAAACTTGATTGATATGTAGTGATTCGAGTTGATCCAGAATGCGGCTGACTTGTTCTTTTGTAACATAGGCAGCTGGCATATGAACCATTGTTGGTGTTTTCAAAGTGTCGTGAACGTGTTTGGCTAAATCTATGGTAGTTTTTTCATAATCTAATTTATGATTACTAGCGGTAACACTGATAAAACTGGGATCGAGTCCCTTTAATTGATCCAATGTTTTGGTCAGCTGAGTTACGCCAACATCAGAGTTAGGAGGGAAGACTTCGAATGATAATGTTGGAACTTTTTTAGTTTCTGTCATGAATAAGCAACTCCTCTCTGACTTCTTTAGCGGCGGTAGTAAGATTCTCAACACTAGCTTTGGCTTCGTGAATTCCACGAGTTTTCAGGCCACAATCGGGATTGATCCAAACTTTTTGTTCAGGAACCTTCTCCAGAATTTTGTGGATAGTAGTTTTGATTTCTTCAATTGATGGAATACGTGGTGAGTGAATATCGTAGACGCCAGGGCCAACTTGAAGTTTGAAATGTTCCTTTTGGAGAGCATCAAGAATTTCCAAATTCGAACGAGAAGCTTCAAAGGAAATGACGTCGGCGTCCATGTTTTGAATGGCGGGAATAATATCAGTAAATTCGGAATAGCACATGTGAGTGTGGATTTGTGTGGTAGGTTTAACTTTACTGTGAACTAATCTGAAAGCTGGGACAGCCCAGTCGAGGTATTCGGAATACCAGTCGGTTTTACGCAGTGGTAGTTTTTCACGTAAAGCGGCTTCATCAATTTGAATAATTTTGATGCCATTTTTCTCGAGATCAAGAACTTCATCTTGAATCGCTAAAGCAATTTGGATAGTGGAATCCTTGATAGAAATATCTTCACGAGGGAAAGACCAGTTCAGAATTGTGACTGGACCAGTTAACATACCTTTGACAATTTTATCGGTTTTACTTTGCGCATACTTGGACCATTTCACTGTGATAGGGTGATTTCTAGCAATGTCACCCCAGATGATTGGAGGCTTAACCCCACGTGTACCATATGATTGAACCCAACCATTTTTACTGAAGAGATAGCCGTCCAAATTTTGACCGAAGTATTCCACCATGTCGTTACGTTCGAATTCACCATGGACCAAAACGTCGAGACCGATGTCTTCTTGCCATTTCAACCATTCGTCAATGTGACCAGCAATGAATTTGTCGTAAGCTTCTTGAGAAATTTCATGGTGACGGAACTGTGCACGAGTCTTCTTAACCTCTCTAGTTTGAGGGAAAGAACCGATAGTAGTCGTTGGTAATAGAGGTAGATTGAACTCCTTTTTCTGAATTGAGGCACGTTCTTCAAGCGAGGGATGTCTGACAAATGAATCTTCCGTCAACTTGGCAACACGCTCATGAACAGACTTGTTTGGCTTTACACGTGGCTTTTCAAAGAGATGTTTATTTTTAGATTCAACAGCTTGACCATTTCCGGATAAAATAGTTTGAATATCATCCAATTCACGCAATTTTTCTTTAGCATAAGCAAAATGTTGTTTGATTTCAGTTGGGAAAGTTTCATTCTCAATTGTGAAAGGTACATGAAGTAGGGAACACGAAGTTGAGATAACGATATTCTTAGCAGGCAAACTCTTAATAAGGTCAGTCGTTGTTTCATAATGATTACGCCAAATATTTTTACCATTTACGACACCCGCAAAGAGAATCTTGTTATCTGGGAAACCAGATTGCACTAATTCCTTAGTCTTACGACCTTCAATAAAATCGAGTCCGATGCCCTCAATGGGCAGGTTGATTAAATCGTTGTAAACATCACGAACATCGCCGAAGTAAGTTTGAATTAGAATTTTTAAACCAAATTTATTTTGCAACAATTTATCGTAAATAGTTTTGAAGAGAATTTTATTATCGCCAAGAACATCCTTAACCAGTTCCGGTTCATCAAGTTGAATCCATTCAGCACCTTGAGCAGCTAATTTTTCAAAAACAGCTTGATAGACTTTAACTAAATCATCAATGAAGTCACTGGCTTGAACGTCTTTGAATTCACTCAAACTGAGTAACGTGAAAGGTCCAACGATAACTGGACGTGTCTGGATTCCAGTATCTTTTGCTTCTTGATATTCGTTAAAAATCTTATCGCCGACTAATTTAATATCGGTAGACTTAGAAAATTGTGGAACAAGATAGTGGTAGTTAGTGTTGAACCATTTCTTCATAGGGAGAGCTTTAATATCACCTTTATCCCCCTGGTAACCACGAGCTAAGGCAAAATACTTGTCCAATGTTGATAGGTTTAATTGTTTAACAGCGTCAGGAATGATATTGAACAAGCAAGCTGTATCAAGAGTCGTGTCAAAGAATGAGAAGTCGTTACTAGGAATCCCATTAATACCAGCATCCTTAATAAGTTGCCAGTGTTTCAAACGTAGGTCCTTGGCGAATTGTTGAAGCTCATCCTCAGTGATTTCGTTACGCCAATATTTTTCAGTGTTAAATTTAAGTTCACGGTTTTCGCCGATACGTGGAAAGCCAATAATTGAAGTAGTCATATAAAAGTCCCCTTTATTGTGTGGTAGTTATTAGATATAAATTAACATTATATTTTTATATTGAATAACTGATAAAAGTAACCATTTGTTATAGTTTAAAACTATAACGTGGACTATACTTAAAGAAAAAATTGGGAGAGACTAATGCGAATCCAACAACTAGAATATTTGGAAACAATTGTTAAAACGGGTTCTATCAATGAAGCGGCGAAACAACTTTATTTGACGCAACCTAGCCTGTCTAATGCTATCAAGGAATTAGAGTCGGAAATGGGAATTCAGATTCTATTGCGTAGTAAACTTGGCGTTACGCTGACGGATGATGGACGTGAATTTATGATTTATGCTCGTCAGATACTTGATCAAGTCCAACTTTTACATGGTAGGTACGAAAAAAAGGCCGTTCGGAAGCAGTCTTTTTCAGTATCGGCGCAACATTATGCGTTCGTCGTGCATGCTTTTGTAGAGTTGATTAAAACGGTCAAAGCGGATGAGTATCAATTTACTTTACGTGAAACAGAAACTGAGAATATCTTGAGTGATTTGACGAGTTTTAAGAGTGAATTGGGGATTCTTTATCTCAATAATTTTAACAAACAGGTCATGCAGAAGCTATTCAAAGAACATGATTTAGAATTTACTCCGCTATTCACGGCTTTACCACACGTTTTCGTTGGTCGTCAGAATCCTTTAACGAAGAAGAAACATGTGACGTTGCAAGATTTAGAAGACTATCCTTATTTGTCATATGAGCAGGGCGATAACAATTCGTTTTATTTTTCTGAGGAAATACTTAGTACCCTTAATAGAAAGAAAAATATCAAAGTCAGTGATCGAGCTACGATATTCAATCTGATGGTCGGGTTGAACGGCTACACGATCAGTTCCGGGATTATCAGTAACAAGTTGAATGATGACAAGATTGTGGCTATTCCACTAGATGTTGATGATTCGATGACTTTGGGGTGGTTGAAACATACTCAGTTGGAACTTAGTCCGATTGCCAAGGATTATTTGGAAATGTTGAAAGAACATATTCGAGGATATGGGTTCGAGATTATTGATAAATAAAGTTAATCAAGTGGTTTGTAGCTTTTTAGAATAAAGCCTATAATTGAAAGAATGATAAATATTTTCAGTAAACTCGTGATTTTCCGTCATCCGCTCCGAAATACAGAGGTCTGGAACACCATGGGCATCGTTTGAAATCAATTTTATAAACCAAAATTGTTTCCAAAGCGAGCCTTATTTTAAGTCGGCAAAAATCGCCAACCAAGAATAATTTCATGGATGAGACCTCTATATTTCTCCGCTACTGACTAAATAGAATTTTGATTTTGTGGAAGACAGAAGTATATATCATCAACCAATATATATAAGCGCCAGACGTAATTAGTTTATGGCCTTATTTTTGTTTGCGTAATTATAATAGGGAAGAAGTAGGGGCATGAGTAGAAATAGAAAAATTTTAGTTACCTTCGCGTTAGTGCTATCGAATATGATGGCGGGGCTTGATGCGACGATAATTAATACCGCTTTGCCTGCAATCATCAGTGATTTGCATGGTATTCAATATATGGGCTGGATCGTGGCAATTTTCCTTTTGGGAATGGCTGTTTCAACACCACTTTGGAGTAAATTTGGTGAGAAAAAAGGTAATAAGGTTGCCTATATCACTGCAACAATCGTCTTCATGTTGGGTGCTCTGTTCCAAGGACTAGCTCCAAATATCATTTGGTTCATTACCGCCAGAAGTATCATGGGAATTGGTGCCGGTGGTATGAACACGATTCCGTTTATCATCTATTCACAGATTTTCAAAAATATTAAACGTCGTTCGCAAGTTATCGGTATTGCCTCAGCTGGATTCAGTGGAACTTCAATTGTCGGTCCGCTAATTGGTGGTTGGATTGTTGATACATTCAGTTGGCATTGGGTGTTCTACATTAATTTGCCATTGGCATTGTTGTCGATTGCGATAGTTGCCATTTTCTTCAAGATAAAAGAAAATTTGAATACGGAAAAAGTCGATTATCATGGCGCAATCTTAATGGTATTAGGCCTATCATCAATTTTGGTCGGTATTCAATTATTGGGTGTTTCATCAATTTTTGTCACCTTAGCCTTTATTATTGTGGGAGCTTTATTGATATTCTGGATGTCGAGAGTTGAAAATAAAGTTGATGATCCAATCGTACCGAATCGCTTGTTTAAAAATGAAAAGTTAGTTATTGATTTAATTTTATTTGCGTTATTATGGGGCTCATTTGTTGCCTTCAATATTTATATTCCAATGTGGGCTCAAGGAATCATGGGATTGAGTGCCTTGATTGGTGGTATGACACAGATTCCAGGTGCCATTGCTAACTTCGTTGGTTCTGAGTTGGAGCCGTTGATGCAGCGTCGAATGGGTCGTTATCAAATTATTGCGATTGGTACTGTGGCATTTTTGATTTCCTTTGCGGGATTGTATTGGGCCAGTCAAACAGCTAGTTATACATTCCTATTAATTATGGGAGTGTTTGAAGGCTTTGGTGTCGGTGTCTGCTTTAATGCGTTACTAATTGCGGTCCAATTTGACGTTGAAGCTAGGGATGTTCCAATTTCCACATCGTTTGCGTACTTGGTGAGAATTCTCAGTCAAACATTCATGTCATCAATTTATGGTGTGATTCTGAATTTGGCGCTGATCCGTGGTGTTCGAGAAAGCCACGGTCACATCACAATGGGAATGATGAACAAGTTGAGTAACGCGGCGGTTGCCAAGTATCTACCCAAAGCTTATGTCCCAGAAATGAAGAATATCTTCTTCCGCGGAATTCATAATATTATGTTGACGGCGTTGATTCTGATTGTTCTGGTTATTATTATTTTGGTTTATTTATTTAGACGTGAACATTTGAATAAGGTTCAGACTGATTAGGAAATCTCATTTATTTGGGGTTTCTTTTTTATACGAATAAATTTGTTTCCAAAACGTATTCAATTAATAACATTAAAAACAATATTCTAATTGAATACACCAATGTCTCTAACTAGAATTGAACTAACGATTCACTTTAGTTAGAGGGGGAATAACAATGACAGCTAAAACTCTATCAAAAGAAAAAATAATCTCGGCAGCAATAGAAATAGTCAACAATCAAGAATCATTAACTTTCACCAAACTCGGTAAAAAATTGGGTACTCGTGCACAATCAATCTATAATTACTTTCCTGATGTAACAGCGGTCAAAGTTGCACTGGGTATTTATTTTTACAATGAATTGGCTAAACGGTTAAATGCTGACCTTTTAGGTTTGTCGGGCAAGCAAGCTGTCAAAGCCTTTGCCAATGTTAGTGTCCAATTTGCACTAAGTAAATTTCTAGTTGCACAACAAGTTCTAGGTATTCCAAAAGGAAGATTGCAGGACACAGACTTGAATAGTAGCTTTGATGAAATTCATAAAATACTCAGAATATTTTTGGATCCATTGGTACCTGATACGCAACGACAATTAGTAATTTCTCGAATGTTACGTAATTTGATAATCGGTGAGATTATTCATGTAGGTAATGAAAGATTCAACAATAAATTGATGATAACTAGAGATAGTTTTGACCAAATGTTGGAAATAACACTTAGTGGGTTTTAAAAATTAGAGAGCGCAGTAGGCCGGTAATTTCCGAGCATTTGCCTGACTTTCCAAATTATACGCGGTACTTTGCGTATAGTCTGGAAAGTCAGGCAAAGCGGAGTGAAATTGGTCTACGGAGTTCGTTTAAAAATTAGATAGTGCAGTAGCACGTTTTGCTGAATTAAAAAAGACATGTAAAAACACATGTACTATGTATTTTTAGTGACATGCAATTTTTGATATTTTAATGGTATGAAACAAATTAAAATATGGGGGAGTTGTATGGCAAATAAATTAGATTATGAGATGCTTCATCCGACCTACAAGGCTTTATATGACATTGTTGGAGAAGATAATCTGAAAAAAATATATGAGTTATTTCGAGGTACACAATTACAATTGCCAATGAAGATGTATGATCGAATTTCATTGAAGGATGCCATTTGTAAAGGCGAGTTGGACGATATGACCAATCAAGAAATCTCGTTGAAATTTGGATATTCACCACGTTGGATCAAAGGTGTGCGAGAGAATTATAAGCGATAAACAAAAAAAGACTCCTGTATTAAGTTGGCGTTTAAACCAATTAATATAGGAGCCCTTTTGATTTTTACTTATAAATATTTCTCAATCCATTCAAGTCAGCGGTAGACAAGGTAGAAACGCCTTGATCAACTGGATACATGACTGAATTAGTATAAGAACTATGTGCTAATCCTAAAGCGTGTCCCAGTTCATGTAGGGCAACGGAGTTTTTAACAGACAAGTTAGGGTAAGTAATATTCAACCCAGCTTGTGCGCTATTGATAGCATAGTGATTAATAGTTAAAGCGGATGGTCCACCATTTCCCAACTCAACGGTATTTGATGCGATGTTTTGAATCTTCTTATGATAAACAAAGAAGGTAATACCATTCTGATTTGGTTGTGCTGTTCCGGGAATCAGACGAACGATTCCGGTGTCGTTATAGGCATTGACCGCATTAGTAAAGACATCTCTAACTGATTGGGGAACATCTTTTTTAAAGTGGAAATAATACGTATTTGAAGTTGTAACATTTTTAAGTGGTGATTCAACGGGTGTAGCAACCTTACCAACTTGTTTATCATTAGCTGTTTTGGTTGTACCGTTGATTTTCCTATTAATGGAGTCGCCAAGTGAGTATACATACGGCTGCACACGTATTGTAGCCTGTCTAATCTCAGTTTCAACTCTAGGAATGATTTGTGGATCTCTTTTGATGACTAATACAATAGAAGCCAAAATAAGTAACCACAACCATGATTTTCGTTTCATTCATTGCTCCTTGAAAAATCATTAGTGACCGAATCTGACTAAATCATAATGATTTGATAGCTGTCTGTCTACTAATTGAATCGCAAACAAAAACAACGTATAGATTAGTATACGTTGTTTTTTATGAATTACTATCTTTTTAACTTTTTAAAACGTTTTATTCAGATTTCTTAGCCGAAACGTCTTTTTTAACAAGACCATGTTCACGTTTTTCATGCCAATCAACTAAGCTGATTAAACTGGAAAGCGTTAGAGGTAATGTAAAGACTAGAACGACAAGTCCGATAATAACACCTAGAGCAACTTGAATCAAAGTAGTTACACCACTAGGAATCAAGGCGGCGAAGGTACCACTCAAGATGATAGCAGCACTGATAATAACCGCACCGATTGATGTAGCAGAACGTAACATTCTTTGTTTCAAATCGGTATCATCGTGATCATCTCGGAAACGAATCATTAGGAAGATACTATAATCAACACCTAAAGCCATCAACATGATGAAAGTGAAGAATGGAGTATTCCAACTTAACAATGGTCTACCTAAGAAGTTTGATGAAATGATACGTGTCAAACTCATTGATGTTGCATATGCGGCAACCAATGTACCAATAATTACCATAGGTTGAAGAATTGATTGAGTAACAACAATCAAAGCAAGTCCGATACCAATGATCATGATTGTAGCTGTACGTTGGAAATCACCGTTAGCTAGAGTTCTCAAATCGTTATCTTGTGATGTTTGGCCACCGAAGGCAACCTTTGTACCATCAAGAGCACCATGCTTAATCTTAGCCTTAGTATCTCTTTGAAGACGTTTGAATTGAGTATTAGCTTTAGCTGAGTTTGGATCACCCTTTAGAACAACAGTTAATGTAGTGATCTTATCGTTGTTGTACATGTAATTATCAAGAGCAGGTTGGAAAGCCTTTGAATGAATTGCTGTCTTAGGGATGTAGAAGTCGTCACCAATGTATGAATCACGTAACTTAGTTAAGTAATCATCCATTGAATCGTTACCTTTACTCAAGGCAGATAATCCATCAGAAGCATCTCCCAAACCACTTTGTAATTGTTCAACTTGTGAAGACATAGCTTGTAATTTAGTATTTAATGTTTGAACTCCAGTATTAACTTGTTGAGAAGCGGAATTAACTGAGCTAATACCACTGTTCAAGGTTGAACTAGAAGAGTCCAAAGTGTTAGTACCATTGGCCAAAGTAGATGCGCCACTCGCAATTTGTGAATTGGCACTAGCTAGACTAGATGCACCGGATGATAATTGGCCGGCACCGCTAGCAACTTGATTAGCACCTGAAGCAAGTGTTTGTGTACCACTTGTTAATTGACTAACTTGACTAGTTAAACCAGGTAGAGAACCAGTAAATTGATTGATACCACTATTTAAGGCTGAAGTACCACCGTTTAATTGATCAATACTGTTGACTAAAGTAGCGATTTCACCAA
The DNA here is from genome assembly GCA_937874185.1 of uncultured Lactobacillus sp. Taxonomy (GTDB): domain Bacteria; phylum Bacillota; class Bacilli; order Lactobacillales; family Lactobacillaceae; genus Companilactobacillus. The sequence continues at coordinate 45,214 of CALNAK010000019.1, forward strand.
CACTTAATTGTCCATTAGTCATTTGAGAAATGGCACCTGATGAACCTTGTAATTGAGCAGCTAATGGTTTGAGTTGATCAACTAAAGCAGTCAATTGATTCATTTGACTAGCAAGATTATTACTACCAGCACTAAGTTGTTGAACTTGGCCAGTTAAAGTAGGAAGACTAGCAGCTGCACTACCAACACTAGATGCTAATTGATTGGAACCACTAGCAACTTGGTTGGCTCCACTAGCCAAAGTACCGGTACTTGAAGCAAGAGTATTAGCACCAGAAGCAGCTTGACCACTACCAGCAGCTAATTGTTGAGCACCAGAATTGGCACTTGAAACGCCGGCAGTATAGTTACTAATACCAGATTGAAGTTGTTGAGTACCAGCAGCTAATTGTTGAGTTCCGGAAGCTAATTCTTGAACTTGTCCCATACTTCCACTGATATTGGCGTTCTTTAATTGAGTATTAGCGTCGTTCAAACCAGATTGAATAGTATTTAAACCTTTTTTAGAAGTAGCTAATCCTTTAGTAATAGTCTTCAGTTGATCACGTAAGTAGAGTGAACTAACTTTACTACCACCGGGTTCGGCTACAGAAGCAACAGTTTTAACGCCGGGTTCTTTTTGAAGGTATTGAGTTAAATCGTCAACCGCAGCTAGTTTAGCTTGGCTATCCAATTTACTGTCACTATCAATAAAGACTGTGATAGGAGCTGTCATACCCTTAGAGAAGTGCTTTTGAATAACTTCGTAACCAGTCTTAGACTTGTAGCTACTTGGCAATTCATCAGCGTTATTGAAGTTTAAGTCACCGTTCATTGAAAGACCGAATGGAATGGCTAAAGCAGCGATAACAACTAGTACAACGACAGGTTGTGCCAAGGCAGCTTTAGATAATCCATGCCATAATCTACTTGAACTACTACCATTAGAAATTTTACTTGGCCAGAATAGTTTTGGACCAAGAACGGCCATGAAGAACATATTTAGAGTTAATAGAACTGGTAAAAGAATTATGACACCAATGGCAACGGCTGAAGCACTTTGATAGAACGAGAACTTAGCTAACCAGAGAACTGAGAATCCAATTAGAACGGATAGTCCTGAATAAAGAACTGTTCGTCCACCATGGATACGAGTTTCCTTCATGGCTTCAACCGGATCTAACCCGTCAGCCAACGCTCCCTTAAAGTAGTCATACAGCAGGATATTGTAATCAGTACCAATACCAAACAAGACAACGACTAAAAAGACTTCGGTAAAGTTTGAGATTGGGAAACCAGCATGTTGTGCCAAATTCATGACAATACTTAAACTGGTAACAAAAGCTACACCAACGTTAACCAACGAAATAATAGGAACGATTGGTGATTTGAAAACTAAGATTAAAACAATAAAGATGAAGATAACCGCAATAACTTCGGTCTTCTGAATACCTTTTTCAGTAACAGTTGAGAAGTCATCGTTTAAAGCATCAACACCAGTTATATATGTTTTGATACCGGCAGTTTTTAATTGTCGATTCAAAGCAGAAACTTGATGTGAAACAGTACCGTTTTCTTTGACGGTTATTTGAGCCAATTGAGTTGATTTATCTTTTGAAATCAATTGTTTCTTAGTTTCGGCATTATCACTAGGCCCCATGACACTAGAAATACCCAAACCAGATTGGCTATTTAAATCAGACAAAGTATCTTTAACTTGTTGAGATTGTTCTGAAGAAAACTTTTCATCACCATTACTAAATACGGCTGTATATGTACGAACCGACTTGTTGTGGTTAGCTTTCTTTTGAATTTTATTAGCTACTTCACTTTCAACAGTGCTGGGTAGCTGGATACCACCGTTGTCTCTGACTAATTCAGAAACATTGGGCATCGCAAAGACTGCAACAAGAATTATTACTAGCCAAGCAATTAATGCTGGCCATTGTTTCTTACGAAAATCGTTCATAATAATCACATTCCCTCAATTGTGTTCGTCTATCCATACTTGGACAGTTGTAAAAATACAATTTTAATGATAAGTTTAAATAAATATAGGGGCAAGGGACAACTGGTACTAGATTGCCCAAACTTTGACATTTTATGAAAATTGTCAAAAATGGAGGGGCTTACATTTGAGATATGATCCTAATAAGAAACAACCACGAGGCATAGAGCGCACGCTTAGGGCATTTGAGACCGCTATGTTCGATTCTTTAGCTGAGAAACCATTCGATAAAATTACAGTAAACGCACTTTGCCAAAAAGCCGATTATCCTAGAGCCACATTCTATAATTACTTTGACGACAAGTTTGATTTACTTAATTGTTGCTGGTATAAATTGGGAAATGATATTCATCTTGATCCCAATAATCTGCAATTGAATAAGTCAGTGATATTGGAAGTTTTTGCGCAAGCTTATGAATTGTTTGATGAAAACAAGCCATTGTTGATGGATATTATTAAAAATAATCCGATTGATGGTCAATTGGTAACTAATTTTATTCATCATTTTACAAAAATAATTGGTGCTTCAATCAAGGCTAATTTGAATACTAATGAAATTAATACACCACCTGAGTTGGTGGCAAGGCATTGTAGTTCGACTGTTTTGGAAGTTTTGGAGTGGATTTATTTGGGTCAACACAAGACTACTTTGGAAGAAGCAGAGAGTTATTTGACAGAGTTGTTGACAGGTACGATACATTTTGAGAATGACTAGGTTGGCCGCTCTCCGCAAGGAAGGAAAAATGGCTGGAACATAGCGGGCACAACTTTGAACTAATTCCAAGTACGGGAATCATTTCAAAGATTGGCCTTTTACTAATCCGGCAGAACCAGCCTGATAAGTAAAATGTCGCTATTGAGCCATTTTCTTTCCTTGCTCCGAGCTAGTTTTCACGTTAAAAATTATATAGTGGAAAACTGTTTTTGAAGGGTCCAGCTAGTACTTAATTAAATAGTTTAAATTTGAAAATAAAAGCACTAATTCCATTTATCCTCTCGATTGTTAGGGAAGAAAATAGAATTAATGCTTTTTGTTTGTTATAAAAATCTTTCAATTCAAAGTTAATATTAATTTGAATTGAAAGACTGATGTTTGTAATATTCAAATCAATCAGAATCTTTTTGTAAACTTTTCCGTTTAGGACTGACCCAAGTTCCTGAGCCGAATCCGAAGATTGTTTTCATGGCGGGTATGAACGTCATTACTACTGTAATTGGATTTATCATCCAGTAGAACAACATGTAAAGTGGGGCGAAGATGACGTATTTCATTTTGGCTCCTCGATGATCTAAGAGGAGGGCGGTTAATAGTTGCATACAACCGGCCATGATTTCGAAGGTGACGAAAATAAATGAGATGACGAATCCGTGGAAGACTCGTTCGTAATCCCCGTGAAGTGCTAACCAGATCATTGCAATTATAAAAATGATTGATGTAATCACAAAGAAAAATGACCAGATGATTGATAAAGTTGAATCAATAAACATCGACATTTGGTAGCGCCTTTTAATAGGATGAAACAGGAATTTTTTGAGATTAGTTAACCAGACTTCAGTTCCACCTTGTGCCCAACGTTTTCGTTGGTGGTAAAGATCACGAATGGTTTCTGGGACGTTCATATGAAAGACGACATCGGGGGCAAATCTTGGAACGGCTCCGATTGCTTGATGATCCCAAGCTATACTGATATCTTCGGTAGCTCGATTTTGTCTGAAACCACCAACATCAATTAAAAAATCTTTTTTATATAAAGTATTGGCGCCACTGTAAGCATACATAGAATCGTTAATTGAAGTTTGACTACGTTTGATAACACCAACGATACTAGAGAATTCAACAGTCTGTGATTTTCCGAGTAGAGTCGAACGATTTTGTACGTCCATATTGGCAGTAACAGCAGAAGTATTCATATCACGGTCGTGGATGAAAAAATTCATATATTTCATCAAGGCATCAGGTTCAGGAATCGTATCGGCGTCATTGCTTAAAATGTATTCACCCTTGGCAAAATTCATACCGATATTGAAGGCATGTGCTTTTCCTTTATTTTGAATAATATTGATAGTTCGTAAACGAGGATACTTTTCCTGAAGTTCCTTGATTATCTCCGCTGTTTTATCAGTTGATCCATCATTCATAACTAGAACTTCAAAATTTGAATAGTTAAGTTCTTCAAATAAGTAATTGATAGTTTCAGCAATCATGACTTCTTCGTTGTGGGCTGGAATCATGATAGTAATCATAGGCTGTTCTTTGGCAGGGATATCAGACCAGTTAGTATTACCTTTATGGGTTTTGATGAAACGATAGCATAACGCACCCCAAAACCAGAAGAATGACCCGACAACAGGATACAAACAGAGAATCAAGAGGAAAATATTTGAGATTGTGCCCAAAAGAGTTGAGCCAAAAATATGATCAATAAATATAGTAGTCATGGCTACTCCTTATCCAAATCATCGATGTCATGTGCTTCGTAGAGGTCTTTGATTTCATCAGTATCTAAATTTTGTTCCGGTTGCACATCGTAGGTTCTAACATTTTCTCGAAATTCTTTATTACCAAAACGTTTATCAAAGAAAGCGGCAATTGTCTTTTCACGCTTATTTTGGTTGATGGGATTGAAAGTTGGCCATTGTTCCACCAATCGATCACGTTTACGATTCTGAATCAAGGTCATACTGATAGAGAACATAGCACTCATGACAAAACAGAATGCTAGAAGAATACCGATAAATTGGATTTCGTAAATACCTTCTTTGTAAGACCAGAGATGGGGAACGCGACTATCAAAATTTGCCCAAAAAGAAGTTACCGTTATAACGATAGGAATAATAACTGCTAACCAGCCTAAAATGGCGATGATCGTTTGCCAAATCTTCAGTAGCCAGTGTCCCTTTTCAAAGTATTTATCAGTGTATAATTGTTGCTTATCTTCATCCTTTTTTGCCATCAGACCTTACTTCATCTTTCTTTGGATTTTCGGGGTGTCCGAAGAGATAGCCTTGGCGAGTGTTGATCTTTAACATTTGCGCCAAATCCTCGTCATCTTTATTTTCGACACCCATTAAAATTAATTCGATATTGTGTTCTTTAGATATTTTATTCCAAGATTGTAAGTTCAAATCAAGCCAGACACTAGGGTCATTCTTACGAAAGTTACGCATGGAACATTTGATACTATCCACAAAGGGAAGCATCCATTCGATTTCTTTAAGGCTCTTCATTTCAGAACCGACGTTATCAATACTGAATTGCATATCGTAGTTACGAGCCTCACGAATCCTATTTTCAAAAAGCCGTTTGTTCATATATTTAGGTTCATGACCAGCGGTGTATTCGATTGATAATTTCATCGGATCAATCTTTGAAATTGCCCAGCGTACAAAATAATGGAAGTCGGAACTGATGATTTGGTTGTATTCAAGGTTGATTGATAATCTAATTGGTTCTTCTGGTAAAGATTTGAAGGTGCGTTCTAATAAAAAGACAACTCGTTGCAGCGGTAGTGAATCAAGTTTTTTAGGTAGGGACCAAGTCCCATCTTCATTTTGTTGCCGAAGTAGGCATTCGTAGCCAATAACTTTACCAGTGTGGTCGACTTGTTTTTGGATAAAATAACGCAGAGTTATTTCCTTGTTCTCGAGATAATTATTGCTTGATTTACGTGACTTCCAATAATAAACGATTATAAAAATGATAAATAAAATCAATGAGATAATCGCTAGTCTGATTAGAGCTACTTCTAATTGAACTAAATTCATCTTTTTCGCCTCAAGTAATTCCCAAATTCCTTAGTTAAGTAATATAACTATTATTATACAACCTCATGGATATACATTTATAGGTAGAATGACTAAAGAAACAAAAAAACGATTCCATAAAAAATGAAGTCGCTTTAAAATTGAATTATTTGATTGAAAACAAAATTATCGGGGATAAAATGTGATTCGGTATATTCAAATTGCTTGCCATCATCATTGAAGGCTAAGCTGATCATGTTACCGACACAGTTACTATCTTTAAGGCTTAAATATTTATAGTCCGATTCATTGGCGGGTTCAATCCTTAACTGTCGTTTAACTACCGCAATCTTCATTTGGAGATTATCCTTAATATATTGGTAGATTGATCCTGCAGCGATTTCTTTTGTTAGGTCAGGAATCAGTTGTGCATTGAAGTAGTTGATATCTAAAGCTAAGTTTTCATTATTGACGTTTCGTATACGTCTAATTAGATAAATTGGTGTTCCAATGGGGAAAAGGGTCTTTTTAGAGATTTTTTCATTAACTATGATTAACTTGAAGGAAGCAATAGTGGTTTTACGATTAAGGATTTGATTGGCGTTGAGAGCCTGGAGATTATCAATTTTTCCTAAATTTAAATTTAATTTTTGAGATTGAAGAGTGTTCTCAAGAACAACTACGCCTTTACCTTTGACACTATAAACAAGTCCGTCATCGACTAATTGCTTGATAGCTTTACGGACACTATAACGACTAGTATCAAATTCTTTGATCAACATTTCTTCTGTGGGAAGGCGCATTTTAATGTTGTAATCACCTGATAATATACGTTTTTGTAATTCATCATAAACATTGATTTTTGACATGATTATAATAGTCATCTCCCAAGTTATTTATGTTATACACGCATAGTATAGCTTGGAACCGCTTTAATTTCAAAGATATTTGTTCGACCTAGTTAATAAAATTAGTTCGCATAAATATTGACAATTAAAAAATGCGTATCTATAATGAAAGCGTAATCAAAAATAAAGAACTTATAAAAGGGAATGAACGTTATGAAAGATCAAACATTGATTTCATTAGCAGCACCTGCTGATGGCAAGCTCCTCAAACTGTCACAAGTGCAAGATCCTGTTTTCTCACAAGGATTAATGGGGCAAGGTTTTGCTATCGAACCAACAAATGGTGATATTGTTTCTCCAGTTGATGGAACAATCACACTCGTTTCTGAAACCAAACACGCTTTTGGTATCAAGACTAGCGATGGGGCTGAAGTTTTGGTCCATTTAGGTGTTGATACCGTTGAATTAAAAGGTAAGCCATTTGAAGTTTCGATTAAACAAGGTGATCAAGTTACTGCTGGTCAAAAAGTTGTTTCGATGAATTTGAAAATGGTTGAAGATGCTGGCAAACAAAAGACAGTTATCTTAGCCATTACTAATAGTAATGATATTTTACAAGAATTAATGACAACCAACTTTGAAAAAGATGTAACGGCTGGTTCAACAGTTGCTGTAGCCTCAATTAAGACCGGTGCTGCCTGTGAAGAAATAAATGTAGCAGACATTAAGGCAAATGTTCAAAGTGAAAAAGGTAATAACGCTAAAGGGAAGTATGCACAGTTAGCTGCTGATATTGTTGAAAATGTTGGTGGAGTCGAGAACATTAATAGCTTGATTCACTGTATTACTCGATTACGCTTTTATCTGAAGGATGATTCTAAAGCAAATGATTCAGTTATTGAAAATTTTGATGGCGTTATAACGGTTGCTAAAGCCGGAGGTCAATATCAAGTTGTGATTGGTCAGGCTGTAACTGATGTTTACGATGCTGTGATTGCTCAAATTGGTTCACAGTATACTAATGATTCTGCTACTGCTGAGGCCGTTGCGGAAACAACTAAAGATGCTTCAAAGGTTAAGGGATTCTGGCCTAACGTTAAGAACGGCATTAATAGCTTTATCGGTGTTTTAACCGCATCCATGATTCCAATCATTGGTATCTTAGCTGGTTCAGGTATTTTAAAGGGTATTTTAGCTGCGTTAACAGGATTCAAAATTTTATCGACAACAAGTGGTACTTATGTAATTTTAAATGCAATCGGTGATGCAACATTTTACTTCTTGCCAATTATTTTAGGATTCACTGCGGCTAAGAAATTAGGTTCAGATCCAATTATTTTAGCAATTGTTGGTGGTATTATAATTTATCCAAACATTGTTGCTTTAGCTGGTAAAACTGCTACTGCCAGCACCAACTTTTTAGGTATACCAACTACCTTGATTTCATATACTTCATCAGTTTTCCCAATTATTTTGGCCGCATGGCTCGGTAAATATGTTGAGAAATTCTTGAAGAAAGTTATTCCACTGTACGTCAGAAGTGTCTTTGTTCCAATTCTTGAAGCTTTGATTCTTAGTTTAGTTATCATCATTGGTGTTGGACCAATTATCACTATTTTAAGTAAGGGTCTATCAAATGGACTTGTAGCGATTTACAGTTTCAGTCCTACTTTATCGGGATTAGTACTTGGTGGTGTCTATCAAACTATGGTTATTTTCGGTTTGCACTGGGCTCTTATTCCTATTGTTATCAATGATATTGCAACAAATGGGCACAGTTACATCAACTCAATTCTTTCAATTACTATGGTTGCCCAAGGTGGTGCTGTTCTAGCTGTCTTCTTGAAGACTAAGAATAAAAAGTTGAAGGAAGTTTCATTAGCTGCCGCAATTTCAGCTTTCTGTGGTGTCACTGAACCTGCTTTATATGGTGTCAATTTGAAATACAAACGAGTCTTCGTTACCGCAAGTATCGCCAGTGCGTTAGGTGGTGCTTTGACTGGATTCTTGAAGGTTGATAATTATGCGTTATCTGGTGCTTTAATTGGATTCCCAGCTTTCATCACGCCTGGAGTTGGTATCGGTAGTAACTTCTATGGATACTTGATTTCTCACTACGGAACACTCTTGATTGCAGTCGTGCTAGTTTACTTCTTCGGATTTACGGATAAGATGCTTGCTAAAAAGGCTGATCCAATGAATGTTGACGTTAATGTCGCTTAATAATTAGGGAGATATGTAGATATGGATGTAGAAAAAAATAATCTAACAGTCTCTAATCATGATTTCACAGTCAAAAGTTATTGGCTGGATCAAGTTGAAGACTTCGGCCAAACCGTTGATTATCCAATAGTAGTTATTTGTCCGGGCGGTGGATTTACTTTTCACTCCGCTAGAGAAGAGGAACCAGTCGCATTAAGATTTAATTCGTATGGTATGCATGCAGTTGTATTGGATTATAAGTTGATTGATGATGAACCGGTTTATCCTTTAGCAATACAAGAATTGGGTAAAACGATTGATTGGATTAATAATCAACCAGATTCACGTCACATTGATAAGAAAAAGATAATCTTAGTTGGCTTTTCAGCTGGTGGAAATGTGGTCGCTACATATAATGGAATTGGTACTGATAGTAAATTACGTAAAAAATATCAATTAGATCAATATTCTGGTCAACATGCGGCAATAATTCTTGGTTATCCGGTGATTGATATGACGGTTAAAGGTAGTTTTCCTGATGATGACAATATTTTGCACCAAATTAGTCCTGATCAAACTTTTTGGAAAGCACAAGATTTGTTGAATCAGAATTCTAAGCCAGCTTTTGTTTGGCAAACACAAACGGACGAGTTGGTAAAAGTTGTTAATAGTATTACGTATGTTAATAGAATGAACGAATTGAATTTACCGGTTGAATATCATCTATTTGGCTCGGGTATCCACGGCTTGGTTTTCGGAACTTATGTTACTCAAAAACCGGGTAAGGCTAAGTATTTGAATAAGTGGACTGCTAAGTGGTTTGAGCTTGTTTTGAACTGGTTGGAAATGATGAAGATATTGGGATAGTTATTGTTCGATTTGATGGGTTGGGTAATTCCGCCTTCCACAAAAATCGAAACTCGGCCGGAACGCAGTGGGCGCGACTTCGAGCCATTGGCTTCGCCAAGGATCTTGAAGGTCGGCCTTATTCTAACCTGACTTCGTCAGCTAAGAATAATTTCACTGCTGAGCCGATTTCGATTTTTGTTCCAGGCTAGATTTGGTTTGGGATTTTGTGGATTAAAATTGATTTTGATTTAAAAGTAAAAGAATCACCAGTGAACTGTTAATTTCACTGGTGATTCTTTTTGGTTCAGATAACGCGAATTATATTATAATATTATCTCTTTGAAAACGTTTACTTTAGATGATACTCCCAGATGGGTTGTTATAAAATCTAGCATTGTTATACTGGAATGGCTTTAACCAATAGGAAGGTGAATATTTATCGTTAGTTGACAGCAGTAAAATTCCGGCTATTCGCGAGGATAGCGTAGCAATGAATTCAATTGAAATCAAAGCGAAGGGAAAATTACTCATGAAGTCGAAGGAAGTTTTAGGATCCATATATTTAAGCATTGCCGCTGTTATCTGGGGTGCAATGTTCGTTGTAGTAAAGGTCATAGTTGACGAGGTACATCCAATTCAACTAGTATGGCTCGAATATCTAATTTCACTAGTTTTTCTTATTGGATACTCAGTACTAAAGAAAGAAAAATGGCATATTGATTGGCACGATTTGAAATTGATTTTCTGGATAGGAATTATCGGAAACACAATTTCATTGGTTGCTCAGGAAATGGGTACAGGTATTTCAAATGCCCAAACCGGTTCTGTTATCACTTCAACCATTCCAGCATTTATGATAATTTTTGGCTGGTTAATCCTTAAAGAACCACTTAATAAGGTAAAAATTTTATCCGTCATTATTGCGATTGCAGGTGTAATCATGATTGTTGGATTACATATGTCAGGTAGTAACGTCGGTTTAGGTATCGGTTTATTACTATTAACCGCAATGACATGGGCATTAATGTCTGTTTTAATTAAGAAAGTTAAAACTTACAGTTCTTTACAAATTACTATTATGTCAACAGTAGTTGCAGTCGTCTGCTTGACACCATTTATTTTGAGCGATACAGCATCATTAACAAGCATTAATTTCTTAGATCCAAAAGTGTTCTTGAGTTTGCTTTATATCGGTGGTGTTTCAACGGCTGTCGCCTATGTAATGTGGAATAAAGGATTGAAAGTTATTAGTGCCAGTTCATCAGGAGTATTCTACCTAATCCAACCAATCGTCGGTTCATTCTTAGGTTGGTTATTGTTAGGAGAACAAATCACAGTTGGCTTTGTTATCGGATCTATCATGATACTAGGTAGTGTCTGGATTTCAGTCAAATTTGAAGACTCTGATGATAGAGCAATAGCTAGCAATAGCATTTAAAAAGTAACATATTAATATATAAAAATAAGTAAAGCATTTGGCAAATCCGATTTTGGGTTTGCCATTTTTAGTCCCTCTTACGACCTACGGTCGTTAGAGGGAATTATATGGGGTGTTGTCCGAAGGACAACAATATATCAATAAAATAAAACCAAGAAAAATGAACAAAACATATTCCAAACTAAAGTTCATATAAAAGAATCCAAAACACGCTAAATAACATCCAATATTCAAAATTAAGCAACCATAAAAATACAAAGAGTCCAATAGGGCAATTCTTTCAAAAAAAGGTTGAAAACGTAGATGTTTTTTCACTCTCTAATGCTATAATTATTTTAATTTAAAGAGAGATTTCTAAAGAATTGGATTAATAATGTATGTAATATTCCGGAGAAATCAATAATCAAAGGGATAATTACATCATGAATTCAAATAAGCTATTAGGGTCGATTCTATTAAGCATAGCTGCCTGCATTTGGGGTGGAACGTTTGTTGCAGTGAAAGTCGTAGTCGGACAAATTCATCCGCTGCAATTAGTTTGGTTGCGTTATGCTGTAGCAATCATTTTTCTAATTGGATTCTCATTAGTCACACACGAGAAATGGCACTTCGAAATAAAAGATCTGAAGTGGTTTGCGTTGATTGGACTGACGGGTTATACAATTTCAATTGTGGCTCAAGAAACTGGAACGTGGTTTTCCAGCGCACAAACTGGTGCAGTAGTAACTTCATCGACACCAACATTTATGGTCATCTTTGCTTGGTTAATTTTGAAAGAAAAGTTAAATCGGGTAAAAATATTATCGGTTATCATGGCAACTCTAGGTGTGATAATGATAGTTGGAGTTCACTTAACAGGTAAGCATGTCATGACTGGAGTTTTGTTCCTGATATTGGCAGCATTGACTTGGTCGTTAATGTCCGTTTTGATCAGAAAAGTACCGAATTATAGTGCCTTACAAATTACGATCATTTCAACAGTAATTGCGATGATATGTTTAACACCGTTTGTTTTGACTGATATGTCAGCTTTAACCCGAGTAAATTACTTGGATCCAAAAGTCATGGTTTGCTTGTTCTATGTTGGTGCTTTATCCACAGCTGCAGCCTTTGTTATGTGGAATAAAGGGTTAACTATGGTCAGCCCTAGTATTTCTGGATTATTCTTCCTATTACAACCAATTGTCGGTACGATTCTAGGTTGGCTGTTACTGGGTGAAGGATTAACTTGGGGCTTTGCGATAGGTTCAGTTTTGATACTTGGTAGTGTCTGGGTATCTATAAGATTTGCGGAATAGAAAAGGGAGAGTCCAATTGGATTCTCCTTTTTCTATTCCATAAAGTGATAGGTTTCATGGAAGTATGTTCAATTCTTTCTTTTTCCACTTGCAGTTGGCTTGATAATTGTCTGGTTTGCTGACTGGCTAGGGCGCAAACATCGCAAGTAAAATAAAAAGGTAACTTAGCTTGTCAGAGCCCTCAATGACTGCACTAGATGGGGGTTCTGACAAACCAACTTTATTACAAAGAGAGTGTATCACGTTTGATTTTTTCATGTTGTATTTTTAAGTAAATAAATAGAATAAATTTTCAACAACATAAGAACCAATTAATTTTGATAACCTGTTAAATTTTATATCTAAAATACAGTTAATCCAATAAAATATCATTGTTGCCTTAATCATCTTGGTAGGTTGGAGGTGAGTACAACATGTTTAATTCTTTTCTTGGTTCTCTTGCGGTCGGATTGATAACTGCCTGGTTTGCCGATTGGTTAAGTCGGAAACACCGCAAGTAAAATAAAAAGGTAACCTTAACCGATCAAAAAACCCTCAACGATGTATGGTCGTTGGGGGTTTTAATGTTACCATGCTTAACTCTTTTCCAAAAACAGTATAGCATGTTTAAATTCCTAATGTTTACTTTTAAACCAAATAATAAAAATTAACTTTCAGCTTCATGAATAGCACCAAGAATATCCTGTCCAGAGAAGTCATAGTCCATATAATCACTATTCTTAACGGGTAGATGTTGTTCCAATGTATCGAATTGTTGAATCTCAATATCGCCAGTGGCACCTTCAAATCCTAGATTATGGCCACCAAAGTCATGTTTATCGGCTAAGAAATGGTGATGGAAACCACCAACAGCTGCACCGTCAAAAATATCGGGTGAATAGTAGCTTAAAAGTGTTCCCTCAACGTTTTCCTGTTCGAAAATACTTTGATTCTGGGCTGTTTTAGCCAAAGTAGAATAAGGTTTGTGAGACTTTTTAACAGCACGTGTATTAACTTTGGCAAAAGTTCCATGCAATCTGATTGCGAAGAAAGTATTGCCACTTGTTAATGACATGATTTTCTTTTCGAGGTCTGATTGATCCATATTTTCAACGTGAACTAATTTTTGAAATTTAGCAAAGTGAATGTTAGCGAAGGGTAGTGTAAATTTATCGGTAACGATGTTAACTTTACCTGTGCTATCAACTTGGTAGGGTACGCCGTTCAAGATTACTAATTCGCCATCCAGCCCTTCTCCGGTACCAATTCCGGTATCGCCATGTTCAAGCAATTCTTTCATGGTAATGGTTCCGTCTAACAGTCCAGGAACAAGCAAAGCAAGCGTTCCGTGTTGATATAAAACATTTTCTTTTGACATAAAATTCTTCTTTCTGGATTAATTCAAAACATCGTCGACAAGTTTTGAAGCTAGTTTGATATTGTCTGAATAATCAACGGGGATGTGGATGATAACTGGTCCCTTTGTAGCGAAAGCTTTAGCCATTGTTGATTCCAAGTCTTCGGCATGTTCAACACGCATACCTGTAGCACCGAAACTTTCGGCATACTTAACGAAGTCAACTGGTCCAAGTTTAACGCCTGATTCATGACCATATTTAGCAATTTCTTGGAAACGAACCATGTCATAATAGCCGTCGTCCCAAATTAATTGCACGATGTTCAAGTGTAGACGAACCGCAGTTTCGAGGTCTTGACCAGAGAAGAGGAATCCACCGTCACCAGCAACGGAAACGATTGGTTGTTCTGGACGAACTAACGCTGCAGCAATTGCCCAAGGAAGTGCCACACCAAGCGTCTGCATACCATTACTGAATAGTAAATGTCTTGGCTTGTAACTTCTGAAATGACGAGCCATCCAAATATAAAGACTTCCGACATCAACGGTAACAGTTGTATCGTCGTTAACTTGATTTTGGAGAGCATGGATAATAGCTAGAGGATGGATACCATTTTTGTCAGAATGATTGGCAGGGATGGCATCTTTTTTGATAAATTTCTCTTGTTGCTCAGCTAAATGTTGATGCATTTCAGGACTGAGATCAATATCAGCAGGTAGTTGGTGACTAATATCACGCAAAGTTCTAGCAATATCAGAACTTACGGTAATATCAGGTTGGTATTCGTTAGTGATTTCAGGTTTAACACTATCAAGATTGATAATTTCACCTTTGCGGCCAGTGTTCCAATTACGTGCTTCATATTCGATAGGATCATAACCAACAGCGATAATCAAATCACTTTCCTTGAGGATAGTATCACCGATTTGGTTTCTGAATAAACCAACACGACCATAATAATTTTTTTCAAGATCACGTGAAATAACTCCGGCACCTTGGAAAGTTTCCACAACAGGAATTGAGAACTTGTGTAAAAAGTGGTGGATAGCTTCTGTAACTTCGTTAGTTGATGAACGCATACCGGCTAGAATGACTGGTAACTTAGCGTTCTGAATCTTAACGATGATATCATCCAAAGTATCTTGATCCACGCCACCTTGTTTGACAGGGGATAACTTGCCAATTTCTGGACGAGTAACTTTGTCATTTAAAACATCTTGGGGAATTGAGATAAAGGTAGCACCTGATTTAGATGCAATCGAATTTTGGTAAGCGTTTGCAAAAGCCTCCGACAAATTGTTAGCATCTTGAACTTCCACACTATCCTTAGTTGCAGCAGCTAATAATTCTTTACTTGAGATACTTTGATGCGTTAATCTAGCAATATCGTTTCGAGGAACTTGGCCACCTAAGGCGATTACAGGGTCTCCTTCAGCAGTAGCGGTAATTAGACCGGTTGCTAAGTTAGAGACACCAGGACCTGATGTGGTTGCGACTATACCGGGCTTACCAGTCAAACGACCGATACCAGCAGCGATGAAAGCCGCATTTTGTTCATGTCGAGTGATGATCAATTTTGGAGTTTTAGGGTTATCATTGTGTTCAAGTGATTCAAAGAGTTGGTCAATTTTGGCACCAGGAAGTCCAAAGACATACTTGATTCCTTGGTTGATCATTGTTTGAATTAGTGATTGAGCACCATTTGGTTGTTCTGTCATTATATCTTGCCTCTTTTTATATAAGTTTTGTTCTATAATTAAATTATAGATTCAAATTAAAACATTTGTGTTGATTTGTCAACACGTAAATCTTTTCATGGAGTGAAAGCAAATGAAAAACATTGGTTATTTAGCACAAGACATTTCTATTTTACATAGACAATACTACAAGGATACAAGAGAGAAATTCAATGATATCAGCCTTAATCCGACCGCAGCGTGTATTTTATTAGCCGTCAGCGATTATGAAAATATTAGCCAAAACCAAGTTGCCCGATCATTGGTAATTGATAAAGGTTTGGCAACTCGAGAGATCAATAAAATGGAAAAACTAAGTTATTTAACCAAAGCTGATGGAGCAGGTAAGACTAAAGTTTTGAACCTAACTGATGAGGGTAAGAAAGTCGTTGATACTGTGCAAAAGATTCGCAGTCAGTGGTGGGAAGACCGTTTTGCCAAATCAGGAATTCATAAGGATAGTCCGTTAGTTTCTTCTATTGAAGCTGTGGTTTCTACTATTGTAGGTCCTGTTCAGGAATAAAAATAGTAGAAATTAGTTAGGGGGATGTTGCCGCCTTCCATAAAAATTGAAATTCGGCTGGAGCGTGGTGGGCCGACTTGAAACCAATTTTAAAGTTCAAAAATTGTTTCCAAGCTCGACCTTTTTCTAACCTGACTTCGTCAGCCAAGAAAAATTTCACCACTGAGCCAATTTCAATTATTATTCCAGGCTTGTTTCTGATTATTTCGTTATGTTACCTAAATTTCTTATATTAGATTGAGATATTTTCTGTATTAATTTGTTAGTTTAGCATTTTTATTTAGAGTAATAATTTTGATAAAAGCTAATGTATATGTGTGTTTGCAAAAGATGAAATTGCTGTTATATTTTATATACGTAAGATAACTTGTGAAGGATTAACGCTGGGTCCCATAATGGGGTAGGTACATAAATGTACTGAGAATTCCTATGTGCCTGAGGTTATCTTTTTTATTTTGATTTCTTTATAATTATGGACATTAAAAAGCAAGAGCCGAGATTGAAATTCCACAATCTCGGCTCTTGCTTTTATAGTATTTAATTCTATGAATAAATTTGTTTTAATTAGTTAAAACAAATACATAAACCAAACTAGTCTGGAGTGAAAAAGCGATGGGCTCAGCTGTGAGATTTTACTTAGACGATGGTTTTCCGTCTTAGTAAAAGGCCAATCTTTGAAATGATTCCCGGTTCTGGAATTAGTTCAAAGTTGCGCCCACAGCGTTCCAGTCCAATCGCTTTTTCACGGAAGACGGCAATCAAACACTTCTTTGCATTACAGGAACTTTTTCAATACGAATCATCTTAGTAATATTCTTCGGTAAAATTTCTTTCAAATTATTACGTAGATTCAAAACTACCATTGAATGATCATAACTGTTGATATTCAAAATCTGAATATCGTCGGACAACTTCAAATCAATGTTATTCAAAATTTTGAATAAATAGTTATCCTCAGTGAAATGAATTATTTTAAATGTTCCTTCAGAAATTCCTTGTTTAAATAGTAGGGAATAATCGGAAAACTCTGGTACGGAACAATTAATTGGAATGATATTGCCGTGTGGACAGGCTTGTGGATAGTCTAAATAGATATTTAGCTTATCAATTAAAATAAGATCAGGATTATCAGATAATGTTGTGGCTTTTTCGTAGACGTCGCTCAAAGGGATGTCTAGTTTCTCGTACAACCACGTTTCTATCAAACGATGTTGCTGGACTAAGGGTGTTACCGCCTTTAGTCCTTTTTTAGTAAGTTTGGTTCCATAGTACTTCTTATAGTTAACCATACCTAACTTTGCCAAATGTTGGGTTCTATCTGAGATGGAAGCCTTGCTAACATTGGCTTTGACGGCTAAATCAATATTGTTGACGTTTTGCCAACTACCGCCTAATTCAAAGATTAGTCTTAAAAAATTAAGATCGTTCAAAATTGTTCACCACTTTTTTATTGTTAAGGTATTTCTTAATAGATGGAACTGTTTTATTTCGAATGACTTTTGAAAATCTTATCGTCACATAAGAGCAAGTTGGTGAAAACTCTTGAGTACATGCCGATTAGGACCTCCGATGTTAACCAAGAACTGGTTAAGTAATCTTGATTCTCAATATCTGTTGTTAACTTGTCGCTAGTTTGATTCTTCATAATGTTCTCCCCGTAGATAAGTAATCAGGGTTGTGTATTTAGTCGTGCCTAATAAAAGTAACAAAAATAGTTTGATAATGTTGAAATACGTACATTATGTATAATTAGCACACTTATAAATGGCTACAACTCCTGTCGTTAACGTTTTTAATATAACATAATTATTTTATTGAAAATAGTTAAGACAAGTTTAATATATTTTAGTTCTACCTCATAATATAGCTTTAAATACCTATACAATGGGCAAGTAAACGGTTACTGATATTTTTCGAAAATAATTGTCTTGTGTACTTTTTTATTAGGTGGACTTAAAAAATAGTTTACATAGAATTAAATTGCGGTAGAATTGATTTTGGAAAGACGAGCAGCACAAAAACTTGTCTGGGAAAATTGAATTGGAGGACAGACCAATGTCGAAGCAAAATAACACATTTGAACGTGTTCTGGTTGGTGTTGATGATTCCGATGATGCACAAATGGCATTTAGATATGCAATGCATCGTTGTATCAAAGATGGTTCAACATTAATCATTACTTCTATTTTGGAAAGTGGCGAGATGAATGTCTATCAAGCCTTAACCAAAGATTACGTTCATGGGGAACGTAGTGAGTTAGAAGAGCACATGCAAGAATACCGCAAGGTTGCACTAGAAGCCGGAGTTAAAAAGGTAGAACTTATGGTTGCCGAAGGGGATCCCGGTGAAACAATCGTGAAGGACGTTATTCCTTCATCCGAAGCTGACCTATTAGTTATCGGTTCACTTTCTAAAAAGGGTATTAGAAAGTATTTTGGTTCTCAAGCAGCATACATGGCGAAGTATTCACCTATTTCAATAATGATTATTCGCTAAAGGGAAAAATAGTTCTTTCTCAATCTAGGTTATTAAACAGTTGCTATAGAAATTCTTCTATATAGTTAGTAATTTTCAGTTACATAATATTGAAGATACTAAACTAGCTCGGAGCAAGGAAGAAAAAATGGCTCAATAGCGAAGTTTTTCTTATCTGACGAAGTCAGGTTAGAAAAAGGCCAATCTTGAAGACAATTGCCAATGCCAGAGGCAATGGCAATCGGCTTCAAGTTGAGCCCGCTATGTTCCAGCCAACTTTTTCTTCCTTGTGGAGAGCGGCAATTTTAGACTAACAACCTAACTAAAAAAACATCATAAAAGATTAAGGGGAGATTAATATGGCTGAAAAGCACAAATTGATCCAATACGCCAACGGTCCTTCGTTGGAAGAGATTAACGGTACAGTGGATGTACCAAAGGATAAGGGTTTCTTCAAGACCCTACTAGCATATTCAGGACCCGGGGCATTGGTTGCTGTTGGTTACATGGATCCAGGTAACTGGTCAACATCAATCACTGGTGGTCAAAATTTCCAATACTTACTAATGTCAGTTATTCTTTTGTCTAGTTTAATTGCCATGTTGTTACAATATATGGCTGCTAAACTAGGCATCGTGAGTAAGATGGATTTGGCACAAGCTATTCGTGCCAGAACAAGTAAGTCATTAGGTATCGTTCTATGGATCCTAACTGAATTCGCTATTATGGCGACTGATATTGCCGAAGTTATCGGTGGTGCCATCGCTTTGTATCTACTATTCAATATCCCATTAGTAATCGCCGTATTTATTACTGTTGGTGATGTTCTAGTCTTGCTATTATTGACAAAAATTGGTTTCAGAAAAATTGAAGCTATCGTTGTATGTTTAATTCTTGTTATTTTATTTGTTTTCGTATATCAAGTTGCACTATCAAATCCTGATTGGAGCGCCGCATTTGCTGGTTTAGTACCAACGGGTAAAA
The DNA here is from genome assembly GCA_937874185.1 of uncultured Lactobacillus sp. Taxonomy (GTDB): domain Bacteria; phylum Bacillota; class Bacilli; order Lactobacillales; family Lactobacillaceae; genus Companilactobacillus. The sequence goes on from CALNAK010000019.1 coordinate 64,635, forward strand.
CTTTCGCAACTAGCCCACATATTGGTGGACAAACACCTTTGACTGGTGCGCTAGGAATCATTGGTGCCACAGTTATGCCTCATAACTTGTACCTTCACTCAGCTATTTCTCAAACAAGAAAAGTTGATCACGCTGATGAAAAATCAGTTGCTCAAAATGTTCGTTTCTCAGCATGGGATTCAAATATCCAACTAACAGCCGCATTCTTTGTTAACGCCTTACTATTAATCATGGGTGTTGCTGTCTTCAAGAGTGGTGCCGTTAAGGATCCATCATTCTTCGGTTTATACCAAGCTTTATCAGATACTTCTACTTTAAGTAACGGTTTATTGATTACTGTCGCTAAGTCAGGTGTCCTTTCAACATTATTCGCCGTTGCCTTGTTGGCTTCAGGTCAAAACTCAACTATTACTGGTACACTTTCTGGTCAAGTTATTATGGAAGGTTTCGTTCACATGAAGATGCCTCTATGGATGAGAAGATTAGTAACACGTTTGATCTCAGTTATTCCTGTTCTTATCTGTGTTATGTTAACAAGTGGTAAGAGTGCAATTGATGAACACGTTGCTTTGAATGATTTGATGAACAACTCACAAGTATTCTTAGCCTTCGCCTTACCATTCTCAATGTTGCCATTACTATTAATGACAGATAATCCAACAGAAATGGGTAACAAATTTAAGAATGCTGCATGGATCAAGTACTTCGGTTGGTTCTCAGTTATTGCTTTGACAGCCTTGAACCTTTACGGTTTGCCAGGTCAAATCCAAGCATTCTATGGTGACAACATTACAAGTGCTCAAACACTACAAGCTAATATCATTGCATGGGTATTAATCCTTGCCGTTATCGCCTTGTTAGGTTGGACATTGATTGATATGCATAAGGGTAATGAAAAACTTAAGGCTCAATTAGCTTCAGAACACGTCGATTCAACATATGCTCACTTGGCAAAAATGTCAGCTGCAGCAAGTTCAGAAGAAGAATTCGATAGAGAAGCTACACCTCAAGATTAGAGAGCGGAAAGCAACGGTTAGATTCTGAGCATTTGCCTAAGCCTAGGAATTACACGCTGGTTTTGCGTGTGATTTCTAGGGTGTAGCAAAGCACAGGAATCTGTTGCTTGTAGCTCGTTTAGGACGAACAAACAAAAATATGCAGAAGAAAAGGTTGACGTAACAAGTCTTTACTAATCCTACATAATCAAATTTATTCCAACTAAAACAAAACTAAAAAAGTATAACAAAATAGACTAATACTCATAAGATATTACAAATTCTTACGAATATTAGTCTATTTTTGTATCTAAGAAAATCAACAAGATACTTTCCGAAAATGTTTTTCTTGCACTGGAACGGGTTCGATAAGGTATAACATAATTTGGACTTTAAAAATGGAATGAAAAGATTTTACTAAGGGATATTAAATTATCGTTCGGTGACAAGAAATAAAAGAGGGTATATTAAATGAGTGTAAGGGCTACCAACGTTGATGAAAGGGGGATTGAAGTGAGACTAACTGATTTGGAAAATGAAATTGGAAAGTATGTTTTGAAATATAGTTCAGTTCACTATTCTGATCTTGAGAAAAGATTTCAAATTTCAAAACCCACGATTTCCAAGAATCTAACTAATTTGGAAGAGTTTGCCAATTCTTTGAATTGTAATACTAAATTAATTAGAGATAGACAAAGAGGTATTTATTTTCAGGGAAATACAGACTATATTTCTAAAATCTTTAATTCAGATAATGATTGGCATCCAGTGACGCCTAAGGACAGAAGAATGTATATAATCTCTTCATTATTGTTTCAAAAGAAAGTCACCACTATTTCTAGTTTGGTTCAAGAACTTTTCGTAACTCAAAGAACAATTGAGAGTGACTTAGTTTGGATTAGAAATTTCATTGCCGATAATAATGGAAAAATCATTAATGATTCAGGGACATTACGATTGGTTATGTCTAAGGATTACTTATATGCTTTTATGATTTATGTATTTCATGATTATTGGGGAGATAACATCAATCAAAGTGATGATAAGAATGTTGTCTTTCCACCAATGTTAAGAAACTTTTTCAATGAATATGAGGCTGAAAGAATTTTCAAATTTGTTGATAATTTTTTGACAAAATATGATTTCAAAACAACCGAATATGAGTATACGTCATTAGTAATTTATTTATTGATTCAATACACATTATTTAGCAATAACAATGGAATTGAAGACAGTAATAATATCAAGAGTGATCTGGATTCATTTGAAAGCGAAACAGAGGAACTTTCAAATGATTTTCAGAAACAATTTGCTCATAAATTTACCAATGAACAAAAGAATTTTTTGAATAACTTTATGATTTTAATCAAATCAGAAAATAATAAGAATTTATCATTTGACAATGAAACTGAAATACAAGAAATAAAAGAATTAATTATTGGTGATGATAAAAAAGCAAATATATATGATCAAAAATTTTTGGATGGATTAAGTAAACACATTTCACTATCTATAAAGAGAATAAGCTTTGGAATGAAAATCATTAATCCTTATACATACAATTTCAAAAAATCTTATCCGGTATCTTTTGAAGATGCTTTGAATTTATCCGAAAAGATTAGCCATCATTTTAAGATTAGATTTAATGACGATGAGGTAGCTCTAATTGGAATGTACTTTGCTTCGTTAAGTGATCGAAAAGGAATGGTTACCAATAAAGTTACTGCTACGGTTGTTTGCAACACGGGGATAGGAACATCAAGATTTCTTGAAGAAAAAATCAAACAGGAAATGAGTGACATTATTCGTGTAAAAGCAATCAAAGTAACACATGAACTATCTGATTGTTCAATAGATTCCGATATTATTATTTCTACCGTTCCACTGACAGATCCACCAAAGCCATATGTTTTTGTATCACCATTCTTAAATCAAGAAGATAAAAAACGAATATTAGATTTAATAAACAAAACATCAAGTTCCAATGATTCTAAACAGTTATTAAAGAACTTGATAAATCCTAAGTTGATTATTTTCTCTGAATCAAAAGATATTGACTATAGAAGTGTTCTTTTAGATTTGTCAGAAAGAACTTTCAAATATGGGTACACGGATGATGAAATTTATGATTCGGCTATATCTAGAGAATATCTTTCAAGTACTGCAATGGAGGGTGATGGCATAGCACTTCCACACGGAACAACCGATCATATAAAGAGCCCATTTATTGGAATAATAAAATCAAAGAATGGAATTAAGTGGCTAGGAGAGAATGTTCATATTGCATTTTTTATGGGCTTAAAAGGAATAGATGCTAATGCAATGAAGAGTATTTACCACGAATTAAATAAGATATTAGAGAACAAGAAGATTATTTCTAGACTCGTGAATTCAACAGATATAAAAGACTTTATTGCAAAATTTGAGGAGGATTATTTTGAGTAACAGTATTTTAGAAAGAAACTATATTTTTACAGATGTTTCCGTTCAAACTTTAGAAAAAGAAACAGCATTAAATAAAATTGGAGAGCTACTTTCAGATCCAATGGGTTTGTCAAAAGATGAATTAGTTGCAGGCTTACTTAAAAGAGAAAAAGAGGGAACAACTGGATTCACAGATGGATTAGCTATTCCACATGCAACTATAAGTTCATTATCAGATCCAAAAGTAGGAGTAATCACTTTTGATAAACCAATTGAGTGGGACTCATTAGACGGTGAAGGAGTTAGAGCTGCTTTCGTTCTATTAACACCAGAAAACGGAGAAAACAATGTTCATCTTAAAATGTTATCTCAATTATCAAGAAATTTGATGAAAGAGGAATTTGTTAAAAAAATTCAAGATAATTTATCTAATGGGGATGAATTATTCGAGGTTGTTGGAAATATTATAAACGCATAGGGGGAAATAATATGACTACTTTAGTTGGTGTAACTAAGTGTCCAGTTGGTATTGCTCATACTTATATGGCTGCCGAAAAACTGGAACAAGCAGCAAAAAAATTAGGCTATGATAAAGTTAAGATTGAAACTGAAGGTGCTTCTGGTACTGATAATTTATTAACAAGACAAGAGATTGTGGACGCCGATGCAATTGTATTTGGTGCCGATGTTGCAGTCGATGATATTGAAAGATTTGATGGACAGAAAGTTGTTTTTGGAGATACTACTTCAGCAATAAAAGACTCTGCTTCACTTATAAAGCAATATAAAGACGCTCCAATTTATCATTCAAGTAGTAAAGAAGAAGTAAGTTCTGATTCAAGTTCATCTAAGGGTCAACAAAATCCATTGGTAAAACAATTGCTTAATGGTGTTTCACATATGATTCCATTCGTTGTTGTTGGTGGTTTATTTATTGCTCTATCTATTGCATTTGGTGGACATCCAACAAGTTCTGGTATGGTAATTACAAAGGGTACTGTTTGGGCAGCAATGAATTCTGTTGGTACATTAGGATTCACATTGATGATTCCTATTCTTGCTGGTTATATTGCTGATGCTATTGCCGGACGTGCTGCATTGGCACCGGTAATGATCAGTGCAATGGTTTCAAATAGTCCTGATATTTTAGGTACAAAAGCTGGTACAGGTTTCCTAGGTGCTATCTTAATTGGTTTTCTAGGTGGTTATCTTGTTAAATGGATAAATACTTGGAAAGTTCCAAAGGATTTACGTCCCGTAATGCCAATTTTCGTAATTCCTCTACTAGGTACAGCAATTTTGTCAGGTGCTTTTATCTATCTACTAGGTGGACCAATTTCATGGTTAATGACTGCACTAGAAAGTATGCTTAAATCATTATCAGCAAATCCCTCAACAAATATCATTTTGGGCGCAATTCTTGGATTGATGGTTGCTTCTGATATGGGTGGCCCAATCAATAAAGTTGCTTTCTTATTCGGTGTTGCATCAATCACAGCAAATACACCACAAATCATGGGTATGGTTGCCTGTTCAGTTGCCGTTCCTCCATTAACTGTTGGAATTTCTACTCTTATCAATAAAAATCATTATAGTAGTGCAGAGCGTTCAGCTGCTTTACCAGCTGTTTTAATGGGTCTTATCGGTATCACTGAAGGTACGATTCCTTCAGCAACTGCTAACCCCAAACGTGTATTCCCAAGTATCTTACTTGGATCAGCAGTTGCTAGCGCCTGTGGTGCTATATTCAAAATTACTGATGTAGTTCCTCATGGTGGCCCAATCGTTGGTGTACTTGGCGCAACAAATAGTTTGCCATTGTTCTTACTATCAATTGCAATTGGTGTTGCCGTTGGAGTTTTGACACTAACATTCTTACAAACAAGAGCGGTTAGTCATGGAACTGCACATTTGAGTTAATCGAGACTCATTGGATATAAAAAAACGATCTCATCAAGAGGTCGTTTTTTAATACCATCAAAAATTCTTCACAATTAAGTATTATTTTATTCGTACTTTCCAAACCGTATATTCATATTTGCCCGTTATTATATAAGCATAGTCAAGTAACAAAGCAATAACTACTAACTTACTTGGCTTACTAAAAACTATAAATAAAAATATATCCTCCCCGATATACAAATAATTTAAAATTGAAAGAAGAATGCATATGAAAAATACAACTAAAACAGGAGCTTGCCAATCGGCAAGCTCCTTTCTTTGTGCTAAATAATGATCCCATTACAGTGGTCAACTTCATGTTGGATGATTTGAGCGATAAATTCCGTGAATTCTTGAGTATGTTCTTGGAAATTAATGTCAAAATATTTTACAGTTATCTTATGGAAACGTTTTGTAGGACGTTCACCAGTCAATGAAAGACAACCTTCAGAAGTATCGTACTCACCAGACTTACTTATAATAGTAGGATTAATCATCGGAATAGCCATAGTTCCCATCGCAAAAACGATGATTCGCTTGTTAACGCCAATCATGTTGGCAGCCATACCAACGCAAACTTCAGAATTGGCAGTAAGCGTATCTTGCAAGTCTTGAACGACGTTTAAGTCATCCTTTGTAGCAAGCTGAGATTTTTGAGCAAGAAAAGTAGTATCGTGGTTGATTGATTTGATCATTTTGGACTCCTATGTGTATTTCTTTATTAATTGTAACAAAAGATAATCTATCATTAGTATAATTTAAATAGAAGGAATCGGTTAGGAGTGAGTTAAGTGAATTTACTATTTGCGATTGATAATAGAGTTACTGAACAATTATTGACATCGTTATATTCCATTAAACAAAATACGCGTGATCAAAATTTTTCAGTCTATGTGATTCAAGATAAGAAGTTGGCTGACACGAACAAGATTGAACGATTTTGTAAACTAGAAAAGATGTCATATCATCCAATTATTATTAACGATACAAAATTTGATAATGCGCCAGTGACTGACCGTTATCCTAAGACAATTTATTATCGGTTATTAGCGTATAAATATTTACCCAAGACTTTGAAACGGATATTGTATCTGGATGTCGATATTTTGGTCATCAATGATTTGAGTAAGTTGTATAAATTAGATATGAAAGATTATTGGTATGCGGCTGCCAGTCACACAGCGCTTGATGTAACGGATTCATTGAATAAAATTCGTTTGGGAAATTATGATACAGAAGGATACTACAATTCAGGTGTCATGTTGATGAATTTGCCAGCGATTAGAGAACACGTTAAGGCAGAAGATATTGTTGGATACATAAGAATTAAAAATTTAGCCTTATTCTTGCCAGATCAGGATGTTTTAAATGGATTATATGGCCAACACATTATGAAAATTCCAGATGAAGTCTATAACTATGATGCTCGAATGAATCCACTATATTTTGCCAAAAGTAATGGTGAATGGGATATTGATTGGGTCATTAATCATACCGTTATTTTGCATTTCTGTGGACGTGATAAACCATGGCGTCCTGAATATAAGGAACGTTTCTCTGGTCTCTATAAGCACTATGCACACCGCGTTAAGCGATTACATTAAAATGTTAAAAATATCATCAATTCTTAAATGAGTTGATGATATTTTTTTTGATGTAAGCGGTTATTGAATCTTATTATTCAAATAAAAATTGTTAAATATAAATATTGTCATTTTATGAAATGTTTCCTATTAATTTATGGAACATAATTTCCTGTTTTCCATTGTATTATGCTCATTGAGAAGATTAGAAAAGCATATTAGAACGGGGGAGCTGTATAATGAAGAATCCTAGAACAGGACGTAATCTATTTTTACTGATTATGTCATTTTTAACGCTATTTATTTTTTTTAATAAAACAAATTCTGTTCAAGCTGTTCCATCTACGGAGGACGTGTATAAAAATGCCCCAAGAGGGATGAAGTTAGATAACGATTATTTGGAATGGAAAGACACCTTTAGTGGTAATGTTCCATTTACAAACAGTTTGACACCAATACTCAGGAAAAATAATCCGGGTAATCCTACTGATATTATGCAGTTGATAAGTGATAAAAATCCAACACAATTAGGGTCATTCTGGGGAACAGTGAAGAAAGGAACTGACGGTGAGAAGACATATAATTACTTTGATGTGACTAAGAAACAGATCGTTTCAGCATGGGTTTACGTCGGCAATTCAAGTGAAGATACTGCCGATGGTTGGACATTTGTTTTGCAAAATGACGATAATGGAACTGATGCTATTGCCAGAGATTACAATAAGTCTCCGAACCCTGGAGAATCGTTAGGGGTTTGGGGAGAGTATGGTAAATTTGGATTTCCAACATCACCATATAATCCTGAAAGACTCGGAATTCAGAATAGTTTTGTAATTGAATTTGATTCAGTTATGAATGATTCATATGCGACTAAAATAGTCGATAATTCGTTGGATGCAGGGACTGTTGCTTCGTTAAATGATGTTAAGAAGAGTCATATTGCTGGTGGATTACCTGGAAGTGCTAGTAGTTATGTTCTTAGACAACAGACTGTATCTGGAGATCACATTTGGAGTCCAGACCAGACACATTATGAAACTTACTTACAACACCAGACACCCATTCAAAAAGGATATGTTGCTGCTGGATATGATCAAGAGGTTGAAAGTGCTCCGAATGCTTGGCGCCATGCGGTATTCACTTATACACCACCTGCTGAAAGTGGTAAAGATGCAAGCTTGACGTATTTGTTCAATGATAAGTATTCTGATGGAACCCAGAAAAGTTTTAGTCTTCAAGACAGTCGGACATATTCATTTAATCCTGAAACAACTTTTGGAAAAGATGTTAAAAGAGTTCGTTGGGGATTTACAGCATCTAATGGATCAACTGGTTCAAAGCCACAGACCTTAGCAGTTGTAATGGAATCAATGCCATCAATCGCTGATGTAACAGCAAATGTAGTTTTGACTGACAAGACTCAGAATCGTGAGATACCAGATATGGCAAAAGATAGCAGTGCCGATGGCAAAGTAAATAACGGCGATAATCTAGGTTTGGAATATAGTTTGAAATACAATTCAGGTTTCGCTGAAACTGGTGACATAGCAACTCAAGTTGGTTTACCTCAAAATGTTGACTACAAGGCTGATAGTGATGGTAATATCGGAACTATTACATATAGTGTTAAGGGACAAGATGACGTTACTGAACCTATCAAAGCAAGCCAATTAGTTGATGGGACTAATCACGATAATCAAAAAATCAAAGTGATTGACCTTACTTTAAAGTCACTTTCAAATGATTCTGTAGTCAGTGCCAAGATTAATATAAATGGTGTTGCGGCTGCACCAGAAACATCAGATTCAAAGACAATTGCAGTAAAACGTGAACATACTTCATACCAAAGTGATAATTATAACTTTGATGTGATGACTCCAGAATTTAGAATTAATAATGATACTTTACAGATCAAAACTAGTAGTTCGAACAAGCAGACAATAGACTACAAAGGTGGCGTTGTTGATATTGATGGTATTGCTGAATACCTTAGGGGAACAAAATTTAGTGGTGACAGTGTATCGGTGCATGTCCAAATTGATGATAATCCGAAAGATTATATTTCCACAGTTGGTATTACTAGTGGTGGTTCTACAACCAACTTTTCCGATACTGATATAACAGGTGTATTGCTTAAACCAGGTGAACATACTCTCAAAGTTTATGTGGTTGATGACAGTACGCATCACATTTCTAATATTATTGAGTACAAAGTAACAGTAAATGACTACAAGAAACTATTGCTCACAGCCGATGCCAATAATTTGAAACAATCAGTTTCTTTAACTGCTATAGGAAAACAATACTCAGGTGAACTTGAATATAACAATGAAGAAAAAATCTATGGTCATACAATTACTCTACATTGGAATATTGATGGGGAGGAATCAACTGAAGAATTAAACGGAAGTGATCCAGTCGATTCGCTTAAATTTAATAAACCTATTGAGCCTAAAGCTCTTGGGGTTGGTGTACATAAAGTTACAGTTTACGCAGATGACAGTGTTCGTAAATCTGAACCTTTGAATTATACGATTAACGTAACTGATCGTGCGTTGATTGCTACACCAGATCCAGATAAAGAAGAAATTGATGTCCTTGACAATAATCCGGTTCAAATAAGCGGAACATACGATTACTCGGATAAAACTGATGTGACTAATGTAAAAGTAAGTTATACCATTAAAAATGGTGATTCAGACGCTCAGAATCCAGTTACAATTGAAAATGATGGAAGTGGTAACTTTAAATTCAATGTAAATCCGCTTTTGCTTGATGCGACTGAAGACGGTGGTAGTTTCGATAGTGCCGAAAAAGCTTTGGGAGATCCAACTACTCCCGGACTAAGAGTTGGAAGGAATGAAGTAACAGTTACGATAAAAGATTATGATAATTCGCTTAACCCCCAACTTATAGCTGAATCAACACCAATAGTTTATATAATTAATGTTCCCGATATGTCAGTCAAGCTATCTACAAAATCACCATCTATAACAACTAGAAGTACTTCTCAGATTAATTTTCCGGCAACATTGGAATATTCCAATTCTGATTATAAATTGAATCCTAATGGATTAAAGAAGTATTACAAGGCATCTGATAGTGATAAATGGGAAAAAGACGGAAGAAAAGATATTGAACCTAGTGGAACAACACCACTTGATTTCTCAGGAAACTCTTCTGGTAGTAACATTGGGATAAACAGCACGGATCCTGCACCACACAAAGTAGATTCAATTGTTATGGATCTCTATGGTAGAAAGAGTAATCCAATTCAATATACAGTCACAGTTGTGACGAAGGAAATGAAATTAACTGTTGGTGACTATAAGTTCCAAACTATTAATTATGGACAAAGTCAAAGCAGCCAAGGATTGATTCAACGTCAAGGTGATTGGGATATTGATGTAATGAGTTATAGAGCAAAATGGAATCTATATGCGGAACAAACGGGTAACTTTACGCAAACAATGAGTGATGGCAGTACCGCTAATATGAGGGCTAATATGATCTTTATAGATAAAAATAAGAATTCATCAGCCTTATCAGCAGGGGAAACATATATCTCCTCAGGTTCAGCTAGTGGTACGACTGAAAACAACGTTGATGTTAGTGACACTTGGAGTCCAGATGATGGAATTCTTCTAGCAATTAACGGATACAATACAGCCGGAAATTATCAAGGTGAAATCACTTGGAGTTTGGTTGATAGTGACTCGTAATCATAAATGAGCAAGTTTGTAATGACTAGAGTGTTCTAGTTGTTACAGGCTTGCTTATTTTTTTACAAATTGTATCTAGAACACAAATATCAATCTGATATCACTTTGATATAGGGATGATATAATAGAGCCATGGCAGATAAAATGGTTGCATTAAGATTAGATACTGATTTATACGACCGTATCGCAGAGGATGCCAGTCGTGAGAATCGTAGTGTTAACAATTATATTGTCACCAAATTGAGTGATGCAGTACCAACGAATAACTTGGAGCAGCGCCAAATTGTAGGATCCGTTGTCAGAGGGGACAAGATCAACATGGCCAACGACTTAGTTGAAGTTAAGGGTATCTACTATCGCTATGATTTGATGGCAAATGATGCAGTTAACAAAGAAAAAAATTATCAAATAATCAAAGCAAAAGGAAATATCTTAACGATTCAAGAAGTAAAAGAAGAAAAGCGGGCGGATTAATATGTTTGGTTTCAAAACAGTACACCAGAACCATGTAGGATTGGTTGAAACTTTAGGCAAGTATAGCAGTGAAGTTAGCGCTGGATTACACCTATACGTTCCAATCTTTCAAAAAGTTAGAATCGTTGATTTGGCAATGATACCTTTGTCATTACAAGGGTATTCAGTTATTACCAAAGATAATGCGGAAGTTCAGACAACCGTTACCTTGAACTACCACGTTACCAATGCTAAAAAGTTCGAGTATGAGAACAGTAATTCAGTTGAGTCAATGATTCAATTGGTCCGTGGTCATTTGAGAGATATTATTGGTAAAATCGATTTGAATGAAGCACTTGGTTCGACTTCAAAAATTAATCAAGATTTGGCCGGTGCTATTGGAGACTTAACCGATACATACGGAATCAAAGTTGATCGTGTCAATATTGATGAATTGAAACCTTCAGCATCAATCACTGAATCAATGGAGAAACAGATCAGAGCTGACCGTGAGAAGACAGCTGCCATTGCTAAAGCTAACGGTGATGCTAGAAGTATCGAAATTGAAACTAAGGCAAAGAACGAGGCCACTGTTTCAACCGCCAAAGCTGAAGCCGAAGCAACAATTGCCAGAGCCGATGCCAAAGCCTATGAAATCAAGAAGTTGAATGATATGTTGGCTTCCGCAGATAGTAAATACTTTACTGCTCAACAGATTCAAGCTTTCGCCGATATCGCTGGTTCAGTTACTAATACGGTGGTTATGGATAAGGATTCGATTGGTAAGTATGCGGATGTTCCGGTTACTGCTAAGGTTATGAATCAAATGGTTAATACTAAATAAACTACGACACTTACTTAGGTAAGTGCTTTTTTATTTTCAAAAATAAATCTCTTGACTATGTGTCTATATCGACATATACTATTTGTTGTCGATAACGACATAAGGAGACAATTAATTATGACAAAAACATTTAAAACTTTAGACGATTTCTTAGGAACACACTTTATTTATACTTACGATAACGGTTGGGAATATGAATGGTACGCAAAAAACGACCATACTGTTGATTACCGTATTCACGGTGGTATGGTCGCTGGACGCTGGGTGACTGATCAAGAAGCTAACATTGTATTGTTAACTGAAGGTATCTACAAAATTGCTTGGACTGAACCAACTGGTACTGATGTAGCACTTGACTTTCTTCCAAATGAAAACAAGATTAATGGAACAATTTTCTTCCCTAAGTGGGTTCAAGAACATCCAGAAATCACTGTTACTTACCAAAATGAGCACATTGATTTAATGGAAGAATCACGTGAGAAATATGAAACTTATCCTAAGATGGTTGTTCCAGAATTTGCCCATATTACTTATATTGGCGATGCTGGTCAAAACAATGAAGATGTTATTAGTGAAGCTCCTTATAAAGGGATGCCTGATGATATCCGTAATGGTAAATACTTTGATGAAAATTACAAACGTGTAAATAAATAGTCTGATAGAATGGTATACGAATGTATATCATTTTTTTGTTGCCGTCTCCGTTCGGTGCTGAATTGGTCTGGAACATAGCGGGCACGATTTCAAACCAACTCAAAATCGAGTTGTTTCGAAAGTCGGCCTTTCACATAACCTGGCAAAAAACGCCAGCTAAGTGAAACTTCGCTATTGAGACCATTCAGCACCGAGCTCCGACTAGATAGAGGTTAGTTTTTAGGTGGGATGTAGTGAGAATTAAATTTCTATTCTATATAGCAATGCGAATCTATTTATATTGAAATCATTGTGTAGATAAACATCCAAAAATATGAAATCTATCCAGTCGGAGTGGAGCAATTCGAGGTCTCAGCTGTGAAATTATTCTTAGCTGGCTGGTTTTGCCAGGTTAGAATAAGGCTCGCTTTGGAAATAATTTTTGTACTTTAAAATTGGTTTCAAATGATGCCCACAGCGTTCCAGACCTCGAAATTGCGTAACGTAGACGGCAAGGTAAATCAATCAACAACCATTATGGAGAAAAAAGTATGCCAAAAAGACGTATATTACCGTATGTATTACTAGGATTAATCAATAATAAAGGTAGCTTATCTGGTTACCAAATTAGTCAGGAATTCAAGAATGAGATTGGTGAATTCTGGCATGCTTCTCATAGTCAAATTTATCCTGAATTGGCACGTATGAAGGATGATGGTTGGGTTGATGATGAAGATGATGGTAAATCCACTTATTATTTAGTTACCGATAAAGGCTTGAAGGTTTTGCGTAGTTGGATGGCGGAACCATTGAAGGATAATGAAGAATCATTTTCTTTGAAGTTGTACTTTATTCGGGATGAACATGATCCATTGATGAAGACTTTGATTGAACAGGAATTGCAAATTAATCGTGATAAATATTCTCATCTGGAAGATAGATTGAAGACAGTCTTTGTTGACGATGAACAGATTAGAAATAATTTCGGTCACTATTTGATTTTGACTCGGGCTATCGAGCGGGAGAGGAATCATATTAGTTGGTTGGAAGATAAATTGTAGGAAAGCTTACTTATAATGGTAGGCTTTTTTATTTTTCCCTTGACTATTAAATAAACAGAACCTAAAAATATAATTGAAATTAGTTAGATGCTATTTCAGTATGCATTTAACATGTTCTTTTTAGTGTGTCACACAGTTTAAGAGTAATAAATATTTTGATACTTTAATGATAGTGGAAAGTGGAGGAAGACTATTTTGAAGCAAGAAGAAATCCAATATGATGTGTTACATCCATCCTATAAAACTTTGTACGATTTAGTTGGTGAAGATAATATGGTCAAAATTTATCGGGAGTTTCGGGGTACACAGTTGGAATTGCCTATGAAATTGTATGATCGTAATGAATTGAAGGAATATCTTGGGAAAATTAGTGTGGATAAACCTGATGTTAAGAAATTGTCACATACTTATGGGTATTCGCAACGTTGGATTAAGAAAGCACTGGGGAAATAGTAATGGCTAAAATGTACATTACGTATTTAAAATACTAAATATTTGTATTATGACTTCATTTTGAATTCTATTAAACAGAAAAACACCATGGTATAGCATTGATACTCTATATTTAATAATTAGATAATTTAAATAAAGTAATTCATTCATGGTGAAATATATTAAACCGGAATAGACAATTAGGCATAGCAATTAGTAGTATTAAAGATAGAAAGAAATTAATGAAAGTACAGATACTAGATTCGAGTATAAACTTGTTAGTTTTTATTTATTTTGAACAAAAAAATATAAATTTAAAAGTGTAAACTGTAAATATAGATATACTAATGGTATATACACGAATGAAAACGTACTCTTCTGCTAATTTTGTTAGAGCTATTGTTACAAATTGTCAATAGACGTATACTTTTATAGGTATATTTATAAAATGGGATTTTTTGTATATATTTTTTTATAGTCGGAGGATGACGTGGAATCAGAACAAACTATTAGTATGATGCAAATATTTGGCATCTTACGTAAACATATTAAGGCAATTTTAGGGACTACAATCGTTGTTACATTGGCGGCAGCCTTCGTAACATTTTTTGTTATGACACCTAAATACAGTGCTACTACAGAAATTTTGGTTAATCGAAAACTATCATCAGATATGCAAGGGGCTCAGTTTCAACAAGTTCAAGCTGATGTGCAGATGATTAGTACTTATAAGGATATTATTACCAGCCCAACTGTTTTGAAGACGGTTGATCGACAAATTAGAGATTATCCTGGTTATCCTGGTTCAATGGGTGCACTTAAGAAGTCATTAACTATTAGTAACTCTCAGAATTCACAGGTCTTTTCAGTAAGTGCTAAATCAACAGATGCAGGGACTGCTGCCGCAATCGCTAATTCCACAGCGGAAGTGTTTAAGAAGAAAGTTGTTAAGATTATGAGCGTTAACAACGTTTCGATTGTTTCGGAGGCAGAAACAAATACTAAAGCTGTTAGTCCTAGAAAGACTCTTAACATTGCTGCTGGTCTAGTTATTGGGTTGATTCTCGGAATTGCTCTGGCATTTATTCGTGAACTAACCGATAGAACTGTTTCAGATGAAAATTTCATAACAGATGAACTTGGCCTAACGAACTTAGGTATTGTTAGTGAAATTGATCAAAAAGATATTGAAAAAACTGTTGAACATCGTAGTTTCCAAACTAAGACTAGTAACAGTGGAATTATAAAAGGTAGTAGAAGGGTCTAGGTGAGAAATAATGCAATTATTTAAAAAGAAGACTACAAAGCTAGACAACTATAGTTTGAAGCATGGTGTCGGTTTAATAACTTATGATGATCCTTCAAGATAATTATCAGGGGAATGCAGTGGTTAATTATACTGATGCTGCAACTCCTTTTACTAGGATTATTGAGCATAAGCACTTTGAGTTCGGTAAGGGAAATAAAGGCAAGACAGTTATTACTCATGAATATCCAAAAACATGGCATCGTGGAGATGAGCCATATTATCCGATCAATAATAAGCGTAATAAAGAATTATATTCAAGTTATGTAAAAATGGCTAGAAAAGATTATCCAAACGTTATATTCGGAGGACGTTTGGGTCAATATCGTTATTACAATATGGATCAAATAATTATGGCAGCGTTACAAACAGTTAAAAAGGAATTCGGAGAATAAGTTTAATGAAGGTTGTTAAGAATTATCTCTATAATGCATCCTATCAGGTCTTTATTTTGTTGGTTCCTTTGATTACAACACCATATTTAGCACGTGTTTTAGGACCAAAGGGTGTTGGGATAAATTCTTATACAAACTCAATTATTCAATATTTCATATTGTTTGGAAGTATTGGAGTGAATTTGTATGGTAATAGACAAATAGCCTTTGTAAGAGATGATAGAAAAGAATTAACACAAACGTTTTATGAAATATTTTTTATGAGATTAATTACAATAATGGCGGCATGTTTTGCCTTTGAAATTTTTATTTCTATTGATAGTACTTATAAAATTTATTATCTAGCACAATCAATTTCTATTGTTGCAGCTGCATTTGATATTTCGTGGTTTTTTATGGGTGTTGAGAATTTTGCTGTAACTGTTTTAAGGAACTTGATTATCAAAGTTATTACGTTAATTAGTATCTTTATGTTTGTGAAATCTTATAATGATTTGACAATATATATATTGATTTTATCTTTGTCATTATTACTTGGAAATTTAACGTTGTTCCCAAGTTTACATAGATATATTGATAAACCTAAGATATCTAGTTTAAAAGTATGGAGACATTTATGGCCTTCATTAATCCTGTTTATTCCACAGATAGCTACTCAAATATATTTAGTTCTAAATAAAACAATGCTGGGATCAATGGTTTCCGTACAGGCGGCAGGATATTTTGATCAATCTGATAAGATGGTAAAAATGGTCTTAGCAATTGTAACAGCTACCGGGACCGTAATGTTACCACATGTTGCGAATGCTTTTGCCAAAGGACAGCATGATAAAACTAAAGGATATCTGTATAATAGTTTTTCATTTGTAACAGCTCTATCAGTTCCTATGACATTTGGACTAATCGCAGTCTCACATAAATTTGTTCCTTTGTTCTTTACAAGTAGATTTAATGGTGTCACACCAATAATGATGATTGAGGCAATAATTATTTTATTAATAGCATGGAGTAATGCTATTGGAACACAATATTTATTGCCAACTCGACAGAATAAGTCATTTACACTTTCAGTTATAGTTGGAGCAATTATTAATTTAATAGCAAATATTCCTCTAATATTAATGTATGGGGCGGTAGGGGCTGCTATTGCTACTGTTCTTTCTGAGTTATCGGTAACGTTATATCAATTAATAGTGATTCGTAAACAGGTGGAATATAAAAAAATTTTTGAAGATATTTATAAATACTTACTAGCAGGATTGTGCATGTATCTATCAGTATCTATTGTGGATAAGATATTACCAAGTACTTGGTTAGCGTTAGTAATTGAGGTAATTATTGGAATTTTTGTTTATATTTTACTGTTGTTTATTTTGAAAGTGAAATTGATATATAAAATGAAAGTATTCTTAAAAGAATAGATTAATATAGGGGGAGAATATATGCATAATAATAAAAGGAAAAAGAAGCACACATTAAGAAATACATTCTTAGCAGTTATTTTATTGGTTGTATTAGGTGGAGCAGCATATGGTATGACACGTTATCGTAGTGCTAAAACTGCGGTTAATAGTTCATTCAAACCATCAGGTGTGGATAAGCAACGTGATGTAAGTAAACAACTTAAAGATAAGAAACCAATTTCAATTCTTTTAATGGGAACTGATACTGGTGCACTTGGTCGTGATTACAAGGGACGTACTGACAGTATGATGGTTCTAACTTTGAATCCAAGTACTAATAAAACAACCGTAGTAAGTATTCCTCGTGATACAGCAGTTAATATACCTGGATATAAGAGTGAATCACCAGCTAAAATTAATGCCGCATATTCATATGGTCAAACTGAAACTGCTATTAAAACTGTTCAAAAACTTTTGAATATTCCAATTGATTTTTATGCACTTATTAATATGGGTGGTATGGAAAAGGTTATTGATCAAGCTAAGGGTGTTGATGTAACGCCAACTTTAACTTTTACATATGAAGGTAATACTTTCACTAAAGGTCAAAAGACTCATATGAATGGTAAAAAGGCTTTAGCATATTCACGTATGCGTTATGATGATCCACAAGGGGATTACGGTCGTCAAACTCGTCAACGTGCTGTTCTTACTGCATTAGTTCATAAGAGTAGTTCTGTTTCTACCTTATTAAATCAACAATTCATTAGTTCATTGTCAAATCAAACTCAAACTGATTTAACTTTTGATGAATTGACTGTTCTTGCTAAAGACTATAATTCAGTTAGAAAGAATACTTCAGAAACTCACTTACAAGGTAATGGAGAAGAAGTTGCCAAACAAAGTATGGAAGTTATGAAGGAATCTGAATTACAACGTGTTACAGATATTATTCGTAAGAGTTTAGATTTGTCACATGCTAAAACAGGTAATATTCAATACAATCCTGCAACAGAAAAGGCTACTACAGCTAAGACAGAACAAGATATTAATAATATCGGTATGCAAAAATCTACAACTACTGGTACCGGTGCAGCAACTGGTACTACTAGAAGTACTGCTGGTACTGGTACCGGAGCTGGAACAAGCACTGGCACTGGTTCATATTCAAACTCTGGTTACTAATTTTTAAGTAGGATATTTTATATAAATGGAATCTCACATTGAGATTCTTTTTTTGTTTTCTTATGTTATTAGCAGTATTAAACAACTAAATTAGAAGTTAAGTATCAAATAATATGAGTGAATAGCATTTAATGACATCTATAAACAGATTTCGTGGTTGTAGATGTCATTTTTATTATCATATATTTGATATCTAGAATTCATTGAAATTGAATTGTGGTTGATATCGTTGAATATTAATTTTGTCTCAAACCGAGATTCTATTTTTTAATTGCAAAAAAGAACATATGTTCGTATAATAAACATATAAGCAAGAAAAGGAGGATGCAAGCCAATGGATTACAGTCAAGAACCGCACGGTGTATTTTTTCTAATTGACAACAAATCGTTTTATGCCAGTGTTGAAGCGACTCTCCGTGGTTTGAATCCTCTGAAAGAAATGCTGGTAGTGATGAGTGAAGCTGATAACACTAATGGTGGCTTGATTTTGGCAACTTCTCCTATGGCTAAAAAGGAATTTCATCTCAAAGCAAATGTATCGCGTCAACGTGATTTACCACAGGACCCACGAATCATTGTTGTGCCACCACGAATGAATCTTTACATCAAGCGTAACCTACAGATTAACCAAATATTTAGAGAGTTTGCGGCAGAGTGTGACGTCTGGCCATATTCAATTGATGAATCAATTATTGATATGACGCATTCATGGCACTTGTTCGGAAATAGTCCACGTGAGGTTGCTCGGATAATCCAAAAGACTGTTTGCCAGCGATTGGGCCTGTACACAACTGTGGGTATTGGTGACAATCCGGTTCAAGCGAAGATTGCTTTAGATATTTATGCCAAACATGATCCTGAATTAATGGGAGAGATTCATTATGAGACAGTTCCAGAAAAGATTTGGACGATTCCTAATATGACAGATGTTTGGAGTATCGCCAAACGAACTGAAAAACGTTTGAATAGTCTAGGAATTCACAGTATTTACGAATTATCCCAATCCAATCCATTCTATTTGAAAGAAAAATTGGGACTTATCGGTGAACAAATCTTTGCGATTGCTTGGGGAATTGACCGAACTAACTTGGAGGATAACATTGCTCCCAAGAGTCATAGTATTGGTAACTCACAAGTTTTGCCCAGAGATTATTACAATAAAATGGAGATTGAGACGGTCATTAAAGAGATGGGGCAACAAGTTGCATCACGGTTACGCCACCATCATAAGCAAGCTGGTTGTATTTATCTGAGTGTGAGATATTCATATGCGGCAACAGTTGAAGGTGAACGTGGAGGCTTTAGTGTTGCAAGCAATCTAACGCATACTGACAGTGATAGTGAAATTTCTAAGCAACTATTACATATGTTTGAAGGTAGTTGGCAGGGGCAACCGGTCAGAAATTTAGCAGTGTATTCTTCAAAATTGGTTAATAAACAGGCGCAACAATTAAACTTCTTTAAGCCAGTAGTCAGTCAATGTAAGAGTGAAGACTGTTTAGCTATTGTGGATCAGATTCGTGACAGATATGGATTTAAGTCAATTGTCTACGCCAACAGTTTACAAAAAGGTGGTACTGCTATTAATCGAAGTAGTTTAGTTGGTGGTCATAATGGCGGGAATGCATATGAATAGTGATTTCAATTTGATAATTGAACGAATTCAAATTTATTTCACTCGAAAATCTCGAACCGAATACTGGCTTCAAGTAGTGAATGACAAATATGACGAAACGTATAATTTCTTTATCAATGTGCAAAGAAAAGGTGAAAGAGTGCATTCAATACCCTTACACACAGTAGAAGACTATAATTTGTCATATTTGGAAAAGTTGATTAATAAAATTATGAAAAAATATCAACTCTCAATAACGTATGATGGATTTGTAGGTTTGAAATGGCCTGAGAAACAAGAATTAATTCAGAAAAGGAAACACTTAGATGAATAGTAAGTATGAAATGGACGATGAAACAGTCCAAATGTTCTTTGATCATTATTATAATGATCGAGGCAAAATGAAGTGGCAAGGATTCTATTTATCCGACCACACCGCAGCATTGAATCATCAATCAGAAAAATTACAACAACAAAATAAATTGCGTAAGCAACAGACAGAAAAAGAAATCACTAAGTTTTTAATGCAATCATATTCTTATAATCAAATAATCAAGGTTCAATTAAATAGCTTGAACACTAATAATGAAGTTGACGATGATTTAACTGGAGAAGTATCTGGTTATAATGATGATCTGTTTTATTTGGATAACAACAAGTCATTCCGACTTGGCGAAGTTCGTAATGTTGAAATGATAGCTTAGAGAGCGTAGCAACACGGTTAACTCGTGAGGATTAGCAGGGATTCACGAATTATGCACAGGTTTGTGTGCATGATTTGGGAATTCAGGCTAACCGGAAGGAGTTGTGTTGTGAAGCTCATTTTAGATAAGGGGGAGAATTAAATTTCTTCCCTTTTTTGTCGAACAAAAAAACTGCCAACAAAGTTAGCAGTTAGAAATCGTTATCGTCTTCGATAATATGTTCTTTCGTCTGATTGAAGATAGTAATAATATGTTGATCACTTAAACGATAATGGATATTTCGTCCACGTCTGGCGTTTGAAACTAGATTCAATTGTTTCAAAATGCTCAGTTGATGTGAGATGGATGATTGGCTCATATCAAGGGTATCAGCGATTTCCCCAACACTAAGGGGAGTTTCGGATAGAGCTAAAATAATTTTAACTCTTGTCATATCACCGAAGGCTTTGAAGATATTGACCATCGCATCTAGGTCGGTGTCACTAGGTAAATCTCTTTTTAAATTATGAAGAGCTTTTTGGTGCTCAACTTCAAAATTTTCTTCTGACATTACTTGTCCCTCTTGTTGAAATAGGTTGAAATTCATTACAGCTTATTATATTATAATTCATATATGAATGAATGCTCATATATTCAAATGAACATGTAAACCTTTTCTAAAAGGAGGCTGAATTCGATGAAATTATACGATGTCAGGGCCGATTATAAAAATAAAAAGGCTAAAAAGAATATTAGAAATGAATTTAGTAAGGAAACTCGAATCACAATAATTAGACTACTAGTTTCCTTCATACTATTGTTGCTCGGTTCCAGTTCGATACTACCACAGCCGGTTAGTGTAACTTTATTTGTACTAGCATACTTGGTTATCGGGGCTAGAATCGTCTACAAGGCGGTCCGTAATATTTTCCACGGAGAAATTTTTGACGAGAACTTCTTGATGAGTATTGCGGCAATCGGGGCAATCATTTTGGGACAATATCCTGAGGCAATTGCGGTCATGTTGTTTTATGAATTGGGAAATGTTTTTGAGGACGTTGCGGTCAATCGTTCGAAAGAATCTATTTCAGCCTTACTCGAAGTTAAGCCAGTTTCGGCAACCCTCAAATTAGGTAATCAGACTAAAGTAGTTGATCCTAGCATCGTCCAGATTGGCGAAATCATTGTTGTTAAACCAGGTGAGAAGATTCCTTTAGATGGAACTGTTGTCCTGGGTCAATCATCGGTTGATACATCAGCGTTGACAGGTGAATCAATGCCACAGAACATCAAAGTTGGCGACAATGCTTTGAGTGGTTCAATCAACGAGAATGGAACTTTACAAATCAAAGTAACCAAAATTTATAACGACTCAACTGTGGCTAAGATATTAGACTTGGTCCAAAATGCTAGTAGTAAAAAGGCTAACACAGAAAAATTCATTACAAAGTTTGCCAAAATTTATACACCGATTGTGGTTGGTCTAGCGGTTCTTTTGGCAATCGTGCCACCATTAGTAGTGCAGGGTGAATGGAGTACTTGGATTTATCGTGCCTTAGTTTTCTTAGTTATATCATGTCCATGTGCCTTAGTTATTTCGGTGCCATTGAGTTTCTTCGGAGGAATCGGTGCTGCATCGAAACAAGGTATCTTGGTAAAAGGTAGTAACTATTTGGAAGCTTTGAACGATGTTGATACCGTGGCTTTTGACAAAACTGGAACTCTGACGAAAGGTCAATTCTCAGTTGTTAACGTAGCACCAGTAACTGGAATTACGAGGAATCAGATCCTACAAATGGCAGCTAGTGTCGAAAAGAATTCAACCCATCCAATTGCCGTATCAATTTTAAAAGCCTACACTGGAAAGATTTTACCAATTGAAAACTCGACAGAACAAGCTGGTCACGGATTAAGTGCTGAAATTAACGGTCAAAATGTAGTTGTTGGTAATGCCAAAGCTATGAAAAAATCACAGATTGAATTTACTGAATCAGATGCAATCGGAACAATCGTCTATGTGGCAGTCGACGGTAAATTCTGGGGTAACATTGTGATTGCGGACGAACCAAAATCCGACGCTGCCGAAGCAATTAAATTGTTGAACAATCGTGGCATTAACAAGACAGTTATGCTTACCGGTGATAATCAAACAGTCGGTACAGCTATTGCTAAGAAATTGAAAATGAGTAACGTCTACACAAACCTCTTACCAGAAAATAAAGTTGAGATTATCAATGACTTATTAGCGGTGTCACATAAGAATAACAAGAAAGTTGCTTTCGTTGGTGACGGCATCAACGATACTCCCGTACTTGCTACAGCCGATATTGGTTTTGCGATGGGTGGACTAGGATCAGACGCAGCCGTTGAAGCTGCCGATATTGTTATCATGGGTGACGAACCATCTAAAGTTTCACGTGCCATGAAGATTGCCAAGAGAACTCGCAGTATTGTGACACAGAATATTACTTTCGCCTTAGTAATAAAGATTCTGTTCCTACTATTAGGTGCATTAGGAATGGTCAACATGTGGCAAGCAGTCTTCGCCGATGTTGGTGTGACGATTATTGCAGTGCTAAATGCGATTAGATTACAGTTTATAAATTTTGATAATTAAAAAAACGAGCGGAAAGTAAAATTTCCGCTCGTTTTTTATTTATTTAAAAGTTTAGCG
Source organism: uncultured Lactobacillus sp. (assembly GCA_937874185.1). Lineage (GTDB taxonomy): Bacteria > Bacillota > Bacilli > Lactobacillales > Lactobacillaceae > Companilactobacillus. The sequence continues at coordinate 87,984 of CALNAK010000019.1, forward strand.
AAACCAGAGAGCAGTCAATAGTATAATTAAAAAGATGTATTTGAATAATTTATGGGGGATTTTAATAAATGAATACTAAAGCTAATAATAGAAAACGTGATAGTCGTTTTGAATTGTTAAGAATAATAGCTATTCTGATGGTGGTCCTAAGTCATTTTGATCTTTTTGGACAAGAATTTAGGTTAAAGGGAGATGTTAGTTTATCAACTCTGGTTGGTTCAAAAATATTTATAATATATGGGCAACTAGGAGTGGATTTGTTTGTTCTAATTACAGGATATTTTCTTGGTAAAAGAATACCAACGGTTAAACAATCTATCAATAGATCTTGGAAGATATGGGGAGAAATGTTTTTTTATACAGTCTGTTTATTTATCATATTTGTTGTGTGTAAGGGACAATTTCTAGGAATAAAAACTCTTGTTGTGTCAATATTTCCATTTACATTTTCTGTATATTGGTTTGTAACATCGTATATAATGTTAATACTGTTACTACCATTCATAAATTTGATGATTAATAAATTGAATAGGAAACAATTTGTGATTTTGATTTTAATATCAGTGATATTTAATGATTTACTTCCGTTAGTTCGTAATTATAACTCAACAAACGAACGTGGATTAGGAGTGATATTGACTGCCTATCTAATAGGAGCCTATATAAGTATTTTTGAGGTAAAATTAAAACATAAAATATTATACTTGACATTATGGTTATTTATGATGTATTTGATAATGTTTGCTTTTACTGCTTTTTGGGGACCAAGCAGAGGAAAGGGTATTGCTGTTAGTATATTTGCCTTAGTGCCAGCTATCTTAATTTTCTTGATAGCATCTGATACAAAACCATTTTATAATAGTCTAATTAATAAGTTGGCATCAACGGTATTTGCGGGGTACCTCATTACAGAATATCCACCAATGCGTACTTGGCTTTGGAAATTTTTAAGCTTTTCAAATATACAAAATAGTTTTGTTGCGGCATTACTTGGACTAATCTCAGTCATGTTTATTCTATTCGTAATTGTATTTATTATTGATTCAATAAGGCAGAAAATATTTAAAGTTTGTCATGTAGATGAGTTTCCAGATTATATATATAATAAGATATTTGATTAAATGGAAAAAAGAGCAGAAAGTAAAATTTCCGCTCTTTTTTGTCCTCTGAAAAACAAAAAAGCACTCCAAATCATCCAGACAGATGAATCAGAGTACTCACATATTAAGAAACGATTGAATTAGAAGCTGTTTTATCAATGATTGTTCCATCCCCCATATCAATACCAGCATCGGTAAAAGTTTTTCTAGCTAGTTTGGCAATTGATCTGGTAGTTATTGTATCAAATGATCCACCAACAACAGCACCCGCAACGGGAACTACTTTTCATAAATTGACAGCATCTTTAGTACCAAATTTCGTTACCATTCTAAAGCCAACAGCTTGATTAATTTTAGTTAAAACTGTACCAGGAATTTTTTGCATAACCTTCATGGCTACTTTGTTACCAATAACAATTCCTGTTTTTTTCATAATACCTGAAACGGTTGTTCCAGCCAATGTTGCATAAACGAAAGTTTGGACCTGATCACTATTTAAATCATATCCACGAATTAATGCTATTGCAGCAATCATTCTCATTTGGAATAGAATCACTGATGAAACATTAGCTGGAATGGTAACGGGCATAGTTAGTACGCCACCGAAACCTGTGACAAAGCCTGAAGTTGCGGCCTTAGTAGTTTGATAATTAACCAATTTATTGATGGCTGTTTCACTATCATACTTAGATAAGTAATCATCAACCAATTCGTTAATATCCTTTTGGCCGGGTAAACCCGTAAGTGTCTTGTCATAAGCATAATCCAATGTTTGCATCATCTTATTTTGAGTAATAGTTGTTTCTTTATTTTTTGTCATATGAAATTGTCCCCCACAATATATAAGTTATATTACTCAAGATGTTTTGAACTATCAATCTTTATATTTAATTACCTATAAACTCTCAGTCAAATCCCAGAATATCCAACCTTGATATTGCCCAGCACGTGGCAAGCTGTCGGCCCGCAGCAAGATTCCTTCGTCTGAATCCCAATCGTCACTGATGTCGTCCACGTTGACTTTTGAATTGTCGTATTCGTTATCACTTCTGGCAATTTCTGGATTGGTCTTCAAACTAGTGGCGAGGTTATTCTCATCAATATAAGACATGGACAAATTCGATGGCTCCAAAGTATTATCCTGGGCCTGATAGTCCAAGTTGCCACTCTGAGCATTGAGGGTCCAACGTGATTTGTAGCTGGTTACACTTAAATCCCAATCGCCGGAACGACTAATATATCCCGGAGTGAAGGTTCTCGGATTGACAGTTTGAAATTCATAATCGTCGAATTCCAGTTCTAACGCCTTAGGCAACACTTTTACGTTGAAAGTCTGAGAGTTAGTTTTTCTACCATATGGATCCGTGAAGTAGACCGTCACTTGATAGATTTCCTTGTCCTCAGTCAGTCCCAATTGACCGCCGGGGATGTCGAAGGTCATGTCGAAAGGAGCGGATTGTACCTCAGTTGGCGAGTTAATCTTCAAATTAATATCGTCGCCATCATCCACCTGGAAAACACCAGTTAGGTCGGGAGAATTCAAAGTGTATTCACCATTGTAGTCGAAGTCCATAGGGAAATTAATGTCACCGTTCGCACCAATGACCGTAATATCGGTAGCTTGTTGCGTAATCGTCGGTGAAAGTTTCGGCACGTTGATAACGACTACCGTTTCAGCACTCGCATATGAACCGTCTTGAACTGTGATTTTAACAGTATTCTTACCCTCGGCTAAAACATTATCTGCCGCTGGTTCTTTGAGATAATCTTCCAGACTTTGATCCAACTTCCTATCATAAGCAACTGGTTTCAAACCAATATCAATAGTGCCATCAATAATTTTGTCAGTTTGGGTAATTTCTCGAACAGTCCCGTCTTCATGGGTGATTTCATAAGTCTTGGTAATTTCGTTGCTCTTGAATGCAGCACCATCATCGTAACCGTAGCTACCAGTGAGGTCGACAGGTTGATTGTCAGTTACGTCAATCACGTCGTCGCCTGGTGTAACAATCAGTTGACTGTCAATAACGTTGATGTCATAGATGATTGTGTTTGATGCACGTTTTTTAGAATCGGTGAGGTAAACTTCAACTTTATTGTTGCCGGGCTCGAGTGAACCAGCAGCGATTTTCAAAGAAAAGTCTTGTGTTAATGCGTCCTTAACTGAATCAACTTTCGGATCATCTTTGCCTTGAGTCTCTGGATCATTCTCATTCGTGACGGTTATATGGGCTTGAAGTTCTTTGCCGTCAAATGCGGTTTTTCTGATGTAATTGGCTATACCGGTGAGGTTGACGTCATCTTTAGTAGTAACTGTTTGCGACTGTGACTTTTTGTCAGCGGTAATATTTAATTTTTCATTATCAATAATAAATCCAAAACTCATAACGTCATCATTATAGAAGTCACTCTTGTAGGATGTGTGTTCTGGATTGACGGTTGTGGAGGTTAGTTCGTCACTAGCTGGTGCTTGAGCGGTTCCATAAATTTTAATGGTAAAATTCTTGTTTCCATCGTACAAGGCGCCGAGTTCGAGGTTAACTGATTGAACGTCTTGTCCTTTGGCATTTTGGCTGGTGAATAATTCGTCGGCGGTAATATAAGTGACTTTGTCGGGATTGTCGGCATAATGAACTTCACCAATATGTCCGTCTGCATCATTTTCATAGAGCACGTGTTGCGGCAATTGCAGGTGAGCGGTGATTGGACCGGTACCGTTCAGACCAGATTTGTAGGTTAAGTCATAGGAGAAAGTTAAACGGTCGCCATCGCCTACGGTATAGTCCGTGGCTGATTCCCCGGTATTCTTTTTATCCAAATCTTTGATATTATGTTTTTGAGTTTCATCATAAAGTGATGATTCTGTTTCCATGTCAGCGAGGGCAGGGATTTTTTCAATAACTAAAGCATTGATTCCGAATTCAGAACCTAGTGAGCCGGTCGAACTAGTGAATCCCCAACGAATCTTAGTTTGTCCAGGACTCAAATTAAATTTAGCTAAATCAATTTGAATTTTACTATCTTGGTCTCTAGGACGTTTGTCCCATTGTGAATAAGGCTTGATAGTTCCGTCAGATAGTCGGTCGTTATAGGTGTAGTTGATGTAGGGATGATTTGGGTCAGCTGAATTAGGTGTATAGGTAAAGAGAAAATGATGCCAACCATCTTTTCCAGTATTACCAGTATCAGAATCATAACCGCCAATTGTGGCGTTCTTGATAACATTTTTGTGATGCATTCCCCAGAAATAATGAATAAGGTACATCATTGTACCATAAGTATCTGATTCCCCAGGATAGCCCCATGCAACATGTTGCCCTTTAGTTTCTAAGGTATTGTTAGCATCATCGAGACCATCAAACAAATCATCAGTAGAGTGGTCGTTAATAGAACCATCATCATTCCGTGATGCAGAATTTCTAAAGGCGTCAAACTCCAAAGCAAAACTATTTTGAATTGCAGAATTAGACAGAGAAGATGATTCTGTTGCAGTTGCGGGTGAGGCAGTAGCACCCCAGACACCCATAGATTCACCAAAAGCTGCTTTATTGATAGCAGGACTAATTACCCCTAAACCAAATTTGGGTTTATCATACCGTCCAATAGCATTGATACCATTGGCATCATTTTGTAAGACCAAGGAAATACCATCACCGGAAACATTAAATTCTGGTCCAACATAGAGCCAACCAGAAATGGTCTGCTCCTTAGTCAAATCAAAGTAGTTATAATCCTTTGAAGCATCTTTTGGATTAACCTTAGTTCCCCAAATTGACGAAACTTGTTTCTCACCATTAGTCATTTGGATAATGTCAACTGGATAGGAATTGCCATTACCGGCTGTATGAATCTGGACTGAATTGTTAACTGTTTCGGTTCCAGAGTAGGAACTTGGGTATTCAAAAAAATCACCCAACTTGATACCGTTTGGTGCTGCCTGTAGGACATCTTCATTTGATGGTAAGGCGTGAACGGTTTCTGATTGCGCAAAAAAAGTAACCAACGACAAAAAGAACATAATTAACAATAATAAATTACGTTTGACCCCTAAATTTCTCATGCTTAGCCTCGCTTTGGAGAATTAGTATATTTAAATGTAACCCCTTACACTATAGTTTACAGGATATATATGTTCTTATCCACATAATATAAGTAGATTAATAAACTGGACAAAAAAAGGGTGTATTCCGATATAGTAAATTCGAAATACACTATATATTTTAGGTGTTCGTTTGACTTCTATATTTGTATCGAGCCATATATAATGTGAGAAAAGAGGATGAGTGAAATTAATGGGGTAATCGTTCCAGTATGGCATTATGAATAATTGTTTGATAAACACGAGAATCTATTTGAGGATATGTTATCGCAAGTAATATGTATCCCTTATTTTCAGCAAAATTTTTCTTTAGTGTATCTTTCCAGCATTGATATTTAAAGTTTTTTTCGGTTTGTTGAAAATATGAAGTAAACTCCAAGTGTTGATTACCCTGAACCTCAATGAGTATTTTATAATCAGTAAGTTCAAAATCATATGGTAATTGTCTTTTCGTAATTGGATTTTGACAAAATAGTGTTTGTCGTTGAACAACAAAATTTATATTCCTGCTTTCGAGAAAACGATGAATAATTAATTCACCAGATGATACAGATGACATGCAATGATGGTTGAATTTTGAATTTTTGAATTCCTCAAATCCACAAACAAAATCTGATTCGCACATTCGACATCTGACAAAGATTTTAGGATCTCTATAAATACCTCGTACTGATATCAATTCAAACTTTAGATTTTTTCTTTTAGAAAATTCCTTTTGTAAGTATGGGAACGAATCAATAGTTAATTTTTTCTTATCCAGTTGCACATCTGATTTCTGTTTTTCCATTGCATTTTTCTTTAATTCTCTACGTTCACTTTTTCGTTCATTACGACTTTTTCTTGGCAAAAATGTCCAATAGTCGTAGGGATGTTCTGAAATCCACGCGAGTACAATTTTGGGTTCATATGAATTAACGATATTTTTCATTATATAAATTAGGCTATTTTGGGTTAATACCTTGTACTTTGATTTAATTATTCTTTTAGCTTCCCCGCGGATGCGGGAACAGGAACCACATAACAGTCCTTTTTTTCTCATCGGTTGACCACAGATTGTACAAATCTGAACTGTATCGTATGTACGCTGTTTTTTTTGCTTCTTTTTCCCTTTATTAGTTTTCATAATTAAATAGTAGCGTATTATCAAATTTAGTGCATTTCATTTTTACTACTAACAAAATATATTAGTAATATCTTCAGATTGTCACATGTTGTAATAGTGACGAAATATGCTAAACATAGAATAAGATATATTTAAGAATCGAAAAGGCTGCACAGACTGAAACTCTTCAGTTTGTACAACCTTTTCAATTAGAATCTACTTCTTTGTTAATGTAAAATTATTTTCCAGGTAAAACATTAATAATATAAAGCAAGACTACAAAGACGAAGAACAAGACGTACATAACTGGTGTGATTTCCTTTCTTCTACCAGCTGCCATCATTGTTAGTGGGTAGAAGAGGATTCCGAAAGCAAATCCATAAGAAATGTTATAAGTAAGTGGCATACCAACGATTGTTAAGAAAGCTGGCATGGCAATTTCAAATTTAGTCCAGTCAATTTGTTTCATTGATTGTGCCATCAAAATACCAACGATGATCAAGACTGGTGCGGTGATATTTGAAGTAACGATTGTTAGTAATGGTGAGAAGAACATTGCTAGTGCGAAGAGGATACTTACGACTAGGGATGTTAATCCCGTTCTACCACCAACGGCGATACCAGCAGATGATTCAACGTATGCTGCAGTTGGAGTTGTACCCATGATTGAACCACCAACCATTGAAATTGAATCAGCCATTAAAGCTTTACCGATACGTGGCATTTTGTTATCTTTCATGAATCCAGCTTGTTCAGCCAATCCAATCAAGGTACCAGCTGTATCAAAGAACGCTACCAGTAAGAAGACGAGGACAACTGCCCATAGTTGTGGGTTCGCTAGATCTGGCAAGTGTGCAATTCCGACACCAAATGTTGGTTTCATACTTGGAATTGTTGAAACGATTTGTTTAGGGAATGGAATTAATTTTGTAACAAGTCCTAAGATTGTTGTTAAAACCATACCAATGAAGATTGAACCGGGAACTTTCTTAGCCATCAATAGGCCAGTGACGATTAGTCCAAAAATTGTTAACCAAGTAGTTGGAACTGTAAGTGATCCCATAGTAACTAAGGTTGATTTACTACCAACGACTAGTCCACCACCTTGAAGTCCAACAAAGGCGATGAAAAGTCCGATACCAGAAGCCATTGCTAATTTTAAATCATGTGGGATTGAATCAATAACAATTTCACGTAATTTAACTACAGAGATAAGTAAGAAAAGAATACTGGACATGAATACTCCAGCCATAGCTGTTTGCCAAGGAATACCCATAGCTAGAACAACTGAATAAGTGAAGAAGGCATTGTCACCAAGACCTGGAGCGATGGCAATTGGATAGTTAGCTAAGAATGCCATCAACAGAGAACCAAGAATTGCGGATAGTGCAGTAGCTGTAAAAACAGCACCTTTGTTCATTCCAGCGACCCCTAGAACCTGCGGATTAACGAATAAAATGTAGGCCATTGATACAAAAGTTGTAAGTCCGGCTAAAACCTCACGTCTAACAGTCGTGTTGGCTTCTTTAAGATGGAATAATTTCTCTATAAAACTAAGATTTGTACTTGAGTCCACGATGTAACCCCCTAAAGTTAATTTGTTTACTTAGAAAGTATTACAGATATCATCAAAAAATACAAGTAAAACACGATTATTAATTGTATACATTTGTATAATGTTCGGTAAAATGATTAATTTACTATTATTTTAATAATTAAATATATTGATTGAAAGTAAAATTACGAACGACACACAAAAAGAGGCCCTTCGTCAAAATTGTGAAAGGCCTCTTTTCAAGGTACAGTTAATTCTGTTTTCAAAAACTATCTAAAGATATCCTCTTCGGGTTCGTCACCACTAGCAAAAGTATATTCCTTGCCAATTGTTGAAGGTGTTTGAATGATCAACGCAATCGACTTAGCAACGTCAACTCGAGGGATACTACCAGATTCGTTTGTATCGAGTAACTTAACTTTTCCCGTACCATCTTCATCGGTTAAAGCACCGGGATGGATAATTGTGTAATCGAGATTAGTACCACGCAAGTGGTCGTCGGCGTAATGCTTAGCAATCATGTATGGTCTGATACCAGAAGCTTCCCACTTGCTACGAGTATCGCTGAAGAGTGAGCTGACCATGATGTAACGTTTGATACCAATTGCCTCAGCCACCATCATTGTCTTGATAGCACCGTCGAGATCAATTTCAATCGTCTTGTCGTAACCAGCACCACCGGCACCAGCAGAGAAGACTAGTACATCAGCACCAGAAGCCTCAATTGAATTTTTAATATCATCAAGTGACGCAGTTAAATCAATATATTGAGTTTCAATATTATTTTCATTGTAGGCCTTGATCTGTTCTTGACTACGCAATCCAGCAACAAAATCAATATTCCTCGACTGTAATTCCCCGATTAGTAGCTGCCCAACTTTACCGTGAGCACCAATAATAAGAACTTTCATATGCACAAAACCTCCTTAGTTAACCATATCGTAGCAACATTTTTTTAATATTGCTAGTTATTTGAATTTAATATCCTATATAATAAAATTATATACAAAGGGGACAGATGCTCATGAAGATATTAGGAATTTTGGCATCACATCAAGAACACGGTCTCAATGCCCAGATGCTCGACACTGTTTTGAAAAATGTTGATAGTGGAACAGAGACGGAAACGATTTATCTAGAAAATTATGATATTACACCACACAAGTATCATGAAAAGAACGCTGTTTTGGATGAACTATCTGAGAAATTGATGGAAAGTGACGTTTGGGTGTTCGCTGCACCAACGTACTGGCGTGAATTATCCGGTGTGCTGAAAGATTTCTTCGACTGCATGCGTCCAAAGTTCGTCTATTTTAAAGAAAATGGCGATACGATACCTGGACAATTTAAGAATAAGCATTATTTGAGTATTACATCTTGTTACGTTTCTCCATTAGAGAACTTCCTAACTGGTGTGACCGATGAATCATTCAAGACGATTGATCGAGTTATGTCAGCGGCTGGAGTCATCAAAACTGGTGAAATAGTTTTGCCTGGAACATTTGGGATGAAAGAATTACCCGATAGTAAAGTAGAACTATGCAAGAAGTATGCGAAGAAGATTTCAGTTAAAAAGAGAAAGGATGACTCAACCGTGAAACGATATATTCAATTATTCTTTATGATAGCTGTGATGGCATTAATAACAATGGGGATCCAGTTGCCATTATCAAGATGGATAGCAGGTAACTTTTGGTTGAATTATGCTAGTTTTACTGTTATTTTCTTTGTTTTGTTGGGTAGTATTTTGCATTTTGTTACATTTGTTAAACATCGTAGAAGGTAGAGAGCGGAAGACAACGTTTAGATTCTGAGCATTTGCCTAAGCTTGAGAATTGCACGCGTGTTTTGCGTGTGATTTTCAAGGCGTAGCAAAGCACAGGAATCTGTTGTCCGCAGCTCGTTTTGGCAAGTTTAGCCAGAAAAGATAGGTTGAGCTAACCAGAAGAATTCAACAATCTTAGCCAGAAGAAATTGATAAAATAAGCCAGAAAAATATTTCAAATTAATTAGCTTTATTAGTTAAACAAAATCAAACAATGTGCTAGTATGTGTCTGTAATAAAGGTAGGGACAAAAAAGAGGCCTGTGGTAGCCAAGACCACAAACCTGAGAAAATTTGATGTCCTCACCGTGGAACAAAAAGCTAAGGGTCGGACACGAAAGTGTCTGGCCCTATTGTGTATCTAGCGATTCAATTCTCTGATTATTAGCAGTATTACTACTAAAATCAGAAAAGTGAACATGAGATTCACTACAAGGGCCTCCTAGATTAGTAGAAGGTATTGTGCCTAAAAAAATCATAAGCAACATTTCCTTCCCTGGTGCCTAAAGCTAGGGATAAGAACACACTAATTTTTTCTAAAGATAGTGTATCAAAATGCAAGTTTTGATATTGGAAATAAGGGTAAATATTTATTAGAAAATATGTGTTTTTTAGTTAAACAAAATCAAACAATGTGCTAGTATGTGTCTGTAATAAAAGGTAGGGACAAAAAAGAGGCCTGTGGTGGCAAGACCACAAACCTGAGAAAATTCGATGTCCTTACCGTGAAACTATGAATCTATGGGGTCGGACACGAAAGTGTCTGGCCCGTTTGCTTTTCTAGTGCATCAAATACTATTAAAAAGTGGGTCAAGTAATTATTTGCTTGATCCTTTTATATGTCTAACATTTTACTTTTCTGATATTATACTTCGTGAATGATAATAAAAAAGACAAGGACCTAGTTGTCCTTGTCTCAAATGTTGTATTGTTAGGGATGGTTCTTACATCTGCATAGGATTTACAGATGTTTGATATTTGGTTGTTAATTTTTGAGTAGGGATTTCAATGACCTTAACTTTGATAGAGGTATTGAAACGAGCTCCATGAGGGCAACTCCACTCCGCTTTGCCTGACTTCCCAAATCATACGCAAAGTGCGCGTATAATTCGTGAAGCCCTGCAAATGCTCGGGAGCTGACCGCCCTCATTGCGCTCTCTAAATTTGATAGAGGTATCGAAACGAGCTACACAAGGGCAACCCATTCCGGTTTACCTAATATCTGGCCTCACTCACTGCGTGAGCAATTCCAAATATCATGTAAATCCTCGTGGGCTGGGCGCCCTTGTTCCGCTCTCTTAACTCATCTGATTAACTTGATCCAATACTTTATCATAACTAGGTTCGTTTGATTGTACTGGAACTATTTCAGAATAGATTATTTCGCAACTTGGGTCAACTACCCAGACTGAACGTGCCAATATGTCTAAATCTTTGATCCAGATATGAGATTTGTTACCGAAGTCATGATTTACATCGGATAACATTTGCATGTTTTCGACATTCTCAGAGGCACACCAGTGAGATTGTTCTTCTACTGTATTGGTTGAGATTGTAACGAAGTTGATTTCTGAGTGTCCATCTACTTCTTTATTGAAATGTTTCGTCTGAATACTACATACACGAGTGTCAATGTCAGGTACTACACTGATAAGGAGCGGCTTATCTAATAAGTCGCTGAGCTTGACCTCTTTATTGTCCTTATTTAGAACAGTAAAATCAGGAAACTTTGAGCCAACCGTCAATGGATCCCCATTAGTTGTAATAGTCTTACCCTTAAAATCCAAATTCATACAAATCACACCTTTCTATTTTTGAACTAGTTTCATTATATGTTATACCAAAATGAAAGCATAGAAATTGAATCAATAAGATATGAGGAAAATAAATGTTAATAATAGGAAGAAAAGTAAAAATACGTAACTTTGAGAAAACAGACTTTGATCAATTTTGGAGTCTGGTTAATGACAAGAATAACCATGATCTAGCAGGTTTAGAGTATACCAGTGACGAAACCTTCGCCAAAAATTTGTTTGATATGTATTTGCGACGTGAAGATACCTATGTAATTGCATTGGTTTCTGACAATAGTATGGTAGGAATTATCGAATTGAATAAACGTGGCGAATCCGAAAGTTTGATTTTGACAAGGGAGGTGGGGTTTGTAGTAGATAGCAAGTACCGTCAAAAAGGTTATGCTTCGGAAGCGGTCAAATTAATAGTAGATTTCGGTCGAAAAGAGTTGCACCTAAATGAGATTTGGGCATCAACTGAAGAAAGCAACACGACACCACAGAAACTTTTAGAGAAATTAGGCTTCAAATATATATATAGTGCGGATGAATCGCTTCCATTCGTATCACAGCACAATGTAGTGAAATATTACCTTTTAAAGGGATAGTTCATTTCTTGTAAGAAATTCTTAATTATTTCGAAGTAGTAACCATGTATACAGATGGTATTATACTTCTTGTAAGGAGAAAATAGACTGACTTTTGATGAGAGGTTTTTTATATGAAAAGAAAGATGAGAACTAGAAAAAGTCTCAAAGTCAAAAAGCGAGTAGTCGGTTTCTTCGCAATTGCCGTTATATTGTTAGGTGTGATTGGCGGGTTCAGCATTAACAAGGTTATCGCTGAGTCGGATAGTCTCACTGGAGGTGGCAATAACAGATCTGAAGCAGTCGTTGCTAGCGCGTCTAATTCTTCTGGATTAGATGGTGGCGGCGGATCCAACGCAGATGTGTTAATGACTAATGATAATACCGGTACCAGCACAGGGAATCAGAAGAAAGTTGCTGATACGGATTATACACCTTCAGTGAATGTCAACAACATGTCATCATACCCTCAAACGGGAGATGCACCTGATTCCGGATTAGTCATTATAGGATTTAGTATTTTGATTAGTCTATTCGCTTTTTATGGTTTTAAGATTCGTAAGAGCTTTAAGATCTTACATGTTTCAACCGTTTCAAAGTGATTCAAATTAGAAAAATAACTTTTACAAATAATGGAGTGTACAGCTTGTAAAATTTGTTATTATCTAATTGTAATCAAGAAAGACAAAAACAAAAAAATAATTTTCTATATCAGGGAGGATATATCATGAAATTATCTAAAAACGTTCTAGTAGGTTCATTAGCTTCAGCAGGAATTATTTTAGGAGCTTTAGCACCAGCAATGACAGCACAAGCTGCTACAACAACAGGTAACATTGATGCTGACGGTAATGTTACAGCTAACGCAGATTCAGAAGGTAAGTTAGTTGAAAGAGATTATGGTGTATTAGGTAAAGATGGTACTTCAATTGCTTTTGATTCAGGTGTTGCAGGAGATAACCAATATGGTAAAGCATCAGCAGAATCAAATGCTAATGTTCAAGTATTGTCAGGTGTCTTAGTACTTCAAGCTGTTCCTGACTTCGGATTTGGTTCAGGTGCTGCAGGTTCAACAGTTGCATTGAAGAACAATGAAGCTACAGGTACTGGTAAAGATGGTAATGCTCAAGGACTATTGCAAGTAACAGATGCACGTAGTGCAGCCCCCGGCTTCTCATTGACTGCAAAAATGGGTAATTTTACAGAAGCCGACGGAACAGCAATCGCTGCTGATAAAGGATCTGGAGCTGACTTTAATTTAAATCTTGCATCTGGTGACCTTACAGGTGGAGACGGATTAACAGCAGGTGAAGCTAGTCCTATTTCAACAATGCCTGCAAAATTAGTTTCAAGTAATAAGGATTCTGATCAAGCTACAATTATGAATCCAAAAGCAGGTAGTTATAAAGTTGGTGATTTAAAGACAACATTTACAACTCCTGAATCAGCAGAATTATCAATTCCTGCTGGTCTTTCAACTAATGATGTTAAGAATCCAAGTGTTAAGTCATATACATCAATGATTACATGGACATTGAATGCTGCTCCAACTGTTACAGCACCAGCCGCTGGATAATTGAATAAATAATATTATAAAATAACAAACCGCTACTACTATAGTAGTGGTTTTTATTTTATAATGAATGTGATTACAAATTTTATTCATTAAGTATATTGGGAGGTATTTATGAGAAATAGAAAAACGAATATTTCTTTAGTGATTGCTTTTATTGTTACTCTACTCATTGGGGGAGTATTCAATATAAACAAAGTTAGTGCGGCGACTTCTGGAAATTATGCCCTTAAAGTTGGTGGTGAAACTAATGACAATGTTAATATAGATAATGGAAGTTATGTTATAACAGGTGATCCTGGACAAACCGTTGATTTAAAATTACTTGTTGTTAACAAATCTAGTGATTCAAGGAAATTTTTATATAATGTAACGACTGCATATACTACGAATGGTGGAAACCTGGCATATGATAGTACAAAGGTTTCTGATCCAGATTTAAAAATTCAAACTAGAGATCTTGTAACACCGAAAACCACGGTTTTTGAGATACCGGGATCTAAAACGGCAACACTAACTGTAAAATTAACAATTCCTGAGAAGAAATTCAGGGGTTATTTAATGGGTGGATTTAATGTTGTTCCGTATAACGAAAAGGCTAAGGGAACGGTTTCATCTAATGGTACTTTATTGAAAAATAAATTTAGCTATTCTATACCAATACAAGTTCATCAAAAAGTGAGGCTACAGATGATGCAAAGTATTCGGTGGTGACTGTAAAACCCTCAACGATTGTTAATAAAGCGAAACAGAATCCAGCCGTAATAGCTAAAGTTCATAATTCAACTAATAGTTATCCGGGTCAACTAAGTTCAAAAGCCGTTGTCACTAAAAAAGGTGATAGTAAGTTTAAAATAACTGATGTTAAAAATAATCAATCAATTGCACCAACGTCAAGTTATAATTACCAAATTTCTTGGGGAAATAAGAGTCTCCAGGCAGGTAACTATCATTTGAAGCTAACTTATAAAACTGCTGGTGGTATTAAGAGTTGGGTAATTAATAAGGATTTCTCAATTACTAATAATGATGCTGCTAAGTACAATAAACTTGCTGGTATCAAACCAAATTATTTATGGCTATATATCTTGTTAGGTATTCTTGCATTAGCAATAATTCTTGGATTAGGTATTTACTTAGGTAGAAGAAATAATAACAAAAATAATGGTAACAATAATAACAACGGAAATAATTCTGGTAACAATACTAGAAGACGTCGTCGTTAATAAAAAAATTAATTAGGCTGTTCCAAGACTTGGAGCGGCTTTTTTAGTATCATAGATGGTATATAAGTATTTACCAGAGGTTATTATGAATAAGAAAATTATGTACCTTTTTTCGTTACTGTTCTTTGCCATGGTCAGTTTTGTAATTACACCTAATGTAGTTAAAGCTGATATTGATGGCTTGACGGTAACACCGTTGATTGGAGATTCCGATGTAACTGATAGATTTCAAATTATAGGTAAGTCTGATTCAGAAAGAACACTTAGTATTTCTTTGTCTAATTTTGGCATTAGACAATTACATTTGGTGATTGTTCCGACTAATGCGACAACTTCAATGGATGGAAAAATTGTTTATACCGATAATGTAAAAAAAGGTCAGTATGGACTCAAATATGCTTTTGCCGATATGACTAAACCTCAAAAGGTTGTTCTTGGTCCTAATAAGACTAAGGATGTGAAGTTTAAGGTAAAGTTGCCAGATACCAAGGTAAAGGGTCTAGTTATGGCTGGATTCAATATTTATGCGACTAATAATGGGGTTAAGGGTAATGCGGACGTTCCTGTTTGGATAACTGATGATAATAAGTCTGTTGGTGGTATCCTTAGTTTGAATAATTTAACTTTGGATGTTATTCATAAGCAACCACATATTATTATTAACTTACAGAACAAAGAACCTGGTATGATGAAAAAGGTTATTGTTCACATGACAGTTAAACGTAAGAGTTGGTTAGACAGATTCAACCTTGGGCCTAAAAAAATGTCTGCCGATTTAACATATCCAAAGGTTGCACCAAACTCACGTATTCCAGTTGATTTTGACCAGAACCAAACTCCAATTTCACCCGGAAAGTACGTAGTAAAAGGTGCAGCTAGAAGCGGTAAGGCAACATGGACATTCCATAAGACGTATACGATAACCCAAGATCAAGCTAACAACATTAATAAGCGCTGCAAAGGTTTGATTTACAATAAGACGACAACGTATATACTAATAGTGTGTGTTCTAGTCTCGATAATTTTTCTCATTTTTTGGGCCATTTGGTACTCAGGTAGGAGTTAAAAGTATGAAAAGACGAATAATTTTATTTTTATCAACATTATTACTATTAGTTGCTGTTCTTTTGCCAGCTACAACGGTGAAGGCAGCACCTGATAAATCATATGCAATTCAAGCAATTTTGCCAGACAATCAGATCAACAAGGATGAATCTTACTTCGACTTGAAGGTAGAACCTAACAAGGAACAGTCTCTGAAGGTCCTGATTGCCAATACTGGTAGTAAACCTATAACTGTTACTGCCGAGTTAAACAACGCTTATACGGCCGATTCTGGCGTTATAGGATACGATAAGTACAATGCCAAATTGTATAAAGCTAAGAATCCTTCTTTGACATCTTTAGTTGATGGCAAACGTAAGCAAGTTGTTTCATTACAAACTGGTGAGAACAAGACGGTTGAATTCAAAGTTAAGTCGCCAAGTTCTGAATATGCCGGTATTATTTTGGGTGGTGTGACAACTACTGCTTCAGTAAGTCCAACTAAGTCAAAGAATATCAATATTAAGAACCAAGTTCGTTATGTTAAAGGTGTTGTACTTCGTTCTAAAGACGACGGTGTCATGCCTGATATGCATTTGACATCAGCTGCTCCTAAAGCCGTAGCTGGATCAACTGGTATTGCCTACACAATGGACAATACAGCACCGATAAACATCAATAAGGTGTCGTTGAAGGCTGAAATCAAGCATGGTGATAAAACTATCAACTATAGTGCAGATAACCTGCAGATAGCTCCTAGTTCCCAATTCAACTACTTTATTCCGATTAAGTCTTTGGGTTCTGGTACATATAAAGCCCACATTACTTTGAAGAATAGTGATGGATTTGAGAAGTCATTCAATAAGAATATTACAGTCAAGCAAAGACAAGTTGACAGTGTAAATGACGCTGCCAATCCTAAACAAGAAGGTAATAATAAACAATGGTTGATTATTATTATCGGTATTATTGCTTTGATTGCCGTAGTTGTTTGGTTGTACCTCTACTATTCACAACGTAATAAAGGTGACGGTAAAGGTCCTAAAGGACGCGGATTCGAATTACCTAAATTTGGTAAGAAGTCTACCGATAATTCAGGCAAGACTTCAAGATCTGATAAGAGTGATGGAACTCGTTCATCACGTCATAAGAAGTAGATTGTTAAGGCATTCCTGTGTTGATGGGGATGTCTTTTTTTCGTGATTTTAAATTTTTATTTGTTTGCTTTTGATGCGAACATAGGTTTGCTTATTGTGTTAAAGTTATGTTATCAAATTTATTGGGAGAGATCACCAATGGAAATCGGTGGCAAATTTATTAAGCGGAATAGGAAAGTAAAATGTTTTGATAGATATTACTTTGACGCATTAACTAGATTTGTAGGAAATGACTTGAGGAACCAAAAATTTGTTAAAGATATAAAAGTAATTAGGTCAAAATCTACTGACTCGATTTATTTTTATTTGGAACTGAAAGGGATGTCGAACAAAATAAAACTCTCGTTGAGGACGCATGCTCCCAAAGAATATCCTGATGATGGTGTTTATCTTAATGTTGCGAGGTATAGATTGATTCGTGATTTGAGATATGCCGTGATAAAGAAATTATGTAAAGAATATCAGGCTTGTCTTGGACCGACAGCTTGTATTTTACCAACTAGAGAAAATTTCCAATATGTGAATTCAAATATGTCTCGTAAGAAGAAGTTAAAACAAAAGATAGCTGATAAACGTAATAGGATGCCACATAAGTAAGGATGTTCAAAAATAAATAATAAGGGTAGGGATTTTATTATGGCAATAATTAATATTACAGTTACTGATTCTGAGAAAGAATGGTTACAGTATATGGCAGATTTCTATGGAATATCTTTGTCAGATCTATTGAAGGAATATTCTATGGACCAACTTGAATATGATACTCAGGTAGCGGAAATTGCACATAAGAAATACTTGGAAGATGATCAAACTGTGAGTATGAAGAAAGTATTGAACGAGTTTCATTAGACAAAAAAATAAGCCACATCCTAAGACATGGTTTATTTTTTATTCTGTTGGAGTTAATCCTTTAACAATGAAATCAGTCACATGCTTGATTTCCAAAGTTTCGTCCCACTTTTTAACGTCAGCAATAAAGTAATGTTGAATCAGATATCCTAGGATATTTGAGGCTAGGAAACGAAAGATTTCTAAGTTATCCCAAGCGACTAGAAGATGCTTTGCTTTGAGATCATCTAGTACGTTGTTGAACTGTTTAAATGATTTTTTCGGAATAGTTTCAATCAATCGATCATGAACTTGTGGATCATAGATGAACTCGTTCAAGAAGATTTTCATTATTTTATGATTGTCTTTGTAAAGTGTGATGCGATCTTGAATTATTTTCGTCAAAAATGAATTTAAATCGAGCTGAGTATCCTCAATTGCTATATTGGAGAACCTATCCAAATCTTGGGGCAGAATTTCATGGGTTAGGGGTTCCAAAATTGTCAGCAACAATTCCTCTTTATTTTTGAACTTTCTGAAAATACTTCCTTCGGAAACACCAGCGTGCTCGGAAATTTGTTTAGTCGAGGTATTGGAATAACCATATTCTGAAAACAGGTCGATAGCGGATTGAAAAATTAATCTTTGCTTGGGAGTCAAATTTTGAGTTTTTTCTGCTGTCTTGTATAAATCGAATTGATTATCCATTTACCGTACCTCTATTTAAGTTTTTATAATTCCATTTTAGCCTAAACAGAGGTAAATGACTAAGCATGTTTCACAGTGTGACTGTTTCTATAGCCAAAGTAGAATTGAATCAAGGCAATAACGATATTGGCATAATTCATAACGTTAAACCAAGAATCAATGCCGGAAACCTTAGTTGTACCAAAGTAAACCCAGAATCCAATAATAATTGCGGCAACGTTGATCCAACCGAAAATCTTTTGTAAGTTTTGATTGTCGGTAGCGAACCACATCCAAATAACATTTACGATAAACCAGATTGCTAGAATCCAAAATATTGTTGTAAACATAATATCCACTCTCCTTTTTCTCTATGATAGTGAGTACTCACTATCAACTTACAAATGCTAGTATAGTTCTCTTATTTTAAAATGCAACAACTTTCTCAAAATAAAAAGAACAATCCAAAATTAATTAGATTGTTCTTTATAGAACTTGTTTATCTTTGTTACTGTCAATTTTTTCTTTCATTTTCTTAACGTAAATTTGATTCAATTGGATCAATAACCAAATGTAATCTGGTCGAGTTGAGGAAATATCCCATGCAATAACTTTTAAATTAGCAGGGTATTTCTTCTTCTCAATATCCAAAGGAAGAACATCTAGTGAAGTAATCAATACATCAACGTCAGTGTAAACCTCACTTGGTACGATATCGACGAAGGCTAATGTCCGAATATTTCTCAAGACAACCTCGGCAGCTTGGTTACCTGGGTCAATCAACACTTTAACTTTGATAACATCTTCAGCACGAATGGTCGAAATGTAACTTGGTAGGACTTGATATAGATTCTGGGAAATAAGTTCAGCCGCATTAAAGATTCCGGGGAATTCATTTTGGTCGACATTTGAGAAGAATGCATAAATATCCTTGTACAAGTCAGTATATGTCTGTTGATCATCACCAGCGTACATCGTGTCTAGGTGCATCAGTGAATAGGGCGCCATAATGTAGTAGAAAACAATATCACGTGTTACATAGGTCATAATATGTTTCAAAGTTTTCTGATCATGGTAGACTGTCATATCATCGTGATAGTGTTCCTTTAAGAAATCTATAAAGTGATAAACGAGAGCGTAGAATTTTGGATTAATTCTGGCACTAGCATTTATTGGCTCTACAAACGCTGTATCACTGGGTTGGAAAGCTGTTTTTCTGAATAAGTTGATTAGCTTGTTCTCATTGTCCAGAGCATCCACCGGTACAATTGGATAATCATCATGGGTCAAAATATCTTCACCAAGCATCTGATTATCGAAAACGACACTATAGTAAGGCAAATCTTCAATATAGTTACGTTTGATGATACGAATTCTTGAGATAGCTAGAAAATATTTCATTTGGAAATGCACAATGGGATTATCAAATTTGAGACCAGATTTACTAATGATCTGGTCGATTGAATTTTCTTGAATTAAATCAAATGGCCATTCTTGGGCATGGTATGTGTACCAGTAGACATAGTAAGCCATCCAACGGATATTTTTTTCATTACCTTTGATCTCTAGGGTAGAGTTGGAAATTTTTAATCCGAAGTTTTTGAGGAAAGCTCTGAATTTTGACATCCGAAGGTTGAGGGTAGATTTACTAGTAAAGTGATCATTACTGAAACTCTCAAACGAAGGGTTAGCACTGGTTAAGCCATAATTGAAGGCTTGGAAGACGACTGAATTTTTAACTAAATATAACCGATATGTGTCGATCGATATTTTGCTAAAGTCGATTGCTTCTATCTTTGTATCGGAAGGATCGATATCGGGAGCAACATCGGCAAAGTCTTCTAAGAGTGCTTGAAAAATATTATAAGTTTTCTGATATGTAAATTGTAGTCTACCGCTTAGATTGCTCAAGTTTACTTCACGAGGAGGTAAAGATTTTATAACAGTAAGCATTCGGTATTTTTCTACGTCTTGCTTAACTAAGAAAATTTGCTCCAACATTCTGATTTCCCCCGGCACTATCAAATTGAAAAAACTTAATAAATATATTAAACATCACTTGCTACTATCTTAACATTTATTTATAATATTTTGTAATCAGATAGAGGCGCAATTTTTATTAGTCGTGTTTTGGAGTGCGGATAGGGTACTTTGAAAAAATACAAAAGGAAAAATTGCCGAAATCATTTTATCCCTACTTGGTAAAGTTGATTGGGCTGTTGCTTAATAGGCAGTAGACTGTCGCATTTGGAGTGCGTTGAGCTATTGATTAATGGGATAATTATTAAATTATAATCCTTATTGTCAGTAGTTCCTCTGATAATAGGGACTTTTTTGCGTTCCATAATAAAAGGGGAATGAAGATGGAAAATAATAATGATGTGACTCGGTCGTTGAAGACGCGTCATTTATCAATGATTGCACTGGGTGGGTCAATCGGAACAGGATTGTTTGTCGCGAGTGGATCGTCAATTTCGACGGCTGGTCCAGGGGGAGCCTTGATAGCTTATGTTGCTATCGGTATTATGGTTTACTTCTTAATGACTAGTTTGGGGGAAATGGCCACTTATATGCCTGTTTCTGGGTCGTTTGCGACTTACGCAACCAAGTTCATTGATCCAGCATTTGGCTTCGCCTTAGGGTGGAATTATTGGTTTAACTGGGCAATCACCTTAGCGGTTGATTTGTCTACAATCTCGTTAGTTGTCAGGTATTGGTTCCCAAGTTGGGACTCGTGGAAGATAAGTTTAACTTTCATGATTGTCCTATTGGTAATTAATTTTATTTCCGTAAGTTCTTTTGGTGAAACTGAATATTGGTTATCATCAATTAAAGTTATTGCGGTTATCGTTTTCTTGATCGTTGGTATTTTAAGTATTATGGGTATTTTGGGTAATCAAAACTTTGTTGGTTTGACTAACTATACCTATAAGAAGGCACCATTTGTGGGAGGGATACCGGCAATCCTAAGCGTGTTCGTTGTTGCTGGGTTCTCGTTCCAAGGTACTGAATTGATTGGTATTACAGCCGGTGAATCTGCAACACCTGAGAAGAGTATTCCCAAGGCTATTAAACAAGTATTTTGGAGAATTCTTCTATTCTATATCTTATCAATCGCCGTTATCGGTGCGTTGATTCCTTATACAAGTCCTAACTTGTTAGGTTCTGAAGCAGGAGATATTGCTATCAGTCCATTTACGATTGTATTTAAAAAAGTTGGTATCCCACTAGCAGCTGGTGTAATGAATGCAGTTATTTTGACTTCAGTTATTTCTGCCGCAAACTCTGGTTTGTACGCTGCCAGTCGTATGCTTTGGTCAATGAGTAAACAAGGGATGGCACCAAAGGCTTTTGCCAGAACAAATAATCGTGGTGTGCCAGTATTTTCACTATTATTGACAGCTTTAGTTGGTGCGATTGCGTTATTCACCAGTTTGTTCGGTGATTCATTCTACGAATTACTAGTTGCGGCCAGTGGTTTGACTGGATTTATCGCTTGGTTAGGAATTGCCTTTTCACATTACAGATTTAGAAAAGCCTACTTATATAAAGGTTATGATTTGGATGATCTTAAATATAAAGCTAAGTGGTTCCCATTTGGTCCAATCCTAGCAATTGTTTTAGGTGTCATTATTATCCTTGGACAAGATGTTCGTTCAATGGTCAGTTTCAATATCGGTCGTTTGTTGATCAGTTATAGTGGATTGATTATCCTCTTTGTTTGTTGGTTGTATTACAAACTTAGATATAAGACGAAGTTCTTGAAACTGGAAGATATTGATGTGGCACATGAAAAGAGAAATAACCACTACTAGGAGTTGTAATTTTGCCTAGTTTAAATTATCATAAGAAATGAATATAAAACTAAGAGAGTGCCTACTCATAAACCTTTCAGAGAGACGATGGTCGGTGTAAATCGTTAAGGTTTCTATTCCAGCATTCTGGTAACGGGTAATTCCGTTCGGTTGGATCCGATAAAGTCTGAAAGTGCAGTGTATTTTGTATACACTGAAACTGGGTGGTACCGCGAATGGTCGATTCGTCCCTTTATAGGGATGATTCGGCCATTTTTTTGTTTTAAATCGAAGTGTAAAAAGCTTTGATTGTGGTATGTTTGCCGTCGGAGCTCCGCAATTTCGAGGTCTGGAACGTGGTGGCACGATTTTGAACCAATTTTAAAGTTCGAAAATTGTTTCAAAACTCGGCCTTATTCTAACCTAGCAAAACCGGCTAGCTAAGAATAATCTCACCACTGAGACCTCGAATTACTCCGCTCCGACTGGGTTAGTGGTTTTTTAATTTATAAAAATAGGAATCATATTTTTCTTTTTTATATAGTTGTTATTAGATTGGTTAGTTATCATTCTTTGATAGTAAATCAAGTTCTTGGTTCAATTCAAAAACCACTAAAACTAGTCTGGAACAAAAATTGAAATTGGCTCAGTAGTGAAATTTTTCTTAGCTGACGAAGTCAGGTTAGAAAAAGGCCGAGCTTTGAGACCCTTGGCAAAGCCAATGGCTCAAAGTCGTGCCCACTACGTTCCAGCCAAATTTCAATTTTTGTGGAAGACGGCAATATCCCACTACACCGGTTTTACTCTCTCGTTTATAAATTTTAGGAGGAAAATATATGTTAGATATCAAGCTAATCAGAAAAGACCCAGAATGGATCAAAAACAAATTAGCATCACGTGGCGTAACTAGTGATGAAATCGATGAATTGCTTTCATACGATACTAAACGTCGTGAATTATTAGTTAAAACTGAAACTTTGAAGGAAAAGAGAAACACTGTTTCTCAAGGTATCGCTACTAAGAAGCGTAACAAAGAAGACGCTAGTGATGAAATTGCCGCAATGAAACAAGTTGGTGCCGATATTAAAGAAATCGATACTGAACTTGATGATGTTAACGGCAAAATGAATTATATCTTGGTTCGTCTACCTAATATTCCTGATGATTCTGTTCCAGTTGGTCCTGACGAAAGTACTAACGTTGAAATTAGAAAAGTCGGAGCTATTCCTACAGAAGGCTTCAAACCTCGTCATCACTGGGATATCGGTGAAGAACTAGGTATCCTTGATTTTGATCAAGCTACTAAGGTTGCTGGTAGTCGTTTCGTTTATTACCTAGGAATGGGTGCTAGACTTGAACGTGCCGTTTACAACTTTATGTTGGATGAACACCAAAAGGAAGGCTATACAGAAGTAATCCCTCCATATTTGGTAAATAACACAGCTATGTTTGGAACAAGTCAATTCCCTAAGTTTACAGAAGACGTTTATACCGTTACTGTTGATGAAAATCCATTGACTTTGATTCCTACAGCCGAAGTTCCTTTGACAAATTATTTTGCTGATAAAATTTTGGATGAAAAGGATTTGCCCAAGTATGTTACAGCTTTAACACCTTGTTTCCGTTCAGAAGCAGGTAGTGCTGGCCGTGATACTCGTGGATTGATCCGTATGCACCAATTTAACAAAGTTGAAATGGTTAAGGTTTCAAAACCAGAAGAATCATACAACGAACTAGAAAAATTGACTGCTAATGCAGAAAACATTTTGCAAAAGTTAGGACTTCCATATCACGTTATCGTGCTATCAAGTGGGGACGCCAGCTTTAGTTCAGCTAAGACATACGATCTTGAAGTTTGGATGCCTGCTCAAGACAAGTATCGTGAAGTTTCAAGTTGTTCAAACTGTCTTGATTTCCAAGCTCGTCGTGCACACATTCGTTACCGTGATGCTAATGGTAAGACACAACTTGCTCACACATTGAACGGTTCAGGTCTTGCTGCTGGTCGTACAGTTGCTGCAATTCTTGAAAATTACCAAAATGCTGACGGTTCTGTAACAATTCCTGATGTTTTGGTACCTTACATGGGTGGCGTAACAAAAATTACTAAAGAAAATGCCAAATAGTTATTGACTCAAGGCGTATAGATTGATAAGATTTAATAGTTCTGTTAAAAGGACTATTGAATTATTCCGGATTAGCTCAGTTGGTAGAGCGCTTGACTGTTAATCAAGATGTCGTCAGTTCGAGTCTGACATCCGGAGTTATATACTTAGGAAAACCTAGGTGTCCATTTAATGCATCTAGTTCATTGAACTGGGTGTATTTTTTTATAGGTTTTCTTTTTTGCCGTGTTAGCTCAGTTGGTAGAGCATCGGTATCGTAAACCGGCGGTCACAGGTTCGACTCCTGCACACGGCATTGGTAATGAATTGATATACAACTCCCTGGGGAAACGCTTAGCGTTTCTCTTTTTTTATCCAGAAATAAGTTTAAGTAAATAATGGAATATTGAGTTAATATACTTAGATATTGAAGTAATCAAAGTATATAATTACTTTATCGTAAATAATGCTTAGTTAGATTTCCCGGAATTAAGGAGGAAAGAATATGGTTGAAGATAAGCAAATAAAAGAATCTGTTGAATTTTTAAGGAAAAAAATTTCTCCAATGAGTAGCTTAATTTCAATGTTAGATAGCGACTCAATCCTTGATGTAAAAGATTTG
Organism: uncultured Lactobacillus sp.; assembly: GCA_937874185.1. Taxonomy (GTDB): domain Bacteria; phylum Bacillota; class Bacilli; order Lactobacillales; family Lactobacillaceae; genus Companilactobacillus. The sequence continues at coordinate 113,080 of CALNAK010000019.1, forward strand.
AATAGTGAACAACAGAAAATAATAAATTCAATGATCCAAGAAAATCTATTGATTGATATTGGAAGGGGAATAGTTACTGATAGTGACTGGTCGCCTAATGATTTTCTTTTAAGACAATTAGTTTTAAAACAAGGTATTTATTCTGGAAATACCGCACTTTATTTATGGGAGTTAAGTGATCAATTTCCATATACTGTCGATATGACCTTTAAAACTGGGTATAAATTGCCTGCTTCTTTAAGTAAATGGACAAATAATGTAAATGTTCGTCAAGTTAGTAAATCAAAAGTTGATTTATTCGTAACTGAATTAGCAGTTTCTGGAACAAATAAAAAAATTAAGATATATACTCCGGAAAGGTGCCTAATTGAGTCGATTCAAAGTTCAGCCGCTATTTTGGATGTTAATACAGCAATTAAGAATTACTTATCAATGCCATCTGGAAATGCCAATAAATTATTAATGGTAGCTAAGAGATTGGGAAATTATAAAAAAATCCGACAAATATTGGAGATATTATTATAGGATTGTGAGTACAGGTTCTACTCCTACAAGCGGCATTGGTAATTTTTTATCCGAAAATTCTCCAAATACTACAACGTAACAGTCTATAATTAATATTAGAAAATCAGTTGAGGTATTGTTATGGGATTAATAAATAAGAAATATCGTGCGTTGGGAACTGTGATCAATTTATCGGTTGCTGAACCTGCTACTGTGGAAGATTTGGATGCCGCATATGAATTGATAACGCATTATGAGGACAAATTAACAGTTAACCGCAAGGAATCAGAGGTCATGTCGATTAATCATATGGCGGGTATCAAACCAGTTTCCGTGCCACAGGATACATATGATCTAATTAAGCAAGCAGTTTTGGTAAGTCAGAAACATCTTGGATTCAATGTGGCGATTGGACCGTTAGTAAAATTATGGAAAATTGGATTCACTGGTGCCAACAAGCCAAGTGATGCCGATATTTCAGCACGTTTAGAAATTATTGATCCATTCAAAATTCAATTGGATGATGCTTTGCGAACAGTCTTTTTGCAAGTTAAAGGGATGGAAATTGACCTTGGTGGTATTGCTAAGGGCTATATTGCCGATAGAATCAAAGATTTATGGATAAAACGTGGCGTGAAGACTGGGATAATTGATCTAGGCGGTAATGTTTTATTAGTCGGACCAAGTATTCACCCTAATGGTATTTGGAACATAGGCGTTCAAAATCCTATTCAAAAACGTAATGTATCTTTGGGAGTATTGCAGACGACGGCTAAATCTATCGGAACTTCGGGTATCTATGAACGAAAATTAGTAATTGATGGTCACGAGTATCATCACATGTTCGATTCTAAAACGGGTTATCCCATCAAAAACAATTTGGCCAGCGTTACGATTGTCAGTGATAAGTCGATTGATGGTGAGATTTGGTCAACAATTGGCTTTTACCAAGGGATTGAAAAGGGTTCAGCGTTGATTGAGAATGTGCCAAATGTTGAAGCTGTATTTATCACGAAGGATTTAGAGATGTTTGCAACTAGTGGTTTAAAGGATAGTTTAGCTAAAATATAACTATATTATATGAAAACGATTACAAAAATAGATTGAATAATTTTGAGAAACAACTTAGAATGAACTTGTAGATTATAAATGAGGTGATTAATGATATGAATAAATTTATTGCCATCGTCGGATCTAATTCAAAGAAATCAACTAATCGAGAGTTTTTGCAGTATATGCAGAGCCATTTCCAAAATCAAGCTGAAATTGAATTAGTCGAGATAAAAGATTTACCACTTTATAAAAAGAGTGCTGACAAATATGTGCCTGAACTTGCTTTAGATATCGCTAAAAGGATTGAGGCAGCGGACGGAGTTATCATAGCTACTCCAGAATATGACCATTCGATTCCAGCCGCTTTATCAAGTGCTTTAGCTTGGTTGTCCTATGGAATTCATCCATTTGTTGATAAGCCAGTAATGATAACCGGTGCATCTTACGGATCATTAGGTTCATCAAGAGCTCAAGCACAATTACGTCAGATTCTCGATTCACCAGAAATAAAAGCTCGAATCATGCCTAGTTCAGAATTTTTACTAGGCCATTCATTACAAGCTTTTGATGAGAATGGTGACTTGAAAGATAAACAATTAATTACGCAATTAGACGGTCTCTTCAAAGACTTCCTGCAGTTTGTTAATATTTCCAAGCAATTGAATAACGCAAATGTTGTTAACAAACAAAAAGCAGCTGAATTTTCTTGGGACAAGGACTAGGGGGAACGATATGAAATTAGTTGGGATTGCAGGTTCAATCGCTGATCAATCGTACAATCGAACACTGTTGAAGTTCATTGCTAAACATAGTCAAGGTATCGCCGACATTGAAGTGCTTGATATCAACGCTGTACCAATGTTTAGTCAAGATGATGATCAGACTAATAGTGAAGTAATTCAGAATTTGAGCAAAAAAATTAGTGACGCTGACGGAGTTATTATTGCGACTCCTGAACATAATCACACCGTACCAGCTGCTTTGAAAAATGTTATTGAGTGGTTGTCCTACGAGATCCATCCATTTGACGGTAAACCGGTTATGATTGTGGGTGCCTCGTATCACACCCAAGGTTCGTCAAGAGCCCAACTACATTTGCGCCAGATTCTTGAAGCTCCCGGTGTTAACGCCATCGTTTTGCCCGGCAATGAATTTTTACTAGGTGATGTGAAAACCGCATTTGATGAAAACGGCGATTTGAAGGATAAGCGAACAGTTAATTTTCTACAGACTACTCTCCAAAAATTTATTAAATTTGCTAAGGTGATTAATATGATAGATAAAACTAGCGATTATGAAGATGAAGATTTAAGTGCCTCAAATAAAACTGATACTACAGTTGAAGGTGTAGATATGAATGATGAAAATTGGTTAGATAAAGCTGCTAAGAAGGTTAATGCAGTTGAAGGCGATACTTACGTTAAATTGGATAGCGGACTACTAACCGTTAACCAAATTAATTATTTGCTAAAGACGACTCCAATCGAATTGACATACGTTGACGAGAATAATCAATTTATTTACTACAACAGATTTCTACCAACAGATAAGATGTTAGCTAAGAGAACTCCTGCACAAGTTGGTGACTCACTTGAGGCTGTTCATCCTGGTAAAGAGCGTGTTATTAAGCATGTTAAACAAGTTTTGAATACTTTGAGAAATGGTGAGACTGACCTTGTTTCAATGCCTGTACCCGGAAATGACGCTGATCATCACGTAATGCACTACTACAAAGCCATGCATGATGAAGAGGGCAACTATAAAGGCGTTAACGAATGGGCCATTGATTTGAAACCAATCGTCAATGAATATCTCAAGGCAACTGGTCAAAAGTTAGTTCCAGATCCAGATAACAAAATTGACGCTACATCAGGTGCTTCAAAGAAACCAACTGAGGCTGTAGAAACAAAGCCAGAAGTTGATGCCACATCTGGTGCTTCAGAACACTAAAAGAACGCAAAAAAGAGTTCATCTGAGGGGGATGAACTCTTTTTTTTGTTACACCATGTGTGTAACGACATTACCAGTAGTGTCAGGGGAAAGATATGAATGCATATGAGGTTTTCCAAACTTATAAAATATAATAGAGAGGGATTTGTTAATTAATTAATGAAAGCATTCAAAGTAAATTATTGTAATGGGATGATACCGCAAGTAAAGATTGATTGAGGGGGGCAACCTTTACTTACAATATCGAATTTTATAGTTACAGTATGAGGAGTACCGTAACTTTGAGAGTAGAAGGAAGGAATTGCTTAATTCATACCTTTACCCCTTTCACAGTTATTAATATACCATATATGTTTAAACAGATATATTCATCTTAGAAAAAAATATTTATTGAAATCTAGTATCATTTTATTGAAAAATTAAGCAATAATATTGGTATTTTTATGATTATATTTATAAATGAATTCATATTATTAGTAAAAAACAACCTACTAATTAGTTGGATTAATTAACTGTGGGATTAATAAAGGATTTTAAATAGATTTAATATCAATTTTCTATTCGAACTAATTGTAAAAAAAGGCCAAAAAAAACAGCTCATCTGGGGGGACGGGCTTGTTTTTTTGTTACACCTTGTGTGTAACGGCATTACCAGTAGTGTCAGAGATACGATATGAATGCTTGTGAGGTTTCCATATTTGTCAAATAGAGAGGGATTTGTTAATTAATTAATGAAAGCATTCAAAGTAAGTTTTGTAATGGGATCGCATGTAGTGTAGAGGAAATTGATTGAGGTGGGCAATTTCCTGATACAATGCGAGTAAGCTTTTTATGGTTACGATATGAGGATGTGTACCGCAACCTTCATTAAGAGTTAAAAAAGGAAGGAATTGCATGTCATATCGATATCTCTTTCACACTCATAATATATCACATGTGTTTAAACAATTAAATTCATTTTTAGAAAAAATATTTATTTGTTTTTAATAGCACAAATTCTTGGTTGGGTACGATAATGAGTATAACTTCATTATTACGTTTTTGAGGGAGATAATACTCAGTTCGATATGTTATGAGGTATAAAAGCGGATATTATTATAATTAATTCCCAATATAGGTGATTGCGATATATTTTATTAATTTTAATGTAAGCGCTTTAATTATAATGGAAAGTTAACTATAATATAAATATACTTAAAAAGGATGGTAGATATTATGAAGGTAAGTATTGTAGGTTGTACTCATGCAGGAACATTTTCAGCTATGAATATTTTGAAGGAACACCCAGATTGGGAAGTTTCCGTTTTTGAAAGAAATGATAACTTGTCATTCTTGTCATGCGGAATTGCTCTATGGGTAAGTGACCGTGTATCTGATCCTAATAAGATGTTTTATGCTAGTCCTGAAGCACTAACTGAGATGGGTGCTCACATGCATATGCAACACGACGTAACTGATATTGATTTTGATAATAAGACATTGTCTGTTAAAGATTTAACTAATGGCAATGTGTTTAAACAAGACTATGATAAATTAGTTATTACAACTGGATCAGCCCCAATTGTGCCACCAATTCCCGGAATTGATTCAAGTCGAGTAATGCTTTGCAAGAACTGGACTAATGCTAACGAATTGAAAGAAAAAGCTGATAAAGTTAAGAGTGCTATCGTCATTGGTGCCGGCTATATCGGTGCTGAACTTGCCGAAGGTTATGCTACTTTAGGTAAAGAAACTACTCTAATTGATGCTTTGCCACATGTTTTAGCTAAGAATTTTGACCCTAATATGTCTGCCATCGCCGAAAAAGATTATCTCGATAATAAAGTAACTTTAGGTATGAATGAAAAAGTCGTTTCATTTGAAGAGACTGATCACAGTGTCATTGTTAAGACTGATAAGAATACTTATGAAGCCGATATTGCGGTTATGTGTGTTGGATTCCGTCCTAATACAAAAATGTTCGCTGACGAATTCGAAACATTGCCTAATGGTGCATTAATTGTGGATAAGTATATGCACACAAGTAAACCTGATGTATTCTCAGCTGGGGATGCTGCATCAGTTCACTATAATCCAACTAATGATAACCAATACATTCCATTGGCAACTAACTCAGTTCGTCAAGGAATTCTTGTTGGTCAAAATATTGAACATGACAATGCTGCTTACATGGGAACACAAGCAAGTTCAGCCGTTGAATTGTTTGGTAGAACATATGCAGCTAGTGGTTTGACAAAAGATCACGCTGAAGTATTGGGTAAAAAAGTTGAAGAAGTTAGTCTTGAAGATAACTACCGTCCAGAATTCATGTTATCAACAACACCTGTTTTGATGAATCTCGTTTGGGATCCAGAAACAAGAGTTATTTTAGGTGGAGCTTTGACAAGTATGTATGATGTATCTCAATCAGCTAATTTGTTGTCACTAGCAATTCAAAAGAAAGTTACGATTGATGAATTATCAATGGTTGACTTCTTGTTCCAACCTAACTTTGACAAGCCAGTTAACTATGTTAGTGCTTTAGCCGGTGCTGCTGTGGAAAAAGCTGATTCTGGTAAGTAGGTAATTTCCGTTGCCGTCTTCCGTGAAAAATCGATTGGGCTGGAACGCTGTGGGTACAACTTTGAACTAATTCCAGAACCAGGAATCATTTCAAAGATTGGCTTTTTACTAAGACGGAAAAGCGTCGTCTAAGTAAAATCTCGCAGCTGAGCCCATCGCTTTTTCACTCCAGACTAGGTTGGTTGTATCTATTTGTTTTTTTGATTAAAGATTATTATAGTAAGAAAAAATGCTGATCCTGTTATTTTCCTTATTTTTTGGGGAAATGGGATTAGCATTTTTTTGATTTGAATTTTAAATTGAATAACAAATAAGCTTTGGTAAGCATAGAGAATTATCTAAGGTTTACATCTGCTATTTTTGCTAAAATCGATATCTCTATTGTTTATGATTTTATATACTAGACTTACAAAAGTTAAGTATGTCTTTGCCAGGATATTTGACGAAGGAGGTTGATAATAATGATTTTATTATTTGATAATTGCCTTCCGAGGAAACCTGGGGGGCCTGATGAAGTTTCTTCATGCAATCATTGTGATTTTAGCAGAAATTTTGCTGATAATGGTTATAGCTTTAGTTTCTAAGCTAGTGAAGTAGACGACGAAGGGCCAGACAGATGTCTGACCCTTTACAAAGATTTACTAGTGAAGGCATTGAAATTAACTTTTGGAGTTGAAGGGACTAGCAAATTCCGATTGTTGGTCTCTTTTTCAATGCTCTCATTTGCAAATACATAATAGCATGGAGCATTAATTTAAGAAACTAAATTACTTAATTATATTGTTTGTTTTTGATAAGCAAATATGACTTGAATTGAAAAGTTCATAAATAATTCAAATTTAAATAGAATGGAATTCACAAAGCCGGGCTATTATGTATACATAGTCAAGTATGACTATTACAAATCGAGGTGAAGCGTATGAAGAAACATCCTATTCTCGTTCTTACAGGTGTATCGGTTTTAGCAACAGTTTGTACCAAGATAGTAAAGAGTCACAATGAAAAAAGATTTTTGAACTAACAAAAATACAAGTGTTAAACCATTTAACCAAAAATACGAATTACAACCATTCAAAATCCAAATGACAAATAGTTAATTAATTAACTTCAAATTTTATAATGTAAAAAAGGACTTGTGTTGAGCAAGTCTTTTTTGGTGTCTCATTTTTGCATTTGTTTGGGTTATCCCATATGATTTGTGTAGTTATAGCTTTCCGCCTTCCGTAAAAATTGAAATTTGGCTGGAACGTGGTGGGCACGACTTTGAGCCAATTTCAATTTTTGCTCCAGGCTAATTTTGCAATATTATTTTATTTGGATTAAACATTAGTCTAAAAAGCATAAACAAGATATTTATTTTCATATCCATAATTAAAACTGGGTGGAAATAAAATTAATATGAGATTTATTTTTAATATATAAGAATATAAGTCCATCAAAAGTAATTAACAACAAGTCTAGTCGGTAGTGGAGCAATATAGAGGTCTCAGCCATGAAATTATTCTTAGCTGGCGAGCTTTGCCAGGTTAGAATAAGGCCGAGTTTTGAAACAATTTTTGAACTTTAAAATTGGTTCAAAATCGTGCCCATGGCGTTCCAGACCTCTATATTGCGGAGCGGACGACGGGTTATTTTGAATTTTCTTCATGCTAAGGAGAATTAATATGCTAAAACGACGTGTTCCATATTATCTTGGTGCGTTTTTTATTAATCTTGTTATTATTTCAATTATTTTTGCATATTCTGGATTGGTGCCATTTGGTAACAATAACTTTTTAAGTAGTGATTTGGGTACACAATATTTAACCTTTTTGACTGAATTAAGACGGCAATTAGTTTCGGGAAATATTCATCTGTATTTGTTCAGTCAGTCATTGGGAGATAATTTTTTCCCAGTCATTAGTTATTATCTATTGTCACCATTTAATCTATTATTAGTTTTCTTTGATCCAAAGAATATTCCTGTCGCTGCCGATATTTTGATCATGTTGAAAATATCAACGATGGGTGTCACCATGGCGTATTTTCTCAAGGAATACTTCAAAAGCAACAATGTGGTAAATATCGTATTTACGATTGCTTATAGTTTTTGTGGTTTCGTGGCATCTTATTTCTACGACTTAATGTGGTTGGATGCGCTGATTATGTTGCCATTAGTCGCCATTGGAGTAATGCGGGTTATTAAGCAGCAAAAATATGTTTTGTATTATTTTTCAATATTGTTCTCAATAATCTTTAATTACTATTTAGGATATATGCTCTGTATTTTCTCAGTTTGTTTCTTTGTTTATATCGGTTTAGAAAATAATTTATTTAAGCGAAGCAATAAATGGACAATTATCAGAAATTATTTAATCACTTCAGTTTTGGCAGGTTTAAGCTCGGCGGTTGTTTTAGTTCCAACTCTTGTTGGAATGTTAAAAACAGCTAAGACTTCGTTCAATGTTCTAAATTATTTGCCATCAGCTCGATTTGGATTGGAAGCTCTGATTGAGTTGGGTATCGGTGGTAACACGTATGAACAACGTTTGGAGCATGGGCCATCAGTTTTCATGACTTCAACAATTTTAATTCTTGTATTGAGTTACTTCTTTAGTGCCCGTGTTAGTAATAAAGAGAAACAAGATTCAGGATTATTATTAGGGATTCTGGTTATCAGTATGTTGGTAACAACTTTCAATACAGTTTGGCATATGTTCCAAAATCCGGCTGGATTTCCATTTAGAAATAGTTTCATCTTTTCGTTTGTCTGTGTATTTATTGCTCGAAAAGCTTTCGAAGTGGGAACGGTCAAGGAAACTGGGGCAATTGTCAAGAGTACCTGTATAGCTGGAATGCTGATCTGTATTGGTTATTTGACCGAATGGTTAATGCCTAAAATTATTTCGGAGTTGGGATTCGATTCACCTAGTAGTGCATATAGTGGCGGTTATTTCTGGTTAAGCCTAACTTGCATAATTATTTCGGGTATCTTGTTGATTCTACTTAATAGGAACAAAAACTTCCTATTTTTGATTATGTTGATGATGACATTTGAAGTTGTTGCCAATTTCGATTCCGTTATGTCGACGGCCAGTTTTGGTAATCAGTCAGTTTATCGGAGCCAGTTTGACAAGGAAGACGATATTCTCCAAGATGTTAAAGATAGAAGTCATTTGGGACACAGAATTATTGTTTCTAAGTCTGGTCTGAATAAGGCTTTTCCGGAAAAATATAATAACTATAATGATCCAATTTTGTTCAACATTAATGGGGTTAGCTTGTATAGTTCGACCTTGAATCAGAATACTTTGCAAATGATGCAAAATCTGGGTTATTTCAGTTTGAATGTGCGTCGTATCAGTTACTTTGGTGGAACTAATTTAACCAATGCCTTATTGGGTGTCTATTATCGAGTTCGACAGTGGGACGACCACTATCATGTTGAAGAAAATTATGATGCGCCAACTTTAGGATTTATGGTTAATAAAAATGTTTATGGATTCAAGATGTATTCCGGTCGAGCTTTATCAAATCAGGACCGTTTGTGGCAATCGTTAAATGGTAATAGTACGGAATATCTGAAAAACGTTTTATTAAACAGTATGCAACAAGCAAATGTAACGAATAAAACGATGTATACCTACCAGCTGACGACTCGAGCCAGTGGACCGTTATACTTCTACGTAACGCCGATGAATTACGATACCGCTAAGATTTACATTAATGGTAAAAGAATTCAGACGTCACCAATCAATGTTTATAGTGCTGCCACATTGCGCTTAGGCCACTTTAAAAATAACCAAAGAGTTGAAGTTAAGATTCTAACAGATCAATCACTAGACCTTAATCCGGAATACTTCCAAACACTGGATCAACCTAAGTTTGAGGCTACGATTGATAAGTTCAGAGCTAATTCACTGAAGATAACCTCAGATTTGAATCATGATACAGTTCGAGGAACGATTGACGTTAAAAAGGATGCACCAATGTTGTTGAGCATTCCGTATGACAATGGGTGGAGTGCTTTAGTTGATGGCAAAAAGGTTAAAATTCATAAAGTTGTTGATAATTTGATGGCGATTAACCTGAAAAAGGGGCATCATAAGATTGTATTGAATTATCAAATCCCTGGATTGAAGTTGGGATGGATTATTTCAGCCATTTCCGTAATTTCATTTATCGGCTTTTTATATTTTATTAAGCCAAAAGATAAATCTAAAAAAATTCAAAAATTAAATAAAAAAACAAATTATTAAAAATAATGCGTAATTATTTGCAAAATTGTGTAGATGTTATAATATCTTGATATGAAGCGTTTACATATAAAAATGAGGTGAAGTAATGTCTAGTGAATATATTATGGCGATTGACGAAGGTACAACTAGTACTCGTTCAATTATTTTTGACCAAAGGGGAACTAAAATTGCTGATGCACAACGTGAGTTCACGCAATATTTCCCAGAACCAGGTTGGGTTGAACATGATGCTAACGAGATTTGGAACGCTGTTCAGTCAACTATTGCTAATGTCTTTATTGAATCTGGCATTAAACCAAATCAAATTAAGGGTATCGGTATTACTAACCAACGCGAAACTACCGTTATCTGGGATAAGAAGACTGGTCTACCAATTTACAACGCTATCGTTTGGCAAAGTCGTCAAACATCAGATATAGCGGCTAAGTTGGAAGCTGAAGGTTACGGCGACATGATTCATGAGAAGACCGGACTTTTGATTGATCCATATTTCTCAGCTACTAAAATTCGTTGGATTTTGGACCACGTCGAAGGTGCGCAAGAACGTGCTGAAAAAGGCGAATTACTTTTTGGAACAATTGATAGTTGGTTATTATGGAAGCTTTCTGGTGGTGCAGCTCACGTAACTGACTACTCAAATGCCAGCAGAACAATGTTATTTAACATTCATACGATGAAATGGGACGACGAAATTCTTAAAGTATTGAATATTCCAGCAGCAATGTTGCCAGAAGCTCGTCCTAATTCTGAAGTTTATGCCAAAACAAAGGATTATCACTTCTACGGTTCTGAAGTCCCTATTTCAGGAATGATTGGTGACCAACAAGCTGCGTTATTTGGTCAAATGGCTTTTGAACCCGGAATGGTTAAGAATACTTATGGTACCGGTGCCTTTATTGTGATGAATACTGGTGAAGAACCACAACTTTCTGATAATAATCTTTTGACAACAATTGGTTATGGAATTAATGGAAAAGTTTATTATGCTTTGGAAGGTAGTATTTTCGTAGCTGGTTCCGCAATTCAATGGTTAAGAGATGCCATGAACTTGGTTGACTCAGCACCAGAATCTGAAGAAGCTGCATTAGCCTCAACTGATCAAGATGAAGTTTACGTTGTTCCTGCCTTTACTGGTTTGGGAGCACCATACTGGGATGCAGATGCTAGAGGTGCCGTTTTCGGATTAACTCGTGGAACAACTAAGAATGATTTCATCAAAGCAACTTTACAATCATTGGCTTATCAATCACGTGATGTAATTGAAACTATGAAGAAGGATACAGGAATTGATATTCCTACTTTGAAGGTTGACGGTGGTGCCGCAAATAACAGATACTTGATGCAATTCCAAGCTGATATTTTACAAGCTCCGGTTCAACGTGCTAAAGATTTGGAAACAACTGCACTCGGAGCTGCATTTTTAGCTGGACTAGCAGTGGGGTATTGGGATAACCTAGATGATATTAAGAAGCAATACGCTACTGGTGCTACTTTTGAACCAGATATGGAACAAAAGAAGGCTGACTATCTTTATGAAGGTTGGCGTGATGCAGTTAGTGCTACTAGAAAGTTTAAGCATAAGCCTATTAAATAGGACGTTGTCCGCTCCGCAATTTCGGGTCTGAAACGCCATGGGCACGATTTTGAACCAATTTTAAAGTTCAAAAATTGTTTCAAAACTCGGCCTTATTCTAACCTGGCAAAAGCGGCCAGCTAAGAATAATTTCATGGCTGAGACCTCTATATTGCTCCGCTACCAACTAGATAGTTGTTTATTTCTTTGTTTATATCGTTTAAATAACTAATCTAGTCTGGAGTAAAAATCAAAATTGGCTCAGTAGTGAAATTTTTCTTAGCTGACGAAGTCAGGTTAGAAAAATGCCGAGCTTCAAGCTCCTTGGCAAAGTCAAGAGCTTGAAGTCGTGTCCACTACGTTCCAGCCAAATTTTGATTTTTGCGGAAGACGGCAACATACTATTAATTAAAATAGAATCAAAAAAAGGCGGATTTCGCCTTTTTTGTGTTCGGGAGTTAAATGATGGATAAAGAATATATATTAGCAATTGATGAGGGAACAACTACGGCTCGGGTAATTATTTTTGACCACAATGGGAAACAAGTTTCAGTTGCACGTCACCCCATTCGTCAAATTTTGCCTAATCCTGGTTGGGTTGAACATGATCCAAATGAAATTTGGAATGCGGTTCAGACGACAATTGCTACAGCTTTGATTGATTCTGGTATCAAGCCAAATCAAATTAAGGCAATTGGGATAGCTAGTCAACGTGAAACTACTGTTGTTTGGGACAAAAAGACTGGGTTGCCAATTTACAATGCAATTGTTTGGCAAAGTCGTCAAACTGTTAAAATGTCTAATGAACTGATTGCTGATGGATATAAGGATGAGATTCATAAAAAGACTGGTTTGATTATCAGTCCATATTTCTCAGCTACTAAGGTTCGTTGGATTCTGGACCATGTTGATGGTGCTCAAGAACGTGCTGAAAATGGTGAATTGCTTTTTGGAACTATCAACACTTGGTTACTTTGGAAGTTAACTGATGGTGAAAGTTTCATGACTGATTACGCTAATGCCAGTCGAACGATGCTTTATAACATTAATACTCTTAAATGGGATGAAGATTTATTAAAACTTTTTAATATACCTAAAGTTATGTTGCCAGAAGTTAAGTCTAATTCAGAAATTTTTGGTATCACTAAGAATTATCAATTTTACGGATCAGAAATTCCAATTGCTGGTATGACTGGGTCACAGCAGGCTTCGTTATTCGGCCAGATGGCTTTTGAAAAGGGTATGGTTAAGAATACCTATGGAACTGGTGCGTTTGCGGTGATGAATACTGGTGATAAACCGGCGTTGTCTGATAATAATTTATTGACGACAATCGCTTATGGTATCAATGGTGAAATCAAGTATGCGCTTGAAGGTAGTGTTTTCATTGCTGGAGCGGCGTTGCAATGGTTACGTGATGATATGAAAGTTATTGGTAGTACTCCGGAAACTTCGGATGCTGCTAAGGCTTCAACGGACCAAGATGAAATCTATGTGGTACCGGCTTTTGCTGGTTTGGGTGCGCCTTACTGGGATAATAAAGCCCACGGTACAATATTTGGGATTACTCGTGGAACGACGGATAACGATTTAATTAAAGCAACATTACAGGCGATTGCTTATCAAACGAAGGACATCATTGAAACGATGAGTTCAGACAGCAAGATTCCTATCGAGGTTCTAAAGGTTGATGGGGCAGCTTCTGCCAATGACTACTTGATGCAATTCCAAGCTGATATTCTAGGTATTTCCTTACAGCGTTCATCTGAATTGGAAACGACTTCATTAGGTGTAGCGTTTATGGCTGGTTTAGCGGTCGGCTATTGGAAAGATTTGGATGATATTAAAAAGAATTATCAAGCTGGAAAGCTTTATGAGCCTAAAATGAAAGAAACGGTTAGAGAAAATCTTTACGACGGCTGGAAGAATGCGGTTTCAGCCACTATGTCGTTTAAACATAACGGATAAAAATAAGAGACTATCTTAAAGGTCTCTTATTTTTTTTTGTTGATATAAAAGGTTTAATCAGATATTTATTAAAAAAACTTTGACATCGACTTTTTGAAAGTTTAATATTAGTACATTCATTGTGTAATGTGAGGAGAATGTTTTTAATGGACGAGAAAAAAGATCGAGGTTTCTTCGGACAACCGACAGGCTTACGTACATTGTTCTTAACTGAATTTTGGGAGAGATTCAGTTACTACGGTATGCGTGCTATTTTACTATTCTACATGTACTATGCTGTAACTAAGGGCGGTCTTGGTATGGACCGTACTACAGCTGCTTCAGTTATGTCTATCTATGGTTCACTAGTTTACATGTCTAGTGTGCTTGGTGGATTTATCAGTGACAGACTATTGGGAGCCAGAAGAACTGTTTTCTGGGGTGGTGTGTTGATCATGCTTGGTCACATCGTGCTATCACTTCCATTAGCTCAAGCTGGTTTGTTCGTTTCTATTGGACTTATCGTTATTGGTACCGGACTATTGAAGCCAAACGTATCCGAAATGGTTGGTGGATTGTATTCTGAAGGGGATCCAAGACGTGATTCCGGATTCAGTATTTATGTCATGGGTATTAACTTAGGTTCATTATTTGCTCCACCAGCTGTAAATGCTATGAGTAATCACTTCAGTTTCCACGCTGGTTTCTCACTAGCTGCAATTGGTATGTTTATTGGACTTGTTGTTTATTGGTGGGATGGTCGTAAGTACCTACCAGAATCAAGTTTGCATGCACCAGATCCAATTACAGGTGCTGAACGTAGTAAATTCTTCAAGCGTCTTGCTTGGGGTGTTGTAGCTATAATCGTTGTTGTTGTAGCAATGATTTTGGCACATGCTATGACAGTTAATAATTTCATCACAATTCTAAGTATCTTAGGTATTGCTTTACCTATTGGTTATTTCGTTATGATGATTACAAGTAAAAAGGTAACAAAAGTTGAACGTTCACGTGTTATCGCCTATATTCCATTGTTCTTGGCTGCCGTTATTTTCTGGGCAATTGAGGAACAAGGATCTGTTGTTCTAGCCTTATTTGCTGCTGAACAAACAAACTTGCATTTTGGTGGTTTCCAATTATCAGCACCACTATTCCAAATGCTTAATCCATTCTTTATCATTATCTATACACCATTCTTTGCATGGTTATGGATTAAATTAGGTAAGAGACAACCTTCATCACCATCTAAATTCTGGATGGGTCTTGTAGCAACTGCTATCTCATACTTCGTCTTGATTATTCCTTTAATGGGACTAGGCGCTGGTCAAAAAGTTAGTCCTCTTTGGTTAGTATTGAGTTGGGGTATCATTGAAATTGGTGAAATGTTGATTTCTCCAGTTGGTTTGTCTGCTACAACAAAACTTGCTCCCAAGGCCTTCAAGGGTCAGATGATGAGTATGTGGTTCCTAGCTGATTCAGCTGGACAAGCTGCCAATGCTCAAATCGTTAAGTTATTTAACCCCGGTGATCCAAAGAACGAAATGATGTTCTTCGGAATTACAGGTATCGTTACACTTGTTGTTGCGGTTCTATTGATTATGATGGTTCCAAGAATCAAGAAGTTAATGCAAGGTGTTAACTAACATTTGAATATTAAATTAGACTAAGTCATGACCTTTTGGTTGTGGCTTTTTTTAGTTACTCTTACGACTTTCAGTCGTTAGAGTAACTTATATGGGGTTTGGCCGAAGGCCAACCGTATAATAGATATTTGAGGAATAAAGATAAGCAAATAAAATAAATATAATAAATATAGTAAACTTAAAGTATCCGCCTTCCATAAAAATTGGAATTTGTCTGTAACGTAGTGGGCACGACTTGGAGCCGATTGGTTTCACCAATAGTCTTCAAGCTCGGCCTTTTTCTAACCTGACTTCGTCAGCTAAGAAAAATTTCACTACTGAGACAATTCCAATTTTTATTCCAGGCTAGTTATCGTTTGAATCTTTGTTATATGAATCTTAATTGTTATATTCAGAATGAAATTACTTTTGATGGTCTAGTTATAAATAGTAAATATGATATTAAATTTTCAATATATCTAGAAACAGTTTAAAATTAATAGGACGTCCGATTTAATATTGTGAATTAAGTAATATCACTATTTAGTCGGGAGAGAGGTGCTGTTAGGTCTAAATAGCGAAGTTCTTCTTAGCTGGCCGGTCTTGCCAGGTTAGAAGAAGGCCTGATTTTGAAACAATTTGGGCTTTAATTGATTCAAAACAGTGCCCGCTATGTTCCAGACCTAACGGCGCCGAACAGATGACGGGAACACCAACTACCTAACTTTTTTACCCAAATAAAAATTATTTTAAAAAACTACTTGAAATGAATTCATATTTTCGGTAATATTATTAAGTCGAATGAAAGACATCGTATCTCATGGAGGGGTAGCGAAGTCTGGCTAAACGCGGCGGACTGTAAATCCGCTCCTTCGGGTTCGGTGGTTCGAATCCACTCCCCTCCATTTCTTGGGTTATAGCCAAGCGGTAAGGCAACAGGTTTTGATCCTGTTATGCGATGGTTCGAATCCATCTAACCCAATAAAAATAAAAAGACAAAATTCAAATATGAATTTTGCCTTTTTTTTATTTTTAATTTATAGACCAATTCTTAATTTTCCTCAGAAATACTGTATAATTAATTGAAGTAATGCTCATAAAGGAGTGCCAAATAATGAAGGTTCCGGTATACATACAGATTCATAATGAAATAAGGAAAGAAATCGAGTCAGGTAAATGGACTGTCGGAGAACGCATTCCGTCTGAAAGGCAGCTTTCACAAGATTTTGACGTGAGCAGAATGACTTTGCGCCAAGCAATTCAAACACTCGTTGACGAAGGTATTTTACAACGCCAAGTAGGTTCAGGTACTTATGTTGCTAGCAGCAAGGTTCAAGAAAAAATGTCTGGGACAACTAGTTTTACTGAAATCACTGAAGGACAAGGTAAGAAACCATCAAGTAAAACTGTTTCTTATCATGTGGCAGATCCATCAATCAGCGAGATTGAAAAATTAAAATTAAAGAACGGTGATCAAATTCTTCGTATGGAAAGAATTCGTTATGCCGATAATCAACCTATTTGTTTCGAGGTTACAACAATACCAATGGATATAGTTAGTACTTTGAACAAAAAAGACATTACGTCTTCACTATATAAGGCTCTTGAAGACAAGGCGGGTCTAAAATTAGGGACAGCAACACAGACTGTATCCGCTATGTTATCGTCTGAGAAAATAGCTAATTTTTTGAATGTTAAGCGTGGTTCTGCTATCTTACGAGTAAGACAAGTGACAACTTTGGATGATGATCGTCCATTTGAGTATGTTCGCTCACAATATGCGGGTGATCGTTTTGAATTTTATTTAGAGAGATAAACATTTTCTTTCGAATAAATTTTAGGGTACTATGTTATATGACATGTTTTTAAATTTTTAACTGGGAGTCACCAAATATGCAAAGTTTTATTAAAAAGTACAGCGTCTTTCTGATGTTATACATTGTTTTTCAACCCGTACTAGATGCTATTACCGGATTGATGACTCAAGCCAACTTTAATGTTACGTTTGGAGTTTTGATTCGCATGGCCGTTATGGCGGTGTCCGTTTTCTATCTACTGATATTCTTAATATTGAATCGGGACAATAGGCGCGGCTTCATGATAATAGGCTACTTCGTACTACTTGGAGTGGTTTCAGCAATTAGTATGATAATCAACTACAAAACAAAAATACTGTTTATTCCATCACTAGAGATTACTACCTTAGCTAAAAGCATGTACTATCCAATAATGCTACTAGCTTACTTCTATGCTTTTGAAGAATTAGCGGAAGACAGAATTATCAACCGTTTCTTTCCAAAAGTTGTCTTTATTGCGGTCAATATTATCAGTTTGATAATGATCGTAGCGCACTTTACAAATACTAGTTTCAGCTCATATTCATACTACAAACTAGGTGAAAGTGGCTGGTTCTACGCTGCTAACGAATTGAGTGCCATCGTTTCAATCGCTTTTCCAATTATGATTTGGTATGCCTTGAAGAAAATCAATGCTTGGGCAAAAGTTTATTACTGGTTAACAATAATCCTAGCAATCTATTCAGCACTTCTAATAGGAACTAAGGGTTCATTATTAGCACTGTTGTTCAGTCTTTGTATGGGTATTTTGGCGGGTGTTATCCAATTTTTCCAAAACAGAGGTATGCGTAAATACTTTGCCGGAATCGTAGCTTTATTGGTTATTACGATAGGTGGAATTATTGTGGCTTATCCTGCAATGGCCGTTTCAAAAACAGCTGAATTGCACACTGAAATGATTAAAGATAAGAAACAAAAAGCTAAATCTAAAAAGGGTATTACTAAAGACCAAAAGAAATACGTTGAAACTAACAAAACAGTTTCCTACTTATTCAGTGGTCGGACAGTTTACTTTGAAAATGCTTCACAAAACTTTGCTAAAGCTAATGTCGGTCAAAAACTATTTGGTATGGGATATGCCACAAGTTTTAAACACGAAAGACAAGCTAAGTTAGTTGAAATGGATTATGTAGATATCTTCTTCCAATTCGGAGTAATCGGAACAATTGTTTACTTAGCTCCATTGGCTTATTGCTTGGTTTACTTATTAGGAGCCTTCCTAAGAAAACTCAAGTATATGTGGTCATTTAAGTGGTCAATGTTAGTTGCCAGTGTGGCCTTAGGTTACGGAATGGCACTAATGACAGGACACGTTATCGAGGCACCATCAGTAAGTATCTACTTCGTTTCAATATTAGGGTATGCGATGTTTAATGCACGAATACTTTTGAGAACGAATGAAGATCCTTATACCATTGATGTCGAAGACTAGAGAGCGAAACAGGGGCGGTCAGCTCACGAGGATTGACACTACAAGGTCAGTCGACAGCGAAGCGTCGGCAGAGCTTGTAGTGTCAACCGGAATGAGTTGCCCCTGTGTAGCTCGTTTCAGCAACATAAATCAAACTATAAACACAATAAAGAGTCTGCAAACCGACCAACCAAGGTCAGTAAGCAGACTCTTTTTTCGTTATCCAAATTTATTTTCAAAAATCACATGATATATATATATGAGAAAAATGATTAATGGGTTTATAATATGATTAACAGATAACTAATAATAGAAACCGACTGGATGTGATTAAAATGTTATGTCACGGTAAAAAGCATAAAGAGTTCAAATTACTTTTGTGGATATGTTTTTTGGTCGGCTTTTTTGGTGTCTTCTCAAATGCAAAAACTGTTTCTGCTGAATCCGTCTATGATACGATTCCAATTGGTTTGAGTGCTGATGATTTGGTGGGATATGAAAATGTTTCTTCAATTGGTGGTCGGCCTTCAAGAGATGGTGTTTTACACTATTCATTGGGAAGTAATCTAATAACCAATGATATTAATGGCGTTAGAGTTTCTAACAATAGTTTCAATCCAATTAGTAGTAAAACAGGGATTCTGTCATTTTGGGGAGTAAATAATAGGCAAGGAGCTATTTGGTCAAATGATAAGAATATGATGGATATACAAACGAGCCACACGTATTCAATGTGGATCTGTATGCCATATTCTGCAGGATTGTATGACAGTGGGATAGCTTTTGTTTTACAAAATGATCCTAATGGAATTAATGCTCTAGCAACAGCATCGGATTCTTCTGGAACAAAATCTTTAGCCGCTGAAGAAACGTTGGGTGTTTGGGCGACTGATACTAATCCAATCCATTTGTTAAGCGCAATTCAAAATAGTTGGGCGCTGGAGTTAGATACATATGGGAATACTGGTTCAGCAATCAATAATGCATTCGATAATGATACTAGTTTGGATATTGGAAGATTAACAAATAGCATTCATCTAGCATCCAATTATCCAGCTGAAGCTAGTACTTATAACGCTCTAGGAAGTGGCGCATACTCAATGATTCATAATTCACCAGCCTACCACGTGATGGGTGGAACGACCGATGTAATGTGGCATCATTTTTCAATTACTTATAATCCGAATAATGATGGAAAAACTGCCAATATCACTTATAAATTCAATGATAAGAATCCAGATGGAACTCCCAATAATAATACTGGTGTAGAAACGATGACGAATCCATTGCCATCTTCAAATACTGTGAAAATTGATTTGTCGAAATTTAATCTGACAGATGGAAATACTAAATTACGTTGGGGACTTGTGGGACGTGGTGATGGTTCGAAAGGAAATATGATGATTTCGTTTGAGAAAGTCTCAGTCCTAACTGATGCTGATATTGATTCGAAAATCATTGATACCACGCAAGATAATCGAGTCTTGACAGCAGATTATAACGAAGTGAACGCTGGCGATGAACTTTCCTTACAATATGATTTAACGTATAACGGTGGTCAAGAAAAATGGGAAAATATTGCGGCAGAGTTAGATATACCAAACGACGTCACAATTACTAGTGGTTCAATTATATTTAAAAACGGAAATACCGAGGCTATATCTACTAGTGAAATAACTGCCGCCAATACAAACCGGGTCTTGAAACATACGATTAGTCCCTGGGATACATCGGGAAATAGTTCAGTCAATGCGTTAACTAAAGTGAACGATACGGCTGTCCTAACACTACGAGGTACAACGCCAGACCATGTAACTAGTGATATTTATGTTCCTAGTTCACATGCGGCCTTTAGAAGTTCATCTTATGTGGATGATACTAATCTGATTGACTTTATTATTAGAAATCGGGATGTTAGAGAAATTAATATGAATGATGCCAAAGTTGATCCAGCTAATATTTCGACTTTGACAGCAACAACTTTAACAGGAAATCTGACATATGCGGACGGAACTGATTTCGAAAGTTCTGGTGCTGATTTATATATTAACGTTGATGGAACTGATCTTGAGCCCATGAATTTCAAGGTTGACGACAATAAAAAGAAAATTGATTTTGCGATTCCGTTTTATGGAAGTAATTATGCGGGGACAAATTTACCCGCTCAACAAGTCCTAGGTGAAGGAACACATACGATAAAGGTATATGCGAAAGATAGATATAATAATCAAACAACGCCGACACAGATATTTACAATCAATGTTGATACAAAATCGGCCAGTTTGGAAATTGAAGATAGTAATTTCTATTTTGCTGATGTTCAAGGAATTTATAAAGGAATCGTTAGTCGAAAAGGGGACTGGGGTGTTAATGTCGTTTCCGTTAATTCACCTTGGAGCCTTTCTGTTAGTGCCACTTCGTTAAGCAATGCAGCTGGTAAAACATTTGATGGAGCAATGATTTATAAAGACGATAACAGGACTTATGGATTGGGAAGTTCAATTCCAATCAGTCAATCGACGGCTGAAACTGAAACGGCTACGACATCAATTACTAGTTCTTGGAATGATGATGACGGAATTCTACTAGATTCATTTGGTGGAACTGAAAGTGGATTATATACTGGAGTTTTGAGTTGGGAGTTGAGTGATGCTCCACATTAATTAATGGATTTGATTTCCGCTTTTTCATTTCAGACCAGTTTGGCATTCTTTTTTAATTAAATATTTTATAGATATAAAAAAAGCATTAATTCTTTTACCCCTAAATTATTTCTCTGGGGTGAATTGAATTAGTGCTTTTGATTTAAAATTCTTTTGGAGAGCGGTAAAGTTGAATTTATTTCATTTTCAATTATGATGAAACGAAATACATAAACTTGCTTTGTTCTCTGATATTATTTACGCTGTTTCTTTTCTTTATTGATCATATTCATATACTTGGGAATAGCCAACATTCTACCAAAACGAGTTGGTTCTTTAGCCAAACGGTATAGCCATTCAAGATTCAACGTCTGCATAATCTTAGGTGCACGTTTCTTAGTACCTGAGAAGACATCGAAGCTGCCTCCAACGCCAATCCAGATTGCGTCAGCGTTATTACGATACTTATTGATAAATAATTCCTGCTTAGGTGAGCCTAGGGCTACGAAGACGATGTTTGGTTTCTTTTCGGCAATTTCGTTGACGATTTCAGCTTCGTCTTTGAAATAACCGTCGTGGAATCCAACGAGGTCAATTTGTGGGAAATCTTTTTTAATTTTATCGGCACTGGCTTGAATTACTTCAGGCTTTGAACCGAGTAAATAAACTTTTGATTGTTTGCGATTAGCGGCTCTCATTAAGTATTGGAGTGTATCGAAACCTGTGATACGTTCATGGATAGGAGTACCCAAACTTTGAGCGCCTTTGATAATACCGATTCCATCAGGAATTACATAGTCAGCGTTATTAATGATTTGCGAAAAGTTGGCATCTTTTCTAGCTGAGAGAACAATTTCAGGATTGGGTGTTACTATAAATTTATTAGCTTTAAGATCTAAATCGTCATCCAAAGATTGATGAAATTGCTTTTCAGTGAAATTATCAAATTCTGTACCTAAAATATCTATTCTATTTTTGTGCATAGCGTTCTCCTTTACGGTATTATTATACACGAGAAAGATTAATTTGAGAGGTGTCTAAATGAGGGTTTTACATATCAATGCCGGTAATGAAGACGGCGGAGCTCGTACTTATATTGTTAACCTGATGAAAGGTCAAGGATTGATAGGCGAAGAAAGTGCCTTGCTGACTTTTCAAGAAGGTCCAGTTTCAAAAATGGCGCGTGAAAATGGTTTGAATGTTGCGGTCATGCCACAAAAACAACGGTTTGACTTATCAATTCTTAAACCACTAATAAAATACATCAATAACAATGATTTTGATATTGTTCACACTCATGGTCCACGTGCTAACTATATCGTTTCCTTAATTAGGAAGAAAATCAATGCTAAATGGGTGATTACGGTCCATTCTGACCCCCGTATCGACTTTTCTGGTCTAAAGGGTAAAGTTATGCTCAAATTGAACTTACACGCTCTAAAACAGGCTGATTTGCTTTTCTATATCAATCCTGATTTGGAAGAATACTTTGAATCCTTAAATATTAGTTCTGATAAAACTTTTAAAGTGTTCAATGCGATTGATTTTGCCGGAAGCAATCCTAGCTTTACTAGACATCCAACTTTTAGCATGCTAGTTGTAGCACGTTTGGTCGAAGTTAAAAACCATCGCTTATTGTTGGAGGCCTTGAGCAAGGTCAAATTTAATTTCCGCCTAACTTTAGTTGGTGATGGTCCATTGATGGATGAATTGCACAACTTAGTAAAAGATTTAGGAATTCAAGAAAAAGTCGATTTTGTTGGATTCAAAGAGAATACTGGTGATTTTTATCAAGATTGTGATGTGTCACTTTTGACATCCAGAACAGAAAGCCTTCCAGCCGTTTACCTTGAATCAGCAGCTTATGGCAAACCAGTTATTGCAACAAACGTCGGTGCAACTGATTTAGTTATCAATAGCGAAACCGGTTGGTTAGTGGAATCTGAAAATGAACAGGAATTAATTGAGGCTTTAAACGAAGCCCATACTGCATGGAAAGATGGCACACTTGAACAAAAAGGTATGAATTTATACCAAGAAGTGAAAGATAATTACTCAATTGAGAAATTAGCAGACAAGGTAAATGATGGATACAAAGCGACTTTAGACGCTAATTAATGTAAAATGATATCGATGTTATAGAATGTTTTGTTTTTTTTTCCGTCTTCCATAAAAATCAAAATTTGGCTGGAACGTAGTGGGCACGAATTGGAGCCGATCGACTACGTCGATAGTCTTCAATCTCGGCCTTTTTCTAACCTGACTTCGTCAGCTAAGAAAAATTTCACTACTGAGCTAATTTTGATTTTTATTCCAGACTAGGTTGGTTGGTGTATGTTTGTTGAGTTTTATGAAGTGATTCAGCTTTAATAGGCAATCATTTATTGTAATAAAATAGGCTATACAAATATGATTTAAGTAGTTTATATAAAATCAATAACGTATTTAGTCGGGAATGGAGCAATATTAGAGGTCTCAGCCATGAAATTATTCTTAGTTGGCGGTTTGTGCCGACTTAGAATAAGGCTCGCTTTGGAAACAATTTTGCTTTTTAAATTGGTTTCAAACGATGCCCATGGCGTTCCAGACCTCTAATATTGTGGAGTGGACGACGGCAAATAAAAACGCACAAGTAAAAGCATGAAAATTATTTAAGGGAGCAATGATGACTCAATTTCAAGATGAAGATTTAACTTTGCATACTGATTATTATGAATTAAATATGATGTATACATACTGGAAGAAAGGTTTGCACAATCGTCGTGCAGTTTTTGAAGTTTACTTCAGAAGCTTGCCATTTGATAATGGCTTTGCCGTTTTTGCAGGTTTGGAACATGTAGTTGATTATTTGAAGAATCTCAAATTCTCAGATTCTGATATTGATTACTTACGTGAATATGGGGAATTTGACGAAGAATTTTTACGTTGGTTAAAGGATATGCAATTCAGTTGTACTGTTCGTTCAGCTTTGGAGGGTGACTTGGTCTTCAATGAAGAACCAATCCTTCAAGTTGAAGGTCCTTTGGCACAATGTCAGTTGATTGAAACAGCAATTTTGAACATGGTTAACTTCCAAACTTTGATTGCTACTAAGGCAGCTCGTATCAAGACTGTTTGTGGTGATGATCCTGTTATGGAATTTGGTTCACGTCGTGCTCAAGAAATTGACGCTGCTATTTGGGGAACTCGTGCAGCTTATATTGCTGGCTTTGACGCTACAAGTAACGTTTTAGCTGGTAAGTTGTTCGGTATTCCTATCTCAGGAACACATGCACATGCCTTGGTTCAAACATATCGTAACGAGTACGATGCTTTCAAAGCTTATGCGACGACTCATAAGAACTGCGTCTTCTTGGTTGATACATACGATACTTTGAAGAGTGGCGTTCCTAGTGCAATTAAAGTTGCCAAGGAAATGGGCGACAAGATCAATTTTGAAGGTGTCAGAATTGATTCTGGTGATATGGCCTATATTTCAAAGCGTGTTAGAAAACAACTTGATGAAGCTGGATTCCCTAATGCTAAGATTTATGCTTCAAATGATCTTGACGAAAAAACTGTCCTTAATTTGAAGATGCAAGATGCTAAAATCGATGTCTGGGGTATTGGTACAAAGGTTATTACAGCCTTCGATCAACCAGCTCTGGGTGCAGTTTACAAGTTAGTAAGTATCGAAGATAATCGTGGAAACATGATGGATACTTTGAAACTATCAAGTAATGCTGCGAAGATTTCAACACCAGGCAAGAAACAAGTTTGGCGAATTACTAATAACCAAAAGAACGACAAGTCCGAAGGTGACTACGTAACATTCTGGAATGAAGATCCTAGAGAGCACAGTTCACTTTACATGTTCCATCCACAATATACTTATATCAATAAGACTGTGGACGACTTCCAGGCTAAACCTTTGTTACATACCATTTTTGACGATGGTAAGTTGGTTTATGATTTGCCAAATGTTAAAGAAATTAGAAAATATTGTGCCGATAATCTAGATTCACTTTGGGATGAGTACAAACGTATCTTGAACCCACAAGTTTATCCAGTTGATTTATCTTCAAAACTATATAGTCACAAGATGAAGTATATTGAGAAGATCAGAAATGACGTAAACAATATTAGATTGGGTGACTAAAATGAGACCATTGCAAAAAGAAATAATTGAATTTGAACATACACAACCAGAAATTGACCCAGAAGCTGAAATTAGACGCTCTGTCGACTTTTTGAAGGATTATCTTAAAGGACATAGCTTTTTAAAGACACTTGTCCTAGGTATCTCTGGAGGTCAAGATTCGACTTTAGCTGGTCGACTTTCTGAGATTGCGATGACAGAACTTCGCGAAGAAACTGGTAATGAAGATTATCAATTTATTGCGGTGCGTTTGCCATATGGAGAACAAGCTGATGAATCAGATGCCATGCAAGCAATTGAATGGATGAAGGCTGACAAAGTAGTCCGTGTTAATATCAAAGATAGTGTTGACGCAATGGTTAAAGCAGTTGATGCCAACGGTATGAGTATTTCAGATTTTAACAAAGGTAATATCAAAGCTAGAACTAGAATGATTGCACAGTATGCAATTGCTGGTGATAACAGTGGTGTTGTTGTTGGAACTGATCATGCGGCTGAAAATATTACTGGTTTTTATACAAAATATGGTGATGGTGCTGCCGATGTAACACCGTTGTTCCGTTTGAATAAACGCCAAGGTAAATCGTTACTTGAAAAATTAAATGCACCAAAGAACTTATACGAGAAGGTTCCAACTGCTGATTTGGAAGAAGATCGTCCAAGTCTTCCTGATGAAAAAGCATTAGGTGTTTCATATAAAGATATCGACGATTATTTGGAAGGCAAGGATATTGCCCCAGAAAACGCCGAAATAATTGAAAATTGGTATAAGAAGACGGCCCACAAGCGTCGTTTGCCTTACACAGTTTTCGATAAGTAGTCAAATATTAGGTATTTCAACTTTCGACATTCAAATTCTTTGAATGTCTTTTTTTTTATAAATTTAGCTGTGTTAGAATTAAGTTG
The DNA here is from genome assembly GCA_937874185.1 of uncultured Lactobacillus sp. GTDB lineage: Bacteria > Bacillota > Bacilli > Lactobacillales > Lactobacillaceae > Companilactobacillus. The sequence goes on from CALNAK010000019.1 coordinate 139,482, forward strand.
TAAGATTGTATTATTCTATGAAGAGGTGTTTAACAGTGAAAAATGATTTAGTTTCCCTTATGAAACCTTCTGTTGTTGCCATTAAGCAACAAGAGATCTTTAAATTCAATGCGCGCGCCAAAAGTATTCCCGGCGCGGTTAATATGACTGTTGGAGAACCAAATTTCCATACGCCAGAGCACATTAAACAAGCTGCGATTAAGGCAATTGAGGATAATAAAACTCACTACACCGTACCTGAAGGTGATCATGAGCTTTTGAGTGCTGTAGCAAATTATTTACATGATAAATATGGATTGAATTATGACCCTGAAACAGAAATCGTTGCTACAACAGGTGTTACTGAGGGTGTATTCTCTGCTTTTAATGCTATTTTGCAAGAGGGGGATGAAGTGTTAATCCCTTCACCAGCCTTTACAATTTATGGACCTGACGCTGATTTCAATGGTGCATCACCAGTCTATATTGATACTTCAAAGACTAATTTCAAAGTTACTCCAGAAGTATTGGCAGAAACAATTCGGACTAATCCACGTATCAAAATATTCTTGTTGAACTTCCCAAGTAATCCAACTGGTGTCAGCTACACTAAGGATGAATTGGAAGCTTTAGCTAATGTTTTGAAAAAAACAAATATATTTGTAGTAAGTGACGAAATTTATAGTGAATTGACTTATAATTTTAAGCATGTTTCTTTTGGTAGTATTTTGCCAGAACAAACGATTCTTCTAAATGGATTATCTAAGTCACATGCGATGACCGGTTGGCGTTTTGGAGTTGTCTGTGGTCCTGCAGCTGTAATATCTCAAATCAATAAGATCCATGAGTTAGCTACAACTTCAATCACATCAATTACTCAATACGCGGCACTTGAAGCCTATCAAAATGGTTATGACGATCCAATAGCAATGAAAGAGCAATATCAATCAAGACGTGACGCACTACATGAAGGATTAAAGGAAATGGGCTTTGAATGTCCAAATCCTGACGGAGCATTCTACTTGTTTGCCAAGATTCCGGATACTTACACGCAAGATGATGTTAAATTTGCTAACGAATTACTTGAAGAAGAACATTTGGCAATTCTACCAGGTAGTTTCTTTGGAATTGGCGGGGAAGGACATTTGAGATTTAGCTATGCTGCAAGCATGGAAAGTATCGCTCAGTGTCTTGCCAAATTAAAGAAGTTCCTAGAAGATCATAAAAATTAACCGTATTTATAAAGGGGAAAAATGCTAAGTAAATTTCAAAGTATCATTAGCAGAATAATAATTATTTGTGTGGCAATTTTCACAACTGTTGTCTTCTTTCAGATGGGTGAATTCTTCACACTAAATTATTTAAAAATTGAACCAGTACTAGCCATACTGGTTTTTCTTTGTGCAATAATTCTTGTCGGTGGGATTGGATATTTGTTGTTCAAAATTAGGGATGATGATCATAATCTCAATCGACTGATACTAATCAGTATGTTGGCGATATTCTTCGTTATTGCATTAATCTGGTTGAAGATAACGCCGGATGCACAGATCAGTGACTTCGGTGCCTTCTGGAGTAAGGCTCCAGATGCCTTGAATGGTAAAGCAATCTATGCTTATGATAACGACTACTTTGCTAAGTGGGCCTATCAAACTGGATTCTTATTGTACGTTATGACGGTGGTTAAGATATTTGGACTAAACGTTTTAGCAATGCAATTATTGAATGTTTGTTACCAAGTTATAATTTTATATTTAGTTTATAAACTATCAATGCAGATTTTCAACAAGGTTAAGGTTGCACGTTTAGCAGTCTTTATCTTGATGATTGATTTGGATTGGTTTGCCTTGAATACACAAGCTGATAATCAATATCTTGGAATGATGTTGTTTCTATTAACATTCTACTTATTGATGAAAAATAAATACTGGGCTTACGCCTTGGCTGGTGTAACACTTGGTGTTGGTAGTATTGTTCGTCCAATCGGACCAGTAATTATCGCAGGTATCGTAGTTTATGCCTTGTTGTATCTATTCATCACTGAAAACAAATTTAGTTTCGCTGGAATTGGGAAAATTTTGATAACGTTAGTAATTTATCAGCTACTTTTCTCGGCCACAGGGATGGCAATTAAGAGTAGTGGCTTGAATCAGTATGGATTAAGTAATCGTGATTCTGAATGGAAGTTTGTGACTGGATTGGATGCCTATTCAGCCGGTTCATACGATCAAGGTATGGTTAATAGATTTAATTTGGAAGATAGCCGTGCCAAGATGAGTGTCCAAGAACATAAGGTTATTCATGAAAATATTACTGAATTGAACGCTACACATGGTTGGTTCAAGCTGTTCTGGGAGAAGAACCGAACTCTTTGGGCTGGTCGATCTATGGCGGTTGACTTCACGGAATTCGAGAAATTTCATTCGGCCAAGATAAGTAATTTTGTAAAGCTTGTCGCGTACATGGGGAGTATTGTCCTCATTATTCTTTCTTGGATTGGTTCGTTAAGTCTCTTCAAAACAAAGCTCAGCAACAAAATATTTTTAATCTTATTGCCATTAATGGCTTACGCCGTTGTACAATTGTTAATTGAAGTGCAAGGTAGGTACAGGCTTGAATTCTTACCGGTAATCGCAATACTCGGCGGTTTCGGATTATACAGTATCTTTAAATGCGTTAAATCGAGATTGGAGAAGCAAGATGTCTGATTTATTTAAATTAAGTATTGTCGTTCCCTGTTATAACGAAGAGGAAGTTCTTCATGAAACAACTAAGGAACTAACAAAAATTATTCGTGATTTGGTTGATAATCAAAAGATTGCTGCCACTAGTAAGATTGTCTTCGTTGACGATGGTAGTAAGGATAAAACTTGGTCATTGATCGATGAATTTTCTAAAGAATATAACTCTGTTTCTGGGGTTAAATTAAGTCGTAATTTTGGACATCAAGGGGCTCTCTTAGCCGGTGTAACTCGTGCATCAAAGGATTCAGATGCCGTTATAACGATAGATGCTGATTTGCAAGATGATGTTAATGCCATTCCTGAAATGGTTGATGAATACATTAAGGGTGCCGAAGTAGTTTATGGTGTGAGAAACAACCGTGATACTGATACTGCCTTTAAGCGTGGTACAGCTGAAATGTTCTACAAGTTCATGGGATTTCTCGGTGTTAACTTGGTTCCTGATTCAGCCGACTATCGTTTATTGAGTAGACGTGCTTGCGAGGTTCTTCTAAGTTACCGCGAACGTAATCTTTTCCTACGTGGAATTGTTCCATTAGTAGGGTTCAAATCTGCTAAAGTTTATTATGCTCGTAAGGAACGTTTTGCGGGTGAATCAAAATATCCATTACGCAAGATGATTAAATTTGCGATGGACGGAATTACATCATTCTCAATCGTACCTATTAAGATGATTATGGGACTTGGATTTGTTGTTGTTTTAGTAAGTATTTTCCTATTAATTTACAGTTTGGTTCAAAAAATCAACGGTAATGTAGTTAATGGTTGGTCATCATTAATGATATCTATTTGGGCACTTGGTGGTGTACAATTAATTAGTATTAGTGTGATTGGTGAATATGTTGGTAAAATCTTCAGTGAGGTTAAACAACGTCCTAGATTTACCATCGAAAGAGATATTTACACTGAAAAAACACAAGAAGAAAATAAGAGGTAATTATTATGAATGCCGCACAAAAAAAAGCTATGCAATATGGTAATTTAATCAACAATACCGTTAATACTATTCAAGAAGAACAAGACAAGTTGAACCCTGAATTTGAAAAACTTCGTGGTGCACTTGACCGTAGTAAAGTAGATAGCATTGATGATGTTGAATATACTAAGATTCAAAAAGATTTTGCGACTGGAACAAAGAACTATCAAGATACTTTAGCTAAGTTGGAAAAGGGTAAAGCACCTGCCAGACTTATGGGAACACATATTTCACTAGTTTCTGCATTCAGAAAGTACGTTGAAGGTTGTGCTAACATGACTGCCAGTATCGGTGATAACAAACAAGTTGATCGTCACGAATTCAATGAAGCTGAAAAGCAACAAGACGATTCAATGGATAAGTTCTCAAAACTAATTCAAAAATTAACTGATTTGGCATAATATGACGAATCAAGAATTAACTGAACTAATTAAAAAGGTTTCCCAAGATTATTTTGGGAAGCCTTTTGTTCACGAAGCGTATTTTAATGCACGTTTGAAAACGACCGGTGGCAGATTTCACTTGAAAGACCGCAATATTGATATCAATCCTAAGATTTATCAGGATTTTGGATATGAAACATTAATTGGCGTAATCAAGCACGAACTTTGCCACTATCATTTGTATAACGATGGTTTACCAGCCAATCATCGGGACCACACTTTCAAAGTTTTATTGAAACAAGTTGGTGGCTTGAGATATTCACCAATCAAAGGCACACATCGGACCAAGCAATATCACGTCTATGAGTGTAATAACTGTCACACAATTTATCGAAGAGTTAGAAGAATTGATACAAAACGTTTCGTCTGTGGAAAATGTCATGGAAAGCTAGAATATATCCGAGATATTGCCATATAATCTTGATAATTTTTTTAATTATGTGTATCATAGAGAACGTACTGCGGGTATGGCGGAATTGGCAGACGCGCAAGACTAAGGATCTTGTGGAGAATTATCTCCGTGGAAGTTCGAATCTTCTTACCCGCATAATTTATGATAATTAAAAATAACTAAGGATGCTTTTATAGCATTTCTTAGTTATTTTTTTTGTTAAAACTTAATAGTCTAAAATAGTCATATTTTGATGTTTTTTAGCATCTAAACTCAGTTGTCTGATATTTGATAATACATCCTGTGGATTTGCGACCAAATCGAGTGTTACTGATTCATTGCCTTGTAATTCAAATTTTAGAACTCCACCAGTCCAAACGGGGGAATAGGTTGCACTAATATTTTTAATTCGGTATAGGTCAACTGTTTTGTATGTTTTATTTATAAGTCCTTGGGATTCGATTATCAGGTTATTATCAATTCTAAAGTGAGTAGTGTACATTTTAATAAACATTATTATGGTTGGAATAAAGAATAGGAACCAACCCCAGGCAATACTCACATAGAAGGGTATCGAATCTACTTCAATATTTATATTAGTTCTGTTTAGAGGAATATTTTGACTATGGTGTTGAGTTCTAGTCATATTATTCACGATTAAAGCCTCCTACTTTTATTAAATAATTCCAAAAAAAGATTTATAACCATAATGGTTATAGATCCTTTTTATCCAAAAATTATTCAGCATCTAAATCTTTATCATTCAAATCATTCTCTTCACCATGATGCAATTTACTATGGTGCAGACTGTAACTAAAGTAAATAATCAATCCGATTGTGAACCAGGCAGCAAATACCATCCATGTTACGGCTTGTAATTGAGTCATTAAAATAACACACATTACAAACGAAAGGATTGGGAGGTATGGATAGAAGGGTACTTTGAAACCAACTGGCATATCTTTATGATTATCTAATTTTCTTAGGAAAATAACTCCTAATGATACGGCTGAGAAGGCAAACAATGTACCGATATTTACCAATTCAGCAATTTTATCTAACGGAACTAACATAGCGATTACACTAGCCAAGATGGCAAAGATATAAGTGTTGAATACGGGAACTTTACTCTTCTTATTAACCTTTGAAAGTGACTTAGGGAGAAGTCCATCACGGCTAATGGCGAAGAGTAATCTAGTTCCACCATAGGACATAACGAGCAGAACGGTTGTCATACCAGCCACAGCACCGACTGAGATAATTCCGGCAACCCAATTTTGATTCATCATTTGTAGCACGTAAGCTACAGGATCAGCTACGTTTAATTTTGTATAATTAACTACTCCAACCAGAATACCAGCTACAGCCGCATAGAGAACTGAAGCAATCAGTAATGAAGAAATAATTCCAATTGGCATATCACGTTGCGGATTCTTAACTTCTTCTGAAGCAGTTGAAACCGCGTCAAATCCGATATAAGCATAGAAGGCAATTGCAGAACCGGCTACCACACCTTTGAACCCGAATGGGAACATTGGAGTATAGTTAGAAGGTTTTACGTAAAAGGCAGCAACGAAGATGAACAACAGGATAACTCCGACTTTTACACCAACTAGCACTGTATTCAAGAGGGTTGATTCTTTGGTACCACGAGAAAGTATCAAACCGATTATTAAAGTAACTAAACCGGCAATAATATTTACACCACCGCTTTTACCAGCCGTTCCCATGGAAACAGATAAGAACTCTGGTAAATTTATTCCAAAGCCTGATAACAAACTTTGGAAATAAGCCGACCAACTAACAGCCACTGATGAAACGGCGAACATATACTCCGAAACTAATGCCCAACCAACTACCCAAGCGGCAATTTCGCCAAAAACAGTATATACGTACGTGTAGGCACTACCAGCGACCGGAACAGTTGAGGCAAATTCAGCGTAACAAAGTGCTGCTAATGCACAAACAGCCGCGGATAGTATATATGAAAACATTGCTCCCGGTCCGGCATAGTTTGCGGCAATAATACCTGGGGTAATAAAAATACCGGCACCAACGATGGCACCGACTCCCATAGCAGTTAATCCCCAAGCTGATAGATCACGGCTCAATTCATTATTTTCGACCGTGTCTATTTCAAATCGTTTTTTCTTTAATAAATTAGCAACTTGCATCTTGTTTCCTCCTTTACAAGTTAGAAGCAGGATTGCTTAATATCTAAAATTGCGCCACAATTTTTATTTAAAAAAGAATAATCATAACCAACGTGATTATAATTGGTATCATGTTTAAACGTCAATAAATATGATTATGCAAGCGCTTAACCACAGGGCAGATAAGTTGTTTAAACGTGTCCCTCCAGTTATAATCAAGTTGCCACAGAGGAAAGTTTAATCAAAACCACATTAAATGGTATAGCGGGAGGCGAGGAATGACGAAGAAAAATATAAGAGTAGCCATTGCTGGTGGAGGAGACGTAATTTACGACTTAGTCGATAAGTTTCCAACCGATATTCAATTTGATTTATTTAATGTTGGTAAGACAAATAGAGAATTCAATACCAACGTCAACTATGTTGAAGCATTAGACGACCAAGATGTTGCAAGACTGGCGGTCGAAGATGTAGTTAAAGGGGCAGATATATTATTTAAAGGACTTATTCAGACACATACATTGCTGAAAGAAGTTTTACAGAAGAAATATCGGTTAGTGAATAGCCCCGTATTATCACACGTTTCGGTGTTACAAATACCTAATCATAATCGGCCCATTCTATTAACGGATGCCGCTATGAATATAGAACCGACGATTGAACAGACTCAAGCAATAATTAACAATGCTGTAAATGTTGCCCAAAGCCTCGGGATTAAACGTCCGAAGGTTGCTTTGTTGAGTTCTGCGGAGAATTTTAATCCGAAAATGCCATCATCAGTCCTTGGCAGAGAAATGATGATCCATTATCAGAACAACCCCATTTCTGCAGAAGTTTATGGTCCAATTTCTTTAGACTTAGCACTATCAACGGAGATAGCTGAGGAAAAGAATTTTCATGAACCTATTGCAGGTAAGGCTGATATTTTGGTCGTACCTAATATTGATGTTGGTAACGTCTTGTATAAATCATTGACGTTATTCACAGAAACAGAGATTGGCGGCATGATAGTCGGTGCTAAAGTACCAATCGTTTTAACATCACGTGGCGACAAGTTAGTGAATAAGAAAGCTTCATTGCAATTTGCACTAGATGTTATTTGAAAAAGTAGGTGAGATGATGAGTTTCAAAACGCTCGTAATTAATCCCGGATCGACATCAACTAAGATAGCAATTTTTGAAGATCAGTATTTATTGCTAGGTAGGAACATTGAGTATGCCGATAATGAATTACATCAGTTTAAAGAGTTAATGGACCAGAAACAATTTAGAATTAACAGTATTATCGAATTTATGGCAAATAGTCATGTTGATTTCAATCAAATTGATGCTTATGTCGGTCGTGGCGGGCTAATGAAACCAATCCCAGGTGGTACGTATAACGTCGATATGAGTATGATCAATGATTTAACTTCTGGAAATTATGGTCTTCATGCGGCCAATTTAGGAGCAATCATTGCCAATTATTTTGCGACAATGTATAACAAACCGGCCTTTGTGGTTGATCCAGTGGTAGTGGATGAGTTTGAACCAGTAGCTTATTTATCGGGCTATAAATCATGGGACAGAAGAAGTGTTTTTCATGCCTTGAATCAAAAGGCAGTAGCACGTGAAGCATTGGCAAAAGTTGGCAAGCGTTATAACGAAGGAAACGCTATTGTGGCACACCTAGGTGGTGGTATCAGTGTTGGTGCTCATCGTCATGGGAAAGTAGTTGATGTCAATAATGGACTGGACGGTGATGGAACTTTTTCACCTAATAGAACCGGATCAATTAGTGCTATTTCGTTAATTGATTATATTTATAATCAACGACCAACTAGAAATGAAGCAATTCATCTGATTACTCATCAAGGGGGATTAAAATCTTATCTCGGAACTGACGATTTAAGAGTGGTTGAACAAAAAATTGCTAATGGTGATGAATATGCTGAGCTTATTTTTAATGCACTGGTTTATCAAATCGCTAAAGAAATCGGTAAACAGGCAACTGTCTTAGATGGCAATGTTGATGCGATTGCTTTTACTGGTGGAATGGCACATTCTGAAATGCTAATGAAAGCGTTAATACAAAAAACTGTATGGATTGCTCCAATCCAAATCTTCCCTGGAGAAATGGAAATGGAGGCATTAAATTTAGGAGTTCAAAGAGTCCTGACGCAGACCGAGTCGGCCAAGGATTACGTTAAAGAATCGGAGGCTCTAAAGAATGGTAAAAGAATATGATGTTGTTGTAATAGGTGGTGGTGTCGGTGGATATAGTGGGGCCATTAAAGCTGCCAAATTGGGATTAACTGTTGCTTTAGTTGAAGAAGATTTGTTAGGTGGAACTTGTCTTAATCGTGGTTGTATCCCAACCAAAGCCTACTTGAAATCAGCCTCAGTTGTTCGTGAATTCAAAGAGGCTAGTGAATTTGGTTTGAAAGTCGATTCAGACTATGAAATTGACTTCAAACAGATCAAAGTCCGTAAGGACGCGATAGTAAAGAAACTCAGAATCGGAGTGGCCTATTTAATAAAGAACAATAAAATTGATTATTTTGAAGGTCAAGCCAGTGTTATGGGGACGTCTATCTTCACACCTAAGTCTGGATCAGTGATGATCAAACCAAATGATGGATCTGACGAAATCGTTATAACACCAAAAAATGTTTTGATTGCGACAGGTTCAAGACCAGCTAGTTTACCAAATGTAGAGATTGATGAAAAAGATGTTTTATCATCAACTGGAATTTTGGAATTAACTAAGTTGCCAAAATCCATCACAATAATTGGTGGTGGTGTGATTGGTGTTGAATGGGCTTCATTATTAACCGACCTTGGTGTCGATGTAACGGTTGTTGAATTCTTAGAACGTCTGATTATTAACGAGAATCCTCAGACTTCAATGCAGCTGAAGAAAGCTTTAGAAAAACGTCATGTCAAAATTCATCTTCAAACAGCAGTTCAATCAGTTGAAAAGAATGAGGATAATTTGAAGATTGTTGCTAAGCACGGTAATGAAGAACTGATCATCAAATCTGAAAAAGTCCTTGTTGCAGTCGGTCGACGTCCTAATATTGAAAACATTGGACTAGAAGCTGCCGGCGTTAAGTTTGATAAGAAGGGGATATTGGTTGATGAATTTTATCAAACAAGTGCTGAAAATATTTATGCAGTTGGTGACGTAATCAATACACTTCAATTGGCTCACGTAGCTGCTAAAGAAGCTGAATTAGCGGTAGAACATATTGCTGGAGAAAAAACAGAAGAATTGAATTATCAAAATATTCCTCGTGGTATTTATACATATCCAGAGATTGCTAGTGTTGGTCAAGTTGATGGCAATACTAAAGTTGACGAAACAGCACTCAAGGGACAATTCGAATGGCAATTTAATGGAAAAACTATGATTGAGAATCAGAATCTGGGTCAAGTAGAAGTTTTTGCCGATGCTGAAACCAATGATTTTATTGGATTAAGTATTATCGGTGGACATGCGACTGACCTTATCAGTGAAGGAAGTTTGGCGTTATACCTTAATGCAACGCCGAATGAAATTGGACAAACAATTCATCCACATCCATCACAGAGTGAAGCAATCATGGAAGCAAATAATGATATTTTCGGTATGGCAATTAACAAATAAAGGAGAACAACGATGGATTTAAAACAAAGTAAGCTCTCTAATAAGGAAATAATTGCAGCGTACAAAGTTATTAAAGAAACTCGTAAATTAGATGAGCGTCTATGGCAATTAAACCGAATCGGTAAATCTACTTTTAATATCTCAGGACAGGGAGCAGAAGTTGGCCAAGTAGCGATGGCAATGGCTTTCAACTCACAAGAAGATTATTTTTTACCATATTATCGTGACATGGCTGCGGTTATGAGTTTTGGCACAACTGCTAAGGATATCCTGATGGGTTCACTTGGTAAAAAAGATGACCCAGCTTCACATGGACGGCAGATGCCTAATCATTACGGTGATAAAGCCAACAATGTTATTTCCTTTAGTTCAACAGTTACAACCCAATATCCACTGGCAACGGGAATTGCCCTAGCTTTACAAGTTGATAAGAAACCAGGCGCTGTTCTAACTGTTACTGGTGAAGGTTCAACTGCGCAAGGGGATTTTCATGAAGCATTAAATTTTGCCGGTGTTAAGAAATTACCAGTAGTTTTTGTAATTGAAAATAATGGTTATGCGATTTCAACTCCAAATGATCAAGAGTTTGGAACTGATGATTTGAGTAGCCGTGCGATTGGTTATGGAATTCAAGGTCGCAAGGTTGACGGACGTGATTTTGCTGAAACATATTTGGCATTTAAGGAAGCAGCAGAATTTGCTAAAGCTGGTGGTGGTTCTACTTTAATTGTCATGGATGTTGATCGTTTAACAGCTCATTCATCAGATGATGATCAAAGAGTTTATCGTGATAAAGCTGAGATTGAAGAAATGAAGGAAAATGATTGTATCTTGATGATGGAAGAACAATTATTGGACGAAAATATTTTAACAATTGAAGAACTTCAAGAAATAACGACTTCAATTGATCAAGAAATTGAACAAGCAACTTTAGATGCTGAAGCAATGCCCGACCCTGAAGCATCAGAAATCATGACTCACATTTACGAAACTGGAGGACATTAACATGGCTGAAAAAACTTATCTTGAAGCGATAAACTTAGCAATCAAGGAAGAAATGAGGCGTGATGATGGCGTTATGGTCTTCGGTGAAGATGTTGGTGGTGAAAAGGGTGGAGTTTTCGGTGTTACTAAAGAATTAGCAGCCGAATTTGGTGATGAAAGAGTCTTTAATTCTCCATTAGGTGAGTCCGAAATTGCAGGACTAGCTACTGGATTAGGAATAATGGGACATCATGCCATTGCTGAATTCCAATTTGCTGACTATATTTTGCCAGCGGTTAATCAGATTTTGTCCGAAACTGCCAAGATGCGTTATCGTACAGCCGGTGATTATACAGCTCCAATCGTGATGCGTGCGCCATATGGTGGTGGAGTTCGTGGTGGATTCTACCATTCGCAATCGACTGAAAAAATTTTTGCTGGTCAACCTGGTTTAAGAATTGTGACACCTTCGAGTGTCTATGATGCTAAAGGTCTGTTGAAGGCAGCTATTCGTTCGGAAGATCCCGTATTATTCTATGAACATAAAAAACTTTATCGTGCCATAAAAGATGATATTCCGGATGAAGATTATACGGTTGCCTTGGACAAGGCTAAGATTGTTAAAGAAGGTACTGATATTACAGTCTTTAGTTACGGAATGATGTTGCAATTTGTTCTCAAAGCTAGTGAAAAATTGGAAAATCAAGGAATTTCGGTTGAAGTGGTGGATCTTGTAAGTCTATATCCACTTGATCAAGAAACTATCGTTCAAGCTGCCAGAAAAACTGGCAAAGTTTTACTTGTAACAGAAGATACCAAAGAAGGTAGCATCATGAATAATGTATCGTCAGTCATTGCTGAAAATGCGCTATTCGATTTGGATGCACCGATTAAAATTTTAGCCGGACCAGAATCTCCAAGTATGCCTTACGCCAAGAATTTAGAAGACGCCTTTTTGGTAAATCAAGATGACGTTCTAGATGCTATGGTCGAATTAGCAGAATTTTAGGAGGAAGAGAGATGTCAGAGATAGTAATTAAGATGCCACCTCTGGGTGAAAGTGTGACTGAAGCTACGATTGCCTCTTGGATGGTTGAACCGGGTACTAATGTGAAAAAATATGATCCATTACTCGAAGCCATGTCCGATAAAGTTACGACTGAAATTCCTGCTGTTGACGATGGTATTGTCAGTCGATTATTGGTCGAAGAAGGCGAAGTTGTTGATATTGGAACGGATATCATGATTTTAGATACTATTAGTGATCAAACTGATGGAATACTTTTGTCTGAAACTAAAGTTGAAAAAGCGGTTCCTCAAAATAGTAATTCACTACGTTATTCTCCTGCAGTAATGAGGATTGCTGGCGAAAAGGGAATTGATTTGAATTCAGTTGCTGGTACGGGTAAAGGCGGTCGTATTACTAGAAAAGACTTATTGAATTACCAACCAGATATGGCTGCTCCAGTTAAGAAAACAGTTGTTACTGAAACCGTTTCAAAACCAGCACCAGTTGCACCAACTGCATCAACTACAAAATCGGCACCAGTTCAAAAGGGTGAAGGCACTCCAGTTAGCAGTCTGAGAAAAGTTATTGCTAAAAATATGTTGAAGAGTGTAACTGAGATTCCTCAGGCTTGGACAATGATTGAAGTTGATGTAACTAACTTAGTTAATGCTCGTAATAAAGTTAAAGATGATTTCAAGAAACAAAATGGTTATTCACTATCGTATTTCCCATACTTTGTGAAGGCGGTTAGTCAGGCCTTGATTAATCATCCTAAGATGAATAGTAGTTGGCAAAATGATACCGTAATCACAAATAAAGAAATAAATACCTCGATTGCGGTAGCGACTGAAGATGCTTTGTTTGTACCGGTAATTAAGAATACTAATAATCTCAGTGTCTCAGGAATTGCCAGTGAAATTAATCGTTTAGCAACTGATGTTCGTGATAAGAAATTGAAGAACGAAGATATGATTGGCGGAACTTTCACAGTTAACAACACGGGAAGTTTTGGTTCAATTGAATCAAAAGGAATTATCAATGCCCCTCAAGCAGCAATTTTGCAAGTTGAATCAATTCGTAAAGAAGTTAAAGTTATGCCAGACAATTCCATTGCCATTCGTAATATGGTTAATCTCTGTCTAACTATTGATCATCGTTTATTAGATGGTTTAGTAGCGGGTAGATTTTTGAATGAAGTTAAAGCAAACCTAGAAAACATTGACGAAACTACAAATATTTACTAATAGGAGCGTATTAACATGAAATTATTTAAAGAGATGATGAACGAAGACTTTGAACAAGTAGTATTTTGCCATGACAAGAATTCTGGATTGAAAGCAATAATTGCCATACATGACACAACATTAGGACCTGCTTTGGGTGGTTGTAGAATGTGGCCATATGACAGTGAAGAAGAAGCTTTAGTTGATGCTTTACGTTTAGCGAAAGGGATGACTTATAAGAATGCGGCTGCTGGACTTAATATCGGTGGTGCTAAAACAGTTATTATTGGTGACCCTAAAAAAGATAAGAGTGAAGCAATGTTCAGAGCTTTGGGACGTTACATTGAAGGTCTAAATGGACGTTATATTACAGCTGAAGATGTGGGTACAACTACACAAGATATGAATGAAATCTTCATGGAAACAAACTTTGTTACTGGAACAACTGATGCTAAAGGTGCATCCGGAAATCCTAGTCCAGTAACAGCTTTAGGCGTTTACTATGCAATGAAACGTACAGCCAAAGAAGCCTTTGGTAGCGATAGTTTGAAGGACAAAGTTATCTCAATTCAAGGTGCTGGAAACGTTGCAAGTGGATTGGCAAAACATCTTCATGATGAAGGTGCCAAAATTATTGTGACTGACATTAATCAAGATGCGATTGATCGTATGGTTGATAATTATGGTGCTACAGCTGTTAAGCCAGAAGATATTTATGACCAAGAAGCTGATATTTTTGCTCCATGTGCTTTAGGTGGAATCTTGAATGATGACACAATTCCACGTCTAAAAGTAAAAGCAATTTGTGGAAGCTCAAATAACCAATTATTAGATATTAATAAACATGCTGAAATGTTAAAAGAAAGAAATATTATTTATGCACCAGACTTTATCGCAAATGCTGGTGGTGTAATCAACGTTGCAGATGAGTTAAAAGGTTATAATTCAGAACGAGCATTGGAAAAAGTTAAAACAATTTATGATCAAATTGGTAAAGTTTTTGAAATTTCAGAGTTAGAAAATATTACAACAGCCAAAGCAGCTGATCGTTTAGCTGAGAAACGAATAGATTCAATGCTAAATGTTCGAGGTAACTTTTTACATAGCGAAAAACATGCTGTTGTAGAATTAGTTTAAAAAGTTAAATACAACTAAATATTAAAAAAATCCGGGTAATTTACCTGGATTTTTTATTATTTAGTGGCATTTTTTATAAAAATATGATTGTTTTACAACAAGGATTTGTTTTTTTATTGGATATATATTTTTATAAGGTGGTATAGTATTATTGATGAAAATCTAATGAGAAAAGATGGGAGTGTTGTAATTGTTTCTTGGGTCTATTATTTATAATAAAAGACGAGAAATGAATTTGACTCAAATAGAGTTAGCTAACGATATTTGTACTCAAAACACTATTAGCAAAATTGAAAAGCATAATGTAGCACCTACAGTGAATATTCTGATTAAGATCTGTTTGAAACTAGACTTGTCGTTAAACGATATCTTTAGTGATTTTTCAAATGGAGCTTCTGCCGAAGAAGAAAGTATTCTTGATGCTATTGAACGGGATGTTTTATTAAAGAAGATTGATAATGTTGAAAGTCGATTATCATCATTACAGGGGAAACTCAGTAGTAATGATATGAAACAGTATGAGTTGATTAGCGGTGTGATGAATTATTGGAATAGTAAGTTTGATGATTCGTTGTTTACTTTGGATAAAGTATTACAACTGACAAAATCAGATGACAGTGATATATATACCTTATTAGCCTACTTATTTAAGGGCCTAAACTATTTAGGTTTAGCTCATAATGATCGGGCACAATACTATTTCGAAATGATTACTGACTCAGTTGATAAGAATTCAGGAATCTCGAATACTAGTAAGTTAGAAGTACTCTTCATTTGTAAGACACTTGCCAAGTCTTATAATAGTATGAAATTATTTGATAAAGCTTATGGCTTCTGTCAATGTGGCTTGAATTATGCTCAAACTAATCATGTGTCATATTTCTTAGATGAGCTAAATTTTGAAGCTTCAGTCGCTATTAAGAATGACGCCAATCAAAAAGAACAATATGAAGATTATTATAATCTCGCATATTATTTGGCTAAAGCTAATAAAAATGAGGACTTACTAGCCAGTATGTCTGATAAATAAATTAATTAATCATCGGAAAACAATCCGGTGATTTTTTTTATTAATAAATTGGTTTCTTGATATTTTGTGAAATATGTTTAAACAGGATATACTTTAGGTAGTCTAAGGAGACTAAGGAAGTATATATTATGAAAAGAAAGGTGATAGTGACATTTTTAGTCGCTCTACTAGGTGTAAGCTTTTCATTTTTGCCTATCCAAAGTGTCAAGGCTGAATCCGTAACTAGCGGATATTATGTTGATGTGAGTGCTCGGTCCGCTGAACTGTATAATTCAACAGGACATGCGCTTGATAAAACGGAACCTAAGAATAGTGATTGGTATCTTGGGAGAACCATTGACTTGAAGGGAACCGATTTTTATCAAATCGCAACTAATGAATATTTAGATTCAGATTCTAGTTACGTTTATCGTAATAGACCAGAAGTAATTAGAGTATCGACCAGTGGAGATGTTCCAGTATACAACCACAATTTTGTTGAGAGTTCTAATGTGGCCCTTGCACCGGGCACTTATTGGTATTCTGATCGTGTCATTACAACCGCAGATGGTATGCCATTTGTCCGTGTTGCAACTGATGAATATGTAGGTATGTGGTACGTGATTCAACAATCATTTACAGAAAAATACTAGTTTTTAAAAGGGGCCACCCGTAGATCAACTATATCAGGGGTGCCCTCTTTTTTAATTTTTTAATAAAAATAATTTAATAAAATGATATTCGCTTACAACGTTGGGAATATTGATTATATAAAAAAATAAATAAAAAGTATATGCCATTATATTGAAAAATGTGTTGTATATTCACGAAAAACCTTGTACTATGAAGTTGCCTATAATTATGCCGATAATTTATATGGGCAAAACGTGTGAATCATTATAGTTTTATTTTATACAGTCAAAATCAATTTTTATGTGCGCTATTTTTCTGCCAAAGAATAGTGTAGGGAATTACCTAAAAAATATATCGAGGAATAAATTATGAAAAAATCAATGTTGTTTTTAGTATGTGCTCTATTAGGAAGTAGTTTTGCAGCTACTGGTGCCGTTACTGATGTCCACGCTCAGTCAATAACTAAGGGAAGTTACGCTGAAGTCACTGAACAAGAAGCACCTGTTTATGACCAAAATGGTAATAAAACTTCTATCGCTATGCAAAAGGATAGCCAATGGCAAGTTGCAAGTACTCAAAAGATTGCCGGAAATGACTATTTCCAAATTGCACCTAACGAATTTTTAAGTACTAAAGATAGTTTTGGATACAAAAAACGCCAGATGACTATTAAGGTTCAGTCAGCTGACGATAGTGAAGATACTGTACGTGTCTATGATCATAACTTGAAACAAAGAACAGACGTATCACTTGCAAATGGAAGTAAATGGTACTCCGATTCTGCAATTTATACGTCTGATGGGATGCCTTTCGTTCGTGTTGCTACAGATGAGTATGTTGCCATGTTCGATGTGTCTCAACAACAATTCAAAGCTAATCTTTAATTAATTTTGTAATTATCTTTATTTAAATGCCGTGTGTGAATTATTAAATTCTAGAAGATATTGATGGTATGCCGACCGTCGATATCTTTTTTTATTTTATATATCTATCAATTTCTATGTACACTGCCGTATGTACTGGAAATTTATTTAACATATCTGAGGTGTTTCTTTACTACAAAACGTAGTTTACTATCAATTAGGCCAAGTTGGGATTCAGTTTTTGTAAGAACTCTTTTCCAAAAGTGGAATTATTGAATTTTTAGAATTATTTTAATTGAAAAAATAAGTCGTACGCTATCATAAATCATAGGTATTTTATATTGGTATACTCATGAATGAATATCTATATCCCTTGTTATCACTGAATTATTTAAAGAATAATTTGTAATACTAATCGTTTGGTATAGTTTTTAAATGCGGTTATTATAGTTTTTAAATGCGGTTATTATAGTGTCTAAAAAGGGGATGCATGAATTATGATTTTAAATAAAAAAAGTTCAATTTTAGGGATAACTTTCTTCTCAGCGTTAATTTTGACGTCAATATCTGCGAATCAAGTTAAGGTTGATACGACTTTAACAAGTACTGAACCGACCAGTACAGCAATTAAATCCGCTGTTTCATCTACTGTGAATCAGATCTCGGGTTCAGCTGTTTCTGATACAACCACAACTCCTACTATAAAACCCGTGTCAAGTACGTCTACATCGACAGTTACTGCTCAACCGGATTCAATAGAGCCAACAAGCACGACCTCAGGGTCACCAGGCTCAGCTAAAGTGGCGGAAACTGTGGGAGCTACAACTACAGCTCCGGTATCTAGTTCAGTTAAACCAGCAGACACAGTTGCTTCCTCGACTGATGCTGCTAAAAGTTCTGTTCCAGAAACGTCAATTGCAGCTTCTACGGCTTTAACAGCAGATACTAGTACAACAACACAAGTTACACCTACGACTCCGGCACCAACTGTACCTGATGATACTGTGGTAAATATTTCTGATCCGGTTTTGTCATCCGAAATAAAAACTGCTATGGGATTGAAGGCGACTGATAATATAACGGTTGGTGCAATTAAAAATTACAAGGGTGTCATATCAGCTGATCCATATAATTTTAAAAAAGGAAATGTATCTTCATTAAATGGTCTACAGTATTTTCAATATTTACCAAGTGGATCATCACTGGCTTTAGGATTCAACTATTCACCAACTTCTTCGAATGATTTGAGTTATTTGAAGAGCGTACCATTAAGTGCACTTGATCTGACGGCCAATTATAGTCAAATCGATATGAGTCAATTAGCCAATGCTAAAATCGTGACGCCACAAAATGGTAGTCCATTGCTATTTGAATTCTTTGGTGCTGGACCTTACCAAGCTAATACGACTGGACTGACAAATGAGCAATTGAGTCAAATTGGACCTTGGTTGGTCGAAGGGATGAACGGTAAGCAACAAACTACTTTGGAATTCAATCAGGACCAACTAACTGATTTTTCACCTTTGAAAGGGTTATTGCCAACTGATAATGTTTTCTTGGTGTCAGTCGGTAACATGCATATTGATAGTACAAAGACGAATGCAGTGATAAATCAGCCGTTGAAATTTACCGCTGAACCTGTAATTGGTTTAGATGGGGAAGACTTAGCTTCTGGCTATCACTTTACTTATAATGCATTGCCAATTGCGAATACTAACAATGTTGCTAATGGCAACCTGGTCAACTTGGGCAATGACCAATATGAAATTCCGCAAGTTCAACAATTGAAGAATACGAATGCCTTGATTTACGGATATTACGGATTGAGTCGTAATCCTGGAGATAGAACCGGTTTTGTTAATAAAAAATATGGCAATATTATATTCAGATAAGATGTAATGAATTATAGACAAATTAATTGGCAAAATAATCCAAGTGTTGAAGTTCAATATGTTGATGCTAAGGGAAATCCAATTTTGAATTCCGGCAAACCCATGTCAGTATTAGTTAACGGTAAAAATATCGGAGATACCTATGATTTATCCTCATATGCGAAAGTCAATGGATATAACGTTGTCAGCGGTACTAATGAACTTAAAGGGACGTACAGTCAAGATCCACAGGTGGTTAAACTAGTTTTGACACCAATAGTTCGTCCTGTTCCTAGTGTTCCTGATAATAGACCGGTTGTCACAACACCAGTTGCTAACGATGAGTATGTATCTGTTTTTCCTGATGGAGGTAATATTCAGATTTTTAACGATCAGGGTGTGCTTATACCTAAGGGTACTTTAGATGTAACGAGTGTGTTGAGTAGTCATTATCGTTATATTAATGGTAAAAAGTATTATCAAATTGGTAATGATACTTGGGTTAAAGCAGACGCAGTTTATACTTATCAATCAGTATCCGGCACGGCCACTTTGAATGAGAATTGTGGTTTATACGATATTTATGGTCATTTTCTTGGACAGGCTTTGAAGAAGGGGACTTCGTGGAAGTTTGATCGTATTGTGACAATTAATGGGATTAAGTATTATCGTGTTGGGACTAATGTTTTTATTTTGGTTGGAGATAATGTAATTACTACTAAATAGAAATATGATTGATTGTTAATAGCTTGATTCCGCCTTCCACAAAGATTGAAATTTGTCTGGAACGTGGTGGACACGACTTTGAGCTAATGCAAGAACGGCATCATCTCAAAGCTCGGTCTTCTTCTAACCTGACTTCGTCAGCCAAGAAGAAATTCACCACTGAGCCAATTTCAATCTTTGCTCCAGACTAGTTTGTTTATAAATTTGAATGGTATTTTTTGAAATTATTTTAAAAAAATAAGGTTCCTGTTTTAATTGGATGTTTGTCTACCAATTATTACAGGAACCTTTTTGTGATTTTAATTTTTTTATTGAAACGAGCTACACAAGGGAAAATCCTCGGAAATTCCCGGCCTGTTTTGCTCTCTATTTTTCTTTAGCTTGTATCAAGTTAACTTTTTCAAGAATTTGTTTATCAAATGCCTTCATATATTCATCATGTGTTTGATATTTATTATTCTTAATTTTACGTGCAGCATCGGTCCAGTCGTAGTAGTTGATTGGGATCATGTTGCGCTTTTTATTTTTAACGTATAATTCGGAGAAATTATTGTCGTTTTGAATTGGAGCTGTTAACCAGATATAGTCAGTATCCTTGTATTGTAGGAAATATTGGCTATCACGGGTAACGTTATTTTGATATTGAGAATATTGAATTTGCATATCAAAGGTTTTACCGTAGTCGTGTGAAATGTAATCCATTCTGACACCTAAAACTAGGGCAATTAAAGTAAATAGTGGGAATAGATATTTTTGATATGAAGATAGTAGTAGGTCTAAATTGATTGTAAAGATGGCTACGAAGAACATATAACTGGCAAACATACATCTGGCACCAAATGGTGAAACAACCATGAATGGGGCAATAACGACGTATGCTGATAGTAGTAAAGCGTAGTTAGCAATTTTTTGTTTGGTATTTTTTAGTGTTCTTGTGTAAAGAATAGTTGCGATTGAGAAAATTAAAATAGCGATTCCCATAATAATTAAATGTTTAGGGGTAAAAGTTATTTTCATATAGTGGAAGAAAGTATCTTGTGATGATGATCCACTAACTGAACGATATGCGTCTGAACCGATAAGTATCTTGATATAGGCACCGTTGATAAACATTAAGATGGCGCCAAGAAAGTTACCAGCTAGAATTAAGTTAAGAACTCTCTTGAAGTGATCACCGAAGTGACTTCTGAGGAATAACCAAACTATCAGAACGTTGAAACAGTTCAGTAGGGTAACGTGCTCAGCAAAGAATTGAGCAGCTACTGAAGCAAAGAAAATTAAAATTGTACTTGTACGATAATAATGGACATTCTTGTTATCGTAATTCTTTAGTACTAAATATAGAAAGAATAATGGGAAAACAACTGAAGGTAGGTAATTGGCAAAGCCTGCATGCCAACCTAGAATCTGTTTAAAAATCACTTTTGGTGTTAAGAAAATGAAGATTGTGGTGAGGGATGCTGAAACTAAGCCGATTGATTTAGGAAGAGAGATTTGCTCTCTGATTCGTTGAATCAAATAAATAATAGTTGTTGGGAAAATTCCGTAAGCCATGAAGGCAACTGGCTTTAGCTTGGTCATGGTAATTACTAGAAAATCTCCTAGATAACGTCCATCATAGTAGGTGAAAATTCCGTGTGGGAAGTAGTTACTACCGAAGTAGGTTCCCCAGTGTAGGTCGTCACCGAGTAGTGGCATCCACATACCAATTAGGCCGAAAATGATGAATAGTACGAAATAAAAACTAACTTTAGCTGTTCTTGTCATAATACTTCCTTTTGATTTCTCTTAATAAGGATATATTTTATCATGTTTTTGGATTCTATGAGTGAAGACTTGCGGTATACAGGGATATATTGATAATATAATTAATTGATAAGTTATAAAATTGTAACAATAAATATGTGAACGATTACAAAAAGGCGGATAACGTTATGAAGAAAATTGTTGTATTGGGTTCAATCAATGTCGATACTATTTTGAATATTGCGAGATTACCATTACCAGGCGAAACGATGGCAATGCATGACCGCTCAATTGCAGGTGGTGGTAAGGGTTCTAATCAAGCTATTGCTGCTGTTCGTGCCGGTGCGGAGACTTCTTTTATTAGTAAAATCGGTAAGGATCATGCTGCTGATTTTATGATAGATGTTTTTAAACACGACGGTTTGAATATCGATCACGTGACGATGGACGACGAAGCTGGTACTGGTAAGGCTTATATCTTGCTTGATGACAATGGTCAAAATAGTATTTTAGTTTACGGTGGTGCCAATCAGACTATAACAGTTGAGGATGTTAAGAATGCTTCTGATGCGATTGTGGACGCCGATTGTTTGATCACTGAATTTGAAACACCGTTGGATGCTACTATAGAAGCTTTTAGAATTGCTAAGAAGAATAATGTCCTGACAATTTTGAATCCAGCACCAGCTAAAACTAACATTCCTGAGGAATTATTAAATCTAACCGATATTATTACTCCAAATGAAACAGAGGCTGAGGCTATAACCGGTATTAAATACACGGATAAATCATCATTAATAAAAATAACAAATAAATTGCATGAATTTGGTGTTAAACATGTTATAATAACTCTCGGTGGCAAGGGTTCATTCTATTATGTTAATGATGAGAGTGGGTTTGTTGAGGCTTATAAGGTTTCTACTGTTGATACGACAGGCGCTGGCGATACTTTTATTGGTTACTTGGCTGCTAAATTAGATTCTAATTTAGGTAATGTTGAGGAAGCAATGAAGTATGCTAGCAAGGCGTCGTCAATAACGGTACAAACTAAAGGTGCTCAGAATTCCATTCCGTATGCTAAGAACATTAAAATTTAAAGCTACGTAAAGAAATCTTTACACAAAGTAGATTGTAATAACTTGTTAATCATGTTATTATAAGAGTTGTATTTTTGAATGGTGAATGGTTCGAATGGTTTGAATGTTTCGTACTTTAGACTTTCTTCCATAATGTACCACGAAATGATGCACAATAAATATATTTATCAGGAGGAATAGTCTGATGGAACACGGAACAGTTAAATGGTTTAACGCAGAAAAAGGCTACGGCTTTATTACACGCGAAGATGGTAGTGACGTATTTGTTCACTTCTCAGCAATTCAAGGAGACGGTTACAAGACCCTTGAAGAAGGCCAAGCAGTTACTTTCGATATCGAAGATAGCGATCGCGGACCACAAGCATCAAACGTTAACAAAGACTAATTATTAGACTTTGAGCAAAAAGCTAACTCATACGAGTTAGCTTTTTTTATTGCCTTTTTTTATCTCTACACAATCTTTACCTTAAATTTACAATAATTACACAATCGAAGTTTACTATTAAAACTTAATAATAAAATATTGGGGATTAGTGGATGCAGAGCAACTGGAAAAATAATTTTAGAATTCTTTGGTTTGGAAGTTTGATAACTGGTATGGGTAATGCGATGACATTGCCGTTTATTGTGCTTTTCATTGATACTTTAGGGGATTTCAATAATACACAATTGAATTTTCTAGGGGCAGCAGCGTTTTCGCTAACTTATTTAAGTAAAGCCTTAGTTTCACCACTTTGGGGTCGCTTAGCGGATCTAAAAGGTCGTAAGTTAATGTGTCTACGAGCTTCTGGAGTGATGACATTTACAATTTTGATGATTGGATTTTCTCCAAATGTTTGGTTTTTGTTAGTCTTTCGTAGTTTGCAGGGGGCCTTTTCAGGATATATTAATAATGCGAATGCATTAATGTCAGTCTCAGCACCAGTGAAAATAAGAGGCCGTGTGATGAGTAAGTTAATTACTGGTGATATTACTGGAACGTTGGTAGGACCTCTTATAGGTGGATTCTTAGCCACCTGGGTCGGATATCGAGGGGCCTTCTTCGTTACCAGCTTTTTGATGGGAATGGTTTTTCTCATGACGCTATTTGGTGTTAAAGAAGATTTTACACCGATTACTAAAAAAGAATTACAACCAGTTTTTCCAATAATGAAAAAGATTGGTTGGGGATTCTTTATTGCCCTGTTTGGGTCGCTCTTAGCGGTTCAAGCAACGACTAATGCAATTACACCCATGCTGAGTTTACTCGTTCGAGAGCTCAATCCTCATAGCACAGAACTGGTTATGCTGACGGGGATCGTTTCTGCAGCCCCAGGTTTTGCGACAATTCTGATATCTGGGGTCGTTGGGTCATTGATTGATAAACTGGGTGCGTTAAAAAGTATGATGATTTTTCTTATTTCAGCAATTATTTGTTTAATATTGACCAGCATGGTTCAAAACGTCTGGCAATTAGTGGCATTGAGATTCATTTTGGGAATTTCTGACGCGGCATTGATTCCTTCTATTCAAGTTTTAACCGTTCAAAATGTCCCAAATTCAATTTTCGGAAGAATTTTCAGTTATAATCAGTCGGCACAAGCCTTTGGAAATGTTTTGGGACCATTTATGGCAGCGTGGATTGCAACTATCTCTGGATATAAGAGTATTTTCCTATTCTCAGCTGTATTGGAACTCTTAGCGTTAATTTCTTGGATTTATTATTCTAAAAATAGACAACTTAGAAAAATCTAAACAAATATTAAATTTGTATTTCAAATCACAGAAATTTCAAAGTTATCGTCTATAATTAGAACATAATAAATTAAAAAGGATAGATCAATTGCCACAAAAGAAAAGATACACAACAAACCGAAATTATCGGCGGAAGCGAAGTAAAAAGAATAATTATACAACCGTTATATTGTTAGTGATTGTCGCCATGTTTGTGTTGAGCTTCTTTGGTTACAGGCGATATGTTCAATATAAGAGTGAAACTCAGGTCGAGGCGGTCCAGCAAGAACACAGTACTTTTGTGAAAAAAATTGCTCCCTATGCAGTTGATTTGGGTAAGCAATATGGTGTGTTGCCAAGTATTACGATTGCTCAGGCTATTTTAGAGAGTGACTGGGGAACTAGTACTTTGGCTAGCCAGTACAACAATTATTTTGGTATCAAGGGTTCTGATCCAGCAAATACTAAAGTTTTACAGACGAAGGAATATACTAATAACCAGTGGGTAACTATCAATGGACGTTTCCGGGTTTATTCGGATTTTCGTGAATCAATGAAAGACCATACTAAATTGTTAGTTGATGGTACGACGTGGAATTCGCAGCAGTATCAGCAAGTTATACAATCAAAAGATTATATTGATGCTGCGGTCGCGTTACAGACTGATGGATATGCGACTGATCCAGGATATACAAGTAAAATTATTCGGATTATACAAAAATATAATCTTAAAAAGTATGATGAGGGTATCAAGTAAAAATCAAAGTATGATAGACTCTAATTATTCTATTAAATAGGGGAGAACGTAATGAAGGAATTAGAAGAAAGAATCAAAAAAGATGGTCGTGTTTTAGGAAAAGATGTTCTTAAAGTGGACAGCTTTTTAAACCATCAGATTGACCCAATGTTAATGGAAAAAATGGGCGAGGAATTTTACGAACATTTTAAAGATGCAGGAATCAATAAAATTTTGACTGTTGAATCTTCAGGAATTGCACCAGCCGTTATGACTGGATTGAAATTTCAAGTTCCAGTGGTTTTTGCTAGAAAGCACAAATCAGTAACATTGAGTGATGATCTTTATTCATCAGAGGTTTATTCATTTACTAAGAAGACTTCAAACCACATAAGTATTGCTAAGAAATACTTATCAAGTGATGATAAAGTTTTGATTATTGATGATTTCTTAGCTAATGGTCAAGCCGTAAATGGTTTGAACACAATTATTGAGGCTGCTGGCGCAGACCTTGCCGGTATCGGTATCGTAATTGAAAAGTCCTTCCAAAAGGGCAGACAAATGATTGATAAATCAGGTATTCCAATTTATTCATTAGCTAGAATTACAGCTTTTGAAAATGGACAAGTGGTCTTTGGCGAAGAAGACGATTAGTAATAAGAAGGTGGAATTATGACTTTTATTGCGCCCGGTAAGACATTAGGAATAATTGGCGGCGGCAGTGAGACGTATATTTTTGAGTTAGAGGCCAAAAGAATGGGCTTTAGAACCATGCTCTTGACTGATGAAGAAAATGATATTGCAACACAGGCTGCCGACAGTTTTCTGGTTGGTAAGCTAGAAAATATTGAGAATCTAAGTGAATTGGGCCATAGAAGTGACCTTCTTTTGTATATGGATGAGAACTTTGACAGTGGTTTGTTGAAACAACTTGCTAAAACATTCAATGTTGCTCAAGGTGCAGACTTATTGGAAATCGTTCAAGATCGATATATTGAAAGAACGTTTTTAAATGATTTGAATATCAACGTGCCACCATTTTTCTCAGTTGTAACGGTTGATGATGTTAAGAATGCGGTTGATGAGATTGGTTTCCCTTGTATTTTGAAACCGATTCAGAATAATCAAACAATTTTGAAACGTCATATTCTATACAACAGCGAAGATGTGGAACGTGTTCAAAAATTACTCAAAGATGGAACGTATATTCTTGAAGCATGGATCGAGACAAAAAAAGAATATTCCATTATGGTTAGTAAGAGCGAGGATAAGAAGATTCATACTTTTCCAATGATCCAGGAAATTTATGATGGTACGCATCTAATGAGTTCTTTTATATATAAAAAGAACAATCCCGATGTGGAAGCGGAAATGCAACGTGTTGCCTTGATGGTGGCTGAAAATGTTAATTATGTCGGAATTTTCGGAATCAGTTTTATCTTGTCTGATTCTGATGTCTTATACGTCAAACGAATTTTCCCAGGAATTAATTACTCAGCTAATGTCTATCAAGAAGCTACGGGTATTTCTCAATCAGAGATACATATCAGAGCCATTTGTGACTGGCCCATTCCTGAAATATTTCCAAGAGTCAATGCGGCAACTTTGAAGATTATCGAAGGTAACTTGCCACAGAGTTTGGACTTACTTCAGGAAAAAGCTCAATGGAAATTTAACTATTACACAGGTTTTAAAGCTAAGAATCAAGCCGACAGAGATGTCGGATATATTTCAATTTTTTCTGACGATGTAGAAGAATTAAAAAATGATATCTTAACAACTAACATTTGGAGAGTAGAAAATTCATGATTGATAGATATGTAACTGAACAAATGAAACCAATTTGGACTGACCAAAATAGATTTCAAGCTTGGCTTGAAGTGGAAATTGCTGCCGTTGAAGGATGGAGCAAAGAAGGAGAAATCCCTGCTGAAGATGCTAAGTTAATTGCTCAAAACGCTAAGTTTAATGTTTCTGAGATTGCTGAAATTGAAAAAGAAACAAAACATGACGTTGTTGCTTTTACTAGAGATGTTTCACGTTATTTAGGACCTGAAAGAAAGTGGGTCCATTTCGGACTTACATCAACTGATGTCGTTGATACAGCTTATGGTTACTTGATGAAACAAGCTAATGACATTATTCGTGAAGACTTGAATGAATTTCTCAAAGTAGTTGGGGAAAAAGCTCTAAAGTACAAAGATACAGTTATGATTGGTAGAACTCACGGTGTGCACGCTGAACCTACAACATTTGGTTTGGTTCTTGCTAACTGGTATTCTGAAATCAAACGTGATATCGAACGTTTCGACCATGCTGCTAAAGGTGTGGAAGCTGGTAAAATCAGTGGTGCCGTTGGTAGTTATGCTAATGTGCCAACTGATGTGGAAAAATTTGTTTGTGATAAATTAGGCATCCGTGCTCAAGAAATTTCAACACAAGTTCTTCCTCGTGATCTTCATGCAGAATACATTCAAACTATGGCTTTAATTGCCACATCCGTTGAACGTTTTGCCCTTGAAGTACGTCACTTACAAAGAACCGAAGTTCGTGAAGCAGAAGAATATTTTGCTGCTGGACAAAAAGGTTCATCAGCTATGCCTCATAAACGTAACCCAATTGGTTCAGAGAATGTAACTGGACTAGCTCGTGTTATCAGAGGACATGCTTTCACAGCCTTGGAAGATGTTCCATTGTGGCATGAACGTGATATTTCACACAGTTCAGCTGAACGTATCATTATTCCTGATACAACTGAATTGTTAGATTACATCTTGAGAAGATTTACTAAGATCACAAAAGATCTTACCGTCTTCCCAGATAAGATGCTTGATGATATGAATATTACACACGGTTTGATTTACTCACAACGTGTCTTGTTGAAACTTGTTGAAGCAGGATATAGTCGTGAAGAATCATATGATATCGTGCAACCAATGACAGCTAAGGCTTGGGATGAAAAGAAAGATTTCAGAACAATGCTTGAAGCAGATGAACGTGTCATGGGTAAGTTATCTGAAAAAGATTTGGATGATGCATTTGATTATCACTGGCATTTGCGTAATGTCGATGAAATTTTCAAACGTGTTGGACTTGAATAGAAAAAGCTAAAAAAGCCGTAGTAACTAGATGTTTTATTATCTGGTTACTACGACTTTTTTATATATTTAAATTTAATAAATAAAGTGCAGAATAATATTAAAAATATAACTAAATTTAATAAAATAAAAACGTATGAGAACAGGGTTAAACAAGCATTTTGTCATATTACGATAAATATTATGGTCTATTATGGATTCCCTTTATCAGGAACCTATTGCATAATGGCTTGAGGATAAGCGTTTTCAATTTAAGTTATATCTTATATACTAAATATTTTATATACAACATGTACATTGAACATTTAATACGAATTCTACTTTGGGGGTAGATAGATGAACTTGAATAACAAACCACTTAGAAAATTTAAATATATCGTTCCATTATTGTTTATTGGATTCTTGTTGATGAGTTCTTTTTCAACTTTAACACCATTAGTTGTTAAGGCTGATACAGCGGCAATTCCAGTAAACAAAGATAATGTTACGATTTCAGATGCAGAACAATTATTACAGGCTAGTGCCAGAGCATCATTGGAGCGGTCAATAGATGTATCTGATTTTATGTCGCCTTATGAACATAAGGATAAAGTTGATAATGATCAGAGAAAACTTGTTCGAAAATTAACTTCACCGTTAGTTGTTGAAGAAATTAGTCCTGGAATAACTGAAGGCAATCCTGATCCTACTGGAACATACTTTTTGAGGGCGAATGCTGCCTATATGATTCAATCATATGACAACAGTAATGGTTTGATCTATCGAGCTACTATTACGATTCATAGAGTTAGCGATGGTAGTTTGGCTACGAAAGATATTGAGAACTTTGGACTTTCCCGCAGAAGTACGCCTAATTATGGAACTCAGAAAACCATTAAACCGGGTGGGAAAAAGATTACTAATGGAACCAATGAACTCAGTAATGCAGATAATACTAATAAATCGGTTGATTTAGCTGTCCATACATTTACACCAGTAAATGGTAGTGGAGGTAGCATTTCATCAGAATTCTATCCAAGCGGAACTAGTGGTGATACTGCAGCCAGAGTTACAGCTAAATTAAAGAATAGTGATAATAGTGGAACTACTACTGCTGAAATCAGAATTCTCTATACTGAAACAAGATCTAATAGATATAGTGGTGAGGTTTATTTTGATAAGTTAGTTAAATTTAATATTGATAAAATTTTAAGAGAACAGATTGTTAAAGATGCAGTAAGAAATGCTAGATCCCAACAAGGTTCAAAAGTTACTGATGGGAAAGTAAGAATTATCTGGCATGCTTGGTATATAACCTATGAAGGGAAGAAGAAAGTAGCAAAAGAGGATGATGTGCCGGTTGAAAAAATAGCCTACGAATACGATGTTAATTCACCTGCCGCTTCGGATGACTTTAGTAAGATAAATCAAGATGCTTTCAATTTTGAATATCTACTCTATCGAACTACTGGCGAGTTGAATGGCTACGGTCAGCCCTACAATCAAAATACCGCCCTTTATTTCTTTCCTGAAATACTAATGAAATATACTGATCCCAAAGGTAAGAATCCGGATAGATATCGAACCGTTATTCCTAGGACTATAATAGCTCCAACAATATATCCGGACTCAGATCATATTCCTGAAGTGAAAATGAAAAATTATTTGTATAACAAAACTGATAGCAGTAAGGATGAAACAATCTCAGAGGACCCAGATATTGAAGCGGCTAATTATAAGGTTAATGATACGGTTGCAGGAGATAAAATTAAGTTTAAATCTGAAATACACGAAACCTATGATAGGTATTACGGAAATGGAATGATAACGGATGGAGTATATGAAACACGGATTCCTCGAGGTATGACAATCTCAGATGTTGAAATGGTCAGCGATACAGGTATCAATCCTGTTATTGATCCTGAAAAAGTTAAGGTAGTGGATGATCCAGATAACGATAAACAATCGATTTTAAAAATAACTGATATTTATTTGGATGATAATCCAACTTTCAGTGGAGAAATGAATTATGAATTGACCTTCATGGGGACCGCTCCAGATGACTTCTACGATGACTTTTCATTCCAACCAACCTTTGACGGTGTTGGTGGTATAGATCCAGACAAGGAGAATGTGCCAATAAAGCAGGCAGTCGGGGATGTTAACGAAATGACTTTCTCAGATGAAATTGTTGATCCAGATGGAAAAATTCATTTAGAACCAATGGACATTCACTTTGGCACCATCAACGCTATGGCAAATGAGGGATTTATCAAACATCGGGAAACGGAAGATGGTGGAGATATTCTGAAAATAACTGATAAACGGCCTGTTAAAAAAGCCGCTCAGATTTCAATCAAAGCTGATTCACTAAAAAAGGAAGACGACGATTCTATAGAATTTCCAGGGAACCTGATGTTCCACGACAGTATTGGTAATAATCAAATTGTCGAGGGCAATAATCCAGTTGTGATTCACGAAAGCCAAGAAGGGGAGGAACTTTCCAATATTTTTTGGCAAAAGGATGAAGGATTGTTACTACACGTTCACAAGAAAAAAGTTATCCAACCTGGGAAGTACAGTACTAAAGTTAGTTGGACCGCAACGGATTCCCTTTGATAGTGTCACTCTACGCAATGTTAAAAAAGTTTTAAATAAGCAGGCTCATCTGGATAAACTAGTTGAGCCTGCTTTTAGTTTGAATTGTATTTTTATTAAACTCGTATAGTAAATAGGAATCTAGCATGGAGCAAAAATTGAAATCGGTTCAGTAGTCGTGTCCACTACATTCCAACCAAACTTCAATTTTTGTGGAAGGCGGAACGATAATACCAATCAACTATAGAAAGAACTAAATTCTAGTCTTTGCCTTTCGCTCTCACACCAAAAATTTGCTACAATATAAACAGCTATTTTAAGTTAGACAAAATTTATTTTCACATAAGATTTGAGGGATTTTTAAATTGGACGAAACTATGTTGCAAGGCCTTAATACTGAACAGAAACAAGCTGTTAAGGCAACTGAAGGACCACTTTTGATCATGGCTGGTGCCGGTTCTGGTAAAACTCGTGTTTTAACTCACCGTGTCGCTTTCTTGATTGAAGAAAAAAATGTCATGCCTTGGCATGTTTTGGCAATCACTTTTACAAATAAAGCTGCCAAAGAAATGAAAGAAAGAATTGGTAAATTACTGGATGAATCTGCCAATGATGTTTGGGTATCAACATTCCATTCTCTTTGTGTACGAATTTTAAGAAGAGATATCGACAAGATGGGCAAGCCTAAGACATTTACTATCGCTGATCCTGGTGAGCAACGTGTTTTGATGAAGCAAATTTTGACAAAGATGAATCTTGATCCTAAGAGATACGATCCTCGTGCACTCTTGGGAACTATTAGTAATGCCAAAAATGAATTACAAACACCGGAAGTTTATGCAAAAGCTGCTGCAACTCCTTATGAACAAACAGTTGCTAGTGTTTATGACGCTTATGCAAAGGCAATGGATCGTAATAATTCACTTGATTTTGATGATCTTATCATGCAAACAAGTGAATTGTTCGACCAGAATCCAGATGTCCTAGAAAAGTATCAAGAAAAATTCCAATATATTCACGTTGATGAATATCAGGATACCAATGAAGCTCAATATAAATTGGTTAAGCAACTTGGTGCTAAGTATCGTAACGTCTGTGTTGTTGGTGATGCTGACCAGAGTATTTATGGTTGGCGTGGTGCTAATATTCAAAACATCATGAACTTTGAAAAGGATTATCCTGAAGCAACAACAATTAAATTGGAACAAAATTATCGTTCAACAAAAACTATTTTGAAAGCGGCTAATGAGGTTATTAACCATAACTCCAACCGTAATCCTAAGGAACTTTGGACTGATAATAAAGACGGCGAGAAAATTAAATTCTATCGTGGTCAAAATGAAAAAGATGAATCACTTTATGTGGTCGATCAAATTAAGAATTTACTCTTACAAGGCTTTAACTATGGTGATTTTGCGGTTCTTTATAGAACTAATGCGCAATCACGTAGCTTTGAAGATAGTCTTATGAAAGCCAATATGCCTTATAAAATTATTGGTGGACACAAGTTCTACGACCGAAAAGAAATTAAAGATGTCTTGGCCTATCTCAGATTAGTTGCTAACCATGATGATTCAATGAGTTATCAACGTGTTATCAACAGTCCTAAACGTGGAATTGGACCAGGAACAATTGAAAAATTACAGAACTACGCTGATGAACATAATTGGTCATTGTTGGAAGCTAGTGAGAACATCGAACTTTCTCCATTGGCTGCACGTCCAAGAAAAACTATTGGTAACTTTGCCAAAGTAATCGATGATTTAACTAAGTTAGCTGAAACTGAATCTATGACTGTTTTGATGAATCATTTACTTGATGACTCCGGATATGTTGAAGAATTGAAGCAACAAGATAATCTTGAGGCTCAAGCAAGAATTGAGAATATTGAAGAACTTTTAACTGTTACAACACAATTTGATCAAGGCTATGAACCAGATCCAGACGTTGATGAAACCCGTTTAACGACTTTCTTAACTGAATTGTCATTGGTTAGTGACCAAGATGATATTGAAGAAGAACAAAAAGAAGTTACTTTGATGACACTTCACGCTGCCAAGGGCTTGGAATTTCCAGTCGTCTTCTTAGTTGGTATGGAAGAGGGAATTTTCCCATTGGGACGTTCACTTCTTAAAGAAGATGACCTTGAAGAGGAACGCCGTCTAGCCTACGTTGGTATTACTCGTGCTGAAAAGAGACTATACTTAACCAACGCCTTTAGCCGTATGCTTTATGGACGTC
This sequence comes from uncultured Lactobacillus sp., assembly GCA_937874185.1. GTDB lineage: Bacteria > Bacillota > Bacilli > Lactobacillales > Lactobacillaceae > Companilactobacillus. The sequence continues at coordinate 172,459 of CALNAK010000019.1, forward strand.
TCCAAAATAATGCGACATCACGTTTCGTTGAAGAAATTAATGATGATGCATTAGAACGTGTTAATACGAATGCTGGAAATATTGGTGGACCTAAAGAATCTAGTTTGCCATTTAGTCAACGTCGTCGTAGAGCTGCTACTGCAGCAACCTTCCAATCACCAACGCTTAAAGCCAAGGGTGCTCAAGGTGCTGAAAAATTGGCATGGAATGTCGGTGATAAAGTCGATCACAAGAAGTGGGGCCGTGGAACTGTCGTTAAAGTTAACGGTCAAGGTACGACAGCTGAATTAGATATAGCCTTCAAAGAACAAGGAGTTAAGCGTCTTTTAGCTGAATATGCACCAATTACAAAAGTTACTGATTAAGAGGTGAGAGGCATGGCAGAACTAACAAAAGAACAAGCCAGTCAAGAATTAGATAAAATTCGTCCGCAATTGAATAGTTATCGTGATGCTTATTACACTAAGGATGCTCCAGTAGTTGAAGATAATGTTTATGACAAACTTTATAATCGTCTATTAGAACTAGAACAACAGTATCCTGAATTAGTAACACCAGATTCACCTTCACAACAAGTCGGGGATGTAACGCTACCTGATTTCAATAAAGTTACACATGATATTCCAATGCTTTCGATGGGAGATGTGTTTTCTGAAGCTGAATTAGCTGATTTTAACGATCGAATTGAAAAAAATGTTGGACATGAGGTCGATTATAATGTTGAATTAAAAATTGATGGTTTATCTCTTTCATTAATTTATGAAAATGGTATCTTAGTTCAAGGCTCAACTCGTGGTAACGGAACTATTGGCGAGAATGTAACTGAGAACGTTAAAACAATCAAAGATATTCCCCAGAAATTAACTCGTCCATTATCATTAGAAGTTCGTGGCGAGTGTTTTATGTCTAAGAAAGAGTTTTTACGTTTAAATCAAGAACGTGAAAATGAGGGACAACAAGTTTTCGCTAATCCACGGAATGCGGCTGCCGGAAGTTTGCGTCAGTTAGATCCAAAGATTACTGCCAAAAGAAAGCTTGATACGTTCATGTATACTATTGTTACGTTTGATGGTTTGAATGTGACAACTCAGCATGAAGCCTTGGAAACATTGTCTGAATTAGGCTTCAATGTTAATCCCACAGCCCAAGTGACTACTGGCTTACAAGGCGTCAAAGACTTCATTGAACATTACGGTGAAATTCGTGATGATCTTGATTATGGAATCGATGGTGTTGTCTTAAAAGTTGATGACCTAGCAATTCAACGTGATTTGGGTAATACTGTTAAAGTCCCTCGTTGGGAGATTGCCTATAAGTTCCCACCTGAACAAGCTGAATCAAAAGTTTTGGAGATTACTTGGACCATTGGTCGGACTGGTGTTTTAACACCAACAGCGGTCATGAATCCAGTTAGTTTAGCTGGAACAACAGTTGCTCGTGCTACTTTGCATAATGAAGATATGATTCGTCAAAAGGATATTCGAGTTGGCGATACAGTTTTACTTCATAAAGCTGGAGATATTATTCCAGAAGTTTCACAAGTTATTTTGAGTAAACGTCCCAAGGATTCAGTACCAGCAGAGATTCCAACACATTGTCCATACTGTGATTCAGAATTGATTCACTTGGAAGATGAAGTGGCTCTACGTTGTATCAATCCTAAGTGTCCAGCTCAAGTGAAAGAACAATTGACTCACTTTGCTTCCAGAAATGCGATGAACATTGAGGGTTTAGGACCAAAGATTATCGAACAGCTTTATACCAAAGAGTTGATCAAAGATGTTGCGGACTTGTATAAGTTAACAGCTGATGATTTAGCTACTTTGGAAGGTTTCAAAGAGAAATCCATCAATAATTTGTTAACAGCAATTGATAATTCAAAGAGTAATTCGGTTGAACGTTTGCTCTTTGGTTTAGGAATTCGTCATGTCGGTGCTAAAGCTGCCAGAATTTTATCAGAAAGCTTTGGTAATTTGGATAATTTGATAGCAGCTTCTAAGGAAGAAATCCTCGAAGTTAATACAATGGGTGAAATAATTGCCAATAGTATTTCAACTTATTTTGCCAATGACGATGTCAAAAAGTTGATTAATGAACTAAAATCAGTAAATATTAATATGAATTTCATCGGTAGTTCAAATTCTAATGAAACAAACGGTCACTTTACTGATAAAATAATTGTTATAACCGGAACATTACAAAATTATAAACGTTCAGAATTGTCGGAAAGACTCGAAAATCTTGGTGCCAATGTTACAAGTTCAGTCACTAAAAAGACTGACATGTTGATTGCTGGTGAAAAAGCTGGTAGTAAACTAACTAAGGCACAACAATTAGGAACACAGATTATTGATGAAGCAACATTATCCGATTATCTGGATGATGCCAAAGATTAGGAGAACAGTTTTGAAAAAATTCTTAAAAACTACATCGTTATTGCTGATGTGCTCATTTCTTTTAGCTGCCTGTGGTAATTTACAAGATTCTAGTTTGTCATCAGGTGGTGGCGATTCAGGCAAGAGTTCTGTCCAGACAACAACATCGTCTGACTCAAGTAATTACGATGTTTTATTAAGTGGTGGAAAATATAAGACTAGTCCGATTTCTGGGGTAACTGCCGCTAATAATAGTAATCAATTCAATAGTAGAAGTTTTGAAAGTGGCTTGATGAGTTTGTCGAGAAAACAATTTTCAACAAATTCATATGTTTTCCAAGAAGGCCAAGTATTAACTGCTAGTACTGTATCTGATTGGTTGGGTAGAAAGTCTAAGAAAAATAGTCTTGGCTTGAATCCAGCTTCAAACGGTTCAACTGATGAAAATAAACGTGCACCAATGTATTTTCAACAAATGCTTGAAGAAGATTATTTAACAAAGCAGGATGGAAAATATAAATTAACAGGGATGTCAATCGGTATTGCGATGAATAAGATTGATTATTACCAAAAGAAACAATATGGTGCGACTTATAAAACAAATATTTCCCGTGAAGCACAACAAGAACAAGGTCAACGGATTGCTAAAGAAGTAGTTAAACGTCTCCGTGCCAATAAAGAAGTCGGCAACATCCCAATCGTTGTTGGCTTGTATTCTGTTGCACCGGAGGATACTTTAGTAGGTGGTACTTATTTCCAATATTCAGTAAGTAAGAGTAGTGATTTAGGTAAATGGAGTGATCTTGGTTATAAGAATCAAATGTTACCAACCGTTAATGGTGAAACAGCTATTAATAGTGGTGATTCAGATTCCTTTACTAACTTTAAGAGCAACATTCAAAATTACTTCCCTAATCTTTCTGGAGTAACTGCCCAAGCTCATTACGATGGAACTAATTTGAAATCAATGGATATTACAATTAATACTCAGTTTGATGGATTGGCTCAAGTAACCAGCTTTACACAGTTTGTTCAACAGAGTGCTTCGAAGTACTTGCCATCTGGGGCAAACTTAGATATCAATATTCAAACTGTTGATTCGCAACAATCCGTTGTGACACGTACGAACGGTAAATTCTATTCACACGTTTATGATGCAGATTAAAAAGGAGAAACAAATGATTTCAAAAGAAGAAATTTTACACGTTGCTAAGCTAGCTAACCTAAAACTTCAAGACGATGAAGTTGATGATTTTGTTAGTCAATTAGGTCAAATTGTTGAAATGGAAGGCAATTTAGCTGACGTTGATACAACAGGCGTAGAACCAACTTACAACATGGGTGACACTAATACCGTCTTTCGTGAAGATAAGGGTATTCATACTCAAACTAGAGAACAAATGCTTGAAAATGTTCCCGAAACTGACAATAACCTTATTAAAGTTCCAACAATTGTGGACAAGGAGGACGATGAATAGTGGATTACATGAAGGAAACAATCGATTCATTGCACAAGAAATTAGCTGACAAAGAATTGACTTCTGAAGAACTAACTAACCAAACTTTGGATAACATTAACGCAAAACAAAAGGATCTTAATACTTTTATTACTGTTAATGACAAAGCTGTTGAAGCTGCCAAAAAAGTTGATGAGGATGGAATCAAAGGGCCATTATCAGGTATTCCTATCGCCATCAAAGATAACATTGTAACTAACGGTATTAAGACAACTGCTGCAAGTAAAATCTTGTACAATTTCATGCCTGTTTACAGTGCTACCGTAATGGAAAAATTAGAGGCTGCTGGTGCAATTGATGCTGGTAAGACTAACCTTGATGAATTTGCTATGGGTTCATCTACTGAAACTTCATATTACAAGACTTCAGTTAATCCATGGGACTTTAGCCGTGTTCCTGGTGGTTCTTCAGGTGGTTCTGCCGCTGCTGTTGCTGCTGGTGAAGTAGTTGCTGCTTTAGGTACAGATACTGGTGGTTCAATCAGACAACCTTCTGCATTCAATGGTATCTTCGGAATCAAACCAACTTATGGTCGTGTTTCTCGTTGGGGTGTTATCGCCTTTGCATCAAGTCTTGACCAAGTTGGTGTTATGTCAAAACGTGTTGAAGACTCAGCTACTGTTCTAGCAACGATTGCAGGTCATGATGATCACGATTCAACAAGTTCAAACGAACCTGTTCCTGATTACCGTGCTAACTTGAATAAAGATATGACAGGTGTTAAGATTGCTGTTCCTAAGGAATTCTGGCATGAAGGAACTCATCCTGATGTTGTTGAAAGCACAAAGAAAGCTTTGGACGCTTACAAGAAGATGGGTGCTACTGTTGAGGAAGTTAGTCTACCAACATTGAAGCATGCTGTTGAAGTTTATTATGTCTTGGCATCTAGTGAAGCTTCATCTAACCTACAAAGATATGATGGTGTTAGATATGGTTACCGTGCTAAGGATGTTAAGAACATCAATGATTTATTCGTTAACTCAAGATCAGAAGGTTTTGGTGACGAAGTAAAACGTCGTATTATGCTTGGAACATTTGCCTTATCTGCAGGTGCTTACGATGCATACTTTAAGAAAGCTGCTCAAGTTAGAACTATGTTCATTGAGGAATTGAGTGCTGTCTTAGATAAATATGACTTAATTATGGGACCTTCAACAACTTCACCTGCTTTCAAGATTGGTGAAAAGGTTGATGATCCATTGGCAATGTATATGAATGATATTTTGACTATTCCTGCTAACTTGGCTGGACTTCCAGCTGCTTCAGTTCCCGCAGGATTGGCTGAAGGCTTACCAGTTGGTCTACAAATCATTGGTAAACCATTTGCTGAACAAGCTGTTCTAAATGCCGCATATGCATTACAAGAAGAAAATAAATTTTATGAAAAAATACCAACTGCACTCAAGGGGGAAGACTAATGAATTTTGAGACAACTATCGGACTTGAAGTCCATGTTGAGTTAAAAACAAAATCCAAGATGTATAGTCCTTCACCAGTTGCTTATGGTGCTGAATCTAATATCAATACCAATGTTATTGACTTTGGTTTTCCAGGAACATTACCAACTGTAAATAAGAACGGCTATCGTTTAGGTGTCATGGTTGCTTTGGCTTTAAATGCTGAAATTGAAAACCATACTCACTTTGACCGTAAAAACTATTTCTACCCAGATAATCCCAAGGCTTACCAAATTACTCAACAAGACAAACCATTAGGACATGATGGTTATATCGAAATTGATGTTGATGGTAACAAGAAGAAAATCGGTGTTGAAGAACTTCACGTCGAAGAAGATGCCGGTAAGAATACCCACGGTAACAACGGTTATTCTTATGTCGATTTAAACCGTCAAGGTACACCTTTGATTGAAATTGTTTCAAAGCCTGATATGCATTCTCCTGAGGAAGCATACCAATATCTTGAAAACTTACGTAAGATTGTTCAATTTACTGGAGCATCTGATGTTAAGATGGAAGAAGGTTCAATGCGTGTTGATACCAATATTTCTATCCGTCCAGTAGGTTCAGATACTTATGGTACAAAGGTTGAGTTGAAGAACTTGAACTCATTCAATCACGTTAAACTTGGTCTTGCTTACGAAGAAAAACGTCAAGCCGCCATCTTAAAACAAGGTGGAACAATTGGCCAAGAAACAAGACGTTTCGATGAAAAAACTGGTGAAACATTCTTAATGCGTGTTAAATCTGGTGCTGACGATTATCGTTATTTCCCAGAACCAGATCTACCCGATTTTGAAATTTCTCCAGAATGGATTGCTGAAATCAAGTCAACTTTACCTGAAACAGCAAGTGTACGTCGTGAGAAATATATCAATGAATTAGGTATTCCTGAATATGATGCAGGTGTTCTTACAGATACTAAGGAAATGTCTGACTTCTTTGATGAAGCAGTAACATACAAAGCTAATCCAAAACTAGTTTCTAACTGGTTGATGGGTGAAGTTAATGCTTACTTGAATGACAAGAAAATTGGTTTGTTAGATACTAAGTTGACACCAGAGCATTTGGCTAAGATGATCAATTTGATTTCTGATGGAACAATTTCTTCTAAGATTGCTAAGAAGGTCTTCCAAGAAACAATTAGTAATGGTACAGAACCAGAAGAATGGGTTAAGTCTAAAGGACTTGTTCAAGAATCTGATCCTGCTGTCTTAACACCAATGATTATGGAAATTCTTGATAACAATGAACAATCAATCGAAGACTTTAAGAATGGTAAAGATCGTGCCGTTGGTTTCTTGATTGGTCAAATCATGAAACAAACTCATGGACAAGCTAATCCTAAGGTTGTTAACAAGATATTGATGACAGAACTAAAGAGTCGTTAGTGAGGGAAAGATATGCGTGCTAGACTTATTTATAATCCAACTTCAGGTCACGAGACCATGAACAGTAATGTTGGAGACATTTTGAATATTATTGAAAAAGCTGGTTATGAGGCTAGTGCCTATCGAACTACACCTAAGAAGAATTCAGCTAAAGATGAAGCCAGAAGAGTAGCTAAAGAGGGTTTTGACTTAGTCGTTGCTGCCGGTGGTGATGGGACAATCAATGAGGTTGTCAATGGTATTGCTGATCTTGAAAAAAGACCAGAAGTAGCAATCATTCCAGCAGGAACAACCAATGATTACGCTCGTGCTTTGAAGATTCCACGTGATGATGTGGTTGAAGCAGCTAAGGTAATTCTCAAGGGGCAAAAGTTACCAGTCGACATTGGACAAGCCGGTAATAGTTATTTTATTAACATTGCTGGTGGTGGTTCGATGACTGAATTAACTTATGAAGTTCCTTCAGCATATAAGTCTATCCTTGGATATTTGGCTTATCTTGTTAAGGGTGCGGAAATGTTGCCAAGAATCAATCCAATCGATATGCACATTGAATATGACGATGGCGTTTTCGATGGTAAGGCAACAATGTTCTTGATTGGTTTAACTAACTCAATTGGTGGGATGGAACAAATTGCTCCTAACTCAGTAATTGGTGATGGAACATTCTCATTGATCATTGTTAAGGAAACAAATTTGCGAGATCTAGTTCATTTGATTGCACTAGTTCTAAATGGTGGACGCCATGTTTATAATCCAAAGGTAATTTATACTAAGACTAAAAAAATTAGTGTTAAAGCTAACGATGAAAATCGGGTCATGGTCAATTTGGATGGAGAATATGGTGGGGATGCACCGATGGAATTTACCAACTTGCATAAACATTTAAATATTTATGCGAACGTTGATTCTATTCCGCTAAAAGCTATTAACTCATCAACACTCAGTGAAATGGATGCCGGTGAAAAGATTATCGAGGAAGAAAAGAACCTTGATAAGGACAACAAAGATAACGAAGATAATAAATAATAAGAATTAGGAAGTGGATCATAAGATTTTTACTTAAACTTGATGATTTATGCCGCCTTCCACAAGAAATGAAATTTGGCTGGAACGTAGTGGGCACGACTTCGAGCTCTTGGTTTTGCCAAGGATCTTGAAGCTCTGCCTTCTTCTAACCTGACTTCGTCAGCTAAGAAGAATTTCACTACTGAGCCAATTTCTTTTCTTGTTCCAGGCTAGATTCCATTGTTTTATGTTTGTTGATTTATGATAGATTAGATTATTAATTGCAGTAATTGATTATGCGTTATTACGAATATGAAATGTTCAAATTTAATTTAAATATTTAGGTCAATAAAATAAAAAACAGTTTATCTAGTCTGGAGTGGAGCAATATGAGGCCTTGACCATGTTAATGGCGTTCCAGACCTCAGTATTGCGTAACGGAAGACGGAAAGTTATCCAAGTAAAAATCATAATTATTGAGCACACTTCTTTTTTCTATGTATAGGTGAAAAATGGAAAAACCAAATTTGAAAAAGAACCAAGAACTAGAATTAGATATTCAAGATTTATCATACGAAGGTAAGGGTGTTGCCAAGGTCGATGACTTCACACTTTTTGTTGATAACGCATTACCAGGTGAAACAGTTAAGGCTGTTATTACTCGTATCAACAAAAACTTCGGTTTTGCTAGAACACTCAAAGTATTAAAGGAATCTCCTGATCGTGTTAACGATATTGATGCAATTTATGCTCAAACAGGAATTGCTCCTTTAAGTCATTTGAAATATTCCAAACAATTGGAATTCAAGCAACACCAAGTTGAAATTGACTTTAGTAAAATTGGCTTGAAAGATGTTCAAGTTAATCCAACACTTGGTATGGAATCACCATTCAATTACCGTAACAAGGCGCAAGTTCCTGTTCGCCAAGTTAAGGGTCAATTGACTACTGGTTTCTATCGTCGTCGTTCACATGATCTTGTACCTATGGAAAACTTCTTGATTCAAGATCCTAAGATTGATGCTGAAATTATCCGTGTTCGTGATATTTTACGTAAATACAACGTTCGTGGTTATGATGAAACTAATCAAAAGGGTCAAATCAAAACAATCATGGTTCGTCGTGCTTACTTTACTGGCGAAATGATGATCGTATTGGTTTCACGTACACCAGACATTTCCCATTACAAAGATATTGCTAAAGAAATTTTGGCTAACAAAGATGTTAAGTCATTGTTCTTGAACATTAATTCAAGAAATACCAACGTTATTCTTGGACAAAAGATGACACTACTTGGTGGTAAAAAGTATATTGATGACAAGATTTTGGGTCACACATACCGTATTTCACCAAGATCTTTCTATCAAGTTAACCCTGTTCAAACACAAAACCTTTATCAATTAGCTATCGACAAAGCTGAACTAACTGGTAAAGAAGAAGTTGTTGATGCTTATTCAGGTATTGGTACAATCGGACTTTCATTGGCTAACAAGGCTAAGCATGTAACTGGTATCGAAGTTATCGAAGATGCTGTTAAAGATGCTGACAAGAATGCTAAGTTGAATGACATCAAGAATACTGACTTCGTTGTTGGTAAGACTGAAGATGTTCTTAACGAATGGGCTAAGAATGATATGTCATGTGACGTCTTGATGGTAGATCCTCCACGTAAGGGTTTGGCTAGTTCATTGATTGATTCAATCAAGAATATCCAACCCGAGAAGATGGTTTATATCAGTTGTAACCCTGCTACTTTGGCACGTGACTTGTCACTATTAGAAGATGCATACGAAATTGGTGATGTTACACCAGTTGATATGTTCCCTATGACAAACCATATTGAATGTGTTGTTGCACTTACAAAAAAATAATTCGAATATAAAAATGCTAATCCCCGGTTAAAGTGGATTAGCATTTTTTTGCGTTATTAACTGATAAGCCAAAATAGAAGATATTGATCAATAATTTGATAGAATGAGACTAATAGAATAGTTACTCTAAAGGGTGATAAATATGAAATTTCTAATCGGCATTGGTGCTATTGTTTTAGGCTTTTGGCAAGTTTTTGTTTCTAAACAATATTTTGACAACATTAAAAAACAATCTAGTCCATTAATTTTTGCTTTAATTGCGATGATTGCTAGTCTTGCTTTTGCAGCATTTTTGATTATTTTTGGTGTTTGGCAATTTATTCAATAAATTAATGAAAATTGCTACGTTTATCTGCAAAATTAATACGTTTATAGAAATTTATGTTTTGATTATTATTTCTAAAATATAATATTCCCATGAATAAGAATTGAGGGAATATTTTATGAAGGAAGTCGTATTAGATCGTGACAGAGTTTTCTTAGGTAATAACCTAAGGGTTTATCGCAAACAACGTAAATTATCGGAACGGGAAGTTTCCAAAATGTTACATGTGGATATTACGACAATTTCAAAATATGAACACAGTACTAGAACGCCTGATATTTATATGATGATGCGGTTTGCTGACGTTTATGGAGTTAGTTTGGATAAGCTGGTTGGTCGGAAATAGGGTTTTATATTTCCGCCTTCCGCAAAAAATCAAAATTTGGCTGGAACGTGATGGGCACGATTTTAAACCAATTTTAAAGTTCAAAAATTGTTTCAAAAGTCGGCCTTCTTCTAACCTGACTTCGTCAGCTAAGAAGAATTTCATCACTGAGCCAATTTTGATTTTTTGCTCCAGGCTGGATAGTGGTTTGTGTTGATAGTGTTATCTTGATAGACTTTTTTAAGTATTTTACATAATTATTAAAACAAATAAGGCCTCTATATTAATTGGTGAATTACTTCATCCAATTGATATAGAGGCCTTTATTCGTTTGTTTTAATGGATTTCTTTTTTTAGTTTTCTTGATAGAATTTTGATTAATTCTTTATTCTTTCTAAATGATACTTCGCAGTTTGACCCGTCAATGAAATCTAATGAGCGGGTTCGGCTGTCGTAGGTTGTGGCGTTATCTAGGTTTACTAGGTAACTTCGGTTGCATCTAAAGAGATTTGGATATTCTTCTTCAAATGTGTTGAGCGAACCGTTGAACTCGGCTAGTTGGTTCCTGGTGATGGCAAAAATGCGTCCTGGAGCATCTTTTTGGGTATATAGCATAATTACATCATCCATCAAGATGGAGAAGTAGCGCCCACCAATTTTGTAATCTAAGAGGTTCTTTGAACAATGGCTATATTTTTGAAGATTCTGTTGGGCTGTTTCAATATCCTCAGTTATACGTTGCTTGATATTCTCTAGGCCTTTGTCTTTCAAAATATAATCCATCGGCGCAATTTTTCGTTCCAAAGTTGTTAGGGATAATTCGTCATGAGTGGTGATGAAGACGATTTGTGCTAGTGGGGTATCTTGTCGGATTTTTTCAGCAATGTTTAGACCAGCCAGTTTATCATCCAATATTTCCATATCTAGGAAGTAGAGTCCCTGTTCTTGAGGAGTATATGCCTGAAGAAAACTATCAACCGTCCCGAAAGAACCCTTTAATTTCATGCTCGCATCGTTTATCAAGATACCGTTCGTAATGTATTCCGTATACTTATTGCGCTGAATTTCGTTGTCTTCCAGTAAGAAAACAGGGAACATCTAATCACCTCCCACAATAATTAATGTCATCATCAAATGATCATGTAACACTTTAGTTTCCAAGTATAGATTATCAGTTTCACTTATCAGACGTCTAACATTTGCCAATCCAAATCCAGAGTGAGACTGCTTAGTTGAGTAACCACTTTTAAAAATATTCTTGAAATTCAGATTTTCCTTAATGGGATTATCAACCGTAATCTCAATGGTTTTGTCAGTTTGCGTGATGGCACAGGTAACCTCTTTGTCAGAGATACCCTTAACGTATTCAAAAGCATTATCCAATAATATACCAAGGATTCTCACAATCACCAAAGTATCGTTAGTGAAATGATATTCCTTTTGAGTCAATTCTAAATGAAAGTCTATCTGCTCGCTTTTAGCAATGAAAAATTTCTGAATAATCAGTCCCCGAATCGGATCACTATCAACCGCACCGATTTGAGCAATATTACCACGACTGACTAAGCACATTTCATCCCGTTCTTGAACAATGTCTTGATAATAGTCTTTTAGTTCAACCGAATCACTGTCATCGACCAGTGGCTTCATAGCTAACATGATATTTTGAAAGTCGTGTTTAAACTTCCGCAATTCAGTATATTGTTGCTGAACACTGGTTAAATACTCATTCAGTTGCTTATTGTAGACAACTTTTTCCTTAGCCTCGTTTTGAATGGCCATGGTGCGGATGAAGAATATCAATTGACGATAGGTGACAATCAAAACGACTGAGAAAATTAGAATTGTGCTGGCTTGAATCGTAGCGGTGACGGATTGTAAATCGCTGATTATTAAAATAATCATGAAGGAAACGAAGACACTAAATGACATTTCAAAGACGCGTTTACCGAGGTTGTATTGTTCAATTTGAATCCACAGTTTAACAATTTGAGCGTGGAACTTATGAATAATTAGTAGAAAAATGGCCAAATAAATTAGATTGATAAGGATGGAAACGGTGATGAAATTCTGTTGATAAATCTCAAGAATCCGTAGTTTCCATTCGCCATTAGCCACAAAGAAAATAATTCTTGCGGTATAAGTTCCTAAACTAAAGAGGACGACTTCTACATTGGCTGCCATGATCAGTGAATTGGAGTTTTCCATATCCAGCTGATGTTTCTTAGCGAATATCCAATTCACTAGTAGTATGAAACAGATGAACAGTAGGATTAGTATGTCGTCAACGAATAAACCGATATAACCAAATATCAATGATAAGGTTATATCGGAGATGAGATATCTTATACTAAATGATTTTAAAAAGTAGTGATGTAATTGTAAGGTCGCAAACAACATAAAGAAGTTAGCGATAAGGCCTAATTGCCAGTCTATATATACCATAGGCTAATTGTATTTAAAAAATTAGGCTAATACAAGGTTATTATTGTTTGCCGTCTTCCGCAAAAATCAAAATTTGGCTGGAACGCTGTGGGCACGACTTTAAGCTAATTCCAGAAACGGGAATCATCTTAAAGTTCGGCCTTGTTCTAAGTGTACTTCGTCCACTAAGAACAACTTCACAGCTGAGCCAATTTTGATTTTTGCTCCAGACTAATGTTGTGGTTGTTTGTTGGTTGGGTTGTTTGTTGATTTTGATGTTTAACTGAATTTATTAGTTGAGATAAAAAATACTAATTCTGTTCCTCCAAGGTTTGCGGGGAAAATAGAATTAGTATTTTTGTTTTCTGTAAGAATATTTAATTTAAAAGTTAGTGATTTGAAGTGGAAAATTATTTACGTAAATTATTTAAGTTAAATCTCTATATTTTTAGATACTTTTTCTAATTAAATACATAAAGGAAACCTAGCCTGGAACAAAAATTGAAATTGGCTCAGTAGTGAATTTATTCTTAGTCAGCGAAGCTGGCTTAGAATAAGGCCAATCTTGGAGATGATTCCTGAACTTGGAATTAGCTTCAAGTTGCGCCCACTACGTTCCAGCCGATTTCAATTTTTGTGGAAGGCGGCAATATAAACCAATCATTGTTGTGCAATGGCACTCTGTTTACTATCAGGTGAATTTGGATCAACACGATTGCCAACGATATATTGATGGAAAATTGTTATAAATTGATTGCTGGATATCATATCGGAATGTTCTGCTTTATCACCGGTCAAAGTTATTAGGGTGTAATGTTTAATGTTGCCTTCGTAAATATACTTACCAGCGTCAACACTACCAAGTGGAACGATACCGTCATCGAAGTATAGTTTGGTTCCGGCAATTGATGAATAGGTTAGACTAGAAGGTATTTTATCTTTTTTCTTAATTAAATCGTTCAACATTTGCGTATGATTGGATGTGCTTTTTTCTTCGAAGTTATAAGGCGTTCCAACTGTTAACAATTGATTCATGGTAATGGTTGCGTCGTCAAAATAATCTTCGAGGAAAATTGTCCAAATTAATCCACCATTTGAATGTCCGAAAGCATTGAAATTATTAAAACGATATCGGGCTTTCAGTTGGTTGAAGGCGATGTTGAACCATGCAGCTTGTTTCTTGATATTCGTATAACCATCATTATTGTTTGAAAATCCAACGACGATAAAAGGGCGGGTATCACCAGCACGAATACTGCCGGTATAAGTTATTTTATTATCGGTATGGACAGTCAGCTTCAGTAAACTGTGATGTTCACCATAATTCGTGTTAATCGTCTTAACTAGATTATCAAAACGGTTTGCGGAAGCGCTACTGCCTGGTATCAGGATAATCGGTGACATTGGCGAGTTATAACGACCAGCTAATGTTGTAACATTTCTCTTAGTCCAAATATATGATGGGATGCCCAAAAGAATGAAGAATATCAGCATCGCAACTAAATATTTGAAGTTTCTATTTTTTCTTAAACTACGTGTGTGCATTAATCTTCACCTTCTTTGCGGAGGCTCAAGTTATCAAGAATTTTCACTTTAGCAGCCATTTTGACAAATGGTATATAGATATAAACGGAAATTACGATAGCCACAATAGAGAATCCTAAGGCCTGCCAGCTACCATTTGTCCCAATGAAGGCAATTAGTGGTCCAGGTGTTCCAATGGGCACAGGATAGACGCTAGGTGGCATCAGATGCAATTGAATTGCGACGGCAGCCATTAACATGTCGGCAATGGGGGCCAGAATGAATGGAATGAAGAAAATGACATTGAAGAAAATTGGAATCCCAGTCATCACGCCGCTACCGATATTGAATAGGCTAGGAAACATAGCCCAGCGTGCAACGGTCTGGAAATCTTTATCCTTAGAAATAATCAGAATGGCAATGATCAATCCTAAGATTGAACCAGTACCACCAAAGGTCGCAAAGGCATGATACAAAGTTGAACTAGTAAAAGGATTAGGTGCATTCCAAGCGGTGTGTTTGTTGAGGGCGTAATTCAAATTGACAGTTGAAAGGACATCCATCTTTTCAACACCTAGAGCTGAATAGGTTCCAGACCAACCTAGGAAGGACATAACTATGGTATAGATTGAGAAAATCAAAGTTTTACCAAGCTGTGACCAGTTGTTTCTTGACGTATATTCAGTGGCCAATGAATTGATGAAGTTACCAGGAGCTTCTGAATAGTAAGTTATATTAATTAAAATACTGAAAATAATAGCGAGAATTAATGAAATAATAATTGGCTTCAACGAAATAAATGCCCGTTCGATAACACTAGAAGCAGGGCCTCTGGAAGTTTCCTCAAGTCTAGGATTGGGACGACTGAGTTTTTTGAAGAGCCAACCAATAAAAATCCCAAGGACAATGGCGAAAAGTAGTCCACGTATCCCTAAGATTTGGGGATGAAATGAGAATGGCATGACTTTTGAATAAGAATAATCAACAATCAAATAACAGCTAACACCAGTTATACCAGCGAACTGATCATCCCGCTGATAGTATTTAGCCGTGTATTTGGCCGCACCAAAGATGGCGATGACTGAGACCCAACCAAGGGTCAAATTGTACAATCCGGTCGCAATGTTGTCGATTTGGCGATAAATAAAGTCATTATTTAAAGAGGGAAAAATATCGGTTAGGAAACCTTCCTTACCGATAATGACTGTTTGAACTATTTTGACAAAACTGCCAAATAAAGCGAATGGGAAAATTAATAAAAGTGTCCGCTGAATCACCCGGTAGAATAGGAGTTTTTGGACCCATAAAGTTCCCCGGACTAATTTTTCCTCAAATTTATTATTGAATTTAACTTCCATGAAAACACCCACGATATATTCGATATAGTATCCCACCAAAAGTATAACCTCCAACAAAAAAAGCCGCCATTAAAGCGACCTTTTTTTGTTGAAATAATGAATGTAATAAATCGGCAAACCAAGTAATGTGATTCCAATTCCGGTAAATGCTAGAACTGGTTGACGTAATAACGTTGAGATGATGATATAACCACCACCAGCTAAGGCAATTAATGGTGGAATTGGATAGAAATGAATCATGTAAGGACGTTCAAGTTCAGGTTCATTTTTTCTCAAAATAAAAACCCCGATGAACATCATCATTGAAAAAATCCACATAACGAAAACTAACATATCAGTTAGAAAGTCGAAACTACCCATGAAAATCATAATGATAGCAATGATTGTCTGAATCAAACCGGCATTAGCAGGGACGCGACTATTCTTAGTTAATTTAGAGAAGAACTTGGAAAAGACGATTTCATCATCGACACCAAGAACGTAACTAACTCTAGGACCAGTCATTGTATAACCGTTAACTGAACCGAAAACTGAGATCAAAATACCAATTGTCACAATCTTTCCACCAATGTTACCAAAGATTCTAATCGCTGACTCAGAAGCGGCGTTCTGGTTTCCAGGGATTGTCGCAAATGGCAAGGCTTTGATGAAAACAAAACTGATTAGAACATAAATCAAGGTAATTGCGAATAAACCAATTATAATTGATTTGGCCAGATCCTTTTCAGGCTTCTTCATTTCTCCGGCCAGATTACCAACGTTCATCCAACCATCAAAAGCAAACATTGTTGCCAATAGTCCACCACCAAGGGAAGACCAGAAACTAGTATGGCTTCCAGCAGTGACTGGAAATAGTGAGATAGGATTATTTGTTGGTGTGAAGATTCCCACGACAATAATTAAAATAATGGGAATTAATTTGGCAATCAGTGAGATAGACTGGATTCGTCCACCGACTTTAGCACCAAGTAAATTGACTAAATACATAAAAATAGCTAATGAGATGGCGATAGGAATTTGCCATTTATTAGCAATATTACAGAGATTCATAACTTGTGTAGCGAAGATAATCGATAATGCGGAAATTCCAGCTGGATAATAGATGACCGATTGGGCCCAAGCTAACAAGAAAGCTGGAACTTTCCCATAAATATATTCAATGTATTTGTAGATACCTCCAGCAACTGGTAATGCTGAAGCAAGTTCGGCAACAGTTAGACCGGCGTTGATCGTAATAAAACCGGCTAGTAGCCAAACAACAATTGTTAAACTAGCGGAACCTGTGGCAGCAGTTACGCTAGAGATCTTGAAGAATACTCCACCACCAATAACGAGTCCCATTACGGTTGATAGTGCTGGAAAGAAACCGAGGTCTCTTTTCAGACTGAATTTATCTGTTTCATCGTTCATAAGGAAAAACGGCCCCCTCAAATTGGTTAAATTAAAATTATATACCATAATGATAGAATTCTGGTACTTTTTTTATGGTAATTGCGCTTACATATAAGTAAAATTAAGTCAGAGGTGATTTTATGATAAGTTTAGGAATAATTGGAACAAATTGGATCACAGAACAGTTCGTCAGAGCCGCTGAGGAAACGAAAGCTTTTTCTTTAACTCAAGTTTATTCAAGAACTGAAGAAAAGGCCGCAGATTTTATCGCCGACTTGGGCAAAAAGAATATTAAAATTAGTACAAGTTTAGAAGACTTTTTTGATAGTAAAGATTTTGATGCTGTATATATTGCTTCACCAAATGCGTTACATTTTAGCCAAGCTAAATTGGCTTTGGAACATGGAAAGAATGTAATAGTTGAAAAGCCAAGTACTTCAACAATCAGAGAATTTACATTATTAGACAACCTGGCAAGTGAGAAGGATTTGTATTTCTTTGAAGCCGCTAGACAAATTCACGAGCCTATTTTTAAGAAAATTCAGAGTTATGTTGACGAGAACCGCGCTGAATTGAGTGGAGCAAGTCTGTCATATATGAAGTATTCTAGCCGTTATGACGACTACAAAGCCGGTAAGAATCCTAATATTTTCAATACTAAGTTTTCTGGTGGTGCCTTGTACGACTTGGGTGTTTACACTGTATACGATGCTGTTGTCTTGTTTGGTCAACCAGATGATGTTTGTTACGACGCTGAAATTTTGGAATCAGGTATTGACGGAAGTGGAACTTTAACTTTGAAATATTCTGACTTCGACGTCAATATTTTGATTGGTAAGACTAAGAATTCGTACATTCAATCAGAAATCTACTTTAACAAGAAGACACTATTGATGAATAGTGCTGGTGATATTACACATGTTCAACTAGCTGACGAAAATAAGAATATTACGACCGTCCCAACAACTAAGAGTGATAACCCTATGGACTCTGAGGCTGCTGAGTTTGCGAGAATAATTACTGAAAATGATAAAGAAACTTATGAAAAGTTGTTAAAATACGCTAGAATTGTAAATAGAATTCTAGAACAAGCTAGAACAAGTGCAGGACTTGTTTTTGAAGCAGATAAGGAAAAATAACGTGGAAATACCAAAATTATATCAAGATTATTTTAAGGAAAATCAATTTGAGGCTCTAACAAAAATCCAAGAAGCCGTCTACATGCCTTTTAAAGAGGGGAAAGACTTTGTAGCGATGGCACCAACTGGATCCGGTAAGACCTTGGGATTTGTTATGCCAATGCTCGAAACTTTGGTCGCAAAAGACGGTCTCCAAGTACTTATTTTGGAACCATCACAAGAATTAGCTATGCAAGTTAGGGATGTTATTCAACCACTGGCTAAGTTAGTTGGTTGTAAAGTTCAAGCCGTAACTGGTGGGGCTAATCCACAACGTCAATTGAAGAAGTTAAAGGAAAAGCCTGAGATTATCGTTGCTACATTGGGTCGTTTAATTGAATTAGTTGAAGCTCGTAAGGTTAAATTAGGTAAGATCAACACTGTTATCGTGGACGAAGCCGATGAAATGTTGAACGAATCTAAATTGGAAAACGTTCGTCAAACCATCGCTCAAATGCCAGCTGACGTCCAAATGACTTTCTTCTCAGCTACTGGGAATGAAATTTTTGGCGACATGCATAAGTGGTTCGGTAAGGATATCGAAGTAATTGATCAACGTCACGATACAACTTATACTGCCGGTATCAAGCATTACTTTATTGATGCTAACAATACTTTTGTCAAGAATGCCTTGATTCGTGAGTTAGCTCATAACAAGAAATTCTGGGGAATTGTTTTCTTCAATAATTCTCGTGATTTGCATAAGGCTATTAGTGATATGCATCATAATAAAACTAATTTTGTTTCACTTGATAGTAAGATGTCGTCACAACAACGTAAGTCAGCGATTCAAGCTTTCTCAACTAAGAAAGTTAATTTACTTTTGACAACTGATGTTGCTGCTCGTGGGATGGATATTGATAATATTACGACAATCGTCAACTACATGATTCCTCGTGATGACAGTGAATATACTCACCGTGCTGGTCGTACTGGTCGTATGGGTAAGAGTGGTAATGTGATTACTTTCGGTAACAGTCATGATTTGAGGAACTTACAAGATTTGACTGAGAACGATGTTGTGAAAGTTTACTTGGATAATGAAGGTAAGATTTCTAAGAAACCAGTCTTTAATAAGGCTGAACGTCGTAGTACTGGTAAGTCAGCTTCTGGTAAATCTTCTAATGGTAAGGCTAATACGCCTAAACCTAAGAAACGTTTGCGTGATCAGAAGAATAAGGGTAAACATTGGACTACTAAGAAAGAGGACTAGGATTTTGGTTGCTGCCTTCCACAAAAATCGAAATTTGGCTGGAACGTGGTGGGCACGACTTTGAGCCATTGGCTTCGCCAAGGGTCTCAAAGCTCGGCCTTCTTCTAACCTGACTTCGTCAGCTAAGAGGAATTTCACCACTGAACCAATTTCAATTTTTGCTCCAGGCTGGTTTTAGTGTTTATTAAAATATAGATTAAAATTTTTATTATGAAACCAACAATTCTAAATTGAGTTGTTGGTTTTTTTGTCCACTTATTAGTAGATTAATCTTTTATTAGGTGTACTTTTAAGGTTGGTTTGCGGTAAAATTAAATTTGTATTGGTCCCTTGGCCCAGTTGGATAGAGCAACTGCCTCCTAAGCAGTAGGTCCCCGGTTCGATTCCGGGAGGGATCATTCAATTTTTGCTCCAGGCTATGTATTACGTACGTTATTTAATTGTCATTATAAAAAACAAATAATAAATAGATTAGTCATAATTGCTGAAACTTCAACATTATGGCTTTCTTTTTTAGTAAAGGTGAGGTTGGATTATGGATACCATTAAATGTTCGCAAACTCTTTCAATTAGTAATCATCGTGTTTTTTCATCTGATTTGAATGAGCACAATACTGTTTTTGGTGGCAAGACTTTGATGACGATTGATGATAATTCTTCGATTCCAGCATCTCGTGTTGCTCGGATTGAAACTGTGACAGCATCTATTGATCAAGTTAATTTTATTTTGCCATTTGGGTTGCAAGATTCTATGTGTACTGAATCTTACGTTTCTGGAACTGGAACTCGTTCGATTGAAGTCTTTACCAAAATTATTGGTGAACACTTGAAGACGGGGGAGCGTTTCTTAGGTTTGACCTGCTTTTCAACCTTTGTTGTGACAGATCCTAATATTACGTTGCCAAAAGTTATTCCCGATACACCAGAAGCTGAGTTTGTATGTAGCGGATATAAAGAACGTCAGGCTGAACGTTTGGCTAAGTTAATGAAACAGGAAAAATTTAATCAGAATATCAGTTTAGATTTTCCTTGGCAACAATAAAAAGTAGTCCCTGAATTCGGAGGAGAATTCGAGGACTACTTTTTTCGTACGGTATATTTATAAAAGAATTTATGTATTTATTTTAGTTTATTTAAGGTCTGTGGCACTGATCCATTCGTTAGTAGCTACTCTGTACATCTTTTGACCGTTGATTGTAGCAGTCATATCAGATCTCCAAGGAGTATTCTTATCTAAGGCACGATTAGTAATCTTTTTACCTTTTGAATCGACAAGACCGGTAAATTTGTTTTGCGTATGTACAACTGTCTTATTAGGAGTAATTCTGAGACCTGTACTTAATTTAACCCATTCATTTGTTGCAACACGGCCATAAAGAATGCTACCTAGTGTCATATATTTATCTATGGTCCATGATGTATTTCCAGTAAGTTCCATATCCTTTATTTCGTTACCATTATCATCGAATAAACTAGTATCTGTATAAGGTGTTACGAGAAATACTTCTTTTTTAGGTAAGTCCTTCCATTTTGGTTGATTAATTGAAGGGGTAGTAGTTGACTTGTTATTATTAGTAGTTGCATGGTGGTTTGATGACCCACTATTTGGATTAGTGGTACTATCAGGTAAATCATTATCTGTTATTGCTGCGTATAGGGGGGCATCAGATGTAACACCATTTTGCATCCAAATCTTCACTTTAGTATTCGTTTTAATTCTTTGCTTTTTTGAGTCAGTCACTTCAGCTTTTATTATTTGGTTTCCGGCATCATTAAAGGTAATTCCAATGAATTCATTTCTATGCTTACCAGTTGAATTATTGAAATATACTTCAGCACCTTTAACGACAGGAATAAATAATTCTGCCCTAGGGCTTAATTTAGTTTTATTATAATATGCAACAACTGATGGCTTTTCATTTTCATTAACATAATCATCAGTTCGTATAACTTTAATTCCGACAGTTGTTGTATAAGTAGCTATTGTTTTAACAACTTCATTTTCAATCGCTACTAATTCACTTTGTGTTAGGTTATCATTTAATTTAGCTTTTTCAGCTTTTAATTCTGTTGAAAGGTTATCATAAAGTTCGGAGAACTTTTCAGGATTTGAACTTGAAAAATGTTGTTGATAGGATTCGCCAATATTATCAACAAATGTTCCAATTTGATTCCTAATACCATCTGCTGAGTAATCCAAAGTAGTAAATAGTTGTTTCTTATCATTAATATAATCAGGGTCAATTGTTATTTTTCCATCTTTGTCAATTTTCATTGGTACAACAGTATGAGTATTAGATATGGATTGTCCGTCTTTATTGGTAATAACGTATCCTTTACCATCGTAATAGTGTTCGCGACCAAGGCTTAAGGTTTGATCCTCATATGTATCTAATTTTGAAAAGCTTAGCTTGATATCATTTATTTCAACAGGTCCTACTACAATAGATCCTACTTTATCAGATCCATTTATAGCTTGCAAAGTGAAGCTGACAGTACCAGTATACTTATTAGGTGTTGGTGTATCACCTGTTTGGTTATCTCCTGATGGTACTGTTGTGTCCTTGTCAGTGTTAGTTTTTGTGGTTGAACCATCAATAGAATTAGTGGCTGGTGTGTCAACTGATGGTGTAGCTGCAGTATCAGTGTCAGTTTTTGTAGATGAATCATCCCCGCTAGCTAAAACTGTTGTTGCATTAGTAACTGGTGCAGCAAGCGTAAGAGCTATTAATCCTAAAACAATTGGTCCGTAATATTTTTTCATATTTTCCCCTCCGTAGGTAAATTACACAATGATTTTAGCAAATGGGGACGACAATATTTGTCGTTTTGGGGCTGAATGAAAAACAATTTGATTAATTTCTTTATTATCAAAATTGTGTAAATTGAGTTTTAAATTATGATTTTTTAACAGGAAAAAATGGGTAAATAAGCTGCTTTCTACTGATTACATATTGATTGTTAAAATCATATCTCTGGTAGTGTTGAATTATGTACTAGAAAATGGATTATTTAAAATTACTTTATACAAAATAAAACCATACCAACTAGAATTTCCTAGTCGGTATGGTTTTATTTTTAGTTAAGAATATTTGAATTAAATTATTTGAGATCTACGGCGTTAATCCATTCATTAGTAGCTACACGGTACATTGTTTGACCGTTGATTGTGGCCGACATATCGGTACGCCAAGCAGTGTTTTTGCCTAAAGCGCGGTTAGTAATACGAGTTCCATCTGCGGTGAATAGGGCAGAGTCATTCTTTGTAGTAATAACGCCAATTTGGTTATTGATTTCAAGACCGTCTGCTAATCTGGCCCATTCGTCAGTTGCAACACGAACATAGTTCAAACCATCAAGATCCATTAACTTATCAGCTAACCATGAAGTATTAGCACCAAGTGCACGATTGGTAATGATCTCACCATCTTCGGTGTAAAGATTTAGGTTGTTGTCAGGTGTTGCGTAGAAAACCATATGATTTTCCTTGATTGTTTTAGTGTGAGTGGGTTTAGCAACTGGTTTCTTTGCAGGTTGGTAATTATTGGTATTTGCTGGTTTGGAAATAGGTTTGTTGGTGTTAACTATAGGATTTCCAATAGCGTCTTTACTATCCCAGACCGCTATCCTTGTATTCGTTGGAATTATTTCGTGTGTAGTACTATCAACAATTTCTGCAGTAGTCAATTTTTCATCTTTAAAAGTCAGAGCTATTTCTTCATTATCGTAAGCAGTTCGTGCATAGATAGTTTTGTTGTTAACTTTTGGTATATAGCAAGGATAAGTGTTGATGTTAATTTCAGTAATATCGTCAGCAATAGTTTTATTTGTATTAGAGTGAATGGTTTCTAATTGTTCAGCAGTAGTAGCTTTATCTTTTGCTCCCTTAACTGCTTCTCCTAATTTCTCAGCTAAACCAGCAGACTCAGAGCTTTCTATTCTATTCATAGCTGAAATGATTCTGTTAGTTTTATCGATAAACTCTATATTATCATCTGTTGTTGTATCTGTTCCATCTTTGATTGTAAAATCAGTGCTGGTGGAAGTGAACTCACCATTGTTTAAAGTCAGTGTACCTGTTAAATCTTTTTCAATTTTAGATACATCAATGTTAGTAGTTATATTGTTAGGCTCAACAGGAATATTTTTCAAAGTCAATTTCTTAATGGTATTATCAGATGTTAATTTTATTGATACAGTGTATTCCATGGGTTTAACTGTTTTAACGGCATTTTGGTCAGAAATAAGTTTGTTATTCCATACGGTAATATCACTTTCCTTAATAGACTTTTTCCCGTCAATAGAAGCTAATAAATCAATAATATTTTTTTGTGTAGCAGTGACAGATGGGGTCGTACCATTATAATCATTAAGTGTCTTTTGAAAGTCAGTGATTTCCCCTCTACACGAAGTTATTTCGTTACTCGATGCGGCAGTGTCAGCAGCTACTACGTTTTCAGTTGCACCTCCAGCAACTTGAACTGCTGCCAATACAGTAGTGGCGTTTGTAATTGGTGCAGCGACAGTTAGTGCCGCTAATCCTAAAACGATTGGTCCATAATATTTTCTCATATTTTACCCTCCGTAAATTACAAACACAGTCTAGCAAATAAGAAAAATTGAAGAGTCGTTTTTATGCAAATAATCGGATTTATTTTTTTGAAATATTTTTTCATTTCAAAATCCTAATATATCAAGGCTTACAGCATGAAGAGAAAATAAAAAAGCAGGTAATTTACCTACTTTTCACTGGTTTTAATATTGGTAGCTAAAATCATATCTCTGAGAGTATCGAATTCTTTACTAGAAAATGATTCATTTAGGGAGGTGTCAACAACTGCAGAAGCTTGTTTAAAATATTTGATGCCGGAATCGGTAATCTTTAGGCAAACTTCTTTTTGATTATCATCGCTGTGATAACGAACAATTGGTTTGCACGATTTGTTCTCAAGTCGAACCGCCATACGTGATACCGCTGCTGAACTTAGTTCGAGGGATTCTTTAATTTCTAACAAACTTGCCTTGGAGTCATATTGATCATAAAGATAATGGAGAAAACTGAATTCAACTGGTGATAAATCATATTTGATTAAGGATTTTTCCAATTTTGTTTGGATGCTACTCTCAAAGTTTTTCATATTGAGCCATGTACAAAGATTAGAATTATTATTGATATTAATCACTCCTTAATAAAGCTTTTATTAATTACGTATTATGAGACAAATTAGTTTCTTGCGCAAGCAATTAAAATTCTTATAATAGCTGAATCAAACAGAGCGACATTAATTTTTACACGTTAATCAAGATGAAATAAAAATCTGGAACAAAAATCAAAATTGGCTCAGTAGTTATGTTCTTCTTAGCTGACGAAGTCAGGTTAGAAGAAGACTGAGTTTTGAGATGATGCCGAACTTGCATTAGCTCAAAATCTATCATCCACTACGTTCCAACCAAATTTTGATTTTTGTGGAAGACACCACCAAACTGCTATACTAATCACGTCGTAACATTGAAGAATAGTTGAGGGGATATAAATGAATTTTTATTCGTATCAATATTTAGTGGAACATAACAATGAACCCAATTTCCTATTTATAATAGGTATTTTAATTTTAGCGGTAGCAATTTTTGTCACGGGATTTTTGTATTTCAGAAATCGTTCTGACAATAAATATCGTGATTTATTGATAATTTTTGCTTTAGGAATAATCCTATTTATCGGTATTAATTACAATAATTATGAACAGCAACTGGACGTGTCTAATAAGAATAATCAAACATTGACCTTAATGAAGTCGGTAGCGCGGGATAAAGAAGTCTCCACGAAACACCTTTATTCCAATAGTTCTAGTTTGGCTGAAGGGATGTTGATCAAGGCGGGTCCACAAATTTATCGGGTCAGTTTCGACAACAACCAAAGTAGTTACACGTTGACGAAGGCTAATCTTATCACGTCGCAAAAAATCCAATTGGTTAAAAAGTAGAGGGAATAATGGTCTTATCATATGGTGATTTAACGTTAAAATTTATCGTTGGTTTCTTAGTTATGGTCTTGCAGATCAATTTGTTTGGCCGTGGGAATATTGCGCCAACGAGTGCTATCGATCAACTTCAAAACTACGTTCTTGGTGGTATCGTCGGTGGTATGATTTACAATTCAAGCATCACTCTTTTGCAATTTACATTGGTCTTATTAATTTGGACGTTGGTAGTTTTCGTGGCCAAATTCCTAACTAACCACAATAATTATTTCCGTAAGGTTATTGAAGGTACGCCGCAATTGATTGTTAAAAATGGGAAAATTGATGTAGATTTAGCTTTGAAAAATGGACTATCTGCCAATGATTTGTCGTTTAAACTTCGTCAATCTGGTGTAATGGATATCAGAAATGTTAAGCGGGCGGTCTTTGAAAGAAATGGTCAATTGACGATTATCTTGAAAAATGAAGATAGTTTGAAATATCCACTAATTCTTGATGGGAAAATCGATACTGAGGAATTGAATACCGTTGGTAAAGATGAGGAATGGGTCGAAAAACAATTAAAGCAGCGTAATTTAGATGTAGCGGAAGTTTATTTGGCCAATTATATTGATGGTCAATTAATTATTTATGAATATTAATATGTTAGGGTACCCAAAGATTGATTTTAAAGTATCGCCAACTGTATTAGAATAGATGTGTAGTAAATTTTGGTGGTGATAATATGGCAGGTGGATCTAAGGTGTTCTCTGTATTCATGCTAATTTTTTATGCAATTTTATTGTATTTCATTTTTGCTAATACAAATATGATAGCTATGTATATGATGGGTATCGGAATGTTTATAGAGGCTTTAGTAAATTGTATTTGCACGTTTCAATCAAAAACTAAATAGGGTGGCGATTATAAATGTCAGATTCACAAGTTTACAATGATTATTTCTTTGATGAACCAGTATTTGATTTACACGATGGTGGCTACGTTCCACTAGAAAAAGCAGATGTACCAGAGAAGCCTTTGAATATTCCAGCTGCTTTGAAACCAGATAAAGTTGATGGCAACAATGTTTACTACACAATTACAGCTCAAGAGGGTGAAACTCAGATCCTTCCTGGTGCCAAGACTAAGACATGGGGTTACAACGCCTCATTATTGGGCCAAACAATTGTTTTGAAGCAAGGCGTTCACTACTTTATCCACCTTGTTAACAAATTACCAGAAGTTACTACTTTCCACTGGCATGGTCTAAATGTTACTGGACCAATTGTTGATGGTGGACCACACGCACCGGTTTATCCTGGTGGCAGTCGTGATATTGATTTTACTTTGGATCAACCAGCACAAACTGATTGGATTCATCCACATCCATGTCCAAATACTGCTCGCCAAGTTTGGAACGGTTTAGCTGCTGCAGTCGTCGTTACTGATGACGAGGAAGCTAAATTACCATTCCCAAGAAATTATGGTGTCGATGATATTCCCGTTATTTTACAAGATAGAAATTATCATGATAATCAACTTGATTACAAAGCTGATTACGATATGGACGGAACTGAGGGTAAGTATGCATTAGTTAATGGCACAATTAATGGTGTCTTCAACGTTACTACTCAAAAGGTTCGTCTCAGAATTCTTGATGGATCAGACCGTCGTGAGTGGAGATTACACTTTGATGATAATCATGAATTCACCCAAATTGCTTCAGATGGTGGTACTTTGCCAGCACCTGTTAAATTCACTAAATTGATGTTAACTTGTGCCGAACGTGCTGAAGTTATTGTTGACTTTGGCGACAAGAAGCCCGGCGATGTGGTTACTTTGATGACTGACAATATTCCAATTATGAAATTCAAGATTGGTGAATACGCCGCTGACGATTCTAAGTTACCAGATGTTTTGACAACTATCGATGCTCCAGAAGTTACACCTGGTTTACCTGTTACGAGAACTGTTATGTCCGGAATGGATGACAAGGTAAGACTTGATGGTAAGTTGTTCGATATGCAAAGAATTGACCGTAAACAAAAGATTGGCGACACTGTCCTTTGGGATGTCGTCAATACAAATGATATGGATGCTGGTATGATTCATCCATTCCACATGCACGGTTGCCAATTCCTAGTTTTGAGTCGTAATGGTAAAGCTCCATATCCTAATGAACATGGTTGGAAGGATACCGTTGGTGTCAATGCCGGTGAGACCGTCAGAATTGCGGTACAGTTCACTAAATTTGGCGTCTACATGTATCACTGCCATATCCTAGAACACGAAGATACAGGAATGATGGCTCAAATTGAAGCCTACGATCCAGATCATGAACACAAGTATCACTTGATCAGTATGGACGAAATGAACCATCCAACAAAATAAAATATAATAATTGACATCGTTTTCAGCCTTATCTAAAATATTATGTAGTAACTACGGCTATCAATTGATTGTTTAGGCAATACCAATTACTTTAATTAAATTGGTATTGCCTATTTTTTTGTAATTGTCCGCTTCCGATTAAACAGTGGAAGTAGATTGGTAACAAAGGTCGTCATATATGAAATAATCATGTTTTAAACAAATTATGTAGAAGGTATTTAAGTTTTGGAAAAAGGTAAATTCAAGAAACGTTTGGGGTATCTGATTTTTGCGATTATACTAGATGCGTTTGCTAATGCGTTAATGATCAATAGTAATATGGGTAGTGCCGTTTGGACAGCGTCGGCCGTTAATATTTCAACAATGCTACATTCGACTTATGGAACGACATTATTCGTTTATGCGGTAATCGTAACGGTCGTAAATCAATTTTTATTGGGTAAGTTTGATGGACATATATTTATTTCCAACTTGTTATTCTCATTGCCATTCAGTTATTTGGTGGGATTCTTCTCTGATATTATGAATCCTTTAGCATTGAATCAATTACCAATTGTTCTGCGAATTATCGTTGATGTTTTGGGACTAATTGGTGTTTCAGTTGGTACGTCTATTTATCAGAGATGTAACTTGATACAACATCCCAATGATGAAATGGCATATCTTCTCCGATTTAAATATCTTCATGGATCTGCTGGTTGGGGACAATTAGTTAGCTACACGCCACCAGTCATAATTATGATAATTTGTTTCAGCATGACAGGACATATTCTATCCGTGGGAATTGGTACTATTTTGGCAATGTTCTGCCAAGGAATTATTATTGGTATGGCGGACAAGGTTGTCGTACCATCATTAAAACACCATTACTCATTTTAAGTTTTAGTAACAAAGCAGTTAAGAAACAGTAAACATCAATAAATTTATATTTAAAAGAGTTAAAATTATGTGTTTATGGTCTTGCGGTAAGGTGCCACATGGTTTACTATTGCTTATAGGGACTACCAGATTCAAAAACAACTGATTCCTTCCCGACGGTGAGATTAATTTCTCACTATTTTTTTTTGCTTTGGAATGTGCCGCCCTCCGCAAAAATGAAAAATTGTCTGGAACGTAGTGGGCACGACTTGAAGCCTCTTCCACAGTCCGGAACAGTCTTCAAGCTCGGCCTTATTCTAACCTGACTTCGTCAGCTAAGAATAAATTCACTACTTAGACATTTTTCATTTTTGCTTCGGGCTAGATAGAGTGGAAATATTATATAGTCTCAATTTATGATTAATTTTAAATACTAAATAAATGAAAATACCCGTATTAACTGACATATCTAATCAGTTAATACGGGTATATTTTTTGTTTTAGATTATGGTTCCTTATCCAAGCTTTCATTAGTCAGAGAAGAGTAATGAAGACTATGGAATTAATATATTAAAACAAACACCAGTCTGGAACAAAAATCAAAATTGGCTCAGTGGTGAAATTGTTCTTAGTGGACGAAGTACACTTAGAACAAGGCCGAGATTGAAGACTATTGGCGTAGCCAATCGCCTCCAAGTCGTGCCCACCACGTTCCAGCCAAATTTTGATTTTTGTGGAAGACGGCAACAAGACAGTAACCAAAATAATCTAGTTAACCAACTCATCAAAATCATAAGTAATTCCTTCAGCAGTCATCTTATTACGACCAGCTCGCTTAGATTGATAAAGATACTGATCAACTCGATTAAACAAATCAGTAAAGTCAGTGTCACTCTTTTCTAATTTAGAAATTCCAAACGAAATATTGACGTTCAATTGAGATCCATTTAAGAAAAGTGGTGAGTGGCGTAAATTGTCTCGAAGGTCAGAAATAATTGGAATACAGTCTTCAGGAGTTTTACCACGAAAGACAATAATGAATTCTTCTCCACCAAATCTGAAAAGTTGCCCTTGAGTATCCTTTAAGAATAATTCTCGCTCTATTGTATGGGCAACATGACGAAGCACGTTGTCACCAGTGGAATGACCGAAATCATCGTTAAAGAGCTTGAAATGGTCAATATCAAACATGGCAATGGTTAGAGGAATATCATCTTCTTGAGAATATGTTGTATAAAGTTGTTTTGATATCTTATCAAAATTGGCACGGTTTCTAACGCCGGTCAATTCGTCATAGTTAACTTTAGCTTTTAATTCATCATAACTGAGCATTGTATCCTGTAATTTCTTTTCACAGAAACGAATAATTGACATGAAGATCAGGAAAACCACCAGCATAGTGAAAATTTCGACTACTGGGAAGCTGTGATCGACCCATAGTAAAATCCACCATGCTAGTCCAAACAGCGTCTGCATGCCCAAATATTTCCACTCAGAGTTCTGTAGTTTTTCGGTTTCATAATAAATATAGAAATCGATTATAACTAAGAAAATATATGAAGCAGCGAACCAAGCTATGTACTTGCTATCTAAACGTCTAATATTCATTGAACTGTAATAGATAAACGGCATTAGGATATTTATCAGCAACGTTACACGATTTCGAATCAGATACATACAGAACAGTAGGATAGTCAATTGGGCATTAGCATATAACCAGCCTTGATTGACCGGACCGTGGTTTAAAAGGATTCGGAAGATGTTTAAGAGCATCAACATACTGATTCCTAATGTTAAACCTTCTAAAATATGGACGAGAAATCGTTGATAAAAAGGTGAATTCTTCGTGATTCTTCGTTCAAGTGAATAAGCAACGATGGTAATGATCGTAATCAAACCAATAGTTACTAGAGTAATAATCGCTGAATTGATATTCAGATAATTATTCATAAAACTTTCTAATATTTTGTTCGGCATTTTTTCCCCAATGGATATGTTTTAGTTAATAATTACGACAAAAAATCCCAAGGGTTTATGTTATTGATTCAAGTCATTAACATAGGTCTTTTGGTCGAGGATATCCTTTGTTGAATAGATTCCGGGACCATAAGTCTTGTGATAGATTTTTTTAGTCATGGCATTAAATGTAAAGTGACGCTGAAGAATAATAACTTTTTGATAACGTTTCAAAAGGCCGACGAATAGATCATCATCCATAATAAAATTCTCCTGTGCATCTACATTTGGTGAATAAAGGTAATATTTACCAACGTAGGCTGTTAAATAACTGTTTACATCTGCGGCATCAGTGGAAACAATTAAGTAATGAGTATGATTTAATTTCATATTATTACCAGTCATACGTTCTACACGATATGGTTCAGTTTTGGTGTACTGCTTTTCATTATAACGGATACCATTGTTTTCCGACAGTGCCATTAGAATAGAAATAAATAGTAAAGCCATTGCGGAGTATTGGTAGAGTTTCTTAGTGTGAATACTACGATAACTACGATAGTTACGCAGCATAATATTTTGTTCGTACAACGATGCATCGATTTCCCGAGCCAGAACCATTGCAGTCGTTCCCAGACCTAGAATGACGATACTAGAAGCATAACGCTCAAATCCGGCTAGCTGCAAAGCTTCAGGAGTAGGCATAGAAACTAGGAACATCAAAAAGATTCCGACATAGTAGAGAAGAATCGTGACATCAGTAGCAATCAGGACCCTCAAGAGAGACCCCTTACGTTTGACAATGTAGTGAATGATCAAGAGTGAGGCAATCAAAATAATGTTGATCAAGATAACACCCTTGGTGGATAAACTATCAAGACTGAAAACACTCGTAACGAATTTGTGGATAATTTTGTGGATAGTTGCAGGCGACTTAGAACCAAAAATCGATTCATATTCGTGGAGACTAACCTCATGCTTGGAAATAGGGAACGTCGTTTTAACATGCTTATTCCAAACCATTAGTGGCAAGTAAGTTCCAGCAGCTACAATAGCAAAGTTAAATATCTTTTTGATGATGGTCCTAATTGAATGGGAGTCACCAAAGAGTTGATAGGCGTAATAACCAAGGATAATAATAACGAAGATGATACCATTATTTTTTACAATAGCAATCGTGGCACCGATTAGAATGGTATTGATTGTCATTAATTTAATCTGGTGTTTGTAACGATAAATACCAGCAATAGCAGCTAGTGTCAGCATAGGCAATAGAAAATCAACCAATAAATTATTCATTCTAATTGCGATGTTGAAGTAATTAAATAATGTGATAAAGGTACAGATCATCATAGTTATTAAAGCACGGCTATCATCACGAACGACTGTGAATAGTGAGACCATGCAACTGAATAAGATTAGAAATTGTGCCAGCAACATGATTCCCGCTTGAAAACCAACTATATGTGTTACGTAGTAAATAAAGAGTGAACTACCAACTGGGTAGGATGTGAAACCAATAATTTTGTCAGCTGCCCCAGGTAGTTGCCCTTGTGTATAAAGAAACTTAACGATAACAGCCCAATGTGAGAAGTTATCGTAATGCTCAAGATGACTTGTTACAAGGGTCGTTCCTAACAAGACTCCGTAGAAAATCATCCAAAGGCTGGATAATTGAACGCTAACATTGAGTTTTGGCTTTTTAATGAAGATGAAGAACCAAATTACAAGTAGAGCTAAGCCAAGATAGAACATAATGTTGGCGGCTAAAGTTAAGACGTGTAGGAACACGAATATATAAAGAACGATGATATTGCCACAAAAGACCATAGTCCAAGTTAATCGTTTATCAGTTTTGAAAAAATGTTCAATCATAGTTACATAACCCAATTCAGATAGAACAAAAAGAAAGAAACGCGCAGTTGTAAGAATAGTTGGCATTATTTCTCACCCCATTTCCTCATGACTTCGTGAAATTTGGGCTCATTGATTAATTCGAGTAAGTTGGTAACTTTATAATCTCTTTTATCAGCAACGTTACCTGATACAGCCGAAAGGTTGAATGTAACGCCGTTATAATTGAAACTAATTGATTCAGGTAATTTGTTAAAACTAGTACTGGCAAGTGTTAGAGTTTCAAAGTTAAAAATAGTCAAAGTGAATTCTTGATTATCAACTGAAACTGTTTTGTTAACATTTACCATTGGAAACTCATTAGTTGGCATCCGGTCGACTTTTTTCTTGTTGAAACGTTGATCAAAGTTTTCGAGTAGGTCATCTAAGGCAGTTTCCCAATCGTCACGTTTCTGTGGCAAATAACGGTTGAAACCATCGTGAATTATTTGAAGATATTCGTTGTAATCACGGGGATTATCAAATCGCTTCAGAGCAACGCCGTAAGTCCAGCCCTTTCTAGTTTCAAAGACTCGGACAACTGTACCAGAGACATTTGCGGTATAGAGATTTGTTTTGACTTGGAAAGATAAGATACGATTCTTAGGGAAGTAGAGTGGTTCGTCAGATACGAAAGACAAGCCACCTTCGGAAAGATTATCGGTCTTCAAATCAAAAGCACGTCCGAGTGAATCAGTTACGGTCACGCTTGTTACAGTCGCAAAACGTTCTGTTTTACGGAAGATTGGACGACCGAGACAAAGTAACACGGCAAATGACAAGTTGATCAACGACATCATCAACCAGAATGTGATAACACTACCATACATAATTTCGGATCCAAATTTCCCATAATTGAACTTAACGACACTAACGAAAACTAGTATCCAGAGAATCAAATAAGGTAGGACATAGAGAATATCCTTTTTTGACGTCGTGGCGTCTTTATTAGTAACTTTGAAGGTTCGAGCCTTGACGCCAAGACTTTCTAAGAAAACAGGTACCACAAGATATGGTGCGAAGACGGTTTCTTGAATTTCTCCCCAGCGCTGTGTCCGAATGTTTCCGGTGATATGCCGAAGGACCATTTGAACTAGGAAATAACTTGGCGCCCAAATAATCAGTAGTATCCAGAAGTTAGCGTCAACGACTCGAATCTTGAAGAGTGCAAAGAGGATTGGCGCGAAGATATAGAGAAATCTTCTAAAGAATGACCACCAATAAAGATAACTGTTCATATAAACTAATTTCTGCTGAAAACTTAGGTCAGGATTGAATGGTATTTTCATATTATAGACACTTTGAATAACACCACGAGCCCAGCGAACTCTTTGTTTCATAACACTTTTGAAGTCCGATGGGGTTAAGCCACTGGCCATTGGTTTGACGGTAGAAATATTTTTATAACCTTGGGCATTTATTCGAACACTCAATTCAAAATCTTCAGTGATTGTGTCGGTAGGAAAACCTCCGGCGTCTTTGATTGATTGACGTGAGATAACCGTATTGGAACCAGTGTAAATAGCAGAACCGTGAGCGTTATTTAAAACGTTAACTTCTCTTGAAAAGTAATCTTGTTCATTGGGAATGGAATTCTCTGAGAAAAGATTATATTGGAAGATGTCGGCGTTATAAAAACTTTGTGGTGTCTGGACCAACCCAAGTGGTTTCCAGTTTTTAGGCCGGTCGTCAGGATCCATCTCAGCTTCTTTTTCATTTTGAATGAAGTAGGGGACGGTTTCCATCAAGAATCCAGAGTAAGGAATCATATCAGCGTCAAAAGTGGCGACTAATCTGGAGTGAGTCCGAGCCAAGGTGTAGTTATAATTTCCGGCTTTAGCGTCTTTATTATCAACGATTCCCATATAATTAACATGATATTTTTTAGCTAATTCCCTAATTTCAGGACGATTCATATCATCAGAAATATAAATATGAACCTTACTTTTATCAGGATATTTCATATAGGTACAAGCGTTGACCGTTTTTGCTAAAAGGTCGGGATGTTCATTGTGAGTCGCAATTAGGACATCAATATCTGGAAATTCATCGTCAGTGACAATCGGCTTGTCCATATGTACGACTTGTTGCTTATTCCAAATTAAAATAAAAGCGGTGAAGTTGGAAATGATTTCACTTAGTAATAGTAGAATTGCAAAAATCAGAACCCAGAATGGGGCTCCAAATGGTAAAGTGAAAAATAACCGCCAAATCAAGTAAACTAGTGTACTTATGACGGTTACAGCGTAGATTATTTGTTTAGTCCATTTCATGTTTTAATTCCTGAAAGATATAATTTCTTTGAATGTGGTAGCTGAAAAAGAATAGTAAGCTATCAACAATAACTTTTATTATGGTTGGGTTCCACATCGTAAGATTGTGTGCTGCAGATACAAGCAAACTAGAAACTGCAATCTGAACGACCGCTATAAGGCCATACTTAATAAAACTAAAATTAGATTTTCCCCGGAATACTAAATGACGATTAACAAAGTAATTAACTAACGCAGAAAGAATCCGCGCTACTGTTGAAGAAACAGTAATAGTTATTAAATTGTTGCTCCCTAAAAGTGCTAAACATAATGTAAATGATCCGATATCGACTAAAAATGAAACGATTGAAGATAATGAATATTTAAAGAATGACGGAAAGACGTATTTGATAAATGTAGAGTAAATTAAATACGAATCCGAAATTACCTTAAAGTGAGACGATTTATTACCTTCGAGGTACACGGTTGAAATAGGTTGCTCAATAATTTTGATATTTTCTTTATGTGCTTCGAAAAGCATTTTTAATTCAAACTCAAATCTATTACCGGAGATATCCAAAAGTTCGTTCATGAGATACTTCGGGATAACTCTTAAACCGGTTTGAGAATCTGACACTTTGATATTAGCCATGCCACTCAACAGTTTGCAGGTTAGTATATTTCCAAAGCGACTCCGAAAAGGAATGTCTTTGGTAAAACTCCTCACTCCCAAAACTAAATCGTTGGGATGTTTCAAGAAGAGTTCACCGCATTTCAAGACATCGGAGTAGAGATGTTGCCCATCAGAATCGATGGTGATCATACCGATAACGGTAGGTAAGTTAGTAACAATATATTTGATGGCGGTCTTTAAAGCTGCCCCTTTGCCAAGGTTGACTTGATGCTTTAACAAGATAACTTGGTAGTTCTCAACAGCAGCATTAAATATGCCATCGTATTCCTCACTACTTCCATCATTCACAACAATAATTGAAATAGTTGAACCGATATTCTCTCGTATATCGTCCAATAGTTTCAGTAATCGTTCATCAGGTTCTAATGATGGAATTACGATTGCTAAATTATTCAATTAAATTTCCCCCAAAATATAAAACTCACGATTAGTATACACTAAAAGATTTATAAAATGGTAAGGTTATATAGTGATAGTAAATTACTAATGTTTTGCTAAAAAATCATAAAGAAGTGTATATATTTATTAGAATTCAAGGGGGATAAAAATATATGAAAGTAGTAGTAGTAGGTTGTACACATGCTGGTACGGCAGCGATTGAACAAATTTTACAAGACCATCCAGAAACAGAAATTACCGTTTACGAGCGTGACGACAACATTTCGTTCTTGTCTTGCGGGATTGCTTTATATTTGGGCAGAAGAGTTAAAAAATTGGAAGATATGTTCTACGCTGATCCGGCTGATTTAGAAAAACTTGGGGCCAAGGTTAGAATGAAGCATGATGTGCTCAAAATTGACTCTGAGAAGAAAACTTTGATGTGTGAAAACTTGAAAACACATGATATTTTTGAGGATAGTTATGACAAGTTGATTATGACAACTGGTTCATATGTTGCTGTCCCACCAATTATGGGAATTTCTGATCCCAAGATCTTGATGTGTAAGAGTTACGCTCAGGCTAAGGCTATCTATGAAACTGCCAAAGATCACCGTCACATTACCATTGTTGGTGGTGGATATATTGGTGTTGAGTTGGCTGAAAGTTACGCTAATACGGAGCACGATGTTACTTTGATTCAGTCACATGATCGTATCCTTAATAATTATTTAGATAAAGACATGTCTGAGAAAGTCATTGATCTTTTGAAGGAACACAATGTTGAAGTGTTCTTGAATGAGCGTGTAACTGGTTTTGATCGTGATGATGATGAAAAGGTTGTTATTCAAACTAATAATGAAGATCATAAATCTGATTTAGTTATCGTCTGTACTGGATTTGTCGCTAATACAGAATTATTACGTGGTCAAGTTGATATGGATCGCCATGGTGCCATCATTATTAATGATTACACACAGACTTCAAACCCTGATATTTATGCGGCAGGGGACGCTTGCACGGTTAACTTCAATCCGACACACAAGTCAGCCTATATGCCTTTAGCAACTAACGCAATCAGACAAGGTGCTTTAGCTGGAATCAATATTTTTGGTGATATTCAAAAGTACATGGGTACACAAGGTACTTCAGCCATGGAATTGTTTGGTTATACAATTGCTTCAACTGGATTGACTTTGGATAATGCAATACATGACGGCCTTAACGCTGATGTTGTGGAATATCACGATAACTACCGTCCAGCTTATATGCCTACGACTGAAATGTTGACGATTCGTTTGGTTTATAACAAGGACAATCGTCTTATCTTAGGAGCACAATTCTTCAGTAAGCACGAAGTGGCCCAATCAGCTAATACCATTTCAGTTTGTATCCAAAATAAGAATACGATTGATGAGTTAGCCTTTATGGATATGTTGTTCCAACCAAATTATGATAATCCGTTTAACTATTTGAATTTGGTTGCTCAAATGGCAGTTGCTAAGGAACGGGATGAGAAGAAATAATTCCGTCTTCCGCTACGCAATATTCGAGGTCTGGAACGCCATGGACATCGTTTGAAACCAATTTTAAAGTTCAAAAATTGTTTCCAAATCGAGTCTTATTCTAAGTCGGCAAAAATCGCCAACTAAGAATAATTTCATGGCTGAGACCTCGATATTGCTCCGCTCCAGACTGGATAGTGGTCTTTTTCTTAATGGGTTAAAATTATTTGAAGTAAATATTAAAAATGATACAGAAACGGCAGCACAAACCTGATATATTGGGCTTGTGCTGTTTTTTCGTATAGTCTTATTACGTTTTATAAGTGGATAACTTAATAATTTCTACTTTTAAACTGATGAAAAAAAGGGATAAAAATATCCTCCATCATCGGTCGTTATACACTGACCAAATAATAGAGGATTAAATAAATCTATATTATAGAGTAATAAAATAAAAAAAAATGAAATCTAGCCTGGAACAAAAATTGAAATTGGCTCAGTGGTGAAATTTTTCTTAGTGGACGAAGTACACTTAGAAAAAGGTCGAGCTTCAAGCTCCTTGGCAAAGCCAAGAGCTCGAAGTCGGCCCACCACGTTCCAGCCAAATTTCAATTTTTGTGGAAGGCGGCAATCAACCACTAACCCAAAAAACTAAAACTTATCATCATCAGGTTTTAACTTGAGCAAACGTGGTTTTCCATAATAATAACCCTGACGAAGGTCGATTCCTAAAGAATCAGCTAGTTTATCATCAGTTTCATCCTCAATACCTTCAAGAATAAAGCGAAGATTATGTTTTTTACTAAAGTCACGCCAGAAGATAACTTTGCTTTCAATGTCAGGATCACGAAGCTTTTCGCCAAAATTTTGAATGGCAAATTTAATTTCTGAGGCCATTGGGACCATATCTGTAATTTGATCTAATTGATTAGTTCCGGTACCACAGTCATCTAAACTAAAGTCCATACCATAATTAATAAATTCCTTGATCAAAGAAACGTATTCGTCGTTACTCCAATCTTTATCTGGTGTATCTTCAGTCAATTCAACAACTAAACGGAGTGGGCGTAGAATCCTTTGAGATTCAATAATAGCTGCTCTGACTTTTTCATCCATTAATTGGTTGCGGTTGATGTTAACTGAGACTGAACCAATTTTCAATGAGAGTAGTTTAGTTGTTGCGACTAGGACTTCAGCCATGATATTAGAGGGGACGTCTGAAAAGTTTGCGGGTGGACGCCATCCCTCAGGTTTCTTTTGTTTCATCAGCAATTCATAACCGATTAGCGAATTGTTGACTTTATCCAGTTGGGGTTGAATAAAATATCTATACATAATCAAACTCCTTATTTGTGATTCTTATAGTGATCTTCCAATATTTGCAAAAAATTGTTTTTCATTTACAAAATTATGCGCAAAATATAACCAAGGACATACTACTACATCTTGAGTTTCATGTCATGGTGTAAAATGCCTGCTTCGAGATATTGTTCCCCAATTACTTCAAAGCCTAATTTTTTATAGAATTCTTGGGCATGATCTTGGGCGCCCAGAATGACATAACTTACATTTTGCTTACGGGCATAGTCTAAAATAAACTTCAAAAGTTCTGATCCTAAGTGTTGTTG
Organism: uncultured Lactobacillus sp.; assembly: GCA_937874185.1. GTDB lineage: Bacteria > Bacillota > Bacilli > Lactobacillales > Lactobacillaceae > Companilactobacillus. The sequence continues at coordinate 211,332 of CALNAK010000019.1, forward strand.
ACGGAATTCTTTTAAAACTGCGACACGTTGAATATGAATGCCATTGTCATCCATTGAATAAAAGCGGGCCGTGGCAACTGCTTTATTACCTATATATAATGCAAAATAGGTACACTTATTTTCAAGGTTATCAATTTCCAAGTTCTTAGGTACATTTTGTTCATTTACGAACACTGTTTCTCTAATGTTTAGGCTATCTTTATAAACATTAGAATTAATATCGTTAGAATATTTGATTTCATTCATAAGCGGTCTCCAGGTTTAAAAAAGTCAATACAATCTTTATTATATTACAAATGTAGTCTCATGCGACGTCTATCTTTGATAGAAAATCATACAAAATCTAACTTATTAAATAAATAATTGATTGATACAATCTAACTAGGTGTTTGTGTTATCATTTAGAGCATGAGAACTAATAGTTAATAGGTACTGTAGAGGAGGAACCGACTCTTGAAAGTAATCGTTGTCGGATGTACACATGCTGGAACTGCTGCAGTTGAGCAAATATTAAAGGATCATCCTGAAACGGATGTTACAGTCTACGAACGTGACGATAATATTGCGTTCTTGTCATGTGGAATAGCCCTATATTTAGGAAGAATCGTTAATCGTCTTGAAGATATGTTTTATGCCGACCCTACCACACTTGAAGGTTACGGTGCTAAAGTACATATGAGACATAACGTTTTGAAAATTGATGCAAAAAATAAAAAGATTATTGCCCAGAATTTGGAAACTCAAGAAATTGTTGAGGATAGTTACGATAAGTTAATCATGACTACCGGTTCTGAAGTAGGCGTTCCACCAATCGGTGGTATGGATAATCCACGAGTTTTGTTATGTAAAAACTATGCCCAAGCAAAGAAAATTTATGAATCAGCCTTAAATTACCCAAGTATTGCGATTGTTGGTGCTGGTTATGTTGGTGTGGAATTAGCTGAAAGTTATGCTAATACGGTTCACGATGTAACTTTGATTCAATCACGTGATCAAATTTTGAATAATTACGTTGACGATGGCCTTTCTCAAACAATTATTCAAAAGTTGAAGGAACACGATGTTAAAGTACAACTCAATGAACGTGTATCCGAAATTGATGATGGCGAACAATTAACTATCAAGACAAAAGCCGGTCATGCGTATAAAGCTGATTTGGTAATCGTCTGTACAGGATTCTTTGCCAATACCGATTTGTTGCGTGGCCAAGTTCAAATGGATGGTTATGGAGCAATTATTATTAACGATTATATGCAGACTTCTGATCCAGATATTTATGCTGGTGGAGATTCATGTGTCGTTAAATTCAATCCAACTGGTGAATTGAAGTATATTCCTTTAGCATCGACTGCGATTCGTCAAGGTACTTTAGCTGGAATCAATGTTTTCGGTGATATTAGAAAGTATATGGGTACCCAAGCAACAACTGCGATGGAGATTTTTGGATACACATTAGCAGAAACCGGATTGACTTTGAAGAAAGCCTTAGCTAATGGTTTCAACGCTGACTGTGTAGTTTATCATGATTATTATCGTCCAACTTATATGCCTACCACAGAGATGCTGACGATTTACTTGATCTACGATAAGGATAACCGCAAGGTCCTCGGAGCTCAGTTGTTCAGTAAGCACGAAGTTGCCCAATCAGCCAATGCCTTATCAATCTGTATTCAAAATAATAATACGATTGATGATTTGGCTTTTGTTGATATGTTGTTCCAACCTAATTATGATAATCCATTTAACTATTTGAACTTAGTTGCTCAACAAGCAATGGATAAGTTGGATAGTGAAAATAAATAAAAGATAGTTTAAATCATGCCTTTATTGGTATGATTTTTTTTATATTAAAAAATTAAGCATTCAATAACAACAACATTAATGCTAAACTGAGCGTGAATACAATTAGTGTTGTGGGGTTATTAAAATGGGTAATCTATCTGAAATTGTTAGAGTTTGTCTTAGTACGAATGCCCTAGTAACTGGCATAGTGACAATTGGTTTGATTACAATTATTACCTATATTGCTTTTATGCTAGAACGAAAAATTAGTGAATCATCACCGTTTGTAAAAAAGGTTTCCGTTAATGTTTCTGAAATGTTTTTATTATTATTGGTGATGTTCATTATTGAAAAAGTTTTTGAAAGTTTGACTGGTGGAACCGAGGTTGAACTGGGAGGATTGTTTGCTAATGCCGAGTTAACAATTCTTTTCTATTGTTTATTTGTCTTTAACAATCGCTTGATTGTTTTGATGAATATTCTTTTACCGTTTCTTTACCATCCATCTCTGAATATAGCACGGATTACAGGGACGTATTGGTGGTTATTTGTGGCGACCTATATTATTTTGATTGTCGTGATTGACTATTTATACGGACACAAAAATGCGTTGATTGTTTCAAATTACAAGTATTGGTTATCACAGATTATGTTTGGTGTCTGTTGGTGGATAATAATGTGGATTGATAATCGATTCCCTTTGCCTGATATGATAGGGATGTTGATTTTATTTGAAGTATATATGCTGGTTGTCCGAGTAATTGAACAAAAGATGAGCACTTATATGCATGCTTATACTGACTTAGAGCAGAAGGTAAACTATGATGCCCTGACTGGTGTTAGAAATAGAGCTAATTTGAATAAATTATCAAAAGAGGCCTACGATAAATACATTACAAGTGATGAGCCTCTAACAGTAATTATGTTTGATATTGACCGGTTCAAGAGTTTCAATGATCATTACGGACATGATTTAGGCGATGAAGTATTACGGCACGTTTCCCACATTGTTGAAAGAGAACTACACATTGATGGCAGTAAAGGACAGCTGTTCAGGTATGGTGGGGAAGAGTTCATCATTTTAATGAGAAAAATCGATAGTGATCAGTGTGAAAATATTATAAATGGTATTAATAAAACTTTGAATGAAATGCCTTTGTATTATCAGGATAATGAATTGAGTGTAACCTTGTGCTTTGGCGTGACAACATTGAAACGTGAAGATAAATCATTTGATGAAGTCTTTAAGCGTGTTGACAGTTATCTCTATGAGTCTAAAAATAATGGACGTAATAAGATGACAATTGAGGGAAAGATTTACGAATATGATCGAAATGCTGTATTGAGAACATAAAAAAACAACCGGGCGGGGAACCTGGTTGTTTTTTTTGAAGTTGATTTAATAATAGGAGTTCGAAATTAATTGTCATTGAATGATGGGTATCCAATGAAACGGGAGATCACTTCGGTCTGGGAGTTAAATTTGGGCAAATTTAAAAAATGAGTGCTCCTATTATCAATGTAATTGGGAATTACAAGGTAAATCAACTAAGTATCTAGAATAAGCATCTAGTCATAGATAAATATATATTAATTCAATTCTATACGGGAGGCACAAGATAGACTTTCAAAACCTATTCTAGATTTTGGCAAAGTTGCTATGGTATAGCCCCTCCTTCCTATGTTAGCGCTTTCTTGATTGGTACAAGGATAGTATAACAAGTTTTAGACGATTTCACAATATGTTTTTAAAATTAATTAAATGGGGCTAATCTGTTGGAATCGCGATGTATCAAGGAAAAAGAAAGATATATTAAAATAAATATTTTAAATTTACAGATTAATATTTTCACAATCAAAAATGATTTTTAGAAGAGGGTATGTATATTTTAGACTTGATAGAGGGGGAATTCCGTCGTCCGTTCGGCACTGTGAAGTCTCAATAGTGACTAGATAGTAAGATTTACTTCAAAAATAATATATGAGCAGGATATAGCCTAGAACAAAAATAGAAATTGGCTCAGATGTGAGATTGTTCTTAGCGGACGAAGTACGCTTAGAACAAGGTTGATCTTGAAGACTATTGGCAAAGCCAATCGGCTCCAAGTCGGCCCACATCGTTCCAGCCGATTTCTATTTTTGTGGAAGGCGGCATCAAACTACACCTACTTACAATTAATACTTTATAAGACAATAAAAAAAAGATAAGGACGAATGTCCTTATCTTTAATAGTTAAATTACTTAATTGAAGGTGTACCGAACCAAGCAATACGTTCCTTAGTTGTTTCAGTAATAGCTTTAGCACCAGGTGCAAGCAATTTACGTGGGTCATAACCCTTTTCGTCAATATCCAAGTCTTTTTTAGCTTCGATATATTCACGTGTTGCTTTAGCGAATGAAAGTTGTAATTCAGTATTAACGTTAACCTTTGAGATACCCATTGAAACAGCTTTGATGATTTGTTCCTTAGGAATACCTGAACCACCATGAAGAACAAGTGGAGTCTTGATAACAGCAGCTAATTCTTCAAGACGATCGAAGCTTAAGCCTTTCCAGTTATCAGGGTAAACACCATGAATGTTACCAATACCAACGGCTAGGTAGTCAACGCCAGTAGCGTCAAGTGTCTTAGCTTCTTCAACATCAGCTAATTCACCAAGACCAACGATACCATCTTCAGTACCACCGATTGAACCAACTTCAGCTTCAACAGAAATTCCCTTAGCGTGAGCTAATTTAACAATTTCCTTAGTCTTTTCAAGGTTTTCTGCGAATGGCAAATCATGACCATCGAACATAACTGAGTTGTAACCAACTTCGATACATTCCTTAGCAGCTTCGTAGTTACCGTGATCCAAGTGCATTACAACTGGAACTGTAATACCCATTGATTTGATTGTGTCTTGTACAAGGTGAAGACATAGTTCGTAACCACCCATATACTTAGCAGCACCCATTGATGTTTGTACCAATACTGGTGTATTAGTTTCTTGGGCAGCCTCTAAAATTGCACGTGTCCATTCCAAGTCGTTGATGTTAAAAGCACCAACAGCATACTTGCCTTTACGGGCGTTGTTGAATATTTCGTTACCGTTTGTTAAAACCATCGATAAACCTCCATAAAATTTCATTTTAATTACATTAGTAATTCTAACTCAAAACGAAAGAAATTAACACTTTTTTAACAAACATTTTGTGTAAGGGGGGAATCACATGTGAAAATAGATGTAAAATGCTATCAGATAAACGATTAACAAACCCAGCAGAATGTACCACCAGTACTTTTTACTGGGAGATTTGACCATTGTGTTGTAAATCGACATGACTGTGAAAAAAGCAATTAAGGTTGTTAAAATGCTTAAGATTATAAGTATCGGATAATTTATCATAATGGTTCTATTATACCAATATATTTTCTGAAAACAGTGTATAGTTCGATTGAACGTAACTACCTATATTAATAATGCTATCTTTGATATACTGGAAATAATTTATTGAGGTGATAATTTTGGATAAAATTAAAGTTATGACAGTTTTTGGTACAAGACCAGAAGCGATAAAAATGGCTCCATTAGTTTTGAAATTAAAAGAAAACAATGATCGTTTTGAGACTGTGACAGTTGTTACAGCCCAACATCGTGAAATGCTGGATTCAGTTTTGCACATCTTCGATATCAAACCAGATTATGATTTGAATATTATGAAGGAACGTCAAACATTGAGCGGTATTACTGGCTTAGTTCTTAAGGAATTGGACAGTATTATTGAAAAAGAAAAACCTGATATCGTGTTAGTTCATGGTGATACTACAACTACATTCAGTGCTGCTTTGTCAGCCTTTTACCACCAAACACGTATTGGACACGTTGAAGCTGGTTTGAGAACTTGGAATAAGTATTCTCCATGGCCAGAAGAAATGAACCGTCAAATGACTGATGATTTAACTGATATTTACTTTGCACCAACTAGTGAAAGTAAAGCTAATTTGTTAAAGGAAAATCATCACGGTGAGAATATCTTCGTAACTGGTAACACGGCGATTGATGCTCTAAGAAGCACTGTTCACAAGAACTATCATCACGATGTTATGGATGTCATTGATCCAGATAAGAAGATGATTCTTATCACAATGCACCGTCGTGAGAATCAAGGGGAACCAATGAAGCAAGTCTTCAGAGCAATGAAGAAGGTTGTTGAAAAGCATGATGATATTGAGTTGGTTTATCCAGTTCACTTGAATCCAGTTGTTCAACAAACTGCTAAGGATATTCTGGGTGATGTTGATCGAATTCACTTAATCGAACCTTTAGATGTTGTTGATTTTCACAATTTAGCTTCCAGAAGTTACTTTATCATGACCGATTCCGGTGGTGTACAAGAAGAAGCACCTTCATTAGGTAAACCAGTGCTTGTCCTACGTGACACAACTGAACGTCCTGAAGGTGTTACTGCAGGAACATTGAAGTTAGTTGGTACTGATGCTGCAGTCGTTGAAAAAGAAATGACTCGCTTGATCACTGATAAAGCCGAGTATGATCGTATGGCAAATGCTAAAAATCCATATGGTGATGGTAAGGCATCGGATAGAATTCTTGATGCAATGAGTTACTACTTTAAACAAACAACTGAGAAACCAGATACTTTTGAATAAGGTTATATGAAAAGCAAATAGCAGAATCAACCTAGGTAATTCCTGGTTGACTCTGCTATTTTTCTGTCTTTAAAATTAATTAAAACCAATCACGATTCTTCCTTTTTTCACGGATAGTTCTTATCCGAGCAAGCAACCGTCGATTATTATAGTTAAAAATCAGTTTTGATGAGAAATAGTTAAATATCCCAACAATGACTTGATCAATTGCTTTAATTATCAGATTATTCCAAGGGAAAATGAAAACAGCCACAATCATAAAGACATCATCGAAAATCAATGAAAAGATACGTGACACAAGGAAAAGAATCCCCTCATGAAACATTTTTTTGAAGTTTTCCATTTCAGATTTGAAAACATAAAGTTTGGTCACAAAGAATGAAAAGAAATTTGAAATAAACCAAGCAAGAGTGTTTGCAATCCAAAGTGTGATGTGGAAATAGTTATGTGATAAATCAAATATTCCGATATTTATAAGTGATGCCAAGAATCCGAATAGGCAATACACTCCAAAATTTCGGTATTTTTTTAGAAAATTCATATTTAAAGATCCATTTCTTGTGCCTTTTTATAAATCTTTTCCGCAAAGTTATCAAGCTTATCAATATCATCTTGTTCAGGATCTAACTCAACTTTGACAGGTTCAGCACCACTTTTTGCGCCAACTTCTTCAAATGCCTTCGCAAATTCATCGACTGCACGACAAAAATCCTCATAGAAAGTATCTCCAGAACCACAAACACCGTAAACTTTTTCACTTAAATCTAAATCTTGCATATCGTCATAGAAGTCCAAGGCTTCATCAGGGACGATACCTTGATCATAAGTGTAACTAGCAATAATACAGATGTCAGCGTCCTCGAAATCAGCTGCATCAGTTTGAGAAACTTCACTCATATCGACATCACAACCTAGATCCTCAAACTTTTCAGTTAGGACATAGGCGATGTCTTCATCGTTACCAGTAATACTAGCAAAAACGATTTTTACTTTAGTCATATAATTGTCGCCTCATTTTTCATATCTTGGGATATTATAGCAAAAAATAATATTACCAACCATATAATTTAGGGAGCGTGCTTGTTTTGGTTAGTAGTTGATACCCGTCTTCCATTCCACAATATAGAGGTCTGGAACGCCATGGACGTCGTTTGAAACCAATTTTAAAGTTCAAAAATTGTTTCCAAATCGAGTCTTATTCTAACCTGGCAAAATCGGCCATCTAAGAATAATTTCATAGCTGAGACCTCTATATTGCTCCATTCCCGACTAAATAACTTTTATTTTTTTATTTCTTATAAAATTTAATTGAGTTGAAATTTGCAGACTTAAAATAAATATATAAAATCTATTTAGAATTTACCAACAACACTAGTCTGGAGTAAAAATCAAAATTGGCTCAGTGGTAAAATTTTTCTTGGCTGACGAAGTCAGGTTAGAAAAAGGCCGAGCTTGAAGATGATTCCCGTACTTGGAATTAGCTTCAAGTCGTGCCTACCACGTTCCAGCCAAATTTTGATTTTTACGGAAGACGGAAACCCAAGAACCACTAGAATGTTATAATAAAATGAATATATTTTTTGAAGGGGCATGTTAAATATTGATTACACTAAAATCTGCAAGAGAAATAGAAGGAATGAGAAAGTCCGGAGAACTACTTGCTAATACACACATCGGTTTGCGTGACATTATCAAACCCGGAATTTCATCAATGGAAATTGAAAAATTTGCTAACGACTATATCGTTTCACATGGTGGTCGTCCATCAGAAAAAGGCTTTGAAGGTTACAAGTATGCAACTTGTGTCTGTGTTAATGATGAAGTTGCTCATGGTATTCCACGTAAGAACCTCATTTTGAAAAATGGGGATGTTCTAAAGGTTGATATGACTGTTAACTTGAATGGTTACGAAAGTGATTCATGTTGGTGCTATGCAGTTGGCGATATTTCAGCCGAAGACCAAAAACTTATGGATGTTACTCATAAGGCACTTTACTTAGGAATTGACCAAGCTGTTGTTGGAAACCGTCTTGGTGACGTTGGTTATGCAATTCAACATTATGTTGAAGATATCAACCACATGGGTGATGTTCGTGATCTTATTGGTCATGGTATTCAACCAACAATGCACGAAGCTCCAAATGTTCCTCATTATGGTGAACCAGGTCAAGGTTTAAGGTTACGTGAAGGTATGACAATTACAATTGAACCTATGGTAAACCTTGGAACATGGGAAATTAAAGATAAGTTTGTTAAAGCTGACGGTTGGGAATACTTTGTTTCTGCCGACGGTACTAATTCGGCACAATATGAACATACAATTGCCATTACAAAGGATGGTCCCAAGATTCTAACATCACAAGATCCTGAGTATGACGCTAAATACTTACTATAAAATGGTGTGACTATGGAAGATATTAAGCAGCAGGTGCCGCTTTTTAAGCAGCCGATAAGTAAGAGGAAGAAGTTCGTTGGTTTTGTTAAATATGTTACTCAATCAATGAGTGACTCGAATATACCGATGGCTTCAAAAGCAATCACATATTATATCCTGTTGGCGTTATTTCCAGCGGTTATTATTGTTGGAAATTTGATTCCACTGTTGCGTTTGGATAAGCCGACAGTAATTAGCTATATTGAGTTTATTTTGCCGGACGATTTACATCATTATCTACTACCAACGATAATCAAAGTTTTGTCTAGTTCAAATAAAGGCATATTGTCGATTGGTATTGTTGTGGCTCTTTGGGCTATTTCGCGAGGCTTAAATATCGTTCAAATGACTATGAATGAGGCGTATGGACTGGATGTTAGCAGTCTTTTCGTTGAACAAACCTTTTTAAATTATGTTATCCGAAGAGGTTTGGCATTTGTCACAACTTTGATGTTATTATTAATTGGTGTGGCGGCAATTGTAACGTTTACATTCGGTCAGCTTCTCTTGAATTGGTTGATTCCGTTATTGAAAGTAAAAACAACTTTAATAGATGCCTTTACACGTTGGAAATGGCCGTTCGCAATTGTTATAATGTTAATGATCGTTTTTGCACTGTTCTATTTTTTACCTAATATCCATTTGAAGTTTTATTACTTAATAACTGGAACCATTATCACTAGTATTGGCCTGTTAGGTCTATCGCAATTGTTCTCATACTATTTGAAGTATTTTGGATCAGCTTGGGATAATTACGGTGCTATTGGTGCCATTATTGTGTTTTTGCTTTGGGTGAATATGTCAGTGACAATCTTTTTATTTGGAAATGCCATTAATGTCGGCTTTGCTGAAGGCTTTGGCGGTCCATTTTTAAGGAAAAGTACTGGTAAGTTAACTAGTTATCTAAGGTCGCACGAAAAGGAGAATAATTGATGAAAGTAAGAAAAGCAATTATACCAGCAGCAGGATTAGGAACAAGATTTTTACCAGCAACAAAGGCTTTGGCAAAGGAAATGTTACCTATCGTCGACAAGCCAACTATTCAATTCATCGTTGAGGAAGCTAAGGCTTCTGGAATTGAAGATATCTTGATTATTACAGGTAAAAATAAGCGTTCTATTGAAGATCATTTTGATTCAGTTCCTGAATTGGAACAAAATCTTGAAGCTAAGAACAAAACTGAATTATTAAAAGTTGTTCAAGATACTACTAATTTAGGTGTCAACTTGTACTACAGTCGTCAAGCTCATCCAAATGGTTTGGGTGATGCCGTTTCTCAAGCACGTTCATTTATTGGTGACGAACCATTCGTTGTCATGCTTGGTGATGACTTGATGCAAGATAAGGTTCCTCTAACAAAACAATTGATCAATGATTATGAGAAAACTCATGCTTCAACAATTGCTGTTATGAAGGTCCCTGAAAGAGACGTTTCTAAATATGGTGTCATTGATCCTGAGGGTGAAAATGAACCAGGACTATACAACGTAAAGAAATTCGTTGAAAAGCCTAAGATGGAAGATGCCCCAAGTAATTTAGCTATTATTGGACGTTATTTATTAACACCAGAAATTTTTGATTTACTAGCAACTCAAAAACCAGGTGCTGGTAACGAAATCCAACTAACAGATGCCATTGATCGTATGAACCAGACACAACGTGTCTTTGCTCATGAATTCAAAGGTAATCGTTATGATGTTGGTAACAAGTTTGGTTACGTTAAGACTAATATTGAATATGGTCTAACTCACCCAGAAGTTAAGGATGAATTGAAACCTTACATTTTGGAACTTGCTAAGAAACTTCAAGCAGAAGATAAAACTGAAACTAAGAAAACAACTAAATAATTAACCTAATAACAAACAGTCATTAGCAACTCTAAAACCAAAGAGTTGTTGATGGCTATTTTTATTATTGTAAAAAATAGGGTATTCATAATATTCTTTCTTATTTAGTAAGAGTAAGAATTCCCAATTTTTTAAACCATGTAGTTTATTAGAAGTTTTAAGGATTATTTGTTCATCAGTAACTTCGAGGTCAACCACTGCCAGATGGTCATCGCCACTTTCAATGAAGACACGATTATTTTTTTTAAAATCATTCAATAATAAGATTAAATCAATAGTACGCATAAGAAATCTCCACCATTATATTTGTTTTTATTGGTAAATTAAATTATTATGTAAGCTTAAGGATATTCTACCAAGTTTGAAGGGAAAAACATTATGGGTCCAATTGTAATTATAGATGCAAAGAGAACAGCTATTGGTAAGTTCAGAGGCCAATTTGCTGATGTAACAGCGGTTCAACTAGGAACTCAGCTGGTAAAAGAACTATTAAGTAAGAATCATGTTGATCCCAAAATTATCGATCAATTTATTTTTGGGAATGTTATTCAAGCTGGTCAAGGAGAGAATGTTTCCAGACAGATTGGTTTAAATGCTGGTGCAAGATTAGAATCGACTGCTATGACAATCAACCAAGTATGTGGTTCTGGGATGAAAGCTATCTATGAAGGTATTTCAGCAATCACTATGGGTAACGCAGAAATCGTTGTTGCCGGTGGTGTTGAGAACATGTCGAATGCTCCATTCTTTGCTCCAAGAACTGGCAAAATGGAAGTTAGTGAAAAACTATCAGATACACTTTTCAATGATGGTTTGAACGATGCTTTCAATAATTTACCAATGGGTAACACAGGTGAGAACGTTGCTAAAAAGTATGACGTTACTCGTCAACAACAGGATAAATTTGCCTACGATTCACATCAAAAGGCACATAAGGCTCAAGCCAAATTAGCTAAAGAAATTTTACCAATTGAAGTTAATGGTCAACAAGTTACCACAGATGAATCAATTAGACCAACAACGACGTTGGAACAAATGGGACAACTTCGGACTGTCTTCAAGAAACAAGGAACTGTTACAGCAGGAAATTCATCACCAATTAATGATGGAGCAGCTGCTCTGATCATGATGAAACAAAGTCGCGCTGAAGAATTAGGCTTGAAGTATGTTGCTGAAATAACTGGTTACACAGAAATTGGAATCGATCCTAACTACATGGGATATGCTCCATATCATGCAATTAAGAAGTATTTCAAACGTTACCAAACTGATTTAGCAGATTACGATTTGTTTGAAGTCAATGAAGCCTTTGCTTCTCAAGCTGTGGCGGTCAGTCGTGATTTGGAAATTCCTGCTGATAAATTAAACATTTATGGTGGTGCAATAGCATTAGGACACCCATTAGGGGCTACTGGAGCTCGAATGATAGTAACTTTGATTAATTCCCTACAACAAGAAGAAAAGAAGTCAGGCCTTGCCTCACTATGTATCGGTGGCGGTATGGGAATGGCTATGGGTATTAAATTGGTATGAAAATCTACGAAATGACCAATGAAGAGAGAATCAAGCTTTTACTTGATGGTGGTTATTTGACTGCTGAACAAGCTGAATCTTTACGAAGTCGCCAAACCATTTCAACAGATCTGGCGAATAGTTTGAGTGAAAACCAAATTGGTAGTTTTAGTCTGCCTTATGGTTTTGCGACAGATTTTTTGGTTAATGGGGTAGATTATTTAGTACCAATGGTAATTGAGGAACCATCAGTAATTGCGGCAGCTTCTAATGCAGCTAAACGTGTAAAAAACAGTGGTGGCTTCAAAACTTTTTCAAGTTCTAAAGTTGTTTACGGACAGATTGTTTTAGAGAATCTATCTTCTGCCGATATTGAACTTTTAGAAAGCAAGGATTCAGAAATATTCGAATTTGCTAAAGAGGCACATCCAAGTTTAATTAAACGTGGTGGTGGAATTGTTTCTTTGAAATTCAATCACTATGATAAATTTTTGGAGCTGGAATTAGGGATTGATACTGTTGACGCCATGGGTGCCAATATGGTCAATACTATTTTGGAAAAGACGGCACATAAGGTTTCTGAATTGGTTAATGGGGATGTTTTGTGTAGTATTTTATCCAATAGTGGTCTAGGTCAAGTTGTTACAGTGGAAGCTGAAATCAACTTTTCACAATTAGCCACTAAAACTATGTCTGGAGACGAAGTTGCTCAACGGATTGTTAAGTTATCTAAGTTCTCACAAGTGTCTGTTAAGCGTGTTGTAACGCATAATAAAGGAATTATGAATGGAATTGATGCGGTTTATTTAGCCACTGGTAATGATTTCCGAGCTGAAGAGGCTGCTGCTCACAGTTTTGCTTTTGAAAGCGGACAATATCAACCATTTAGTGAGTGGTATATCAAAGATGACAAGTTAATTGGAACTTTAAAAATGCCGATTGAATTAGGTAGTGTTGGTGGAGCAATTAGTGCTTTGCCAATGGCCCAATTGAGTTTGGCAATTATGAAAATAAAGGACAGCACTCAATTGCAGTCAGTTGTTGGGGCTGTCGGTTTAGCTAATAATTTATCAGCTATGCGAGCTCTCGTTACGACTGGAATTCAAGCTGGTCACATGGGATTACAAAGCAAGTCATTAGCCGTATCGGCTGGGGCAACTGGGAAAGAAATCGATCAGGTTGCCAAAATTTTGAATCAAACGAAGAATTATACAATTAAAAATGCTCAAAATATTTTAATGCAATTACGAGGTAAATGATGAAGATAGGTATTGATAAGATAGGATTTTACGTTCCCAAGGATTATATTGATATTGTTGAATTAGCTAAAGCACGTAACGTTGATCCAAACAAATTTACTATTGGAATTGGCCAAGACAAGCAAGCTGTTCCACAACCATATCAAGATGCTGTGACAATGGCCGCAAGTTCAGCCGATAGTATTTTGACGGACGACGATAAAAAAGATTTAGGATTGTTGATTGTTGGGACTGAAAGTAGTGTCGATGAATCAAAATCTACTGCTGCCTTTTTGATGGATCTATTGGATTTACCAGAAGATATTCGTGCTTTTGAAATCAAGCAAGCTTGTTACGGTGCCACTGCTGGTTTACAGACGGCCTATGATTTCGTTAGTCAAAACCCTGATAAAAAAGCGTTAGTGATTGCGACTGATATTGCTCGTTACGGTATTAAAACTCCGGGTGAAGTAACTCAAGGTGCTGGTTCAGTAGCCATGATTATTAGCCAAAATCCACGAGTGTTGAAATTGGACCACAAATCAGTTTATATGACACGTAATGTCGGTGATTTCTGGCGTCCAACTTTCTCCAAAACAGCGTTTGCTCGTGGTAAGTTCTCTAATGAGGTTTACGTCGATTTCTTCAAAACGCTTTGGGATAAATATCAAACAAAATATGATGCAACAGCTGCTGATTTTTCAACAATGTTGTTCCATATTCCGTATACAAAAATGGGAACAAAGGCTTTAAGAACACTTGAGGGTCACGTTTCAGATGAGAAATATGCTGAATTGACAGAGCATTATCAAGCAAGTATTAAATTCAGTCGTGAAGTTGGAAATCTTTATACTGGCTCACTTTATCTAGGATTATTGTCATACCTAGTTAATGCCGCCAAAGCTAACGAAGAACTTCTATTATTTAGTTATGGATCAGGTGCCGTTGGTGAATTATATAGTGGCGAAATTCAACCAGGATTCGAAAAGGTAATTGACCAAGATGCCATCATGAATTTGTTGAATAATCGTGAAAAAATGAGTATTTCTGATTATGAAAAAATGTACGAAATTGAATATTCAGATGGAACAATCGTTGATCCAGCAACCGTTGATGCCAAGTTCTATTTGAGTGAAATCAAAGAAAATGAACGTCTTTATAAAAAACAAAATTAGGGTGTTGCAAGCGCTTACTAATGATGCTATATTAGAGATGTGGTAAAGATGAAGTGTCAGGAACTGTAGCTCTAAAAGGAATTTGATGCGTTACGTTTTATCGTTTCTAGGAGATGGTGAGATTAGTACAAAGCAAAAGATAATTAGAGTCTGTACAGTTCAACGACATTTTTGGAACTAGCGACAAAAGTTAACATAAGATCGACCTAATTTAGTTAGTCGCACAACATCAATACGTGATTCGCTAGGATCCATTAGTTGAACGAAGTATACATATTCATATAGTAAGATATGTTTTCAAGTAGTAAGATTCATTTAAAGTTTAGATTCATTTTAACGTTGATGAAACTGCAGTAAATTTCATCTTACCACTTATATCTAACTAGGGACTCTCACACTGAGAGTCCTTTTTAGTTACTCTTACGACCTACGGTCGTTAGAGTAACTTATGGGGTTGGTCGGAGACCAACGGCATACTCTTAAAATATAAAGCAAATAAGACTAAGGATAACGGATCAGACAACATTACACACCTATGGTCGTTACGAGGGACTTATATGGGGACAATTTAAAAAATTACAGTTACTTAGATAGAACAGGGGTCAAATTCATACTCTCAAAGCACCGAGTAAACAAAGCTAAGGATGGAAGAATGTTAACCACCCTTGGTCGTTACGAGGGGACCTATGTAGAGACAACTCAATAAATATAGTGTCATTATGTAAACTTATTCAATATAGAAATTTTATATAAATCAAGTATCAGAAATAAGTAATATCTAAAATATCATTTTATAGAATTTTTGTTTAAACATTATTGGAATAAATTTTATTAAAGAAATATCAAATAAAGGTTGTAAGCGCTTACTTAAAATGATATATTATAGACGTGGTAAGGATGAGATGTCAGGAACTGTAGCCCTAAAGAATTTTGATTAAGAACATTTTATCGTTTCTAGGAGATGGTAGGATTAGTAAAAAGCAAACAAAAATTAGAGAGTACAGCTCGACGGCATTTTTGGAACTAGCGAGATAAGTTAACATAAGATCGACCTAATTAAAAGTAGTCGCACAATATCAATACATGTATCGCTAGGATTCATTAGTTGAACGAAAAATATATTTACATAGTAAGATATGTTTCAAGTAGTAAGATTCATTTAAGGTTTAGATTCATTTTAACGTTGATGAAACTGCAGTAAATTTCATCTTACCACTTATATCTAACTAAGGGCTCTCTTATAGTGGGAGTCCTTTTTTAGTCCCTCTTACGACCTTTGGTCGTTACGAGGGACTTATAGGGTTGACCAAAGGTCAACGGTATTCCTTTCTTACGACCTATGGTCGTTAGAGGGAATTATGGGGTTGGTCGAAGACCAACGGCATACTCTCAAAATACAAAGCAAATAAAGTTAAGGGAAACGAATAAACAATAATTAGACACCTATGGTCGTTAGAGGGACTTATATGTGGACAATCAAAAAAATTACAGTTAATTAGATAGAACAAGGGCCAACGGCATACGCTAAAGATACAGAGTAAAAAGGGTGCCAACTAAATCGTCAACAACAAATCCCCAGAATAGTGCTTAAAGTTGTAAACGTTTTCCGGAGATGATATATTATAGATGTGGTAAAGATGAAATGTCAAAAACTGTAGCCCTAAAAGTATTTTGGTTAGTAACGTTTTATAGTTTCACAAAGAGATAGTGAGATTAGTACAAAGCAAAAGATAGTTAGAGTCAGTACAGTTAGAAGACATTTTTGGAACTGGCGACCAAAGTTAACATAAGATCGACCTAATTTAATTTAGTCGCACAAGCTCAATACATGATTCGCTAGGATCCATTAGTTGAACAGAATTACATATATTCAGATAGTGAGATATGGTTTTTCAAGTAGTAAGATTCATTTAAGGTTTAGATTCATTTTAACGTTGATGAAACTACAGTAGATTTCATCTTACCACTTGTATCTTATGAAGGGCCCCCAATGTGTGGGGGTCTTTTTTTCGTGCCAGAAATAGACAAATTGGTAATGGAATTAGGAAAAAGGTTGAATTCATGGGGATTCGCCTTTTTTTAATAATCAGAATATTTTATGAATTATCAACAAAATAATAAACTAATTGTTAAATACAAAGAAGTTTGTATTTGTTGGGCTTCACTAAGGAGCATATTCATGAAAAATGTTTATCACAATATTCTGATGTTAACGGTTATTATTCTGGATTTGTATATTTGGATAACGGGTAGTGTTATCAGTTCTCTAATCGCATTTTGTTTGGGAATGGCAATCTTTCTATCATTCGTTTCAAAATATATGAAACTTGATTAGTAACGACTAGAACCGTAAGGAATGCCGTTGACCTTTGGTCAACCCCATAATTCCCTCTAACGGCTAAAGCCATAAGGAATACCGTTGACTTTTAGTCAACCCCATAATTCCCTCTAACGACTAAAGCCGTAAGAGGGACTAAAAAAAGGGGCGTATGAATCATGAGAAAGATTCTTCACACAATTGTTTTTCTATTTCTATTAGGAATTGACCTCTACGTAATGGTTACGGCAAATCTCATAATAGCGATTATCGCATTTATTATCGGGATAACGTACTTTACTCATTTCATTTTTGAATTTCAAGATAAAATAAAATCCAAAAAGAGAATGAAAAACTAGTCTAATGGTATTACCAATAAGAGCGCAAAAAAAGAATTGAATTCAGGGAGGAATTCAATTCTTTTTATTTTTGTAATATTTAATTATCCAAGAACTTGAACAGTCACATTTTGACGACCAAATTGTAGTGCTTGTGAGTTAGGCATTGCGATGTCTAATTGATTAGGATTGCTGTAAGCGAAAAGTCCTGTATCATTAACAACACGATCGTAAGATTGACCATTACTTGCTGTAATTCTTAAATGAGTACCCTTAGGGAATTTTGATAGGTTAGCGGCAACACCACTGTAACCCATGTTTGATCCTAGAACAGCAGGGTCATATGCAGTTGCTGACATTGTAATAGTTTGTTTAACATTGTCTTCTGACATATATTTACCATTGATCCATTGGCTACGGCCAACATCGTACCAAGTAACACCTTTGGAATCAGTTTTACTTTCGTAAACGTGAACCATAGTATGACCAGTAGCAACGTTACCAGTAAAGTTACCGTTAGGACCGTCATATAGATTTACGCCACCAGCAACATTGATGTACATATCTTTGTCCAAAACAATTGCAGGAGCATCAGTAGAAGTATCACTAGCTGCGATCCATGCGTTTGTTCCTACTTGATAGTAGATAGTACCGTCGATATTTGCTAACTTGTCGAATCTCCAGCCAGTTTTAGAAGCTAATCTAGCACCTGTATCACCGACAACACCTGCTGCAGTAGGTTGACCATAAACTGTTGCGCCATTTCCATTTGTAATGTAAACAACACCACTGGCATCTGCTGTTGAAACTGTGGCAGCGTCAACTGATTGTGCTTGTGCGCTGATACCGATTAATGCAAGTGTTGAAACTGTAAATAGTGATGCTACAAAATTTTTGATCTTCATTATAAAATGATTCCCCCGAAATTTTTTTGAACACGTATAGTGTTACTTAATTACTCAACGGAAATAACTATATAACGTATAGACCATGAAATGTTGATTATAACTTAACTGTAAATTAGTTATAACTGGACTGTAAAGTTAACGTAACCGAACTGAAACACAAATATGTCAAAATATACAAAATTATTTTATGAATATTTTTTGATTTCATCTAGCATGGCATCAATATTATTGACCATGGCACCGTTCATTTTAATCAAACCAATTGTGTAATTGTTGATATATGAGAAAGGATTTTCACCGATAGTTCCCACAGCGTTAAGCTTTTCGGGGTTTTCAACACCATGTTGACGTAGGTCGGTATAAAGACCGACAACAGGAATTTCTTTACCGAAAGCAACACCGATTTCAGAAGCAACACCGTCGTCCATTGTGTCGCCATCAAGGACTGCAACAACTAAATCAGAAGAAAGTAATTCTTTATTGTCCTCTTGGGCAATTTTGATAGAGTCCGCATAGTTCATTTTGTCGTTGATATCACCATTTTCTTGGGGAAGGTAGACTTCAATATTACTGTCCATCTTTCTGATTTTCTCAACTACAACCTCATTAAACATACGGTCAGCCAAAGCAAATAGACCGTTGGCAAAATAAATTTTCATTTAAAAATTCCTCTTTCTATTATTCGTTCTGTAATATTCTATCATGCAGGATTAATTAATAGCTACAAAATCATGAATGATAGGGTATGCATTATTTATTATCTAAAAAACCCAATAATAGAAAGAAACTTTTACAAATTAGGGTTCCTAAAATGTAAGGGTTCACTATACAATATGTTTGTTGACAGTGAAGCAAATGACCTGGCTACTCAACAAGCCAATTATTTAATTCATTGTCGTGGCTCCAGTTAAATCCGTACCTCCCCCGGTATCAAGATTTAATTGAAGAATTCAAACATGATTACTAGGCTATAACACTGTGTTCCAAAATGATTAAATCGTTAAGGTGCATGTTACTACAGCTTACCCTTCAATTTGATATGTGATCGGACTCAACACCGATTACAACACGCTTTTCCCTCTTAAATAAGAAGTACAAAAAAATCATGACGTGAGGTCATGATTTTTTTTGTTTCTATAATACTATTCAACAACTTGAATCCAACCTTCAGGTGCCTCAACAGTACCAAATTGAATTCCTGTAAGTGTTTCATATAGTTTCTTAGTTACTGGACCAACTTCTGTTTCACTGTAGAAGACATGAAGTTTACCGTTGTGTTCCAAACCACCAATAGGAGAGATAACAGCAGCAGTACCACAGGCACCAGCTTCCTTGAATTCATCTAACTTATCAACATAAACGTCGCCTTCTTCAGCACCAAGTCCCAAACGGTTCTTAGCTAACCAAAGTAGTGAGTATTTTGTGATACTTGGAAGAATGGAAGGTGACTTAGGAGTTACAAAGACATTATCTTTTGTAATACCAAAGAAGTTAGCTGAACCGACTTCTTCAATCTTCTTGTGTTCGATTGGATCAAGGTAAACACAATCTGCAAAGCCATTCTCATGTGCTTGTTCACCAGGGTAAAGACTAGCAGCGTAATTACCACCAACCTTACTTTGACCAGTACCTTTATGGGCAGCACGGTCATATTGTGAAGTAGTGAAGTTAACAGGTGTTAAACCACCCTTGAAGTAGTTACCAACTGGCATGGCAAAGATTGTAAAGATATATTCAGGAGCAGCGTGAACTCCGATTTGTGAGCCAGTACCAATAATTAATGGACGAATATAAAGAGTTGCGCCGTTACCATATGGTGGCACGAAGTCGGCGTTAGCTTTAACAACTGACTTAACAGCTTCAACAAATTTGTCTTCTGGGAAAACTGGCATCAAGAGTCTTTCACAAGAATCTTTCATACGTTTAGCGTTACGGTCAGGGCGGAACAATTGAATGTGATTATCCGGTGTACGATAAGCTTTCATACCTTCAAAAGCTGCCTGACCATAGTGTAAAACTGGTGAGGCCTCACTGATATGAAGAGTACTGTCTTCCGTTAATCCAGCATCCTGCCATTCGCCGTCTTTCCAATGGGCAAGAAAACGATAAGGTAAGTCCATGTAATTGAAACCTAAATTGTTCCAATCAATTTTTGTTGCATCTGCTTTTACCATACTTATATCTCCTTCGTTAAATTAAAAATAAATTAGATAGATTAAATTTATCATAATTAATGATACCAAAACTGTCAATGATAAGTCAGCTTTTTCAACACAGTAGGGTAAGTGCTTTCTTTAGGTAAGGACGCAGTATTTGGCTACAATAGAATGTGTATTGAAATATTTGGAGGAAACAATTATGAATAAAAAGAGATTAATCCTCTCGACAATTTTGGCCTTTCTATTAGTTGTAGGTGGACTATTCAGTTTTACTGGATGTGCTCAAGCGGCTAAGTCTAAGAAATATGTTCAAGAATCAATTCCAACGGTTTTCTTCCACGGCTATGGTAGTAGTTTCAATGCCGAAACTCAGATGACTGGGGCGGCTAAGAAGGCTGGTGTAACAAAGACGATTGTTCGAATCAACGTTAGTCCTAATGGTTATGCCAAAATGATTGGATCGATCCCTAAGAAAGCTAAGAATCCAATTATTGAAGTAAATTATGATAATAGTAAAAACACTGATAATCATGTTGCTGGATTGTGGGCCAAGAATGTTATTGAACTTTTACAAAAAGAATATAAATTTAAAAAAATTAATTTAGTTGGTCATTCGATGGGTAACATGGCAATTAATTTTTACATTTTGGATAATCCCAATAATAAAAAATTGCCTAAGATAAATAAAATTGTTGATATTGCTGGTCATTTTAACGGATATATCGGTGAAGCGGATGCGTATAGTGATGTCACTTTAGCTAAAAATGGTAAGCCTGATAAAATGGATCCAGCTTATAAAGAACTATTAGGATTACGTAAAACATATCCGACTGAAACCAGAGTGTTGAATATTTACGGTGATAAAGATGATGGAACACATTCAGATGGAGCAGTGGAAAACGTTTCGTCGAAATCATTGAAATATTTAGTGGCAGGTCGTGCTAAGTCTTATCAAGAGAAGAAGATAGTTGGGAAGATGGCGCAACATAGTAAACTTCATGAAAACAAACAAGTTGATAAAATATTGATTAACTTCTTGTGGAAAAAATAAAATTAAAAATCCTCTGTATAAATTGGTTAACGCAAGACTACCAATCAATACAGAGGATTATTTTTTACCTTAAATTGTTTTTACGTTTTAGATAATCAGCATCAGAAAT
The DNA here is from genome assembly GCA_937874185.1 of uncultured Lactobacillus sp. Lineage (GTDB taxonomy): Bacteria > Bacillota > Bacilli > Lactobacillales > Lactobacillaceae > Companilactobacillus. Next base: position 232,854 of record CALNAK010000019.1, read on the forward strand.
GTTACCCTTAGCATATTCCTGGTCCAAAATATCCTGTGCATTATTTTTAGCATTAGTATGGCCATTGCTCATGAAGTAAACAGCGACAAGAATTATCAAAAGAATAATAATTCCGTAGAAGAACATTCCGCCACCCATGAAGCCCATATTCCAAAGTCCACGACAACCTGCAAAATTTATCATTGCCCAGCATCTCCTTTGATGGTCTATACAAATAATTATAATTACTGATAAAGGCTATCGCAATAAAATTGACTGGACGTTTAGCCAAGTATTACATGGTACTTTGTCTAAAAATCAGTTTTGTTGCTAGAACGATTCGTTTTACAACGTGATTAGGATTAGTCAAAAGGTTTTCCATCAAATCAACAGCTGCTGCACCCATCTGAACTGTTGCGACGTCAACTGAACTCAACTCAGGATTAACGTAGCGGGCTAGGGACGTATTGTCGAAACTGAAAATATTTACACGGTCAGGAATATTGATGTTGGCCTCTTGTAGAGCTTGTAAAGCACCAGCTGACATTAAGTCATTAGAGATAAAAAAAGCGTGTGGCAGGTCATCTTGAAGTTTGATTGCCTGTTTCATTTGCTGATAACCGGAGTCTTTGGTGAAATCACCTTTAAAATAAATTTTATCGTTAAAAATATTGTGACTAAGCATTGCTTTCTTAAAGGAGTTATAACGGAAATCAGCAATCGTTCGAAGTCCATCAGTTGATTGTTCCTCACCATAGATTAAACCGATATCATTAATTTCTTGGTCGACAAAGTAATCAACGACTTTTTTAATTCCATAACGAAAGTCGGTTAGAACGGTATCGAAGCCATCCGCAAATTGATCATCATCAATGAAAACAATATTCTTGGATGCCTGTGACATTGTAGAAACTTGTTCTTGGCTGAATTTCCCAACAGCAATTATTCCATCAGTATCATTGGGGATTTTATCAATATTATTATGGAAAATTCGGGTAATTTCAAAGCCGTAACCAGGGGCTTGTTGCTCGATTCCTTCACGAACTGTCATATAGTAAAGGTCATCTTGTTCTTTGGATTCGGAATACCATTGGACTAAAGCAATGTGTTTTTGAAAGCGTTTGTTGGGATGATTTGCTTTTCGATAGTTCAGTTCGGTAGCAATTTTTAAAATATTATTCCGAGTTTTGTCAGTAACCGAAAGGGTCAAATCATTATTGAGAACTCGGGAAACGGTCGCAGGTGAAACGTTGGCCTTATCAGCTATATCGCGCAAAGTTGCCATTAATGTAACCCTCCTATAAATTTATCGAACGCAGCTTGTCCTTGTTTGTCCCACTTGAAGACTCCTGCATCTTCAAGAACTCTGGCAAAAACTAAGCCTGTTTCTTTGTCCACAATTTTATCCACATTATCGGAAGTAAAATCATATTTATCTTTTAATTTATCAGCCCAAACCTTGTGGTAAGCCTCCATTTGATTTGGTTCATTTAATAGATATTTACCGACTTCATGAAGCTCAGTTTTCAAGCGAGCGGGTAAAATAGCACGTCCCATAACTTCAATCAAACCGATATTTTCTTTTTTGATGTGCTGAACATCTTGATGTGGATGGAAAATTCCATCTGGGTATCTGGTAGATGTTTGGTTATCACGCAAAACGATATCCAAAATATAGTTAGCACCGTCACGATGAGCGATTGGTGTAACTGTGTGGTGACGAATTCCATCGGTGTAGGCACGAATATCAACTGATTCGTCAGAATAGTTTTTCCAATTCTCGTGAATCAGAGTTGCTGCTTGAATTAATTTTTCAGGGTCCTGGCTAATTAAACGGATAGTTGATAGTGGCCACTTAACGATTCCAGCTTTAACATCAGGAATATTCAGGTTAATATTGCGCACGATTGGTGCTTTCATCATTGGAAAATCGTGTTTACCACCTTGATAATGATCATGGCTAAGCATTGAGCCACCAACAATTGGTAAATCAGCGTTACTTCCGACAAAGTATTGTGGGAAAATTTTCGTAATTTCTAATAGGTTGTTAAAAGTGTGTTGATTGATGATCATTGGTTGATGAACTGTGTTCAAGAAAATTGCGTGTTCACTGAAATAGGCATAAGGGGAATATTGAAAGCCCCAAGTCTCACCACTGAGCATGAAGCGGATAACTCGGTGATTACTTCTAGCTGGATAACCCAAACGTCCGAGGTAACCTTCATTTTCTAAGCAAAGTTGGCATTTAGGATAACCAGTTTGTTTTTGTTTGCCCGCTGCAGCGATTGCTTTTGGGTCTTTTTCTGGTTTGGAAAGGTTGATTGTAATTTCCAAATTACCATAATCTGTCGCAACGTCGTAAGAAATATTTTTAGCAATAGCTTTAACTTTAATGTAGTCATTATCTTGACTTAACTGATAAAAATAGTCCGTTGCTTTTTGGGGATCATCTTGATATAAATCCCAGAATTTATCATTAACTTTTGAAGGTAGGGGAGTTAAGAAGTCCATCAATTGGTCATTGAGGATTTCTTTAGCTGTCTGGTTATCTTCAATTTTATTATTGATGATAGCTGTTTGAATTAGAACAGATTTAACATCTGTTGAATCTTGATGATTATCATCACCAACTAAAGCACAGATTCGGTTATATAAATAAACTCGGTCTAATTCTTGATAGTCGTTATCACCATTGATTATTTGATCGACAAAGTTATCGACACAAGACATTATTTTTCCACCTTTGAAATTGAGATTTCACTTGGTCCGTTTGAGATTTCAGCGATATAGAAGTCGGCTTCGTAACCAATTTTTTCTTTATAAATTTTACCAACATTAATTTGGAAGTCGTCAATTTTATCTTTATCGACAATTGCGATGGCACAACCACCGAAGCCGGCACCGACCATTCGAGCACCCAGAACACCATCTTGTTCCCAGGCAGCTTCTACTAAGGTATCAAGTTCAATTCCAGTGACCTCATAGTCATAGTGAAGTGAGATGTGTGAGGCGTTGACCAATTTACCGAATTCAATAAGATTATTTTCCTTGAGATATTTGATTGCTTTAAGAGTTCTTTGATTTTCGAAAACAGCATGGCGAGCACGACGAATCAAAATATCGTCATTGATCAAGTATGAATTACGATCGAATTCATCAATTGATAATTCACCAAGTGATTTAATATTGAGTTTGGTTTGAAGTAAAGCTAGGGCGGCTTCACATTGACTACGACGTTCATTATATTTTGAATCAGCTAAGGCGCGGTGCTTGTTGGTGTTCATGATGACAATCACGTTATTTCCCAATTCAACTGGGGCGTAGTGATATTCCATAGTGTTGGTATCCAAGAGGATGGCTTGGTTTTCTTTACCCATACCGACCGCAAATTGATCCATAATTCCTGAATTAACTCCAATAAAGTCATTTTCATCTTTTTGTCCCATTTTGACTAAATCGAGTTGGTCGATATTTAATGAGTAGGCATCGTTTAAAACAGTTCCCATTAATAATTCGATGGATGCTGAAGAAGATAGACCAGCTCCATCAGGTAAATTTCCGTGAATATAAAGATTAAATCCGTGATCTAATTTGTGACCAGCTTGGGTAATGAAATAAATCATACCTTTAGGATAATTGGCCCAATCGTCCTCTTTTTTGTAGTCTAAGTCATCAAGTGAAAAGTCAATGATTCCCTTGTCTGGTAAGTTTTCTGAGAACATTTTTATTTTTCTGTCATTACGATTTCCGAAAGCAGCATAAGTTCCTAAACTAATAGCGCAAGGAAAAACATTTCCACCATTATAGTCAGTATGTTCACCAATCAGATTAATTCGACCAGGTGAAAAAAATAATTTTTCGGCTTTTTCATTAAAAATATCTTGGTATCCTTTTAAAATATTCTTAGTATCCATAATAGATTCCCCATTTACTAAATATTTACTTAACAAGAATGATAGCGCTTTCTGATGATTAAAACAAGTTTCAAAGATTTAAAAATATCAATAAAATGTTATGATTATATGCAAGTATGTATTCATCGGGAAAAAAGAGGAAGATTAATGAAAACGGCAGTTGTCACTGATACAGCATCGTACCTAACACCTGAGCAAATTAAGAAGTACAATATTACGGTCTTACCAATAACTGTTATTTTGGGAGACAAGCAATATAAGGAAACTGAAGAATTAACTGACGACAAATTTTATGACTATTTAAGAAATGAACCAGAGTTACCAACAACTTCCCAAGTATCATTGGGACAGATTCAAGAAGCATATGACCGCTTAGTAGATGAGGGCTACGATACGATTATTTCAATTCATCTATCTTTGGGTATTACATCATTTATGGATAATTTAAGAATGTTTGTAAAAACATATGATAGAGCAACTATTTATCCATTTGATTCAATGGCCGCTAGTGCTGCTGAAGCTGACCTTTGTATGTTAGCTGGATCAATGGCACAAAAGGATATCGATCCTGAAGTTATTGTTTCAAAACTGACTGAATTACGTGAATCAACTGATATTTACTTTGCGGTTAATGATTTGAAACACTTGAGCCGAACAGGTCGTTTAAGTAATCGTTCTGCAATTATCGGTAGTTTATTGGATGTGAAACCACTCTTAACCTTTAAAGATGGTAAAATTTTTGCCATTGGTAAAGAAAGAACTATGCATCGTGCATTTAGAATGATTTCACTTGAGATTCAAAAATACGTCGAAGAGCATCCTGATTATAAATTACACATTACAATTGTTGATTCTAATAACCGTGAGATGTTGGCTAAATGGGTAAATGATTTCACAGAAGTTTTCCCTGATGCTAGAATCTCTCAAAGTCATTTAGGACCAGCTATTAGTGTTCACACTGGTGAAAAGACTATGGGTGTTGTTTGGGACAAGGACCTTTTAAATGAAAACTAGAATTATGTTATACGTTGATGACGTTGATATGGGAGTTGAATTTTGGACAGATGAGTTCGGCGGCAAAGTTGTTGCCAGACAGACTCTTAATGGCGGTTATCAAAATGTGATTGTGGGAGTTTCAAATGAAGTGGAGTTATCCATTTTTCCTAAAGATTACATCAGAATTTATTCTCCAGAAGTACCAGAAACCGTACCATCATTGATGTTCTTCTCGGATGATTTCAACCATCTTCATGATGAATTGCTGAGTGCGGGTGAGATTACTGAGGTTAATGGAACACTAACTTTCAACTTCCAAGATCCAGAAGGTAATTATTTTGTCGTTGCTAAGGCTTAATTGGATATAATAGTAACTGGACTACCTTTTCTAATATCACAAAAGAAAAGAACAATACGTTTAACTCATTTCAAATAGTAAGTAAACGTATTAATGTAAAACAGCCACAATTCGTTTTTGGAATTGTGGCTGTTTTATTATTTTTTTAAAATAACGAGCTTACTGTTTGTGGATTTGTATTTGTTTATTAATTTAGCAGTATTTTTATCGTCATATGAATAGACGAATTTCAAAAAATCCCAATAATCATGGTCGAAGTGTTCACTGAATTGTTGTGGCATTTCGGACCGATTATTTTGATCCATGTGATAGTCTAAAGAGCGTTTGATGACTCGATAGACTGCCTTATATTTATTGATTTTCAACCAGATGATGACATCAGCTTGAGGTAAACGATTAGAAAATGTTCCTCCATAATTGCCATCGATAATCCAATTATCTTGTTGCATAAATTCTTTTTGATATTCAGAGAACCAGTCTTTGGCGTGGTTTGAATAATCAGTCGTGTGCCAAATACTATCTAAGTGTAATAGGGGATAATGGGTTATTTCTGCTATTTTTTTGGACAGTGTTGATTTACCACTGCCACTTCTACCAATGATAACGATACGCATAATATCACCTCAGTTGATTTGATAAAGAAAGTATAGTCTTTAATTGATTATTAATATGTTTTAAAACTAAATTTATATTAAATTAGGGAAGATGTGTTATAGTATTCGAATGTCATTCCGACGGTTCATATCAAAAATGATATTGAACCAGCATTTACCCTTAATTGAACCTACACAGGTTAAAAGTTTTGATGATGGATTTTATGTTTACCCGGAAGGCTTTAGATTTTTTCAAATTAAACAATTATCTGATTGAATTACCTGACTTAGAGATTCATCTGGCATTGAGGGATGTTTTTAATTGTTTGGTTTGAAGTTATAAAACCCAGTAGTGTTAAATATTCAACTTAGTTGGTATTATTCAACTCAAATTTTAAACGTACCTAATCGGGGGACGGCAAAACAAGAGAGTGCAGCAAGCCGTTTAGATTCTGAGCATTTGCAGGACTTCACGAATTATATGCGCCTTTTGCGTATGATTTGGGAAATTAGGCAAGCACAGGAATCTGGCTTGCGTAGCTCGTTTTAGATAGAGAGCAAAACAACATGGTTAGCTCTTTTCAAATATTAAAGTGAAACAGTCACAAATTCGTATTTTGAATTTGTGGCTGTTTTGCATTTTTTAGAACTCTTTTAAACACTGTAAATCGTTTTGAATGGAATTTTACCGATATTGTCATATAGTATAGGTACATTAGAAAACGACAGTAGCAGCTACTTGCGATTTTTGTTTGAAGATTATCGGAGATGAATATTATGGTGAAATTATCAAATTACCACATTTATAAGTTAGATATTCCTTTAAAGAGACCGTTTATAACAAGTATCAGAACATCAAATAATTTAGTTGGAATTTTTTATCAAGTTGAATTAAGTGACGGAAGTATTGGTTATGGAGAATCTGCAGAAAACATCAAATTGACTGGCGAAACTCGTGAAGATATGTATCAGTTCTCAGATTACTTCTTCACAGCACATTTACAAAAAGAAATTGAAGATACTTTAATAGATTTGCAGGAGTTGGAATCAAACGGTGCTGCTAGATATGGGATGGAAACGGCCATTTTGGATGCTGTTGCGAAAACTAAGTCTATTGAAATATCAGATGAACTTGATTTATCACTAGGGAATCGAGTTTTAGAGAATGACACAACAATCAGTTTGTTGGGTGATGATGAAACAATTTTAGAAACTAAGCGGGTTTTGAAACGTGGATACCAGCATATTAAATATAAAGTTGATAATGGCGATTCGGAAATACAACGTATCGTACAATTGGAAAAAATTATTCCAGATGATGTTTCAATCAGACTGGATCCCAATCAGAGTTGGACTTATCAAGAAACTATCGATGCCATCAAAACTTTCGATGATTCCTCACTGAATGTCGAATTTATTGAGCAACCAGTTAAAGCTTCTATGTATGAAGAAATGCGAAAAATTAGTTTTAAAACAACGATTCCGATTATTGCGGACGAATCAGTGTTCAATTTGACTGATGCTAAAAACGTGATTGAAAATGGATATGGCACAGCAATCAATATTAAGTTGATTAAATGTGGCGGACCACTCGAGGCTATCGAAATTGCTAATTATGCCAAGCGGAAAGAAGTCGACTGTTTATTTGGTTGTACAACTGAATCAAATGTTGCCATGACGATTGCATCATATTTGAGTGATGGACTTTCCAATGTGAAGTATATTGATTTGGACGGACTTGATTATATTTCAGACAGTCCTTTTATCGGTGGAGTTGAAGATAAAAAGGGTCTGATCATGTTGCCACAGCAAGATATGGGCTTGGGAATCGACTTATTGAAGAATAAAGCTAATAAATATATTACTGAATTTTAAAGATAGAAAATTTTGGATTCTTCCTTAAATTAGGTTAGTATAATGATTCCGCTCTCCGCAAGAAAGGGAAAACGGCTGGAACATAGCGGGCACAACTTGAAATCAATTCCAAAGTTCGGAATTGTTTCCAAGATTGACCTTTCGCTAAATTAGCAAAGTACGCTAATTAAGAGAAACTTCGCTATTGAGCCATTTCTCTTTCTTACTCCGAGCTAGTTCGATTGTTGTAATCAGTTTGAATTTTAAATCAAAAACACTAATTCTAATTTCCCCCTGTAAAAATTATTTAGGGAGTAATAGAATTAGTGTTTTTGCTACGTCCATAAATGGGTCGATTCAAAAAATAAATAGGAAACTAGTCTGGAATGAAAAAACGATGGGCTCAATAGCCAAATTTGACTTAGCTGGTTGTACTTTGCCAGGTTAGTCAAAGGCCAAGCTTGTAGACAACAGGTTCATCGTTGACTTCAAGTTGTGCCGGCTATGTTCCAGCCCAATCGTCTTTTCATGGAAGGCGGAAATAATATTTAACGATCAATAGAAATTTCAAATGAATTAATGTCACCACGATATCTTGCTATCGAATACTCAACGGGTATTTTATTTTTAGCATATCCAACTGTGTGAAAATAAAAGATTGGATCATTTTCGTTGATATTTAACATGTCAGCAACTGTTTCATCAGCCGATTCTACTTCCAGTTTTCTGTGGACATTAATTACTGGATAACCTTCTTTTTCCAAAGCCGAATAGAGTGAGCCGTTTTCGAAATCAAAGGATTCTAATTTTGAAAAATACTTGAAAGGTAAATAACTAGTTACTAAAACGATTGGTTGGTTATCCGCATATCGTAATCGAATCAATTTAATTACAAAATCAGTGGAATTGGAATTGTACTAATTTATTTCTTTCATGCGACAAATATCTGGCTTAATATTGTTGGAATCATTCTATTTGTAATTGGTTCTCTGGGGATGTTGCTCTTCGGCTACACGGGCTGGAAAGGGCAACAGAATATCAAAGCGGTTATCAAAGATTATGAAGACAAAATAGCCTATCTAAAAAAAACTGGCAAAGTAAAAGTCAGTTTGAGTGATGGAAAACTAAATTAAATATATCCATACCCTTCATGTATTTTAAATAGTTAGAGATTAACTCAAATATAAAAAATCCCCGTGAATTAAGATGAATGTCTTAATCCACGGGGATTTTTTAATCTCTACTTAGAACTTTTTTGATTATTTGATGTGATGTGCTGCTTTAGAACGTCGCTTTTTACGCCGATCCTGCCACCAAAGTAGCACGAACCAGATAATTGCTCCAAGCATCATTAACTCGGCTAAAGGAACCGTGTAAAAACCTGGTTCGTGAACTATGCCTTGTTTGTCCACGTAGACGAATAAGGTACCGATCCAGGGCAATACCAGTGCCATTACTACTAATAAACTTGGTGCCAAATATTTTCTCATAATACTGCTCCTTCGCTTAACACGATTAATACTTCAATTACTTACGTACTTTAGTAGCAGAGACAATTAACATCATAGGACGTCTCAATTCATCTTTCATACCAGGAACTGATTTTATCAATCGTTCTGGTGGAGTTGGTTCAACAATTCCATTGATAGAAAAATTATTTTTGATCAAAGTATTAAGATAGGTAGTTAAAGTTTTGTGATACTTAATTACCTTTTGACCAAGAAAATCAGCTTCACGTTTGCCTTCAGAAAAATAATGATCAACTGGCCAACAAGTTATCTGTCCATTTTCGTCATAGAACCAATCTTGGTTTCCATAAGCTGTAAAAATCGGATGTTCGACTGAAAAAACGAAATTTCCGTTATCTGTCAAACAGTTATTAACTCTTTGACAGATGTCGTTAAAGTCAGGCGTGTAGTGTAAGGCTAACGAACTGATAGCAACATCGAATGAATTTTTAGGAAAATTAATTTCTTCCATGGGCATTCTTTGATAATGGACATTTGAAAATTGATTCTTCTCTTCGGCAACCTTCAACATATTTTGTGAAAGGTCAATTCCAAGAACTGATTTAGCACCATTTTGAGCGGCATATTGAGTATGCCAACCAAAACCACAACCGATATCTAGGACTGATTTGTTAGTGAAATCGGGTAACGTCTTTTTAAAATCAGGCCATTCTCCGGCAGCTTTTAATCCCTCAACTGATCGAGGAAAATTGCTGTATGCTTTAAAGAATTCTGGGTCATCGTATTCATTTTCTTCCATCTTTATCAGATCCTTAGTTGGTTATCTTTTAACCATTTTAACGATTGTTTCAACGTGTGGAGTTTGAGGGAACATATCGACAGGTTGTAAGTAAACAACACGATATTTGTCAGTCAAACCAACCAAATCTTTTGCCAAAGTTGATGGGTTACATGAAACGTAAACTAATTTTTCAACCGGGTTACGATTCAATGTAGCAATCAAATTAGGGTCAAGACCAGTACGTGGAGGGTCAACAATAATTGAGTTAACTTTGATATCATCTTTTAATAATTCTGGGTAAACTTTATCAACAGAACCAACATAATAATCAGCGTTATCAACATCATTTAATTTGGCATTCTCCTTGGCATCTTCAATTGCTTCAGGAATAATTTCAATACCATAGATATGCTTAACTTTGTCAGCCATAGTGATGCCGATTGTACCAACACCACAGTAAGCATCAAGTAGCACGTCTCGAGGACTTGGCTCCAAGGCTGTATTAACTAAGTCATATAACTTGTCAGTTTGAAGTGAATTAAGCTGCAAGAAGGCACGTGGTGAAAAGTTGAAGACGTAACCGTTGATATCTTCTTGAAGATATTCGTCGCCCCAAAGGAGTTTAGTTTCATCGCCCCAAACGGCACCTTGATCTTCTTTGTTGATATTTTGAGAAATTGAACTAACTTCTGGAATTTCTTTTTGGATACGCTCAATCAATTGATGTTCCTTGATGAACTTAGGTGAACGAGTGATGAAAGTAATTTGAAGTTTGTTGAATTCAACAGATTCACGAATAACAATCATGCTTAAAATACCGGATTTTTGTTCTGGATTGAAAACAGGAATTCCAAGTTCCTTGACCATTTCAACAATTTTGCGCATAGCTGTCATAGTTAGGTCCATTTGAGTTGGCATTTCAGTCAAATCAACTAACTCTTGAGTACCAGTCTTGTAAAGACCACAACGGATTTCACCATCAATTTCTTGAATAGGGAATTGAGCCTTGTTACGATACTTCTCTTGTTGAACAGAGCCGACGGTTGGTCTGATCATATATTTGTCAGAAGCGTAAGGCTTGTACTTATCAAGTGATTCACGAAGAATATTTGATTTGAAATGTAATTGATCTTTGTAGTTGATGTGGGCAAATTCTAGTCCACCAACTTCATCAGCTAATTTTGGAGTATCAGGATTTCTAAAAGGACTAGCTTTTCTTAATTTGTGAATACGACCGTTTAGGAAACGGGGATGTACATCAGTTACTTCACAGACAATAACGTCTTCTGGAACAGCCTTTGGAACGAAGACAATAACGTGCTTGAAGAAACCAATACCCTCACCGTTGATTCCGATACGTTTGATTGTCAGTGGAAATCGATCACCGACATTTAGTTCTTGTGTAATATTATTTGTTTGCATAATTTTTCCTTTGAATGGATTTGCGATAAACTTACTCTTGAGAGTATAACATGGTGAGGTATAAATAAATTGGCAAAAGTTACGAAAATCCAAGCGCAGAAACGAAAAGGACGCTTCAATGTTTATCTTGACGGCGAGTATGCGTTCCCAGTTGCAGAAACAACTTTAATTGAATTTCGTTTGATGAAGGACGTTGAATTGACTGACGCCCAAGTCAAAGAAATTCAAGATCGAGAGAATGTTAATAAAGCTTATGGCGATGCCATAAATTATTTGAGCTATCAATTAAGAACCGAGAAAGAAATAAAAGACTACTTATATAAGAAGGAATATCATAAAGATGCAGTTGAAGTAACCTTGCAACGGTTGCATGATTTGAATTATTTAGATGATGAATCTTATGCACAGAGTTTTATTAATACACAATTAAATATGTCAGCTAATGGTCCCAAAATTATCGAACAGAAGTTGATTCAAAAAGGCGTTCCCAAGGATATTATTCAGAATAAATTAGATGAAATTGATCAAGATATTCTATTAGATAACGCAATTGATTTTGCGGTCAAACAAGTTCGTAAACAAAAACGAGCTTCTTTCCAGCAGATGTTGACAAAATTACGTCAAAGTCTTTATCAAAAAGGCTTTAGCAATGAGATTATTACCGAAACTATTAAGCAATTAGATTTAGAACCAGATGAAGATGAAGAACTTGATAAGTTAAAAACAATGATTAACAAGGTTAAACACCGTTATGCTAATCAAAATAAGCTGGTTAATTATTTGATGACAAAGGGTTATCACTATGATGAAATAAAACGAGTATTGGATGAAGAAGAGAATTAAATAGAGGTAAAATACCGTCCTCCAGTTCGCAATTACGAGGTCTGGAACGCCATGGACATCGTTTGAAACCAATTTAAAAAGCAAAATTGTTTCTAAATCGAGTCTTATTCTAAGTCGGCACAAACCGCCAATTAAGAATAAATTCACGGCTGAGACCTCGAATTGCTTCGTTCCAGCCAAATTACGATTTTTGCGGAAGACGGAATCATATCCGAACATTTAAATAGGTATATCTTTTAATAGTTTCACAGCTCTGTTATACTTTTTTTGGATAAGAATTAGATATCAGAAAGCTGGTAAGTTATGCAAATTCCTAGAGAAGGGGATTACGTAGCAATCCAGAGTTATAAGCATGATGGTCATTTACATCGTACTTGGCGTGAAACAATGGTGTTAAAGACAAGTGAAAATGAAATTATTGGTTGTAATGAGAACACTCTTGTCACAGAAGCAGATGGACGTCGTTGGGTAACTAGAGAACCAGCCTTAGTTTACTTCCATAAAAAGTACTGGTTCAACATCGTTACGATGATAAGAGAAAGTGGAGTATCTTATTATTGCAACTTGGCGACACCGTTTGCCTTGGATAAAGAGGCCATCAAATATATTGATTATGATTTAGATGTTAAAGTTTTTCCGGATGGGGAGAAACGATTACTTGATGTGGATGAATATGCTGCACATAGTAAAATGTGGAATTATCCACCAGAAATAGATACGATTTTACATGATAATGTCGACGTTTTAATTGATTGGATCGATAAGGGAAAAGGGCCTTTTTCACAGGCTTATGTTGATCTTTGGATGCAAAGATATAAGGAACTGTCACACCATTAGGATTGCTATATCCTAGAAGGCTGCCTATTATGGGTAGCTTTTTTTATTTGAGGAGGGAATTTGATGGAATTACGTGTATTAAATTACTTTTTGATGATTGCCCGGGAAGAAAATATTACTAAAGCGGCACAGATGTTACATATCAGCCAGCCAACTTTATCGCGTCAAATTGCTAATTTGGAAGAAGAACTAGGTGTAAAGCTATTTGTCCGTCAGAGTCACAAGATAACTTTAACTGAAGATGGTTTATTATTACGCCGTCGGGCTGATGAAATGCGTCAGTTGAGTGACAAAATAGTTGAAGAGATGTCCTCTAGCAAAGATGAATTAGCCGGAGAAATCTCGATAGGTAGTGGCGAACTCAGTGCCATGAATGAATTGGCTGATATAATTGCTAAATTTCATGAGAAATATCCGTTAGTAACCTTTAATTTGCAAAGTGGCAATTCAGAGGATACTAAATTTGCGATTGAACAAGGCTTGTTGGATATTGGACTATTGATTGAGCCGGTTGATACTGAAAAATATAATTTTGTCAGAATGAATCAACATGAAACTTGGGGAGCACTAGTTAAAACCGATTCGCCTTTTGCAAAGTTAGACTATCTCACTGCTAAGGATTTAAAGAATCAAACGATTATTGTCTCAAAAAGCCATACAATGGAAAGTGAAATGAATCATTGGCTAGGTCATTATCTAGATGGTATCAAAATAATTTCAAATTATAATTTGCTTTATAATTCAGCTATCTTAGCCAAAAAAGGGTTAGGAATTATTCTCTGTTTGAAACTTGAATCACATTATGATGGCTTGAAATTCGTGCCATTGAAACCAGAGTTAACATATAATTCTGTTTTAGCTTGGAAGGCTGATCAAGTATCATCACGGACAGTTGTTGAGTTTATTGACTTTGTCAAGAAATACCTAAGAGGCATTTCAAATGATGAATAATAAGCATTATACATTTCAAAGAATAGGTTGCATACTAAGGGTGTTCCGTTAAGGACATCTATTTTTTTTGGAAAGATTTAATTATGAATAAAAAAGAAGTTTGTCAAAAATATAAAATTCCTGTGAGTATTCTAAACGAATATGAATCATGGGGACTCTGTGATGTAGTTAAGTTTGTTATGGGTGAATGGCAATATGATGACCAGGATCTTGAGCGACTTAGTACAATAATGGCTTTACATGATATCGGATTCAAAAATAATGAAGTTAAACAATATATGCAGTTATTATTAGAGGAACCGAATTCAGAACAAGCTAGGATTGATTTATTAACATCCAAGAGAAAATCAAAATTAGATAAGATTCATCTGCAAGAGAAACAATTAGAGCGGATTGATTATCTACGTCATACAATCAAAAATGAGGAGCACTAAATATGAATACAATGCAAAAAGATTTGAACTTACCAAAGATTGCTTTAGGAACTTGGGCTTGGGGCGAAGACAAGTCAGCTGGAAACAAAGTCTTCGGTAACAGTTTAACTGAAAAAGACTTGAAACCAGTTTTTGACCGAGCTATGGAATTAGGATTGAACCTTTGGGATACAGCTGCTGTTTATGGAATGGGTGCATCCGAAGATGTTCTTGGTAAATTTGTAAAGGATATCGACCGTGATAAGGTAATCTTATCAACTAAATTCACACCACAAACAGCCGATAATACTGATCGACCAGTTGAGAATATGTTTGAAGGTAGCGCTAAGCGTTTAGATACAGATTATATTGATATTTACTGGATTCATAATCCAGCCGATGTTGCTAAATGGACTGAAAAAATTATTCCATTGGCTAAAAGTGGAAAGATTAAATATATCGGAGTTTCCAATCACGATTTAGCTGAAATTAAGCAAGCTAATGAAATTTTGAATAAAGAGGGCTTGAAGATATCTGCTGTTCAAAATCATTACAGTTTGTTGAACCGTACTTCAGAAACTTCTGGAATCATTGATTACTGTAATGAAAACGACATTACTTTCTTCTCATATATGGTCTTGGAACAAGGTGCGCTTTCTGGCAAATATGATACTAAGCATCCATTCCCAGCCGGAAGTGATCGTGCAAATGTCTATAATGATAAGTTAGATAAATTGGAATCTTTGATTAATGGCATGGCAGAGGTTGCTCAAAAGAACAATGTTGATGTTGCTCAAATTGCTACGGCATGGGCTGTTGGTAAGGGAACTGTTCCTATTATTGGTGCAACTAAAGTTAAACATATTGAAGATGCCGCTAAAGCAGCAGAAGTTTCATTAACAGAATCAGAATTGAAACAATTAGATAATTTAGGTGATCAAACAGCTGTAAGTACCATTAGAGAATGGGAAAAACCAATGCAATAAAATTATATTTATTAGGAGCAATTAAAAATGGCAATGACAGAACATGAAAAATTATTAGCTGGTCAAGAATATGATTATCGTGATAAAGAAATTCAAGGGTTGTTATCCAAGGCTCGTCAATTAGTTGGTGTTATCAATACAACAACTGATATCAATGAAAGACAAGCTGCTATCAAAGATTTACTGAACAAAACAGGTAAAGATTTAGCTTTGAACGGTCACTTCAGCGCACTATATGGCAAGCATATCAGTGTTGGTGACAATGTCTTTATCAATGGCGATTGTGCATTCCAAGATTCCAACTTAATCACATTGGGTGATCGAGTAATTATCGGACCAGATACCAAACTTTATTGTGGTGGTCATTCATTGGATGCTACAAAACGTTTTGGCACAAGACCAAATGGTGATAAGTATTTAATCAGTGTAACTAAGCCAATTTCAATTGGTGATGACGTTTGGATTGGTGGAAATGTCACTATCGTTGGTGGCGTTCATATTGGAAGTAACGTGGTTATCGCAGCCGGTGCTGTTGTGACAAAGGATGTTCCCGATAATAGTCTTGTCGGCGGTGTCCCAGCTAAATTGATTAGAGAATTACCAGCCATCAAATAATTTCAGAGAGGGAGAAGTATTTTGAATTATCGTAAATTAGGCAATACAGGATTAGATGTTTCACGAATTTGTTTAGGAACTATGGGTTTTGGAAAGCCTGGTAACGAAATGTTTCCATGGGCCGTTGGCCAAGAACAGAGTGAAGCTGTTGTTAAAAGGGCTTTGGATTTAGGAATTAATTTCTTCGATACCGCTAATATTTATTCTCATGGTGATAGTGAAGAAATTCTTGGTAAAGCTTTGGCTAATAATGCCAATCGTGATGAAATAGCTGTTGCTACAAAGGTATTCTTCACACCATCTGATAAACCTAATCAACATGGTTTATCAAGAAAAGCTATCATGACACAAATTGATAAAAGTTTGGGTCGTTTGAATATGGATTACGTTGATCTCTACATTATTCATCGCTGGGATTACAACACTCCAATTGAAGAAACTATGGAAGCTTTGCATGATGTTGTTAAATCTGGTAAAGCTAGATATATCGGTGCGTCTGCTATGTATTCATGGCAATTTGAAAAGGCACAAGCAATTGCTAAAGCTCACAACTGGACTGAATTTGTTTCTATGCAAAACCATTTGAACTTGTTATATCGTGAAGAAGAACGTGAAATGATGCCACTCGCTGAAGACCAAAATATTGCTGTTACTCCATATAGTCCTTTGGCTTCAGGTCATTTGACACGTCCAACTTGGGATGCCAAAACTAAGCGTTCTGAAACTGATAAAGTTGCTCGTAGTAAATATGACGCTGACGAAACTAATGATATGCAAATTGTTAAACGTGTAAATGAAGTTGCTGAAAAACATGATGCCACTATGGCTCAAGTTGCTTTGGCATGGTTATTACAAAAGAAACAAGTTGTTGCTCCAATCGTTGGTGCTACAAATCCAGATCATTTGGCTAGTTCAGTTGATGCTTTGAATTTGAAATTAACTAATGATGATGTTAATTATTTGGAAGAATTGTATACACCACATAAGGTTGTTGGAGCTTATACCAAAGAGGAATCTGATTTTACTAGATAGTGTTTTGGGTTCCGTCTTCCACAAAAATTGAAATTTGGCTGGAACGTGGTGGGCCGACTTGGAGCCGATTGGCTTTGCCAATAGTCTTCAAGCTCGGCCTTCTTCTAACCTGACTTCGTCAGCTAAGAAGAATTTCACCACTGAGCCAATTTCAATTTTTGCTCCAGACTGGTTTAGTGTTTCTTAGATTGTTTAATTAAAAAATATTATATGTACTTCTTTAAAAAGGAGAATGAATTTAATGAAGAAAATTTTAATTGTTGGTGCTCATGGTCAGACTGCTCGTATCGTAACTGATAAGTTGTTGGCTGATTCTGATGTTGAGTTGAAACTATTTTTGAGAAATAGTGAACGTTTGAATGAATATAATGATAATTCTCGTGTTGAATTGATTGATGGGGATGTTTTGGATACTGATGCTTTGGCAGCTGTTATGGCTGATGTTGATTTGGTTTATTCAAATGTTGGTGGAACTAATTTGGCTGATCAAGCTGAAAGTATCATCAAGGCTATGGATCAAGCTGGTCAAAAACGTTTGATCTTTATTAGTTCACTTGGTGCTTATCATGAAGTTCCTGGTAAGTTTGGTGAGTGGAATGAATCTGCTATTGCGTCTTTCTTGCCCGGTTTTAGAAAATCAGCTGAATTGATTGAGAAATCTGATTTAGATTACACAATGATTCGTCCAGCTTGGATGGATAATAATGATGAAATTGATTATGAAACTACCCAAAAGAATGAACCATTCAAAGGAACTGAAGTTTCACGTAAAAGTATTGCTGACTTTGTTATTAAGTTGATCAATGACCCTAGCAAACATATTGGCGAGAGTGTAGGCTTAAATAAACCTAATACTGATGGAGATAAACCCGCATGGATGTAAAATTAGATGCTTTTGCACATGTTTTGCCAACTGGATTATTAAATAGAATTAAGAAAGATGTCCCCAATATTATTGAGGATAATCTTTTTTTGCAGATTCCTTCGTTAAGCGATTTTGAAATCCGTCACCAAGATGTCCCCAAGAATGTTAAACAAATCATTTCTAATGTAAATTTGAATCCTGAGGATTATTTTGTTGGGGATGTCGCTGCTGATATGTGCTGGAAAGGTAATGAGGAGTTGTCGCGGATAGTAGCTGATAATTCCGATATTTTTGAAACAGCGGTCGCAATGGTGCCGATGAATAATATTCCAAAAGCCTTGAAGATCATTGATGAACAGGCTGTTAAGGACGATAAATTCGTGGGAATTCAGTTATTTACTAGGGCCTTAGACAAATCAATCGCTAGTTCTGAATTTGAACCAGTCTTCAAAAAGATGTCAGAACTCAATTTGCCAATTTGGCTACATCCAGTTTTTGACAATGAAAAAAGAGAGAATAACATTACTTTTAGTTGGGAATATGAATTGACTCAAGCTATGTACCAGATTGTGAAGGCAGGATATTTTGAAAAGTATCCTAATTTAAAAATTATCGTACATCACGCTGGGGCAATGGTTCCGTTTTTTACCGAAAGAATTCGCCGGACTATGTCAGAACAAGAATATTTGGACTTTAAGAAATTCTATGTTGATACGGCTATTTTGGGAAACACCAAAGCACTAGAATTGGCGTTGGATTTTTATGGCAAAGATCACATTGTTTTCGGTACGGACGCACCATTTGCGGTAATGCCAAACGGTGCTACGACTGAAATAATGAATGCTATTGATGGAATGAATGTTTCGGCGGAAATTAAATCTGATATTTATCGTAATAATATTTTGAAGTTAATTAAGAGGTAGGCTAACTAATGACAAAAACACTATATCTGATGCGTCATGGTCAAACTTTGTTTAATGAGTTACATAAGATTCAGGGTGCTTGTGATTCTCCTTTGACTGAAAAGGGGATTGAAGATGCCAAGGCGGTTGGAAAATATTTTAGAGATAATAATATTAAATTTGATCATGCTTATTCTTCAACACAAGAACGTGCCTCTGATACTTTGGAATTAATAACAAATCAACCTTATGAACGTTTAAAGGGTTTGAAAGAATGGAACTTTGGTGTATTTGAAGGTGAGAGTGAGAAACTCAATCCTAAATTTGACCCAACCATTGGTTCAGTTGGAGATTTCTTTGTTCCATATGGTGGAGATTCTGCGGATGCTGTTCAAAAAAGAATGAAGGATACGTTGACTGATGTGATGAACCAAAAGGATACTGAACAAGTTTTTGCCGTCAGCCACGGTGGTGCCATTTATCTGTTTTTGAAGAATTGGCTTTCTCTGAATGAAATTATTCAGCACACTGATTTGGGTAATTGTGCTATTTTGAAATTCACTTTTTCCAATAATGTTTTTGAATATCAAGAAACAATTAATGTGATTAAATAACTTTTGTCGAATTTAACTTTCGAGTCTTTTCGGTAGTTTTGAAAAGTAAATTCTTGTATCATGTTTACTGACATATTTTGAGGAGACAAATTAATGACAAAAAAGTTATATTTAATGAGACATGGACAAACTTTATTCAACAAACTTGATAAGATACAGGGCGCTTGTGATTCACCTTTGACGGCTAAAGGAATTGAAGATGCTAAGGTAGTTGGTGAGTTTTTCAAAGAACAGAATTTGAAATTTGATAAGTTCTATTCATCCACACAAGAGCGTGCTTCCGATACTTTGGAATTAATAACTGATCAACCTTATGAACGATTGAAGGGAATCAAAGAATGGAATTTCGGTATCTTCGAAGGCGAAAGTGAAGCCTTGATTCCTGATAATTATTTCTCACAGGATTCTTATGGAGATTTCTTTGTTGACTACGATGGTGAAGCTTTCCAAGCTGTTAAGGATCGTGTAGCAAAGACATTAACCGATATCATGGAACAGGCTAATGATGGAGAAAGTGTCTTTACAGTAAGTCATGGGGCTGCTATATTATTATTCTTACAAACTTTATTACCAATGAAAGTTATTGAAGAGAAAGTTAGTTTGCATAACTGTGCTGTTATGGAATTGACTTTTGATGACGGTGAATTTAAGTTTGAAGAACAAATAAGATAGAGAGTGGAGAGCAACGGTTAGATTCTGAGCATTTGCCTAAGGCTAGGAATTGCACGCGGCTTTTGCATGTGATTTGGGAAGTCAGGCAAAGCGGAGTGGAGGTGCCCTTGTGCAACTCATTTCAAATCAAATAGATAATTCGAATAAATAAAAATAAACACCTTCATTGAGTTGATGAGGGTGTTTTTGTTTAGAAATAATAGTTCAATAGAATATAATTGATACTGATAAATAAATATGAGGGTGATGGGTGTATGAGTATAAAAATACTTCCCAAGAAGGTTCAATTAACAGAACTTTTCTATGATTTAGTTTTTGTCTATGCAATTTCTCAAGCAACTGGTTTAATTCATCATATTCCAGAGGGATCCACGTTTTGGATACAATTTATTGTTTTCTCGGTCGTTATGATAGTATTCATTAATACTTGGATGGTTGAGACGGTTTTTACTAACCGTTTTGGACGTAATTCTATTAGCAATATAATGTTTTTCATGGTTGATATGGCAATACTTTTGTTCATGTCGAATAACTTTGTTGGTCGATTACAAAACTGGTTCCAACCCTTTGCGATTGCGACCGCATTATTATCGGCAACGTTAGTTTTACAATATGTGGCAGTTTACCGAAAGGCTACAAAGCAAGTTGATAAGGATATTTCAAAACTGTTCATTTATATACTTTCGTTGCGGACAGGGATGTTACTAATTGGAGCGTTCTTGCCGTTTACACTTGGTATATCGGTTGCGTTAATTGGAATCATTGCAAGTTGGGTATTGCCTGGAATTTTTACTCCAAGAATGCGTAATAAGCCCATCAACTTCCCACATTTATTGGAGCGGGTTAATGCCTTGGTCATTATTTCTTTTGGTGAAGCAATTGTGGATATAGCCCATTACTTTGATCTAAAGGCTTTGAATATTTATTCAATTTTTATTTTCGTCGTTATCTGTGCGCTGTTCATGTCATATATAACGCAATTTGATCACTTTATTGATGAGAACAAAATTAATGAAACTGGAAATCGTTTGATTTATTTACACTATCCAATTTTATTTGGAATCAGTTTAATCACAGTTTCATTGAATTTCATTGAGGAAACTGATATGTCCAAAGTATTCTCATCAGGAGTTCTATATGTTGGAATTATCTTATTTTATGTCGGATTATTTTTAGCAGACTATTATAATAAATCAACATTGAAAAAGGAAAACTACGTTAGAGCTTGTTTCTGTATTTCAACAATTTTAGGTTTAATTATCAGTTTGTTTGCACCAACGTTTACTGTAATTGTTTTGGTTACATTACTTGTGACAGTTATAAATTCGTTTGTTCTGTCGATGAGCATGGTTTGGCAAACTAGAAAATAGAAAAAATCCAGTCAAAAATTAATTTGACTGGATTTTTTATTATGAATTTTCAGGATTTGGTTTTGTGCCATTAAAACGATCTAAAAGTAATCGGATAGTATGCCAACTACGCTTGGATGCCAATGTTGCTAACAATAGGAAGCATGGTAAATATTGAATTAAATAACGGCTACGACCGCCTTCGAATAGTAATAAGAAGATGAAACCACCGACTAATGATAAACGAAGCATCTCTCGAAAATTCATCTGTTCACCCCAGCCTAAGGCGATAATGGTCAATAGGCCAACCCACCAGAATTGAGCAAGAAAACGGAAGTCAGCAATATGAGTTCCGTATAGGAAAATGTAATTCTTTAATTTATTAGCAAATCCATGTTGACTTGGTTTTTGATTTTCACGGAAGAAATGGCCTTCTTTTAACCAGCCAAAAGTTCCGTCAGCTGTATTATTTCGTTGTTTAAGGACAATAAATTTCAAATAGCCTAATGGTCCAAGTTCTTTAAGTCGTTTGCTCAACATCTTTTTTGAGTAGGCAACTTTTTGATCTTTTGTTTGCAAAACAGCCATGGCGACAGCTTGTTTTTCACTATATCCACCTTCACCATAGACTGCAATGGCAGCAAAATGAATTGCTGGAACCACCCGTGATTTGTTGATTTTGATATAAGTTTGGTTTTGAACGGCATTGTTGATAACTGCGTAAGTACCGCCGGCAGCACCGATGGTCAATAAAGTTACTAGTAGAGTAATGCCAGTACCATTCCAAGTCCAATGTTTTGTTTTGGCAAACCAGTTCAGGATGGCTACGATAACCATAGCAATTATTGGAATAATAGCTGATGGTTTTAAAGGATAGATAAAAGCGGCAGATATGCCAAGAAGGATAGAAAAGATCCCACGGATCAATAGTGATGAAGGGGATTTTTTAGTATAACCAATCATGGCGGCACAAAGTAAGGTCATTGAAACGAATGGTAAAACCCAGGCATCTGAATAAGGCATTAGAATACTAGGGAATATTGCTAACCAAGCAGCATGCATATATATACCGATACTCAGAGAATCTCGTTTGACTACAATAATTGTTAGAAGATTTATGATTGCGGAAATATCAACTAACACAAGAGTTAAATAATCAAAAAATTGCCAAGAACTTTGACCAGTATGAACAACTAGCCAGCGCATAACTAACATGATAGGCAAGTTATTCTGATTGATACTGTAATAAGCATTAACACCTGGTTCTAGGACGTGTAATGGATTGACAGCAGCATAGTGCAACATACCAGCATCGAAGCCACTAACAGGGTGAACATAGGTAACAAAAATAATTTGCCAGATAACTACCAATATTAATAGTATGCTAGCGGTCCACAATTGATGAGTGATAAAAATATTTTTCATGATTTGTCGAAATTTTGGATAGGCAATTAATGAAATTGTGATAGCTAATGCTGAAATAACAAAAGTAGTAGTTACCCAAGTTGTACTGGTACCGAAAACCCAGTTGTCACCAATCTTCAGATTGCTAGATGTCCAAGCAAAGAATAAGGTCAATAAAAAGAGAATTCTCCAAAATATATTGATGATACGATGACCAAAATCAGCAAGTAAATGCACGTGAGAAACCTCCATTACGTAGTAACTATCAAAAAAATTATAACATTTAAATAAAGACAGTTGTCTATTGTAAAAGCAAATAGGTTCAACTAAGATTACCTATAGTAGTACAGTCATGGGAGGTATTGTATCGTGGTAAAAAAATACACTTACAAAATCAAATCTTATATTAATGCCAGCCATGCAATTCGTTGGGAATCAGGTGTGGGTAAAAAACATTCTCATACTTGGGAAATAGTTTGCGAACTACATACGACTGATGCTATGGTTGCCTTCTTTGATATTGAAAAAAATTTACATGAGGCACTGGATGGATTGTCAGGTAAGTTCTTGAATGATTTACCAGAATTTAAAACAGTAAATCCAACAGTAGAAAATATAACGGAGTATCTTTTTAATAAGATAGATACTATTTTACGTGAAAACAAAGCTGAATTAGTACGAATTGAAGTTAGTGATTCGCCGATTCGGTCGTATTGTATTGACGTAAGTGAATAAAAAATAAATATTATTTCATTAATGAAGTCGATGAAGATGCTATTTTTTTGAGGGGGGAAAACACCATGAATCGTAAATTAAAGTTAATGATTTCTTTTTTAGCTGTATTAATAGGGATGATTTGGACTGTCAAACCCGTATCAGCTGCATCTGATATAAATATTGACGGTGATGTTTCAGATTGGGATCAAGTTACTAAGGTTACTACCAGCAGTAAAGCACAAGTAGCTATGATTGTACGAGATGGCATGCTTTATTACTACGTTGCTTCTAATCCAACCGGGGTTGCTCCAGCTAATGATAATGGCTGGGCTGCTAGCAATAAATTTTCACTCCAGGCTTATGAACTAACGGTGGGGAATAAAGTCTATAATTTAACACCACAATCAAAAAAAGGTAATAATTATCAAGTTCCATCTAAAATTGGAGATAAATCTGAAGTAGATGTAAATGTTTATAGTAATGGTGGATACAATAATAATGGTAAGGCGAGTGGCTATGTATCTAGGATAAAGAGTAATAGTAAGGATGGTTATCAAGATGTTTTTGAAGGTCGAGTAGCTTTGTCTGATTTAGAATTAAAGGATACTGATACTGAGTTTAAGCTTAGTGGTGGTGGATATAATCTAGGTAACTATACCGTGAAAACAGCCAATGATACTAAAGCTCCAGTTGTCCCAGGAGACGATGGATCCAAAGGTGATGGCGGATCTAGTTACAAAGGTCATGCCAATATTAACATTGATGGTGGTTTTGATGATTGGTCTGATATTACAAAGACTAAGATTCGTGAAACGGGTGATGATTATAATGTTAAAGAAGGTGCATTGTTGCAATACAATGGTGATGTCTATATTTATATTAATATGTCACCACACATGGGTAACGGATATGCTGCATTACAACCATCAGGTTATAAATTAACTATTGGTAATAAAACTTATGATTTAACTGTTAAAAATACAAATGGGGATAAATACACTTCATTGAATAGTACGGGTGAAACCAAGAATATTATTATGGATATATATGATTCCCAAGATAATAAGTATGTCGGTAAACCAGCTGGAGTAGATGGTAGTGTTACTCGTAAAGCGACAGATGCCGGTGGAGATACTGATATATTTGAAATCAAAATTCCCTTAAAGGACTTCGTTGGGTCTAGTGACGATGGTCAAACTATTAGTTTGGTAAACCATAATTTGGGTGATCAAAAAATGGTTGCTACGGGTGGTAGTACTGGCCCAGTAGTGTTAGCTAGCATCGGATTTGGAATTGCTTTGTTTGGATTATGGCAGTTTGATCGTCGAAAAAAGCATAACGAGGTAACCAAATGAATCCATTATTGATATTTGGTGTCCTTATATGGTTATACGTGTTATCAGTTTTACGTAGAGTCCAATTACCAGCCTATTTCTTCATTGTCGGCAGTGTTGGACTCTTTTTCATCTTAATTTCATTGAGCAATCCTTATTGGGTCTGGTTCTTTACCCATGCTGTCATTACCGCAATTTCTGGATTGGGAGCTATTACCGGAATGTGTAAAGTAATGGCTCAATATGGAATTGTTCATATTTTGAGTACTAACGCCACGACTATGTTGACGATTGATTATGAATGTTCAGGAATCATCGAGACAATGGCATTTATAGCACTGATAGTTTTCTTTCCAACTTATCAAATTCGAGAACGAGTTTTTTACGCAGTCTTCGGAATGTTGTGGATTTATTTGGATAATGTATTGCGTCTAACTATTGTGATAACAATTGTTCATTTCTTTGGTCCAGAAAGTTTCTTTCTTGCACATACGATTATTGGACGGTTGGTATTTTATGTTTTAGTAATTATTTTATACTACAATGTTTTTACTTATTCCCAAATGGCACGAGGAATATATTTCAAATTTCATCCGAAACAGAGAGGTAAAAAGCAATGATTCATTATTGGTTGCAATTAACCTTCTTCAAAATGGGCTTTTGGATAACTTGGACAATAATTCCAGTATTAGTTGAAATCATACCGTCAATAATCTCGGCGTTTCGAGTCTATTATCGAGGAAAGCATCAAGTTGAATTAGAGCCACCGGCTAAGTTGCCATTCATTTCTGTTTTGGTGCCAGTGTATAATTCCGAAGATACTTTATATGATTGTCTGAATTCAATTGTTAAATCGACTTATCCAGTTGATTTAATGCAAGTGATAGTTATCAATAATCAGAGTACCGATAATAGTTTTGGTGTTTTTGCGAATGCTCAAGATAACTTTGAAACTTTGCATTTGTCAATTATTAATACGGAAAAAGGTAAAGCTCAAGCACTGAATGTGGCAATGTATAATGCCATTGGGACTTATGTTATAAGTATTGATAGTGATGGAACTCTTGAACCAAGTGCTCTTATGAATATGGTTTTAAGATTTGAAAACGATTCGCAAATAGCTGCTATGACAGGTACCATTTTGTCAGATAAGCATCAGATAAAAAAAACTAAGAGTCATCGTTTACGTAGGATTCAAAAGAATGAGTATTTTGAGTATGCTCAAGCCTTTTTGTCAGGTCGAACAATTGAATCTATGCATAATCAACTTTTTACTATGTCAGGGGCATTTTCAGCTTTCCGGCGGGATGTGTTATATAACACTTTCATGTACAATACATCCACAGTTGGTGAAGATACTGATATGACATTTCAAATTCGACAACGTCTAGGGGACAAAATTATTCTTTGCCATGATGCTATATTCTATATTGGACCAGTTAGTGGTTGGTCGGAACTTTATACTCAACGCCAGCGCTGGCAACGTGGTGAATTGGAATCGGTTCATAATTATACTGAAAATAAGATTGGTCTAGGTAATTTCTTTGATAATTTTCTAGTAAGAAGATTAATGATTGATCATACATTTATGTTTCAAAAGATGATTTGGTTCTTTGCCAGTATAGTTTTGCTATTCTTCCGTTATTCACCAGTCGTTTTGGCAGCTTCATACATTTTGATTTATTTTTTGTATGTGGTAGTTGAATGCCTGAATTTCATCTGTGTTCGAACCCTATTAGTGAAATTTCCAGAGGAACGAAAGTTTTATACTCAGCAGTGGTGGACAGTCTTTACATTACCCGGATATAACTTAGTTTGTTTCTGGATCCGATTGATTGGAACGATTAATATGATGGTTAGACCAGCGGATTGGGATAGTAAACGACCAAATGTTGAAGCTAAGGAAGTACGTAAACAGGTCAGTTCTGACTTTAAAGAAATATTAGGAAGTTATACGAAGAAGTCGAATAATAAAAATGATTGAATTGTATATAGGATTGTTTCTATTACTAGGATAGTGTGTAATTTCCGCCTTCCATGAAAATACGATTGGGTTGGAACATAGCCGGCACAACTTGAAGCCAACGATGAACCTGTTGTCTACAAGCTTGGCCTTTGACTAAGCTGGCAAAGTACGCCAACCAAGTCAAACTTGGCTATTGAACCCATCGAATTTTCATTCCAGACTAATTGGTAACTTTATTTGATTTTGAATTGAATTCTTTATAGATAACATAAAAGGCGTTAATTCTTTTACCATAAGGTATTCTGGGATAAATTGAATTAGTGCTTCTGATTTAGAATGAAGATTAATAACAAAACGCAAACTAGCTCGGAACAGGGAAGAAAAATGGCTCAATAGCGAAATTTTTCTTAGCTGACGAAGTCAGGTTAGAAAAAGGCCAATCTTGGAAACAATTCCGAACTTTGGAATTGATTTCAAGTTGTGCCCGCTATGTTCCAGCCGATTTTTCTTCCTTGTGGAGAGCGGCATCTCCACACTAACTTAAATTAATAAATTTTATATGGTCATATTTCAGTTCTTGATGGAGTATGGCTATTTATTTTGGACGCAAAAAAACAAGCTAACAAATTAATGTCAGCTTGTTTTTTAATTGAGGTTTTATTTAAGCATCTTATCATCTTTAAATGTAATACCAGATAGGAAATCTTTAATTCTAGTTGTTGGGTGATTGAAAAATTCATCGGTCTCACCATCAAATAGAATATTACCATCTTCAACGAAAACAATTTTATCCGCAACTGAACGGGCAAATTCCATATTGTGAGTCACAATAATCATAGATTGGCCCATTTTACTTAGTTCTTCAAGAATTAATAATACTTGGGTCTCCAACTCTGGGTCCAGAGCACTCGTAGGTTCGTCCAGAAGAATGTAATCAGGATTCATGGCTAATGCACGGCAAATGGAAATACGTTGCTGCTGACCACCTGAGAGCTGACTAGGGTAACGGTCGGCATAATCTCCTAAACCAACTTGGCTCAATAACTTACGTGCATGTTCTTCAGTTTCCTTTTTAGGTTTCTTGAGAACTGTTACTGGAGCAGTTGTAATATTTTGGAGAACAGTCAAGTTAGGGAAGAGATTCCAGTTTTGGAAAACCATACTAGTTTTCTTACGGATATCAAAACTCTTCTTCTTAGAAAGTGGTTCTGAATAATCTAAACTAATATCAGAAAAACTTAGAGTTCCACTTTCGGGTCTAACTAGAAGGTCGAGTGATCGTAACAATGTTGACTTACCAGAACCGGAAGGTCCTAAGATAACTGATGTTTTACCATCGGGAAATTCAACGTTGAGGTTTTTGAGAACCTCTTTCCCGTCATATTTTTTAACAACATTTTTTAATGTAATCATTAGGCTGCACTTCCTTTAACATATCTTGAAGTTCTGCGTTCTAAGTAATGTTGCAATAGAGTTAGAAGTGAGCAGACAACAGCGTAAAGGAAAGCGGCGAGTGAATACATCAAGAGTGGTTGATAGTTTTTAGCGGTAATTTGTTGACTAACTTGGAACATTTCCAAAATCGTAATAGAACTTGCCAAAGAAGTATCCTTAACTAATCCAATAAATGAGTTTGAAAGTGGTGGTAAAGCTATTCTAACTGCTTGTGGTAAAACAACTTTCATCAATGTTTGTCTTGTTGTGAAGTTCAATGTGAACGCTGCGTCCCATTGATCTTGAGGTACGGATAACAAAGCTGAACGGATTGTTTCTGAAGCATAAGCACCAGTATTCATTGAGAAACCGATAACGGCAGCAATGAATGGTGATAGTTCGATCCCGGCACTAGGTAGTCCAAAGAAAATAATAAATAATTGAACTAGTAGTGGAGTGGAACGGAATAGCCAAACGTAAAAGTCAGCGATTGCTCGAAGGACCATCCAAGGATATTTGATTAATTTGTTTTCGCTAGGTTGAATGAATTTGACTAAGGCTGTAAGAACGGCCAAAATCAAACCGAAGATGAATGCAATGATTGCCAGTGGAATGGTGTACTGCAACATTGCAGTAATCATTTCTGGTAGAGATGTAACGATGATATGCCACATTTAATGAGAACCCCCTCAATGAGTTAATAATTATTTTTTAGTAATGTCTTCACCGAAGTATTTAATAGAAAGTTTCTTCATTGTACCGTCTTTATATAGTTCCTTGGTAGCTTTAGTTACTTTCTTACTTAGGTTAGTTGATTTCTTGTTGTAGATTGGAGCAATTTTAGAAACTGGTAATTTACTTGCTGGAATTTCGATGTATTTAAGATCAGTATTCTTGTGATCTTTCTTCCATGTTAAGAAGGCTTCCTTAGAGTTAAAGGCACCTTTGACACGACCTTGTTCGATCATTGACATGGCTGTTTGGAAGTCAGTTGCAGGAACTGTTTCAGCACCGAATTCCTTGGCATGGTTAAAGTTATCTGTACCAGTACCGGCAGCAATCTTTTGTCCCTTGATATCATCTACAGAATTGATACCTGTACCATCTTTAGTAATGATAACTGATTTTGAGTAGATATATGGAGTAGAGAATAGATATTGTTTCTTACGTGATGGGTTCTCGGCAACGTTATTGATAACAACATCAAATGTCTTTGCGTTCAAAACGGCAATCAATGAATCCCATTTTGTTGGAACAAATTTAGCTTTTAGACCAAGCTTCTTGGCGATATCTTTACCATATTCAACCTCAAAGCCGTCGAGCTTCCCATTCTCACGGTATGAATATGGTGCATATGTACCTTCCAAACCAATTGTTAATGTACCAGCAGTCTTTGTATCGCTGTTAGCACTCTTTTTATTAGAGCAACCAGTTAGTACCAAGACCAAGGCCAAGATTGTGGTTACTATTAAAGCTATGCGCTTTTTCATTATTTAAAATCCCCCTGTAATAGAAATACACTATTTTCTATTCTCTCATAAAACAAAAATTCTTAAAAAAGATATGTCTTTTAAAACTTGAATAAATCAGTTGAAAGATATCTTTCACCATTATCTGGTGCAACTGTAATAACTTTTTTACCCTTACCAAGTTTCTTGGCAATTTCGATTGCTCCAAAGATATTAGCACCTGATGAAATACCTGGCAAGAATCCTTCTTTGTGACTAACTTCTTGTGCCATTTTAATAGCTTGATCACTAGTTACTTCTATTATATCTGAGTAAGCGTTCTTATCGAGAGTGTCTGGAATGAATCCAGCACTGATACCTTGAATTTTGTGAGCTCCAGTTTTTCCCTCTTTTAATAGAGGAGATTCAGCAGCTTCCAAAGCCCAAACTTTAACATTAGGGTATTTCTTAGTCAATGCGTGACTGATACCTGAAAGGGTACCACCAGTACCAACACCAGCAACGAAACCATCAACTGGAGTATCACCGAAAGCATCAATAATTTCCTTACCAGTTGTTAATTCGTGAATTTCAGGATTAGCAGGGTTGGAGAATTGCATTGGCATGAAGTAGCCTTTTTCGTTGGCTAAATCAGTTGCACGTTTAATTGCACCACCCATACCTTCACTACCGGGTGTCAAAACAAGTTCTGTTCCGTAACCTTGCATCAATTTGCGACGTTCAATGCTCATTGTTTCAGGCATCATGATGATTAAGTGATAACCCTTAGCAGCAGCAACAAGTGAAAGTCCAATACCAGTATTACCAGATGTTGGTTCAACTAATGTATCGCCAGGTTTGATTTTGCCAGACTTTTCAGCGGCCTCAATCATTGATAAAGCAATTCTGTCTTTAACAGAGCCACCAGGATTGAAGAATTCCAATTTAACATAAACGTCAGCGGCGCCTTCAGGGACAACTTTATCTAATTTAACGATAGGTGTCTTTCCAATAAGTTCAGTAATATTTTCTGCGATTTTTGTCATAATAATTTCTCCTTAGTAGATTGTTAATTTATGTTCCGTAACGGTTTTTAGCCAATTATTGTAAAAATTATATTGTGTTTGTTTCCAAGCAAACATGGGGCGCTTGTCTAAAGGTGAGTAATAATTAAACGCTGGAAAAGCATGTTTCACTTTTGGACTAGCCATCTCGCGATGATATTCGTCATCCAGACTATCTCGTTGATACTCTAAATGAGAGAAGATAAAGGTTTGATTTTTGGTAACAGCTTCAGCGAGTGTTAATAATCCATGTTCACTGACCGCTTCAATTTTCAAACGATTATCGGCAGACATTTGTCCGTGATCCATCTCTGCATAGCGAGCATGAGGTGCAGGAAAGTTGTCACTGATATTATCTAAAAGATTTGTTTCAGTTAAAATTTGGTTTTGGAAAATTCCAAATACTTTATGCGGTAAGATTTTTTTATCAATATTATATAAACGATTAAGGGCAGCCATGGCGCCCCAACAGACATAAAGTTGGGGGATGTTTTGTTGATCGAGTTGATCTATCAAAGCATTGATTTCGTCAAAGTATGAAACTTGAGGAAAATCTAACTTTTCAACCGGACTACCAGTAATGATGAAACCATCTAGGCTTTGTACTTCAGTCAAATCTAGGGGACGCATGTTTTCAGTTATACGAGGATCAAGCTTTCGACCAACGTATCTTGTAGCGGAGTAATAGAAGATTAATTCTATATTATTTGTATCTGAGACTAAGACTTTTTGAAAATTATGCATGGTTTCAATTTTGTTTTGCATTAAATTTAAAATTCCAATTTTGATAGGTTCCACAAGTAACTCCCTTCTAAGTAGCGACCGTAATGACACAAAAAAAGAGGCGCTGACTAATGTCAACTCCTCTTGATATTTATAGTGTTTGCACTACTTGATTATCAATTGAGTGGTATTAGACAAGCTGAAATAGCATAGTAATGTGAGCTCATTACTACGCAACAACATGATTCAACTTGTTTAGTATTAATATTCAACATGTCCAATTCCTCCTCAATTAAGTTGTTTCAAACTTACAATTATTACTTTGATAAGTCAAGTATTATTTCTTTTTTTCAGTATAAATAGATAATGATTCAAATTCGAGATATGAGGCTAAGGTTAGTGACAACATCAATAAGAATACTAACCAGCCAAGGGTTCTGCCAAGAACAACTGTCAATGGTACAAAGGTGGAAATTAAATAAATACTTACCATTGAAAGAACGAAGTCAACTAGTAGATTTGCTCCAATAACGAGTTTACTTCTTTCCAAAATAAAGAAATTTAAGAGTCCCTTGAGAACTGGTTTGGTTGAACTACGATACATGATCAGCACTGGGCGTTGGGCAATAACTTTAACGGCAAACATACCGAAAGCACCCACGACGCCACCGACGATGATTCTCCACGTCAACGCATGAAGAACTAATGAATTATATGAAACCCCTATGATTGATAAACAAAGGATGTAAGGGATTATGAAGAAAAATAGGTAGATGATTGAAATTTTTTTATTAGACATTTTTTGTTACTCCCTATATACTAGTAGTCCTATTTTACCATGAAAAAGGTTTATTGTTGAATGCATTAACACCTGTTATAATTGTTTTGTTTATATTTAGCTAGAGTTATGGTAAGCAAAGCTTTTATTCGTTCGTGCTGTAGTGTTTGGGGTTGATGAGGTCAGTTTGAACTTTTCATCAAGGTGGATGAATTTTAGCTTTATTGATTATTTGTAACATTTAGTTATTTAAGTTTAATGATGAAAGAGAGTGCGAGTTAAATGAGTGGTGACTCTTCCGGAGCGTCGCTTTCTGGGCAGCTGATTTTAATAATAGTATTAACTTTATTGAATGCGTTTTTTGCAGCAGGCGAGATGGCGATAGTATCCGTTAATAAGACGTCTGTTGAAGAAAAGGCTAAAGAAGGCAATCGCCGAGCTAAGAAAATTCTTCAAGCAATCAATAATCCAAATAAGTTCTTGTCAACAATTCAGGTTACGATCACATTAGCAGGTTTCTTATCTTCTGCCAGTGCGGCAACAACTTTGAGTACAAGATTGGATTCAGTGATTGGAGATTTTCCTGGTAGCCAGGAAGTTTCAGTTTTAATCATAACGATAATTTTGTCGTTTATTACTTTAGTTTTGGGAGAATTGTATCCTAAAAGAATAGCGTTACAACGCCCTTATCAGGTGGCACATTTTACTGAACCGATGATTACATTATTTGGTAAAGTATTAAATCCATTTGTTTGGTTATTGAATGCGACAATTAATCTATTGATGAAAATTACACCAATCGATTTTAGTCAAAAGAATGAACCAATTACCAGAAATGAAATGATTGCGACCCTGAGAAAATCGAGAAACAGTGGAACAATTAATCCCGATGAATATCAAATGTTACAAGGAATCATTCGTTTCGGTGATAAGACAGCTCGTGAAATTATGGTTCCAAGAATGGATACCTTCATGATTGACATCAATAATTCAGTTGATGAAAATATCGATGCTATTTTGGCACAACCATATTCCAGGATTCCGGTTTATGGAGCTGACAAAGATAATATCATTGGAATCATTCATATTAAGGACCTCTTAAAGAAGTCCCGTGAAATTGGTTTTGATAAAATCAATTTGAAGTCGATTATGAAAGAACCATTGTTTGTTCCAGAAGCAACTAATATTGATAGCTTGTTGCTTCAAATGCGTAGTACTCAAACGCAAATTGCCATGGTTGTTGATGAATATGGTGGGATTGTTGGTTTAGCCACAATTGAAGATATTCTTGAAGAAATCGTTGGTGAAATTGATGATGAGTACGATCCAGTCACAAAGAATTTCCAAAGACTGGGTGCCAATAAATTCTCTGTTGTCGGTTTAATGACAATTGAAGATTTCGATGAGATTTTTGAAGAAGAGATTCAAGTAGATGATGTTGATACAATTGCCGGATACTTGATTATGAATATTGGTGAAATTCCTGATGCTAAACACCCTAAGTCATTTAAATTAGATGATGGAATTGTGATAACATCTGGTGAGCTGAATGGCTCGAGAATTGAGAATGTTATCGTTACAGTTCCTGATAATAAATTGAAGAATGTAACTACTAACATGTTGAAAGGGAAATACTAGGGTATTTCTTTTTTTTCGAGGAAAACTTGTTTTCACATAGTAATATTTTATATACGGAAAGGAAACGCGCAAATTTAGGCAACTCCTTCCGGTTAACTCAACTAACTCTGTCGTCTGCTTCGCAGCCAACTGAGTTAGTAGTGTTAATCCTCGGGAGCTGACCGCCTAAATTTCCGCTCTTATAATATGGATCAAAAACAATTAGATCAAGAAGTAAACAAACGTAGAACCTTCGCTATCATCTCTCACCCGGATGCTGGTAAAACTACTATTACTGAACAAATGCTTTACTTTGGTGGGGTTATTCGTTCTGCTGGTACTGTTAAAGCTAAGAAGTCTGGCCAATTTGCTACATCTGACTGGATGGAAATTGAAAAGAAACGTGGTATTTCTGTTACCAGTTCTGTTATGCAATTTCATTATCGCGATAAGGATGTTAATATTCTGGATACTCCAGGACATGAGGATTTCTCTGAAGATACTTATCGTACTTTGATGGCGGTTGATGCTGCAGTCATGGTTATTGATTCTGCTAAGGGTATCGAACCACAAACTAAGAAATTATTTAAAGTTGTTAAAAAACGTGGAATTCCTATTTTCACATTCATGAACAAGCTTGATCGTGATGGTCGTGATCCACTTGACCTTATCGCTGAGCTTGAGGAATTACTTAATATTGAAGGTTGCGCAATGAACTGGCCTATCGGTATGGGTAAGGAATTGAAGGGACTTTACGATATTCGTAATAATCGTTTGGAACTTTACAGAAAAGATGGCGATGATCGTTTCTTACCATTGAACGATGAGGGACAATTGGCTGAACACAATCCAATCGAAGACGACGGTGTTTACGACCAAGCCCTTGGTGAAGTTGATTTGATTAAAGAAGCTGGTAATAAGTTTGACCTTGATAAGATTATTGCGGGTAATCAAACTCCAGTATTCTTCGGATCAGCTTTGACAAACTTTGGTGTTGAAACATTCTTGAACACATTCTTGGATATGGCTCCAGCTCCAGCGGAACATAAAGAACAAGATAGTGATGAAATCGTTAAACCTGATGATCCTGAGTTCTCAGCTTTCGTCTTCAAGATTCAAGCTAATATGAATCCAAATCACCGTGATAGAATTGCCTTTGTTAGAATTTGTTCTGGTGAATTTGTTCGTGGGATTGATGTTACATTAGCTAGAACTGGTAAAGTCTTACGTCTGAATAATGCGACTGAGTTTATGTCTGATCAAAGAGAAGCCGTCAAGACAGCCGTTGCTGGTGATATCGTTGGTTTATACGATACTGGTAACTTCCAAATTGGTGATACGATTTATACAGGTAAGAAGCATGTCCAATTTGAGGACTTGCCACAATTTACCCCTGAAATGTTCATGGAAGTTCAAGCTAAGAACGTTATGAAACAAAAGTCATTCCATAAAGGTATGCAACAACTTGTTCAAGAGGGTGCTGTTCAACTTTATAAGAAATATACAACTAATGACTATATTCTTGGTGCTGTTGGTCAACTACAATTTGAAGTTTTCCAATTCAGAATGAAGAATGAATATAACTGTGATGTTGTTATGAAGCCAATTGGATCAAGAATTGCCCGTTGGGTTGATCCTGAACAATTGGATGAGTCAATGTCATCAACTAGAAATATGTTAGTTAAGGATCTTGATGACAAGCCATTATTCTTATTTGAAAACAGATTTGCGGAAAATTGGTTTGCTAACAAGTATCCAGATGTTAAGTTAACTTCAAAATTATAGGAAATCGCTGAATAGCGGTTTTTTTTATTGTAAAATTTCTTTGGTAGTGTAAAAAAATCACAAAAAGGGAGGCCCATTAAAATATTTTCGATATAGCTTGGATAGCGTGATATCAAAGGATTATTAAATATGACTGAATTTATTTATTCATGCTACCGGATATGTATATTGTTTGAATGTTATATTTTTAATTTGATTTATATTGTATTTTTTATGCATAGGTATTATTTCTAAACTAAAATCTAAAGGTTGACTTAATAATCTTAAGAATTCCTTAAAGTCAAGTAACAAAAAATTACAATTTATTTTCGAATGTTTAATTCTTGTTACAAAACCCGAGTTTTATTGAAACTACTTTTTTTAAATAGTAGTCTATAACTAGATTATTTATTAAGGGGAAACATTCTATGTCTAAAAAAAATTTACTAACAAGTGCTTTAGTTCTTGGCACAATCGCTGCAACAGCTACACCTTCAGTAGTATCAGCTGCAACCACTGACTCAGACTCTTCAAATCAAGTAAATACCGAACAAGTAAGCAATACTACAAACGATAATGCTTCAAACGTAATTTCTGGATCAGATGTTAAAAAAGCTGATACAACAGTTGCCAATTCAGCAACCGTTCAAGCTGCAAGTGAATCTGCAACAAATGCCGCACGTACTACTGCAATTATTCAAGCATCTTCAGGTGCTACTGCAGCTCAACAAGCAGCTTTCTTAAATGATGCTGTGCCTATGGCTCAAAAGGCTGCTTCAAAATATAACGTATATGCATCTGTTATGTTAGCTCAATCAATTCTTGAAAGTTCATGGGGACTTTCAACTTTGGCAACACAAGGTCACAACCTATTTGGTATCAAGGGTGATTACAATGGCGCTTATGTAACAATGCCAACTTCCGAATGGAGTGCATCACAAGGTTATTACACAATCAACGCCAACTTCAGAAAGTACCCAAGTTACTATGAATCATTTGCTGATAATGGTGACAAGTTACGTAATGGTGTTTCATGGAACACAAGTTTCTACAGTGGTACATGGAAAGAAAACACAAGTTCATACAAGGATGCTACTGCATGGTTACAAGGTAGATATGCAACAGCTCCTAACTATGCTTCAGCTTTGAACAACATCATTGCTACTTACAACTTGACTCAATATGATGGCGCACCAGAAACAAATGGTGGTTCAGAAGCTACTAACAAGTCAGTTATCACTGTTAACAACAAATCAAGTAATTTTGTAAGATTACTTGCATTACAAGATGATGGAACTTTCAAAGCAATCACTAACCGTGGTCTTGCTAACAATACTGATTGGCAAACAGATCAAACTAAAGTTGTAGATGGTCACACATACTACCGTGTAGCTACAAACGAATGGGTTCAAGATACATACTTAGCATAGAGAGTTGAAAGCACAGGAAGCTGTTGCTTATAACTCGTTTTAGTAAGAACAGAGAGCGAAACAAGAGCGTCCAGCTCCCGAGCATTTGCAGGGTTTCACGAATTATACGCGTGTTTTGCGTATGATTTGGGAAATCAGGCAAAGCGGAGTGGAGTTGCTCTTGAGTAACTCATTTCAAATAAGAAACATAAAATGTTCAACTTATGAGCATTAATAAAAGGACTTCCAATTCATTTTTTTGAGTTGGAAGTCCTTTTTGTCGTTAGGTGGAAATTGTATTTAGAATACAGATTTAATAAATAAAATAGTCATTTTTAAACAATCTTTTCACATTAAATAGATTGAAACACCTGGGTTTATCCAATAAACCGTTTTATGAGATAATATTTTAATTTTATTGAATAGAAATTCATATATATATCGTGTAATATATAAGTACTAGAAAACGGTTTCACCTAGATTTTTAACGCAATGATTCAAGATACATAAAATTTAGGGACTTTTATACCCCCTTGAATCGAGGATATGAAAATGAGGAAACATAAAAAGGATAAGAAACTAATTATTTTAGCAATGTCATTCTTAGCATTGCTAATTTTTGCTCTAAAGGCACCTTCAATTCAGGCAGCACCAACAACTAAAGAAGTTTATGATAATACCCCAGCAGGGATGAATTTAAAGGACTTCTTAGAAATCCCGAGTACATATCCATATGCAAATATTAATAATAGTGCTCAAATAATTCCTAAGGATAGTACTGCTTTTGAAAATGATGTCGATATTATCCAGATGTTGGATGCGAATGCTAGTAACGCATGGGCTATTAAGACGGGCTCTTTTTGGGGTAATGTAAAAGAAAACTCTGAAAAAGCTAAGACATATAATTATTTTGATTTATCTAAGTCACAAACAATTTCAGCATGGATGTATTTTGGTGATTCATATGCAAATGCTGGAGATGGAATGGCCTTTGTACTTCAAAATGATGCTAGAGGTGCTAAGGCAATATCAAGTTACAATGGCAAGGTTGCTGGTGGCGAGACCTTAGGTGTTTGGGGTGGAACAGCAACTCCTACCATTTTGGAGACATTAATTAACAATGTTGGCCTTAATGCTATTCAGAATAGTTTTGCTTTAGAGTTTGATACTACTTTGAATCAGGAACGTCCTACATCGAC
Organism: uncultured Lactobacillus sp.; assembly: GCA_937874185.1. Classification (GTDB taxonomy): domain Bacteria; phylum Bacillota; class Bacilli; order Lactobacillales; family Lactobacillaceae; genus Companilactobacillus. The sequence goes on from CALNAK010000019.1 coordinate 271,156, forward strand.
AAGCGGCAAGGATGATTCGTTTGATTCAAGTATGACGGGAGATTCGGTTGATATTAAGGGTCAACATATTTCCTGGGCTTATCCAGCTTTAGCTAGTACCTATAATAGTAAATATTTTGAAACTGGTTTGGGAATTATTGGTAATAAAAAGAAACATTATTACTACGAAATGAAACATAATATTTTAGCTGGGAATGCCATTATTTCTGGTTATGAGGATCAAGCAGCTATTACAGAAAATGCTTGGCGTCACATGGTGGTTAACTATACACCACCAGTAGCTGGTAAAAATGAAGCTACATTGGAGTATATCTTTAACGATAAATACTATGATGGAACACCAAAGAAATACGCTGAATGGGATCGTAAGAAATTTACCTTTGATGTAAGCAATTTTAATTCTACAGACGGTAAAATTCTTTGGGGATTCACAGCTGCAACTGGTTCACCTAAATCTAAAACTCAAGTAAATTCAATTATCATGGAAGCAATGCCGGCTGTTGCAAGCATTATTGACACTGTGACATTGACTGATCTTACTCAGAATCGCGTGATTCAAGATTTGGATCAGAATAGTAGTGCCGATTCACTTGTTAATGATGGCGATAATTTACAATTATCATATGACCTTAAATATACAGCTGGGATGGTTGATACAGGGGAAATCACAACTTCAATTGGTTTACCACAACATGTTGATTTCACACCTGATAGTGATGGAAATATTGGAAAGATTGTATATGGAAATAAAGAAGTCAATATAACACAAGACCAATTAACAACTGGTAAAAATTATCAAGGTGAAACAATCAATTTGGTTAATCTCACAATTGATTCAATGAATTTAAAGGATAATCACACTGTTTCAGTTCAATTGTTTGGACAGGCCAAAGCTCCAGAGAGTGATACTTTGAAAGTAACAACAGTTAATCAGGAACATACTTCATACCGAAGCGATAACTATGTTGATGATGCCGTAAGTCCAAAGTTTAAGATCAGTAATGAAAAATTAAATATCACTAAGGATGGAGATATTCCGGCAGAAATTAAGTATAGCGAATCAATTACTTTAAACGGAATTGCTAATTACTTGAAAGGCACAACGTTTGATGGCAACCAATTATCAGTTCATGCCAGGATTGATGGTGGGGATGTCGCAATTTGGAATGATGTTGCGACAGTCCTTGGTTCCGCACAGACAAAATATTCTAATGAATTGTCAGGCGAAACTTTAGGAATTGGAAATCATGAAATTGAAGTTTATCTAACAGATTCAAAGAAACGAGTTTCTAATATTTTGACATATAATATTAGAGTATCAGCTCGTCAATTGAATTTGGTACCGGAGAAAGACACAATAAATGTTATTGATAATAAACCAGTTACGATTACTGGTAATTATGAATACTCTGATAAGACTGGATTCGAAAATGCTCAAGGAACAATCAGTTATCAAATTAAGAATGAGGACGAAGAAGTCGGTGCCATTCAAGAGAAAATCATTGAACATGGGATTGGAACTCTCAGCAATAAATTTGACCTTACATTAAATCCGATTGCAGATAATGAATTTGGATTAAAGGAAGGACGCAATGAAGTGACTGTGACAGTTAGTGACGGTGATATACAGAAATCTAATACAGTTACTTATGTGATCAATGTTCCAAAGATTCAACCAGAAATCTCAACTGATGAAGATCAACTTTCCTCATTAGGATTGTTCCCAATTAATCTTCCTATGACGTATACATATCCTGGAAAATATGACAGCAATACTGAAAAGAATGTCAAATATCAGCTAGGGACTTCTGATCTAAGACTTTACACAGCAACTGATGGTGTGGATAATTCCAAGGTTATATCACCAAATATTGATTCATGGAATGACACACCTTATGACTTGAATACGGTTGTTAATAGTGAAGATTTGGGAATAACAAGCGTTGAAAAAGCTGAACGTGAAATTGTTGTTTACACACTAGATCCATATAATCGAAAATCAAATGAATTAAAATATACTCTGAATATTTTAACTAGAGGTGCAGAGCTTACCGTAAGTAATTCGAGTTTCAAGACTGTTGAACCACAAGAATTTAAACCTGGTTATATTGAAAGAAATGATGACTGGTCAGTTAGTGTTAAAAGCTATGATGCTAGCTGGAAGTTAAATGCGGCTAGTGAAAATATGCGTCGCCAAGCCACAAATGGTGAATATACAGAATACTCCAATTTATCAATGTATTTCATAAATGGAGATGTAACAAGTAACTTATCAAGTAACCCAGAAATTGCTTCAGATTCAGAATCAGAGACAATTACAAATAAAACATCCTACGTTTCAGCGTCATGGAAGAAGGATGGTGGAATTCTTCTTAAAGCCAATAAGTTGCCGCAATCAGGTAATTACCAGGGACAAATTACTTGGAGTTTAGAAGAGAGCTTATAATACCGATTAAAAAAGTATCCTCACTGAGGATACTTTTTTTGCGTATATAAATAAATTCATACCACTTATTTTCATAAATTCATTTTGTAATATATATTATTGTCCATACTGATGTGTACATATATATATTTTCGTATATCATGTACATGTATGAATGATTGAAATCGTTTTAAAAACCATTCTAAAATAGATAATTTATATAAAAATAATCTTCTAGAAAGTTAGGAGGACTATATATGAAGAATATGAGAACCAAACAAAATTTATTTTTATTGATTATGTCTTTTTTTATGTTATTTATAATTAATCAGGGAATTACTGTAACTAATGCTGCTGCAGAGCCATCAGTTGATGATGTTTTTAAAAATACTCCTGCAGGATTGCCACTTGGCCAATATATGGAAAGTAAAGACTATCCTAACCCTAGTGGTGGTACTGTAAAGAATTATGCCACTGTATATAAGGCTGGATCAAAATATGGAAATAGTAGTGATTTTGTGCAGATGTTAGATGGCAGTACAGATGCAAGTGATACTCAATTATCATCAATATGGGGTACTAGACATATTGGTGAAGATGACGATAATTATTTTGATTTATCTAAAAATCAAACTGTTTCCGCTTGGATTTATTTTGGTAATAAAGATCCATATGAGGATATTCCGGGAACATCTAGTGATACGACTACTGGATTACCTGATGGATTGGCCTTTGTACTTCAAAATGATAAGAGTGGTGTTACTGCCATTGCGAAATCAAATAAAAAAGCATTTGCTCCAAACCCTGGTGAAAGTTTGGGAGTATGGGGTAATGCTAATCAAACTACTGATAAAACAAATCCGGCATTGTCTTCATATTTTGATTCAATTGGTGTTTCGGCAATTCAGAATAGTTTGGCTGTAGAATTTGATACGTTAAGAAATAGTAATCCTCCTAAATACAATACTGCTAATCTTTGGGATCCAGATAATGGATATTATCAAGATAGTTATTTTGATGGAATGAATGATAGTCATAATTCGGTCATGGCTAGCGGTCAACATATGGCTTGGGCATACCCTGCAGGTAATACAAAAATATTAGATAATACAGATGGTTTAGGTATTAATGATAAATATAATACATATTATCGCATGGCAAAAACCAGTTTAGTTCACAAAACAATGTATTATTACGGAATGGATCATAAGGGAGTACTTCCTGGAATGTATATTACTGGTTATGCTACTCCACAGGAAACTGGATTGAATTATGCATGGCGTCACTTTGAATTTCAATATACTGCACCAACAGATGGAACTAATAACGCTAAAATACGATATTCATATAATGATAGAAATTACGATGGAACGCCAAAACCATATCTTGAATATAATAAATCGGGAGTTCAAGATATTGATATTGGTGAATTAAAAGCAAATGATCAAATGGAAGATTCAAAAAATCCAAATCATGTTCGTTGGGGATTCACTGCTTCTACTGGATCACCAGAGTCAGGTAAATCAGACTTCGCCATTGTTATGCAAGAAATGCCTAATGTTGCCAATATTGCATCAGATACTAAGTTATTTGATTTGTCACAATATGATGATAATGGTAAAAAAGGACGCGAAATATCAGATATTTCAAAAGCTACTGTTTCGAAGCCACAAACTAATCCTGCATATAATGTTGGTAATGGTGATAGTTTACGTTTTGATTATGATTTAAATTATATTTCTGGGTTTGCTGGAACCGGTAATGAAATTACAACAACAATGAATATGCCCAAGAATGTCGATTTTGTACCAGATCCAACAACTGATCTTGGTAAACAAGGTTACATTGGTCAAATTGTCTATTCAGGTTATCCAAATGCTGCGGATAATAAGACAGTACCAATTTCAGGTACCAGTCTTTCAAGTGACAATACGGCTGATAGAACTTTGACGTTAACGTTGAATCAAATGAAGGCAAAAGACGAAAATGCCAAAATTGAATTATTTGGTAAAGCTAGTGCCGTCACAACTTGGAAGAAAGTAGATATGCAACATACAGCTTATAGAAGTATGCACTATATAAATGATGTTGCCAGCCCATCCTTTATTATTAATGATAAGTTACGTTTGAATACAAAAGATAGTAATTTGGATTTAGGCACAATCAACACTGCAAAAGGTGACAAGGTTAACCTGAATTTAAAGACTGACTATGAAGACGGTTCTGCATTTGACAAAACTGGATTAAAGCTTTACACCCAAATTGATGATAAAACTCCAACAGCTCAAACGGTGAATACAAGTGATGGTCAGAAGTCATATGATCTTCCAAATAATGTTGCCAATTCTACGGAATTATCAGCAGCTACTTTAGGTGTTGGTGAACACACCATCAAAGTTTATGAAATTGATTCCATGAACAGAGCCAGTGATGAGATAACATACAAGGTCAACGTTGAAGGTAAACAATTGAGCCTCGATGTTGATGAGAAGGGTGATGCCTTCAAGACTGTTAATTCTAAACCAGCTGACGGATTCGTTCGTCGTAGTGGTAAATGGAAAGTCAACGTTTCAAGCGCTGATACAGCTTGGTCACTAACTGCAAGTGGTGGAAATCTCAAGTTGAACTCTGATCCTACACAAGAGATTGGCCCAATGTTCTATCGCAATAAGAAGAATGATGATTTCACTTTAAATGGTGGAACACCGATTATTGCTTCTGATACAAGTACAGTTCATCCCTTACAGGTAACGGATGTTAGTGGTAACTGGGGTGTAAGTGACGGTATCTTGTTACGTGATACATCTACTAAAATAGCCGGAGTATATACAGGCGAAATTAGCTGGAATTTGACAGATAGTGTTTTATAAATTTAGTTAAAAATGGAAGTGGGACAGAACACGGTTAGCTTCCGAGCATTAATTGTAAAATGATGGTAACTCGATTTTGAGTTACCATCATTTTACAATTAAGCGGAGTGAAGCTGTGTTCTGTTCCACGTTATTGCTGCCACTTTAGTCCAAAAGTTAGTTATGTCTTAGGCATTTTTGGTAAATTATTTTAACGTTTTTTATTAGTAACAGTTGTTATCAAGCTATTCCTCGATTATTATATTTAGAGAACTTATTAAGAGAGTGGATTTTATGAAATCAAAATTAACGTGGAAAAACTTATTTTTTATCGGTTCAATGTTATTTGGACTATTCTTTGGAGCTGGAAATTTAATCTTTCCAGTTTTTCTAGGTCAACAAGCTGGTAGTAATGTTTTCAGTGCCATTATTGGGTTAATGATTACTGGTGTGGGATTGCCGCTTTTAGGTGTTGCCAGTATGGGGATGACCGGAAGCAATAGTGTTTTCGATTTAGCTGGTAAAGTTAATCGGCCTTATGCATATGTTTTTACAATATTGTTGTATGTCACGATGGGGCCGTTGTTTGCGATTCCTAGATTAGCAACGATATCCTTTCAACTAGGAATTGCCCCATTTATTGGGAAGTCACATCAGACCTTTATTTTGGTGATTTTTTCAGCAATATTCTTTATTGTTACCTGGTTTTTATCGAGAAAGCCAAGTGAGTTGATGACTTATGTTGGTAAATGGCTAACACCGATATTCTTAGTATTATTAGGAATTCTTGTTGTGACAGCCTTCATCAAACCAATGGGTGGACTGGATGCAATTCCTCAAGGTCAATACGCCAAGAGTCCAGTTTTGACAGGATTCACAGAAGGTTATAACACTATGGATGCTTTGGCATCATTAGCATTCGGTGTTGTTGTGATTGATACTATCAAGTCTTTGGGTGTGACACATCCCGGACAAATTGCAAAGGACACTATCAAATCAGGCCTGATCAGTGTGATTTTGATGGGAATCATTTATACGTTCTTAGCCTTAATAGGTACGATGAGTGTTGCTAAATTGCCATTGGCATCAAATGGTGGCGTTACTTTAGCACAAGTATTTAATTACTACTTTGGCTCATTTGGAAGTTTGTTGCTGGCATTGATTGCTATTATTGCTTGTTTAAAAACTTCTATTGGATTAACTTCAGCCTTTGGCGAAACTGCTGAAGAAATGTTTCCAAAATTTAATTATCAAGCTACGTTAATTGGTGTTGGCGTGATGTCATTTTTAGTTGCTAATATCGGTTTAACTAAATTGATTAATTATTCAACTCCAGTTTTGATGTTCCTTTATCCGTTAGCAATGGTGCTGATTATCATTGCTGTATTAACACCGGTTATTGGTGATTCTAAATGGATTTTTGGCATGACAACTTTATTTACCATTATTCCAGCATTGTTTGCGGGGATGGATGCTTTGCCAAAAGAAATTCGTAGCAGTGGCGTTGTTCAACAGATTTTAGCTGTTAATGATCATTTGCCATTGGCACAACTTAGTTTGGGTTGGGTTGTTCCGGCTTTGGTGGGGTTGGTGTTTGGTTTTATTGTTAGTCGAGTTCATAGAAAAAATGTATAAAAAAAGTGTGATGTGAAATTATTTTGTTAATTTCGTGTCACACTTTTTTGTTTTGGATAATGGTTATGGACTAGTGGGGTGGGTTTACTCAAATTTTTAGTTGGGTATTTTTATCCTTCGTCCTAAACGAGCTCCACAAGGGCAACCCATTCCGGTTTACCTAATATCTGGCCTCACTCACTACGTGAGTAATTCCAAATATCATGTAAATCCTCGTGGGCTGACCGCCCTTGTTGCGCTCTCTGTCTAAAGTTCAGCCAACACTTTATTAGCTGTGGGTTCATTCAAAATAATATCTGTGAAATAATTACCCTGCAAAGCAGCATTCAAAGCTGATGACTTGAACTTATCATTAACAATAGCGACTCTGGTTGGTACTTCCATTGTTTTCTTGAAGCTGATTCCAAAGACTTTATCGTCTTTTTCTTCAATCAATAGATTTCCATCTTTATCAATTGGTCGTCCGTATACTAGGGCGGCTACGGAATTGGAATTGATATTTGGGAAGAGGATGTTCTTACTGTTATGCCATGAATCGATACTGTTAATAGAATCAACTGTTCCGACACTGGTGAAAATCAAATCTAGTTGTTGGGCTGTCGCTAGTGTTGGTTGGATTGCGGGTTCTAGTGACAATAGACGGCGGACTTCTTTATTCATGATATAAAGTGGAGCGTCGATTGTTAGATATTTTCCATTGTAGCGTGTAGCAACCTTTTGAACCATACGCATTGATCCAGCTAGGGAATTGTGTTTTCCATTCTCACCGATAAATTGAGTGAAGACCATATTATCTTTAGAAGTAGTCTGGAATGAATCAATCACGTGATAAATCGTGTCTCCCCATGTGAGGCCGATTATTTTTTTGCCATCAATTAAGTCTTGGAGATACTTTGCGGCAAACGAAAAGAACCGATCATTTTCGTGGGCAATATCCTCAGTATTCTTCAAAACATAAAAGTTAGGATTGGGAAAAACGTCCTTTAACTTATTTTCTAGTTCATGACTTCGTGAAAAGGGTGAACTAATGTTGATTGAGACAATTTTTTTATCGACAGCCTCGGTTAGATATTTGGAAATTTTATAACGACTAATGTTGTATTTTTTGGAGATTTCACCCAAGTTCAAATGGTTTAAATAATAGTCTTGGGCCAAATCTACTAATAAGGAAGTGCTTTCTTCTTGAACCATAGTATTCTCCTTTTACTCTTCTATAAATTACCTTATTTAGGAAGTAATTTCAATTTTTAAAGTTTGTGAACTTTGTGAAACTATTTACACTTTTTAAATAAAAGAGTATTATAAGAATTGAAAAATGTTAAATAAAAACATTAATTTTTAAAAATTTAAAAAGGGGTGACACCTATGGACATGGAATTAGTTAAAAAAATACATAAAGCTCATACTGGTGTTCTTCAAATTGATGGAGAACTACCTGTTTCTACTATGGAAGAACTTGGCGAAGCGTATACGCCTGGAGTTGCCGAAATCAGTAAGATTATTGCTAAGAATCCAGATTTGGCTTCAGAATACACAGTTAGTGGAAAACTTGTAGCAATCATTACTGATGGCTCAGCTGTCTTAGGATTGGGAGATATTGGTCCTCAAGGTGGTTTACCAGTTATTGAAGGTAAAGCTTTATTGTACAAACGTTTGGCTAATGTTAATGCTATTCCATTGGCTTTGGACAAAGTTGATGTCGATGAATTCGTTCAAACTGTTGTTAATATCAGCAAGAGTTTTGCCGGAATCCATTTGGAAGATATTGCCGCCCCAAGATGTTTTGAAATTGAACAAAAATTGGCTGAAAAATTAGATATTCCGGTTTACCACGATGACCAAGAAGGTACTGCCATCGTTGTTTTAGCTGGATTAATCAATGCCGCTAAAGTAGTTAATAAGAATTTGAAAGATATGAAAGTTGTTATTAACGGAGTTGGTGCTTCTGGATTAGCCACAGCAGAATTATTGTTTAAGAGTGGAATTAAGAATATCGTTTTAGTCGATCAAAAGGGTGTCATCAATGATAAAGCAACAAGCTTGAATGATTACCAATTTGATTTGATGCAAAGAATTAATAACCAAAATGATGATAAAACTTTAGCCGATGCAATGAAGAATGCGGATGCTTTCGTTGGATTATCAGTTGGTGGAATCGTTACTAAAGAAATGGTTAGTTCAATGGATAAGGGAATTGTTTTTGCTTTAGCAAATCCTAAACCAGAGATTGAACCAGAAGATGCCAAAGCTGCCGGTGCAGTAGTCATTGCCACAGGTAGTTCACAACATCCTAATCAAGTTAATAATATTTTGGCTTTCCCAGGATTATTTAAAGGTTTACTTGAGAATCACGTTGAGCATTTCAGTGCAGAGATGGAAACAAGTGTTGCTGAAGGTTTAGCCGGAATGATTCAAGAACCAGTAGCCGAAAAAATTATCCCCGGTGTTTTTGATAAAAATGTAGTTAAAACCGTTTCAGATGCAGTAGCAAACTTTGTAAAAAGATGAGGATAAATCATGCAAACACAATCTGTTCCTGACGAGACACAACCAAAGAATATTTTTCAAAAATTCATGGCTCTAAGTGTTGGTATCGTACCAATGCCTCTCTACTTATTATTATTAGTAACTTATTTATTGTTAACACTCACTAATCAAATGCCTAATGACATGATTGGTGCTATCGGAATTATGACGTTATTTTCTTTCATCCTTGAAGAGATTGGTAAACATATTCCAATTCTGAATTCATTAGGTGGAAAAGTTCTAGTTGTAACATTCTTACCATCATATCTGGTTTATATGAATTGGTTGCCAAGTAGCACAACTAAAGTCGTTACAGACTTTATGAATAATAATAATTTCTTGGCTGTCTTCATTGCTCTTTTGATTGTTGGTAGTATCGCATCTATGAACCGTAAGACTTTGATCCAAGCAAGTATGAGAATTATCGTAGTTCTTCTTATCTGTGAAGTCGTTGGACCACTTGTCGGTATGGGAGTTGGGATGTTGTTAGGACTTTCAGCTTACAAGTCATACTTCTTCATTGTTGCTCCAATTATGGCCGGTGGTGTTGGTGAAGGTGCTTTGCCACTATCACTTGGATATGCTGCAATTATTTCAATGGGTCAACAAACTATTTTCGCTCAAGTTTTACCCTGCGTTATGTTAGGTAGTTTGGTGGCTGTCGTTGAGGCCGGTATCTTAAAGAAAATCGGTGATGTCAAACCTGGACTTACAGGTAACGGACGTTTAGTTGAAACTGATGATGGTAAAGATGAATTAGGAAGTCTTTCATCAAAATCAGATACAGCTGATATTACTAAAATGTTGGTTTCCGGTATCTTAGCTATTACACTTTACATGCTAGGTGTTTGGGTCAACAGTATTATCCATTTACCAGCCCCAATCGTTCTATTGATCGTTGTTATGGCTGGTAAGATGCTCGGTTGGATTCCTGATTCAATTCAAGAAGGTGGAAAATCACTTTACAGTTTAACTGTTAAAGGTATCTCACCACTCTTACTATTCGGTGTTGGTGTTGCGATGACACCTTGGAAATCATTGATTACTGTCTTCACTAATGTTCCAATGCTAATCACTATTTTTATCACCGTTACAGCTATTGTCGTTGCCGCATTCTTCAGTGCTAAATTCTTAGGAATGTACCCAGTTGACACAGCCATTGCCGTATCATGTTGTTCTGGTCAAGGTGGTACAGGTGCTTTAGCTATCCTGGCTGCTGGTGATCGTATGAACTTGATGCCATTCGCACAAGTTGCTGTTCGTCTTGGTGGAGCCATTACCGTTACACTATCAATCTTCCTAATGAGATTCTTTGCCTAGGAGATAAATTTTGGAAACAACAATAAATTTAAAAGATCCATATTATTTTAAACAGTGGCAACAATTGATTCAGAGTGAAGGTTTGTTCATTGAAAACCTCGATGACATTACTGAAACAATTGGTATCTATGAAAATGACAAATTAATTGCGACTGGTTCGTATTATGAAAATGTTTTAAAGTATTTAGCCATTGATCCAAATTATCAAGGTGGAAATACTTTTAATAAATTAGTTTCAACGTTAATAAATCAATTGGCAACAGATAATATCTTTCATATCTTTGTCTTTACCAAACCGCAATACATGCAAAGTTTTGAGTATTTAGGATTTAATGTAATTGCTCAAAATGACTTTTCCGCTTTACTTGAAACAGGTGACTACTCAATTGATCAATATATTGAAGAATTACCTAAAGTTGAGGGTAAAAAAATAAGTGCCATCGTTATGAATGCTAATCCATTCACTCTCGGACACCGATATTTAATTGAACAGGCAAGTCAGAACAGTGATTTTGTTTATGTCTTTGTAGTCAATCAAGATGTTTCACTCTTTAAGATGTCAGAACGAATGCAACTAATTAAAGAGGGAACTAAGGATTTGACCAATATCAAAGTCGTCAATGGTGGTCAATATATGGTCAGTTTCGTAACTTTTCCATCTTATTTTATTAAGAGTCGAACTGATGTGATTGATTATCAAACAGCATTGGATGCACAAGTCTTTAAACGAATTGCTCAGGCTTTGCATATTACGAAACGATTTGTTGGGGATGAACCATATTCTCAGACAACCGAAATCTACAATCAGACGATGCAAAAAGTTTTGCCGCCGGAAGTTGAACTAGAAATACTTGATCGTAAGGAAGTTGGTCAAGATATTATCAGTGCAACCAAAGTTCGCCAAGCTATCTCTGATAATGATTTAGCTACGGTTAAGAAATACGTTCCAGAAACTACTTATACGTTTATTAAAGAAAATATACAGACATTACTAAGGAGGATTCACGATGGAAATTAAGCACACAGCACTTGCAGGTACATTGGAATCTAGTGATATTCAATTCACACTTTCTAAAGGTGATTCAGGAGTAGAAATTAATCTTGATTCACAAGTTGAAAAACAATTTGGTAAGCAAATCAGAAAAGTAATCACTGACTTACTTGCAGAATATGGTATCGAGAATGTTAAAGTTCGTGCCGTTGATAAGGGTGCCTTGGATTGTACTATCAAAGCTCGTTTAATTGCCGCTATTCAACGTGCAACTGATACAAAGAATCAACCAAATTGGGAGGTACTTGGATAATGGAACGTTTACGTAGAACAATGATGTTTGTTCCTGGTAACAACCCAGCTATGATCAAGGATGCTGGTATCTATGGAGCAGATTCAATTATGTTTGACCTTGAAGATTCAGTTTCTTTGACTGAAAAAGACACTGCCAGAATGTTGGTTTTCGAAGCTCTTCAAACTGTTGATTATGGCAAATCAGAATTGGTTGTTAGAATTAATGGCCTTGATACAGAAATGGGTAAAGCTGATATTTATGCCATGGTTAAAGCTGGCGTTGAAGTTATCCGTTTACCTAAGACTGAAACAGCTGATGATGTTGTAGAAACTGAAAAAGTTATCGAAGAAGCTGAAAAGTTCTTTGGTATCGAAGTCGGTCGTACTCATATGATGGCTGCTATTGAAAGTGCCGAGGGTGTCTTGAATGCTCCTGCAATCGCCAAAGCTTCTGATCGTTTGATTGGTATCGCTCTAGGTGCTGAAGATTATGTTACCAACATGAAGACACACAGATACCCCGATGGTGCTGAATTATCATTTGCCCGTAACATGATTCTTCACGGTGCTCGTGCTGCTGGTATTGCTGCATTTGATACTGTTTATTCAGATGTTGACAATACTGAAGGTTTCAATCATGAAGTTGAAATTATCCATGAACTTGGATTCGACGGTAAGTCTGTTATCAATCCTCGTCAAATTCCATTAGTTAATGCAATTTATGCTCCAAGTGAAAAAGAAATTAGAAATGCTAAAGACGTGCTTAACGCCATTGAAGAAGCTCACAAGAAGGGTTCTGGTGTTATTTCTCTACGTGGTAAGATGGTCGACAAGCCTGTTGTTGCCCGTGCAGAAAGAACTATGGCCTTAGCCAAAGCTTCACACTTAGTTGATGAGGAAGGTAATATCTATGCTGAATAAAGTAAATCGTGAAATTCCAGATGACATTTTAAAAGACAAGAATTACAAACCATTTGAAACTACTGAAATTGGTAATCCTGAAACAACTTATGTTGCTCACCAAGTTAAGGTTTCTCAGGGTGACGACAAACTTGTAGATTCAATTCCTGATGTAATTGCTAAAACTGGTTTGAAGAATGGTATGACAATTTCATTCCATCACCATTTCCGTGAAGGTGACTTTGTCTTCAACATGGTTATGCAAGAAATTATTAACGAAGGTTTCCAAGATTTGACACTTGCTCCAAGTTCATTGACAAATGTAATGAATGACATGGTTATTAAAGCTATCAAAGCTGGAACAATCACACACATTACTTCTTCTGGTATGCGTGGAAGTCTAGGAGATTTCATTTCACACGGTGGTTTGAAAGATCCAGTTGTTCTTCGTTCACATGGTAATCGTGCTCGCTCAATCGAAAACGGTGATATTAAGATTGATGTTGCTTTCTTGGGTGTTCCAAATGCTGATGCTGTTGGTAATGCTAATGCCATTTATGGTGATGCTGTCTTTGGTTCAATGGGTTATTCATTAATGGATGCCAAGTATGCTAACAAGGTTGTTCTTTTGACAGATACAATCATGCCATATCCAAATACTCCAGCAAGTATCAAACAAACAGAAGTCGACTACGTTGTTAAAGTTGCCAAAGTTGGTGACCCTGATAAAATCGGTTCCGGTTCAACTCGTTTTACTAAGGACCCTAAGGAATTAAAGATTGCTCAAACAGTTAACCAAGTAATTACTCATTCACAATATTTCAAAGATGGATTCAGTTTCCAAACTGGTTCTGGTGGTGCCGCACTTGCTGTAAGTCGTTACCTCAGAAAATCAATGATTGAAAAGAATATCAAAGCTTCATTTGCTTTAGGTGGTATTACTAAACCAACTGTTGATCTACTTGAAGAAGGACTTGTTAACAAGATTCTTGATGTTCAAGATTTCGATAAAGGTGCAGCCGCAAGTATGGCCAGCAACGAAAATCAACAAGAAATCGATTCATCATGGTACGCTGATCCTAACAACAAGGGCGCAGCTGTAAACCAACTAGATGTATGTATCTTGTCGGCCTTAGAAATTGATACAAAATTCAACGTTAACGTTATGACTGGTTCCGATGGTGTTCTACGTGGTGCTATCGGTGGACACCAAGATGCTGCTAATGCTAAATTGACAATCATTTCCGCACCGCTTGTTCGTGGTAGAATTGCTACAGTTGTACCAGACGTAACAACTGTTGTCACACCGGGGGACAGTATTGATGTGCTTGTAACAGAAGTTGGTATTGCCATTAATCCTAAGAGAAAAGATTTAATTGAAGCATTGAAGAATGTTCCTGGAGTTCCAGTTTATACAATTGAAGAACTTCAAAAACGTGCCGAAGCTATTGTTGGTAAACCTGAGAAATTACAATTTACTGACCGTCCAGTAGCATTGATTGAATACCGTGATGGTAGTTTGATTGATACAGTTTACCAAGTAAAAGATTAGGAGGAGATTCGATGATTGATGTATTTTCTGAGGGAATTGAGCAAGATATTGAACATGTACTGAGGAATCGTGATGCACGCGTAAATGAACAACACTTGCTTTTTGGAAAAGTGAAAAATAATCAATCATTGATCAATGCCAAATTAAATATTCCGGGTCCAATCAAGAATAATTTTTACCTAATGGAATTGTTCAATCGAGGGTTTGAGCAATTTACTGATGGATTAGAAATTATTCAAAAAGTTACGTGGGATTTCTCTACAGGTCCAGAAGTATTTGCCATAGTGAATCAGGCACCAGAAAATATCAAGCAAACAGCAATTAAATTCGAGGATAACAATGAATTTGGTAGATTATTTGATATTGATATATTAATATATAAAAGTGATGTTTTGCGTCCATTGAGTCGCAGTGAGTTCAAGGAACCTGAGCGGAAATGTCTGATTTGTGATAAACCAGCAAAAGTTTGTGCTCGGAGTCGAACGCATAGTGTGGCTGAGATGCAACAGTATATAAATAAACTAATAAATAATAATTTGGAGCTTTTATGGAATTAAGTACACAATTAGCAAATAACGCTTTAAAAGCCCTGCTGTATGAAGTAGACGTTCAGCCTAAACCTGGTTTGGTCGATCCAGTCGATCACTCCACTCATTTAGACATGGACGTTTTTACTTTTATTGACAGTGCGGTTTCATTACGACCATACTTTGAACAATTTGCCCAAGCGGGAATTGATTTTGATGGTGAAGATTTAACTGATCTATTTAAAGTAATTCGTCCTATTGGAGTTGAAGCTGAGAAAGCAATGTTCAAAGCAACTTTTGATGTCAATACTCATAAGGGAGCAATCTTTTCTTTAGGAATTTTGTTGGCAGCGACCGGTTATGATCGGGAACATGTCCGAGAGGTTTCAATGAAGATGCTTAAAGGTCTAACTGAGAATGACTTCAAGGATTTGGATAAGAAAAAGAAACTGACTAATGGCGAAAAAATGTATCTCAAATATGGAATAACAGGTATCCGTGGGGAAGCGGAAAGTGGTTATCCAGTTGTTTTTGAAAAAGCCTTACCATTTTTGAAGGAACATTTTGGCAACAGTTTTGGTCATGCATTGTTAGATACTCTAATGGTGATTATTTCTAATTCTTATGATTCTAACGTTGTTAAGCGTGGTAACTTGGATTCTTTGAAGAATATTCAAGCTTATGCGCTAAGTATTTTGAATGTTGGGGGATGTAGTTCTTCTGACGGTCAAGAGTTATTAGACGATATGAATAGTTATTGTAATGAGAATAATCTAAGTCTTGGTGGTAGTGCTGACTTGTTGATTATTACTATTTACTTGTTTTTGATTTAGACGGATGGTTGTTGATTGTCGCCTTCCGCAAAAATTGAAATTTGGCTGGAGCGTGGTGGGCACGACTTTGAGCCATTGGCTTCGCCAAGGGTCTCAAAGCTCGGCCTTCTTCTAACCTGACTTCGTCAGCTAAGAAGAATTTCACCACTGAGCCAATTTCAATTTTTGCTCCAGGCTGGGTTGGTGGTTAATATTAATCCTGCTTATAATTATTTTAAGATGTAGATAAAAAGGTCCCTGTATAAATTGGTTAGTGATTCCAATTTGTACGGGGATTTTATTGTTTATTAAATTAAATGCAAGTTCTATAAATAATGCCATCTAGTCGAGTACTATTCGGTCTGTACAACGGAATCATTTATATTAACAGCACGAAAAAGGTCGGTACGATTAATCCCGTATCGACCTTTTTCGTTGCATTGTTTTGGACTATAAATAATGAAAGTTACATCTTAGTAACGTTAGATGCTTTAACAAATTCGCCTTTGCCTACTTTATAGTAAGTACACTTTTTAACGGTGTTCTTTTCAGTTGTTTTACACTTTGTACCTTTTTTCAAACAACGAGAAGTTTTCTTACCTTTTTGGTTATAAACCTGGGCCTTTGCAACCTTGACTTTGATTGTAGTAGACTTGATCTTTTTGAGACCACTCTTTTTAGCCGCAGCTTGAACAGTAACATTGCCAGTTGTAAGGATTGGAGCACTAGCTACGCCAGCACCAATAGTAAATAGTGAAGCAAACAATAGACTTTTTTGAATCAATTTCATTATATTTATCTCCAATACATTATAAATATTTGATAACATCTCGTTAACTTATATCCTGTTATCAAAATTATAATAACCTATTGAATAAAAAACTTCCGCTTTCTTGTGTAGCCATTATGTATATAGTACCTTAATGATGATTTTTACTAATTATGTTAGAATCAGACTTCTTTTTTAGAGAATAGATACATTCCAAGTCCCATGAAGAGAATCATATAAACGGCACTTCCAGCAAACATTTCAGTATTGTTGAGGTGTGTGAGTTTTTCTAAATCTGGAAAGGCAAGCTGTGAAGGGTAATTCATTAAGTTGATAGGATTCCATTTTATAAAATCCCATTTGTTAATAATGAGAAACATGATGCGTCCAACAACACTGATTGCAAAGTAGCCAACGATACCTAGTGTAATAGCAGTTGTACCTTTTTTTAACATTGAGGCCATTAGGAAGACAGCACTCAAAAGTAGCCACATGGTAAAGAAATTAGTTGCAACGGTTAATAACCAATACTGCCAAGTTGGAAGATTGATTCCAGGAAGCTTATTTGTTAGTGAAAAATCAGTTCCATATAGAACAACTTTATTGATGTAACTAAGTAATGTGATGAAAAAGAAAATTACGCTGGAATAGGTTAAAATGGCTAACCATTTACTGAATAAAATTGTTTGACGAGAGTATGACTTTGAAACCATATTCTTGATGGTGTTGTATTCAAATTCAGTCGAAATAATTGAGGCTGATGCCGCAATCATAATGAAGATGATAAATGAAATAGTTGCAAAATCATCGGCGAATAATTGCCTTGGAACAAATCTAGGATAACTTTTTCCGATAATAGCAAAAGCTATATTTTGAACAACAAGGAGAATAGTGCAGATCCAAGTGCTTCTTTTTTTCATTAGTTTGAACATTTCTTGATGGTATAAATTAAGCATGAGTTCTCCTTATTTTGCAATTATTTTAAGAACAGAGTCTTCTAAGTCATCGTCTATATGTCGTAAATCACGAACAGTAATATTATTACTAGCTAATAATTCCATGATATTTTCAACGGACTTCTCGCTAGGTAAGATGATTTTGAGAGGATCAGTTGAACAAATAGTATAGTTAGCTTGTTTAAGAATATCGAAGGTTTGAGGGTCGTTATTGGTAGAAAGAGTTAAATAATGATTATTGTTTTCTAAAAGACTAGCCATCGTAGTCTTTTTGATAACTTTTCCATGGTCGATAACGATTAAATCTTCAGCTAATTTTTGGAGTTCACCCAGAATATGACTAGAGATTAAGAAGGTAGTTCCGGCTGCTTTTTTCTTTAAAATTAATTCACGTAAATCTTTGGTTGCCTTAGGATCTAAGCCATTCATTGGCTCATCGAGAATGACTAAACTGGGGTCATTAACTAAAGCCATTGCAATACCCAGTTTTTGTTTCATTCCCAAAGAATAACCCTTGGCACGTTTATCAATGTAGTCTTTCAAATTCAATTCTGTGATAATATCTTGAATTCGTTGAGCCTTATCTTTGGTATCATCAGTGAAAATTTTGAGATGATCACGGCCGCTCATGTAAGGATAGATACCGGGATACTCAATCAAAGAGCCAACCTCTGATAGTATTTTGTGATTGTCAAAAGTACTTGTTTGACCGTTGATAGAAATATCACCGTCACTCTTGATCATACTTAAAATTGATTTCATGATAGTTGTTTTACCAGCACCATTAGCACCGATTAAACCAACAATATGACCTTTTTGACATTCGAAAGTGATATTAGATAGGGCTTGCTTTTTTCCAAAAAATTTAGTCAAATGTTTAACAGCAAGGGTGGAATTATCCAAAACAGTTCTCCTTTTAGTATATTTTGTAGTGATTAGATTTAAACGTCCAGCATACTGACAAATTCATTGTTACCGACGTGATAAAATCCAACTTTACCAATAACATAATAGGCGTCACTTTTCCAAGAAGTTCCAGGAAGAAGTGCACGTCCAGGTTTTAATTGACCGTTGCCATCATAGATAGGTGCAGGTTTATGAGATTTGATAGTCACAATTTCATTGCCGGGTATAATTCGTGAAGCTTGGTATAAACGGGCATCTGTAGCTTTAACATATTCGGTTGTGGAAACACTATAAAAAGTACCACTTGGAATATTATTTTGAATGCCGACTTTCCATGCAGTACCTTGGGCAAGCGTTCTTGATAATGGATTACCATTCATGTCATAAAGTCGGGCTTTTGGAGAGGTGATTTCTAGTCCATCATAGGTATCTGAGATTATGATTTGACCCATGAATTGATCGTTGTTTTCTGCGATACCGGGTGTTTGTACCAACAAATTAACATCCGATGCTTTGACGAACTCGTTAGTCGCAACACGATAATATACGCCACTGGTAATGGTGTTTTGTAAATCAACTTTCCAATTGGAACCTTGGCTAAGTCCACGAGAAAGACGATTACCGTTTTGATCGTATAACTGTGCCTTAGCCACTTTAATGGTAGCGACTGCTTGACCGATATCGGTAAATCCGTAGTTAATGTTGGAAGCTTTAACTGAATTTGTAATAATGGGTGAGATAGTAGTTACACTTGAGCCGACTGCTAGTAATGAAGCAATTAACAGGCTCTTTTGAATAACTTTCATATGTGGCATCTCCTATTTGAATTTATAACAAGTTCAATTGTATGCTTTCGGTGTGTAAAGTTTGTTTAGTTAATGTAAAATTTTTGTAAATCAAAATATTAAATTTGTTTAAAGACGCAAAAATCTCCTTGCTAGTTAATTTGCCTAAGTGGCTCGTTAACATAGTAAGGAGATTATTTTTTAATTAAGCAGTCTAAATATTAAACTTCTTAATTAATTGTTTTAATACTAGGAACATAGCAATGATTAATCCGATGATAGTTAGTAGCAAACCACTTTCATTACCAGTTTGAGGGAATTTACCCTTATCAGTTGATGATGAAGTTGATCCGCCAGAATTTACAGAAGACCCAGTTGATGATCCGCCATTGTTATTTCCAGAATTGATAGGGGGAAGGATTGTACCTGGATTTACAGGAGGTGTAACAAGATTTGGATTTTCTGGTGAAACAGGAGGATTTGTAACTCCAGGTTTGCCAGGTTGTTCTGGTTTAACTGGAGGTTTTGGTGAAAT
>CALNAK010000020.1 GCA_937874185.1 uncultured Lactobacillus sp.
GAAAGTAGTTGGTGGGAAACTACCCGCGAGGATAGATAGTCGCTACGCTGTTTCAAAATTATTCCGGATTAGCTCAGTTGGTAGAGCATCTGACTGTTAATCAGGGTGTCGTCAGTTCGAGTCTGACATCCGGAGTTTTTTTTTGTCTGGAGAGTTGTCCGAGTGGTTGAAGGAGCATGATTGGAAATCATGTATACGGGTATTGACCTGTATCAGGGGTTCGAACCCCCTACTCTCCGTAAGGACGTAGGTGATATCTTTACGCTTACCGTAAGGATATTTTTTTATATCTTGGATGGACAAAGAATGAAGTAAAAAGAATTACTGACTAATGAATTAATATTCATAGATGTAATTATGAATATATGATATTTATTAAATAAAGTATATACAAGCTTATATTTTATATGATATAATTGTTTTCATTAAGTTATTGTTATGCGCCCATAGCGCAATTGGATAGAGTGTCTGACTACGAATCAGAAGGTTGTAGGTTCGACTCCTACTGGGCGCACTAATGTTGAAGACTTATGAGATTAAACTCTCATGAGTCTTTTTTTGTACAAAAAATAGATGCTACAACTAGCATCTATTGATTATCATTAATACTATTAACAAAATTTTGATAAGAAGATTCCTCACCAGTTTTACTGATCTCTAAATCATTTAAATTGTTTCTGTGAAGATTGAATTCTGGAACATTTATTTCATGTGTAAAGGTAGCATTTCCAATTAATCTAATCTTGCTTGATTCTTTAATGTGATTGATTTTAATTTTTGTTCTAACCATACCACCAGGATTGTAGACAGAAATGTCCTTATCTGGATCGAATTTACCAGAATGTAATAAGGCAAATACCAAACTTGTTGCGGACATACCAGTACCACAGGCATTAGTGAAACCTACACCGCGTTCGTAGGTTTGAACGAATAGTTTATTGTTATCAAGTATCTTACAGAAGCTAACATTAACACCCTCAGGAAAGTATTCATTAGGTGAGTTAAGTCTCTTACCAAGTGTCCCTAAATCGTCAGGAACTACTTTGTCAACGAAACTAATCAAATGGGGATTAGGAACAGCAACTGCTGAGAAAGTTTGACCAGGTAGAAATTCAGGCACCTTTTCATCAATCATTTCATCTAAATTTTTATAGGAAAAAGGTAAATCATTCTTAGAAAATGATATTGGAGATATTTCAACACTGAATGCCGGTACGCCATCATAAAAATCTTCAGCTCTTGTAACGTTTAAATTGGACTCCATTGTTTCCACTTGAAAGTCATTTAGTTGATATTTGTCGGATAGGTAGCGACTAACAGTTCTTAAACCATTACCACACATTTTAGCCTCACTACCGTCAGCGTTGATAACACGCATTTTTCCCAGACAATTTTCACTAGTATCGATCACTAACAAACCGTCAGCACCATTTAAAATGTTTTCGCATAAATTAATTGCTAAAAATTTCAATTCAGGGTCACTTAATGGAGTTTCTAAAAGTGTTTGATCTAAAATAAAAAACTTATTTTCTGAGCCATGTACTTTAAGTAATTTTACCAAAACAATTACCTCGCTTAATTAAAAAATGTTTTATAGATTTGTTTAACTGCTTCATCAGCATCTGATTCTTGAGTACCAATCATAATAGAGATTCTCGAAGCACCTTGGTTGATCATGTGGATAGCGATGTTATTTTCAGTTAGAGAATCGATGATTTTTCCGATTGTATCGACATTGTGAGCGATTCCTTCACCAACTACCATAATAATCGCATAGTCATCGATCCATTCCAAATAATCTGGTTGTAGGACTTCTTTAACATCGTGGCAGAGATGATCAATTGTTACCTTATCAAGCTTAGTACGGTCAAAAATGACGGTTAAATCATCAATACCAGAAGGCATATGTTCATAAGAAATATTATATTTATAGAAAATTTTTAATAGCTTTAAAGTAAAGCCAACTTCTTTATTCAACAAGTATCTATGTAGATATAGAGCTGAAAAACGCTTGGAACAGGCGATACCAGTAATCTGATTGGCAGGATTAAAGAGAAATTGTTCTGGAACAATTAAAGTTCCCTCTGCACTGGGATTATTAGTATTCTTAACGTTGACAGGGACCTGACCTTTAACAGCTGGAATAATAGCTTCATCTTGGAAAACTGAGAAGCCGGCGTATGATAGTTCACGCATCTCCCGATATGACATCTTCTTAATTGCTTGTGGATGCTTGACAATATGGTTGTTTGCTACGTAAATGGCATCAACATCTGTGAAATTCTCATAAAGGTCAGCGTGTAATCCACGACTTAGAATTGCTCCAGTAATATCAGAACCACCTCTGGAAAAGGTGTAGATGGAACCATGTTTGCTATAACCAAAGAATCCAGGGAAGACAACTTTGGAATCTTTGGGTAATTTCAAGTTATCAAGATTTAGATATGTTTCTTTTGATATATCAGCATCATTTGGTTCACCATGAACAATCAGTCCAGCCTGTTTAGGATCAATCAATACGGCCTTGATACCTTGAGAATTTAACACATGCGTCAATAAGATTGCGTTTAGAAATTCTCCATGAGCTTTGAATGCTGCCATCAAATGTTCTTCATCGGAAAAATTAGTTTTAGCTAAATTAATTAATTTTTCATGTAAAATTTTTATTACAGAATTATCTAAATCAAAATGATCACTGATTTCGTGATATCTGGAAATTATTTCTTTAACAATATTAGTATAATCTTCATTTTCAATAACAGTATTTGCATATTTTATTAGTAAATCTGTAACTTTAGTATCTCCGGAAAAGCGTTTACCAGGTGCTGAAGTAACGATAACCTTTCTTTCAAAATCATCGTTTACAATTTTAATTACCTTTTCAAATTGTGCTCCAGTTGCGAGGGAACTACCGCCGAACTTGACGACCTTCATACAATACACCCCTAAAAATTAAATAGTTTTTAATGATGAGTGTATCATTTTTTGCCGTTATGACAAGAAATATGATGAAAAAGTTAGAAATATGTGATTATTTCTAATATTACTTGACGAATTATGAGCATTGTTATAATCTTAATATCAATAAAAGAGGTCGCAATTGACATCAGTAAATGAGGGAGCTTCTGTAAAAGCTTTGAACTTGTTGAAAGGGGAAATTGCCGAAGTACTGAATCTTGCAGAGGTTCAGCTAGCTGGGGCGTATTACCAAGAGAATACGAACTGTCGTAGCCAGACTGTCGGTTACGTTGAGCTTAAGACAAAATTGATGCAGATTATTTGATGGATCTCTTTGTTTTTTAAGCAAAGGGATCTTTTTTTATTTGGTAAAAGGAGTAGATAAAATGATTATTGATGAATTAACAAGTAAAAATGACCACTTAATGATTGGTGGAGTTGACAGCGTTGATCTAGCCAAACAGTACGGCACACCATTATATGTTTTCAATATCGAACAAATTCGGAGTCAGATAAGAAAATTTAAAACTGCTTTTGAAAAGGCCAATTTAAAATATCAAATCAGTTATGCAAGTAAAGCTTTTGCGGTTAAAGCTATTCATCAAGTTATGAAACAAGAAGATGTTCATGTTGATGTGGTTTCTGGTGGCGAGTTATATACTGCACTTCAAGCTGGTTTTCCAAGTGAAAAAATAAGTTTTCATGGTAACAACAAATCCGCTGACGAGTTAGAAATGGCAGTTAAGAATCATGTGGGAATTATCATGTTAGATAATTTTCATGAAATCGACTTGCTTGCACAGATTTTGAAAACTGAGAATTCCAATATTAATGTTATGTTGCGATTAACGCCAGGTATTTCAGCACATACTCATAAATATGATCAGACAGGGCAAACCGATAGTAAATTTGGTTTCGATGTTGAATCTGGTCAGGCAAGTAGGGCAATGCAATTAGTTTTGAATAACCCTCAGATGAATTTACTAGGGATTCACGCTCATATCGGTTCCCAAATTTTTGGAACTCAAGGATTTAAAATGTTGGCACAAAAAATGATTGAGATTTCCAAAAAATTTAAAAGAGAATTTAATTACTGGCCACAAGTTATTAATCTTGGCGGAGGATTTGGAATTAGTTATAACGAGAACGATGATCCAATCACTGCACAAGAATTTATCTCTCAAATTAGTGCAGAGTTAAAAGCTAATTGTGATAATATTCCTGAAATTTGGATTGAGCCTGGTCGTTCAATTGTTGGCCCAGCTGGATATACGTTATATGCGATTGGTTCTCGAAAGGATATTCCTAAGCTGAAATCATATGTGTCAGTTGATGGTGGTATGGGTGATAATATCAGGCCTGCACTTTATCAAGCTAAATACGAAGCAGTTGTTGCTAACAAGATGAATCAAGAAATCGTGGAATCAGCGCATATTTCTGGTAAGTATTGTGAGTCAGGTGATATCTTAATTGATGATCAGAAGTTACCGGAAACAAAACCTGGTGACATCTTAGCAATTCTTGATACTGGGGCATATGGATATTCGATGGCAATGAATTATAACCGAAATCCAAGACCAGCAGTTGTTTTCGTTGAGAATGGTAAATCTAAGTTAGTTGTTAAACGAGAAACTTATCAAGACTTAATTAATTTTGATTGTAATTATTAGTTGGAGGAAAATTTTATGACAAAAATGAGTGCCGAAGAAATTATTAATTATATAGGAAATTCTAAGAAAACAACTCCTGTAAAAGTTTATGTGCAAGGTGACGTTTCAAAAATAAATTTTCCAGCTGAAATAAAGGTTTTTAAAACTTCTGATTTAGCAATTATTATTGGTGATTATCAAGTTATTCAACCAATTTTGAAAGAAAATAATTTAAGTAATTATTATGCAGAAACATCTGCTCAGAATTCAGCCGTACCAATGTTAGATATTAAGGGAATCAATGCTCGAATTGAACCAGGAGCAATTATTCGTGATCAAGTTGAAATTGGCGATAACGCCGTTATCATGATGGGCGCTGTTATCAATATCGGTGCTGAAATTGGAGAAAAATCAATGATTGATATGGGTGCTGTTCTTGGTGGCCGAGCAATTGTTGGTAAAAATTCTCATATCGGTGCGAATGCTGTTTTAGCTGGAGTTGTTGAGCCAGCTTCTGCCCAACCAGTTAGAATTGGCGATAATGTTATCGTTGGTGCGAATGCAGTGGTACTTGAAGGAATTCAGGTCGGCGATAACGCTGTTGTAGGTGCTGGAGCCATTGTAACTAAAGATGTTGCTGCGGGAACTGTTGTAGCTGGCGTACCAGCCAAGATATTAAAAGTTAAGGATCAAAAGACAACTGATAAGACTCATATTGAAAGTACGTTAAGGAAGTTATAAAGATGGTTTTAACTAATGAAGATTTAATTAAAATTAGAAGACACCTACATACGATCCCTGAATTAGCCATGAATGAAGTGAAAACGCATAGCTATCTAAAACAAGTAATAGAATCTTTTCCACAAACTAATTTGGAAATTAAAGAGCTACCAGAACTTCCAACTGCTCTGTTGGTGTTAGTCAAAGGAAAGAATCCCCAAAGAAATATTGGTTATCGTTGTGATATGGATGCTTTGCCCGTAACTGAAAAAAATGGATTATCGTATATTTCAAAGAATCCACACGTTATGCATGCTTGTGGCCACGATATTCATATGACAGTTGGTTTGGGAATTTTAAGTTATTACAGTGAACATCAACCACAAGACAATTTGGTTTTCTTCTTCCAACCGGCTGAGGAAAGTCAAAGTGGTGGTAAAGTAGCCTATGATTTGGGCGTATTTACGAATAAATTTCATGTTGATGAGTTTTATGGATTACATGATAATCCACAATTGAAAACAGGTGTTATTGGTTGTAGAAATGGCACACTCTTTGCTGGAACGACAGAAGTTAACGTATTGATTCATGGAAAAAGTGGTCACGCAGCCTATCCTCATTTAGCAAATGATGTGATTGTGATTGCTGCCAATTTTATTAATCAAGTCCAAACTATTATTTCTCGTAACGTTGACCCAATCAAATGTGGTGTTATTACTTTTGGCAAGATTGAAGCTGGGGTAATTAGAAATGTGATTGCTGGGGATGCTCGTTTGGAAGGTACGATTCGTGGTTTAACGCAAGATATGATTGAGTATATTAGACAACGAATCACTGAAATTGTGAGTGGACTGCAAGTTTCATTTAATTGTCAGATTACGATTGAGTACAATCAGGGCGGTTATTTCCCGGTTGAAAATGATCCAGTTTTGACAACAAGATTTATTGACTATATGAAAACAAATAAAGAAGTTACTTTCGAAGAAACAGAACCGAAGATGACTGGTGAAGATTTTGGATATTTATTGAATAAGATTCCGGGAACAATGTTTTGGCTTGGTGTTGAAAGTAAAGGGACACTTCATTCTGCAGACTTTTTACCAAATGAAGGTGCTATTCAAAAAGGTATTGACGCGATGGTTGGTTTCTTAAATTATCGAATGAATTTGGAGGAAAAATAGATGTTAGAGAATGTTGATTTAATGACAGCGATAATTACACCATTTGACGATGATGGGAAGATTGATTTTGATTCTTTGAAGAAATTAACGGAACATTTATTATCCACTGGTAGTAAGGGATTTGTCATTGGTGGAACGACTGGTGAAACTCCAACTTTAACCGAGGCAGAAAAGTTGGAATTATATCGAAAATTTGTTGAAATTGTAGATGGAAGGGTTCCAATTATTGCCGGTGCAGGAAGTAACAACACTAAGCAAACAATTGATTTCATCAACAAATTGAGTCAGATTCAGGGTATTGATATGGCACTTGTAGTCGTTCCATATTACAACAAACCCAATCAACGTGGGATGATTGCTCATTTTGAAAGTATTGCTGCAGAATCACCACTTCCAGTTATGATCTATAACATTCCTGGTAGAACCGGCGTCCTAATGGATAAAGAAACCGTTGTTGAATTATCAAAGAATATTAACATTCATGGTGTTAAACAGTGCAATACCATGGAAGACCTAGAATATATCGTTGAACATACCGATGATAATTTTGCGGTTTTCAGTGGTGAAGATGCTCAGGCCCTTTTTGCCAAAGTTATCGGAGCTAATGGTGTTATATCCGTAGCGTCACACCTCTATGGCAATGAAATGTCTGAAATGTATCAAAATCTTGAGGACGGTAATTATAAGATTGCTGGTAAAATTCAGCGTCAGTTAACACCAAAGATGGCAGCGTTATTCATGTATCCATCACCATCACCAGTAAAGGCTGCTTTGAATCAACTAGGATATTCAGTTGGCGGTTGTCGTTTGCCAATTCTATCTTTGAACGATGAAGAGAAAAAGGTTTTATTCCAAAAATTAGATTTTTAGGGGAGTTTAGATGATAAAAGTTATAATTTCAGGTTTCAATGGCTCGATGGGGCAAAAGGCCATCAAGATGGTCAATGATAGTGAAGATATGCAACTAGTTGCTGGATTTAATCCTATCGTCAAAGACCTTGATCCTAAATTTTATGGATTGAATGAAACAGTCAAAATTTTTAATCAATTAACTGATATTGATATTCCAGCCGATATTTGGATCGACTTTTCAATTCCGACAGCGGTTTTTGCTAATACTAAGTTTGCAATTGAACATGGCATTCGACCAGTAATTGGGACTAGTGGTATGAGTGAAGAACAGACCGCTGAATTAAAGAAGATGGCTGACGCGAAGAATCTTGGCGGAATTATTGCTTCAAACTTTGGTTTATCAGCTGTCTTTATGATGAAATTTGCACAGACAGCTGCCAAGTATTTTGATGAATCTGAAATCGTAGAAAAGCATCATGAAGATAAGATTGATGCGCCATCTGGTACTGCTCTTAACACAGCTCGTTTGATTTATGAGGCACGAGGTCATGATCAAGTTCAACACAGTAATAATGATCCATTGAATACACGTGGTGGAGATTACCATGGAACTAAGATTCATGCCTTACGTTTACCGGGATTTGTAGCCGATGAAGAAGTTATCTTTGGTGGGATTGGCGAAACCTTGACTATCTCCCAAAGTACGACTGACCGAGAATCATTCATGACTGGAGTTAAGTTAGCCATTCATGAAGTTATGAAACGTGATCAATTAGTTATTGGTTTAGAACAAATTATTTAGGCATTATTATAGAAAAGCTAATTAAATAAGTGGATTTTGTTATAGAATTAGAATATCAATAATTTTAAGGAGTGTTATAGAATGCCAGAATTAGATTCGACAGTAAAAAATGTTGTCAATGAAACTATCGCCCCTATGGGAATCTCACAAATTAGACAGTTCGCTGAAAAATTTGCGAAGATTCCTGGAATAATTAAGTTAACGCTTGGCGAACCAGATTTTAATGTGCCAGAACATGTTAAAACTGCAGCCATCGAAAGTATTAAAGAGAATGACTCTCATTATTCAGCTCAAAAGGGAATTATCGGTTTGAGAGAAGCCATCTCAAATTATTTAAGTAAACAATTTGACGTGCACTATGATCCTGAAACAGAAGTTGTCGTTACAATTGGTGCAACGGAAGCCATTTACGATTCATTAGCTGCCATTGTTAATCCTGGTGATAAGGTCCTAATTCCTACACCGACATTTGCTTTATACATTCCAATTGTTAAAGTTCTTGGAGGAATTCCAGTTCAAATCAATACAACTGATGATGATTTCCAATTGACTGCTGAACGATTAGAAGAAGTTATCGCTGAAGAAGGTGCTGACAAAGTAAAGGCCTTAATTCTGAATTTCCCTGGTAATCCAACTGGTTTTGTTTATTCAGAAGCACAGTTGCAAGAGCTAGTTGATGTCATCAAAGACAAGAATATGTTTGTTATTTCTGATGAAATCTATGCGGAATTAACATATGGACGTAAACACGTTTCACTAGCCAAGTTAATGCCTGGTAAAACAATTTTGATTAATGGATTGTCTAAATCTCATGCGATGACTGGATATCGTATCGGTTATATTGCCGCACCAAAGGATTTCGTTACGAATGCTGCGAAGATGCACGCCTACGTAGTTACTGCTCCTTCTAATCCGGCACAATATGCTGCAAAAGAAGCTCTAACTAATGGTATTGATGATCCGATTGCTATGAAGAAGATTTATCAAGAACGTCGTGACTATATTGTTGAACAATTAAATGACATTGGTTATAAGACTATTTTGCCAGAAGGCGCATTCTACACATTCTCCAAGATTCCGGAAGAATTCCACCTAACTGCAGTTGAATTTGCTAATAAATTGGCAGAAGAGGGCAAAGTTGGTGTTACTCCAGGGATTGCCTTTGGTGAAGGTGGCGAAGGTCACTTTAGAATGTCTTACGCATCATCTATGGAAGATATTGAAGAAGCTATGAAACGTTTAAGAGTATTTACAGAGAATCTAAAAAAATGATTTAAGGGATGAAGTTGTATGAGTGATGGATATACAGTAGCAATTTTGGGTGCCACAGGTGCCGTAGGAACACGTTTGATTCAACAATTAGAACAGTCAACAATTCCAGTTTCAAAAATTAAATTGTTGGCGTCATATAGATCTGCTGGTAAAAAATTACAGTTTAAAGGTCAAGATGTAACGGTTGAAGAGGCAAAACCAGAATCATTTGAGGGAGTCGATATCGTTTTAGCATCTGCTGGTGGTTCAGTTTCAAAGGCACTACTTCCAGAAGCTGTTAAACGTGGAGCTGTTTGTGTAGATAACACAAGTGCTTTTAGAATGGATGAAGATGTTCCTTTGGTTGTTCCAGAAGTAAATGAAGCTGCTCTTTACAATCATCACGGAATTATCGCTAATCCAAACTGTTCAACTATTCAAATGATGGTCGCATTAGAACCAATTAGAAAAGCCTTTGGTTTGAAGCAAATTATCGTTTCAACTTATCAAGCAGCTAGTGGAGCTGGTCAAAGTGCTTTGAATGAGTTATATTCGGAAGCTCAAGATTATTTAGATGGTAAAGACATGTCTGCCGATATTTTTCCTACCAAAGGTGATAAAGAACACTATCCATTAGCCTTCAATTTGCTACCTCAAATTGATGTTTTGGAAGACAATCTTTACTCACATGAAGAGTGGAAAATGATTCATGAAACTAAGAAAATTATGTTGGGTGATATGAATTCTCCTAAGATAAAAGTGACTGCAACTTGTGTCAGAGTTCCAGTTCCAATTAGTCATGGTGAGTCGATTTATATCGAAGTTGAAGATAAGTCTGCCACAACTAAAAAGATTCAAGAGCTTATTAGACAGGCACCTGGAGCTGTTTTGCAAGATGATCCAGCTCATCAAGTTTATCCACAACCAATCAATGCGGTGGGTAAGCGTGAGACTTTTGTTGGTCGTATCCGTCCTGATTTAGAGAATGAAGGAGCCTTCAATATGTGGGTTGTTTCGGACAATTTATTAAAGGGTGCAGCATGGAATACAGTGCAAATTGCTGAACGTTTGGTTGCCGATAATTTGGTACGAATTAAATAAATTTATTTGGAATGTAGAAATTAGTCTGCATTCCATTTTTTTATTTCGATTTCTGTTAAACTATTCAAAGACAATTTAATTTCAGGTGAGAAAATTATGAAGCGTATAATGAATATCTTTAACGAAGGTGTTTTGGACTTATTAGCCAACGCCGGAGTCGCGATACCGTATTTTTTCTGTTTGACTTTATATAATCAAAATAAGAGTATCTTTACGTATGCATTGCCTTTTTTGATGTTGTATACCTTTAGATCATTAGGTATGTTGATGACGACCTTTATTACGTTACCAGCATCAACAATGTTAACTATGTCGAGTTTATTCGGTGTAGCGGGCTCTCTTTGTATCTTAGGAGCAGGTAATCCAGTCTTTGGTGTAATCGGTGGTGTTTTGTTAGGATTGTCCTCAAGTTGGATCTGGCCTTACTACCTAACTGTTAGATCACGGGGTAAGATGGACAGTGAATTCAAGTTCAATCGTATGCATACTCTCTCAATGGTTTTAACTTTGGTAATCTTGTTGGTCGTGCAGTTGTTTGCGACAAAGACAAGATTATTGAGTCTTTCGTTTCTTTTGTTAGCCTTCTTATTCTTGGCAGCGATGATCGGAGGGATGAACGTAACTCATCGTTTGACGTTCTACCAAGGAATTGAAACTAAACAAAAATTTAGAGTTAATTCTCTATTTAGTTTGATAGTTATGGCCAGTTTGGTAATGTTGATCTTCATTATTCGTTATACCAGATTGAAGGCAGTGTCTCAGACATTTGATTTGATTATCAGTGTTGTAGCTATAATGTTGTTCTTGTTCTTAGCTTATTATCAGATTGATATTCATAAGAAGATTTTTCCAGTCAGTTTGGTAGCAATCAATCGTGGTGTTGTTATGAATTATGTAATGTTATATGCCGTGTTTGATAGCACAATTAGATTTGGTTTTAACTCCTTAATGTTGATCTATGCCATCTATATAATTGGATTTGAATTAGGACCAATTCTATTAAAGAAGTTTCAGTCGTATCGTTACCCCTTGTTGCTTCTAGGCCTAATATTAGCGTTATATAACCCAACGTACTTTGTCGGATTATTCTTCTGTGCGGTATTTGTTGGTACAGACAATGGAATTTTGAATGATGCTTTGTACACTAATCCTGATTTAGATTCAGAACGTGCTTTTCTAATTAAGTATCAATTATCTTGTGTAGGTAACGTGTCACAACAATTGGTATACATGACAACTATCTATTTCATTAGTTACTTTACAAAGATTAACGCATTAGGATTCTTTAACAATAATGCCGTAGATGGACCAACTGGAACTGTTCTATATGGTGTCCATTTATTCATTACAGCAATCGTCTTTATTTACGCGGCAACAACATTTTATTTTGCCAGAGAAAAAGAATAATTTGTCCATTACAACGTTATAAGTGAAAAATGGTACATTGTTTTTGAACATGAACGTATGTTTGAAAGACTAATCTTTTGGTCAAATATAACGACGATTTGTGAATTCTTCATAATTATAAATTAATAAAAAACCAAATAAGACTACTATATATTGTATGTATGTGTTATATACCACATCATATTGTATTTAGTAGCCTTATTTTTTTAGTATTTTTTATATATAATGAACTCATTATTTATCCTTGCCATGTATGGCCAAAGATTTGGGAGGAACATTTATGACTATCAAATTAAATGAACTAGTAAATATACCTGTAGAAAAAAGAAGCGGTGTTCAGACCGACTTTTTTACATACAAAATAGATTTTGTGTTGGATCAATTAGATTTAACCGATGATCAGAAGAATTCCATAGCGGAAAAATTGAGATATCATTTTGAAGGCTTAGATTTGATAACTACTACACAAATTCATGACCTTATTTTTCGTGCTTTAAAAGATAATGGACTAGGGGAAAAAGCTGATCTTTACGAACAATATTTTGAAGATGATCAAGCAAAATTTTCTCGTGCAACAAATGTTCAGGCAAACATTGAACGTTTATTTGATCGTAATGAAGAAGTTGTTCATGAGAATGCCAATAAAGATAGTAATATTTTTAATACTCAACGTGATTTGGAAGCCGGTGTGGCTAGTCGAGCAATGGGGTTGAAGATGTTACCGGAACTTGTAGCAAAGGCCCATATGCGTGGTGATATTCACTGGCATGATTTGGATTATTCACCAGTTACTCCAGAAACAAATTGTTGTTTGATTGATTTTGATGAAATGTTATCTAATGGTTTCAAGATAGGTAATGCCTGGGTAGCTTCACCACGTTCTATTCAGACGGCCACAGCACAAATGTCACAAATTATTGCGAATGTTGCATCATTACAATATGGTGGCTGTTCAGCTAATAGAATTGATCAATTATTGGCACCTTATGCAGAAATAAATTATAAGAAACATTTAGTTGATGCGGATAAGTGGATTGCCAAAGATTTACGAGATGAGTTTGCCCGTGAGAAGACTCGTAAAGACATTTACGATGCCATGCAGGCGCTTGAATATGAAATCAATACTCTTTATTCATCTCAAGGACAAACACCGTTCACGACCATTAATTTTGGCTTAGGGACAAGTTGGATCGAACGAGAAATTCAAAAATCAATTCTTGAAATTAGAATTAAAGGTTTGGGTAAGGAACATCGAACAGCTATTTTTCCTAAACTTACTTTTACAATTAAACGTGGTCTGAATTTAAATCCTAGTGATCCTAATTATGATATTAAAGAATTAGCTTTGGAATGTTCTACTAAGAGAATGTATCCCGATTTATTGATGTATGACAAAATTAAAGAAATTACAGGAAGTTTTAAGACTCCCATGGGGTGTCGTTCATTCTTACAAGGGTGGAAAGATGAGAACGGCAAAGAGGTCAATTCTGGTCGTATGAATTTAGGAGTTGTAACGGTCAACTTACCTCGAATTGCTCTGGAATCAAAGGGAAATATGGATTTGTTCTGGCAAATATTCGAAGAGAAAATGAAGCTTTGTCACTCCGCTTTGGAATATCGTATTGAAAGAACTAAACAGGCTAAACCAGAAAATGCACCATTGTTGTACATGTATGGTGCATTTGGTAAACGTCTCAAAAAGACTGATAGTATTGATGAACTCTTCAAGAATGAGCGTGCAACGGTATCACTTGGTTATATTGGTTTGTATGAAGTAGGAACTGAATTCTTTGGTGACAAATGGGAGGGCAATCAAGAAGCACATGACTTTGCTGAAAGTATTGTAAAAGTAATGCATGAAAAATGTCTCCAGTGGTCTAAAGAAAGTGGCTATCACTATAGTCTTTATTCAACACCAGCTGAATCGTTGACAGATACATTTTGCCGTGATGATTTGGATAAGTTTGGTTCAATCCCTAATATCACAGAAAAGGAATATTACACTAACAGTTTCCATTTTGACGTTAGGAAACATCCATCACCATTTGAGAAGTTAACATTTGAAGAAGTCTTTCCAAAGTACGCTTCTGGTGGGTTCATTCACTATTGCGAATATCCTAATTTGCGTCAAAATCCTAAGGCACTTGAGGCCGTTTGGGACTGGGCCTATGATCATGTCGGATATTTAGGAACAAATACTTCAATTGATCAATGTTTCAAATGTGGTTTCAAAGGTGAATTTAGTGCGACTGCTCGTGGATTTGTTTGTCCACAGTGTGGTAATCATGATCCTCAATTCTGTGATGTGGTTAAGCGTACCTGTGGATATCTTGGTAATCCACAACAGCGTCCAATGATTCATGGGCGTCACGTTGAAATAGCTTCACGTAGAAAAAATATGACTTCGGAGATGATACAACATGCGGCAAAATATGAGAGAGCCAAACAATCCGACTCCCAAAGAATGGTTAAGCAAGGACCACAGTCTTAATAGAATTGCTGATTATAAGCCGTTTAATTTTGTTGACGGTGAGGGTGTTCGTTGTAGCTTATATGTTTCAGGCTGTCTTTTCAGATGTCCGGGGTGTTATAACGTTGCAGCACAAGATTTTCGATATGGTAAACCTTATACCAAGGAACTTGAAGACAAGATTATTGAGGATCTAAGTCAAAGCTATGTCCAAGGTCTAACGTTATTAGGTGGGGAACCCTTCTTGAATACAGAAGTTTGTCTATCGTTATGCAAGCGTGTTAGAAAAGAGTTTGGTCATACTAAGGATATTTGGTCATGGACTGGTTATGGCTGGGACGAATTGATGAAGGATTCTGATGATAAATTAGAGATGCTTTCATTGATTGATATCTTGATTGATGGTCGTTTTCTACTACGCAAAAAAGATTTAACTTTGCAATTTCGTGGTTCGTCTAATCAAAGAATTATTGATGTGCAGAAGTCTTTAGCAAGTGGTGACGTGGTTATTTGGGATAAATTAGTTCGTTAAAGCTCTTTTATCGTTTGATAAACGTAAAAAATAAGTTGACGTATGTTAAAAATATATGTCAGCTTTTTTATTAATTATAAATTCTGTTCTATAATTATAGTCATATATAAAGCAGGTGTAAAAATGATTCCAAATAAAAATTTAGACTGTACAATTGAATACTTTGAAACTGAATCAGAAAAATATTACTCTGTTTCAGTAAGATTTTTAAATAAAACAAGGGATTATCTTAGCTTTAGTATTGATCCTGATGATAAGTCTGTTTCTTTTGAAGAATGGACTGATGAAAAGAAAACTTACACTAAAAGTGAAATGGTTGGTTATGCTAAAATTTATTTGGACAAGATGGATGATACTGTTAAGCCTAAAATAAGCAATGATTTGGCTGATATCGGGAAATTCATTTTTACGGCAAAATAATAATAAATTAATTGAAACTTGTGACAGTCATATCAAATTAGATATGGCTGTTTTTGTTATGTTTAAATGTCGTAATAATAAGTAGATAAGTCTAATTACAATCAAAAAACTGTAAAATATTCTTTAGAAATCTACTTATGTAGCTGATTACACAGCTATTGTTGAAATGATAATTAAATGAGAATGATTCCACTTTATCTCTCAAAAGACTTCTTTTATTCTTCTGAACAATGTATAATCGATATAAATAAAAGAATATTTGAGAGGGGTTGTGAGGTTATGAACTCAGATAAAATTAAACTATATGGTACGTTAACAATCGGTGTCATCGCTGCTATATTGGAATTCGCTTTCCATTTACCAAGTTATGCACAGTTAATTATTAGTATTCTAGGTTTGTTACTAGCTCTAATAATGTTCGTTGACATGATCAAGGTCCTTAAATCTGGAAGTTTTGGTGTTGATCTACTCGCAATCACTGCGATTGTAGCGACAATTACTTTGGGCGAGTATTGGGCCGGCTGGATTGTTCTATTGATGTTAACTGGTGGAGATACTTTGGAAGAGTATGCTGCTAACAAAGCTAAGAGTGAATTGAAATCACTTTTGGATAACACACCATCGCAAGCTCATTTGATTGATAACGGTAATATTAAAGATGTTGATATTGATGACGTTAAAATTGGTGATGAGTTATTGATTCGTCCTAAGGAACAAGTCCCGGTTGATGGGATCGTGTTTGAAGGCCAATCAGAGGTTGATGAATCATCATTAACTGGTGAATCAGTTCCAGTTGATATTAAAAAAGACTCTCATGTTATGTCAGGTTCAATTAACGGAGAGAATCCTTTTAAGATTAAAGCAGAAAAAATTGCTGCCGATAGTGAGTATCAAGCTATTGTTAAATTGGTTAAGGAGTCAGAAACACATCCAGCACATTTTGTTCGTTTAGCCGACAGATATGCCGTTCCATTCACAATTGTGGCTTATGTAATAGCCGGATTAGCATGGTATTTCTCAAAAGATCCAGTTAGAATTGCACAAGTATTAGTTGTTGCTTCACCTTGTCCGTTGATTCTTGCCGCTCCAATAGCATTTGTATCTGGTATGAGTCGGACTAGTAGAAACGGTATCATTATTAAATCTGGGACAGCACTAGAAAAATTATCATCTGCTAAAACAATTGCTTTTGACAAAACTGGTACCATCACAAAAGGTAAATTGGTTGTTGATGAATTTAAGACAGCTAATAATTTCCACAAGAACCAGGTATTGAGCTATGCAGCATCAATTGAACAGAACTCTAGTCATGTTATGGCTGAAGCTATTGTTGATTATGCTAAACAACGTCAATTGAAGTTAGAAAACGCCGACGACTTAAAAGAAGTTACTGCTGAAGGTATCGTTGGTACAATTGATGGCCATATTGTTAAGGTTGGTCAGGGCAGTTTCGTAACTGATGAAGAAGTTGATGAAGTCAAAGGTTCTGGAGTTTACGTTTCAATAGATGGAAAATACGCTGGTGTTTACAGCTTGTTAGATCAAGTTCGTCCGGAATCTAAATCAACAATTCAAAAATTGAAGAACTTTGGTATTGAGAACGTTTTGATGATTTCTGGGGACAAAAAAGAAGCAACTAGAATGGTTGCTTCTGAAGTAGGTATTACACAGGCTTATCCTTTAAGTTTGCCATCAGATAAAGTTAAAATTATCAGTGGTTTAGGGAAAGAGTACCACCCAACAATCATGGTAGGTGATGGTGTTAATGATGCCCCTGCACTAGCTTTAGCCGATGTTGGTATTGCAATGGGTTATAAGGGTGCCAACGCGGCCAGTGAATCAGCAGATGCCGTTATTTTGCAAGATGATTTGAGTAAGGTAAGTACTGTCGTTAAGATTTCACGTGATACATTAAAAGTTGCCCGTGAAGCTGTTTTGATTGGTATCTTCATCTGTACAGCATTAATGATCATCGCAGCATTTGGTTTCATTCCAACTATCTTTGGCGCATTGT
Source organism: uncultured Lactobacillus sp. (assembly GCA_937874185.1). GTDB lineage: Bacteria > Bacillota > Bacilli > Lactobacillales > Lactobacillaceae > Companilactobacillus. Next base: position 17,358 of record CALNAK010000020.1, read on the forward strand.
CACAAGAGGTTGTTGATACAGTTGCTATTCTTTATGCTTTACGTGCCCGTAGTGACAAATTATAACCAACCGTAAGTATTTAAATCCATATCACGCTTGGGTAGTTTAGAGACGAAAGGATTACCCTTCACAATAAAACGCATATTTTTAGAAGTCCATGGCTCCTTATTTTTCACACCAATTCTTGGTGTTGCTAAAATAGTTTGAGGAGTCTGGACTTTTTTTGTGGAAAATGAGAAATTATTTTCATTTAACATAGTGCCTGATAAGCTTTTATCTTTAATTCCAAAAGCTGCCATCCATTTAGCGGGGCCATTAGTAGCGTCAAATCCTGTTTTACCACGATTCTCTTCCATCATTTCAATACCAGTCAGTGGTTGAAGGGCACGAATTAAGATTCCATTAGGAGTGCCAGTTTTTTGAATACTAATATCCATATCAAGCCAACTGTGAATTGAATAAATATAAATTGTGCCACCTTTTTGATAAAGTGGGTCATTGGCATTTGTATGTCGACCATTATAGCTATGGGATGCCATATCGATTGGTCCCAGATAAGCTTCGGTTTCGACAATCAATCCAGAAAAGGTTCCTTGATCAGATTTGTAGGTAAAAGTGTGACCTAACATGTCTTGAGCTAAGTCCATTGTTTCTGCGGTTTCAAAGTAATTTTGCACATTCAAAACTTATTATCCTCCTATTATCAAAAAAAAGTTCAAAAAAGATTAAAAAAAAGCTTGCTACACCTTTATTTATATTGTATTATATTTCTTGTGCTCATGTGAGAGCAACAAACAATTAAATATTATGACCCGTTGGTCAAGTGGTTAAGACACCGCCCTTTCACGGCGGTAACATGAGTTCAAATCTCGTACGGGTCACTTTTGGAGGATTAGCTCAGCTGGGAGAGCATCTGCCTTACAAGCAGGAGGTCACAGGTTCGATCCCTGTATCCTCCATCAAAAGTATAAATAACATTCAACTTAGGTTGGATGTTATTTTTTTTGTCGTTCAATAAAAAAAGAAATCCAACCTAAGTGGATTTCTAAATGATTAAGATGAAATTACCAATGATACGATAAAAGAGATTTGGCTCTGAAAGATTACGATATTTTTTCAGTAACGACATAGCAACTACAAAAATAATAATAACTAATGCCGTCCAGAGACTGACGTAATTTAATAAGAATAAAACGGCACTGAGAACTGATAACGCAACCAATTGGATGTAATCGTATTTTGTGCCGTCAAAGTAATTGATCATTACTGTTGCTATGTTTACCAAAAGTAATGGAACTACAAAGTTGATTGAAACGAAATGCATATAGGTAAATGCAATCGCAATTGACATGAAACTAGGGACGACAAAGTCTTCCACTAAAGAAACAATATTTTGATAATTATCTGGCAAATAACGAATCATATATAGGAAAGCTAATTGTGAAAAAATCAAAACGATAACGAATGTATTTAGTGAACGGTACGATAGGACAGCTAATAAAATATAGATGGCACTGTATAGAATATGAAAATATTTATTTGGATTCAATTTCAAAATGAATTCTTTATACAAAGCTACCATGGCAACCATGATGATTAAAAAACCATGAATGGAGAAATTGTTCAAATTATGCACAAAGATGAAAATAAATGGAAAAATATGATAGCTGATGAACTCAATGAAGGCAGCTAATATTTTTTTTGACTTTAAATTATTCATGGTAACTCCTTAGTGTTATAAAATCATATTAATGTAGAAAAAGTTTAACGTCAAACTATGTTTTTTATGAAAATGAGCAAAGTTTGTGTTAACCTATTAAGAGGTTCCTGATGGGATCCTTTTTTTTTGCGAGGAGAGGCCCTGTAACCGAGAAGGTGGAAAAGAAAATATGTCAAAAAATTATTTATTTACTTCTGAATCCGTTTCAGAAGGACATCCAGATAAAGTTGCTGATCAAATAAGTGATGCAATTCTTGATGCTATTTTAGCAAAGGATAAAGATGCACGTGTTGCCTGTGAGACAACCGTTACAACTGGTCTAGTACTTGTTGTTGGTGAAATATCAACTTCCGCATACGTTGATATTCAAAGTGTTGTTCGTAAGACAATCACTGACATTGGTTATGATGGTACTAACCCTGGCTTCAACGGTAATAGTTGCGCCGTATTGGTTGCACTAGATGAACAATCTCCTGATATTGCTCAGGGTGTTGATGATGCTCTTGAAGAACGTGGTAACGATGATAAAGATCCATTGGATCAAATCGGTGCCGGTGATCAAGGTTTCGTGTTTGGTTTCGCTACTAATGAAACTAAAGAATTCATGCCATTACCAATCTCTCTAGCTCACAAGTTGATGAGAAAAACAGCTGAAGTGAGAAAGAACGGTACAATTGATTACTTGATGCCTGACGCAAAGTCTCAAGTAACTATTGAATACGATGAAAATGATCATCCTGTTCGTGTTGATACAATTGTTTTAAGTACACAACACAAAGCTGAAGCAAGTTTGGAACAAGTTCAAAAAGATATCAAGAAATATGTTATTGACGAAGTTGTTCCCGCAGATATGATGGACGAAAATACTAAGATTTTAATTAATCCTACCGGTCGTTTTGTTATCGGTGGTCCAGAAGGAGATTCCGGACTTACAGGACGTAAAGTTATCGTTGATACATACGGTGGTTTCGCTCGTCACGGTGGTGGTGCTTTCTCAGGTAAAGACGCTACTAAGGTTGACCGTTCAGCAAGTTACGCTGCTAGATACATTGCTAAAAACCTTGTAGCTGCTGGCGTTGCTGAAAAAGTTGAAATCCAAATTGCTTATGCCATTGGTGTAGCAAAACCTGTTTCAATTCACATTGATACATTTGGTACTAGTGACTTTTCAGAAGAACAAATTGAAGAAGTTGTTAACAAATTCTTCGATCTTCGTCCACTAGGTATCATTGAAATGCTTGATCTACAAAGACCAATCTATAAGAAGACGGCTGCTTATGGCCACTTCGGACGTACAGATATCGATTTACCATGGGAACATCTTGATAAAGTTAATGATATTAAGGGTTTCTTGAATATTTAATCGGTGATTAGCAGAGGCGTTCTTTAAAGTTTTAAAACTTTAGAGGAAGTCTCTTTTTTTATGGGAATAATTATATTGGAGGATTTATTTAATGGCACAAAAGAATCAATCAAATGTTGCAATTGTTACTACTGCCGTATTTATTGCCACATTTATGACAGCTATTGAGGGAACTATCGTTTCAACTGCTATGCCAACTATTATTGGTAGTTTACACGGAGTTAGCTTAATGAACTGGGTTTTCTCAGTTTATTTACTAATGACTGCCGTCGCAACACCAATTTATGGAAAATTGTCGGATATTGTTGGACGAAAACCCGTACTTTTAATAGGTCTGATAATTTTTGTTATCGGATCAACACTATGTGCGATGTCTAATTCAATGATTACTTTGATTTTGGCACGTGTGATTCAAGGTATCGGTTCAGGTGCTATTCAACCACTGACGTTTACGATTATTGCTGATATTTACCCACTTGATAAGAGAGCTAAAGTTCTTGGATTCAATGGTTCAGCTTGGGGAATTGCAGCCATTATTGCACCACTACTTGGTGGATTCATTGTTGAAAAATTAAGTTGGCACTGGGTTTTCTTGATTAATTTACCAGTCGGTTTACTAACAATGGGATTAATTTGGTTCTTCTTCAAAGAAGATAAACGAGAGCATGAGAAAATTAGAATTGATTATATGGGAACAATTTTATTAGTCTTTGTCTTATTGCCATTAATGCTAGCCCTACAATTTATTGGTAGTGGTAATCCAGCCTTACCAATTAGTTTAGTTTTAATTTCAATTGTTTCAATTTATGCCTTTATCAAAGTAGAGAACAAAGTTGATGATCCAATTCTACCTTTGGAATTATTTAAGAATAAAACCTTCGTTATTCAAAATATTTTGGCTTTATTAGTTAGTGGATTTTTGATTGGCTTTGAAGCCTACATTCCAACTTGGATGCAAGGTATCTTGGGACTTAGTCCATCAATGGGTGGATTTGCCGTTACACCAAGTTCAATTGTCTGGATTTTTGGATCATTCTGGGCCGGAACTTTGATAAAAAAAATGGCACCAAATCGTGTCATTTACATCAGTTTATTTTTCTTAGCAATTGCTAACGGACTATTGTTAATGGCTGGTCCAACTACGCCATTCTGGTACTTCTGTGGACTCGCTGGAGTAGCAGGTATGGGATTTGGTTTAACAATTACGACAACTACCGTTACAGCTCAAACAGTTGTTGATCCAGAAAACGTTGGAGTTGCGACAAGTTTCAATACTTTATTGAGAACAATTGGTCAATCAATGATGGTTTCTGTATACGGAATCGTCCTTAATACTGCTTTGGCTAAAGGTGCGGCAGAAAATAAGAATATAACAGTCGATATGATGAATAAATTGATTGACCCACAAACCGCTAACACATTGCCACATCAGCTTTTACCCAAAATGCGACAAATTCTTTATTCAGGATTGCACAATATTTACGTCGCAACTCTTGTACTATTAGTGTTGGGTTTAGTTCTTAATGCCTTTGAGTTGAAGAATCGAAAGATCCTTGGCTCTAAATAATAGAGTATTAAAAGTTAAGATAGTAGCTGCCAAAGTATATCCACCTAGGACATCACTTGGGTAGTGAACTCCAAGAAAAATTCGACTGTAACCAACAAGAATTACGGTAACAATCATGATAGTACTGATCAAGATTTTGACACTGACCTTTTTAAATATAAACAGGCTAATTATCAGAATTGAGATATACAGTGCAAAGGAACTGGCTGAATGGCCACTTGGATAGCTGAATCCACCTGCAGGTACATAGTGGTGGTGACTTGGTCGAGGTCTTTGGATGATAGTTTTTATTAAACTGTTTAATCCAGCAATGACGACCTTATTCAGGACTAAGAAAATAGCAGCATAATAATATTTGGTTAGTATTAATAATATGAAGAATATTACAGCTATTGAAATAGTAGGGTAAGTGTCACCAAGATTAGTTATCGGTCGAAAGATGCCAAGTGATAATTCATTGTGATGGTAAATCTGATTTATCAAAACAGAATCGAAGTTTTTAATCAAAGTAGTCTTTAAAGCAACATTTATGCTCCAAAAGATGAAGAAGATTAATAAAAAGATATTTAATATAGATATTTTTTGAGATATTTTCATAATTTTTAATCTCTCTATTGTTTAAGTTTTTGTTAAGAAATATAATAAAGTATAAAGATTTTGAGGGAGACAAAATACTTATGATTATTACACGTCGTGAACGAAGAATCGAAGATAGTCGATTGACTAGATTAAATAATAAAAGAAGTAAGAATGCAAACTTGCGCAAAAATATGACGATCTTAGGATCTAGTATGTTTGTCGGGACTGCTGTGGCACAAATTGCCAATATTTCTGCTTCAACTCCAGTAAAAGCTGAAGCATTATCCGTAAATAACTTGTTGAATCAAAACTCCGCAGTTATAACTGTTCCAGTCACATCTAAAGGTGCTGGAGATCAACAATTTATTGATTATATCGGTAATTCCGCGCGTAAGCTCGCCTCAAACAATGATCTATATGCATCAGTAATGATTGCTCAAGCTATGGTTGAAAGTGGCTGGGGTACCAGTGGACTTGCTGCTGCACCTAATTATAATCTCTTTGGTATCAAAGGTGATTATCAAGGCTCATCAGTCAACATGGGAACACAAGAAGACGATGGTACTGGAAGTCTATATTCAATCAATTCTAACTTTAGAAAGTATCCTTCATACAAGGAATCACTTGAAGACTACGTTGCTCTTTTAAGAGGTGGAACTTCAGGCAATTCTCAAATCTATGCAGGTGCTTGGAAGAGTAATACTACATCTTATAAAGATGCTACCAAATATTTAACTGGCCGTTATGCAACCGATACAACTTATGCCAGCAAGTTGAATGACATGATTGAGAAGTATAACTTAACGCAATTTGACCAAGATGTAACAAGTAAGGACCAAACCTACACAGTTGCGCAAGGTGATACTCTTCAGTCGATTGCTGATAAATTCAATATTTCAGTTAATGATTTGATGAATATCAACGATTTGAAAACTAACAATTATATTTATCCGGGTAAGACTTTGACAATTACTCAAGTTATTGGATCAAACGGACAACCATTGTCTGCAACGAATAATAATGGTGCAACGATGACTAACACTTCAAACACTACAAGTACTGATACTGGTAATGTTGGGGATGTTTATGGAAGTCAACAAGCTCCAGTTATTGTTCAAGATGAACGTGATGGAGTAAAGAAGTACGTGCCATCAGATAATACTGATACCGACAATACATCGATCAATGTACAGAATGATTATAGTTCAAATAATTCTAATGACTCTGGTAGTAAAAATAGTTCAGTAACTGTTCAAGATGGTGATACGATTGATTCTATTGCCTCACAAGCAGGAACAACTGTTGATAATATCAAACAACTAAATAATCTAAATTCAGATTTATTAGTTGTCGGCCAATCATTATTGGTGTAAGATACAACACAACGGAAGTAGTAGATAATAAGAATTCTTTTCAGAAAGCGCATGGTGATGTGAATGCGTAGATTCTTATTTTCGAACTCATCCACTTAATTAGTTGCCGAACTAAGAGTAAGTGACTACGCTTTATCCTCGTTAAGGATTTTGAGAGTCGTACTTATTTAGTGCGGAACTTAGGTGGTAACGCGGTAACTCGTCCTATGATTAATATATAATCATAGGACTTTTTTTGTATAGGAGGAAAATACATGTACAATCACAACACCGTAGAAAAGAAATGGCAAAAGTATTGGAAAGAGAACGATACTTTTAAAACGACTAATGATCCAAACAAGAAGAACTTTTATGCTTTGGATATGTTCCCATATCCCTCAGGCCAAGGTCTTCACGTTGGACACCCAGAAGGTTACACTGCAACTGATATCGTCGCCAGAATGAAACGTGCTCAAGGCTATAACGTTTTACATCCAATGGGGTTTGATGCCTTTGGACTTCCAGCAGAACAATATGCTTTAAATACTGGTCATACACCGGCTGATTTTACTGCTAAGAATATCAAGAATTTCAAGCGTCAAATCAACTCACTTGGTTTCTCATACGATTGGGATCGTGAAGTTAATACGACTGATCCTAAGTTCTACAAGTGGACTCAATGGATTTTTGAACAAATGTACAAAAAAGGTTTGGCTTACGAATCAGAAACATTGGTTAACTGGTCACCTGATTTGGGTACCGTTGTTGCTAACGAAGAAATTATTGACGGTAAGACTGAGCGTGGTGGTTTCCCAGTTGTTAGAAAACCTATGCGTCAATGGATGTTGAAGATTACTGCATACGCTGATAGATTGCTTGATGACCTTGATGATATTGATTGGCCAGAAAGCATCAAAGAAATGCAAAGAAATTGGATTGGCCGTTCAGTTGGTGCACAAATTACTTTCCCAGTTGTTGGTTCTGATGATAAGATCAATGTCTTTACAACAAGACCAGATACAGCTTTTGGTGTTGAATACATGACTTTGGCTCCAGAGCATGACTTGGTTGATAAGATTACTACACCTGAACAAAAAGCTGCAGTTGCTGCTTACAAGGAAGAAGTTTCACACAAGTCAGATCTTGACAGAACTGATTTGAATGATGAAAAAACTGGTGTCTTCACTGGTGCATACGCCATCAACCCTGTAAATGGTAAACAAATTCCTATTTGGATTTCAGATTATGTGCTTGTTACTTACGGTACAGGTGCTGTTATGGCTGTGCCTGCTTCAGATGACCGTGACTTTGCTTTTGCTACAAAATTCCACCTACCAATGACACAAGTTATTGAAGGGGATCTTTCAGAAGGTGCTATTACTGGTGACGGTAAGCATATCAACTCTGAATTCTTAGATGGATTAAACAAGGAAGATGCCATTGCAAAAATGGTTGAATACCTTGAAGAAAAAGGTATCGGTGAAAAGAAAGTTAATTACCGTCTACGTGATTGGGTCTTCTCACGTCAAAGATACTGGGGTGAACCAATTCCTGTTATTCATTGGGAAGATGGTACAACATCACTTGTTCCAGAAGATGAATTACCACTTAAATTGCCTGCTGACGATAATATTAAGCCATCAGGTACTGGTGAAAGTCCACTAGCTAACTTGACTGACTGGGTAAACGTAGTTGACAAGAACGGTCGTAAAGGTCGTCGTGAGACTAACACAATGCCACAATGGGCTGGTTCATCATGGTACTACTTGAGATATATTGATCCACATAACGATAAAGAATTAGCTGACTATGATCTATTGAAACAATGGTTGCCAGTTGATCTATACATCGGTGGTGCTGAGCATGCCGTACTTCACTTGCTATATGCAAGATTCTGGCACAAGGTATTGTACGATCTAGGCGTTGTTCCAACTAAGGAACCTTTCCAAAAACTCTTTAACCAAGGTATGATTCTTGGTAAGGGTCACGAAAAGATGTCTAAATCAAAGGGTAATGTTGTTAATCCTGATGAAGTTGTCGATGAATATGGTGCTGATACTTTAAGAGTTTACGAAATGTTTATGGGACCATTGGATGCTTCAATTGCTTGGTCAGAAAATGGACTTTCCGGAGCATCTAAATTCTTGGATCGTGTATGGAACTTGTTCATTAATGATGACGATTACAGCACAGTCAAAGAAGGCTATTTAACAGATACCAATGATGGCAAGCTTGATAAAGCTTATAACGAAACTGTTAAGAAGATTACTGAAGATTATGATGTTTTGCATTTCAATACAGCAATTTCACAAATGATGGTCTTTGTAAATGAAGCACACAAGGTTGATACAATGCCTAAAGCTTATGCAGATGGCTTGATTAAATTGTTAGCTCCAATTGCACCACATATGATGGAAGAACTTTGGAGCAAGCTTGGTCATGAAGGTTCAATCTCATACGCAGCTTGGCCTACATATGACGAAAGCAAATTAGTTTCTGATACAGTTGAAATTATCGTACAAGTTAACGGTAAACTTAGAGATAAGATTGAAGTTGCTACAGATACTCCAAAAGACGAATTGGAAAAAATTGCTACAACAGATGATAAAATCAATAAATTCATTGATGGTAAAAACATCGTTAAAGTTATTGTAATTCCTAATAAAATTGTTAATATTGTTGTTAAATAGATAACAAAAAAAGGTTTCGGAAATTTTTTCCGGAACCTTTTTGATAGGTTGAGTATTTAAATAATTATTCATACTAGTTTAAAGGGTGAGGTATGATTGCCATTTATAATTATTAGAATAATTGCGTGATACTATATATATGGATGTTTCTATTTATATTTGAAATTTCTTACTCAAATACTCAACAAGTTATATTTTATCATGAAATTGCTTGCTGCCAACGAGAGGAAATAGGCAATATGTCCAATTTGTAAAATGAAGATGATTATTTTAAAATAATTTGCTTTTTGTACGATTTAAGAGTAATTTAAAATTTTTAGGATAAGATTTTTGCTATAATTAAAAGGATAGTTTTTAAGGTGGTGCATGTTTTGGGCGGAAATAAGAGCCGTGATGATGATGAGGTAATACCAGTAATGGATCCGGAAACATCTTCACAAGATACTATGCTAAAAGGATCAGCATGGATGACAGCTGGTAGTATTTTTTCACGTATTTTAGGTGCGATATATATCATTCCCTGGATGGCTTGGATGGGATCAGATTATCCTGCAGCTAATGCGTTGTTTGCCAAGGGTTATAATATTTACAGTTTGTTTTTGATTGTTTCTACGGCCGGGATTCCTGGTGCGATATCAAAACAGATTTCACATTATAATGCTTTGGATCAATATTCGACGGGTAATAAGTTATTTAAACATGGTTTAAAAATAATGACTTTCATGGGTGTTATTTTTGGAGCTGTAATGTTCTTTGGAGCACCAGTTTTAGCAACGTTATTTACTGATGGGGACCCTAGAAGTATCCCGGTTATTAAATCATTGGCTGTGGCTGTTTTAATTATTCCTATTTTGAGTATTTTAAGAGGTTATTTACAAGGTTATTCAGATATGGCACCTTCTGCCATTTCTCAATTTATTGAACAGATTGCACGTGTTATTTACATGTTGATAGCAACTTATATCATCATGATAGTTAACAAGGGTAGTTATATCAATGCGGTTGTTCAATCTACCTTTGCGGCCTTTATTGGGGCAGCAGTGGCGATTGCCATCCTGGTTTTTGCAATATTAAAGAAGTTGCCGAAATTAAGGCAATTGTCTCGTAATGGTAAACCAATTGAGAATGTGAATGAAACTAACTTTACTAGAGAAATCTTTGAACAAGCTGTTCCATTTATTGTTTTGGATGCCGGAATTACATTCTTTAATTTGTTTGATCAATCAACTTTCAATCAATTCATGAGAATGTTCGTCAACGCATCTAGTGCACAATTGGATAATTATTATTCGCTCTTTGGTTTTCAAGCCAATAAATTAATTATGATTATTGTTTCTCTTTCTTCAGCTATGGCGGTTACTGCCGTACCTATTTTGTCAGGACTTTATTCCAAAGGTGACAAGGATAAGATTGAGGATCAAATTTCTAACACATTGGAATTATTCTTTTTCATCATGATTCCCGCATCATTAGGGATGTATGCAGTGGCTCAACCATTATGGACAACCTTTTATCGTTATGATCAATTAGGTGTCTTGATGTTACAATTTTCATCCGTAATATCAATATTGTTAGGACTTTTCACAGTTCTATCTGCTGTACTGCAAGCGTTATATCGTAATAAACTTGCTATCAAATACTTTGTATATGGTCTTATCGTTAAGGTTGTTGTGCAATTACCAATGATTGGTATCTTCCATGAATTTGGACCTTTAGTTGCAACAAGTATAGGTATGGGAGTTGTTTCTTGGTTGATGCTTCGTGAGTTACATGCAATCTATCCATTTGATACTGGTAGAATCTCACGTCGAATCAGTGGCATAATTTTATTCTCGTTAGTAATGTTTGTATCAGTTATGTTTGTTAACTGGGTTGTATTCCACTTTGTTGGTAATTCCGACAGAATTATCAGTGTTGTTGCTTTGATTCTTGAAGCAGGTCTAGGCGGAGTGATTTATGGATACTTAGTTTTGAAAACATCTTTAGCAGACAAAATTGTTGGTCCTAAAGTTGGCCATATCAGAACATTGCTTCATATGAAATAATTAAATAAAGAGAGCGGGGACATAACATGGTCAGCTCTCGAGCATCAAGGCAAATAGGGAGTAGTAATCGTATTTTGATTACTACTCCCTATTCGTTTTGAGCGGAAAGAGCTATGTTATGTTCCACGTTTATGCCGCAAGTTTAGGGAACATGCTAGCTATGTCCCAGACCATTTTAATGTATAAATAACTATTCGTTACTAAATTTAGCCATGTATTTGGGTAGTTTGGTAATAATTTTTGATGGTAAAACGACATAATCCTTTTTATTCAATTCATCTGCAACATAACTGTGGATAAATAGGGCAGCCGCAATCGTATCTAATGAATTTCCAAATTGACCTATGAATCCAGCCATAATACCAGTTAAAGTGTCACCCATACCGCCAGTTGCCATACCTGGATTACCAGCCTCAATCTGTAAAGCTTGATCTTGATAATAAATTTCTGATAAATGTTTCTTCAAAATAAGAATTGCTTTAGGATTCAATTCATCTAATTTTTCGGCATTGTTAGTTGGAGTTTGATCAGAAATTCCCAATTTTGAAAGTCGTTCCCATTCACCTTGATGAGGAGTCATAATTATGTGAGCATCAGATTTTAATTTAATATTCTCTTGAGCAATTATTGTTAGAGCAGAGGCGTCTATAATGACTGTCTGCTTGATTGTAGCTTCTCTCAATACAGTTTTAACTAGCCCTTTGGTAATTGATGATAGAGCAAGTCCTGGTCCAATTGCGATAACGTTATTTTTTTTAATTGATTCAATCAAAGTATTTTTATCCTGATAGTCAATGGTCATGGCCTCAGGAATACGTGTGTTTATAGATGTGAATTTTTCTGGCACTGAAGCAACCGTGACTAGACCAGCCCCACTGGCCACAGCGGCACTAGTTGCGAGAATTGCTGCTCCACCAAATTGAGCTGATCCGGCAATAATTAGAATTTTACCGTAATTTCCTTTATAAGATTCAGGATTTCTTGGAGTAATAACGTGTTTTAAAATATTTTCGGTGATTTTTTCCATTACAAGTTCCTCCATTTGTAGTATCATTTTCATTGTAATCTAAATCATTATTTATTTGTATCATTTTCATTGTAATCTAAATCATTATTTATTTGTATCATTTATGCCGCTATGGCGGAATTGGCAGACGCGCAGCGTTCAGGTCGCTGTCTGGGTTTCCAGGTGCGAGTTCGAATCTCGCTAGCGGCAGATTATAGATTGATAAATAAAATGACAAATCCTTTATTACAAAGGATTTGTCATTTTTTTATTTCATAATCTAAGATTATTTTCTATTGTTTATTTAAATTCTGAATTGCATAATCAGCTTCTGATTCTGTGAATTTTTCTCCAGCTTCTGAAGTAAGTTGTTCTTTAATTGCATCGGTAGACATGTCCATACTCTGAGAATAGGATTTAGCTTTAATTAATGCATTTTTATTGTAGTCAGTTTTTAGGTTGTCTACTGCATATTGCGCTTCGGATTCAATAAAGCCTTCTCCAGCGTCTGATGTTAATTGTTCGAAAATTCCAGCTTTAGACAAATGTAGATCATTGGAATAAGATTTGGCTTTATATAAAGCATTTTTATTATAGTCTGCATTTAGATTATCCATAGCGTACTGAGCTGCTTCTTCGGGAAATTTTTCTCCGGCTTCCGATGTTAATTGGCTATAAATCTTTTCTTTAGACATATGCATCGTATTAGAATACGTTTTAGCTTTAGATAGGGCATTTTGATATTCTCTCGGTACTTTTGCCTTTGCAGCAGAATTAGTGTTTGTTTGAGTTTTTGTTTTTGATATATTCTTTTTATTTTCTGCAGGTTTTACAGTGGTCTCTGTTTTGGAAACCGTATCTTTCTTTGAAGTACTTTCTGAATTACTACCTTTGGGGACGAATATTCCAATAATAAGGATTACTACAATCCAGAACCAAATTTTTTTATAAATCGGTTTTTTCCTTTTACGCATGTTTCGTTGACTTCTCATAACTGAATTCCTCCGATAACATAAAATTTAATGTTGTTATATTTTGAGCAAGCAGTAGAAGAGAATTTAATAATAATCAAAAAAAGGTGGTGTATATGTATGTACTTGTACAAAATCACAACATCCTATAAAAATAATTATACAATTTTAAATTGACAAAAAAGTAAAAATTCCAAGACAATATAGTACTTGCAGGTAATAAAAAATAAGATATATATATTGGTTTTATTATAAAAAAAGAGATAGAGATTGCTAATTAATAGCATCTCTATCTCAATATTTAAATAATCATTAAAAATCTTTTTCACCTAAGGCGTGTTGAGCCGAAATATTCAAAAGGCTCCATTGTCTGTCAAAGCCTGGTTGGAAGAAGAAGTCAGCGTCAGCCAAATCTTCAAGAGTTAATTTATGTTGAATAGCCAAAGCTAGAACATTTCCTTGAGCGGTGATGTCGTAAGTTGAAAGTAGGGCACCACCAAGAATTACGTGTGAACTAGGATTAAAGAACAATTGCACACAGACTGCCGGATTCTTGGAACCAGCTGGAATATAAGCTGGTCGTAGACTGCCTTGATAGAATGATTTTTTGATTTCAACATTAGAGCGTTCAGCAGTAAAACTATTTAAACCACTTTCAGTAAAGTGATAATTGAAAACACTCAATGCAGATGAACCAACGACGCCACCAAATGGTGCTGAAGGAACTTTTTCAAAGAGATGTTTTACGACATATCTTGCTTCACGACGTGCAACAGTTGCTAACGCGATTGGAACATGGTTGTCTGCGGGAATCGAGTAGGCAAGTGTAGCATCACCAATGGCGTAAACATCTTTCAAATTAGTCTGGAGATATTCGTTAGTCTTGATCCAGCCTCTATTATCCAGATCCACAGTACCTTTAAGCCAATCAGTATTAGCTTTAACACCGGCAGCTTGAATTACGAGGTCACTGGGATATTCAGCTGTTTCTGTTTTTACAGCAGTTACTTTATCAGTTCCCACGTATTCTTTAATGTGGGCATTTGTAACGACTGTAACGCCGTTCTCTTTCAAGTGTGACGCAATTATATCAGTCATTTCAGAGTCAAGATAGGTTCCTAGAGGACGGTCTATAACATCTAAAATTGTAACGTTCTTGCCAGCTTTGCGACTGGCTTCAGCTGCCTCAATACCAATATAACCGGCTCCAATAATAGTGATGTTTTTGACATTTGGATCTTCCAGTTTAGCTTTGATTTGAGTTGCCCAATCATAGCCACGCATCAGAAAGACATTCTTTAAATCCTTTCCAGGAACGGGGATAGACTTAGGATTAACACCTGGGCTTAAAATTAATTTATCATAAGAATATTTCTCACTATCATTGTCGATTGTATTAACTGCAGTGATAGTTTTTTTGTCGGCATTAATTTTTGTTACCTGATGATTGTTAAGAATTTTAACATTTTTGTTGTCAGCAAAGTCTGCAGGGCTGAAATTACGAACGTCATTAACATCAGTTACACTGTCTTCTAAGTACAATTCCATTCCACAAGACATGAATGAAACGAAGTTACCAGTTTCAAATAATTTAATATCTACGTCGTCATAACGTTTGAGTAATTCAAGGATTGTTTGATGTCCACCGTGAGAAGCACCAACAATTACTACTCTAGTTTTTGACATAAAAAATAACCTCCACTTTTTGAATTGTTAAATAAATAATTCCATACAAGTAAAGGATATAGGTAAGAAAATTGGTAAGCAAATTATTAACTCATTAGTCGATTCTATTTATCAAATTATAGTTAAAAAATAATTTGTGCTAGTGCTTTGGTCAAGGTTTTAGGCGTCATAGACAATCCGTCATTTTTAAGTATGACCTTAATTTGATTCTCGGTTGATTCTTCTTTTAGTTTCTTCAAATATTGGAATCCTGAAATAGTTAGACCGTTAAATTTAATCAGTGTGACATACTTTAATGGACTGATAATTCCTGAAATCAAACCATCATTGATCATACTAATGGTTGTATCTTGAAGATCACGAATCAGAATTTGATTATTGTTATCACTAAGAAGGTATTCTTTAACTAATTTGTATTTTTGCGAAGCATCCAGTAGTTCTTGGAAATCTTTAGGGTTCTTTTCGGAAATAATTTCTAAAATCATCTTATACATATCAAATGAATTCATATTAATCACAACCTTTCACGTAAATTATAAATGAAACAGATAAATTGTATTAGTAAAATTTGTAAAAAATTGAATTTAACTCAAAGATAGTGTTGATATTTAGCCTTTTGTGACAAAAATAAAGATATTTAGTAAATTTGGTATATACCTATTGATTGTAAGCGGTTTTATGTTTATACTTTTGCTGTTATCAAAAATGTTGATAACGAGGAGGGGGATTTTCATGAATAAATTCATGGATTGGTTACAAAACACCATCATGCCACCGATGGCTAAAGTTGGTAATAACCGCTATCTAGTATCTATTCGTAATGGTTTGGTATTAACTCTACCGGCAATCATCAGTGGTAGTATTTTCTTAATTTTAGGAAATATTCCAATTGCTGCATGGACTAACTTTATCAAACCATATATGAATATGATTAGTGTTGCGGTTAATGGTTCTTTTGGTATTATCTCATTACTTGCTGCTATCGGTATTGGTTATGAACTAGCAAAATCACTTGAAATTGATCCGATTTCTGGTGCAGGTCTATCAACTATGGCATTTGTTATCGTTTCATTTAATAGCAAATTCAAGTTGGATACTAATAATTTTTCATCTTCAGGTTTATTTACAGCTATTATTACAGCTATGATTTCAGTAACAATCTTCAATTTCTTCATTAAGAAGAATATCGTTATTAAATTGCCAGACGGAGTACCAACCGCCGTTTCCAATTCATTCGTTTCATTACTACCAGGATTTGCAATCTTGCTATTATTCTGGATCATCAGAATGCCATTAAATATTGACATTAACCAAGTGATCCAAGCAATTTTCCATCCATTACTATTTGCTATGAATACTTTACCTGGTATTCTAGTTTACACATTCCTTGTTAGTTTACTCTGGGTTTGTGGTATTCACGGTGATATGACTTTGGAAGGTATTGCTGATCCAATTTTCTTACAATTCTTGGCTTCAAACGCTACTGCCTTTGCACATCATCAACCACTTCCATATGCAACTGCTGCTGGATTTTCAAGTTTGATGGTTAACGTTGGTGGTACCGGTGCCACAATTACTTTAGTTGTTCTTATGTTATTTTCAAAGAGTAGAACATATCGTGACCTTGGTAAAGTCGCCTTTCCAGGTGCCTTATTTGAAATCAATGAACCAGTTATATTTGGATTCCCAATTGTTATGAATCCACTAACAATGATTCCATTTATCGTTATCCCATTGATTCTAGCAACAGGTAGTTATTTGTTGATTAGTATGGGCTTAATGAGAGCTCCTATCGCCATGGTTCCTTGGACAATGCCTCCAATTATCGGACCTTTGATGGCTACTGGTTGGGATTGGCGTGCTGCTGTTTGGTCATTTGTTGAATTATTCTTAGCTGGAGCAATGTATTATCCATTCTTCAAGGTAGCTGAGAAACAAATGGTTGCTAAAGAGAAAATCGATAATAAAGATACAGAAAAAAATGCAGCCCCCGTTTCAGGAACTGCTAAAGCATAAATTTTGAAATACTCACATTATTGTGGGTATTTTTTTATCTTTATTAGTAAATCATTTAGCTAAATACTTGATTAAATCACCCTAGAAACCCCATAATTATAGGTATTACATACAGTTTAGGAGATCATAATATGTTTAAAGAGTTCAAAGATTTTATCAGTCGGGGAAATGTAATGGACTTGGCTGTTGGTGTAATTATGGGTGCTGCTTTTACAGCAATCGTTCAATCATTAGTTTCAAATTTGGTTAATCCGTTGATTGGATTGTTTCTTGGGAAAATCGATCTAAGCAATTTGGCATTTAAAGTAGGGGATGCAACTTTTAAATATGGTAGTTTTATTGAATCTATCATTAACTTTATTATCATTGCATTCGTGGTCTTTTTAATTGTTAAAGCGATGAATAAGATTATCAAGAAACGCGAAGAAGAACCAGTTGAAGAGGATACTAAAGAAGACGAAATGGTTATGTATTTGAAGAAAATTTCTGATGCTTTAGATGAAAAGAACAAATAGAGCGGAATAAAACACGTTCAGTTTCCGAACATTAATCCAAAAAAGATGGTAACTCGATTTTGAGTTACCATCTTTTTTGGATTAAGCGAAGTGGAGTTGTGTTTTATTCAGCGTTTAGGCTGCAAGTCTAGTAACAAGCTAACTATGTAAAAACTATTTTTTAATAGACTTTTTTGAATACTTCACATAGGCAGGGGATATCTGGTGTAAAAGTTTTTCCCATTTCCCGATATTCTTGTGTAAAGAAATCTTGATGAACATCTCGCCAGTAATCTAGTGTTCGACTGCCTTCACCTTCGTGATAAGCGTGTTCGGCACTGACCTGATTGAAGGGAATGACTTCAGTTACTAAAGTTTTAGTGATGCAGAGTGGTTTTTCGTTACCATCCAGAATAATATTGTAATCTCCAACTTTGGGCATATACTCAGTGGGTTCATATAAATCATATGATGATGTGGCAGCTGTTTTTGTACCGTCATTTACTAATTGTGCAAGATTTTCGGGATCACCGCCAAAGATAGTAATATCTCCTAGTGGATAATCCAAAGGATTTTTATCTTCTAAGAAATTAAACCAGTATTTTTTGATTAACTCTTTGTCCATTTTTAAGTTGCCTCTTTTACTAAATATATAATATCCATTTATAATAATATCAAATAACAACTAAAAAAATCCTTAAATGTCCGTAAAAGAACAATTTAAGGATTAACTTTTAACTAATGGAATCAATGGTTTGCCAAGTCCAACGACTGACATATTTACCACTTGATTGACCACCAGGGTGTGATTTGAAGTTTATCTCAAGATTATTAAGAACATCATCGGTAAAATCAGTGGATTCTTGCCATTGATTTTCTTTATGATCACCTGTATCACCAATTAATAAGTTGTTGGTGTTAACAGTTCGATTTTTCCAATAAACTTCATGTGGTAAAAATTCTCTCTCTTTTTTATTATTGTTTGGTTTAAGAGGAGATTCCAAACTTGAATCTTTTTTATAAAATTTATCAATAGAAAGAGTTACGCCAACAGGTCCAGAACGATTATCACGATAATCCTCAAGAAAGACTTTGTCATTCTTCATATTTGGCTTGACCCGCGTTGGAGAGGTAGGGGATACGGCATGTACTCCAAATTCTATTTCATCAGGGGCAGTTAATTGCATGTTTCCTGGTACGTGTTGAAAATGGAATGTATCGGTACCTTCATTGCCTTCAGAATCAACAATCTTTAATTTCATCGTATGAAGGTCAAAGTCGTTATGCTCGGTAATATCCTTCTCTTGTATTTGCCATTGTTTCATTTTATTAGGCTTAGTGTTTGGTAAATTTTTTTCAATATGAATTTCTTGCTTATCATCAACTTTGTAAGAGATTGATTTGATATGTTTACTATCTTTATCAGACCAAATACCTTTAACTGTTAAGTTGTGAGTTAAGGGGTTATGTGGTTCTTTTAAAGCTGAATGTGGTGATATGACATGGATTTGTGGAGCTTTAGTAGCAGGTTTAACAAACTTAAAGACGTGTTCACTAATAGATGAAAGGTGTCCTTCATTATCTTGTGCCCAAATCCTTAATTTATGTTTCCCTTTATCTAAATTTTTAACTGATAGGTTAGTGTCCCAAGAATGAATTTTTCCACTATTTTTATCAGATGTTGTTTGTCCGAATACGTCGAGTAAAGTAGCGTGGTCCTTATTTTCGTCATCAATCGTATAGTAGGTTTTGATTAAAGTACTATCGAAGTCATACCAACTACCAGAAATTTTTATATCATTGCGTTCAAGAGCCAGTAGTTCTGGATTATCATCAGTTCCTTTTTGATCAATTTCTAAAACTGGACTAAAGGTTTTTCCAGGAACGTCAGTTTTACTAGCATATTCTAAAGTTGTAGATTCACCAGAGACTAATGTTTTAGGTGCGGTTCTTAACACTAAGCCGGAATCCCAAGCGGCCCCGTTTTCTTCAGTTCCTAGACGAGCATTAGCAGTTTTGGCTTTTCCATTTCCACGGTCTCCACGATCCTCATAAGTATTAAAACTATTAAAAAGGTTGCTAGGAACATAGGGCGAACGGTAAACACGATTGTCCCTGTCAAAGAAAGTATTATCTTTGTACGTCTTACCAATTTTCCATGGGAAATATCTTTCACTCATATATCCGATGGCACCAAGGATAATTCCGGCTTCCATGAATCCCTTGTTAGCAACGTATGATTTACCAACCGAACGTGCTGCCCAGCCTTCTGGACCATTGGGATGATTTAGGAAGAAACTAGTTCTAACTTCATTATTTGTTGACTGAATATACATTCCACGATTATTACCAAGACTACGCATCGGGATATAATTACCGATTTTTTTCGTATGTCCTTTATTGTCAGATGAAAATATTTCTTGTCCATCTTTGTTCAATGATAAATCGTGATTAGAAAATCCAATGAATTTTTCAAAAGTATCATTACCGGTATTCTTAAAGGTAATATTGGTAATAACTTTCCCAGCATTGTCAAAACGCATTTTAATAGAAGTCGTAATTTGTGGATTAGCTTTTTTACCTTTTTTACGTTTAAAGGCTTGTTGTTTAAATACCATTCGTTGTTCTTCAAGACCAGTTTCTTCGTTGACTCGGTAGTAGAATTTTGGGGTTTCCATTCTAGCATAGATTGCATCGTCGTCTTTTGTAGGGTACACATCGGGTCCTGAGGTTCCTGGCTTATTGAAACTATCAGTTTTTTCTACATAGTTATATAGCGTATTACTAGTAAAACTTCCGGGCGAGCCGTATGGTTTATCTTCCTCAACATTTGTTTTTAAGTCACTATAGAATGTGTCTCGACTTTGGTTATCACCGTAATGAGAAGTATAAATATGAGTCCCATTTGTACCAGGACCTCGTGAAATATCCACATCACGTTCAGCATGAAAAACACCAGAATTCGGTGCTGTCAGGCTGTCTTTTCGTGATTTACCTTTTTGTGCGGATAAGGAAATAATTGATTCGTTATTATTGGCAGCTAGGTAATCTCCGAAATAAAGATAGGGGATGATTTTACTACCATCTGAATATTCTAAAATGTTTCCCTTACTGACACGAAGATTATCACTCCTGATCCAAGTAGCTTCGTCAGCGTTATCATTTTCCAAATCGTTTTGGTCTTCTTCACCAAAAGATTTTTCAGAGTCAGTTACAGGTTTTTCGACGGGGGTCTCTTCTTTAGGGGTGGGTGTCTCAGGTTCTTTAATATCTTGTTTGGTAGCCTGATTAAATTCTTTATCTAATATGAGATTATTTTTGGAATCAAAAACTGAAAGGGTAAAGTTTTTTTGATTATTAATTCGAATTTTTAATGTGTCTGTTTCAGGTTTATCTAATGTAAGTTTAAATTCATTTTCCTCAACGTTACTGATAACTTTGTCTTCACTAAGTTCTTGCTTTAAAAAATCTTGGTCAAGTACATTTTTTTCAGATGTTCGCAAGATGAGTTCAGAATTTTCTTTTGCATCATAAACAATAGTCAGTTCAGTATTATCTTTCTGTTTCTCAATTGCTGTTATTTCAAGATTCTGTTTAGGTGAAGCTTGAATTGTAGTAGGTGATAAAAGACTAGAGAATAAAAGATTTAGTGTGGTTATAAAGCAAAAGACAATTGTTTGTCTCTTTTTCATGTCGCACGTGACCTCCCAAAATTAACAATTTTTTTATCATATCATGTAGTTTTGTTAATCTGATTCAAAAAAATATAGGAAGTTTCTTACAAAATGAAGTGCAGAATATTAAAAATAAAATTGATTTTATTAGTCTTATTAAATGATTATAGAGTTAAAATATTTTAAATAAATTATTAAATAAAAAAGATTCCAGCAAATTTATTTTTTGCTGGAATCTTTTGTTAGTGATTATGTTTGATAGGTAATTCAACGACAAATTCACTGCCGTGTGGCAAGTTATCTCTCACAAAGATACTACCATTGTGATTGGCAACGATTTGTTTGGCAATTGCTAAGCCAAGCCCATGACCACCACTATTAGTGTTACGTGATTTATCAACTCGATAAAATCGTCCAAATATTTTCTTTTTATCGGCATCAGAAATTCCCATACCGGTATCTGAGATGACAAATTGATATTTCGAACCCTCAATTTGGTCGTATATCTTTATCGTGCCATTTTTAGGTGTGTACTTAGTAGCATTATCTAATAGGATGATTAATAATTGTTTGATTTTGTTACGGTCCAAATTAAGCGTTGGATTTTGGTCAATGTTAATTTGAAAGACTTTTGACTGTGAATTGATGATGTCTTTGAAAGGCACAATCGGATCTTTTAAAAAGTATTCTGGTTTCGTTAATTCAAAATTTAGTTTAGTAGTAGCTTGATCAAATCGGGCTAAATCTAATAAATTATTGGTTAAAGAATTTAAACGGCTAACTTCATCTAGTGAAACGGAAATAGGTTCTGCTTCATCAATAATTTTTTGATTAGGTTTCGTTAGCATATACTCTAATTTACCTTGGATAATCGTTAGAGGTGTCCGTAATTCGTGTGCGGCATCGTTAACGAATTCAGTTTGTTGTTTCCACGATTTGATAATAGGCAACATGCTGATTTTGGTTAAGAAATAAGCTACGACTAAAGCAATAATCCAGAAAATGAAGAAACTGATCAATAGAATTTCCTCAAAATTTTTAATTGATTGCATTTGATTATCAATGTTTTGCATGATTAAAACATAATGGCCTGCATACATAGGATTATTATTATTTTTGGAAACTTTTATTAATACTGAGCGGAAATTCATATTATTTACAATTATTGTTTGTTTGTTATTAATGTTTTTCTTATTTAAATTTATATTTTTTAAAACTGAATAACGATTTCCTAAACTGGATTTGTTAAGCAACTTACCTTTATTGTTAAAAACTAGAATAGAGGCTTGAAAAGGTGCTTTAGGATCTGGTTTTTTGTTGTCCACAAAATGATTATTTGGACCATGAAAATCAGGCTTAATGGTAGGTTGATTTTGAATAGAAGTTACTTGAGTATGAATATCCTTATCAATACTTTTATAGGTGGAAGATTCAAATGAATTGAATACGATTAGCCCTAAAGTTAAGAATAAGACCGCAAAGGCGGCCATGATTGATAAGAAAAGTCTGAATTGTTGTCGACGGGTGATAGTGCTTTGTTTAGATTTCAGTTTCATCTTGGAAAATATACCCGACATTTCTAATAGTTTTAATTAAACTATCGTTTTTTGATGGACGTAATTTTTTGCGGAGATTACTCATATAAACCTCAACTACGGTAATTGAGGTATCTGAATCGAATCCCCAAATACGTTCAAAAATCTGATCTTTGGTTAGAATAGTATTTTTATTCTGTAATAAATAAACCAATAGATCATATTCCTTACCATTGAGAGCAATTTCTTTTTTGTCGGCAACAATTTTATGATTATTTAAATTAACTTCTAAATTTCTGATTTTTAATGTCGAATCATCAGCTAGAGCACCACTTCTTTTTAACAAAGCTTTAACACGAGCTAATAATTCTTCACGATGGAATGGCTTAGTCAGGTAGTCATCAGCACCAAGATTGAAGCCATGAATTTTATCATCAATCTCGGCTTTGGCTGTCAAAATAAGTACTGGTGTGGTGATTTTGTCATCACGAATATTCTTTAAAACGTCGTAACCATTCATTTCTGGCAACATAATGTCCAGAATAATTAAATCATAGACATTTTCACTTGCCGCAAATTTACCACTTAAACCATCATTTTCAATATCAACCTCAGAGAAATCAGCTAGAAATGTGGCAATATTGTCAGCTAAATTCTCGTCGTCCTCAACTACTAATATCCGTATGCTATTTGACATTGCAATCTCCTTTTATAAATTCTATAGCTAATTATAAAACAGATTTTTTAATTTAAGCTTAATTTAAGTTAGTTTGGCTAATCTTGTCCTTGTTGTTAGGAAAGGAATTTGAACAGATGAAAAACAATTTTCAGTTAAAGCCGATTTTGTTATCAGTTTTAATTTACTCAATCATTTGTTTTTTAATCAATATAGCTATTTAAGGATTGGAGAAGATAGATGATGGAATCAAAAGAACCGAGTCGTGTTCAAAAAAATGGGAAGACTAGTTTTCTCAATAAATTAAGAAATGTTAAATATGATTATTGGCTGATAACAATTTTAATTTTGGCTGCTTTCTTGTATGCATGGAATATCTGGGAAGCAGGCGAGGCCAATAATTTCTATACTGCCGCAATTGTCAGTATGACTAAGAGTTTTAAAAATTTCTGGTATGCCAGTTTTGATCCAGCAGGATTTATTACGGTTGACAAACCACCAGTTGCTCTTTGGTTTATGACGATTAGCGCCAAAATATTTGGTGTTCATGGATGGAGTGTTGTTTTACCATCAATTCTTTTTGGAATTGGTTCGGTATATTTAATTTACAATCTTGTTCATAAACGTTTTGGAAAAGTTCCAGCTCGTTTAGCCGCACTAGTTATGACAATTACACCAATTGTAGTTGCTGATTCACGGACAAATAATATGGATGCTACATTAGTTTTCTTCCTGTTATTGTCAGTCTGGTTCGTTCAGAAATCAGTTTTAAATAAGCAACAAAGATATGTTTGGATTGCTTTTGCTTTAATAGGATTTTCATTCAATATCAAAATGTTACAAGCATTTATGATTTTACCAGCGCTATATCTTTATTATTGGTTAGCTGCTGAATTTAGTTGGAAGAAAAAAATTGGTCATTTAGCAATTGCCACGGTCTTTTTAGCCGTATTCACGTTGATCTGGCCATTGTCAGTCGATATGACAAATTCTTCTAAACGTCCTTATGAAGGTGGTTCCGAAACAAATTCGGCTTTGGAATTAGCCTTTGGTTATAACGGTACTGAAAGATTACTGGGACAAACAACTGGTACTGGTGGTGCATTCCCTGGTATGGGTTCAAGTTCTAAAAAGAGTAGTAAGAGTATGACCCCACCGACTGGTAGTTCTAAAAAGTCAGGGACAAAGTCATCAACTAATGCACCAACACCTCCAAGTGGTTCTAAAAAGAAATCTGGTAATCCGCCAGCTAAACCAAGTGGTTCCAAAAAAGGTGGCGCACCAACAATCCCAACCGGGAATAAGACTGGCCAACCTGGTAGCAATAAAGCTGCAGGTGGTGGAGCTGGGACTGGTGGCGGAGGTAGTGGTGCCTTCAACATTGGTACAGCAGGTCCATTGAGATTATTCCAAAAGGAATTAGGACCACAAATTAGTTGGCTATTACTAATCTCACTATTTGGTTTAATTTCAAGTTATGCCTATTACAGTCGTTCGAAGATGAAGAAATGGTATTCACTTAATCCTCAAAGAAAAGAACTTTGGCTTTGGGTAGGGTGGCTAGTTCCAGTAGCTGGGTTCTTCTCAGTTGCTAGTTTCTTCCATCCTTATTACACGATCATGTTAGCTCCAGCAATGGCTGTTTTAGCAGGTATCGGTATTTACACAATGATTAAGCAATGGCGTGAGAAGTCGCTTTGGGCAATGTTATTACCTTTAGCAATTCTTTCAACAAGTATCCTGCAAGCTTGGTATTTAACAGATTACTATCCAACACTTGCTTGGGTATTATTGATAGCCGGAATTATCGTTTCAATTCCATTATTTGCACTTCCATGGATTGCGATTAAGCTTAAAAATAAACGTATTTGGCCAGTCATTGCTTTATTACTAGTTATGATTGCTCCAAGTTGGTGGTCATTAACACCGACATTAGCTGGTTCCAGTGATGGGATTCCAAGTGCTGGTCCATCGCTATTATCATCAGCCGGTGGTGGTGGCGGTATGGGTAACTCTCAAGCCGATTCAACACTTTTGAAATATGTAGAAAAGCATCAAGGTAACGCCGAATACTTATTTGCAACAGATGATTCAAGTACTGCTGCACCTTATATCATTGCTTCTGGTAAAGCAGTAATGGCAATGGGTGGTTTTAACGGTACTGATAAGGCTATTACTTTGAAACAATTTAAGAAACTTGTTAAAGAAGGAAAAATTAAGTATTACTACTCAGGTGGTAAGACTGGTGGATCCAATAATCAAATTGTTAGTTGGATCAAGAAGAATGCCAAGAAAGTTAGTTTAACTAATAGCAGTACACAGACTAACGCATCTAGTTCAGTAACAGTTTCATCTAAAACTAAGTCAGCAAGTTCAACTCAAGGTCAACCAGGTCAAGGTGGACAAGCACCATCTGGTTCAGGCCAAGGTTCAACTCCACCAAGTGGCGGACAAGCTCCTTCAGGTACAAAACCTAGTGGAACTAAGCCAAGTGGTACAAAAGCACCATCTGGTTCAACTAAAGCTCCAACTGGTAAGAAGAAATTAACTAAGAAACAATTAAAGAAAATGAAGAAATCAACTAAGTCAGGCGCACCATCAATGGGTGGCAGTGGCATGGGTGGTCCTGGTAACTCAGGTACACTTTATGACTTATCAAGTATTTATAAGTAGTTACGAAAGGAATGTATGCATATGAGTCAATTAATCTCAATCGTATTACCAGTTTTCAATGAAGAAGCTGGTATTCAGGCCACTATTGATACACTTTTGAATTATGTGGAACAGCAAGAAGAAAGTTATGAATTAGTTTTTGTTGACGACGGTTCGACGGATAAATCAGTTAAAATTATCAAAGGTGCGATTGCACAACATAATAATATTAAACTAGTCGAATTTTCCAGAAATTTTGGTCATCAATTAGCAATTACTGCTGGCCTTCAATATACGAAGGGGGATGCAGTTGTAGTTATGGATGCTGATTTGCAAGATCCGCCTGAAGTAATTCCACAGATGATTGAAAAGTGGCATGAAGGATATAACATAGTTTATGGTAAGAGAATGCAACGTGATGGTGAGACGGTCTTTAAAAAATTCACTGCCAAAATGTTTTATCGTACATTTAAAAAATTAGCTACAATTGACATGCCACTTGATGTTGGTGACTTTCGTTTAATGGATCGAAAGGCTGTTCATCAATTATTACAACTACATGAACAGGATCCTTTCGTTCGTGGACAGGTAACCTGGATTGGTTTTAAACAGACTAGTGTTCCATATCATCGTCAGGAAAGAATTGCTGGCGAGACCAAATATCCACTTTCTAAAATGATTAAATTAGCATTAGATGGAGTGACCTCTTTTTCAACGAAACCATTACAATTCGTCAATGTTTTCTCCGTTGTTCCGTTCGTTAGTGGCGTATTCTATTTAGGATATTTGATTGCCAGTGGCAACGCTACACCTGCTTCAGTAGGTATCACAATTCTGTTATTTACGTTAGGATTATTGATGTTATCCATTGGTATTCTGGGAAGTTATCTAGGTAGAGTTTTGGACCAAGTTAACGATCGTCTAAGGTATATTGTCAGTAAAACTGAAGGATTTGAAGAACGAAATAAAGGGATTCATGACTTTAGTGCAAGACAAATAAATAACTAAACTATATTAGAAAATGTCTTTTTTATTTAAAAAGTTACCACACTTTTTAATTTTCAAGTAATGTGTTAAAGTAATGGTAAATTTGATAAGTAGTTGTTTGATGGACAACGATTTTATCAAATTGAACATGAACTATCCCATTCATAAAAAAGAAGTTGACGAACACCCAGTCGTCAGCTTCTTTTTTTTTGAAAAAAATTAATTATTCAGTTGTATATATTTTGATTAGCAACAGATATACAAAAAGATGTCAAAACTCATTTGCGTGAATTTTGACATCTTTTTGTATAAATTAGTAAACATCACCATTATAGATAGAATTCTTAACGATTACATAATCGACTTTGCGAAGTGAGTTGAGGTCGTTACCACCAGCATAAGAAATGGATGATTGTAAATCTTGTTGCATTTCTTTAAGAGTATCCATGATCTCACCCTTGTAAGGAACCAACATTCTTTTACCTTCAACGTTCTTGTATTCACCTTTTTGATATTGGGAAGCAGAACCGAAGTAGGCTTTGTATTTTTGACCATCTTTTTCGATAATTTTACCAGGTGATTCTTTGTGTCCGGCTAACATTGAACCAATCATAACCATGCTGGCACCAAAACGAATTGATTTGGCAATATCTCCATCGTTTCGAACGCCACCATCAGCAATAATAGGTTTGCTAGCAGCTTTAGCACACAATCTAATGGCAGCTAATTGCCAACCACCAGTACCGAAACCGGTCTTTAATTTTGTGATACAAACTTTACCAGGTCCAATTCCGACTTTAGTAGCATCAGCACCGGCATTTTCCAATTCACGAACACCCTCAGGGGTACCAACGTTACCAGCAATTAAGAAAGAGGTAGGTAAGTTTTGTTTGATATATTTAATCATATTGATAACACGATCACTGTGGCCATGGGCAACATCGATTGTAATATAGTCAGGATTTAACTTCTCAGCTTTAAGTTGATCGATAAATCTAAATTCATCTTCCTTAATTCCGACACTAATAGAAGTAAAGAGATTTTTTTGATTCATTTTTTTTATGAAATCTATTCTTGTTTCAGGTTCAAAACGGTGCATTACGTAAAAATAATCGTTTTCAGCCAGTTTTTCAGCTAAATTTTCATCGATAATAGTCTGCATGTTAGCAGGAACTACTGGGATTTTGAATGTTTTTGGTCCGAATTTAATGCTTGTATCGCATTCTGAGCGACTGTCGACGATACATTTATTCGGTATTAGTTGGATATCTTCATAATCAAAAACTTGCATTTAATATACACCCCATTAATTACGAACAATTATTATTTTTATATTTGATTTCGTTCGTATCTATAATTTAACTGGAAATGAGTAATAAGTCAAATTTAAATTTCGGATAATATTACTGAATGTGATAAAATTTTGTTATACAATAAAATTTGTATTTAAAATTCAGTTCTTTGCAAGATGAATGGCAAAAATTTGACACTGGTACACGTAATTGGTATTATCGTCGTATTATTAATGGAACGGTATATTAATAACGTTTATTAGGCACCTTCAAAAAATTGGTATATACAATAGGAGTGGTTAAAAGTGCAACAGTATACTGCAGAAGATATTACAAAAATGGCTAGTGATGAAAATGTTGAGTTTATCTGTCTAATGTTTACAGATATCAACGGTATCATCAAGAACGTTGAAGTTCCCGTATCTCAAATGGATAAGGTGTTAGCTAATAAGATTACTTTCGATGGTTCATCAATTGATGGATTCACTCGTATCGAAGAAAGTGATATGTTATTACATCCTGATCTATCAACATGGTTGATTTTCCCTTGGGGAGAAGAACATGGAAAGGTTGCTCGTTTGATCTGTGATATTTACAGAACAGATGGCACACCATTTGAAGGAGATCCACGTGTTAATCTAAAGAGAATCATCAAAAAAATGCACGACATGGGTTATACACACTTCAACATTGGACCAGAACCAGAATTCTTCTTATTTAATACAGATGAACATGGTAATCCAACATTACATTTAAATGATGATGGAAGTTACTTTGATTTCTCACCAGTTGATTTAGGTGTTAACGTCCGTAAGGATATCGTTTTAGGACTTGAAAAGATGGGCTTTGAAGTTGAAGCCAGTCACCATGAAGTTGCTCCAGGACAACAAGAAATTGATTTCAAGTATCAAGATGCTTTAGCTGCTGCTGATAGTATCGAAACATTTAAATTAGTTGTTAAGACTATTGCTAAGGAAAATGGTTTATATGCTACATTTATGCCAAAACCTATGCAAGGTATTAATGGTTCAGGTATGCATATCAATATGTCACTATTTGATGGAGATACAAATATCTTTGATGACGCTGATGACATGTTATCAGATACAGCTAAACAATTTATGAGTGGTCTTTTGAAACATGCTCGTGCCTTGACAGCTGTTAATAATCCAACCGTTAACTCATACAAACGTTTGGTACCTGGCTTTGAAGCTCCAACTTACATTGCTTGGTCAAGTAAGAACCGTTCACCATTGATTCGTGTACCTGCTGCTAGTGGCAAGTCAAAACGTATCGAAATGAGAAGTGTTGATCCAACAACTAACCCATACTTGGCAATTGCATGTATTCTCGATGCTGGACTTGATGGTATTTCAAGTAATTATGACTTGATGCCAGAAGTTAAAGACAATATTTACGAGATGTCTGAAGACAAGCGTCGTGAAGAAGGAATTATTGATCTACCATCAACTTTACACAACTCCTTGAAAGCACTACGTAAAGATGAGTATGTTCAACAATCACTTGGTAAAGGTTTAACAAATAGTTTCTTTGCCGCAAAGAATGCTGAATGGGCAAGATATCAACAAACAGTTTCCCAATGGGAACGCGATACTTATATGTCACAATATTAATTTTTTAGAGAGCATAGCAACACGTTTAGCTCGTGAGGATTAGCAGGGATTAATAAATTATGCACGGGTTTATGTGCATGGTTTGTGAATTCAGGTTAACCGGAGGGAGCTGTGTTGTGTAGCTCATTTAAAAATAAATTACATAAATCTAAAACTTAACAATAAAACACCTTCAATTTGTACTTCAGAATTGGAGGTGTTTTACTATCAAATTGAAAATTAAATGTTTATGACGTAAGTCATCTTTTTATATTGTATATTCAAAAAATTATTAAATAATAAAACCAACAGGTATACTTAAATTATTAATCAAACAAGATAAAGAGAAGAGGAGTCCCAATATGGCTTATTCAATTGGACAAGTGGCAGAAAAAACTGGCCTCTCTAGCTATACTTTAAGATATTACGATAAAGAGGGGCTTATGCCATTTATTCATCGTGGCAATGGTGGTCGACGTGAGTTTACAGAAAATGATATGGACTTTGTTGATTTAATTACATGTTTGAAACAAACAGGGATGTCGTTGAAAGAAATTCGTAACTTCGTCAATATGTCGATGGAAGGTAATATTACTTTAGAGCAAAGACTAGATATGTTTAAGCATCAACGAGATGAAGTAATGAAACAAATTGCCCAGTCCCAAAGGTATTTGGAAAAATTAGATCATAAAGTTAAGTATTTTGAAGCGGCCTGTGCTAATGGATCTGAAGACGGATTAGAGAATTTTTGTGATACGTTGGAAGCCACTTCAAAAGTTAATCAATCACGAAATAACTAATTATTTATTTACATGTTTTTTTCTGGAAATGGTTTTTTTTTAATGTTAGTATTTAGCGTAATCAAATTTCTGATTACTGCTTTCCCCCCAGAGAGCAGAAAGGACCCCAGCGTATGCTGAGGTCCTTTTTTTAGTTATTCTCTTGTTACACTCAAAATAGCGGTAGTCTTTAGTGAATTATGACTGTCTTTCCCAATCGTAATCCAATCGGCTGCACTGATTAAACCTTCAAGTTTGTTTTCTTCATCATCCTCGTTAGTTTTACCATCTTCAAAGCCACCCTTGAAAATAGAATCAAGGTAATAGTTGTCGTCATTACTTGCAATCATTGATGATTGATACTTCCAAGCAATTAAATAAGTATCTTCATTTACTTGAATACTTCTACCATTTATTAAATTTATTTTCAAAGCCATGAAACCGCCTCCTTGCCTTTAATTATAGCAAACTTGGTATCTAAAAATTAAAGAATCTTTATTATTTAAACTTATTTTCTTGTAAGTCACTTAAATAATCAAAAAGTAGGGTAGATGTAGTATAACTGTTTTTCAGATAATATAAAAAAGAACCTCAATTCAGAGTACGAATTGAGATCCTTATGGATTATGTGGCTAAAGTTATGAATTTCTTTATATTACAAGTTTAAGAACGTTTTGAACTTATTTCTAAAACGAACGGAACAGACCAATCTCTGGTCCATTCCGTTCTTTAAGTTATAGACTTATGATAATTAAAAAAATTGCAAAAAAGATAATATCCAGAATGGCCGACCATTCGTACCATTTATCTGGTTTCTTAAAGGTTATTGTATTTTGCCCTCGTTTACGAGGGTTCCACGACGGATATTCTTTTTTGGACATAATTTTCATTTTGCATCTTCTCCTTATTATCTTAAAAACATTATAGCTAGTGTAAGTGAATTTTACCACCGAAAAATATTAAATCAATAAAAATAGCCAAAGAATGAAAAGGTTTACATTTTATAAATGTAGTAATATAATTGTACTTATCCGTTGATGAAAAGAAATGAAAAATAAATTTTGGAGGTAGACAAATGGAATATCGTGTACAGTTAAACACGGATTCTCAATTGTTTACTGTTGTTGATAAAAACACTAATGTTTTTGCAAATGGTAAAACAATTCAAGAAGCTGTAAGTAAACTTAAAAAATAAAACGTATTAGCCACGCAGGTCACATGGACTTGAGTGGCTATTATTTTGACCATTATTAGTTATGAAAATATAAATACAACACACTGTTGTATATTTGATCTAATTATCGGACAATTAAAAACGGTACTTAAATGACAACTGGATGAAATTGTTTGTGTGGGAGGCTTTCATGGCTGAAATAGATCAAAAGATTCGTAATGCATTATTACATTTGATGAGAAGAAAACGTTTTGAAAATATCACTATGAAGGAAATTGCTCTTGAAAGTGGTGTTAATCGATCCACTGTTTATCGACACTATATTGATAAATTTGAAATTATGAATTTGATTGAAGACAACATCCTTCATGAGTTTGCTGATGCAGAATCTTTGGATACTTCAAATAATTTTGTTTCTGAAAGCAGTATCTTAATCATGTTAAAAGCCATTGATGAGCGACGAGGGATAATTAGACTACTTCTCAGTGAAAATGGTGATGCACGTTTCAAAGAACGTCTAAGCCGCTTTTTGACGACTCAGGGCCTACATAGAATTGATGTAGCGGCTGATCGTGGTGTTCTGGATATAAGGCAAAAAGAATTATTAGTTCAGTATATTTCTTCAGCTATATTGGGACTAGTGGGGTATTGGGCGGAACATCCAGAAATGGGTGTCGAGGAATTGGATACTCTGTTTGAAAAATTATTTAGAAGTGGAATCAACAGTTTCTTAGCACATTAAATGGGCTTGTGATGAACTGACAATTTTTACATTTGAATTTTTGCAATAAAAAAATCGTTAGTCGAATGACTAACGATAATCGGATCATGTATTCCTACATGAATATAAATTTAACTGTGATGCTTTAAAGCGAACTACGAGAATCGAACTCGCGACACTAGCTTGGGAAGCTCGTATTTTACCATTAGACTAAGTTCGCATTTAAGTTAATATCTTAATTATACAACATTTTAATTTAAAAAGATAAAGTTTATTTAAGATTACCTTTTAAACTTACAATATAAATTGATTTTTAGTTTTCATTACCATAGAATCAAAGTGACGATAGATTTATATCAATAGATTTTATCAAGGAGAAGATTATTATGAAAAAAACATTGGTTACTTTAATGGCAGCCGTTTCATTAATGGGTGGTTTTGCCGCAGTAGCTACTGGTTGTTCAAAAACGAGCACTCAACAAGTAGAACAACATTCTGCTAAGAAGATTACAAAGGACGAAATTAAGGGTCATGATTACGTTGGTGTAAGCGATGACAATAAAGACGAATATATAACCTTCTTTACTGGTAAAGACAAAAAGACTGTACAATTTGTACGTGTAAGCAAAAATGGTTCAAAAAAGGTTATTACTGACTTTAAGAAAGCTAAGATTGTTCTTAACAAGAAAGACGCTAAGAAATTCAAGATTGATGGTTTCAGAATTATCAAGGAACCTGATTTTGACTGGAACTTTGTTAAAGTAGGTAAGACAACAATTAAGACTTCTGACGGTAAGAGATGGAAGTTATATAATGGAACTCACAAACAAGCAGTTAAAGCCGCTGAAAAGAACGGAAAATAGAGATCAGAGAGTGAAACAACACGGTTAGCTCGTGAGGATTAGCAAGAATTTATGAATTATGCACGTTCTTTGTGCATGATTTGTGAATTCAGGCTAACCGGAAGGAGTTGTGTTGCATAGCTTGTTTCAGATTAGAGAGCGGGGCAAGGTAGTTACCCCTTGTGTAGCTCATTTCAAATCAAACCTAAAAGAACAGCCACGATTTCCATTCAGAAATTGTGACTGTTTTATATTAGAAAAAATTGTATTAAATCGTAAGAATAAAAACAGTGACACCCAAGTTTTATAATTAACTAAACATAGGTAGAAAAATAAATTTCTTTGAGAAAATTACTATCAAACGGTGTATCCTTTGGTGGTTGGAAGAGTTTATTGCAAAACGGTTATTCACAAATAATTATTGTTATTAATGATTTTATGTGCTATCATATTTTTGCTAAAGAGGGATTAATTAATCATGAGATTTAAAGCGAGGTCAAGGTTTGGTGAGAGTTGACTATTTCGATGATTAAGTCGTACCCGTCTTATATAAAATTTAATACATTAATTAATGAGTGGATATTAATCAATTAGAGTGGTACCGCGGGAAATCTCGTCTCTTTCAATAAGGATATTATTGAGAGAGGCGTTTTTTTTATCTAAAGGAGGAAAATATGGATTTTAAAAAACAAGTAGTTGATACATTGATCAAGGTTTTACCAGAGGAAATTACTGAGGAACAAGTTACAAAGCTAATCGAAAAACCAAAGACATCAGATCTTGGTGATTACGCTTTCCCAACATTTATTTTGGCTAAGTCATTGCACAAGGCACCTAAAATGATTGCTGAAGAATTAGTTGGTCAACTTGATACAACAGGCTTTGAAAAGGTTGTTAATACTGGTGCTTATATTAACTTCTTCTTAGATAAAAAAGCTTTCTCAAACGCTGTTATTCGTGAAGTTTTAACACAAAAAGATAACTATGGTAATGCCGATGACGGTAAAGGACGTAATGTTCCTATCGACATGTCATCACCTAATATTGCTAAGCCAATGTCAATGGGACACTTACGTTCTACTGTAATTGGTAACTCAATTGCTAAAATCATTACAAAATTAAACTACCAACCAGTTAAAATCAATCACTTAGGTGACTGGGGAACACAATTTGGTAAGTTGATTGTTGGATACAAACTATGGGGTTCAGAAGAAGAAGTTGAAGCAGATCCAATCAACAATCTTTTGAAGTACTATGTACGTTTCCATAAAGAAGCTGAAGAAAAACCAGAACTTGATGATGAAGCTCGTGCTTGGTTCAAGAGAATGGAAGATGGCGACAAGGAAGCTCTTGCTCTTTGGACATGGTTCAAGGAACTTTCACTAAAGGAATTCCAAACAATTTATGATCGTCTTGATGTTCAATTTGATCACTTTACTGGTGAGTCATTCTACAACGACAAGATGGACGCTATCGTTAATACACTTGAAGAAAAAGGCCTACTAGAAGAGAGTCGTGGTGCTGAAATCGTTGACTTGTCAGAATACGACCTATCACCAGCCTTAATTAAGAAGACTGATGGTGCCACACTTTATATTACTCGTGATCTTGCTGCTGCTAAGTACCGTAAGGATACTTTCGACTTTGTTAAATCACTTTATGTTGTTGGTTCAGAACAAGCAGAACACTTTACAAAACTTAAGATTGTTTTGAAGAAGATGGGTTATGACTGGGCTGATGATATCGTTTATATTCCATTTGGCTTGATTACAACTGGTGGTAAGAAACTTTCAACTCGTAAAGGGAACGTTATCTTGCTTGATGATGTTCTAAACGATGCTGTTAATCTTGCTAAGAAACAAATTGAAGAAAAGAATCCTAATTTGAAGAATAAAGATGCCGTTGCTGAAGCAGTTGGTGTTGGTGCGGTTGTCTTCCATGATTTGAAGAATGATCGTCGTGATAGTTTTGACTTCAATCTTGAAGAAGTTGTTCGTTTTGAAGGTGAAACTGGTCCTTATGTTCAATACACAAATGCTCGTGCTTTGAGTATCTTGAGAAAAGCTGGCGATGTTGACTATGCCGATGCAACTGATGTATCAGTAACTGACGATGAGGCTTGGGATACTATCAAGATGCTACAAAACTTCCCAGACGTTGTTGAACGTGCTGCTAAGGAATACGAACCATCAGTAATTGCTAAATATGTCTTGAAACTAGCTAAGAGTTTCAACCAATATTACGCACACAGTAAGATTTTGGCTGATGACGAAGGCTTGAAAGCTAGACTTTCACTTGTTAAATCAGTTTCAACTGTATTGCAAATGTCATTAGCACTTCTAGGTGTTAAGGCTCCAGAAGAAATGTAAGGTGAAGATAACTTTGGATAGAAAACTTTTTGGCGAAATATCGGAAATAAAAACAACCATACTAGATTTAGCATGGTTGATATTAGCAATAGGGTTTACCTATCTGAATTATGGAAGTTTTAATTTCTTATACGGCATTTTGGGATTTGTTGCAGTATTCTTCATTCATTTATTTGTTAATTTTCATAACAACTACATGGATTATCGTAATTCAACAAGTGAAGAGTACCGTGAAAAAATCAGTACAATCGGTATTAATCGTGAATCATTGGCAGTAGTCAAAAAATGGATGTATGGTTTGACTGTTTTTCCATTAATAATTGGGGCTTTCTTGGTATATAAAACTGGATGGATAACTTTGGCAATTGGTATTGTTGGAGTTGGTATCGGCTTATTGTATTCAGCTGGTCCCAGACCACTAAACTCAACAACTGTTGGGGAAATAGTGGTGGCTATTGCCATTACCCAGCTAGTTCCAGTAACTTACTCCTATCTAGGATTAGTGGAAACTGGCAAGTTTGATTCTAGTACAGCCATCTCAATTATTTTGATAAGTTTACCAAATACTTTTGCATTCTTTTGTGCAGAATTGAGTAATGGAACTTGTGACTTAGAAGCAGATGTTAAAAATGGTCGTAATACATTGGTTAGTAAAATAGGGAAAGCCAATGCCTTGAGTTTGTTTAAAGCTAGTTGGGCAATTGCCTTCCTGTTAATTCCTATTCTAGCTGTTTTAAAAGTGGTGCCTTACATTACACTGTTAACCGTGCTGCTTTATCCAAATATTTGGGATGATCTTCGTCCATACCTGCATGAGCAGATAAAAGCGAAAACTTATCCTTCAGTAATCAAAGCTGTAACTAAGTTGGTTGTAACATATATCTTATTAATTGCTGTCGGGGCAATTGGTAAACTAATTATGTCATTACTATAATTGCAGTAAAAAATCAGAATGAGTTGAATTTCACTCCTAAAACTTGTTTCTGAACAAAAAAAGAGAGCTCATCTAATTGTCGGGATTAGATGAGCTTTTTGGTTGCTTAGAAATAAGCACATATTAAATTATACATATCTTTTGATAATTTTGCTTTAATTATTTTTAGGTTGCCCGTAAAGGGTTCCTTAAAAGTTAATTCATATGCAAACAAAAGTAGTTTACCATTTTTAGGATTAGGATTATATAGTGGGTCGTTGACAATCGGCCAACCTTCATGAGCAAGGTGAACTCTCAATTGGTGTGTTCGACCAGTTAAAAGGTTTAATTTCAAAAGAGCATGCTGAGGACTTTGTTTTAAAACTTCGTACTCGGTGATGGCATTCAAACCGCTATCAGAAATCATTCGTTTACGGACATCGCTTGGATCTTGGGCAATTGGTAAATCGATTGTACCAGTAGCTTGAATTGGTTTAATTAGATCAACTACAGCTAAATATTCACGATGTAAAGTTTTACTGCTTAATTGACGATTGAAAATAGGAACCAAATAAGGCGTTTTGGCAATTAGAACTAATCCCGACGTTTCCATATCAATTCGGTGTACCATATAAGGATGACCATTTTTAAGGTATGTTTCAACGTCATTCATTAGGGAATCACTTTCAGTATCCAAGTTGGGGTGGGTCTTTTTGCCAGCAACTTTGTTAACGACTATAATATCGTCATCTTCATACACAACATCAACGGGGTCTTTACCTGGTAAATAGTGTTGCTCAGTCCGAGGTGGGAAGTTAAAGTTCAATGTGACAATATCGTTAGTTTTGACAATTGTGTTAAAAGAGTGGTATTTTCCATTGATCAAAACGTCCTCTTGAATTCTAAAAAAATGTTGCCACTTCTTTGGTATCAGCCACTTTTGGAGCAATTGACGGATTGTTAATTCTTCATTATTTTCTTGATGGTAAGTGATGATTTTTTGATACATCTATCTGCTAGCTCCTTAAAGATTGTAGGGTGGCTTTAAAAAAAGTTCTATAATGTGATAAAATTTGTTCTTATACAGAGGTATTTAAACAATGAATAATAGAAACAGGTTTTGGGATTGGCTAAAACCGAAATTACTAGTTGCTTGGGATTTTATTAAAAAGTACTGGAAAAGATTTCAAATTACGCGTTGGCTAATTTTAATTGTTCTTACGGCAATACTTGTTTTGAGTAGTTACTGGACTTACAAAGCCAAGACTTCAAATGTAGCTGATCTACAATCATCACTGCAAACTAAAACGACTGTTTTAGATAAAGATGGTGATGATGCTGGTGAATTATACGCTAATAAAGGGACTTATGTTAGTTTTGATAAAATATCGACTAACATCCAAAATGCGGTTACTTCAACTGAAGATAGAACATTTTGGACTAATCCAGGGTTTAGTATTAAAGGATATGCCAGAGCTGCCATAGGTTATGTGATTCATCATGGTATTTCTGGTGGTGGTAGTACATTGACGCAACAATTAGCTAAGAATTCGCTTTTGACACAGAAACAGACGCTTTCCAGAAAAGGTGAAGAATTATTTTTAGCGATTGAGATCAATCGAGTTTATTCTAAAAAAGAAATTTTGACCATGTACCTTAATAATGCTTATTTTGGTAATGGTGTCTGGGGTGTTCAAGATGCCTCAGAAAAATATTTTGGTAAGAATGCTAGTGAGTTGAATCCAGCCGAAGGTGCTGTGTTAGCTGGAATTTTGAAGGCTCCTAATGATTATAATCCAATTAATAGTATGAGTAATTCGAAGGCAAGACGCAATCTTGTTTTGGATCTGATGGTTCAAAATAAGAAACTAACTTCTGCTCAGGCATCTTACTATCAAGGAACGGCTATTACTTTGAATGATAATTATGCCGGTAATAGTTCGTACAAGTATCCTTATTTCTTTGATGCTGTTATTTCTGAAGCCGTTAACAAATACGGATTAAAGGAAGATGACATTTTAAATAAGGGTTATAAGATTTATACAACTTTGGATCAAACGATGCAAAGTTCGATGCAGAATACCTTTAATAATAATTATTTGTTCCCAGCTAATGCAGCTGATGGTACGAAGGTTCAAGGGGCATCTGTTGCTGTGGATCCTAAGACTGGTGGAATTTTGGCAGTCGTTGGTGGTCGTGGTGATCATACGTTTAGAGGGTATAACTATGCTACTCAAAGTGAACGTCAACCAGGATCAACCATTAAACCTCTGGCCGTTTATACACCAGCAATTGAAAATGGATATAGTTATGATTCGGAATTACCCGATGAAATAACAAGTTTCGGTAAAAATAAATATACGCCAACTAATGCTGACGGATTGTATCAAGAATCAATCCCAATGTATAAAGCTTTGGTCCATAGTGAAAATGTTCCAGCTGTTGCCTTGCTTGATAAGATTGGGGTTAAAAAGGGTGTTAACTCAGTCGAAAACTTTGGTATCAAGGTCAACAAGAATGATCAAAACTTGGCTTTGGCACTGGGTGGATTGGAAAAAGGTGTGTCACCACTACAAATGGCGCGCGCTTATACGGCCTTTGCTAATGAAGGTAAGCTAGCTAACACACACTTTATTACAAAAATCGTTGATTCTACTGGTACGGTTATTGTTAATAATACTAATACTTCAACTAAGCAGATTATTAGTAAAAACACCGCTAAAGAAATGACTAGTATGATGTTGGGCGTTTACAACGAAGGTACTGGTAAAGCCGCTAAGCCGGATGGTTATCAGATTGCCGGTAAGACTGGTAGTACTGAAGTTCCACGTTCATATGGTTACGCTGGTACGAAGGATCAATGGATGATTGGTTACACACCTGACGTTGTTGTAACTAGTTGGATTGGATTTGATACGACTGATAAGAATCATTTCATTCCAAGTGTTAGTGAAAATGGGATTGCTCCGCTCTTTAAGACTGAGATGGCAGGAATTCTACCTGGTACTAAAGGAACTGACTTTGGTGTGAAAGATGCTTCTAAATTAGCTGAAGATAATACAACGGATACTGGTAATAGTGATATTACAAAATCTATTGAAGATGGCGTAAATAACGTTAAAGATAAAGCTACAGAATGGTATAATGATATTAAGAACTTTTTTGGTCAATAGGAGGACTGTATGAACATTTACGATAGTGCCAATCAACTTGAACAAGATCTAAGAAAGACAACCGAAGTTTCTGATTTGAAACTTGCTTTTGAAGCTGTTAAAGCTAATGACTTGGCTTACAAACTTTTTGATAAAGTTCAAAACAAACAATTTGAACTCCAACAAAAACAAATGCAAGGTCAAGAGATTTCAGACGAAGACATTAAAGGAATGCGTGAGTTAACAGACCAACTTTCAAATTACACTGAAATTCAAAACTTAATGGATAAAGAACAAAAAATGAATTCAATGATGGATGAATTGAATAAAATCATTTCTAAGCCTATCGCTGAAATTTATCAAGATAGTAAAGATAACCAAGACAAATAATAAGGACTTAGGGCTTAAGTAATTTGCTCGAGTCCTTTTCTTTTACAGGGGAGTTTAAGAATGAAGTTTTTGCATGCAGCCGATCTACATTTGGATACACCATTTGTAGGAGTTAGTAATTTTTCGAAACAATTACAGAGTCAATTAAAGGATTCTACATATATTGCAGCAAAGAAAATATTTCAAACAGCTATCGAAGAGAATGTTGACTTCGTGATTTTAGCTGGAGATATTTTTGATGACACTGATAGTTCTTTAAAGGCTCAAATGTTTCTGAAAGCTGAGTTCGAAAAGTTGGACCAAGCTAATATTGAGATTTATATGATTTACGGTAATCATGATTATTATCGTAATAATTTTGCTGTGGTCAATTTCCCCCAAAATGTGACTATCTTTGGTCAAGATGTTTCAACAGCAGAAATAACAGCTAGTGATGGCCAAAAAGTTGGTATCACTGGCTTTAGTTACTATCAACAACATATTAATGATGCAATGGTAGAACAATATCCAACACGTGGTGACTTCGATTATCAAATCGGAGTTTTACATGCCGGTGTTGGTGATGATAACTATGCTCCATTTAAAATAAGTGATCTGGTTAAAAAAGGCTATGATTATTGGGCCTTAGGTCACATTCATAAACGTGAGATTCTCAATGAGAATCCTATGATTGTTTATTCCGGTGATACACAGGGTCGCAATCAGAACGAAACAACCCCTAAGGGCTTTTATATTGTTTCGGTTGAGAATCACGTGACACAGATGAAATTTGTTAAAAGTAGCACCTATACTTGGGATAAGGTAACTTTAAATGCCAAGGAAGATGATACAGTTGATAGTTTGATTTCAAAAATAAGTGATGTTTTGAATGATACTGATACGTTGATAACTCTAACAATTAATAATGCCCAGAATTTGAGTAGGGATGTCATCAAAACGATTGACCGAAATGAAATTTTACAACATTTTTCAACAGTCGATACTGCCGGAATACTTTACAAAATTTATTTGAAATATAACGATAATCCACAGTTGGCTACGATTGATAAAAAATATTGGGATCAAGCTGAAAAGGAGTCCATAACTTTGGATGCTATTAAAGATATGGATGAAAAACTCTATTCATCAGCGATAATTCGTAAGCATATCAATAAGCCGGAGTTTTTAAAGAATATTACTGAAATGACGAGAAATGTTATTAATCAAAAATATACTGGAGAATAATCGTGAAATTAGTTAAAGCAAACATATACGGTTTCGGTAAGTGGATCGACCAAAAATTTGACTTCAAACAAGATTATCAAGTTATTTTTGGTAGTAACGAAGCTGGAAAAACAACGTTATTGAATTTTATTAAAAGTATCCTCTTTGGGTTTGCTTCAGCTCGAGGGGAAAATAAGTATTTACAATATAAACCTAAAAAGGGCAACAACTATGGTGGTGAACTGGAGTTTTTAGCAGACGATGGCAGTAAGTGGATTGTGCGTCGGACTGACGGAAAAAATGAGGGTAAAGTTGAATTGTTCCATGATGATCAACAAGTTCCCGAATCACAATTATCTGAAATAGTTGGCAGTTTTTCAAAAGATGATTATGAGCATACTCATGTATTTGACGATAAGAATATTTTGTCAATTTATGGTCTGGATGAGAATCAATTGGAAGAAGAAATCATGTCAATTGGTGCTGTTGGTAGTAAAGAATGGTTAGCTACCGCAGACAAGATAAATGATGATGCTGAAGATCTTTATAAGAAACGTGGTCAAAAGCAGCCGTTAGTTGTTAATTTGAAACAACACGATGAATTAGTGGAGGAGAAATCTGAAATTGAAAATCAGCAGTCAGCCTATCAACGTGTAAAAAAAGAGTTGGAAACGACTAAGGCTGATTTTGATGCTAATGAAGGATTATTGAAACAAGCTAATGAATCAGAGAATAACTTACGTAATTTAGATAAGAAGTGGTCACGTTTCGAACAACTTCAACAAACCAATGTTCCGGACGAAAGTTCGAAAATTAGTAATGAAGATTGGGAAAAAGTTTTAAAGGTCAATCAGGAACTCAGTACTTTACAGGAAACACCAACGGTAAATAAGGTTTCTACGTTAGATAATGTTGAGAAACAAGTTTTACTGAATTATCGAAATAATCAAAAACAATTAGATTATATTCGTAATCAGAAATTTGAATTGCAGAATCTACAATTTCATCGGGATGATATGAATTCTAAATTGTTGAAGGTTGATACGGAAGTTGATCAGTTATTCAAGAATAATCCTGGATTGTCAGAGAATATGCGTCCGTTGTCGACAGATGAACTGGATCAAATAACGCCGCAACAAAATAATAAGAGTAGTAATAATATTCCATTAATTGTTTGTGGTGTAGCAATAGTATTGGCATTTTTAATGTCCAATCCCATGAAACTTGTTTTTAGCATTGTTGCGATTGCTAGTGCCATTTGGTATTGGTACCAAAGCAAAGGGAATAGTGCTAAGAATAATTTAGACAACTATCCATTTTTGCAACAGAAGGGTTATACAAACTTAACTCGTGAAGCAATTATTAGTTTACAAAGTATCGTTATTCAATTAGATAATATGCATACATCACAAAATGGTTTGACTGATGGTATTAAATCAATTGAAGTTGATTTGAATAAATGGCGTAAGATCCTAATTGAATTGGACGTTTTGGATGAATCGTATAAGAGTGATAATTATAATGAACAGATAGAAAAGTACTTTACTAAGCTGGATCAAATTAAGGCTAAAGCAGACTTGTCAGAAAAGAGTCAAACGGAAACTCAGAAAATTACTGATAATCGTAACCAACGTTTGGATCAGTTACAAAATGAACTTCGCAAGATTTTGGATAAGTACAAGATATCTAGTATGAATTTATTTATTCAGACGCATACAACTCAAATTGAAAATCAAAAAGTTGTTGATCAAGCTAATCAGGATAAGGACTTCATTGGAACTGACTTTGAAGAGTTACAAAAATATCAGAGTCACAGTCGATTGACTAGTCAATTGGCAGAGGTTACTGCTAAAAAGGCTGAGTTGACTGATAAGAATAATGAACTAAGTCGCCAAATGGGGTCTTTAAAGGAACAAATGCAACAAGTCTTTGACAATGACCGTTACCAACGAGTTGTTTCACAACTAGCTCAGAATAAGGAAGACATTATTGAGAATTACGATGAATGGGCTTCTAAGAAATTAGCTAGCAGTTGGATTCGTGAAATGTTAAATATTGCAACCGAAAATCGTTATCCAAGAATGTTGGCAC
Source organism: uncultured Lactobacillus sp. (assembly GCA_937874185.1). Classification (GTDB taxonomy): domain Bacteria; phylum Bacillota; class Bacilli; order Lactobacillales; family Lactobacillaceae; genus Companilactobacillus. Next base: position 60,910 of record CALNAK010000020.1, read on the forward strand.
GAGCAACTCAGTATTTTGCATTGTTGACTAATAACAATTACATTAAAATCGATTTTCATAAAAATAATATTGTTGTAACTAGTACTAATAAAAATGTCTTTGATGTTCATGAGTTATCACAAGCGACAACGGTTCAACTTTATATCTCGTTACGATTAGCTTTTGTTACGGAGATTGCAGACTTAATTAAGTTGCCAATTTTAATTGACGACGCGTTTGTTGATTTTGATATTTCTAGAACGGGAAATGTTTTTAAACTAATTCAAGAGATTGCTAAGAACAATCAAGTGATTTACGTAACAGCCAATGAACCAAAGGCTTTACCGGCAGATCATATTTTAAAACTGGAGGAGAAAGAGATTGCCTAAACATATAAATGATTACAATAATAGTGAGACTATGAGTTTGGAAGTCATTATTAAACGTTCAGATTTTCGTCTCGCCAAAAATGGCAAGAATTTCTTATCATTGGTATTTGAAGATAAGTCAGGCCAGATACCTGGTAAGTATTGGGATGCTAAAGAAGAGGATGCTAAGAAGTTTCATGTTGGAGCAATAGTTCAATTAGAGGGTCGCCGTGATTTATATCAAGGCAAGCCACAAGTTAATATCACGCGTTTAGGCTTACTTGACGCCGATACTGTTGACATGACTCAATTCGTTCAGACAGCGCCAATTAAGCGGGCTGACATGGAAACTGAGTTTGATGATGTCTTCTTGCAGATTACTAATGGTGCTTGGAATAGAATCGTTAGATATTTATTCAAGAAATATCATGATCGTTTCTTTACCAGTGCGGCTGCTAAGAGTAATCATCATGATTTTCAAGGTGGTTTAGCATATCATACTTTGAGTATGGTTCGTCTAGCAGAAAAGGTTGCAGATCAATATCCACAAGTTAATCGTGCCTTATTAATTGCTGGAACTTGTCTACATGATTTTGGTAAGATAATTGAATTATCAGGTAGTCTTGATATTGAATATACCTTTGAAGGAAACATGTTAGGACATATCACGATTGTTGATGAGGAAATTGTTAAAGCCGCTCAGGAGCTTGATATTAGCCTTGAGAGTGAGGATATGATTTTACTTAGACATATGATTTTGTCACATCATGGTTTACTTGAATATGGATCTCCAGAACGTCCTAAGTTATTGGAAGCAGAAATTTTACATAACATTGATATGATGGATGCTTCAATCAATATGATTACTAAGGCCCTTGATAGAACTGAGGAAGGTAGCTTCTCAGAAAGAGTCTTTGGTTTAGATAATCGTTCATTTTATAAACATAGTTAATAACGTAAAACACCGCCAATTCGTTTTAGAATTGACGGTGTTTTCTTCTTTGTGGAGAAATATATCTATTAAGGTAGTAATATCTTTTCGAATTCATCTGAATCATTATTCGGTAAAATGCGTTCAATTGATACTGTATCAATAAAAGTAGAGAAACTAAGTTTTCTGATAACTAAATTGCTGATAATTCTAGTCTGTTGAGCTGGATCGACTTTACCCAAAGTAATGTGTGGCATATAGGGAATATCAGCACGTAAAAATGGATGCAACAATTCATTCTTATACAATTCATCATGTAATTTAGTAAGTTTGTCTGTACCGTAGGCCGGTTGGAGCCAGAAATATCCCTTATCATCGTGACCAAATTTATCAAAAGTTATCGCAAATGATTTGACTGTCTTAATAATCGGCTTGATTTGCTTAATTAACAATTCATCTGAAGTTTTGGACTCAAAAGGGAAGACTAGTGAAATATGAGGTGAAATATTTTTTGCCAGTGGATCGTAGGAGCTTCTAACTTTTTGAATTTCATCTAGGTTATACATTTCTGGAAAAATTATGATTGAACGCATACTGATTTTCCTCCTGACAGTATATTATCGAACAACTATTACTGAAACGGGTGCTTTTTTGGCTAAACGTGGTCCAATAGCTCCAGAAATCCTCGAACGAGGGAACTTAGTATCCGCACCAGTAACAATAAGGTCAGGTTTAAAATCGGGGATTACGCGGTCTAAAATTACGTCATCGACATCACCGTCTTCATAAATTAAAGGTTCAACCTTAGTTAGTCCCATATTCTCAGCTGTTTTGACATATTCATGAATAACATGTTTAAGGTGCTTACGCATTTCGGCAAGTTTGGCAGGGGTTAAGGAATCAAAGATGTTTAAATCTTCATTTTCCATGACAGTAACAATGCCCAATTGGGAATCATAATCGTGTGCCATTGTTGTCGCAAAGCGGAAAGCTCTGGCGGTCGATTCATGATCATCTTCGTCGACTGTTAAAAGAATTCGGCGATATACTAAAGGATCAATATCTGATTTATAGTCCATATTTTATATTTTCTCCCTCATCAAAATAATTATTTGAAATAGGCTTTACCTTTATGATACTAAAATATTTTGTCGGTACAAGTGAAAAGAATCTTGCTATGAAGGGGTGTAGTACAGTTTTTTTAAGGATTAAAGATTTGGATTCCTGAACAAATTAATTTGTTGATTAATATAAAAGCGTCAAATTCAATTTTAATCTGGAAATCAAATTTAGAATATTAGTTCTGATTTTTGAACTTTTATATTAACTGACCTAATTTTGGACAAAAAAATAACATTGGCATATTTACCAATGTTATTAAAATTAATTATCTAATTATTTTTTGCTTGTTGATGTTGATGAAACGTAACCTGAAAGAACATCCTTCAAATCACTATCCTTGATAGATACATCAGCTTTCTTCAAGACCTTAGAAATAACGCCTTGCATTACAGTAGAATCTTGCATCCAAGTAGCGTATTGCTTAGTTTTAAGTTCTGCTTCGTGATCAGCCATCTTACCCTTAGCAGGTTTCTTAAGAAGCTTGATTACGCTATAACCGTAACTTGTCTTAACTGGTGTTTCTGTGTAGTCATTAACATTGGCTAGCTTGTAGGCAGCTGTCTTAAAGTCAGTATCAATACTTGTACTATCATTATCGAAGGCAGCTAACTTACCACCTTTGTTCTTTGTAGCTGAGTCTGTTGAATATTCTTTAGCAAGTTTAGAGAAATCTTCGCCATTCTTAAGTTTAGTAATAACTTCTTCAGCTTCTGACTTCTTGCTTACTAAGATTTGTGCAACAGTAATCTTAGGTTGGTAACTCTTCCATTCTTTTTGAAGTTGTTTGTTTGTAACAGTCTTGTTCTTTTCCAAAGCAACTTTAGTTAGAAGATTAGTACGGATATTCTTCTTGAATTGAGCTGTTGTCATACCGTTTTGTTGTAGAATTGAACTGAATGAAGAACCATATTGGCTCTTGTATTTGTTATATTCTGCATCAACTTTTTTAGTTGAAACACTCTTACCATATTGGTCTTCAAGGGCCTTTGTGATAATCATTGTTTGAAGTGTTTGTTTACCGGATGAAGAACTCTTCATTTCTTTGTAGTATTCTTCTTGGGTAATTCTTCCACCTTTGAGTGTAGCAACAGTCTTGTTACTTGAACAACCAGCAACAACAGTTACCATAAATAGACCGGCAATTGCCAAAATCCATTTAGTTAATCGTTTATTCATCTTTACACATCCTTAATTAATATTACCTACAATTGAAAAGACTACCATAAATAAGGTTTAATAGTTTGTCATTTTAGGAAAAAATCACAAAAAATTCATAATTGGCATTAAAATTTATTTAAGTTATCGAGGTTTTCTTTCATATTTTCGATAGAATTCTGCAAATCTTCAACATCTGGCTTAATACTTGCAGAGTAATCGGTAACATCCTTCTGAATACCGGTTAAGACTTCGGGAACAACAGCCACATTTTTTTGAAGATCAGCTAATATATCTTTAAAATCTTTTATATTATGAAATAACTTGGTATCATTAACACTAGATATGGCATCTTTTGATTGGAATAACTGGATAGCTACACCAGAAACTGTTCCAACTACAAAACCAGTAAAGAATTTCATTATTAACCCTCCAAGTGTGCTTTGATATTGTCGGCTCTCTTTTGTAATTCCTCATTACTTGCGAGGCCAGTGTTGTCACCCCAGTGCATTGAGAAGTCATCATCTTTGGAGTAACGAGGTACTAGGTGAATGTGTGAATGCATGACACTTTGGTAAGCAATTTCACCATTATTTTGGCAAATATTCATACCAATGATGTCTGGGTTTGATTCTTTGATGGCACGAGCAATCATAGGAATCTTCTTGAAAACACGTTCAGCTAAATCTTCATCATAGGCGAAGATATCTTGAACATGCTTCTTAGGAACTACCAGTGTGTGTCCTGGTGTCACTTGTGAGATATCAAAAAATGCTTTGATGTCATCGTCTTCGTAGATTGTAGTACTAGGAATCTCGTTCTTGATAATTTTGCAAAAAATGCAATCATCCATGTAAAAATCTCCTTTCAAAAACAGCATTATATTCACTACAATGCTATCATATTAACATTGTTAAAAACAGATAGATAAATAGATAATAGGTGGTTTAATCTATGACGTTAGAAGTTAAAGAACTGACCGGAGGTTACGGTCAAGTATCAGTATTAAAGAAAGAAACATTTACAGTCGAAAGTGGTCAAGTTGTTGGTTTAATTGGACTTAACGGTGCTGGTAAATCAACCACTATCAAACATATAATTGGTCTCTTAACACCTCGTGGCGGTCAAATTTTAATTGACGGTATTAGTTTGCACGATGATGTTGAGAAGTATAGGAAGAAAATTGCATATGTTCCCGAAATGCCAATCCTTTATCCAGAATTAACTTTGAGAGAACATATTGACTTAACAATTATGGCTTATGATTTGGATCATGATAAGACTTGGGAAAGTGCCAATAAATTGTTAAAGACCTTCCGTTTGGATAACAAATTGGATTGGTTCCCACAAAATTTCTCTAAGGGTATGAAACAAAAAGTTATGATTGTTTGTGCCTTCATGACAAATGCTAGTTTGTTCATTATTGATGAGCCGTTTACTGGTTTGGATCCATTGGCAGTTAATGATTTATTAAATATTGTTGAAGCAAAGAAGCAGGCCGGTTGTTCAGTTTTGATGTCAACTCACGTTTTAGCAACTGTCCAAGATCATGCGGATAAATTTGTTTTGATCAATCATGGTCAAGTTCGTGCTGATGACACACTTGATCAGTTGAAAGCTAAATTCAATATGAAGCGAGATGCTAACCTTGATGATATTTACATTAAGATGTCGCATGAGGATCTATAATGACAAATTTATGGACTGAACGATTAAGACGACATCAACTTAACCAGTTCAAATATCTCAGATTAATTTTTAATGATAATTTTGTTTTGGCATTTATTGTATTGATAGGTGCCCTAGGATTTTGGTATTCTAATTTCTTGGGAACAATTCATCATCAACTATTGTTAGGTAAACCAATCGTTATCCTAATTTTATTTTTGGCAGTTCAAGTAGGTGGTATTGCTACTTTGTTGGAAGATCCTGATAGTACATTTTTGTTAGTAAAGGAAAGAGAATTCTACAAATATTTCCGGGCAGCTAAGAATTATAGTGTCTTTGTTCCAATAGTTACAGTGGCTTTAGTCAACTTCTTGTTGTCAGCATTTGCTTCACGTGGTGCAGGATTAAAGATTTCCGATATTGTCATGATTGCAATTGGGTTGATCATGTACAAATTAGGATTTTTGAATGTAAATCTAATGGCACTTTATGGTAGGGACAAGTTTGGTACCTTTAGTATGAAATTAGTTTCCAACTTACTTTTGTTGGTAACTTTGATTATTTCAACTTATCTTTTTAGTCCTGCAATGTTGATTGTGGCAGTGATTTATTATTTCTTTTTAAATGCACAGGTAAAAACACTTGAGACGAGTGGTCAATTACAGTGGAAGTATGCGATTGAAACTGAGAATCAAAGAATGTTTAGAATCAAACGTTTCTATAATCTCTTTACCGATGTTCCTGGTGTTAATAGTAAGATTAAGCGTCGTAAGTGGTTGGATGGATTGTTCAAACCTATCAAACCGGTTAGTGGTAACACTTATCTTTACTTGTTTGCACGTGGCTTTGTGAGGAATAATGAATATATCGGTTTATTTTTGAGATTGACGATTATCCAAGCAGTTATGTTAGCTTTGATTGATAATTTTTATATCTCATTGATAGTAGAAATGTTATTTATTTACTTAGTTGGTTTCCAATTGAAGCCTTACTTTAAAGAAGTTATGCAAAATTTGATGCAGAGATTATATCCAATTTCTGGTCAAACCAAGATTGCTGATTTTACTAAATTGAGTACGATTATTTTGTCGATTCAGTGGTTCGTTAGTGCTTTAGCAATTCTTTACAAATTTGGTTTCAGCTTAAACAGTTTAATTATTATCGTGGCGGGATGTGCTGTGTTGATTTTTGTCAATTACTTCTACATGCCAAGACAATTAAAAAAATATCTAGATTAATGGAGAGTATTAATATTTATGCGATTAAGAAACAAACCTTGGGCTAAGGATATGATCAACGAAAACCTTGACCTCATTGCAATTCAACCAGAGAATATGCAAGGAAAATGGCAAGCAAGATTTGAAAAAGAACAACCAATTTTTATCGAGGTTGGTTCAGGTAAAGGTAGATTCATTACTGAATTAGCTAAGCAAAATCCTCAAAATAATTATATTGCGATGGAAGTACAAGAAGGCGCTATTGCCTTGGTACTAAAAAAGCAAGTTGAGTTAAAATTACCCAACTTGCAATTGCTATTAGCTAATGGTTCTAATTTATCTGACTTGTTTGCTGAAGATGAAGTTACCGGAGTATATTTGAACTTCTCTGATCCATGGCCAAAGACACGTCATGAAAAGCGTCGTTTGACTTATAAATCATTCTTGGAACAATACAAATATATTTTGAAGGATGATGGTTATCTTCAATTTAAAACTGATAACCAAGGATTATTTGAATATTCATTGATCAGTATGAATAATTTTGGAATGAAGTTTGATGATATCTCATTGGATCTACACAATGATGACAGACTTAATCCACTTAATATTCCAACTGAATATGAAGAAAAGTTCTCAAAAAAAGGCTTCAGGATTAATTACCTGAAAGCCCAGTTTAAAAATTAGATTTATTGTACTTTTTTGATGTTAAGTAATTCACCAGTAACAGCGTCAGCAATGAAGTGATATTGAGCGACGTCAAACTCATCCATAGTAGTAACTCCGCCAACGATTCCCCATGTGGAACGACCATTTACGTCAACACGTTGGTAGAAAGGTTCTACCCATGAGCCAATGACTTTGCTGTCTTCTCCCAGAACAGACTTAACTTTATCAATTATCTTTTCGCTATCTAGATGGTGTTTTACTAAAACTGTTGCAGCTGCACTAGCAGCCAATACAGAACCAGCAACGATTAATGAACCGATACCCTTTTTACTCATAAAAAATCACTCCTTGATTTCGATTTAATGATATATTACCACTATTATATATCATTCGAATGCTCAGGAACATTTAATTGACCGTTTAACAAATAAAAAGTATCTTATTGACAGAGGTGAAATAATTATGAAGACAATTGAAGACTATAATGTAAAAGATTGGCACGAAGTTACTAAAGAGGGGAAACATGTTCTATTTTTCCACGCTGACTGGTGCCCAGATTGTAAATTTATCGAACCTAAGCTACCTGAACTAGAAAAAGAGTACTCAGATTTCAATTGGATCAGTTTTAACCGTGATAATAACATGGAAGTTGCTCAAGAATTAGGAATTATGGGTATTCCTAGCTTTGTTGTTATTGAAAATGGCAAAGAAATTGGTAGACTAGTAAATAAAGATCGAAAAACTAAAGAAGAAGTTGAGACCTTTATTAACAGCGTAATTAACAAATAATTAATCAAGGTAGGGGAAAAACTTGCTATTAAGCTTTTATAATCCAGAAGTTCTTGGGGATGTTTTGCTAGTTGAGACGAAGGAAGACGTCAAAACACAAGCAACAGCTCAAAAGGACAACGTAGTACGAATTTTTAACGAAGAAACTGATGAAACTATCGGTTTCAATTTTTTTGACCTAGGTAAAGAACTAAGTATCGAAAATAATTCAGGTCAAGTATTTCTTGATGATAAGCAAGTTGACATTTTAAATAATGAAATTGCAAAAGCTGGTTTTTCTGATAAGTTAGAAACTGACAATAGTCCTAAGTTCGTAATAGGACATGTTGACGAAATCAAGGCTCACCCTGATTCAGATCATTTGCATATCACACAAACAAGTGTTGGTTTGGACAAGCCTGTTCAAATCGTTTGTGGTGCACCTAATGTGGATCAAGGACAATTAGTTGTTGTAGCATTGCCCGGTGCGGTAATGCCTACTGGAGCAGAAATTTGGTCTGGTGAGTTGCGTGGTATCGACAGTTACGGAATGATTTGTTCTGCAAGAGAACTAGGAATTCCTAATGCACCTAAGAAGCATGGTATTTTAGTGCTTGATAATGGTACTGCCGGCCAAGCGTTTGATTTTAAAGAAGCAGAGAAAATGTTCGATTAGGAGTTATTATGGAAAAAACAGTCTATCATTTCGTTGGAATTAAAGGAACAGGTATGAGTGCCTTGGCACTTATCTTGAAAGATTTAGGATATGAAGTTCAAGGATCAGATATTGATAAATACACATTTACTCAACGTGGACTTGAACAAGCAGGAATTAAGATTTTGCCTTTTGATGAAGAGAATATTCACGAAGGCTTAACTATTGTTAAAGGAAACGCTTTTAGCAATGATCAAGTAGAAATTAAAAAAGCTAATGATATGCATTTAAAAGTTGTTACATATCCTGAACTTGTTGGAACATTAGTTTCAGAATACACATCAATTGGTATTGCTGGATCACATGGTAAGACAAGTACAACTGGCCTATTGGCACATACTCTAAGCGGTATTGCTAAGACTTCTTACTTAATCGGTGATGGTACTGGTAAAGGTGATAAGGATGCTAAATTCTTTGTCTTTGAAGCTGATGAATATCGTCGTCACTTCTTAGCTTATTCACCTGATTATCTAATCATTACAAACATTGATTTTGATCACCCTGATTACTTCTTTGGCGGAATCAACGATGTTGTTGACGCCTTTGAATCAGAAGCTAGAAAGACTAAGAAGGGTATCTTCATCTGGGGTGAAGATGTACATGCTAAGTCAATCAAAGCTGATGCTCCAATCTATACTTATGGTTTGGATGAATCAGATTATATCCGTGCTACAAATATCAAACGTACAACTAAGGGTTCATCATTCGATGTTTCAATCGATGGCGAAAACATTGGTAACTTCCAAGTTCCATTGTTCGGTGAACATAACGTCTTGAACTCATTAGCTGTTATTGGTGTTGGTCACATGGAAAAACTTGATCATGCTTTGATCAATCGTGAACTACAAACATTTACTGGTGTTAAGAGACGTTTCAGTGAAAAGACCGTTGCTGATCAAGTAATCATCGATGATTACGCTCACCATCCACAAGAAATCAAAGCAACAATTGATGCTGCTAGACAAAAATATCCTGACAAAAAGATTATTGCCGTCTTCCAACCACATACTTATACAAGAACTTTAGCCTTGATGGACGATTTTGCTAAGTCATTAGATTTAGCTGATGAAGTTTACTTAACTAATATCTTTGGTTCGATCCGTGAAGCCCACGGTGATATTACAAGTAAAGATCTTGGCGATAAGATTCATAAGGGTGGTAAAGTTCTAACACTTGATGACATGTCACCATTATTGGATTATCACAATACAGTAATGATTTTCATGGGTGCCGGAGATGTTCAAAAGTACGAAACAGCTTATGAACATTTATTGAGTACTTTAAATCCTAATCAACAATAAAACAGAGAGCGAAGAGCAACGGTTAGATTCTGAGCATTTGCCTAAGCCTAGTAATTACACACGATTTTGCGTGTGATTTCTAGGGTGTAGCAAAGTACAGGAATCTGTTGCTCGTAGCTCGTTTCAGAATCAGAGAGCGAAACAAGGGCGGTCAGCTCCCGAGCATTTGCAGGACTTCACGAATTATACGCGAACTTTGCGTATGATTTGGGAAGTCAGGCAAAGCGGAGTGGAGTTGCCCTTGTGTAGCTCATTTCAATAAAACAGTTACACTCAAGCATTAATAAAAATAAGGTCACAACTCAAAAACGAGTTGTGACCTTATTTTTTCTACAAATTTTACAATAATTTCAAGAAAACTGAGGCTATGATAACTGAAGCAACAGAAACAGTAGCGAATCCACCAACTAACATCTTAGGTAGGATATTAGCGGTTAAATATGCTTCTTCATCGTCATCTTTGGCAACACTGTGACAAACTTCGGTGGTTAAGATGAAATCGGCTGGGAAACCAAACAAAGCCGTTAGAGAACAAGCAAACGCCATATTTTTACTCATACCAAATGGTTTTGCCAAAGCAAATGAAGCTAAGAACATCCCGAAAATTCCGAGAACGATTAGAACTAAGATTTGAACAATGATACCACCGATAATTTTTGGTGTAGTCAAACTTAATTGGGCAAAAACATAAGCTAGTAGACCATACATTAACCAATTAAAAACCTTAGCTTTATCTAAAGCACTATCTTCCAAGAATCCTAATTGATGAGCAATAACACCAAATATTAGACAGATAACGTTAGCATTTATCGCACCATGCATTAAACTAGCAATCCAGTTACTGAATAGGGCAACTAACGCAACACGAACGATAATGAAAACAGGTGTCTGATATTGATTAGGTAAATTGAAAATAGGCTTTTTTTGTTCCTCTTCAACATGACCTTGGTGAATCATTTTAGCAACATCAGAGTCGGGATCATCCTTTTCATTACGATATTTGTTTGCTAAACGATTTCCTTCTTTTCTCAATAAGAGAGAAGTTAGTGGATAACCAATCATAGAATGCATGATATACATGGAAACTGGTAAAGCGACAAGTGATGTTATACCCGCAGCCTTCAGGCCATCAGTCATAAGTAAAGCAGCAACTAAACCACCAGTTAATGGGGGAATAGCCGCAACTACAGTATGCCAATCAAAAATAAAGGTTCCAACGATTAGCGTGAAAATCAAAGTACCGGCGACACCTAATAGAGCAATACAGACGGCTTTCCATTGATCAAGTAATTCTCTGAGATTCATCAAAGTCCCCAAATGAACCAAAAGTAGAGAAATACCTACACCAACAAATTGAGTATTGAAAGATGCTTGAGCAACAATATCTTTAGGCAAGACAGTCCAGAAACCAATTGTGAATAAAACAGCTGTGATAAAAATTGAGGGAATAAACGCTTTAGTAGCGGCTGAAACCCAGTCCCCAATCAACATAAAGACCATAACAATAGTGAATGCAATAAGATAGTTCATAAACTTGCCCTCCTAATAAACAAGATTAAAAAATTATTAGAAATAAACTTATTCTTTTTTAACCTTGATGTCAATGGACTTTTTTAAAATAACAATGTGCAATTACTGTTACTTCTATAATCTAACATTATTATTTATTTGAAAAATTTAAAAAATTCTAATAAAGCATTGACAAAAATTAGAATTAATCTTAGAATTTTCTCATTAAATTAGGAGGCATTGCTATGACGCAAACTTTATATAAAAATTTTAATCTCTTTGATGGTGACCAATTTAAAATTCAGCCGAATGCTTGGTTTATTGTTGATAATGAATCAGGGAAAATTGTTGACTTGGGTTTTAACGAAGTACCTGAAAAAACAAATGTCGTCGATCTGCAAAATAAATATGTGATGCCTGGACTAATTAATGCCCATACCCATATCATGATGAATCCTCAGACTAACAAATTAAACTTTTTGTCAGAAGCCGAGGTAACTTTTACAGCTTTACAAAATTTGAAAGAGCTGCTTAAATCAGGAATCACCTATATTAGAGATTGTGGTTGTGCTTTTGATGTTGATATCAAATTAGCCAAATTACAGCAAGAGGGTCAATTAGGTGGAACTGAAATTTTACCTTCAGGTCGTCCAATGAGTATGACTGGTGGACATGGTGATTTTACCGAAGGATTAGATGGCGAAACTACTTGGGGAAATTTGGTAGACTCACCAGATGAAATGCGTAAAGCCGTGCGTCATGAATTCAAACTTGGAGCAAAGAATATCAAGGTCATGGCAACTGGTGGCGTTATGTCAGAAACTGATGAAATCGATGATACTGAATTGTCTGTTGAAGAAATGAAGACAGCTGTTGAAGAGGCACATTCCAAGCATATGACTGTTGCCGCTCACGCTGAAGGGGCAAATGGAATCCACAACGCTATCGTAGCCGGAGTTGATTCAATCGAACATGGTTCATATATTACTGATGAAGATATTTCTTTGATGTTAGAGAAAGATATTTATTTAACTCCAACTTTAATTGCTGCTTACACGATTCCTGAATATGGTGAGGGCAAATTACCTCAATACATGTTGGATAAAGCTAATTCGTTTATTAAAGAATTTTACGCCAGAGTCGGCGCTGCGGCCAAAGCAGGTGTCAAATTAACTTTTGGTACAGACGCAGGAACGCCATTTAATGGTTTCAAAGATGCACCTAAAGAATTGGAATTATTGACACAAGTTGGCGCAACTAATGAACAAGCCTTGTTTGCGGCATCTAAAAATAGTGCTCATTTGTTAGGCATTGATGATGAATATGGCTCACTAAAAAAAGGAAAAATTGCTGATTTCTTAGTGCTAGATGATGATCCAGTTGCTGATGTTAAAGCGGTTCAACAAGAAGATAAAGCAGTCTACAAAAAAGGTATCAAGGTATTTTAAGGAGGATTTCTAACTATGACAAAAACATTTACTAATTTAAATTTATTTAATGGAGTGGACGACAAAATTTACTCAAATAGTTACTTAACTGTTAACGATGAAGGTAAAATAATTGCCTCGGGTACTGGAACTCCAAATGATGATAACGAACAAATTGATCTACAAGGAAAATATGTCATGCCAGGGCTGATTAATGCTCATACACATATCATGATGAATCCACAAACTAACAAATTGGAATATTTGTCAGAATCCGAAGTTACTTTTACCGCACTTAAAAATCTGAATACTTTATTACATGCTGGAGTAACTTACATTAGAGATTGCGGATGTCCATTTGATGTTGATATTAAATTACGCAAACTTCAAGATGATGGTCAATTGGGTGGGACAGAAATTATGCCTTCAGGTCGTCCAATGACAATGACCGGTGGACATGGCGATTTTAAAGAGGGACTTGATGGTGAGGTCACTTGGGGTCATTTGGTAGATTCACCAGATGAAATGAGAAAATCAGTTCGTGAGGAATTCAAGCGTGGTGCTAAAAATATCAAGGTTATGGCAACTGGTGGAGTAATGTCTTCAACTGATCAAGTTGACGATACTGAATTAACTCAAAATGAAATTCACGTTGCAGTTGAAGAGGCTCATACAAAACACATGACTGTCGCTTCGCATGCCCAAGGAAATCACGGTATTCAAATTTCATTGGATGCTGGAGTTGACTCAATTGAACATGGTATTTACGTTGATGAGAATCAAGCAGAATTCATGAAGGAACATAACGTTTATTTGGTACCAACGTTGAATGCTTGTGCCGGAATTGATAAATATGGAGTTGGGAAAATTCCTGATTACATGATAAAGAAGAATGACATCGTTAAAGGTGACTTCTTTAAAAATATTGGAATGGCTCTGAAAAAGGGTGTTAAAGTCGTTGTTGGAACTGATGCCGGAACACCATTCAATAGTTTTGAAACAGGTACAACTGATGAATTGTCATTGATTGCTGGTTTGGGTGTTAAACCTTATCAAGCATTGTTAGGGACAACACAATACGCGGCTGAATTGTTGGGGATTACTGATAATTATGGAAGTTTGGCTGTTGATAAATTTGCTGATTTCTTAGTTTTAGATGAAAATCCTTTAGAAAATATTGACGCTGTAAGTCAAGCAAATAAACAGGTTTATAAAAAAGGTGAGTTAGTTAAATAAAATTATGCTAGAAATATTATTTTTATTTATCTATAATGAATAGATAATACAACTAGTTAGGCTATGACGGAGCATATATTGTCATAGCCCTTTTTTTATGTTTTTGGAATTGTTGTAGGGTATTAATTAATAGAAAGAGGCAGTATTTTGAATGATTCAGTATCAACACGTGTTAAATTGTCTATCCTTGCAGTAGGTTTGTTATCTTTTACAGGAATATTGATTGAAACGTCGATGAATGTAACTTTTCCGACTCTGACACAAACATTAAATGTTAGTTTGGGAACAGTTCAGTGGCTTACAACCGGTTACTTATTGTTAACAACTATCGTTATGAGTACAACCGCATATGTTTTGAAAAAGTTTGATCCATTAAAGATATTTCTTTTTGCGGCATCTTTGTGTTTAATCGGTTCTATTGTTTGCATGGTGGCACCGGACTTTCCAATTTTAATGGGTGGCCGATTATTGCAAGCTGTATCAACAGGCTTATCAACACCATTAATGTTCAGTCTAATTTTTGAGGAAGTTCCTTCTTCCAAATTAGGACTGTATACTGGTTTGGCCGGAGTGGTTATTTCCTTAGCACCAGCCTTGGGACCAACATATGGTGGAATAGTTAATCGTATGTGGACTTGGCGAGAGATTTTTGTTGGAGTGATTCCCTTAATTATTATTTTATTTATCATCGGATGGTTTTCTATCCGTGGTAAGGCTCGAGGTACTCATGGAATTTCATTTGATTATTTGAGTGTTGCCGGCTTAGCAATAATTTTCTCGATGATTCTCTTTACCTTTGATCAAGCAGGAGCCCATGGTTGGAATTCATCACAATTCATGATGTGGTTAGTGGGTTCGATTCTCGTAGTTCTCTTATTTGCTTGGTACAACAAGAAGAGCAGTCGTCAATTGATTGATTTCTCGATTTTAAAATTACCAGTTTTACGTTTGAGATTATTTAGTTATTTCAGTTTACAGTTCATAAATATCGGCTTATCGTTTGTTTTACCGATATTTGCGCAAACAGCTTTGCATTTGAATTCTGCTCAAGCTGGATTAATGTTATTACCTGGTTCATTATTTGGAGCTGTTTTTGGTCTACTAGCTGGACATTTGTATGACAAAAAAGGAGCAACTTTACCGCTTCTAATTAGTGGAGTTTTGATAACGCTTGGTTCAGGATTATTCTGGATCAAGAGTAATAGTTTAACTTTAATGAGTATCACGTTGATTTACATTGTTTTGAGAATTGGATTTAATTTTGGATTTGGAACATCGTTGTCAGATGGTAGTATGCAAGTTCAAGGAACAAAGAAATCTGATCAAAATTCTCTATTTAGTATGATGCAACAATATGCTGGTTCATTAGGTACTAACGTTTTGTCAGTGGTAATCTCTGCAGTTGCTTTGACAAGTGGAACTAAAAATACAGTTTTGAATACAATTGCCGGTGCTAAAATTGATTTTATTATTTTGACGATTCTATCATTATTAGTTCTAGCATCCGTGATTTATGTTCGTTTACGTTATGAAAAGAAGGATAATTAGCTGTGAGTCTGGATTCCTTGTGAATCTGGACTTTTTTAGTACCATGTAAACTGTTACTAATGGGTGGTATTTGTTAAAATGGTAATAGTTAATATCAGTTGAATTGGAGAGAATATGACACAAAAGAAAAAATTACTTTTAATAGATGGAAACAGTGTTTCTTTTAGAGCATTTTTTGCCATGCATAATGTTTTAGATAAATTTGTTAATGGCGAGGGTATTCATACGAATGCGCTATACGCTTTTAATAATATGTTGGACATTATTTTGAAAGATGAGAAGCCTACACATGCATTGGTAGCTTTTGATGCTGGTAAGACAACTTTTAGAACTAAAATGTTCACTGAATATAAAGGTGGCAGATCCAAGACTCCACCAGAGTTGATGGAACAATTGCCTTTGATTCAAGATATGTTGAACTATCGTGGAATCAAAACCTATCAATTGCCTGACTACGAGGCCGATGACATTATCGGAACAATGTCCAGACGTGCTGAAAAAGATGGTATGGATGTCACAATTATTACTGGTGATCGTGATTTAACCCAATTGACAACTGATAAAGTTACCGTTCGTGTGAATGTTAAAGGTGTGACTGAAACTGAACAATATACACCAGAACACGTGAAAGAAAAATTAGGTATTACACCTGATCAAATTATCGACATGAAAGGGCTAATGGGTGATAACTCAGATCATTATCCTGGGGTTGAAAAAGTCGGTGAGAAGACTGCTATTAAGTTGATCAATGAATATGGCAGTGTTGAAGGAATATACGACCACGTTGATGAGATGAAAAAAAGCAAGTTAAAAGAACATTTAATTAACGATAAAGATAAAGCTTTTTTGAGTAAGAAATTGGCTACTATCAATTGTGAATCTCCTGTTGAATTAAACTTGGGTGATTTAGAATATCGTGGTGACAATCAAGAAATGTTGATCCAGTTCTATCAAAAGATGAACTTTGAATCATTCCTTGATCGTATGGATATTAAAAAAGAAGATACTTCTAAAGAGTTAGCTGATATCAACGTTCAACCACTTGATGAAGCTGCAATTGAAAAAATTTCTAAAAATGATAAACCACAAACATTGGTCGTTGAAGGATTTGGTGAAAATTATCATACAGCTCCTATTATTGGAATTGCTGTTTCTGATGGTAAAGAATTCTTCGGCACAACCGACGTATCCATTTTAGAGAATGAAACTTTGAAAAATTGGTTAGCTGATAAAGATAAAGAGAAGTATCTGTTTGACAACAAACGAACTATCGCGTTATTGCATCGTTATGGTTGTGAATTAGATGGAATTAGTTTTGACATGTTATTGGTAGCTTACTTGTTAGATACAAATGATAATAAACAAGATATCGGTTTAGTTGCCAAGAACTACAATCTTAATTTACCAACTGAAGAAGAATTTTTCGGTAAAGGTGTTAAGAAATCTGTTCCTGAAGATGAGAAGGTATTGCTGAACTTTTTGGCACAGGAAGCACAGGTAATTGATGAATTAAAAGATCAAATGTTAACAGAATTGAAGAATAACGATCAAGATAGTTTATATGATGAGATTGAGTTGCCACTTTCAATCGTTCTTTCAGAAATGGAAATCGAAGGTATTACTGTTGAAGTTTCCAAACTGAAAGAAATGGAAAATACCTTTGCATTAAGATTGTCAGAAATAGAAAAGAAGATTTATCAAGAAGCTGGGAAAGAATTTAATATTAATTCACCTAAACAGTTGGGTGTTGTCCTATTCGAAGATTTGAAATTGCCAGTCGTTAAGAAGACTAAAACAGGCTATTCAACATCTGTTGACGTACTAGAGAAGTTAAAAGATAAGTCGCCAGTTGTTCAAATGGTGTTAGACTATCGTCAAATTTCTAAGATTCAATCAACCTATGTTGTCGGTCTACAAAAGTTTGTGCAACCAGACAATAAGATTCATACGATTTATCTCCAAACTTTGACACAAACAGGTCGTCTGTCATCAATTGAACCTAATTTGCAAAATATTCCAATTAGAGTTGATGAAGGAAAGCAGATTAGAAAGGCCTTTGTGCCACAACACGAAGGATGGGAAATCTTTTCAGCCGATTATTCTCAAGTTGAGTTGCGTGTTCTAGCTCACATTTCAGGTGATGAACATATGCAAGAAGCCTTTAAAGAGGATTATGATATTCATGCACATACTGCAATGAGAATTTTCGGTTTGAATAGTACCGATGAAGTGACACCAAATATGCGTCGTCAGGCGAAAGCCACTAACTTTGGTATCGTCTATGGAATTAGTGATTATGGATTGTCACAAAATATTGGTATTACTAGAAAGCAAGCGGCAGCGTTTATTGATTCGTATTTTGAACAATATCCTGGTGTTAAACAGTACATGGATGATATCGTTAAATATGCACGTGAAAATGGCTATGTAGAAACAATTATGCATCGTCGTCGTTACTTGCCAGATATTCATTCAAAAAACTTTAACGTACGTAATTTTGCGCAAAGAACCGCTATGAATACACCGATTCAAGGTAGCGCAGCCGATATTATCAAGGTTGCCATGATCAATATGCAAAAGATGTTGAAGAAGGAAAAATTACAAGCTAATTTACTTCTTCAAGTACATGATGAAATGATTTTTGAAGCTCCAGAATCTGAAATTGAAACTCTCCAAAAATTAGTTCCAAGTGTGATGGATTCAGCTGTTAAATTGGATGTTCCATTGAAAGTTGAAACTGCTCACGGTAAAACTTGGTACGAAGCTAAATAAAGGGTGATAATATGCCAGAAATGCCAGAAGTAGAAATTGTAAAACGTGGTTTGAATGAGCAGGTAAAAGGTCGTAAAATAACTCATGTTGAAATTCGTTATCAGAACCTAATTACTGGGGATGTTGATCAGTTTATCGAATTTGTGACTGGTGCAACGATTCAGGATGTTGGACGCCGTGCTAAATTTCTGTTGATTCATTTAGATAACGGATATACAATTATTAGTCATTTAAGGATGGAAGGTCGTTATCGTGTATCGGCTGATCCAGCTGCTATTGACAAACATTCACATGCTATTTTTACATTAGATAACGGGCAAAAAATGATTTATAATGATGTCCGTAAATTTGGTCGGATGCAACTATGGAATACGGATGAATTGGCTGATAATAAATCAATCAGTAAATTAGGGCCAGAACCATTGTCAGATGAATTTACTTTCAAAAATGTGAAACCTAGAATTATGCGTCATCATAAAGATATTAAAACAGTTTTATTAGATCAATCAGTCATGAGTGGTCTAGGTAATATTTATGTTGATGAAGTTCTTTGGAAGACTAAGATTCATCCAGAGACTCCATCAAATCATTTAACAGATGAAGGTATTCAAAAGATTATCGAAGTTTCAAATGAAGAAATGACTTTGGGAATTGAGTCTGGTGGTTCAACGGTTCGTTCATATGTGGACGCAACCGGTCACGCTGGACATATGCAGAATCGTTTAAAAGTTTATGGGAAAGAAGGAACGCCTTGCCCAAGATGTGGTACCGAGATTCAAAAGATTAAGGTCGGCGGTCGTGGTACACATTTCTGTCCAAAGTGTCAGGTAGTCAAATGAGTAAGATTTACGGATTAACTGGTGGTATTGCTGCCGGAAAATCAACAGCTCTGGATTTATTCAGAAAGAATAAGTTTATCGTCTACGATGCGGATTATGTTGCACGTGAGGTAGTTAAAATTGGTACGGTTGGTTTAAAACAAATCACCGAGCAATTTGGCGAAGAATATTTATGGCCCGACGGGACGTTGAATCGCAAGAAATTAAGTTCCGTTGTTTTCAGTGACCAAGCACAATTACAAAAATTAAATAAAATCACACGACCTTTAATTAAAGAAGAGATTCTGTATACGGTCGCAGAAATAAGAAAATCCTCAAATAAAATGATTTCTATATTTGAAATACCATTATTATTTGAGGGAAACTATCAGGATTATTTTGATGGCGTAATCAGTTTGTATGTGGAACCAAAAATACAACTGGAACGTCTAATGAAACGTAACGGATTAACAGAAAAAGTTGCTTTGGAACAAATCAATTCACAAATGTCGATGGATGAAAAAAGAAAACGTGCTGACTTTGTGATTGATAACTCTGGAGATTTAACAAATCTTGCACAAGAGTTTGATAGATTAATACCACAACTTTAAATTAGAAAAGAGGCTGGAATCTTGATTTGTCCACATTGTCACCATGATTCATCGAAGGTAATTGACAGTCGTCCTAGTGATGAAGGACGTGCTATTAGAAGACGTCGTGAATGCGAGTTTTGTGGTACTAGATTTACCACATTTGAGAGATTAGAAAAGGCACCATTGTTAGTCATTAAAAAGAATGGCAATAGAGAAGAATTTAGTCGTGAAAAATTACTTCGTGGCCTCGTTCGTGCTGCTGAAAAACGTCCTGTTACAATGGATCAGATGAATGATATTGTCGATAAAGTTGAAAATGAAATTAGATCAACTGGTGAAAGTGAAGTTCGTTCACAAATCATTGGTGAACATGTTATGAAGATTCTAGCCAAAATTGATGATGTTACTTATATTAGGTTTGCTAGTGTTTATCGTGAATTCAAGGATATGAATGGATTCATGCAAGAAGTTCAAGAGATGATGTCTCACGGGAAAAAAATTGATAAGAAATAAGGGGAATGTCATTGGCTACAAGTAATTTTGAATCAAATAAGTTTACGCCGTTAGTTGGATACTGGTGTTTGCCTAGTGGTCATTTGAATGACGATGATCGTCATGTTTTGACTGATCTTTATTTACCCATTTTAGGAACTGAAGCGTTCAGTTTATATTTGTTACTTTGGGAAAAACTCCCTAATAAGGAAGTTATTACTCAAAGAAAAAGTCATGCCGAATTAATGAGTCTTCTGGGAATTGATCTCAAAAGATTTCATGATGCGCGAATTAAGGCTGAAGCTGTTGGTTTGATAAGAACGTTTCAAAAAAAGGATGATATGGGACCATATTATATTTATCAATTATTTGAACCGTTAACACCAGATGAATTTTTCAAAGATGATTTAATGAGCATCTTTTTATATGAACAAGTTGGCGATAATAAATATAATTTCTTGGTTGATAAGTATACTCATTCAGATTTGATTCTGAAGGACTCAAAAGAGATTACTAAGGACTTTTTGGAAGTCTTTCAACTAAGTAACAATGATTTGATAAATACGCCGACTGAAGTTAAAAATGCACAAAATAGTTTTGATACTTCGAATGATTCTAAGAAACCATCTTTGAATGAAACAAAGGTTCCTCAATTGGATTGGGAGTTAATTTCGGATAGGATTCAACAATTGTTCAAGATTCATCCAGATGATTTATTGGAGAACCAGGAATTAATTTTGAATTTGCATGCTTTTTATGGATTAGACGAAATTACGTTAATAGATGTAATTGGAAAAACTTGTGATATCGTCAATAATAAAATTGACCCGGTTAGATTGAAGAAGTCAGTTCAAGACCGATTTGAAAAGAATGCTAATATATCTGTTAAACAACAGGCACCACAAGAAAACGATGCACCTGATACAGCAACTAATTTGAATCGTTCAGATCAGTTGATTTTGAAACAGGCTAAGGCACAAACTCCGGCCGATTTCTTAGCTTCTCAGAAACAAAAGAGTGGTGGATTCACTGGTACTGTTGAGTCACGAGCCTTACGAGATATGGCAATGAAGACTTATTTGTCACCAGCTGTTTTAAATATTATGGTTTATTATATTTTGCAAAATTCACCAACATTGACTTTGCCACTAATGGAAACAATGGCAAATGATTGGCAACAAAATAATGTTCAAACACCCGAACAGGCTTTGCAACGAATCAATGACTTTCAGACTAAGCCGAGAAATCCTAAGCGTCGTTATAATAACGGTAAGGGGCGTAAGGTTGAACAGGCAACTGATTGGAGTAAGGTAAAAGCAAAGGTACCTAATAATCAGAATGAACAGACTGAGAAAACGGATTTGCAGGATAGACTAAGAAGATTAAGAAATAGGGATAATTAAGTATGGAAAATTTAGGAAATAAACTGGCAGAATATTTAAGTTCCAAGAATTTGACGGAGGATTATCGCCGTCTTCTTAGTGGTGCAATGAAGGACCCAGATGTCCAAGAATTTTTAACTGAGAATAATGAAAAAATAGATCAAGAAGCTATTGCTGCCAGTGCTGCTAGTATCTATGAATTTTATAACAGTAAGAATCATAAGAGTGAATTAACACGTGGATATTATCCAAAATTGATTGTTAATAATCATCGAATTGAAGTAGCTTATTATCCAAATGAACGTACACAAAATCGTGAGAAGAGAAGTCAATATGAGTCTGGTTTTGTCTTAATGGATATGGCGTCTGATATTCGTCGAGCAAAGTTGGATGATTATAACGGTGAAGGTCGTCAAGATGCATTAGGTCAGGCCTTAGATTTCATTGGTAATTATCTAAATAACGATACATTTACACCTGGATTGTATTTGGCTGGTGATTTTGGTGTTGGTAAGACCTACTTATTGGGTGCAATCGCTAATGAATTATTTAAGCATGACGTCCATACAACTTTGATGCATTTTCCAACTTTTGCTGTTGAAATGAAGGACTCAATTGGTCAAAATAATGTTTTGGCTAAAGTTAATAAAATCAAAGGTGCCGATATTTTGATGTTGGATGATATCGGGGCTGATACGATGTCCAGTTGGATCAGGGATGAAGTCTTGGGAGTTATTTTGCAGTATCGTATGCAGGAGAATTTACCAACCTTCTTTTCATCCAATTTTTCAATGAAAGAGTTAGAAAAACATCTTGCTGTCAATCAACGAGGCGAAGAGGAACCAGTTAAGGCTAAGCGAATTATGGAGCGAGTTAAGTACCTTTCTCGTGAAGTTGTGGTAACTGGTCCTAATAGAAGATTCAAGAAATAACTTGCATTAATTTAAAATAAATGTTTCAATAAAGCCATGAAAGATAACACTTCGGTTCTACTCAGGGAGGGTACGGTTAATGAAAGCTTACCCATTACTGGAGTTACCACTTTCACGTAAAACTGTATAATTGTCGGTTACTTTATAACCAAACGAGTGAAAACTGTTTATTTGTTATGCAGTTTTAATGTGGGTGGAACCGCGTAGTAAAATGCGTCCCTGAAGTATGTACATATTTAAGTATATGTCTGTACTTCAGAGACGCATTTTTTTGTTGTCTAAATTTAGGAGGAAATAGTCTATGTCAAAAATCAAGTTAACATTCCCAGATGATTCAGTTAAGGAGTTTGACGAAGGCACAACTACTTTGGACGTTGCTAAGTCAATTAGCACATCATTGGGTAAAAAAGCTGTTGCTGGTAAACTTAACGATACTTTAGTTGATCTTGAACGTCCCATTAAACAAGATGCTAAGATTGAAATTGTATCAGGTGAAGATAAAGAAGATGCACAAAAGGTTCTTAGAAATACTGCTGCATTGGTATTCGCTGCTGCTGCAAAGAGTTTCAAGGAAGATCTTCATTTCGGTGAAAAGGCTGCTAATGATGATGGTTTCTATGTTGATACTGATAGCAAATCAGGCCAAATCAGTGTTGATGAACTAGAAAAAATCACTACTTTGATGAACAAAATCATCAAGAACAACGATAAGATTGAAAGTTCAATGATGGACAAGTCAGCTCTTACTGATATGTTCAAAGATGATCCATTCAAGTCATCATTAATTAATGCAATTGATTCAGTTCAAATTCCCGTATATACACTTGATGGATTTGTTGACTTTGGTTACGATGCAGTTCTTACAAATCTAAAAGCCTTGAAACACTTCAAGTTGCTTTCAGTTGCCGGTGCTTATTGGCAAGGTAAGTCAAGTAACCCAATGTTACAAAGAATTTATGGTACAGCATTCTACAAGGCAGACGGTCTTGAAGCTGATTTGAAACGTCGTGCTGAAATTAAAGAACGTGATCACAGAACAATTGGCCGTGACCTTGACCTATTCTTCGTTGATCCAGAAGTTGGTGCCGGTCTTCCATATTGGATGCCAAATGGTGCTACTATCCGTCGTGTTATCGAAAGATACATTATTGATAAGGAAGTTGCTTGGGGTTACCAACACGTTTATACACCAATCTTGATGAATCTAAATGCTTATAAGACTTCAGGTCACTGGGAACACTACCGTGAAGACATGTTCCCACCAATGGATATGGGTGATGGCGAAATGCTTGAACTACGTCCAATGAACTGTCCTTCACATATCCAAATTTACAAACACCACAACCGTTCATACAGAGATCTACCTCTACGTATCGCTGAATTAGGTATGATGCACAGATACGAAAAGTCAGGTGCTTTATCTGGTCTACAACGTGTTCGTGAAATGACTCTAAACGATGGTCACACATTCGTTGCTCTTGATCAAATTCAAGAAGAATTCAAACGTACACTACAATTGATGGTTGAAGTTTATAAAGACTTTGATATTACTGATTACTCATTCCGTCTAAGTTACAGAGATCCTGCTAATACAGAGAAGTACTTTGACGATGATGAAATGTGGAACAAGTCACAATCAATGCTTAAAGGTGCTATGGATGATCTTGGTCTTAAGTACTACGAAGCAGAAGGTGAAGCCGCATTCTACGGTCCTAAACTTGATGTTCAAACTAAGACTGCTCTTGGTAATGACGAAACATTATCAACAATCCAATTAGACTTTATGCAACCAGAGAAGTTCCAACTAACATATGTTGGTTCTGATGGCGAGGATCACAGACCTGTTATGATTCACCGTGGAATTGTTTCAACTATGGAAAGATTTATTGCTTACCTAATTGAAATTTATAAGGGTGCATTCCCAACATGGTTAGCCCCACAACAAGTTCATATCATTCCTGTTAACCAAAAACTTCACTCAGACTATGCTAACGATATTCTAGCTGACTTACGTGCTAAGAACATCCGTGCTGATGTTGATGACCGTGATGAAAAGATGGGTTACAAGATTCGTGATGCCCAAACAATGAAGGTTCCATATACAATCGTTGTTGGTGATGATGAACTTAAAGATGCCACAGTTTCTGTAAGAAAATATGGTCAAGACGATTCAACAGCAGAAAATGCTAAGATGTTTGTCGACAGTGTTGTTGCTGATATTAGTAACTTCAGTCGTAAAGACGATACTGACAAAGACTAAATAAAAGTGCTTAAATCCTCAGTAGGGGATTTAAGCACTTTTTTATTGCAAAAAATTATCATTTTTGAAAATATGTTCCTATAATAAACATGGATTCAATAAAAGGGGTAATTGTTATGGATGAAAAGAGTAATAATCTAATAAAAAGTTTAGGTAAAGCTTATGAGAATCAAATTGTTAAAAATAACCCTGATTTAAAGAAAATTATTACCGAATGTGCACAACCACTTATGGGTAATGATGATGACAAAGTTTATTTTGAAGTTATTACTAAACTAACTCATGGTGTTTCAAAATATTATGAAGCACACAATAACCAGATTCCTACGGAGTTTTTAGATATTTATCAACAGATAAAGAAGGATATTCCAGCAAAAAGTGTTAATGCACAGAAGCTGCATCAAATAGCAGTGGATACAGGTTTACTATCATTTGTTAATTTATAAGGATATTATTTCTTCCTATAAGAAGGGATCTCGCAAATTGAGGTCCTTTTTTCGTGTTGAACGTATTTTATTTATAGTTATTACATGTTTGGAATTGTGATGATTGATTTCAGATATAAAAGTTGTGTTTCTTAGTGAAGCATGGTAAATTATATGACATTGAATAATCAACACAATTAATTTGATAAATGACGAGATTCCGTTGACAAAGCAGAACCCATCTAGTATCATTAATAGCTGTTGAGATTAAGCAGAAGCGCCCGCTTCTCACCTATGCATTCGCCTCTAGGTTAATACGATTGCGTAAATACATAGTGGGCATGCTTATGCGGCCCACTTTTTTTGTGGGTTAAATTACTTCGGAGGTATCTACTCATAGCAAGAGAAACAAAAGAATCAAAAGAACCATTAATGAATGATCAAATACGTGCACGTGAAGTTCGTTTGATTTCCGAAAATGGAGATCAATTGGGTGTCAAACCACTAGCTGAAGCTATTAGCTTAGCAGAAGCAAGTAATGTTGACCTTGTCCTAATGTCACCTGGTGCTAAGCCACCAGTTGCCAAGATTATGGATTATGGTAAATATAAGTTTGACCTTCAAAAGAAGGATCGTGAATCACGCAAGAAACAAAAAACCGTTAGTCTTAAAGAAGTACGTTTAAGCCCAACTATTGAAGCCAATGACTTTAATACAAAACTTAATAATGCACGCAAGTTCTTGGCTAAGGGCGATAAGGTCAAAGTTTCTCTTCGCTTTAAGGGTAGAGCAATTACTCATAAAGAGATAGGTAAGAAAGTTTTAGATCGCGCCGCTGAGGAAATGAAAGATATTGCTAACGTAGTATCTAAGCCAAAGATGGACGGTCGTAGTATGTTCTTGATGCTTGATCCAATTAACGCTAAAGATAACAAAAAGAAAAAGTAGTGGAGGGATTTTCATGCCTAAACAAAAGACACACCGCGCATCAGCTAAGAGATTTAAGAAAACTGCTAATGGTGGTTGGAAAAGAAGTCATGCTTACACAAGTCACCGTTTCCACGGTAAGACAAAGAAGCAACGTCGTCAATTGGCTAAACCAGGAATGGTTAACGCAAGTGATATGAAACGTATCAAACAAATGTTAGCTACATACTAATTAGCAACATACTTTATTATTAAGTCTTTATAATCAAAAGGAGGAGTCATTATGCCACGTGTAAAAGGTGGAACAGTAACTCGCAAACGTCGTAAAAAGGTTTTAAAATTAGCTAAGGGATATCGTGGATCAAAACATATCACTTTTAAAGCAGCACATACACAAATCATGGTTTCATACCGTTATGCATTCCGTGATCGTCGTCAAGTTAAGCGCGATTTCCGTAAGATTTGGATCGCAAGAATTAACGCAGCTGCAAGAATGAATGAAATCAGCTACAGTAAATTAATGCATGGTTTGAAATTAGCTAATGTTGACATTAACCGTAAGATGTTGGCCCAAATTGCTATTGAAGATCCAAAGGCATTTACAAGTTTAGTAGATACAGCTAAGAAAGCTTTGGCTTAATTTTAAAAACGTAATTTGGATAATATAACCCAAATTACGTTTTTTTACTAATTTAGCAGATAGATGAGGATTAATTATGTTTAAACCGTATATTATGCTTGATAAAATAACCGATATTGAGGTTGAAGATCTTAAACAGTTGAATATCACGACTATTATGACGGACCTTGATAACACGCTTTTGCCATGGAATAGTAATGATTATGATTTATCATTACGTAAATGGCTCAATCAAATGACAGAAAATAATATTGATGTCAAAATTGTCTCTAATAATAGTTATGAACGTGTTGAGAAGGCTGTTTCAGAGCTTCCTGTAAGTATCGTGGCACGTGCAGTAAAACCATTACCGTTCGTGATTATTAATCATATTAAAGAAGAGAATATTAATCCTGAAAACGTCTTATTTGTTGGTGATCAAGTTATGACTGACGTTTTGGCAGGAAATATGGCAGGATTAAAGACTGTTTTGGTCAAACCGTTGGTTGATACGGATGCTAAGAAAACCCGTATTAATAGATTTTTTGAACGTCCTATTCTAAAATCAATGCAAAAGCGTGATAAAAATTTATATTGGAAGGATTCATTAAATGACAGAAATTGATGAAAAGATGTACTGCATAGGCTGTGGTGCACAACTTCAAACAGAGGATAAAACTAAACCTGGATTTGTTCAGGAATCAACTTTGAGAAAGTATGTTGAAGATGATTCAAAAGAACTACTTTGTAAAAGATGTTTTAGACTACGTAACTATAACGAAATCACTGATGTTGACGTCTCAGATGACGACTTTTTAAAGTTGTTGGACTCAATCTCAGATAAAGATGCGTTAGTTGTTAACGTTGTTGATATCTTTGATTATGAGGGTAGTGTTATTCCTGGTTTACAACGTTTTGTTGGTGACAAAAAGATTCTAGTTGTAGGGAATAAGGTTGATTTGTTGCCTAGTTCTGTTAACAAGAATCGTCTTTTGAACTGGTTACAACAAAAGAGTAAAGAAAATGGAATTAAATCAACTGACCAAATCTTGGTTTCCGCTGTGAAGGGAATCAATATTGATAAGTTAATGAACATGATTGAAAAATATCGTGATGGTAAAGATGTATACGTTGTTGGAACAACCAATACTGGTAAATCAACTTTGATCAACCGTATTATTAGTTCTAACTCTGAAGTTAAGGACTTGATCACAACTTCAAGATTCCCTGGAACAACTTTGGATCGTATCGACATTCCTTTGGATGATGGACATAACTTGATTGATACACCCGGAATTATCCACAATTATCAATTAGCTCATTTCCTAAATGCACAAGATTTGAAGACTGTTACACCTAAGAAACCATTACGTCCTGTTACATTCCAACTTCGTGATGAACAAACAATCTTTGTTGGTGGTTTGGCAAGATTTGATTTCTTGGATTATAAGACAAATGTTACTTTCTACGTTAACCAAGGTATTCCGCTACATAGAACTAAAACTATGAATGCTGATGAATTTTACGAAAAACATTTAGGCGATATTTTAACACCACCAACCGATGTTACGGATTTCCCTAAGTTCAAGAGTCAAATCTTTTCAGCCCACGAAAAATCAGATATTGTTATCTACGGTTTAGGCTGGTTAACAATTCCTGCAGGTAGCAAAGTTAAAGCTTATGTTCCTGAAGGTGTTCGTATTTCAATTCGTGATGCTATCATTTAAGGAGAAACATATGATAATTAAAGGAAAAAAGAATCGTTATTTAAGAAGTCAAGCTGCTACTATGAAGCCTGCTATTCAAGTTGGTCGTGAAGGTATTAGTGAGAACCTTTTAAATCAACTAGAAATTCTAATTAATAGAGACGAAATTATTAAGGTTTCATTGTTAAAAAATACAATGGTTGAACCTCAAGATTTAGTTGAAGCATTAAGTGAATTTGACGATCAAATCGTTCATATTCAAACAATCGGTTCAAAGATGGTACTTTACAAAAAAGCTCCTAAGATTAAGAACCGTAAGTACTCACTTGAACTAGAAAAGATTTAATTGAAGTGATGATATGGATACTCAAAAACAACTATTAACTAAAGCAAAATTAGAATTTCATAGTAATTTACCTAAACGACATGTTGGAATACTTGGTGGAACGTTTAATCCGATTCATTTAGGACATTTAGTAATTGGTGAACAGGTTTATGAACAGTTGTGCCTGGATAAGGTCTTGTTCCTACCTGATAAAATACCGCCACATCGTGGTGTACAGAAGGCAATGCCAACAATCAATAGTGACGATAGAATCAATATGATCAAGCTGGCTATTAGAAATAATATGCACTTTGATCTTGATTTAACTGACATCAAACGTGGTGGAGTAAGTTATACCTATGAAACCATCAAAATGTTAAAGGAATATAACCCTAATACGGAGTATTACTTTATCGTTGGTGGTGACATGGTAGAAAATCTGCCTAAATGGTCACATATTGATGAATTGGTACAAATGGTGCATTTTGTCGGTGTTTGCAGAAAAGGTTTTGAGAAAAAATCAAACTATCCTATACTTTGGGTAAATACACCTGAACTGGAGATCAGTTCTAGTATGATCCGTGATCGCGTTAAGAAGGGCCAATCAATTAAGTATTTGGTTCCAGATGACGTGGCTTGGTATATAAAGGATAGGGGGCTTTATAATGACTGATTTTGATTATGATTCAATTAAAACTGGTTTGAACCGTGACGAAATAATAGATCGAATGCGTGATACGTTAAGTGATTTTCGCTTTTCACATTGTGTTCGAGTTGAAAAAGTTAGTCGAGGTTTGGCTGCAGAATTTGGTGGAGATATTCAACGAGCTGGTTTAGCTGGCTTATTGCATGATTACGCTAAAGAACGCAGTGATCAAGAATTTGCTGACGTAATTACAAAGAAGAACTTAGATCCTACACTATTGAATTATAATAATGCAATTTGGCACGGTGTTGTTGGTGCTGAAATTGTTAAAGATGAACTGGGTATTTATGACGAGGATGTTTTAAACGCAATTAGAAGACACACTGTTGGTGCAACCAACATGACTCAGATTGATAAGTGTGTGTTCGTCGCTGATTTTATTGAACCGGCACGTGACTTTCCCGGTATCAAGGAAGCCAGAGATTATGCTGAGAAATCATTAGATTCAGCTGTGGCATTTGAATTAAAACATTCTTTGGAACACTTAATTAGTAAAAATAGAGAAATATATCCAGAGACTTTTGTTAGTTATAACTACTGGATCACAAAGGGAGAATTATAATTTGGACTCAAATAAAATAATGGAATTGGCTGTTAAAGCAGCTGACGAAAAACATGCAAATGATATTAAAGTTTTAGACATTAGCGAAGTAAGTATTATGGCTGATTACTTTGTTATTATGGATGCTAACTCACAACGTCAAGTTGACGCTATTGTTCAATCTGTTTTGGATATTGCTGGCAAAAATGATATTGATGTAAGTCACGTTGAAGGTAACCGTAACTCTGAATGGGTTTTGATTGATCTTCATGACGTTATTATTCACGTATTCATGTCAGAACAACGTGGATTCTATAACCTTGAAAAGCTTTGGTCAAACGCTAAAGATGTTGATATTTCAAGCTTGGTAACTGAAGAATGATTTACAATTCATTTGCTCGAGTTTATAGCGAACTAATGGACGATTCACTCTATGCTAGATGGGCTAAATATGTTGAAGACCAAGTGTCAAAAGATGCTAAGTCTTTACTTGATGTAGCTTGTGGAACTGGTGATCTAACAATTCTTTTAGCAAATCGTTTCCAAGTAACTGGAACAGATTTGTCTGAAGAAATGTTAAAGATTGCTGAGGAGAAGGCTAAAAAAGCAAATAAGACGATTCCATTTGTGCAAAGTAATATGATGGACTTATTTGATTTTGATAAATTTGATGTAATAACTTGTTTCGATGATTCTATCTGCTATCTAAAAGATGAAGACGAATTAGGGGTTACATTCAATCAGGCTTTTGAACATCTTAATGATGGCGGTAAGTTCCTATTTGATGCTCATTCACTTTATCAAATGGATGAAGTATTTCCTGGCTATATGTTCAACCACAGAACTGAAGATTCTGCATTTATGTGGAACAGTTTTGAGGGAGAATACCCACACACTATTGAGCATGAATTGACATTCTTTAATTGGGATGAAAAAATCAACGGTTATACTGTTAACACCGAACTTCATAAAGAGAGAACCTATCCAATTGATACATTTACAATGATTTTGCAGGATATTGGATTTAAGAATATTCATGTATCAGCTGATTTTGGTGAATCAGATGTTAAAGATGATTCAACTCGTTGGTTCTTCTCAGCAGAAAAATAGAGGATTCTATGACAAAAATTTATGGTTTCGTTGCAGAATTTAATCCATTTCATAATGGTCATAAATTATTTATTGATCAAATCAAAGAAAAATATCACCCTGATGTTTTAATTGCCGTTATGTCTGGTAATTTCGTCCAACGGGGTGATTTTGCTATTTTAGATAAGTGGAGTCGAGCAAAGACTGCCATTGAAAATGGCGTTGATTTGGTTATTGAATTGCCTTTTGCATATGCTGTCGAACCTGCACAATATTTTGCCAAAGGTGCTGTCGAAATTTTGAGACTCTTAAATGTCGATACGATAGTTTTTGGAACAGAGAATCAGATTGATTTTGAGAATGTAGCTGATAGGATGATATCAGTTGACCCAGTTTTTCAACAGAATTATCAATTGAATTCTGCTGATAATTTAACTAATTATTATCAATCAATTGGAATCGATATTTCTAAGTCACCTAATCAGTTGCTGGGATTAAATTACGTCTCACAAATAATTCAGCAGAATAGTCAAATCAAAGTTGCAACGATTAAACGAGATGTTAGTGAATTTAGTGCTACCAATATTCGTAGAAAATACTCTCAGCAGGAGTCTATTGCGGAATTGGTGCCTAAGTTGACTGACGATTCATTTACGGAACAACCAATTGTGACTTGGGATGATTACTTTCCATTTTTGAAATATCAAATTACTAATCAATCAACGACTGAATTGCAACAGATCTATCAGATGGTTGAGGGATTGGAGAATAAATTCAAGAAGGAAATTTCTCATAGTAATAATTTTGACGAATTTATTGAACAGGTGAAATCTAAGCGTTATACTATGGCTCGACTCAGACGATTAATGATATATACTTTATTGAACGTCAGAGAATCAGAGATTAATAATGTTTATAAGAATCCTTATTTGAGAGTATTAGGATTTAATAATGTTGGCCAAAGATATTTAAATGTATTAAAAAAGTCCGAAGTCGAATTAATAACTCGAGTCGGTAAAAAAGAAAAAAATATTCTGGACTTGGAAATAAGAGCGGATCGAATTCGTCAACTTGTTACCAGTCAAGAACAAAATTTTGGAGTAATACCTTATATGAAAGGGGTAAATTAATGCTAAATTGGGATATTCAGGACGTTCGTCGTTACAAAGACAAACCCTTTGAATTTAAAGAAACACTCGATTTAACTAAGGAGTTACAATCACGTACTGATGAGGTATTGGATTCAACTCCCGTTGAGGTTAATGGTCAATTATTTAATGATAATGGCTTAGTTATTTCTAACGTTAAACTAAGTACTGTTCTTACAGTACCTTCAACTAGAAGCTTGTCGCCAGTGGAATTGCCATTAAAGGTTCAAATTAATGAGGCATACAACATTGATAATGTAGAAACAGATGAATTAGAGGATAGCACTGTCATAATTCAAGTCGATGATGATAATCCAACAATCAATGTTTACGAATCAATCGTGGATAATATTTTACTAAGCATCCCTTCAAAAGTTTTAACTAAGAAGGAAGAAGAAGAAAATATTATGCCATCTGGTAAAGATTGGAGTGTTATTTCTGAAGATGAATTTAACAAGGAATCAGAAGAAGAACATGTTAATCCGGAATTTGCTAAACTAAAGGGTCTCTTCGATGATGACGCTGACAAGGAGTAGGAATTTACTACTCTTTTTTATTTTGTTCATAATATTTTTTAAAAAAATACAATCTATAAATGATAATTTGAAATTATTACATAAAAATTCATAAAAGGAGTGTCTTTTGTACACTCCTTTTGTGAATTTTTGTTAAGATTAGATGGTGAACAAAAATCGGAGGTAATTATTAATGGCAAAACCACAAATTGGTGTTATCGGTATGGCTGTCATGGGTAAGAATCTTGCCCTAAATATCGAAAGCCGCGGATACGAAGTTGCTATCTATAACCGTACAGGTTCAAAAACTAAGGCGGTTGTTGAAGAGCATCCTGAGAAGAAATTAGTACCAAGTTATACAATTGAGGACTTTGTAGAATCACTAGAAAAACCACGTCGTATTATGATGATGGTTAAGGCTGGTGCTGGTACTGATGCAGTTATCAAGGAATTAGTACCTTTACTAGATAAAGGTGATGTCTTGATTGATGGTGGTAATACATTCTTCGAAGACACAATGGCACGTAATAAAGAATTGGACAAATCAGGAATTAACTTCATTGGTATGGGAGTTTCTGGTGGTGAATTAGGTGCTCTTAAAGGACCTTCACTAATGCCCGGTGGTCAAAAGGAAGCTTATGACTTAGTTGCTCCTATCTTGGAACAAATTTCTGCCAAAGCTGACGAAGACGGTGCTCCATGTGTTACATATATCGGACCTAACGGTGCTGGTCACTATGTAAAGATGGTTCACAACGGTATTGAATATGGTGACATGGAATTGATTTCCGAAAGTTACAACTTGTTGAAACACTTATACAACAACGATGTTAATAAGATTGCTGATGTATTTAATGACTGGAACAAGGGTGAACTTTCAAGTTACTTAATTGATATCACAGCTCAAATCTTAACAAGAAAAGACGACGAAGGCTCAGATGACTATATCGTCAATAAGATTATGGATAAAGCTGGTAATAAAGGTACAGGTAAATGGAGTTCACAAAGTGCTTTGGAATTAGGTGTTCCCCAATCATTGATTACTGAATCAGTTTACTCACGTTACGTTTCAGCTTATAAAGACGAACGTGTTAAGGCAAGCAAGGTTCTACCAGCTCCAACAAATACACCAAAAGTTGATGTTGAAGAATTAGTTGGTAAGATCCGTAAAGCTTTGTACTTCAGTAAGATTATCAGTTATGCTCAAGGATTTGCTCAAATGAAATCAGCTTCAGATCACTATGACTGGGATCTACAATACGGTAGTATTGCCCAAATCTGGCGTGCTGGTTGTATCATCAGAGCTCAATTCTTACAAAAGATTACTGATGCCTATGACAATGATCCAAAACTAGATAACTTATTAATGGATGATTATTTCAAGAATATCGTTAAAGAATATCAATCAGATGTTCGTGATGTTGTTAGTTATGCTGTTCAAGCAGGTATTCCTGTTTCTGGATTCATGGCTGCTGTTTCATATTACGATCAATATCGTTCGGAAGTACTTCCTGCTAACTTGATTCAAGCTCAAAGAGATTACTTTGGTGCTCATACTTATGAGAGAAACGACAAACCTGGTATTTTCCACTATACTTGGTATGAAGAACAATAATCTAATTTGAATCTAAGATTGAGGCGAAATTTTCGCCTCTTTTTTTATATTCTAAATAAATAAAAATAAAAGCTTGTCTTCTTTTAATTTTTGCTATATGTTAAAATCATTAGTGCATTGCCGAAAGTCGGCATTTTCAATTTTAATGATTAGGCTATAATTAAAGATAATTTAATATTTATGTATGGGAGAAAGTGTATGGCTAAAATACTAGTTATTGAAGACGAAGAGAACATGGCTAAATTTGTTCAACTTGAACTTCAACATGAGAACTATGAAGTTACCGTAGAAGGTGACGGTAGAACTGGCCTCGAAGCAGCTTTGGCTGAAGATTGGGACCTTATTTTACTTGATTTGATGTTGCCAGAACTTAACGGTATCGAAGTTTGTCGTCGTATCCGTCAAGAAAAGAACACACCAATTATTATGATGACTGCTAGAGATTCAATTATCGATCGTGTTTCAGGATTAGACCACGGTGCAGATGATTACATCGTTAAACCTTTTGCAATTGAAGAATTGTTGGCAAGAATTCGTGCTTTGTTAAGACGTATTGATTTAGACATTGATGTGACACGTAACAGTGACCAAGTTCTTAAATACAAGAACTTAGTTATTGATAAGACTACACAAACATTGAAACGTAATGGCGAGGTTATTGACTTAACACGTCGTGAATATGATTTATTGAGTGCCTTGATGGAAAATGTTGGTACTGTTTTGAGTCGTGATGATTTATTGGAACGTGTTTGGGGAACAGGTTCTTCAACTGAAACTAACGTAGTTGATGTTTACATCAAATACCTTAGAAATAAGATCGACCGTTCTGGTGCTCCAAGTTACATTTCAACTGTTCGTGGTAAAGGATATGTGATGAGACGATGAGAATTTCCATTAAATTCAAATGGACTGCAATGATAGCAATCGTTATTTTGATGGCTTACATTTTTGTAGGTGTCTTAGCTATGAGAACAGTTCAAAGTGTAGCTTCCGTTAATGAAATACATTCATTTACAACTAAATTGGTTATAGGTGGAATTATAGTTTTTATTATTGGAGTCTTATTGAGTTACTTTGCTGTAACAATGGTTTTGAACGATTTGAAAAAAATTAACAAAACAATTGATGATCTGAATAAGAAACCAGATTCCGATTCACGTATTAAATTACGTAAGCGAAATGATGAAATTTATGATTTGACCGTTAATATCAATAAGATGCTTGATCGAATGCAAGCTTATACTAATCAACAAAAAGAGTTTGTTGAGGATGTTTCACATGAATTAAGAACTCCAGTTGCCGTACTTGAAGGACATTTAAGTATGTTACAACGTTGGGGTAAAGATGATCCGAAAGTCTTGAATGATTCGATCAATTCATCACTACAAGAATTGAATCGTATGCAATCTTTGATTCAGGAGATGCTAGATCTAACTCGTGTTGAGCAAATTGACAGTGCTTATCTGGAACAAACAACTGAGGTCAAACCTTTGTTTACGCAAGTTTACAATGACTTCAAGATGTTACATTCAGATTTTGTAATCAATTTTGATGATGATATTCGAGAAGGTAGTAAAGTTAAAATTTACAGAAATCACTTGGAGCAAGTTTTAGTAATTCTGCTAGACAATGCTTTCAAGTATTCTGCGGACCGCAAAGAAATTAATCTAGCAGCTTCAACTAATTCCGAATTATTAGAGGTGGTTGTTCAAGATTATGGTCTTGGAATCGCTAAAAACGACCTCCAACGCATTTTCAATAGATTTTATAGAGTTGACAAGGCTCGTTCTAGGAAACGTGGAGGGAACGGATTAGGCCTTTCTATTGCCAAACGATTGATTGAGATATATCACGGTAGTTTGGAAGTTGAAAGTGTCGTCGGTTCAGGGACTGTTTTCAAGATTGAATTGCCACTCGTTCAAGAAAGTTCAGAAGAAGATACAACTGAAAAAGAGACTAACAAAAAATAACCTTCATAAAAATGGAGGCTATTTTTTATTTAAAGGAAATTGTTTTTTTATATTAATGTTAAGGGTATATTATTATTGTTATTCAAGGGGGAGAAAATCAATGAACAAAAAGTGGTCAGTAATTGGCATTTTGACATTATTACTAATTGCTACAGGATGTGCCCAAAACTCCAGTAAGCAAAAAACATCTAGTAGTGAGACAACTAAAGTTGAACTCAAGACAACTGATTATTCAAAACTATCTGATTCAGAAAAGAATGAGATGAGTTTTTCCTTTGTCAGAGAGTCTAAAGATAATGGATCAAACGTTAATTTAAAAATTATTAATCGTAGTAGTAAAAATGTTGTATTCGACAAAGCAAAATTTCTTTTAATTCATAAGGATGGGGATACTCTAACATCTTCTGCTGATGGAAATAAGATTGTTAAATCAAATAGTACAACAAGTATTAAGGGTTTATTCACTGAAGTTGAGAACAGTGAATTTCAAAGTGTTGGTTTATTTTGTTATAAGAATTCTAAAAATGAATTAGCTTACACTGAAGTTGGGAATACAGTTTATAAATCATCTGATTTAACCAATTCCAATTTAAAGAATGGCTTTAATGGTGAAGGTAAAAGTAAGAAAAAGGATAATTCGTATGAGAATACTGAAGGCAAGGATAAGAACAAAGATACCGATAATAAACAAACTAATGATTCACCAGTAAATTCTAATGATACACAGAAACAAGATAGTGAAGAAAAGAAGGAAGCTACACCAGTTGAGACAGTTACTAATATTCAACAAGCAATTGATCTAGTTGCAAGAAAAAGTGGTCAAGCACCTGACGGAACAGGTTATGTAATTATGACTGATTCAACAAGTGATGCTTCTGGAAAAGTACAAACCGCTACTGGTCAGAGAGTTTACTGGGTTCGCCTCTATAAAAAAGGTGCAACAACTGGAGATGCACTTGGTGATTGGACCGTTTATCCGAGCGGAGTAATTGAACAAGGTGCTCCAGAGAAATAACTATTCTAAATATGAGGACATGAAAAAAGACTATGAATTCTCGTCATAGTCTTTTTTGCTATTTCTTATTTCTATTTTGTTTACCTTTATTCAACTCACGAATATTTTTATGTAAGTCTTTTTCAACAGTTGTTGAAGCATTGTTGCCAGTTGTTGAAGTTGTATTAGCAGAAGCAGTTGATCCGCCACCACCATTAAGAATGTCATCAAGCATTTCTTGGGTAACAACGACTTTAACCGGGTTCTTGGCAAGTTCTTCATCAGTTCTCTTACGGATCTTTGGAGTAATGACGTAGTTAGTGATTAATTGTTGGAACACGATAACAACACCACCGACTAAGAAGTAAAGACCAAGTGCAGCTGTAGAAATCATTGAAATGAAGAAAGTCATCATAGGACTCATCAAAATCATTGTTTGCATTTGTTTTCTTTGTTCAGGAGCCACAATTTGTAGTGACATCCAACCTTGAACAACATAGAACAATGTAGCAATGATAGCGATGATAATACTTGGCTTTCCAAGTGGAATACTTAGGAAAGTAGCAGCACCAATTTGTTTAGAATATTGAACGGCTTGATAAATACCAATCAAGATCGGCATTTGAAGTAACAATGGCAAACATCCCATACCACCAGTTAGACTCAAATTGTTCTTCTTATAAACATCCATCATCAAGGCACTAATTTTTGCATTAACGGCTTGATCCTTAGTTTTCTTTTGTGCAGCTTGGATCATCTTCAATTGTGGTTGCACGGCACGCATTTTTTCTTGTTGTGTAGTTGACTTGTATTGTTGGTTTAATGATAAAGGTACAAGCACAAGACGAACAACGAAGGAAATAATTACAATTCCCCAAGCGTAAGAATTAGTACCACCAATTGTTTGCGCTGTTTTGAGAATTAATTTTTGGAAAGGAATTCCTAGCCATTTATAGATAAATCCATATGGCCCACTAGTTGGAGCATGCAAGTTAGCACCAGTTTGTTGAGCACACCCCGTCAAAACTAGTGTCAGTACCAAAACTAATGACAGTACTGATAAATATTTGACGTATTTTTTATTCACTTAATAAACCACCCTTTTAATCGTATACACTGTAATATACGTTAAGTCATTTGACGTTTCAACCAATCACGACGAATTTTTCGTAATGTTGCAAGTCGTCAGAAAAAGTATAGTCCAATTTTCTTACTTTTCCAAAGGGAGAAGGTGAAGATTTTACTCGATTTAAAAAAATATAAAGAATTTTTTGATCTGCCTCTGCTTCAATCGAGACAGAACCATCTATTTCGTTTTTGATTGTTCCTGTTACGCCTAAGTCAACGGCTACTTGCAATGTCGAATATCTGAAGCCGACGCCTTGGACTAAACCATCAACATTAATGGAAAGATGTTTCACAACTGATCACCCCACATCATCTTATGTGTTAATATCTATATTATAGAACATAGAGGGATGGATCATATGAAATTTATTGAATCTAAGAAAAACGACGAAATCAAACAACTAAAAAAATTATCAGCCACTAAGAACATTAGAAAGACTGGTACATACATGATTGAGGGCTTCCATTTAGTACGTGAAGCTGATCAATATGACCAAAAATTCGAAAAGCTATTTGTAACTGAAAATTATGCTGACGACCGTTTGGTTAAAAAATATTATGACATTGCTACAACAATTGCTGATGACGTTGCTGTTGAATTGTCAGAAACAAAGTCACCACAAGGAATCTTTGCTGTAATCAAAGTACAAGATGTTGAAGATTCACCCAAACTAACTGGTAAATGGGTTCTTTTGGACGACGTTCAAGATCCAGGTAACGTTGGAACAATTGTTAGAACTGCTGATGCTGCCGGATTTAACGGTGTAATCACAAGTTTGAACTCTGCTGATACATACCAACCAAAGGTTCAACGTTCAATGCAAGGTAGCCAATTCCACTTGCCAATTTATCGTATGGATATCAAGAAAGCTATCAAGTTAGCTAAAGATTCATCATTAGCAATTTACGGTTCAGAAGTTAATGACAACGCTAAGCCTTACAACGAATTATCTAAGAATGATAACTTCGCTTTGATCATGGGTAATGAAGCTCACGGTGTAAGTAAGGATATTCTAGTTAACTGTGACGAAAATATTTATATCCCTATTTTGGGAAAAGCTGAATCATTAAATGTTGCCGTTGCAGCAGGTGTCTTAATGTATGGTCTACAAACTCTTTAAAACTTGCTAAAGTTTTTAGTTTTTGTATAATTAGTCATATAAATAAATATAAACTTTGACGAAAAATAGTAGCTACCTAATTCATGACAGGAAGAGCCGATAACTGAGATAGGCTTGATGAATGAAATAGTGAATTCACTTTCCGAGTTTTTAGTTGGTTACTATATAACCGCTTGAGTGCATGTACTTTTTTTACATGAACTAGGGTGGTACCGCGAGTCCTCGTCCCTTATTTTGGGATAGGGACTCTTTTTGTGTAGAGAGCGCAAACAGGGCGGTCAGCTCCCGAGGATTAAGACTACTATCTCAGTCGGCAACGAAGTGCCGGCAGAGATAGTTGACTTAACCGGAAGGAGTTGCCCTGTTGAAGCTCGTTTCTATGCTGCAAATTTAGGGAAACATATAGA
The DNA here is from genome assembly GCA_937874185.1 of uncultured Lactobacillus sp. GTDB lineage: Bacteria > Bacillota > Bacilli > Lactobacillales > Lactobacillaceae > Companilactobacillus. The sequence goes on from CALNAK010000020.1 coordinate 101,008, forward strand.
AAATTAGATATAAAAACTAAAACAACAATTCCCTCAAAACCAATACCAATTCATAAGTACTTCATAAAATTGAGATATTTACAAATTGGTACTAACAAGAAGGACTTGTCTGAATCAAACCAACAAATCAAAGCAATATCATCATAGGAGGAAAACAATGTCATTAAACGATACTCTAAAGAATTTAAGAGAAAATGGTATTGACGAAGCCAAACGTGCTGAACGACTTCAAGAATTAAATGACCTAAGAGTTAATCTTTTGGGTAAGAAGGGTCCAATTACAAAAGCTCTACGTGGGATGAAAGATGTTCCTGCTGAAGAACGTCCTGAAATTGGTACTTTAGCTAATAATGTTAAAAAAGATATTCAAGAAGCAATTGAAGAAAAGATGTCTGAACTAAACAAAAAATTAGTTGCTAAAAAACTTGAAGAAGAAAAAATTGACGTTACTTTACCTGCAACAAAACAAACCCAAGGAACAAGACATATCTTGAATCAAACAATTGAAGATATTGAGCAATTCTTTATCGGTTTAGGTTACGAAGTTGCTGGTGGTTATGAAGTTGAAGAAGATCACTATAACTTTGAACGCTTGAATATCCCTAAGGATCACCCAGCTCGTGATATGCAAGATACTTTCTACTTGTCAGATGAACTATTGATGAGAACTCAAACATCCGCTCAAGAGGGTCGTGACATGGAGGCTCATGACTTTTCAAAGGGACCTTTGAAGATGATCTCACCAGGTGTTGTTTACCGTCGTGATGATGATGACGCTACTCACTCACATCAATTCCACCAAATTGAAGGACTTGTTGTTGATAAAAATATCAGTATGGCTGACTTGAAGGGTACTTTAGATGCACTTTGTCGTCATGTCTTTGGACCTGATCGTGAAATTCGTTTCCGTCCAAGTTACTTCCCATTTACTGAACCATCCGTTGAAGTTGATGTTTCATGTTTCAACTGTGGTGGCGAAGGTTGTCGTATTTGTAAGTACACTGGCTGGATCGAAGTATTAGGTGCTGGACTTACACATCCTAATGTTTTGAAGATGTCCGGAATCGATCCTAACGAATATAGTGGTATGGCTTTTGGTCTTGGACCAGAACGATTTGCTATGCTTAAGTATGGTGTAACTGATATTCGTGATTTCTACTTGAACGACGTTAGATTCCTAGAACAATTCAAAGGAGTAAATTAAGATAATGAAGATTTCTGTTAATTGGTTAAAAGAATATATCCCTGTTACTCATACAGTTGAAGAAATGGCTGATAAAATTTCTCTAACTGGTATTGAATCAGGACCAGTAAGTTTAGGAGAAAAATTGAGCGGATTGGTTGTTGGTCACATTACAAGTGTTAAACCACATCCTGATTCAGATCATTTGAAAGTTTGCATGGTCGATGTTGGCGAAAGTGAAGATATCCAAATTGTCTGTGGTGCTCCTAATGCGGCTGCAGATCAATATGTTATCGTTGCTTTACACGGTGCTCATTTACCAGATGGCACAAAAATTAAACGTGGTAAATTACGTGGTCAAGAGTCCAACGGTATGATCTGTGGACTTGATGAAGTTGGCGTTCCCGAAAAGTATATGCCAGAAGAATTTGAAAATGGTATTTATGTTTTCGATGAACCTCAAAAACCAGGTGTAGCAGTTTATGACTTACTTGGTTTAAAGGACCAAATGATTGATATTGATATCACACCTAATCGTGCTGATACCTTGGGTATGCGTGGTGCTGCCTGGGAAATTGGTGCTACTTATGATGAGAAACCTGTTTTCAAAAAGCCAGAATTAGATGCTACTAAAGTTAAAGATATGAACGATGTAACAGTTGATGTTGAAGAAAAGGACTTAGTTCCTGATTATTTAATCCGTGAATTAAAAGATATTACTGTTGGCAAGAGTCCACTTTGGATGCAAAGAAGACTTTGGAATCAAGATATTCGTCCAGTCAACTCTGTAATTGATGCCGCTAATTATGTCATGATTGAATATGGTCAACCAATCCAAGCTTATGATCTTGATAAGTTGCAGGATAAAAAATTAGTAGTTAAATTTGCTAAAGATGGCGACAAGTTCAAGATTGCTGATGAAGAAAAAACTTTGACACATGATGATTTGATTATCGCTTCCGGTAATGAAATTGTTGGCCTTGCTGGTGTTGATAACGGTAGTATTGCCGCTGTTGACGAAAATACTAAGAACGTTTTACTTGAAAGTGGTGTCTTCAATAGCACTTCAGTTCGTAAGACTGCTCAAAGACATGATCTTCGTGGTGACGATTCAACTCGTTTTGAAAAGGGTGTTGACAATGGAGCAGTTGATGAAGCCCTTGTTCGTGCCACACAATTAGTTGATGAATCAAGTAATGCTTCGGAAATTTCTAATGTTATTACTGGTAATTTAACTAAAGCAGAACCCACAATTATTAAGGGTAAAATTTCTCACATTAATCATTTGATGGGCTTGCAACTTACAACTGATGAAATTGTTAAAATTTTAGACCGTCTTGGTTTTACAGTAGATGTTTCTGATGATGATATTGTCGTAACTATTCCTACACGTCGTTGGGATATGGCAATTGAAGCTGATTTGGTTGAAGAAGTTAACCGTATTTATGGTTATGAAAACTTGCCAAATACTTTACCTGCTGGAATGGAAACAAGAGGTGGTTATAGTGCTAAACGTGAATTTAGCAATAAACTACGTAATGTATTATTAGGTGAAGGATTAGACGAAGTTATCAATTACTCACTTTTGAGCAAACAAGAAGTTGAAGATTTCAACGTTATTAAAACTGAATATACAAAACTATTGCATCCAATGACTGAAGATCATGAATATTTGAGAAACAGTTTAATTCCTGGTCTAGTTAGAAATATTGCATATAATCAAGCACGTAAGAACGATGATCTTGGTATTTTTGAACAAGCACGTATCTTTGATCGTCCAACTGGTCAAGATCGTCCTAATGAAGTTGAATATATCTCAGGTGCTGTCAGTGGCAATGTGTTGAATGCTTCATGGAATACCGAAGATAAGGCAGCAGATTTCTATTACGTAAAGGGTATTGTTGATGAATTACTTTCATTTACTAACGCTGATGCCAAGTTTGAATATGAAGCAACCGATGAATATGACAATATGCATCCTGGTCAAACAGCTAAGATTTTAGCTAATGGACAAGTAATTGGCTTTGTCGGTAAATTACATCCAAATTATCAAAGTGATCACTCTGTTGCTGACACATTCGTTTTTGAATTAAATATTGATATGATGTTTGATTTGAATTCGAAGAATGTTCAAGCTCAGAGTGCTCCTAAGTATCCAAGTATTAGTCGTGATTTAGCTATCTTAGTTGAAAAAGATATTGAGAATGGCCAAATTGTTACCGATATTTTTGAAAATGGTGGCAAATATTTACAAGATGTTAAGATTTTCGATGTTTATCAAGGAAAGAATATCAAGCCTAATCACAAGTCACTTGGTTACCACTTGGAATTCTTGAATCCTAATGATACTTTGACTGATGATGAAGTTGAAAAGGCATTCTCACTTGTTAAGAACAGTTTGATTCAAAAATTTAACGTAGAAATTAGATAATTATTCCTGAACTAATGGTATAATTCTAATAAATTAACTCGGGAGGCTGTGTCTTGAGCCAAAAGGATGACAAAAAAGAAGCATTGAAGCAAGAATCAGATGATAAGATGAAAACTCGTGCCGATGAACGTTCCGTAGCAAATCATATTGCATACTGGATTGTCGGTGTGATTGCTGTCTTAGCAGTTGTTGTTGCTATCATTGGCTTTAATTACGTGAATAGTTCACTTCAACCATATAATGCGAATAATAAAGAAGATATTAGTGTAAAGATTCCAATTGGTTCTTCTACTAAGGAGATTGCCAAGACTCTTGAAAAAGATAAAGTTATCAAGAGTGCAACAGTCTTTAACTTTTATATCAAAGCTCAAAATTATAATGATTTCCAAGCTGGTTACTATACATTTAAGCAGTCAATGGGAATGAGTTCAGTCGTTAAACAACTTCAAAAGGGAAGTAGTGCCCAACCAACTGGGACAGCTAGTGATACTGTCTTAGTTGCTGAAGGTGTGACGATTGATCAGATTGGTGATTCTATTCAAAAGAGTACTAAGAATAGTGTTAAGTTTAAGAAAGCTGATTTCATGAAATTGATGAAAGATGAAGCCTTCTTGAAAAAACTTCAGAAGAAATATCCACAATTGTTAGATTCAACAATGGCCAAAACTAACGTTAGATACCACTTGGAAGGTTATTTATTCCCAGCTACTTACGGTGTCTACAAAGGGATGACCTTGAAGGAACTTGTTGAACAAATGGTTGAAAAGGAAAATGACGAATTATTGCCATATTACGCAACGTTCAAGGAAAAAGGTTATACTGTACAAGACGTTCTAACAATTGCCTCATTAGTTGAACGTGAAGGTGTAACTAAGAAGGATCGTGGTATGATTTCCGGTGTCTTCTTCAACCGTTTTGCAGTTAATATGCCACTTCAATCTGATATTTCCGTTATGTATGCTTTAAATACTCACAAAACTAAATTGAGTAACAAGGATACGGCGGTTAAATCGCCATATAACTTGTACAAGCACACAGGATATGGACCTGGTCCCTTTAATACTCCAAGTATGCAATCTATTGAAGCTGTTTTGAATCCTACTGATAGAGATCAAAATTACCTATACTTCTTTGCTAATTTGAAGACAGGGAAAGTTACATATTCACATACTCTTCAAGAACATGAGAGTAGATATGCAACAACCGGACAATAAGGTATAATTGTATATATAAATAAATGTCATCTAATCGAGGTTGATTAGATGACATTTTGAAATTAGAATAATAATGAACGATTTAAAACAAGGAGCTATATAAAATGGCAGACAGAAGTTATCCAATGACAGCTGAAGGTAAAGTAAAGCTGGAAGAAGAATTAGAAAATTTAAAAAAGGTAAAACGTCCAGAAGTTATCAATCGTATTAAGATTGCTAGAAGTTTTGGTGATTTATCTGAAAATTCAGAATACACATCTGCTAAGGATGAACAAAGTGTTGTTGAATCACGTATTGCTCAAATTATTGAAATGCTTCAATACGCTAGAGTTATTGATGCTGATGAAGTAGCCAGTGATGAAATTTCAATTGGTAAAAAAGTTACTGTTCAAGAAGATGGTGAAGAACCGGACGAGTATACAATCGTTGGTGCTGCTGAATCAGATCCTGATAATGGTAAGATTTCAAATGATTCACCAATTGCCAAGGCTCTTATTGGTAAACATGTAGGTGATGTTGTTGAAGTTGAAACTCCCGTAGGAAGTTATAGTTTAACAATTAAAACCGTTGAAGTTGCTTAATGAATGCGTTTTCTGTTATCTTTACCTTAGTAAAATATTGAGGTGGGCATTATGAAAATTGAATTAACTGATGAAGCTTCCAAATGGTTTGAAGAAGAATTGGACTTAGTACCTGGAGATGGAGTACATTTTTATGGTAAAGTTTATGGGAAAACAATGGTTCATGAAGGTTTCTCAATTGCTATGCGCAAAGAGAAACCGGTTGATCCTGAGTCCAGTACTGTAATCAATGGTGTGACTTACTTTATAACTGATAGTGATACATGGTTTTTTGCTAGATATGATCTGTTAGTTGAGTATGATCCTAAATTAGATGGGCCAAAATATATTTTTAAATCTAATGAATAATTATTCGCTTTTTTGAAGGAAAATATGAGAAGAATACTTGATATAATAAAGAAAAGAACAGGTAGTCAAGCGAAGTCTACTATTCCATTTCGTCTAAACCTGCTTTTTTTTATTGTCTTTGTTCTATTCGCTATGTTGGTCGGACAGCTTGCATATTTACAAATCGTTTATGGTGGTAAATTTGAAGCTGAAGTTGACCGAACAGACAAGACAGTAATGACTGGCAATGTACCACGTGGAATGATTTATGATTCTAAAGGTAGACTTTTGGTTGGTAACTCGACGGAAAATGCCATCACTTATACAAAGAGTGGTAGTGTCAAGTCGAGCGATATCTATCAAATTGTTAATAGATTAACTAAGTATATAACTATTGAAGATACTAATTTAAGTAGCCGTGATGAGGCCGATTATATTTTGTCAGAGCCTGGTAAATCTTCTAAGGTTATCAAGCAAATGCCAAAATCAAGTCGTGTTGATGCTAATGGTGATTCATTAACGGATGCCAAAATCTATGCTAATGAAGTTAAATATGTTCAAAAAGAGGGAATTCATTTAAATAATCAAGACTTGCAAAGAGCTAGTTTATTTAAGAAAATGAGTTCTGCTTATTCACTTTCAACAATTTTCTTGAAAGATAAGAATCTTACTGCAAGAGAAATTGCTGAAGTTAGTGAGCATTTAACCGAATTACCTGGTGTAAGTATTGGAAGTAATTGGGAACGTGATTATCCACAGGGTGAATCAATCGAGAGTATCATCGGTGGTGTCTCAACTGAGCAACAAGGTATTCCTGATGACGAAATCAATACAATGTTAGCCTCTGGTTATTCACGTAATGATCGTGTCGGAACAAGTTATTTGGAAAAGAGTTATGAATCAATTCTTTCTGGTACCAAGAGTCAAAAGCAAGTTCAAGTTGGTTCTAACAACCAGATTAAGAAGAGTTCAACGATTTATGGTGGTCAAAAGGGTGGAAACCTTAATTTGACTATTGATTCTAAATACCAAAAACAAGTTCAAGATGCTTTGAATGAACAATACAGTGCAGCTAAAACTGCCGGTATTACTCAATATTCAGATGGTGCTTATGCGGTTGCTTTAAATCCTAAGACTGGTGCAATTCTAGCTATGGCCGGAATTCACAACGATCCTAAGACTGGTAAAACTTCCGAAGATGCACTTGGCGTTATCAACAGAACCTTTGTTATGGGTTCTGCTGTTAAGGGTGCGACAGTACTTGGTGCTTTGATGGATGGTGTTATTACACCAACAAATAATACGTTGGCCGATGAACCTATCTATCTTCCAAGTACACCGGTTAAGAAGTCTGTTTATCCTATTGGTACATTTAGCAGTTTGAGTGCTATTCAAGCGCTACAGTTCTCATCTAATGAGTATATGATGGCTTTAGCTTTGAAAGAGGCTAATGCTGACTATGTTCCAAATAAGAGAATTGTGATGAACCCTGACATTTTTAACAAAATGAGAGGATACTTCAATCAATTTGGTTTAGGTGTTAAGACTGGTATCGATATTTCTGGTGAAACAACTGGTATCGAAGGTGCAACAACTAATAGTGATGGTGCCTTGAAGACTGGTTCTGCACTGGATTTGGCTTATGGTAACTACGATGCCTATACATTGATTGAAATGGCACAATATATTTCAACGATTGCCAATGGTGGTTATCGTATGAAACCTTATGTCGTTCAATCAATTCAAAAGACTAAGAACGATGGTACTAAAGGTGCTTTGACTTCTGTTACAAAACCATCTGTATTAAATAAAGTCGGTTTCACAACTGACGAACTAGATGTTGTTAGAAAAGGTATGTATGCTGCCGTTCACGGTAGTGGTTACTGGACTACAGCTACTAGATTGGCTGATTTGAGCCCATCAGTTGCTGCTAAGACTGGTACTGCGCAATCATTCTACTTTGACCCTGATAATCCTAGTTCTGATCCACCATCAACAATTACAACTAGTTTAGTTAGTTTTGGACCATATGATGACCCTAATATTGCTATGGCTATCGTATTCCCTAACTTAACTAGTGAAACTGGTAGTTATCCACAATTGCTTGCAAAACAAATGTATACGGATTACTATAAATTGACGGGTCAGAAATAATCATAATTTGACCTTTAAATATACTTCAAAAAATGATATATTTAATAAGTTGAATTAAGTTAAGTATTATGAAAGGATATTCCAACTATGAGAGTAAATATAACAATGGAATGTACTTCATGTCATGAACGTACATATCTAACAAGCAAGAGCAAGCGTAACACTCCAGATCGTCTTGAATTAGAGAAGTATTGCCCACGCGAACGTACTGTTACATTGCATCGTGAAACAAAATAAACAACAGGTTAAAATTCCTGTTGTTTTTTTTTACTAGGACAAGGGAGTGATTAGTTGGATAAAGTGAGCTTTAGAAAAAAGCAAATTGATCTTGTAAGTGAATTCATGAAATCTGATCGAGCACAAAAAGAAATTAATGACATTTATTTTCAACTCTTTAATGATCTCGATTTTCAAAATGCACCAAGTATTGGTATTACCTTAAGTATGAATGATGAGATACCAACATTTCCGATTATTAATCAGTGTTGGGAAATGGGTAAGGAAGTTTATATTCCAAAAACTTTCAAAGATTATTCAATGACTTTTGTTAAATACACTAAAGATACTGAATTGGAAGAGAGTTCATTTGGCGTTAGGGAACCTAAAGATTATGATAATAATCTTATGGATCCTCCAGATCTTTTGATCGTACCTGGTTTAGCCTTTTCAGAGGATACGAAGGCACGTCTTGGCTTTGGTGCAGGATATTTTGATAGATATCTAGCAAAATACCCAACTAAAACAATTGCTCTCGCATCATCTAAACAATATTATTCCAAAACACCTTGGCCAATTTACGTTTTAGATAAACCAATTGATAAAATTATTTCTGCTTCAACGGGTGGGGAAAATGTTTAATCGGCAAAATAAAGCCTATGTAACGTGGTTTCTGTTAGCTGTTACAGTTGGTGTCTATCTAGTTGAAACGTTTGTTGGTGGCTCACAAAACGTTAATACATTGATATTAATGGGAGCCAAGACCAATTCATTAGTGCAAGAAGGTCAATGGTGGCGTTTAATTACACCAATATTTTTACACATTGGCATCTTCCATATTTTTATGAATGGGTTTACACTATTATATGTTGGTCAGATATTGGAACCAATGGTAGGTCACTGGCGATTCCTTCTTATATACATGTTGAGTGGGATTACAGGTAATTTAGCTAGTTTTGCATTTGGAGCTAACAATGCTATCTCGGCAGGTGCAAGTACTTCATTATTCGGTATGTTTGCGGCCTTTTTAGCCTTGGCAGTTATTTATCGTGAAAATCGTTTCCTTAGAGAACTTGGTAAAAGCTTCTTAGGTCTGATTGCAGTGAACTTACTTATGGATCTAACCATGTCTGGTATTGATATTTGGGGTCACGTTGGTGGCGCTATTGGTGGTTTATTCTTAGGCTATGCCTTAGGATTGCCCGGAATCAAGCGTCCCAAGATGATTTACCGAGTGTTATCTATGATAGTAGTGATAGCTATTTCTTATTATATGTATGCAAAAGGTATGGTAGTTTATGGATAATATGATGAGTTTTAGAACGCTTTATGACGTACAACAGTTACTCAAGCGATATGGGACCTATGTTCACGTTGGTAAAAGAATGTGGGATATAGAGCTTATGTTTATTGAAGTTAAGCGCTTGTATGAAGGCGGAATGATCGACAAAAAGACTTTTATTGATGCTCAATTAGTCTTAAAAGCCGAGCATAGAAAAGAAGAAAAGAAAGAAAAGGACAGATCAAAGTGACAGAGAAAAAGTTAATCGGTGTTGACCTTGGTGGTACAACAATTAAATTCGCTATTCTTACTGATAAAGGTGAGATTCAACAAAAATGGAGTATTGAAACAAATATTCTGTCTGATGGACAATTAATTATTCCTGATATTATTGATTCAATCAATCACCATATCAAAATGTATGGCATGACTGCAGACCAATTTGATGGAATTGGTTTGGGTTCACCTGGTACAATCAATCACGAAAAAGGCACAATCAAAGGTGCTTACAACCTTAACTGGACTAATTCAGTTTATCCAGTACGTGATATTGAAAAGGGTACAGGTCTTCCTGTAACTATTGAAAATGATGCTAACGTTGCTGCTCTTGGTGAAAGATGGCAAGGTGCTGGTAACAATGCCAACGATGTTGTCTTTGTTACACTAGGTACTGGTGTTGGTGGTGGTATCATTGCCGGCGGTCAATTACTTCAAGGTAATAATGGTGCTGCTGGTGAAATTGGCCACGTTACAGTTGATCCTAATGGTTTCATGTGTACTTGTGGTAAAAAGGGTTGTCTTGAAACAATCGCTTCAGCTACTGGTATCGTACGTGTTGCTAGAGATCGTGCCTCAGAATATGCAGGTAATTCAGAATTGAAGGCTATGCTTGATGATGGCCAAGATATTTCTGCAAAGGATGTCTTTGATTTAGCTAAAAAAGATGATGATCTTGCATTGATTGTTGCTGATTACGTCTGTGATTCACTTGGTTTTGTTCTTGGTAACATTGCTAACACATTGAATCCTAAGTATGTAGTTATCGGTGGTGGTGTTTCAGCTGCTGGTGAATTCTTACGTGGTAAGGTTGAAACAGCTATGCGTAATAACGAATTCGCAACTATCAAGGATTCTACAGAACTAAGACTTGCTAGTCTTGGTAATGGTGCCGGCGTTATTGGTGCTGCTTCATTGATTAAAGTTGATTAGGGGTTTATATTAATGCAAGTTTTAAATGCAGTTTTGTATGTAATCGTAATAGGGTTCTTGATCTATTGGGTAGGCTCATGGTTTTACGTACGTTATCGTGGTAAAAAAATGGGTGGCCAAATTGATGCCGAAACCTTTGAAAAAACGATGAGAAAAGCTCAAATTGTTGATTTAAGAGAGAAGAATACATTCGATTCCAAACATATCTTGGGTGCCAGAAATCTTCCATATACTCAATTAAAGTATAACGAAGGTGAATTGAGACCAGATTTGCCTGTATATTTATATGGGGATAACAAGAATCTATGTATCCGTGCTGCAATTAAATTGACTAAGAAATATGGCTTTACTGATGTTAAGTGGTTAGAAGACCGTTTCAGTGACTGGGAAGGTCAAACAAAGAAAACTACTAGAATATAAAAAAATGCTGTGCAGAAAAAATTCTGACACAGCATTTTTTAGTTATAATTTAAATGTATTGTTGTTTAGCCTTGATGTGCTTGTAAGCTTTTACGGTTAGCACGTCTGCGGTTTGCTTCAACACGTTCGTTTTCTTCAGTTTCTGGTTGGATAACCTTCTTCTTGAAAGCGTGTAGTGCACCATAAACTGCAGTAGCTGTTGTAAGTGAACCAACTAGGAAGCCTTTAACAAAGCGTAAATGTTTTTGATTTTTTGCCATAATATATATTCCTCCTGTCTTTAATTTCCATTATGGCTTATTTCCTTTAAAATATCTATAAAAGACTGTGTAAGTGGGGTAATTTTTTGATAAAAATTGTAGCAATAGTGGGTCCAACTGCCGTAGGGAAGAGTGCCCTCGGATTAAAATTAGCTAAAAAGTTCAACGGAGAGATAATTTCAGGTGATTCAATGCAGATATATCGTCATCTGGATATTGGAACAGCTAAAGATTCTCCAGCAGAATTAAAAGAGGTTCCGCATCATTTAGTTGATATTTGTGATGCTGATCAAAGATATACCGTTAAGGATTTTCAAGAAAAAGCTAAGACGATTGCAACTGATTTAGCCAGTAACGACAGACTTCCTTTAGTTGTAGGTGGTACGGGATTTTATTTGAGCTCATTAACTAATAATTTGAATCTTGGCGGCAAAGATAACGGTGATAATGAATTGCGTAAAGAATTAATACAGATTGAGAGAACTGAGGGTGTTTCTCAATTACAAACTATTTTGAAAAAGGAAGATCCTAAAGCTTTTGAAAAAATTGATGTTGAGAATTCACGTCGTTTGATTAGGGCAATCGAAGTTTTCAGAACAACGGGTAAATCTATTCTTGATCAAGATAATGGTCAAAAATGGGCTGACTTCTATTTAGTAGGTTTAACTGATGATCGTCCAAAGCTGTATGACAGAATAAATAAACGTGTTGATAAAATGCTTGAGATGGGCTTATTGGACGAGGCACAGTTCGTTTATGAGCATCGAGATGACTTTCCCCAGGCGAAGAATGGAATTGGCTATAAGGAGTTATTTCCATATTTTGAGCAACAAGCCAGTTTGGAGAGTTGTGCTGAGGAAATTAAGAAGAATTCACGTCATTTTGCAAAACGTCAATTTACATATTTCCGAAATCAGATGAATGTAGATTGGTATAATATTAGTGATGATAAAAATTATCAAGAAACTATCGAAAATAATATTACTAAATTCATAGGGGGAAACAATGACTAAGTGGGATGCAGAATTTCCAGATAAGTTAAAACAAGTAATCAAAGAAACTGATGTAATGATTGCTCCAAAACTTGCTGAAATTGATGAACAAGTTTTGAATAATCAAAATAAGGTTCTTGAGGCTTTTAGAAAAGAAAGTATTGATGAAAGTAGTTTGTTAGGAACAACCGGTTATGGGGATGATGACCGAGGTCGTGATCAACTTGAGGCAGTCTATTGTGATGTATTTAAGACTGAAGCAGCACTAGTCCGTCCACAATTTGTTTCAGGTACCCATACTTTGGCAACAGCTTTATTCGGAATCCTACGTCCAGGAGATAATCTGTTGTATGTAACAGGTGAACCTTACGATACTATGCAAGAAGTTATTGGGACTGCCGGTAACAAACGCGGTTCATTGATGGATTACAAAATTGGCTTTGACTACGTTGAAATGGATGGCGATAAGGTCGACTTTGATTTGATGAAAAAGAAAATTAAAGAACAAAATCCTAAGGTTATTGCGATTCAAAGATCACGTGGCTATTCAACTAGAAAGAGTTTAACTGTTAAAGAAATAGCCGAAATTATTAAGCAGGTTAAAACAGTAACAGATGCTACAATTTTTGTTGATAATTGTTACGGTGAATTTTCTGAAGAAATTGAACCAACTGAAGTCGGTGCTGATTTAATGGCAGGTTCATTAATTAAGAATGCTGGTGGTGGTTTAGCTAAAGTTGGTGGTTATATCGTAGGTAAGAAGGATTTAGTTGAATTATCAAGCTATCGCCTTACTGCTCCTGGTATTGGCGCCTCTGAGGGTGCTACAATCGATCGTCAATCAGAAATGTTCCAAGGTTTCTTTATGGCTCCTAGAGTGACTGGTAATGCCATTAAGGGTGCAATCTTTGAAGCAGCAATCTTTGAGAAATTAGGATTGAACGTTTCACCTAAATGGAATGATGATAGAACAGATTTGATTCAAACAATTGAATTTGGTGATCCAGATAAGATGGTTACATTTGCTAAAATGGTTCAAAAGTTTTCACCAATTGATTCCAATGTTTCACCAGAGCCAAGTGAAATGTCTGGTTATGAGGATCAAGTTGTTATGGCTGCTGGGACCTTTGTTTCTGGAGCAAGTATCGAGTTTTCATGTGATGGACCAATGCGCGCACCATACACAATTTATATTCAAGGTGGATTAACCTTTGAACATGTCAAAATTGCTATATCTAACGCTTGTAAAGAATTATTCTTCTAGACTAAAAACTACCAAGTCAACTTGATTTGGTAGTTTTTTTATATAGTTTTATTACTATAATAGTGTAAATATTATTTTTGAATAGTTTTGTTGCTAGGAAATCAAGTTAAGAATAAGGTGAATTTTATGAAAGAAGAAGAAGCGGATTTAAAAAGAACGGCAATTTTTAAAGTGCTGTCGGATCCCAATAGATTACAGATGATAAGGATATTGTATAAAGCAAAAAGTGAAATGACTTGCGGTGAGGTTGGGGAGAAATTAAATCTCAGTAAGTCTACGGTTTCTTATCACTTTAAACTATTACGATCAGTTGGTCTGACTAATACGCGTCGTGAAGCTCAGATTAAATATTTATCAATAAATCAAGAGACTTTTGCAACGTATTTGCCTGGCTTTTTAGAAACTCTTTAGTTTTTTTATTTTATTTTTTAGTTCGATGATTATCGAACTATTCAAAAGAGGAGAACAAAAGTTATGCCGAGGAATAAATCATTAAAAATGGTGTTGATAATGAGTGCAATCTTTATAGCTACATTCATGACGTCAGTTGAAATCACCATTGTTACCACAGCTTTGCCAACAATCATTAGTAAACTGGACGGTTTATCTATGCAGAGTTGGGTCTTTGCAATGTATTTACTTACCACAGCAATCAGCACACCGATTTATGGTAAATTGTCCGATCGTATTGGTCGGCAACCAATATTTATGATGGGATTACTTATTTTCTCAATTGGATCATTTCTTTGTGGTATTGCTAGTAATATTTATTTCTTAATTTTATTTAGAGCAATTCAAGGGATTGGCGCGGGAGCAATTATGCCCATAACGTTTACGATAATTGCTGACTTGTTTAGCTATGAAAAAAGATCAAAGATGTTGGCACTTAATAACACCGCTTGGGGGATATCGGCATTAATGGGTCCATTATTAGGTGGTTTTATTATTGATAAATTAAATTGGCATTGGATATTCTTTATTAACGTACCGTTAGGAGTAATTGTTCTTTTTTTTGTTTTAGTTGGATTTCAAGAAAAAAGACACATTATGAAAATAGAAGTTTTTGATATTGCAGGGATAATTGCTTTATCAGGAACTTTGACGTCACTGTTATTGCTTTTTCAAATATTGGGAAATAAACAATCCAATATATCTTTGGTAGTATTATGTGCAATTTTATTTCTAGTTTTCCTATTTTGGTTTGTTAAAGCTGAGAAGAATGCGTCAGATCCCATTATTCCATTAAAGCTATTTAACAACCGCTTATTTACTATAGAAATAGTAACTGCAACGTTACTAAGTGGACTGCAAATGGGATTACAAGTTTATTTTCCGATTTGGTTACAATCGATTTATAAAATGCCAGCTTCAATTGCAGGATTAGCAGTTACTTCTAGTCCAGTAATGTGGTTAATTTCATCGTTTTTTGTAGGTTCTTTAGTAAGAAAGTATTCTCCAAAAAGGATAATTTTACCAATTGTTATTTTTCAAATGTTATTTTATCTTCCCTTAATTATTGCAGGAGTTAATTTACCAATATTTTGGCTATACATCACTTCGGGTGTTACTGGTGCGGGATTAGGGGTAATTATTACTATGAATATCCTAATTTCACAACGTGTGATTGACGATAACGAAATTGGAACGGTATCGTCAACAGTTACTTTAGGAAGATCAGTAGGTCAAACTATTATGACAGGGGTTTTTGGATTGATTTTTAATCATTCTGTTAATCATAATATAGTAGAATTTAAAAATATTAAATTATCACAAGTTAATCAATTTATAAGTTCAGGAAGAATTATCGGTGGTTCTGAGTCGACAATTTTTCAATTGCAAAAGGTAACTCTAGCAGGAATCCATTCTGTTTTTATGGTCGTGATAGGATTATTTGTACTAATAATTATTATTAATTTGTTTGATAAAAACAGTGAAATTGTTAAATAGTTCGGTTACATTAACATTTTTGTATGATTTTACGAATATAAAATCAATATCCGAACGAGTGACCGTTTTAATTGATTCATATATATAATGAAGTTAATAATACTTTTTTAAAATGGAAAAGGTGATTATTTATATGATAGCCTTTTCATTATTTGCTGTAATTCTACAATTAAAGTTTCGCGCGGAATATAGCTTATATAATTTCAAAAAACGACTTTTAGGATGATTTATTAATGTTGGACTAATAAATCACTTATAAATGATTGATAATCAATACTTATTATGAGTATATAAGCAGATTGATATAAATTAGTGTCACCTAACATTTAAAACCAATTACTGACTTAATAGTCTTTGTGGCTAAAGATGACCACTACTAATACAATTGTTGAGTTCAATTACATGAATTCCATTTTAGTTTGTATTAAGTTTTAATGGCTCGCTAAGCTGAGGAACAATAAAATTTGATTACCGAACTATTTGCGGAACTAAAAATAAAATAGTTTGCTTCTATTGATTTTTTTCTAAAAGCGAGTAGAATTAAAAATCATTAAGAGGAGGTAAACAATATGCGATATAAAGTTACGTTAGATACTAAGCATCAATTGTTTACCGTATTTGATAAGAAAAACGACAAGTTTTCTGCATGCGGTAAGTCAATTGAGGAAGCTATGAACAAATTATTAAAAATGAGTGCATAAGATTATTATCAATATGAATCATTTATTGGCAAGTTTATAATTTAGAATACAGTTTCTTTACGGAATAGCTAGATTATAGAAATTGTAGTTGATAGATGATATATTGATTGAGCAACGTGAGTTGCAATCCTATCCTCAACGATAAATAATGTGAGTCCTTTCCTTTAGGGGAGGGCTTTTTTGTTGCTATTAAAATTGTGCTCTCGTTTTAAAAGAATTAGAATATCCATATATTATGTATTTTGTTTATGACCATCGATAAATGACGTAATAGTTTAGTGAGAAGGGATTCTATGCAAGAGAGACTAGCTCATCGTCAAGCAGAGAACGCAACTTGGCAGGAAATGCAAAAGCAGGAATTACAAAAGCTTCACAGTGCGCAACATAATTTGTGGTTTAACGTTGCAGCATACTTGGTAATTTCGGTAATTGAGTTTTATTTGGCAATTATTGGTCATTCACAAACATTAAGAGCGGATGCACTGAATAATTTAGCAGGGATTATTTCAGCAATCTTATTGTTGATTGGCATTTTTATTGCTCGTGATATTGATGATGATGATTTAATGGGACAACCATTACCACAAGATATTCAGCAAAACGGTCAAAGATTACAGTTGACCAGATTTCACTATGAGACTGTTTTTACCATGATCACAGGAATAATCATGGTAGCAATTTCAATTAATGTTATATACGGTGGAATCAAAAGTTTATTGAAACCAGATACACAAGAGATACCTAAGCCAATTACGTTAGTTGGTGCTGCAATTGCCATGATTATTATGTTAATTGTTTGGTGGATGAATCTTAATGCTGGTCGTAAACTACAAAATGCAGCTTTGACCGCTGCTGCTAAGGATAGTTTGAGCGATGCAATTACTAGTTTGGGTACTTTGATAGCAATCGGTGGAGCATTAATATTTAAAATTACTTGGCTTGATGGAGTCGCCAGTATGATAGTTGGTATCTTTATCCTAACGGCGGGAATCAAAATTTTTCGTGAAAGTAGTTTGAACTTGGCTGATTATTTTGATCCTAAACTAGAAGCAGAATTCAAAGATGCTATTGAAAGATTTACACAAGTTAAACAAGTTGATGAACTGAATGCCCATTATAATGGAAATATGGTTACCTTAGACGTTATTATTGCAGTTGATCCACATATGGAAGTAAAGGATAGTTATCTTTTGGGTGAGGAAATAGAAGCCCAAATGCGCCGTCAGTTTGGGATTGTAGACACTGATGTAATGGCAATTCCGGAGTGAGTAATTTAAAAATAGACAAAAAAATATCGTTAAACGACATTACGACGTTTAACGATATTTTTGTTTTATGTCACAGGTGAGATTCGAACCCACGACCTACGGTTTAGAAGACCGTTGCTCTATCCAACTGAGCCACTGTGACATTACTTTTAATATTATAGAGAAAGATAAACAGTATTGCAATACTTAAAATAAAAATATTTAATTTATAATTTGAAACTTTTTTTAAAATTTGTGGGTATGATGTGGGACAGTTTAAAATTATTGAAATAAAAAAGCTCATGAAAGTTGATTTAACAACAATCATAAGCTATTAACTATTTAGAAAAACTCTAAATGGTATTAATTATGTCACAGGTGAGATTCGAACCCACGACCTACGGTTTAGAAGACCGTTGCTCTATCCAACTGAGCCACTGTGACATCACTCGTACTATTATAGAGAAAGGCATCGGTTGATGTCAATGTAAAATTGCAGAAAAATTAAAATTATTCTTTCTTTGGGTAAAATAAAAGGTTCACTTAGTATTTAAGTGAACCATCCCTAATAATAATTTACTGAATAACATTATTTTCCAAATATAAAAGGTTTATTTTCTGCCTCTAATTCGGAAAGTACCTCTCTATCTTGCGTGGAAGTTTCATTTCTTTCGGCTTTTAATAATGATTTGATCCAAAGTATCAATTTCATAATCTTCATCTCCGAAATAATTACAGCTTTTAATGTCATCAGTTCTGGACAAAACACTAGTAGGATAAGGATTCCTTCATCCTCATCCATGTCCAAATTATATCAGAAAAAATAATTATGACATAAATATTTGTCTTATTTTCATAAAAAAATTTACATTTTACAAATGTAAAGGCATACATTATTTAAAATTGATTATTTAGGGTTTGGGCAAGCTCCTTACGACGATTTTCAATTATATCTTGTAGTTCTTGAAGATCGTCCTCAGTAGACTTCTTTCTAATAAAGCTTCTTGCTGATGAGCGCATGGCTATATAGTTAGCACGCTCGCGATGATTCTTGTGCCATTTTTCGTTAGCACGTTTTTGTGCATCTGTTAATACCATAAATTCCTCTCCCTTAAAGACATATCTTTGAAATTATATACAAGGTTAATTAAGTAAACAAGGTAAAATGCGAATAAATTGCTATAAAAATGGTTACATGAAATTCTTGTACATTGTTATTATTAGTTTAGAATATATATAAATTGATATTTTGTTCATTGGGGGATTAGTTGATGAAGAAGATTATAAAAACTACAACTGGTACTTATCACGGAGTCATGGATCATAATCACGTTGACTTTTTAGGGGTACCATTCGGGTATGGTCGTAGATTTAAACGCGCTGAAGAATTCTCTATCGCAAAATTTGGACCTAATGAAGTAAATAAAATGCATTATGCAGTACATAACGGAATCCAGCCTATGCAAGATGAAGCTTTGGATCAGAATAACCCTGATACTAGTTTCGGTGAAAATTGTTTGAACTTGGATATTTGTACGCCTGATATTGAAGGACATTATCCAATTGTAATTGAATTCTATGGTGGCGGTTTTCTTAGAGGCGGCAATTATAAGAAACAAATGTCTTGGTTAGATCACCAATCAATCGTTCATGTTGTTCCCAATTATCGTTTGGGATTATTTGGTTGGGGTAAAGTCGATGGCGGTGATACCAATGTCGGATTATCAGATCAATTGATGAGTATTCAATGGGTCATGGACAATGCAAGTAGCTTTGGTGGTGACGTTGAGAACATAACCTTAGCTGGACTATCCGCTGGTGCAAAGTCGATTGCGGCCTTGATGGCATCTAATTCAAGTATTCTGGATCGAATTAAAAATATTATTTTATTTTCTGGCGGAGTTCAGACGATTCGAGATCTTGATACTGCTAACAAAGTTATTGAGAGAATCTGTCAGGAAAATAATATTAAATCTAGTAAAGATCTATTCAATTTAACAGATGATGGGTTGCAACTAGTTCAGGAACAAGCTTTAAAAGGGCACACTCCAACTAATTGGTTTGGCCCCGTGATTGATGAAAATTTAATTTCTTCTGATTGGGAAGAAAAACTTGTTGAACGTGTGAAGAGAACAAATTTCAAAACCTTGATCTCAGCGGGTAGTAATGAATTAGTGGGCTTGAAGGATACTAGTATTAATCAACTAGAAGAAGATGTTATGACTGATTTATTTGGTGATAATGCTCCTGTATTGAGGGATGCCTTCCTTGATGAATCTTATTCAAAGAATGATTTTGTTGAAATGTTAGGAACGGCGATGTATGTCTACCCAGCCAGAAGGTTAGCAGAATTGTTGACACAAAATAGTGATGCAGATGTTTATTGCAATTACTCAAAAGTATACGAAGGTCAACATGGTGGAATCGTTCGTTACTTAAATATGCCAACTGATGAATTAAATATTGATTACCGTAAGAATAGGGACTATATTTTGGATTTGCTTTTGGAGTTTATTACAACAGGCAAACCATATGATGAAAATATTAAATATGAATGGCCAGTATATGATGATGATCGTTTAGTATTGGAATTAGATCCAGACGACATTAAAAGTATTTCAGTGATAAATCGTCGATACCCCGAAACTTTACCTTGGCAGTCATATAAATTATAAAAAAATAATTGAATATATATTATGATATTTAGTTTTTCAGTAAAAAAATTCTTGCAAAGAATATAATTTCAATTTACAATATGAATGTTGTGCTTAGTGTTTAAGTTTTTTTTTCATAATACTTATGATTTTTAGAGGTGGGCGGTTTGAAAAGAAAGTTTTCGTTTGTTATCACAATTGCTTTCATTCTTATAGATGTAGTTGCAGCATTTTTTGCTCAACAAGCAATTATTAGTAACCTAATGGGGATTCTAATTGGAATTGGTCTAATTATTGCCCTCGTATTAATAACGAAAGTAATTAAAAAGCTAAAGCTAAGTAGAGGTAAGCTAGTTTTAGCAACGGTATTTTTCTTTTTGGTTTTAGGACATATAGCTATAACCACATTATCGATTTAATGAAAATGAATATTATCAAAGGATTGTGCTGAATTTAGTCTGTGCAATCCTTTTTTTAGTATAATCATTTAGGTAGAGTGTTTTTTTATAAAGGAGTATCACCATGTCGAATCGTTCATGGAAAAAAGTTATTTTAGGATCGATTTTTTTAGTATTAAGCATATTTTATACAGTTATTTTTTTTCAACACGCAGCTTTTGGCAATGAAATGATTTTTAACATTGCTCACATCAAGAGCTTGACTAATATATTTGTTTCACCAATCAACTTTGATTATTGGAACCACTCAGGTGGCCAAGTTAATTTGTATAGCCCGTGGTTAACCATTTTACCGGGAATTCTTTTTTTGAATGGGAATGTCGCGTATGGATTCAGCTTTCTTTTGACCGTGATCACGTTTCTAACACTTACAAGCGCCTATTTTTATATGAATAAGTTTTCAAAAAATACCTTAGAGTCATTATTGTTTTCTGTAATCTATACTTTTTCTCTTAATAGATTCCAGCAAGTTTTTCAAGATCAGCGGTTAGAAAATTACCTAGTGTTGATATTTCTCCCAATGGTATATTATGGAGCGTTTCAAATTTTTAGTGGAGAATTTAAGCACTGGTTAAATTTGGCTTGTGGAATGTCATTAATAGTATGGACCGCACCATATATGGCTTTATCGGTCAGCTTGACCTTAATTCCTATGGCAGTTTTGATGTTATTTTCCAAAGTGTCACATAGCTGGACATATTGGGGTCATTTATTAATCAATATCGGTGAGGTCATTGGATTATCAGCTTTGATGACGGTTGGTTTCTGGGGTCCACTGATTGAAAATCAATTACAAAATAAATTTGTTCAGAATCCAGTCGCTAATTTAGACTATTTCAAATGGTTTCAAAATTTGAATTTAAGTAATGTGCAACAATATCTTCTGATAGCTATTGCAGTTCTACTATTAGTTTTATTAATATTTATTTTCTTTCAAAACTCGTTTGCCTATAAATTGTTGATGATTGAAATAATTCCTTTATCTATAGCAATGGTAGTTAAGTTTAAAATCACTGGAATTGACTTGAGTCGGTTGGTTCTTTCGCTACAAAGTATCCTAGAATTATTTGTTATCATTATTGTGACAAGGATAATTATCATGCTGTTCCAAGAGGCACCAATTATTTTTAGATTAGTTATTGTAACTGCAACAATGATTGGCCTTTGTTTCTTGGTTTATGCACAAGCTAATCAAATCAAGCCGCAACAAACTTTGATTGCTAGTAATAAAATTAATTACTCCAACGTTGTGACTAATTACCATGATTCAGCTAAAAGTGAACATAATCATTTTTCAGTAAATCAGCGAAATGCTAAAGTTTCTTTCTATACTAAAAATAGTGATTATTGGATTCAGTATTATAATCCACAGGCTGCAACAATGGATCTTCCAATACAAAATTATTCGGGGTATCGAGTTGAATTAAATAATGAGTCTGTTAAAACAAAAACTTCAGACCATGGTACTGTTATGTTACAAACAAATCCGGGGAAGAATATTATTGAAGTGCATGCCTATTATACTTGGATTGGAATCGCATCCTTGATAATAAATTTGATGGGATTTATTCTTTTAATCTATATTTCAATAAGCAAAGGCTACTGGATAAATAAAAAAAGTTCTTATATATAGTTGAAAAAGCAAGTGAAATTTGCTATATTTTATTAGTTGCAATCACTATTGCATCTACAACCGCTCAAAATTAGGTTTAAGCTTAGTGCACCTAATTGGCGAGTCTTAGAAGGGAGTGTACGCTAATGTACGCAATTATTAAAACTGGTGGTAAGCAATATAAAGTTGAAGAAAATGCTTCAATTTATGTTGAAAAACTTGATGTCAAAGAAGGGGACGCAGTTACATTTGATGATGTAATCTTAGTTTCTGATGGCAAGAGTGTTAAAGTTGGAAGTCCTGTAGTTGAGGGCGCAACTGTTTCTGGTAAGGTTGAGAAACAAGGTAAGGAAAAGAAAGTTGTTACTTACAAATACAAACCTAAGAAGCATTCACACAAGAAAACTGGTCACCGTCAACCATATACAAAGGTACTTATCGATAGTATCAAGGCTTAATTATGATTAGGGCAAGTTTTCACCAGAATTCAGATCAACAGATTGATTCCTTTTTAATAAAGGGACATGCTGATTCAGGACCTTATGGTCAAGATTTAGTCTGTGCCGCTGTTTCGGCAGTAACAATAGGAACTATCAATAATCTGGAAAAACTTACTAAGACTACACCTCAGGTCGTCATGGATGAGGTAAATGGTGGCCATCTTGGTTGCCAGCTCGATAAGACAATATCTCACGATACTGCTTTATTGTTGGATAATTTATTTTGGATATTAAAAGATATTGCAGGTAGTTACCCAAAAAACATTGAAGTTCAAGTTCAAAAAAATAAGATAAATCTTGATTAGGAGGTAAACTCATATGTTAAAAATGAATTTACAATTTTTCTCTCACCACAAGGGTGGTGGATCAACTTCTAACGGCCGTGATTCTGCTGGTCGTAGATTAGGTGCTAAACGTGCTGATGGACAAGCTATCAAGGCTGGTTCAATTATTTACAGACAACGTGGTACAAAGATTCACCCTGGTACAAATGTTGGTCGCGGTGGCGATGACACATTGTTCGCCCTTACAGATGGCGTTGTTAAGTTTGAAAGACTTGGCAGAGACAAGAAACAAGTTTCAGTATATTAATATATTGATGAAGAAGGAGGACAATGTTCCTCTTTTTTTTATATAATTAAGATGAGTTATTGCTAATAACACCGAAACATTGGTAAAATAATGTATGAGTGTTTTAACGGTAAGACTTTTACTAAAGGGAGAAAAAAATGTCAATTTCAGTAAATGAATTTAAAAATGGCTTAACAATTGAAGTTAAAGATGGTATCTGGCGTGTTATCGAATTCCAGCATGTTAAACCAGGTAAGGGTAGTGCCTTTGTTCGTTCAAAGTTAAAGAACTTGAGAACAGGTGCCGTTCAAGAAATGACTTTCAGATCAACTGCTAAAGTTGAAAAAGCTAATATTGAAAATAAGAAAATGCAATATCTATATGCTGAGGGAACTAACCACGTATTTATGGATACTACAACTTATGAACAATTAACTATTCCTGCAGAATCAATTCAAGATCAATTGAAATATTTGAAGGAAAACATGGAAGTAAGTATCTTAATGTACGGTGGAGAAACACTTGGTGTTGATGTACCTAATACAGTTGACCTTAAAGTTACTGAAACACAAGCTTCAATTAAGGGTGACACACAATCAGGTGGTTCAAAACCAGCTACAATGGAAACAGGCTTAGTTGTGCAAGTACCATTCTTCGTTAATGAAGGCGATATGTTAACTATTAATACACAAGATGGTACTTACATTTCACGTGCTTAATTAATAACTGATTATGGAGATAAGTTTATGGCTGAACAAAAATATGTTTCTCTACAAGAAGATAGTGGAAAAATAAACGGTAATGTTGAAATATCACATCAAGTAATTGAGATTCTTCTTGGTATTGCTACAAACCAAGTTGATGGTGTTTACGAAATGCGTGGAACTATTTCTAATAGAATAGATTCACTCTTTGGTATAATCAATCACGGTAAAGGCGTTGATGTATCGTTCAATGATGATCAAATATCAGCAAATGTGTATGTATATTTGAACTATGGCGTATCGATCCCTAAAGTATCATTGGAGATCCAAAAATCAGCCATTGAACAACTTGAATTCATGACCGATTTAGATTTAAGTGAGATTAACGTACATGTTGTAGGATTGATCGCTAAGAAAGAGTCTGGCGAAATAGAACGTGTAACAACAGATAAAAAGGAATAATACTAGTGATAAGTAGACATAAGATCAGAGAACTCGCAGTTCAATCACTATTTTCCATTGAAAGTACTAAGGACACACCAGATGATGCTATTTCCTCTACCATGCAATTATGCGATTTAGCAGAAGACAGAGTGCCAGATTATTTAACATTCCTAGTTTCAGGTGTCATTGAAAACGAAGATGACCTTGATAAGAAGATTGCCGAGCATTTAAAGAATAAGTGGACAGTTAAACGTCTGTCCCGTATTGACCGTGCAATTTTACATGTTGGATTATTTGAAATGGAAAACAGTTTAGAAGTACCAAGGAAAGTAGCTATCGATGAAGCTATCGAATTAGCTGGTGAATTTGGTGACAAGGACTCTAAGTCCTTCGTAAATGGTATTTTATCTAATTTTGTAGAAGGGTAAGGCTGGTGTATTTTTGCCAGCCTTTTTATGGTGATTAGTATGAAATTATTAGAAGGTAAGAAAGTAGCTACCGCCTTAGACGAAACAATGACTAAACGAGTTGATGAATTGAAAAGAAAGGGTGTTACACCTGGACTTGCCGTAATTTTAGTTGGTGAAAATAGTGCCAGCGCTGTGTACGTTCGTAATAAAAAACGTCGTGCCGAAAAATTAGGTATCAATTTTCAACTAATTCACTTTGACGCCACTGTCAGTGAAGCAGAGTTGTTAAGTAAAATTGACGAATTGAATAATGATAAGGCCGTTGATGGTTTTATCGTTCAACTACCAGTTCCTGATCACATTGATGAAGATAAGGTCATCGAAGCAATCAATCCTGCAAAGGATGTCGATGGTTTTACACCAATTAGTGTTGGTAATCTCTGGATTGGTTCACCACTAACCAAGCCAGCTACCGCTTCAGGAATTCTAATGATGTTAGATTATTACAATGTTGACCTTGATGGTAAAAATGTTGTAATTATCGGACGTAGTAATATTGTAGGTAAACCTACAGCTGCTATGATGTTGGATCGTAATGCCACTGTTACGATCACACATTCACATACTAAGAACCTCAAAGAAATTACAAGTAAGGCTGATGTGCTGGTTGTGGCCATTGGAAGAGCTAAATTCATCAAAAAAGATTATGTCAAAGATCAAGCAATTGTTATTGATGTCGGTATGGATAGAGACGAAAATGGCAAACTTTGTGGTGATGTTGATTTTGATGATGTTCAAGATAAAGCTTCCATGATGACACCCGTTCCTGGTGGTGTTGGTCCAATGACAATCACGGCTCTAGTCGATCAAGTGATTGAATTAGCCGAAGGCAGGGCAAATGGATAATGATCAATATTTAACAGTTACAGCATTAACTCAATACCTAAAAAGAAAATTTGACGTGGACCCTTATTTGGGCCACGTTTATTTGGTAGGAGAACTTTCTAACTTTCGGATGCGTCCGAATGCCCATCAATATTTTTCTTTGAAGGATGATAAAGCCAAGATTTCTGCAATCATGTTTAAATCAAGTTTCAGTAAAGTTAAATTTCAACCAGAAGAAGGAATGAAAGTTCTTGTAAAAGGAAGAATTTCGCTTTATGAAGCTAGTGGCTCTTATCAAATTTATGTTGAATCAATGGAACCGGATGGATTAGGTGCATTGTATCTCGCCTTTGAGCAGTTGAAGAAAAAATTGGCTGCTCAGGGTGTTTTTGACTTACCTAAGAAAGCTATTCCTCAATTTCCTAAACGAATTGCGGTAGTTACTAGTCAATCTGGAGCGGTTATTCATGATATTATGACGACAGCAGCCAGAAGATATCCCATCGTACAATTAGTTTTATATCCAGCACAAGTTCAGGGAACAGAGGCAGCTAAAACAATCGTTGAACAGCTCAAGCGAATCAATGAGGATGGCAACTACGATACGATTATTATCGGTCGTGGTGGTGGTTCAATTGAGGACCTTTGGCCATTCAATGAAGAAATAGTGGCTGAAGCTATTGTGCAAAGTAGGATTCCGGTTATCAGTTCTGTTGGACATGAAACTGATACAACAATTGCTGATTTGGTTGCCGACTTACGAGCACCAACTCCAACCGCAGCCGCTGAATTAGCTACGCCAGTTTTGAGGGATGTCTTGTTGCATATTCAAGATTTGAATACAAGACTTTACAACGCTCAAAACAAAATTATAGGTAATTACAAGGATAAGGTCGATTCGTTGTCTCAGAATGTCTTTTTGCAACATCCAGAGCGAATATACGAAGTGTACCTACAAAAGGTTGATTACTTGCAAGATAAATTACAACGTAACTTTGAAGGTTCCTTGAATCATTCAAAAACAGAGTTAATTCAATATGCTAATCGTTTGGTACGGGTTTCACCAAGAGATCAGATTTATAGCTCTGGTAATCAAGTGAATCGCTTGTATCAAATTTTAATCAATAATGTAAATAAAATTATCAATAAAGATCGTAATGTATTTAATAGTAGGGTTGCTGCCTTGGATTCTTTAAGTCCTTTAAAGACTTTGAGCCGTGGCTATGCTATTCCAACCGATAAATCTGGAAAAGTCTTAAAAGATGCAACGGATTATCGTGTCGATCAAGAAGTTGACCTAAAAGTTAAAAATGGTAACGTCAAGTTAATAACCAAGGAAGTAAGCGAGGATAATAATGGCTGAAACAAAGAAAACATTTGAAGAAAATTTGGCTGATCTAGAAGCAATCGTTACAAATCTGGAGTCTGGGAATGTTCCCTTGGAAGAAGCCATGGAAAAATTCAAGAAAGGTGTTACTTTAAGTAAAGAACTAGAAAAGACTTTGAGTGACGCTGAAGAAACAGTCACAAAGATTATGACTAAAGATGGCGAAGAAATTAATATTAAAAAAGACCAAGACGAAAGTCAGGACTAATTATGGAAATTAAGAAGTTCTCAGATTTTTGCGAACAAGTTTTGCCTGATTTTAATAAATTTTTAGATGATAGACTGAAGTCCGAAATCAAACAGACAACGTTGCGTGATGCGATGCTTTATTCTTTAGATGCTGGTGGAAAACGTGTTCGACCAATGTTATTTTTGGCCGTAGCTTATTCATCAGGGGTTAGATTCGAAGACTTGTCTAAATATTTTGATATTGCTGGAGCTATTGAATTAGTCCACACTTACTCATTGATACATGATGATTTGCCGGAAATGGACAATTCTGATTATCGTCGTGGTAAACTATCAAATCATAAGCAATTTGGTGTAGGACCAGCTGTATTAGCTGGTGATGGTTTGTTAACACAGGCTTTCTATTGGATAGCTAAGTCTAGCTTAGACACTGATAAGCGTATGGCTGCTGTCAGAATTTTGTCACATAACGCCGGTCCTATGGGAATGGTTGCTGGACAAATGACTGATATTACTATGGAAGATAAGTTGTTATCTGAAGATGAATTAACCACTTTGCATAAACAAAAAACAGCTGACTTAATTACAGCCGCTGTTACAACTGGTGCTTTCTGTGCCGGTCATGAGTTATCGACAAATTTGGTTCAATACGCTAACGATATTGGATTGGCCTTTCAATTGAAGGATGATCTTAATGACGCTGACGATGGTGAAGATGCTGACAAGAATACTTTCCCAAATTTAATTGGTAAAAAAGCCACAGAAGAAAAACTAAATAACTTAGTAAAAGATGCTTTTAATGCGGTTCTAAAAGAAGAAGAATTCGATAAGAACTTATTGGTAAGCTTTTTAGATTATTTTAAAGAATAGGTGACACATATTGGCAAAAAAAAGAATTGATGTTTTATTAGTTGAACAAGAATTATTTGAATCCAGAGAACAAGCTAAACGTTCAGTTATGGCTGGAGAGGTCTACAATCAAGATAATTTGCGTTTTGATAAACCAGGGGAAAAAGTTGATCCTGATACTGTCTTCCATTTGGCTAAAAACGCACATAGTAAATATGTCAGTCGTGGCGGATACAAGCTTGAAAAGGCTTTGAAGTCATTTGATATTGATTTAACTGACAAAATTTGTCTTGATATCGGTTCATCAACTGGTGGTTTCACTGATGTGGCCTTACAAAATGGTGCCAAGATGGTTTATGCACTTGATGTTGGCTACAATCAATTAGCTTGGAAACTTAGAAAAGATGAACGTGTTAATGTTATGGAACGTGTCAATTTCCGTTACAGTAAGCCAGATGATTTCCATGATGGATTACCACAATTTGCGATGACTGATGTTTCATTCATTTCTTTGGAACTAATTTTGCCACCAATGTTTAATATTATCTTGCCAGGTTCAAGCGCTGTTTGTTTGATCAAACCTCAATTTGAAGCTGGCCCAGAAAATGTTGGTAAACATGGAATTGTTCGTGATCATAAAGTTCATCAAATGGTTCTTGAAAAAATCACTAACTTTGCTAAAGAGGCGGGATTCATCGTTTCTGGGTTAGATTTTTCACCAATTAAAGGTGGAGAAGGTAACATTGAGTTCTTGATGCATATTCAAAAGCCTGAACAACCACAAGATGGTGAAATTTTAGATAACGTTTCTGTTGAAAAGACAATGGAAGCAGCATATTCAAATCTCAACAAATAGGTGAAATAATGCTAAAAAAACTAATAATCAATAATTTTGCAATTATCAACAAGTTGCAAATTGACTTTCGTGATGGTATGACTGCCTTAACTGGTGAAACTGGAGCTGGTAAATCAATTATTATTGATGCTTTGGGATTATTAGTTGGTAGTAGATCATCGATTGATTTTATTAGAACAGGACAAGAACAACTCAATGTGCAGGGACTATTTGAAGTAAAATCAAGTAGTCCTATTTTTGCTATTTTGGACGAATATGGGATTGCCCACGATGATAACCAAATTATCATCAAGCGTGAGATCAATCGAAAAGGTCGAAATGTTTGTCGTATCAATAATGAATTGGTAAAAACAAATGTTTTAAAAATGGCCGGAAAATTTCTCGTAGAAATTCATGGTCAAAATCAGCAACAAGAATTGTTGGATGAGGATAATCACATCAACATCTTGGACCGTTTTGCAGATGATAAATTTCAAAAGGATTTATTGAAATATCATAATTTGTTTAGTGATTATTTAGAGAAACGTGCGCGTTTACGTACGATTCAAAAGAATTCACAGAACTTGGTTCAAAGAATTGATATGTTGAAGTTTCAGATTGAAGAAATTGATAGCGCTAATCTAAAAGATGGTGAAGATGATCAATTAGAGGATGAGAAGAATCAACTTTCTAATTTCGAAAAAATCAGTTCATCGCTACAAGAAAGTTATCGTGGCTTATCTGAAAACAATATCGGTGTTGTTGATGCGTTAGGTAATGTTCGTGATCAGCTTGAAGATATCATGAATTATGACAAGTCGTACAAGGAACTTTATGACTCAGTAAATGGGGCATATTATCAGTTACAAGATAATGCAGCAACGATTGCTGACCAATTGGAGAACCTTGATTTTGATGAGAATCGTTTGGACAATATTCAAAAACGTTTGATTACTTTGGATGGTTTGAAGAAGAAATATGGTCCAACGTTAGACGAGGTTATTGAATTTGGTAAAAATGCCCATGATGAATTATCCAAAATTGATATTGATGACAACACTGAATCAAAATTGGAATCAGAATTAATTGAATACCAACATACACTAATTGATTTGGGCAAGGAGCTTTCTAAACAACGTCATAAAACTGCTACATCTTTGGAAAAATCAATTAATCATCAGTTAAAGGATCTCTACATGCCGAATGCTAAGTTCGGTGTATCCTTTATTCCACTTGGGGATGATAGTTTATCCATTAAAGGAATCGATTCAATCAGATTTGATTTGAAGACTAACGTTGGGGAAGATTTTAAACCACTAGTCCATGTAGCTTCTGGTGGTGAATTATCTCGTGTTATCTTAGCTTTTGAAGCGATTATTGCTGAAAAAATGAACGTTGAAACTATTGTCTTTGATGAAATTGATACCGGAGTAAGTGGCCGTGTAGCTCAAGCGATTGGTGATAAGATATATAAGGTTTCACAATTTCTACAAGTCCTTTGTATTACTCATTTACCTCAAGTTGCGGCAATGAGTGATCTACAATTTGAGATAGAAAAAGAGACCGTTAAGGATAAAACGGAAACAAAAGTTTCCTTACTTAACGATCTCCAAAGAATTGAAGCTATTTCATTAATGTTAGCGGGTACTAAAGTCACTGATTTGACTAGACAACATGCTCAAGAATTGTTAGAGCTAGCTGAGGGTGAACAGAAGAGATTAGACTAGATTGATAGATTTGATTTGATCAAGCATGATGATTCCAAAAAGATTAGAATTCATCTTGAAAACGTATTTATTTTTATTAACTTGTGAAATAAATTTGCCATGAAACTGTTCTTCGTTTAACATTGTGATAACGACAGAATATTTTTTATGAAAACTCTGTTCTGCAAAAATTTCTAGCTGCATTAAAGGCATTTGTTTGATTTGAGAATTCGATGTACTATCAATATTGAAATCGAAGTTATTATTAATAAAGTTTGTTGTGTTATTGATTAGATTTGTAGTGAAACGATTGTATGATTGTCTTGCTTGCATTTTTAACGTCCCCCGAACACTTGTTTGTATCTTTATTATACGAACCTTTGTTCGAAAGGGCAACTTTATTTTTTTGATTCTTAAGAAATTTTTATATTGACTGGGTGCAAAGTCTTGAAAATCGTACGTTTTTATTGCATGATAGATATCATATTATATAGATAGTAGGGATAATTTAAGATGTCAACAAGGGGAATGTTAATCGTTTTATCAGGCCCATCTGGAGTCGGTAAAGGAACTGTTAGAAAAGCAATGCTTAAGAATTCATCAATCAAGTTTGATTATTCTGTTTCAATGACCACTCGTCAGATGCGTCCTGGAGAAGTCGACGGAGTCGATTACTATTTCCGAACAAATGAGGAATTTGAAGAAGAAATAAAAAACGGCGGAATGCTGGAATATGCTAAATATGTGGACCATTATTATGGAACACCACTAAAGTATGTCAATCAAAAGCTTGATGCTGGAATTGATGTTCTATTAGAGATTGAAGTAAATGGTGCAATGCAAGTCCGTGAAAAGATGCCTGATGGTGTGTTTTTATTCCTTACACCACCTGATTTGACTAGTTTAAGAGATCGTATTACACATCGTGGAACAGACGATGAAAAGACAATCGACAAGCGTATGGAAAAAGCCAAAAAAGAAATTGAAATGATGACTAGCTATGACTATGCCGTTGTTAATGATAAAATACCTAATGCAGTTGAAAAAATTGAAGGTATAATTAGAAGTGAGCACTTGAGAGTGACACGTGTGATTGACCAATATAAAAAAATAATAGGAGATTAATAATTTATGATTATTTATCCATCAATTGATAAACTTTTAGACCGAGTAGATTCTCGTTATTCATTAGCAGTTTTAGCTGCTAAAAGAGCTCACCAACTTGAAGATGGTGATATTGAACTTCTAAACAAGTACGAATCACCAAGAACTGTTGGCCGTGCTTTTGAAGAAATTGCCGATGACAA
The DNA here is from genome assembly GCA_937874185.1 of uncultured Lactobacillus sp. GTDB lineage: Bacteria > Bacillota > Bacilli > Lactobacillales > Lactobacillaceae > Companilactobacillus. Next base: position 132,946 of record CALNAK010000020.1, read on the forward strand.
GATTGAAATCGATCCTAAATCAATCCTTCTTGAAAAAGAAGCTGAAAAGATCGAAGAAGAGAAAAAAGAAGACTAATAAATTATTCCTTCACTGATTATTGAATTAGTGGGGGCTTTTTTATTTTTAAATTTAATTATATAGGTGGTTTTTATGTCAGTAGCAGAGATAATTGTAGATGTACCTACTATGCAAACAAACAGACCATTTGAATATTTGATACCAGATACGCTTGAAGATGTTGTTGTACCAGGAATGCGAGTTGAAGTTCCCTTTGGCCGTGGAAAAAGGCAAATTCAGGGTTTTGTGATGAAAGTAAAAGATAGTAGTGACTTTCAAGGAAAGTTAAAACCAATTACGCGTGTGATTGATTTGAAACCAGTTTTGTCACAGGAAATGCTGGACTTATCTTACTGGTTAGCCGATAGAACCTATTCATTTCAAATTTCGTGTTTACAAACGATGCTTCCAAGTGTGATGCGAGCAAAATACAAACAGTTTGTTATAGCCATTGATGAATCTGACCCAGATGTTTTGGCTTTGTTTGCGGGTAAACCAACCTTTGAAATTACAAATCAATTGGATGATGAAACGATACGTCTAATTAATAAATTAAGAAAAAATAATAAAGTTGATATTCAGTATGTTGTGGAAAACCAAGCAGTTCAGGTTAAGCGTCAGGCAATAACCACTGACTTGAATATTATTCAAATTCATGAAGCAAAAAGTAAGGTTCGTGCAAACGCTAAAGCACAAATAAAATTATTGGATTTTTTGGCAGATCATTTGGATGAATTACCAGTTGAATTGAATGTTTTGCAAAAAGATTTTGGCATTTCACGTGCAGCAATTAAAACTGCTGAGAAAAATAACTTACTCAAAATAACTGAAGTCACTAAATTACGTAAACCAGTTGGAATTAATCCCGAGAAAACGACTAAATTAGAGCTGACTGAAGAACAAAAAGTTGCGGTTGATCAAGTAAGTGCAGCAATCGACAATGAACAGTCACAGACTTTTCTAATTGAAGGTGTCACTGGTAGTGGTAAGACGGAGGTTTATTTACAGACGATTGATAAGGCTTTACAACAGGACAAGACCGCTTTGATGTTGGTGCCAGAAATTTCATTGACACCACAGATGGTTAATCGAGTTGTTGGTCGTTTTGGTGATCAAGTGGCTGTTCTTCACAGTGGTTTGTCGAGCGGCGAGCGTTACGATGAATGGACCAGAATTGAAAATCATGAAGTTAAAGTGGTCGTCGGCGCTAGAAGTGCAGTTTTTGCTCCATTAGATGATATCGGTTTAATTATTATTGATGAGGAGCATGAAGCTAGTTATAAACAAGATGATAATCCACGATACAATGCTCGTGATGTTGCTTTGTGGCGTGCTAAAGTCAATCATTGTCCAGTCGTTTTGGGAAGTGCCACACCATCACTTGAGTCCCGGGCTCGAGCTGAAAAGGGTGTTTACAAGTTAATCTGGATGAGAAAACGAATCAATAATCAGAATTTGCCACACGTTCATATTGTTGATATGCGTGATGCCGAGAATTCAGCTGTTAAAGGTGACTTTTCTCCAGCCTTGAAAGAGGGACTGCAAACGACCTTGGATAGACATGAGCAGGCTATTGTTCTCTTAAATCGTCGTGGTTATTCTTCATTTATGATGTGTCGTGAATGTGGATTTGTTTTGAAGTGTCCAAATTGCGATGTTTCGCTGACTTATCACAAAGATTTAGGTAAAATGAAGTGTCACTACTGTGGCCATGAAGAACCAGTTCCAAAGTTCTGTCCTAATTGTAAGAGTAACAAAATTGGTTTTTATGGTACCGGAACACAAAATATTGAACAACAATTAAATGATTTGTTCCCAGAGGCAAGAGTTTTACGAATGGACGTTGATACGACTAGACGTAAGGGAGCTCACGCTAAGATTTTGCAAAAATTTGGTCAACACAAGGCTGATATTTTACTGGGAACACAAATGATTGCTAAAGGACTAGATTTTCCTGATGTAACGCTAGTTGGAGTTATTAACGCTGATACGACGCTGAGTCTAGCTGATTTTCGTGCCAGTGAACGAACTTTCCAATTGTTAACACAAGTTAGTGGACGTGCCGGACGTGCTGAAAAGACTGGTCATGTAGTGATTCAGACATATAATCCTGATCACTATGCGATTAAGGATGCTGCCAAACAAGACTATGAAACATTTTTTAAACAAGAAATGTATATTAGACATCAATCAAACTACACGCCATATTACTTCACAACGCTAATTAGTGTAGCTAACAAGGATGAGGGTCAAACTTTGAAACAAAGTTATTGGCTAAAAAAACAGCTACAAACCTCATTGTCTGGGGATGCTATCTTGTTGGGTCCAAGTCCAACGATGATTTCGCGTAAACAAAACAAATATTATTATCAAATTATTGTAAAATATAAGAATGAACCGAAATTGCATCAAAAGTTATTAGAAATTCTAAATGAGACACAAGCTGATGCTAAAAAAGGATTTACAATTGCGATTGATAACGAACCGCAACATATTGATTAAGTGAGGGTGAGTTAATGACAAAAGTTATATTTTTAGGAACACCAGAATTTTCAGCGACAGTAATGAGAGGACTTTTAAAAGAAGGTTACGATATTATTGCTGCAGTAACACAACCAGATAAGCCAGTTGGACGTAAACAAAAATTACAAGAGAGTCCAGTTAAGGTTATTGCTCAAGAAGAAAATATTAAATTGTATCAACCAGTTAAATTGCCAGGTAGTCCTGAAGTTGAAGAGTTGAAGGCGCTAAATGCCGATTTAATTATCACTGCAGCTTATGGACAATTTTTACCAACTTCATTCTTGAACTCAGCTAAAGTGGCTGCTATCAATGTCCACGGATCATTACTTCCTAAGTATCGTGGTGGTGCGCCAATTCAATGGTCACTATTAAACGGTGATAAAGAAACCGGTATTACTATCATGTATATGGTTAAGGGAATGGATGCTGGAGATATTATTAGTCAAGCTAAATTAGCTATTGAACCAGAAGACGATAACGGTAGTTTGTTTGAAAAATTGGCAATCATCGGTCGTGATTTGTTGCTGAAGACGATTCCTAATATTTTGAGTGGTGACATTAAGCCCATTGCTCAAGATCCAGACAAAGTCGTTTTCTCACCTAATATCTCTAAAGATGAAGAACACCTTGATTTTACGAAGTCAGCAGAACAAGTTTTCAATCAAGTTAGATCCTTGAGCCCTGAACCAGGTGCTTGGATGATGCTTGATGGTCAAAGAACCAAATTGTATAAGACAGAAGTTTTAACAGTCGATAGTGAGCAAGCTGTGGGAACAGTTTACGATTTAGGTAAGAAGAAATTAGTTATCGTAGCAGGGGATGGCCAAGGAGTTTCAATCAAAAAGATTCAACCAGCCGGTAAAAAAATGATGGATATTGCCAACTATATGAATGGTTTAGGCAAGAATCTAAAAAAAGGACAACAAGTAATCAATGAATAATAATCCACGAGCACTAGCCTTAGAGATTTTGGCAAAAGTATTTGAAAAGAAAGCATATTCAAATATTGAAATTAATAATATTTTAAAAAATTCCGATATGTCAGACGCAGATAGTCGTTTGATGACTAATATTGTTTATGGTGTAATTCAACATAAATATGTTTTGGAATATCAATTGGAACCTTATTTGAAGGATAAGAAAGTTGCATATTGGATTCACATTCTTCTAATGACAGCCATTTATCAATTACAATATTTGGACAAAGTTCCAGCTCATGCGATTTTGAACGAATCAACTGAAATTGCTAAACAAAAAACTAACCAAGGCGCTGCTAATTTAGTTAATGCCGTTATGAGAAATTATCAACGTCATGGCGAAAGAAAGTTGCCTGAGGGTAATTCAGCTGCCAACCTAAGTCTTCGTTACAGTGTTCCTCGCTGGATGGTTGATTTATTTATTGACCAACAAGGTATGGATCAAACTAAGAACATTTTGAGATCGATTAACCAACCTTCACACATTTCAATTCGTGTGAATACTAACAAAACAACTGTTGAAGATTTGAAAAATTCTTTGGATGAGCAAGGATTCGACGTTCATGCAAGTAAAGTTTCTTCAGTTGGATTGATTTGTAAGAGTGGTAACTTAGTTAATACTCAAGAATTCAAAGACGGTTTGTATACAATTCAAGATGAGAGTTCAATGCTTGTTGCACCAGCTTTGGATGTTCAACCTGATAGTAAAGTTTTGGATGCTTGTGCTGCCCCTGGTGGTAAGACAACTCATATTGCTAGCTACTTAAAGAGTGGTGAAGGTGAAGTTACTGCCTTAGATATCCATAAACATAAGACAAAGTTAGTTCTTGAAAATGGTCAACGTATGGGATATAGCGATATTATTAGCACAGGTGCTATGGATGCTCGTAATGCTAAAGATGTTCTCAATACAAAATTTGATCGTATTTTAGTTGATGCACCTTGTTCTGGATTAGGTTTGATCAGAAGAAAACCAGAGTTAAGATATTTCCGTAAGGAAGAAGATTTGCAAAACTTACAAAAAATTCAACTACAGATCCTCGACAGTATGGTTGATTTACTAGAAGTAAACGGTAAGTTAGTTTTCAGTACTTGTACTTTTGACGATGAAGAAAATGAATTAGTTGTAAAGAAATTCCTCGACAAACATTTGAACTTTGATTTGATTCCTGTAAAACATGAAGCTGCAATGGATAATTCAATTAGTCATGGTATGTTAAAAGTTTTACCTAGTGATTACTTTACAGATGGTTTCTTCATAGCTGCTTTCGTTAAGAAAAATTAAAGAGGTAATGAGACTGATGGAGTATGCGTTATTAACTGATGTTGGAAAACTCAGAGAAAACAATCAAGATTACGTCAACGTTTTTAAAAATAAAAAAGATATTGTGTTCGGGATTGTTGCTGATGGAATGGGCGGACACCGTGGTGGTGATGTTGCTTCGGATATGGCCGTTTCTCATTTAGGACACAATTTTGAAGAGTCAGAAGTTGATGATATTGCTGAACTTCGTGAATGGATAATTCGTGAATTAAGCAAAGAAAATGACCGAATTGTTTCGGTCTCCAATCAATTTGATGATTTAAATGGAATGGGTACAACAATGGTCGGAGTTTTCTTCATAAAGGGGAAAATGATGGTCGTTAATGTTGGCGATTCAAGATGCTATATTTATACGGATGATGAATTGAAACAATTAAGTGTTGATCATTCATTAGTTCATGAATTACTTGAAACTGGTCAAATCAGTCCGGAAGAGGCTGAGAACCATCCACAGAAAAATATCATTACTCAAACATTGGGCGTTTCACAAACTGTGCAACCTCGAGTAAAGAATTTTGATTTAGTTGATAATTCTATTATTCTGCTATGTTCAGATGGTTTGACTAATATGGTTCCAGAAAATGAAATAAAGGATATTTTGTCAAAAAAGATGAGTCTTGAAACTAAATGTCACATCTTGATCGACAAAGCCAATGCTGCTGGGGGAAGAGATAATATTACCGCCTTGCTCTTTTCCACTAAGGATAACGGAGGTAAGCATTAGATGGAGAAAGGTTACCTAGTAGGTGGTCGTTATGAGATCCTAGGTACACTTGGTGAAGGCGGAATGGCCAATGTTTATTTGGCCAATGACACACTTTTAAATCGTAAGGTCGCTGTTAAAGCACTACGATTTGATCTTCAAGATGATGAATCTGTAAAAAGAAGATTTGGGCGTGAAGCCAAGGCTACTAGTGGTCTCTCCAATCCAAATATCGTTAATGTACTTGATGTTGGTAATGATGACGGGGTTCAATATATTGTTATTGAATACGTTGATGGTCCTAATTTAAAGAAATACATTAGGACACATTTCCCAATTCCATATCATGAAGTTGTCGATATTATGAAACAAATCTGTATGGCAGTCGCTGATGCACACGAACATGGAATTATCCATCGTGATCTGAAACCAGAAAATATTTTGGTCGATGAAGCAAAAGATCCGATTCAAGTTAAGGTTTCGGATTTCGGAATTGCTCTCGCATTGAGTGAACGTTCGATTACCAGAACTAATTCTTTGTTGGGGTCAGTACATTACATGTCACCTGAACAAATCAAGGGACGTTCTGCCACAGTTTTGTCGGATATTTATGCCTTAGGAATCATTTTGTTTGAGTTATTGACAAAACATGTGCCTTTCACCGGTGATACAGCCGTGACGGTTGCTCTGAAGCATTCTAAGGAAGAAATGCCGGATCTACGTAAGATTGACCCTAATATTCCGCAGCCACTTGAGAACGCCGTTTTGAAAGCAACAGCGAAGGACCCAGATCAACGCTATCAATCAGTTAGAGAGATGTGTGATGATCTGAATACTTGTCTGATGCCGGAACGTGCCAAAGAACCTAAGTTCATACCGACACCAATAAACAATTTAGAAGAAACAAGAGTTATGGAGCCGTTAAACGATACAAGTGATGATGACGCTCCAACAACTCCTAAACACGCTGCCAAGAGGAAAATTAGTAAGAAACGTAAGATTCTTTTGTGGGCGTCAATCGTGCCATTAGCTTTGGTTTTGTTCTTGATTGCTATGGTTATTAAGAGCAACCAAGAAACGACCGTACCTGATTTATATAATTTGACGGTTAAACAGGCTAATGTCATGCTGAAAAGTTCTAATTTGCAAGTTGGGGATGTTACCAAAGAAAATGACGATGACGTAGATGCTGGTCATGTGATTAAATCAATTCCCGCAAAAGGATTGAAATTAAAAAATAGCGCCAAGGTTAATTTAGTTGTTAGCCTCGGAGCTACCTATTACAAGATGCCAAAATTGATTGGTAAACAATATGAAGATGTTTCAGATAATCTAAAGAAACGTGGTTTCAAAGTTAAACTTGCCTATAAGGCAACAAATGAATATCAAGTTGGGACAATTCTAAGTCAGAGTATTCCTAGCGGTAGAAAAGTTGTAACAAAGAATAAATCACTAACATTGACCTTGGCAAAAGTTAAAAATGTGAAACCAAAGATGGTCAAGGTTCGTGATTTAGATGGATATAACTTAAAGAGTATTCAAGATTATGCGAGCGAAGCAGGATTAACATTAGATGTATCTGAGCAATATTCAGATAATATTGAAGAGGGACTTTTGATTAGTCAAAGTCCAACTGCCAATAGTACAATCAACAAAGGTGGCACATTGTCAGTTGTCATTTCTAAAGGTAAAGATCCTGATAAGACAACAACTAGTGATAAAGATAGTGAAAACAGCAGTAGTAATAATAGCAGTGATAGTTCTTCATCAACAAACGCTGTGACAAAGGATATTACTATTCCTTACGATTCTGGTGGAAATAACAACATTACAATTTATATTTCCGACGCAACACACAGTATCAGCACAGTTTATAAGACGATGACAATTACAGCAGATACACCAGTAACATTGAGTTTTAATCTAAAAGATGGACAAACTGGATCATACATTGTCGAACGTGATAATAAGACCGTTCTTGGTGGTTCAGTAAATGGGTGATGTATGGAAAAAACAGGAAGAATTATAAAATCAATTAGTGGATTTTATGATGTATTGGATGATGAAAGTAAAGAACTAATTAGAACTAGAGCTCGTGGGAATTTTCGTAAACGTAAGATTAAGCCATTAGTTGGGGATAAAGTTACTTTTGATGCGACTGGTGATTTAGGTTATATTTTGGAAATATTACCACGTGAAAATAGTTTAGTTCGTCCACCAATTGCTAATGTTAATCAAGCAATTGTGGTTACTTCAGCAGCTGAACCTAATTTTTCAAGTAACTTGCTAGATAAGATTTTGATCAATATCGAACATAATGATATCGAACCATTGATCTATTTGACTAAGTCCGATTTGTTAAGTGAAGATAAGTATGTGGAACTCAAACAAGCTTTGTCTGGTTATCATGATGCTGGTTATCAAGTTTTTGATGATCAGGATAGTTATAACGATGATCAGGTTGCTAGGTTAGAGGCAACATTTGCTGATAAAATCACTGTTTTTACTGGTCAATCTGGTGCCGGTAAGTCAACTTTACTAAATCATATTGATACGGAATTGGGACTTGCTACAGCCGCTATCTCACAGACATTAAATCGTGGGAAACATACGACTAGACAAGTTTCACTGTTCGATATATCGGGTGGCTTGGTAGCTGATACTCCAGGATTTTCATCAATTGATTTGATGGATGTCACACCGGAAGAATTACCAACTTTATTTCCTGAATTTCTTAAATATAGCGGTGAATGTCAATTCAGAGGTTGCCGTCATGTTAATGAACCAGGCTGTGAAGTGAAACAGAAACTTGCTGAGGGAAAGGTAATGAAGAGTCGTTATGATAATTACCTTTACTTTTTAAACGAAATAAATTCATACAAAAAGAGATATTGAGGAGTTGATTATAAATGACAGTAAAAATTGCACCTTCAATTTTGTCTGCAGATATTATGAACCTAGAACGTGATGTTAAATTAGCCGAAGAAGCAGGGGCTGATGTCTTCCATATTGATATTATGGATGGTCACTTTGTACCAAACATGTCTTTTAGTCCAAGTGTAGTAGAGGGTATGCGTAGAGTTACCGACAAGCCACTTGACGTCCATATGATGATTGATAATCCTGACAAGTATATTAAACCGATTGTTGACGCAGGTGCCGACACAGTTTTAGTACATGCTGAGAGTACTCAACATATTTATCGTTCAATCGACCTTATCAAGAGTTTAGGTGCTAAAGCTGGGGTTGTTGTTAATCCTGGTACACCTTTGGAAACTGTTAAAGAATTATTCCCAGTCATTGACCAAATTTTGGTTATGACAGTTAACCCTGGTTTTGGTGGTCAGAAATTTATTCCAGGAATGATCAAGAAGATTCAACGTTTGGATCAACTACGTCAAACTGCTGCTGACGATAATTTCCAAATTGAAGTTGATGGAGGAATCAACGCTGACACAATTTCAAAGTGTTCTAAAGCTGGAGCCGATATTTTTGTAGCGGGTTCTTATCTATTTGGACAAGATGACCTTAAAGGTCGAATCGATGATTTAAGATCATTGGCGGTCAATGCTGAACAATGAAACGTGTAAATATTCTTTTGGGTGGTCCTGAGAGTGAATACCCAGATGAACTTAGTCAAAGTATCAAAGCTATTTCCGGGCCATGGATCGGTGCTGACCGAGGAAGTCTTTATCTGTTAGCACATGGAATTGTTCCTGAAATTGCGATTGGTGATTTTGATTCCATCAGCAAAAAAGAACAGAAGTTACTTAGAGAAAGTGTTCCAGTATTCGAAAAGTTTCCACCTGAAAAAGATGATACTGATTCCGAATTATGCTTGCTCTCAGCCAGAGAAAAGTTTAATGCCCAAGAATACTATGTCTATGGGGCTACCGGTGGTCGAATCGATCACTTCTTAGTTAATCTATTTTTGCCCTTTGATCCAAGATTCTTGGACTTTTACGATAAGCTCTATTACAAAGCAGCAACTAATACCATCAGATTCTTCAAACCAGGCAGATACACGGTTTATCACGAGAATGGGATGAAATACATTGCCTTTGTCAATCTTGGTCCTGTGACACATTTAAAGATACTTGATGCCAAGTATAAATTAGAAGATTTCAGCGCCGGACATCCAGTTAGTTGGTCCAGCAATGAATTTGTTGGAGAAACAATTGATTTTGGATTCCAGAGCGGGATTGTGGCAGTTATTCAGAGTAGGGATGGAAAGTAGAGAGCGGAGAGCAACGTTTAGATTCTGAGCATTTGCCTAAGCCTAGGAATTACACGCGATTTTGCGTGTGATTTCTAGGGTGTAGCAAAGCACAGGAATCTGTTGCTCGCAGCTCGTTTTAGATAAGAGAGCGCAACAAGGGCGGTCAGCTCCCGAGCATTTGCAGGACTTCCCGAATTATACGCGAACTATGCGTATGATTTGGAAAGTCAGGCAAAGCGGAGTGGAGTTGCCCTTGTGGAGCTCGTTTAGGATGAACAAACAAAAATACAACCCAAAATAGTTGAGTAATGTAGTTTTGATAAATATAGTTATTCTGTAAATTAAAAGGAACCAGCCAATTCGATTTTTATGAATTGACTGGTTCCTTTTATTGCTAAAATAAACAAATAAGTAATATCATAAAAGCATAATTAATAATTGGGGGATATTTATGACAGAATTCAATACAAATTTAGTTCATGGGAAACCACAAAATGATAACAATACAGGTGCAGTAAATGTGCCAATTTATAATTCATCAACATATATTTATCCATCAGTTGAAAGTAAAGTGAAATATGATTATGAGCGTTCTGGTAATCCTACTCGTGGTTACTTAGAGGACCAAGTTGCTCAATTAGAAAATGGTGTTAGAGGATTTGCTTTTTCTTCTGGTTCAGCAGCGATTCACGCCGTACTAGCAATATTCAAACCAGGTGACCATCTGATTATCGGTAAAGAAATTTATGGTGGTACATTTAGAATCATCAATGATTTCTTTAAACGTTGGAAGATTGAATTTACTGCCGTAGATACTCAGAATCCTGAAGAAATCGAAGCAGCGATTCAACCAAATACCAAAGCAATCTACTTTGAAAGTTTTACAAATCCCCTGTTACATGTGACAAGCGTAAAAGCGACGGCAAAGGTTGCTAAAGCACATAATCTGTTGACGATTGTTGACAATACTTTCTTATCACCATATTTACAACGTCCCTTAGATTTAGGAGCCGATATTGTAATTCATTCAGCCACAAAATATCTCAGTGGTCATTCAGATGTTATTGCAGGTATGGCTGTTGCTAAAAATCAAGATATAGCTGATCGAATTTACTTCAATCAAAATAGTATTGGATCAACATTGTCACCAGAAGATTCCAATTTGGTTCGTCGAGGAATTCAAACATTGTCCGTTAGAATGGACCGCCATCTTAGCAATGCAGCTAAAATAGTTGAATTCTTACAAGGACGTTCTGAAATTGCTAAAATTTACTATCCTGGTATCTCAGGTAGTAGGGACCACGAAATTGCTGAGGCTGAGACTGACGGATTCGGTGGAATTGTCTCGTTTGAACTTCGCGGTGGTCTTGATTCAACAAAATTCGTTGAAGGAACCAAATTGATTCAATTAGCCGTTAGCTTGGGTGCAGTGGAAAGTTTGATTGAGTTGCCATACAAGATGACACATGCTGAGTTATCGCCTGAGGAACAGCTTAAAGCGGGTATTACACATCAATTAGTTAGATTGTCAGTCGGAATTGAAGATTCAAGAGATCTGATTGCTGATTTGGCTCAAAGTTTGGATAAATTAGTTTAAAAAAAGATGCAGCCACAACGACTAGAAAGCTCTAGTAAATGTGACTGCATCTTTTTTATTATTTCTGTTCTGATTTTGGACGTTTTCCGTCAACTTGAACGGTTGAAGAATCATCAAATTTAAAGTGGATATGTTCAGGTTCTGGTTGGAAATTGTTTACATTGAAGTAACTTTCCAGAATTCTAATTTGAGGTGAATTATTGACAAAAGTTAAATCTTGTCCGTTAATTTGCGAGTGACTTTTTACAACTAGATCATTTTTTGTATGAACTAGAGAAGAGTCAACGGTTAAATTTCTAAAGTCTAAACTTGAATGTTGTCTTAATTCTAATCTATGTGAAACGGTTGAATTTTTTAAATATGTTTGTGAGTTCTTTTGAAACAGTAATTGAAACGAAGAATTATCCGCAAATAATTGGCTATTTTCTAGTGACAATCCAATTGCCTTAGTTTTGACTCCAGTTAAGATTTGAGAATCCTTAAATGAAAAGAATGAATTCTGTCCATAAATTGTATCCCAATCATCGCTAGTTTGGCGGTCAATTGAGATATTGTCACCATAAACCTCAGCACCATCGAAAGCGGCTAAAGTGTTTTCCTTATTGGACGGGTAACAGATAGCTAAATTTTTGAAGATTAGAATATTCTTAGCGCCAACTGTAATACTGCAATATATTTTAATATCATTTTTATTAGATGATTTACCGATAATAGTAATGTTTCTTCTGATCGTGCAAATAAAGGGGTCAGTGGCTGAAAAATAAGTTCCAGGTAATAGTTCAATCACGTCGCCATCTTTAGCGTTAATTATGGCAGAAGAGAGTTGATCATCATTATTATCTTGATTTCCAATTGTTATTCTCATCAGAATACCCCCTTAGTTAATTTTAAAAAATTTTATAAGTATAGTAAAATAAAAAAGACCAACAACGAGTTGTTAGTCTTTCTTAAATAATTAGGTGATAATTATACACGAGTAACTTTTCCTGATTTCAATGCTCTAGCTGAAACCCATACACGTTTTGGCTTACCATCAATCATAATACGAACTTTTTGCAAGTTTGGCTTCCAAGAACGTTTACTTTGGTTAAGAGCGTGTGAACGTTTGTTACCGAACACTGTTTTACGGCCTGTAATAATATCTTTTGCCATGGGACCGACCTCCTTTGGCTACATGTTTTTTTCTTAAAATATCACCTGACTAATTTACCATAACCAACAAGTGAAATCAATAGACTAATTTTGTATTAATATAGTTTATTGTTGTATAATTCTTTAATTAGAAATGTTGCTATGATAAAATTTTAATGTTTACGATAGCTTTGGTCCAAGAATAGGAGGATCTAGAAATGGCAGTCACAATAAAAACAAAACACGGTGAGATCGAAATTTCAACGAGTACTGTTGCTACAATCGTCGGTGGTGCTGCTTCCGATATCTACGGTATTGTAGGTATGGCAAGCAAAAACCAATTACGCGATGGTATGAATACAATTTTGAATCGTGAAGATTTTTCTAGAGGTATAGTTATCCACCAAGAGGATACTAAACTAGCAGTTGATGTATACATAATTGTTGGATATGGTATTAAAATATCCGAAGTAGCAAAAAATTTAAAAGAAAAAGTAAAATATAACCTAGAGACAATGCTTGGAACACCAGCTGGCACTGTTAATATATATGTTCAGGGAATTAAAGTTTTAGATGACATTGAATAGGTAAGCTGGTTGGAGGGAAAACTTTTGAGCAAAGAACTAATTACAAAGAAAGAATTTTCAGATATGGTGCGGGTCGCATCGCACAGACTTGAAAAGAATGCTAAGTTTGTAAACTCACTAAACGTCTTTCCGGTTCCTGATGGCGATACCGGAACTAATATGAGCTTAACGATTCAAAGCGGCTTCAAGTCAGTGAATGAATCAGAAAGTACTCATGTTGGAACGCTGGGTAAAGCACTCGCTAAGGGTCTGTTAATGGGCGCACGTGGAAATTCTGGTGTTATCACATCACAAATCTTCCGTGGCTTCTCAAAGAGTATTGAAGCCAAGGAATCTTTGAATGCAATGGATTTGGCAAAAGCCTTTGATGATGGTGTTAAAACAGCTTATAAGGCTGTTATGAAGCCTGTTGAGGGAACTATTTTGACTGTTGCTAGATTTGGTGCTGAAGCCGGAATGAAAAAGGTAGAGACAACTAACGACATTGTAGAAGTTATGAAAGCTGTTGTTGCTGGTTCTAAAGTAGGACTAGAAAAAACGCCTTCACTACTTCCAGTTTTGAAAGAAGTTGGAGTTGTCGATTCAGGTGGTCAAGGCCTAGTATTTATCTATGAAGGTTTCTTAGAAGGCCTTACAGGTCAAGCTAGTGATGAAGTTTACACTCCTGATGAAAAAGATATGACAGAAATGGTAAATGCCAGTCATCATCAATCAGTTCAGGGACATTTCAATACAGACGAGATCAAGAATGGTTACTGTACTGAAATGATGGTTGAATTGGGCAAAAACCCAACAACTGATGAAAAATTTGATAACGACACTTTACGTAATTACTTGGATAAAATTGGTGATTCATTGATCGTTGTTTCTGATGACGAAGTTATCAAAGTCCATGTTCATACTAACTACCCATATCGTGTATGGGCTGCAGGTAGAAAATATGGCTCACTTGTAAAAATCAAGATTGATAACATGAGATTGCAACATGAAACAATCGTTGATGAAGATGAACCAGTTGTTCAAGAAGCTACAAAAGCACCAGTTGATTATGCCGTGATTGCAGTATCATCAGGTGACGGATTAGCTAAATTGTTTGAAAGTTTAGGTGCAACACATATTATCAGTGGTGGACAAACAATGAATCCATCAACTAACGATATTGTCGATGCAATCAACAAATCAAATGCTAAACGAGCACTTATTTTGCCAAATAACGGAAATATCATTATGGCCGCTAAACAAGCTGCTGAATTAGTTGATATTCCAGTTGCTATCGTTGGTTCTAAGACTGTTTCTCAAGGGATGACAGCAATGCTTTCATTCAATCCAGAAGCCGATCTTAAAGATAATGAAGCTAACATGGAAGATTCTTTGGACACTGTTAAGAGTGGTCAAATTACCCAAGCAATCCGTGATACCGAAATTGACGGTTTGAAGATTGTTAAGGGACACTACATGGGAATCGTTGATGGTAAAATTTTAGTTGATGATCCTGATATTGTTGCCGGTACTGAAAAAATGTTAGATAAAATGATTGACGAAGATAGTGAAGTTATCACAATTCTTGTCGGTCAAGATGGAAATACTGAAGAAGCACAAAAAATTGCTGATTACTTGGATGATAACTATTCAGACTTAGAGACTGAAATTCATCAAGGTGACCAACCAGTTTATCCATATTTAATTTCAGTTGAATAATTAAAAAGGAGGCAGTGATGAAACGATTCGTTTTGTCATGCCTCCTATTTTGATTCATTTTCAAGAGAGGGGGAAAGTATGGATCTTAGAAAAATTTCACTAGCCACTTTACCTGGTGTTGGACCTAAGAGATTGGAGTCATTGAATTCATTAGGAATCGAGAACGTCTATGATTTGTTGTTTTATTTTCCTTTTCGATATGAGGATATGGAAGCAAAGTCTTTGGACGAAGCAGTTGATCAGGAAAAGATTTTAATCAAAGGTGTCGTAGCTAGTGATCCAGTTGTGGTCCGCTTTGGCTACAAAAAAAATCGTTTGAATGTCAGAATATTGGCTGAGAATGAATCAATCATGGTGACATTCTTTAATCAACCTTGGTTAAAAGATAAATTTGAAACGGGTAATGATGTTGCTGTTTATGGTAAATGGAATGAAAACAGACGTTCATTAACCGGTATGAAAGTTATTGATGTTAATAATGATGATTCAATTGACTCTGTTTATTCAGTCAACAAGAACATTCATCAGAAAACGTTGATCAATCTTATTAAATTAGCTTATGACAAATATCATGATGAAATTGATACGGTAATTCCTGGATATTTGCGGATGAAATATAAGTTATTAGATGACCAACAAATTGTTGATGGAATTCATTTTCCTAAAAACGAAGAACAAAGTGATGAAGCTCGTCGAAGTGCCAAATTCAGAGAATTCTTTTTATTTCAATGTGGCTTACAAAGTATCAAATTGGAAGATAATCAACAAAATATTGGAATTGAAGAAAAGTATGATAAGAAATTTATCGGTGAGTTCATAAAGAAGTTACCGTTCAAACTGACTGATGCTCAAGATCGAGTTGTTAAGGAAATTCTAAATGATATGGAATCAAATCACCATATGAATCGTCTTTTACAAGGGGATGTTGGTTCTGGTAAGACAATCGTCTCGGTAATTGCAATGTTGGCCGCAGTAACTGCTGGATATCAGGCGGCTATTATGGCACCGACCGAAATTTTGGCTCAGCAACATTTTGATAAAATTAGTAAATTGTTGGCACCATCGGATATTCGGACTGCTATTTTAACTGGGTCACAAACAAAAAAAGAGCATGATTTTATTACTGGAGATATTCGAGAAGGTAAGACTAATGTTGTTGTGGGAACACATGCTTTGATTCAAAACGGAGTTGATTTTAAAAACCTTGGTTTGATTGTGATTGACGAACAGCATAGATTTGGTGTTAATCAACGTAAAGCTATGCGTGAAAAAGGTGACAATCCAGATGTTTTAGCAATGACGGCAACACCTATCCCAAGAACTCTAGCAATCACAACATATGGTGATATGGACGTTTCAAGAATCGACCAATTACCCGCTGGACGTAAGAAAATTGAAACTTATTGGATTCGTAGTCAAAAGATTGAACAGATGTATCAATTTGTTTCTAAAGAGTTGAGTGAAGGTGCTCAAGCTTATGTGGTCACACCGTTGATTTCAGAATCAGAAAAGATGGATTTGAAAAATGCCGAATTGATTTATGATAAATTCACAGAGTTGTTCGGTAAGAAGTATAAGATTGGTCTATTACATGGACAGATGCCAAATGACCAAAAAGAATCAGTCATGAAAGATTTCAGTGACAAAAAAATTGATGTGTTAGTTTCAACGACTGTTATTGAAGTGGGTGTTGATGTACCAAATGCCTCGATTATGGTAATATATGATGCTAATCGTTTCGGCTTATCACAACTACATCAATTACGTGGTCGTGTTGGTCGTGGTGAGAAACAATCGTACTGTATTTTGATTGCTGATCCAAAAAACGATGCTGCCATTGAACGAATGAAAATTTTGACTTCAACTAATGACGGATTTGTCTTGGCTGAGGAAGACTTGAAGATGCGTGGAGCTGGGGACTTGTTGGGTAATAGACAATCTGGTTTACCTGAATTTAAAGTAGGTAATCCAATTAATGATATTAATATCTTGGAGGTTGCCCAAGAGGAAGCAAAACGCCTGTTTGATGACAAGGACTTGATGAATAGTCCTGAAACAAAAGTATTAAAATCATTTATAAATGATGAATATGATCAATTAAATAATTTCGATTAGTGAGGAAATATAATGAAAATAGCTGTTGACGCTATGGGTGGAGATAATGCACCGCAAGTTGTAGTTGAAGGAATTGAACAAGCTCGTGACGAATGGTCTGATTTGGAATTCGTTCTTTATGGAGATCAAGAACAAATCAAAGAATATATGAAAAATGATGATAGAATTACTATCGTTCACACGACTGAACAAATTTTAGGAACTGATGAACCAGTTCGAGCAATTCGTTCAAAGAAAGATGCCTCAATGGTTTTGGCCGCAAAGTCAGTTAAAGATGGCGAAAACGATGCACTCTTCTCATTAGGAAATACTGGTGCGCTGTTGGCTGCTGGAATCTTTATCGTTGGTCGTATCAAACAAGTGTCACGTCCAGCTTTGATGCCAACTTTGCCTGCAACAAATTCTCCATTAGGAGTAAACATGCTTGATGTTGGGGCCAATGCTGAAGCAAAAGCAAGTTATCTACAACAATGGGCTATCATGGGTTCAATCTATGCGCATGACGTTAAAAAAATCGACAAGCCTAGAATTGCTTTGTTAAACAACGGAACTGAATATGATAAAGGTGATTCTCTCCATAAAGAGGCTTATCAACTTTTAAATAATACTGAAAGTATCAACTTTATTGGTAACGTTGAATCAAACAATATCCTTGCTGGTGTTGCTGACGTTATCGTTACTGATGGCTTTACCGGAAATGCTGCTTTGAAGGCAACAGAGGGCGCAGCTAGAATTCTTTTGAGCGAATTAAAAGATGCCTTGCTAAATAATGGTATTTTTACTAAAATGGGTGCAGCTATCGTTGCGCCATCACTAAAGGGTATGCGTCAAATGTTTGATACATCTCAAGCTGGTGGTGCGGTTTTGCTTGGCTTGAAGTCACCGGTCGTTAAGGCTCATGGTGCTGCTGATGCCAAAACTATTTATTATACTGTTAAGCAAATTCGCGATATGTTACAAAACGATACAATTAATAAAGCTAATAAGTATTTTGAACAAATGAGTGAAGAAAAATAAGGGAGAACCTCCATGACAGAACAAGAAGTTTTTGACAAAATCGTCGCATTGATTGCCGACAAATTTGAAGTAGATTCATCAACAATTACTAAGGAAACATCTTTCTCCAAGGATCTTGACGCAGATTCAATTGACCTTGTTGAATTTGTACTAGAATTAGAAGATGCATTTGGTTCAGAAATACCAGATGATGACGCCGAAAAGATTACAACCGTCGGTGAAGCAGTAAATTACATCTCATCACATCAAAAATAAGGCCAAAAGGTCTTATTTTTTTATCATGATAATTATTTACAATGAAAGTTTAGTATAATTAAGATTATTGGAAAGGGGAGTCGTTATGTTAGATCCGAAATTCTTAGAATTTTTAGATGAAAAATACGGAATTACGTTTAACGATAAAAAGTTAGTCCAAAGAGCAATGACTCATTCATCATATGATAATGAGCATAAGGAATTAGGTGTTGGTGACTATGAACGTTTAGAATTTTTAGGGGATGCAGTCCTAGAAATTAATATTTCTCGATACCTTTTTGAAAAATATCCAGAATTACCAGAAGGTAAACTGACTAGATTGAGATCTGATATTGTCAGAACTGATAGTTTTGCTCGCTTTGCTAAGGAAATCAATATTGATAAGTATTTGATGATTGGTCGAGGCGAAGAAAAACAAGGTGCTCGTCAAAGACATACCTTGCTAGAAGATATTTTTGAAGCCTTTAATGGTGCTTTATACCTTGATCAAGGTAATGAAGTTGTTAATGACTTCTTGAAAAAAGTAGTTTATCCACATATTGATTCCGGTGAATTCTCTGAAGACACTGATTTCAAGACACACTTACAGGAAAGACTTCAACAATCAGGTGAGGTTGAAATTGATTACAAGGTAATTGATGAAGAGGGACCTGACCATGATAAGAAGTTTAAAGTTGAATTAATTGCCAATGGTAAGATTTTATCAAAGGGTCTAGGTTACAGTAAGAAACATGCTGAACAAATGGCCGCCAAAAGAGCATTAGAAGAACTATAGGAGTCATAGTTTATGCCATTAAAATCATTAACGATCAATGGGTTTAAATCATTTGCCGATAAGACAAAGATTGACTTTACTAGTGGAATCACTGGTATCGTTGGACCCAACGGGAGTGGAAAATCAAATATTACTGAAGCCATTCGTTGGGTAATGGGCGAACAGTCAGCAAAGAGCCTCCGTGGAGACAAAATGGTCGATGTGATTTTTGCTGGTAGTGCCACTCGTCAACAAATGAATCGAGCTGAAGTTGTTTTAGAGTTCGATAATCATAATCGGGAATTGAAGTCAGCCGACGATAACATTACAATCTGTCGACGCCTTTTTCGTAATGGAGATACTGAATTTCTAATTAATAATAAACAATGTCGTTTACGCGACATTACTGAGTTATTTATGGATTCAGGGATGGGGAAACAATCTTTCTCTATCATTTCTCAGGGACGAGTAGAGGAAATCTTCAATAGTAAACCAGTTGAAAGACGTAGCATCATTGAAGAATCAGCTGGTGTTTCTTTGTTTAAGCAGAAAAAGCAACAAGCAGAGAGTAAATTATCCGAAACGACCGACAATTTACATCGTGTTTCAGATATTGTTTCTGAATTATCGAAGCAAGTTGAACCGTTGAAGGAACAAGCAAGTATTGCACGTGATTACAAGGAACAGAAGAGTAAGTACGATAGTATTTATCAAAAAATTCTGACAATTGAAATCAAGAATTTGTCTGCTCAAAAACGTCAAGTTGATAAAGAATTACGTGAAGTAAAACTCAGTTTGCAAAATATCGCTCTTCAAGTTAAAACTGCAAATAAACAGGTCGAAACTAACAGTTCAACGATTCATGATTTATCAAATAAAATTGATAATAATCAAAATAAATTAGTTGACGCTACAAAGACTTTGGAAATTTATAATGGTCAAATAGCTGTTGCTGACGAACGAAACGGTTTTAATTCTTCAACTCAATTGTCATTGAGTAATCAATTGGCTGATTTGAAGAAACAAAAAACTGCTAATGAGGCTAAATTTGCTGAATCAAGTAATAAATTAGCTGAATGTGAAACTAAGATTGCCGATTATCAAAAGAAATTAAAGGATATTCAATCGTTAAAGCAAAAGACACCAGCTGATATTGAAGATAATATTAGTGATTTGCGTGATGAATATGTAAATTTATTGCAAGATCAAGTTTCTAACAATAATGACCAGAAATATTCACAAAAACAATTGGATCGTGTTCAGGCAGCTATCAATGAACAGAATTTGCAGTCAACTGAAACCAACGCTGGTTTAACTAAGTCTAAGAGTGGTTCTCAAGATATTGAAATTAAAATCAATAAATTGGTTGCTGACAATAAGTCACTGATTGAGCGTGACCAACAATTGGCAGATTCAATTGAGAAAATTACTGAAACTGGTAAGGATGAGAATCGTAATTATCTAAGTACTCTTGAAAGTCTTCAAGAAATTAAAGCACGTAAAAAAGTTCTTGAGAATATGGAACAGGAACATGCTGGATTCTATGAAGGTGCTAAGAGTGTTTTAAATAACAAGGATAAAGTTCAGGGTATCGTTGGTGCAGTGGCTGAGTTGATTACTGTTCCCGCAGAATATCAATTGGCGATTGAAACGGTTGTAAGTAATCAATTGCAATCAATCGTAACTGAAGACGAAATTGCCGCAAAAAAAGGAATTGCCTTCTTGCGTCAAAGTCGTAGCGGGCGTGCAACTTTCTTGCCATTAAATATTATTCAACCAAGAAATATTTTTGCTAATGATTTGAACAAAGCTCAACAGATCGCAGGTTTTGTTGGAGTCGCTAGTGATTTGGTGAAATATGATTCAAGGGTTGAAAATATCATTAAAAATATTTTGGGTAACTTGCTAGTTGCGCAAAATATCGACATAGCTACGCAAATTTCTGCCGCAGTTGGTCGAAAGTACCGAGTTGTTACATTGGATGGAAATGTTGTTAATGCTGGTGGTTCGCTAACTGGTGGTCAACAGCGTCGAGTTAATTCCAGTTTGTTAACACGTAAGGAAGAACTAGCATCAGTAACTAAGGAACTTTCTAAACAAGAATTATTACTTGATCAGAAACAAAAAACTGTTCAAGATCTTCGTCAACAATTAGTTAATGTCAATGCTGAAAAGAAGTCGGTTGATGAAAAACTAGCTAGTTTTAATCAAGAAAAGAATCAATTGGAAAATGAAATGTCGACTTATCAAAATGAGGAAAAACATTTCAATGAACGTTTGACAATTATTGGTTATAACTTGTCGAAGAATCAAACTGAAAAAGCTGATTTGGATAAGGATTATAAGGAACAAGTTCAGGCGGCAACAGGAATAAAAGATAAGATTGATCAGATTCAAGTTGACATTGAACAAAAAGAAAAACTTTTGGCTGATTTTGATACAGAATTAAGTTCAATCAATCGAAATGAGCAAGATATTCAAACCAAATTAGCAGTTGTAAAGAGTAATCATGAAAATGAAGCTACTCAAAACAAGGCTTTGAAAGAAACTGTTACTAGTTTTGGTCAAAGAATAAATGATGCTGAACAACGCATGACGACTTTGAATTCTGAGAAAGACAAACTTAATTTAAGTAACTCTGAAATTAAGAGTCGGATTGAAAGTCTTCAAAAAGAAATTACAGATTTGAAATCTGTTGTTGCTAAACTTAAGGCTGATCGTGAAAAGGAACAAGTTTTGGGAACGGAATTAAATGCCAAAGCTCAAAGAAACTTTGATTTACAAAAGAATGCCTCAGATCAACAGGAAAGTTTAGCGGTTCAAAATACTAATTTATCCAATCAAATTGATAGTCGTTTAGATATTTTATCGCAAGAATATCAATTAACTTATGAAGCCTCACTCCAGGAACTTAAAAAGGGTGATTATGATTCTGAACAACTCCAAAAGGAAGCACGTCTTTTGAAGATGGGGATTGAAGAATTAGGAACAGTTAATCTTTCGTCAATTGAGGAATATGATAAAGTTAAGGACAGATACGAATTCTTGACACAACAACAGAATGACTTGTTGCAAGCACGAGCTCAATTGTTAGATACTATGGCTGAAATGGATAAAGAAGTAACTACAAGATTTAAGGTAACGTTTGATAAAGTTGCTGCTGCTTTTGAAAGTATTTTCCCAGAAATGTTTGATGGCGGTCGAGCTAAATTAGTCTTGACTGAACCAGATAATTTACTTGAATCGGGAATTGAAATTATTGCACAGCCACCTGGGAAGAAGTTCCAACGTTTGAGCTTACTATCCGGTGGTGAAAAAGCTTTAACTGCAATCACTTTATTGTTTGCCATTATCAAGGTTAGACCAGTACCATTCTGTATTTTGGATGAGGTTGAAGCTTCATTAGATGATGCGAATGTGTACCGTTTTGCGAACTACTTGAACCGATACGATGACAACACTGAATTTATTGTAATCACTCACCGTAAGGGAACGATGATGAACGTTAACCGTTTGTACGGCGTGACAATGGAAGAATCCGGTGTGTCACGTATGCTATCTGTCGAAGTCAAAGGATAAGGAGTTAAATATGGGATTATTTGATCGAATTAAGAAAGCTTTTACTGGAAAAGATGATTCTGAAGAAGAAAAATCAGAAAAGAAAATTCAAGAAGAAGCTAAAAAAGAAACTGACCAAAGTACTGAACCTGATAAAGCCTCTGATGATTCCGATAAAGAAGTAGAAAATAAGAATACTGACGAGGAAAGTCAAACACAATCAGAACAACCTGATGAATCAGAAGAAGTGGCCGAAACAACAGAGGAAGAAAGTAAATCAGAGGAAACAGATAATTCTGAGTCGACTGAAACTAAGGTTGAAGAACCCAAGCCAGCTGAAGAGGAACAACCTGAACCTAAGACAAACTTAGAATCAGTTGAACATGTTGACATGACATCAACTGAACCAGTTCATAATCTTACTTCTACTTCTGAAAAGGCTTCAATGGAATCCATTGAACCTAAGGATGATACTGTTGAGTCAACTGAAAAAGTTGAAGAAGAACCTGAGGTGTCAGAAGAACCTACAGCTGATACAACGACTGTTGAAGAATCTGAAAAAGCTGAATCTGACTCTGAGGAAGCAACTGAAGAGAAAACTGAAGAAACATCAGAAGATAAACCTAAGGATGACGTTGAAGAATACGACAAAGGTTTAAAGAAAAGTCGTAATTCTTTTAGTGCCAGATTTAATCGTTTCTTAGCAAACTTTAGAAGTGTGGATGAAGATTTCTTTGATGATTTGGAAGAATTATTGATTGAATCAGATGTTGGTTATGAAACAGCGGTCCGTATTTCTGACGAATTACGTGAAGAAGTTAAATTAGAGAATGTTAAAAAACGTTCAGATGTTTCAAATGTTATCGTTAAAAAGTTAGTTGATATGTATGGTGAAGAAGGTAAGGAAGAGGACAATACTCTTAAAATGAGTACTGACAAGAATCCAACCGTCTTCTTGTTTGTCGGTGTTAATGGTGCTGGTAAGACTACCACCGTTGGTAAGTTGGCACACAGATATGAACAACAAGGCAAGAAAGTTTTACTTGCTGCAGCTGATACTTTTAGAGCTGGTGCCATTGAACAACTTCAAGAATGGGGTAAACGTGATGGCGTTCCTGTTCAAGCAAGTAAAGCTCATACTGACCCAGCCTCAGTTGTCTTCGATGCGGTCAAACGTGCTAAGGAAGATGATTTTGATATTCTTTTGGTTGATACAGCCGGTCGTTTACAAAATAAAGAGGGTTTAATGCGTGAGTTGGATAAAATCAAACGTGTTATTACTCGTGAATTACCTGACGCACCACAAGAAGTTCTTTTGGTACTAGATGGATCAACTGGACAGAATGCCTTGAGTCAAGCTAAACAATTCAACGAAACAACTGAAGTTTCAGGGATTGTTTTAACTAAGATTGATGGTAGCTCTCAAGGTGGGATTGTCTTGGCTATTCGTAATGAATTACATATTCCTGTTAAATTGGTTGGCTTGGGTGAACAAATGGATGATTTACGCGACTTTGATCCAGAGAAATTCATTTATGGATTATTCAAGGAACTCATTGTTGGGGACTCTGAAAAGAAATAATGAATATTGATGAAACAACTCGTGTAAATTTGTTATATAATTTTTATCATTCATTACTAACCAAAAAACAAAGTCGATATTTAGATTTATACTATGTAGAAGATTTTTCGCTGAGTGAGATTGCGGAACAACTGCAAGTTTCACGACAGGCAGTTTTAGATAATTTGCATCGTTCAGTAAATCTGTTAGAATCATTTGAAAAAGAATTGGGACTAATTGAGAAGACAACTGAAATTGATGATATTGCTGAAAAATTAAATCTATTAGTTGAGAATAATTATCCAGATGATAAAGAACTATTAGAATTAGTAAAAAGGATTTCCAAAATAAATGAAATGTAATAGGAGTAGAATATGGCTTTTGAAGGATTAAGCGATCGTTTACAAAAAGTTTTTTCTTCCTTGAGAGGTAAGGGTAAACTTTCTGAAGAAGACGTCCGTAAAGTAATGCGTGAAGTACGTATGGCTTTACTTGAAGCTGATGTTAACTTTGACGTTGTTAAGAGTTTTGTTAAGACTGTCAGAGAACGTGCTTTAGGCGCTGAAGTTATGGAAAGTTTGACTCCCTCACAACAAGTCGTAAAGATTGTTGATGAAGAGTTAACTAAGTTGATGGGGCAAGAAGCGGTTCCGTTGAACAAATCAGCACATATTCCAACAATCATTATGATGGTTGGTCTACAAGGTGCTGGTAAAACTACTACAGCCGGTAAGTTGGCTAACTATTTAAAGAAAAATCATAAAGCTCGTCCACTCTTTATTGCAGGGGATGTTTACCGTCCAGCTGCTGTTGAACAATTGAAAACTATTGGTCAACAATTAGATGTGCCAGTTTATGATGAAGGTACTGATCATGATCCGGTCGATATCGTTAAAAATGGTTTAAAAGTTGCTGAAGAGAACAAAAATGATTATGTAATCATTGATACTGCTGGTCGTTTGGAAATTGATGATAAATTGATGGACGAACTTTCACGTATCAAAGAATTAGCTCATCCGGATGAAATTTTATTCGTTGCTGATTCAATGACTGGTCAAGTTGCCGCTAAGGTTGCTGCTGGATTTGATGAGAAATTGGACATTACTGGTGTCGTTCTAACTAAGTTAGATGGTGATACTCGTGGTGGTGCTGCACTTTCAATTCGTTCCGTCACTGGTAAACCAATTAAATTTATTGGACAAGGTGAAAAACTTGATCAATTAGATGTTTTCCATCCTGATCGTATGGCCAACCGTATCTTAGGTATGGGTGACATGTTGACCTTGATTGAAAAGGCCCAAACTGATTACGATGAAAAGCAAGCTGAACAAGTAGCTGAAAAGATTCGTGAGAACAGTTTTGATTTTAATGATTTCATCGACCAAATGGACCAAGTACAAAAAATGGGACCACTTGATGAAATTATGAAGATGATTCCCGGTATGGCTAATAATCCTCAACTTGCTAATCTAAGTATTGGTGAAAAGGATATTGCACATTTGAAGGCCATTGTTTATTCAATGACTCCTAAAGAACGTGAAGATCCAGATTTATTGAACCCTTCAAGAAGACGTAGAATCGCTGCTGGTTCTGGTCAAACAATTCAAAATGTTAATCGTATGATTAAGCAATTCAAGCAATCACGTGACATGATGAATAAAATGAGTAAGGGTAATATGTCTGGAATGGACCAACTTATGGGTAATGGTGTACAAGGTCGCTTAGGTAAAATGGCTATGCATTCAATGGCTCGTAAGACTAAAAAGAATAAGAAGAAACGTTTAAAGAAGATCAAACGTTTTAAATCATAAAAAAATAGGTGGTGTAAAGAAAAAAACTTTACACCATCTATTTTTTTGTGTATACTAACAAAGTTAAGTATTTAGGAGGAAACAAATACATGTCAGTTAAAATTAGAATGAAACGTATGGGTAGTAAATTACGCCCATTTTATAGATTAGTTGTTGCAGATTCACGTTCACCACGTGATGGCCGCTTTATCGAACAAGTTGGTTACTACAACCCAATCTCACAACCAGAAGAAATTAAATTAGACGATGACAAGATTGTTGAATGGTTAAACAAAGGTGCACAACCTTCAGATACTGTTCGTCACTTGTTGAAACAACACGGTATTATGCAAAAGTTCCACGAAAGCAAATATACTAAATAGTAATTTTGATGGGGCCAGATAAAACTTTGTTTTGTCGGGGCTCTATTTTATTTATCACGGAGGGAAAATGACCGAAAAATTATATCGAGTTGGTAATGTTGTTAATACTCATGGTATTAAGGGTGAGTTAAGAATCGTTTCCATTACTGATTTTCCAGAGGATCGTTTTAAAACTGGCGCAAAGCTTATTTTAAAGAAGAACGGTAAAACGACTGAGTTTACTGTTGAATCATCACGTCCACATAAGAGTTTTATCTTGGTTAAATTCCAAGGATATGACAATATCAATGATGTTGAACAATTTGTGAAGTCAGAAGTATTTGCTCAAGGCGAAGAAACTTCTGAATTAAAGGATGGAGAATTCCTTTATAAACAAATTATTGGTTTAACTGTGATTGATAAGGACCTAGGTGAAGTCGGTAAAGTTGCTGAAATTATCGAACTTGGATCTAACGATGTTTGGGTAGTAAGAGGAACAAAGTATAAGGAAATACTATTGCCTTATATTACTGATGTTATTAAGAACGTCGATCTTGACAAACAAATTGTTGAAGTCGAAATACCGGATGGATTGATAGATTAATGGATATTACAATTTTAAGCATTTTTCCAAGAATGTTTCAGGCATTAGATGAGTCATTAATAGGTAAAGCTCAAGAAAAAGGTTTGGCTAATATTGATGTAGTCGACTTTCGTGAGTTTACCACTAATAAGCAAAATCACGTTGATGATGGCACTTATGGTGGGGGAGCAGGGATGTTACTCCAAGCCCAACCCATTTATGACGCTATGGATTACGTGGAGAAGAAGAAACCAGGTAAAAAGAGAGTTATTCTTTTGGATCCAGCGGGTAAGACTTTCAATACGCAAATGGCACGTGATTTTGCCAAAGAAGATCAATTGGTCTTTATCTGTGGTCACTATGAGGGCTTTGATGAACGTGTGAGGGATCTAGTTACTGATGAAGTTTCAATCGGAGACTATATTTTAACCGGTGGTGAATTACCAACAATGAGTATGATTGATGCAACTTTGCGTTTCGTACCCGGAGTTTTAGGGAATTCTGTTTCTGCAGAAGAGGAGTCTTTCTCAAACAATTTGTTGGAATACCCTCAATATTCACGACCAGCCGATTTCCGTGGTAAAAAGGTACCAGAAGTATTAACTAGTGGGGATCACGAAAAAATCCGCATTTGGCGTCTCACACAGGCTTTGAAGAAGACTTTAGAACGTCGACCAGACTTATTAGAAAAGGCTGATTTGACTGATGAAGAGAGGAAGCTATTGCGAGAGATTCGTCAAAATTTGTAGTTTACAATGGAGTTCAAATAAAGTATAATTTTAAGAGTGTTTGAACACATATTAACGATATTCCGCTGTATGTCAGAGATATATATGAGTGTCGAATTAGGAGAAATTATCAATGAATAATTTAATTCAAGATCTAACTAAAGAACAATTACGTTCTGACATTCCTGACTTCCGTAGTGGAGATACAGTTCGTGTCCACGCCAAAGTTGTTGAAGGTACTCGTGAACGTATTCAATTATTTGAAGGCGTTGTTATCAAGAGACATGGTGCTGGAATCAGCTCAACATTTACTGTTCGTAAGATGAGTAATGGTGTTGGTGTTGAAAGAACATTCCCATTAAACACACCTCGTGTTGAAGAAATCGAAGTAATCAGACATGGTCGTGTACGTCGTAGCAAGCTTTACTTCCTACGTGATCGTACAGGTAAAGCTGCTCGTATCAAGGAATTACGTCGCGATATCTAGTAGAAGCCTTAAAATAAACCAAAACTTAGTTTTGGTTTATTTTTTTTGCACAAATATTCCAATTATAAATTTCAAACTATCAATTATGTAAAAATTTATTACCAATGTGTATAGATTGCTTCTATAAATGATCTCTGGTGGTTTAATGAGCCTTAAAAGACAGGAGTTGTTCTATATGAAGTTAGCTATTGTTGGTTCAGGAAATATTGTTCATGATTTTTTGACGATTACTAAGGATTTAAAAGATACTGAGCTCACTGCAATTATTGGGACTAAAAGAAGCTCTGATATTCTGGGTCAGTTAAAGGAACAATACGATATCGGCAAGATTTATACAGACTATGATGCTGCATTAAAAAATGGTGATTTTGATACTGTTTATATAGCTGTACCAAATTCATTGCACTATTCATTTGCTAAAAAAGCGTTGGAACACGGAAAAAATGTTATTTCTGAGAAACCCTTTACCGTTAAATATAAAGAGTTTGAAGTGCTAAAGAAAATAGCTTTAGATAAAAAATCAGTTTTGATTGAGGCAATCACTAATCAATATTTACAAAACTATTTAGACTTGAAAAGAGAATTACCTGATCTAGGAAATCTAAAGTTAATCGAAAGCAATTATTCTCAATATTCTGCAAAATACGATGCTTTTAAAGCAGGTAAGATTTTACCGGCATTTGATCCTAAAAAGGGCGGCGGTGCTTTGATGGATCTAAATATTTATAATATTCATTTTATTGTTGGCTTGTTGGGCAAGCCGAAAAGTGTTGAGTACTTGCCCAATATCGAAAAGAATATTGATACTTCCGGTATCCTCACGCTCGATTATGGTCCATGTAAGGCCGTTGCTATCGGGGCTAAGGATTCTGTCACACCATTCAGAAGAACCATTATTCAGGGCGATAGGGGTTCTATTATCGTCAATGGACCAACGAATAAGATGGAATCATTTGATGTATATGATAATGACAAGAAATTAGTAAAAAAAGTTGATAATAGTGTTTATCCACATCGGATGTATCAGGAATTTATCGAATTTGAAAGAATTATCCGAGAAAAAGATTTGAAGACAGTGGAGAAACAATTAGATCATAGTGAAATTGTTATGTGGGTCGTCAAAAAGGCTTTGAAGTCAGCAAATCTTAAATTAGAGTAATAAAAAAATCATTCGAATATTCGAATGATTTTTTTAGTTCATAATTTGATTATAGTATTCTAGGTAGGATTTATGTTCGTTGGGTAAAACGATGACTTTAGAAACACTCGTATTTCTTGGTTCTGGTAGACTCATCATATCTTTTGGTTGAAGGATGTCTAAAGCAAAAGCCTTGACTGTGAAACCGTGGGTTACACAAATTATTTTTTCGTCGGGATATTTTTTTGTGATATCGGTTAAAAAATTATCAACTCGTTTAACTACATCTTCAAATTTTTCACCGTCGGTAGCGTAATTGGTATACATTGGTAAAACATCATTCCAATATTTATTGAAGGCATCGGGATATTTTTTACGGAGATCAACGTTTTTTTGACCGTCCCATTGACCGTATGATATTTCCATCAAACGGTCGTCATAGTCAATTGGCAATTGATAAGGCTTATTTAAAATAGCAGCAGTTTGTTTTGCTAGATTTAGAGGACTACAAATAATTCTATCAGCAAAACTAATATCAAAATTTTCTGATAAAGTTTTGGCCTGCTTTTGTCCAGTCTCATTTAAGTAAGTTATTTCAGTATTAATGGTACCTTGTTTCATTCTTAGAACATTGGCATTTGTTTGACCATGCCTGATTAAATATAGTTCAGTCATTGTTTACTTCCTCTTAAATTAATAATGAATTTAGTATGCTCTCAAATTTAGTTAAACACTATAGATAAAATAAAAAATCCATTCGCTGTGCGAACAGATTTCACTAAAGTTATAATTAGATTTAGAAAATTTGTGAACGATATAATCCAACAACTTTACCAAGTATTTCAACGTTATCTAAAATAATTGGATCCATTGTATCGTTCTCAGGTTGTAGGCGGTAATGTCCATTTTCTTGATAGAATCTCTTACATGTAGCTTCAATATCTTCAGTCATGGCAATAATGATTTCGCCGTTATTAGCAGAATTTTGTTCATGTACAATAACGTGATCACCATCATAAATACCACAATTGATCATACTTTCACCATGAATCTCTAGCATAAATAATTCACCAGAATCACGATTCAAATCAGGTGGAATAGGGAAATAACCATCGGGGTTACGTTCGGCAGTGATGGGTTGACCAGCGGCAACAGCACCTAAAATAGGAATCTGTTTGGATCTGATACCAAGTGAACTTAATCCAGCACTAGTAATTTCGATAGCCCTAGGCTTAGTAGGGTCGCGTTGGATTAAACCTTTCTTTTCGAGACGAGATAGGTGGCCGTGGACCGTTGATGTTGAAGATAAATCAACATCTTCGCAGATTTCTCTGACAGTTGGTGGATATCCGTGGTCATCTAAATAATCATAAATGCATTGTAAAATTTGTGACTGTTTAGAACCTTCAGCTTTTGACATTAGAACACCTCATTGTTAATATCTTAAATAGATTGTATCAAAATATGAATACAAGTTCAAACAAGTGTTCGATGTAATGGGAGATTATGGTTATGAACGAACAAGATAAATTGCTCAAACGAATCAACGAACTAGCTCACAAGGCTAAGGATGGCAGTATTACCAAGGAAGAGGAAGATCAACAAGCACAACTCCGCAAGGAATACTTGAAGAATTTCCGTGAGAGTTTCAAATCTCAAATTGAGCTAATGCAGATTTATAATAAGGAGGGAGAAGAAGTAACTCCTGAAAAAGTAAAAGAAATTCAACGTAAAAAAGGATTACGTGACGATTAGTCTTTCAATTACGTGATTTCTTTTGTAAAATTAATAGATGTATGGAAAGGGTGAAACATAAATGGGAACAACAATAATCGTCGGTATCTTAGCTCTATTGGTTGGTTTAGTCGGTGGTTTCTTCGCTGCCAGATGGTATATGAAGAAATACTTCCAAGACAATCCACCAATTAGTTCAGATATGATTAAGCAAATGATGGCCCAAATGGGACAAAAACCATCACAAAAGAAACTTAATCAATTAATGAGTACTATGAAAGCATCACAAAAGAAGAAGTAGTCAATGAATTTAGACGTTATGTATATTTTTATATACGTAACGCCTATTTTTTTATGCTTAAAATTAATCTATCTTTATTACCGAACTATATATATTATTTTTTTTAAAAATAAGCAAATGCAAACGATAAAACCGAATGAAAACAAAAATATTTTGTTTTAAATACGTGTTTTAGTTGAAAGAAAACGTATTACTTGATAAACTTTGGGTACCAAAGATAGAAAGGGTGGAAAACCAATGAGTGATGTAGCAATAATTATGGGCTCAATCTCAGACTTAAAGATTATGCAGAGTACCGTTGACGTTTTAAAAGAACTAAATGTCAGCTATGAGATTAAAGTTATTTCGGCACACCGCACGCCACAAGAAATGTTAGATTTCGCAAAAAGTGCAAAATCTAATGGATTCAAAGTGATCGTAGCAGGTGCAGGAGGGGCAGCACATTTACCAGGAATGATTGCTTCATCAACTATTTTGCCTGTTATAGGTGTTCCAGTACCATCTAAGTATCTAAAAGGTATGGACTCTTTACTATCAATTGTTCAAATGCCAGCTGGAGTCCCAGTCGCCACTGTTTCCATAGGTGAGGCGGGGGCCAAGAATGCTGCCATTTTAGCAACTAAGATTTGTGCTTTAAACAATGAAAATTATGCAATTTCATTAAACGATTATGTGAAAGCAATGCATGATAAATCAATGGAAAGTGGTAAGAACCTTGAATAAGACACTGTTACCTGGCGCAACAATTGGAATTATCGGTGGTGGGCAATTAGGACAAATGATGTCCTTCTCCGCTAAAGAGATGGGATACAAGGTGATTATTCTGGATCCAACAGAAAATTGTCCAGCAGCTCAAGTTTCCGATGGTCAAATTGTTGCTGAATATGATGATTTAGATAAATTGATTGAACTAGCAAAAGCATGTGATGTTTTGACTTATGAATTTGAAAACGTTGATGCCAAAACAATTAACGAAGTAAAAAAATATACTCAAGTGCCACAGGGAACCAAAGCCTTGAGCGTGACGCAGAATCGTATTTTAGAAAAGGATTTTATTGAAGAAAGTGGTTTTAAAGTTGTTCCGCATGTAGTAATTGAGAATATCTTTGAATATCATCGAGCTGTTGAAAAATTAGGAGCTCCAGTAATTGTTAAAACGATTCGCGGCGGTTATGACGGAAAAGGTCAGATTTTGATCAATGACCCTGAAAAAGCCTGCTTTGCTGATATTGAAAAGCTATTAGTACAGGGAACTTGTATCGTTGAGAAAAAAATCGACTTGAAGAAGGAAGTTTCAGTAGTAGTAGCTGCCAATAGTGATGGTGAAACGTCAATATTCCCAGTAATTGAAAATGTGCATCGTCATAATATTCTTCATTTAAGTACTTGCCCGGCAGTTATCAGTCAAAATTCCGAGAAACATATTTATGAGGTTGGTGAGAAATTGGCCAAGAATCTTGAATTGGTTGGAACCATGTGTATCGAATTCTTTATATCAACCGATGATCAAGTCTACGTTAATGAAATTGCACCACGTCCGCATAATTCTGGACATTTAACAATTGAGGCCTGCAACATTTCTCAGTTTGACGCGCACATACGTGGGGTATGTAACTTGCAAATGCCAAAGATTGAGTTGTTGAAACCAGCAGCAATGATTAATTTATTAGGTCAACATTTAGATAATGCAAAAAAAGATTTGGTAAATCATCCGGAGTGGCATTTTCATGATTATGGCAAGGATGAAATTAAACAGAATCGAAAAATGGGTCACATTACAATTTTGAGTGATGATCTGGAAAAAACAAAACAAGCTATCGAAAATAATTCAATTTGGGACGTGTAAATCATGACAGAAGAGAATCTACTTTATACAGGTAAAGCTAAGAATGTTTATAAGACAGACAACGACGATGAAGTTTTGATGGTCTATAAAGATCAGGCAACTGCTTTTAACGGTAAGAAAAAAGAAATTTTGCCAGGTAAGGGTGTTTTAAACTGTCAGATTTCCGCATTAGTATTTGATTACTTAATTAAAAATGGCATCAAAACTCATTTAATCAAGAATTTGTCGGACCATGAACAATTAGTTAAGAAGACAAATGTTTATCCACTGGAAGTAGTCGTTAGAAATATTACTTCAGGTAGCTTAGTTAAAAAGTTTCATATTGACGAAGGAACTCGTTTGAAGGAACCAATTATCGAATTTTATTATAAGAGCGATGCATTGGATGATCCATTTATCAATGATTCACAAGTTCATGCTTTGGAAATTGCTGACAAAAAGGATATTGCATATATCAAAGAAATGGCTTTAAAGATAAACCAATTATTGATTCCTTTTTTTGATAAAAGTGATTTTGACTTGGTTGATTTCAAATTGGAATTTGGCAAGGTCGATGGAGAAATTATTCTTGTTGATGAATTTTCACCAGACAATTGTCGCCTATGGGATAAAACCAGCCACGATTCAATGGATAAAGATGTCTTTAGAAAACACGAAGGCGATTTAGTTAAAACATATCATGAAGTCTTGCAACGACTAACAACCAAATAATAGGAGAAAATTATGAAATTAGTTAAAATTTATGTCACTCTCAAACCATCAGTTTTAGACGCTCAAGGTGAAGCTATCAAGTCAGCAATTAATACTATGGGATATGAAAAAATCTCCGGTGTTCATATGGGTAAGTACTTTGAATTGAACTTTGATAATGACTATCCAGAATTGGAAAAAGATGTCGACGCAATCTGTGACAATCTGTTAACTAACCCTAATATTGAAACTTATCGTTACGAAATTATGGAGGAGGAGTAAATGAAATTTGCAGTAGTTAATTTTCCAGGATCTAATTGTGATATGGATTTGTATTATGCAATTAGGGATGGCATCAAAGAGGAAGTTGAATTAGTTGATTATAGAGAAACTAGTTTGGATGGATTCGATGGCGTTTTAATTCCCGGTGGTTTCTCGTATGGTGACTATTTAAGAAGTGGTGCCATTGCAGTTCATGCTCCTGTTGTTAAAGAAATTGTTCGTTTTGCTAATGAAGGCAAAATTGTTTTAGGGATTTGTAATGGATTCCAGATTTTAACAGAATTGGGCTTGTTACCAGGTGCCCTAATCAGAAATGAGAAGAGTCGTTTTATCTGTGAGACGGTTACTTTGAAAGTAATCAACGATAAGACTGCCTTTACTAATTGTTACCAAGAAAATGAAGAAATCAGAATTCCGATTGCTCATGGTGAAGGTAGATATTATTGTGATGATAAAACTTTGGCCGAATTGAAAGCCAATGACCAAATTATCTTCAAATACGATCGAAATGTTAATGGTAGTGTTGATCAAATTGCCGGCGTAACTAATAAGCAAAAGAATGTCTTAGGTATGATGCCCCATCCAGAACGTGCGATTGAAGATATTTTAGGTTCTGACGATGGATTAAAGCTATTTCAATCAATAATCAATTATCAGGTAAGGGTGAATAATTAATGACTGAACCTACAGCTAAGCAAATAAAAGATGAAAAAAACTATCAACAATGGGGTTTGACGGATTCAGAATATGATCTTATTAGTCAAAAAATCTTGAAACGTCTACCTAACTACACAGAAACTGGTCTCTATTCAGTAATGTGGAGTGAACACTGTTCATATAAGAATTCTAAAAAAGTTTTACGTAAGATGCCTAATAAGAGTTCTCGTGTTATTGCTGGTCCTGGTGAAGATGCCGGAATTCTTGATATTGGGGATGACCAAGCCGTTGTATTCAAGGCAGAAAGTCATAATCATCCATCAGCTGTTGAACCTTATCAAGGTGCTGCTACTGGTGTTGGTGGAATTATTAGAGATATTTTCTCAATGGGTGCTCAACCAATTGCATTATTGAATAGTCTTAAATTTGGACCACTTAAAGATGGTAAAACTAAGCATCTTGTCGACGAAGTAGTTGCTGGTATTGGTGGCTATGGTAACTGTATTGGTTTGCCAACTGTTGGTGGAGAAGTATCATTTGAGGATTGTTACGAAAATAATCCACTAGTAAATGCAATGTGTGTTGGTTTGCTTAATAAAACAGCTTTCAAGCATGGTACAGCAAGTGGTGACAAAAATTTGATCGTCTATGTTGGGGCGAAAACTGGTCGTGATGGTATTCATGGTGCGACCTTTGCTTCCGATGAATTTACTGATACAAAGAACAAACAACGTTCAGCCGTTCAAGTGGGTAATCCTTTCATTGAAAAGCTTTTAATGGATGCCTGTGTTGAAATTATTGAAAAACATCCTGAATGGGTGTTGGGTATTCAAGATATGGGTGCTGCTGGTCTGGTTTCATCAACTGCTGAAATGGCTTCAAAAGCGGGTAGTGGACTAGTTTTAAACCTTGATAATGTTCCACAACGTGAAACTGAAATGAATGCTTACGAAATGATGCTTTCAGAATCACAAGAACGAATGGTTCTATGTATCAAACCAGAATACAAAGATGATGTTTTAGACTTCTTTAAAGATTATGAGTTGGATGCGGTTGTGATAGGACAAGTAACGACCGATAAACAGTACAAAATTTATCATCAAGGTGAACTTGTTACTGATATTCCAGTCGATAGTTTGACAGAAGATGTACCTGAATATGATCGTCCAGAAGTTGAACCTCAAAGAATGATTGATGATCGTGATTATAAGTTTGTTCCTGAAATTGATTCTTTAGAGGAAACTTGGAATAATCTATTAAAGCAACCTAATATCGCTAGTAAAAAACATTTCTACCAAACTTATGACTCACAAGTTAAAGCCAATACTTTAGTAAAACCCGGTAGCGATGCTGGTGTCATTAGAATTAGAGGTACAAAAAAAGCCATCGCCATGACTAACGATAGCAATTCTAAATATGTTTATCTCAATCCTTATGTTGGTGGACAAATCGCCGTTATGGAAGCTGCTAGAAATATTGTGGCTGCCGGTGGTGAACCAATTGGTGTGACTGATTGTCTTAACTATGGTAATCCTGAGAATCCAGAAGTTTATTGGGAACTTGATAAGAGTGTTGAAGGAATTTCAAGTGCCTGTGAAAAAATTGATACACCAGTAATTTCAGGTAATGTGTCACTCTATAACGAATACAACGATGTTGCTATTTATCCAAGCCCAATGATCGGTATGGTTGGTTTGATTGACGATATTGATAAAGTTACCACTAGCGCATTTAAAGAGGCTGGCGACTTGATTTATGTTGTTGGGGAAACTGCTGATGATTTCAATGGATCAGAACTTCAAATGCAACAGACAGGCTCGATTAAGGGTGACTTACGTCCACTTGATTTGACTGAAGAGAAACTACACCAAGATTTAATTAGAATGGCAATTGGTCAAAAACTTATTCAAAGTTGTCATGACCTTTCAGAAGGTGGACTAGCAGTTGCGTTATCAGAGTCAGCTTTTGACAATAGTTTGGGCTTCGATATTAAGACTAAATTGACATCTGCTCAAATGTTTTCAGAAACACAATCACGTTTCTTAGTATCAATTAAAGAATCTGATAAAGATGAATTTGAAAAGTTAATTAAAACTGATTTTGAATGTTTAGGATATGTTACACAAGAACATATTTTTAAAGTTACGACAGCTGATGAAACTGTTCTTATGGATGGTAAAAAAGCAGCCAATAATTGGAAGGAGGCAATCTCTTGTTTGATGAAATAAAGAGTTTAAATGAAGAATGTGGTGTCTTTGGTGTTTGGGGTGCTGAGAACGCTAATTACTTAACTTACTTAGGTTTGCATAGCTTGCAACATCGTGGTCAAGAAGGTGCAGGAATCGTTTCTAATGATCGTAAAAAGTTACGAGTTTATCGTAATTTAGGATTGTTGACTCAAGTTTTTTCGAAACCAGAATATTTAAATAGTCTAGTTGGTGATTCTGCCATTGGACATGTGAGATATTCAACTGCCGGTGAGAATAAGATAGAGAACGTTCAACCATTATTATTTGATTTCACCGATAGCCAGTTAGCTTTGGCACATAATGGTAATTTAACCAATGCTTTTACTCTCAAAAAAGAATTGGAAGATGCTGGACATATTTTCAAGTCTAGTTCTGATTCTGAAGTTCTAATACATTTAATCAAACGTTCTAAGAAGCCAACTTTCCATGAACGTATTGTTGAATCATTAAACAAAATTCAAGGTGGATTTGCTTATCTTCTATTAACTAAGAATGAATTGATTGTAGCTTTGGACTCACACGGTTTCAGACCACTTTCAATTGGTAAATTAGATAATGGTGCTTATGTTGTTGCTAGTGAAACTTGTGCTTTAGATGCCGTTGGTGCAACTTTTGTACGAGATGTTCAACCTGGTGAATTAATTACGATCAATGATGATGGAATGAAAATTGATCATTGGACAACTAATACGAAACTAGCAATTTGTTCAATGGAGTTCATTTACTTTGCTCGACCAGATTCAGATATTTTAGGAATCAATGTCCATTCAGCAAGAAAACGTATGGGAGCTAGACTTGCAAAAGAGTTCCCAGCGCCCGGTGATATCGTTGTCGGAGTTCCTAATTCCTCATTATCAGCTGCTAGTGGATATGCGGAAGCAAGTGGATTGCCTTATGAAATGGGCTTGATCAAGAATCAATATATGGGTCGTGAGTTCATTCAGCCTACCCAAGAATTACGTGAGAAGAGTGTTCGTCAAAAATTAGCTGCCGTTAAGGGAGTTGTTCGTGGAAAACGCGTAATTTTAGTAGATGATTCAATTGTTCGTGGTACAACTTGTGCTTATATTGTTCAACTATTAAGGGATGCTGGAGCAACAGAAGTCCATTTGAGAATTGCTTCACCAAGATTCATGCATCCATGTTTTTATGGTATTGATATTCAAGAAAAAAGTGAATTGATTGCTGCACACAAGACTATTCCAGAAATGAACGAGATTTTCGGATCTGATTCTTTGAAATTCTTGAGTGAAGATGGCTTGATCGATGCAATTGGTTTACATGCTGATGCTCCATATTCTGGCTTGGATATGTCGTATTTTAATGGTGATTATCCAACATATCTATATGACTACGAGTCTAAAAAATAAGGAGGCTCCTATATGTCAAATCCCTATCAAGATGCAGGCGTTAACGTAGAATCTGGTTATAAGATTTCGAAATTTGTTAAACAAAATATCAAGTCCGGTGGTAATATCGGTAATTTCGGTGGTGTTTATGAGATTCCGGAAGGGTACAAACATCCAGTTCTGGTTTCAAGTAATGATGGTGTAGGTACAAAGTTACTATTAACAACAGAAGCCAAAAAATGGGACACAATAGGTATCGACTGTGTAGCAATGTGTGTTAACGATATTTTGGCTCAAGGTGCAGTTCCACAGTATTTTCTTGATTACATTTCTACCGGAAAAATTGATGACAAAATTGAGGAAATTCTCAAAGGTGTTATCGAAGGATGTCGTCAGTCAGATGCAGCTTTAATCGGCGGTGAAACAGCCGAGATGCCTGGTGTATACAGTGCCAAGGATTATGACATTGCTGGATTTGCTGTTGGTATTTGTGAAAGAGAAAATCTGTTGAATAAAGGCAATGTTAAAGCTGGCAACGTTTTAATTGGCCTCAAGTCTAGCGGAATTCATTCCAACGGTTATTCATTAGTTAGAAAGATCTTCTTTGAAGATAATGATTTTATCGTGAATAGTGTATTACCGGAATGCCCTGACCAGACACTGGGAGACTTGTTGCTGACGCCTACCAAAATTTACGCTAAAGAATTAGTACCATTATTAGATAAAAAATTAATCAATGGTATATCACATATTACTGGTGGCGGATTCTTTGAGAATGTTCCACGGATGTTACCTGATATTTTAGCAGCTGAAATCAATATTGATGTTTGGCCAAGACTGCCAATCTTTGAAATTTTACAAGAATACGGAAAACTGAAATTACTTGATATGTTCCATATTTTCAATATGGGTCTTGGTATGGTGATTGCAGTTGATAGTAAGAATGAATTAGAAGTGTTGAATTTATTAAATCAGCACGAAACTATGGCTTATACGATTGGTGAAGTTGTTGCTGATGAAGAACAAGATGTTATTTTGCGAGGTGAAGAGTTGTGAAAGTAGCAATTTTTGCCTCAGGTAATGGGAGTAATTTTGAAGCAATTGCTCAATCAGAAGAATTAAAGCAGGCTGGACTAGAAATTGAAGTTTTAGTTTGTGATCAACCAAAAGCACATGTAATTAAACGAGCTGAAAAATACCACATTCCAGTATTCGTTAATCGTTTAGCAGATTTTGCAAATCGTTCCGATTATGAACAAGCTATTATTGATAAATTAAAACCGCTAGGAATTGAATATATTTTATTGGCTGGATATATGAAGGTTGTGACAACAACTTTGTTGAGTGCATATCCTAATCATATTATTAATATCCATCCTTCTCTATTGCCAAAGTATTCTGGACTAGAAGCAATTGAAAGAGCTTATGAAGCCAATGATCGTGTTACTGGTGTCACCATTCATTATATTGATGAAGGGGTCGATACTGGTCCGATTATTAAGCAATGTAAAGTTGTCCGTTTAAGAAATGATACTGAAGATAGTTTGGAACAAAGAATTCATCAAACTGAGCATCAAATGTATGTAGAAGTTATCCATGATTTATTAAATAAAAATAATGGGGTAGGTAAATAATGAGAAGAGCTTTGATCAGTGTTTCCGATAAAACAGGTGTTGTTGAATTTGCTAAGGGATTGATTGCTAATGATTTTGAAATCATCTCTACAGGCGGTACTTATAAGAAACTTCAAGAAAATGGTGTTAAGGTTACTGAAATTGACGAAGTAACGAAGTTCCCAGAAATTCTTGATGGTCGTGTTAAAACTCTTCATCCAGTTGTTCATGCAGGATTACTTGCAAAAAGAGATAACCCTGAACATATGAAAACATTGGAAAAACTAAATATTCAAACAATCGATCTTGTATGTGTAAATCTTTATCCATTTAAAGAAACGATTTCTAAAGACGGTGTCACACCAGCACAAGCAATTGAACAAATTGATATCGGTGGTCCATCAATGATTCGTTCAGCTTCAAAAAATTTCAAGAGTGTCTATGTAGTTATTGATGCTAATGATTATGAAACTGTTTTAAATAGTATCGAATCAGGTAGCGACGATTCAGCTCTAAGACAAACACTTGCTGCTAAGGCTTTCCGTCACACAGCAGAATATGACAGTATTATTGCTCACTACTTGTCAGATCTTAATGGTGAAGAATTCCCTGACGTTGAAGTTCTTGGTTATGATTTCCATCAAGAATTAAGATATGGTGAAAACTCCCATCAAAAAGCTGCTTTCTATCAAAGTGCTTTGCCAAGTGACTATTCAATTGCTTCAGCTAAACAATTACATGGTAAGGAACTCTCATTCAACAATATTAAGGATGCTGACGCAGCCTTGAGAATTGTTTCAGACTTTGATCAACCATGTGTAGCTGCTTTGAAACACATGAATCCATGTGGTGTGGGTGTTGATGACGAATCAATCTACAAAGCCTGGAGAAAAGCTTATACAGCTGATACAATGTCAATTTTCGGTGGTATCGTTGCGGTTAACCGTGAAGTTACTAAAGAAATTGCTGAAGAAATGCACAAGATTTTCTTGGAAATTGTTATTGCTCCAAGTTTTACACCAGAAGCTTTGGAAATCCTTGAAGCTAAGAAGAATATCCGTTTGATGACCCTAGACTTTTCTAAGTCAAAAGATGCTGAAAAGCATGAATACACATCCATTATGGGTGGTTTACTTGTTCAAGAACGTGATACTACTGTTGATAGTGTTGATGAATTTAAAGTTGTAACTGAAAAGAAACCAACTGCTGAAGAAATGAAGGCCTTGTTGTTCGGTCAACAAATTGTTAAGCATGTTAAGAGTAATGCCATTGTTATTTCAACAACTGACAAGACTTTGGGAATCGGTGCTGGCCAAATGAATCGTATTGGCTCAGTTAAGATTGCGATTGAACAAGAAGAATTAGCTGATGAACATACACCATTAATTATGGCTTCAGATGCATTCTTCCCAATGGATGATTGTGTACAATTTGCTGCTGAACATAAGATTACTGCGATTGTTCAACCAGGTGGTTCAATCAAGGATCAAGATTCAATTGATATGGCAAATAAATACGGAATCGCTATGGTCTTCACTGGTAGAAGACACTTTAAACACTAAGAGGGCAACTGATGAAAATACTTGTTATTGGTTCTGGCGCTCGCGAAGATGTTATTTGTAAAACTCTTTTGAAGAACGCTGATAATGTAGTTTTTTGTGCACCAGGTAACGATGGAATGAAATTATCCGGTATCAAAACCATTTCAATTGATGAAGATGACTTTGATCGTATGGCTAATTTTGCCAAAACAAATAATATTGATTTTACAGTTGTCGGACCAGAAGAACCGTTGGTTAATGGTATCGTTGATTTCTTTAAGAAAAATAAGTTAAAAATCTTTGGTCCCAATAAAGAGGCCGCCAAAGTTGAAGGCTCCAAGTCATTTACTAAAAAAATTATGGCTGATGCAGGAGTACCAACTGCTAAATACGAAGAGTTTACTGATTTAGATGCAGCTTTGGAATATTTAAAGCTGGATCAAACTTTCCCAATTGTTATTAAGGCAGATGGATTAGCTGCAGGTAAAGGTGTGTATATCTCTGAAGATTTAGGGGATGCCACTAAAGTAGTGAGTGAACTTCTTGATGGTCATAAATTCAATACGCATAAAGTGGTTATTGAAGAGTTTCTCGAAGGTGAGGAATTTTCTCTCATGGCTTTTGTAGATCATAAGAGATTTTATCCTATGCCTTTAGCACAAGATTATAAGAAGATATTTGATGGAGATATGGGTTTAAATACTGGTGGTATGGGTGCTGTTTGTCCAGTACAAAATATATCATCTGATATTGAACAAGAAGCTATTACGACAGTTTTAAAACCATTTATTGATGAACTTCACCATCAAGGAATCAAATACACTGGTATTTTATATGCTGGTTTGATTTTGACTAAAAATGGTATTAAGGTGATTGAATTTAATGCCCGTTTTGGTGATCCAGAAACAGAAGTTGTTTTACCGCGACTTGAAAGTGATTTATCAATGATTTTTAATTCCATTCTTAAACACAAGAAGATCAGTTCAATTCAATGGAATGACGATGGATTGAATTTAGGTGTCTTTGCGGTAAGTAATGGTTATCCTAAGAAACCGATTTTTGGAAGTCTTGGAAAAATTGAAGATTTCAAAAATTGTCCTTTGACGATTAATTATTCGGGAGTTAGAAAAACAGATGGGCAACTTGTAAGTAATGGTGGACGCTTGTATCTTTTACAGACATCCGCATCAACTTTAAAGGAAGCTCAAGATATTATTTATGCTAACTTTGCCAAAATGGACACAAGAAATATTTTCTATCGTAAAGATATTGGTAAAAACTCTATTTAATAGTAAATAAATAACGGCAAAATCTCATAATGGGATTTTGCCGTTATTTTGTGTTATATAATAAATTAATGTTTCTTTTTAGGTGGAATATATTCAAAGCTAGGATCAATTTCTTTATCAATATTTTTCCAAGCAATTTCCATATCATCATTAACTTGTGTAGTTTGTTTCTCATCAAGTTTGGCTTTAAAATCAAAATCAATTTCGGGTCCAACTCCAATGGTGATTTTCTGATGTTTCATAAGTCCACCAAAAGTAAGTGGTCCTTGATAAACAAATGGAACCAGAGGTGCCTTTGAAAGTTTAGCAATCAAAGCAGCCCCACCTTTTAAATCTTCTGAGTAACGTGTTCCAGAAGGAAACATGATTAAGACTTTGCCTTCTTTTTTCAAAGCCTTTACTGGCGTCTTTATGACAGAGGGACCAGGATGCTTTCTGTCGACTGGAAAGGCATGGGCATGAACTAGGATGAATCTTAGTA
This sequence comes from uncultured Lactobacillus sp., assembly GCA_937874185.1. Classification (GTDB taxonomy): domain Bacteria; phylum Bacillota; class Bacilli; order Lactobacillales; family Lactobacillaceae; genus Companilactobacillus. The sequence continues at coordinate 176,143 of CALNAK010000020.1, forward strand.
TAGGATTCTTGAAAAGCTCTTTTTTAGCCATAAAAGTGGCATCTCTTGGTGCTATTACTAAAGCAAAGAAAATTGGTTCCCACCAAGTACGATGTGGAGCAACTAAAATATATGGTTTATCTGGTAAATTATCTTTACCAACAACGTCATAGCGACCGTTTAGTATGAACACTAAACCTCTAACTAATACACGAATAACTTTATAAAACATAAAAGTATCATTCTCCCCAAAATAATTTTCACTTATTTAAAATACCATAAAGCAGGTGCAACATGTCGGATATTTCTCAAGATATTATTTCCAATAGCGGAATTATAATCAATCAAGATAAGAAACTCTATTCATTCAACTTAGATACTATTTTACTCTATAATTTTGCGAAACCGGTAAAAAAGGGTAAAGTGGTTGATCTGTGTGCTGGAAATGGTGCAATCGGATTATCATTATCAGCAAAAACACACGCTGACATCTATTTAGTAGAAATTCAGAAAGCCTTGGCTGATCTAGCTCAAAAGAGTATTTCGGATAATAATATCGGTAAACAAGTCCATTTAGTAAATGACGACCTGCTGAATGTGCAAAAATACATTATGCATGACTCGGTAGATACGATTGTTTGTAATCCACCATATTTCAAAGTTACCGATAAAACTGCTATTAAGGATAATCCTGTTTTAGCTATTGCTCGTCATGAATTAAAAGCAAATTTGCAGGATGTTTTGATAACTATCAAGATTCTTTTAAAGGAAAACTCACATGCCTATTTAGTTTACCGACCAGAACGATTGTCTGAATTGTTGAGTATTATGTCTCAGCAAAAACTACAACCAAAGAGAATGCGGTTTGTTAGATCTACAAAAACTAAGGATGCAAACCTGGTATTAATAGATATAATTAAAACAGTTAAGGAAGCTTCATTAAAAGTAGAACCTGATTTGGTTATCTACGATGATGATCAAAAGTTAAGTAAAGAGGCGAATTCAATAATCAATGGATGATAGTAAATATTTCGTCTATATGCTTTTGTGTAACGATAAAACTTTTTACACAGGAACTAGTAATAATGTAGAAAAAAGAGTTGCAACGCACAATTCCGGTAAGGGAGCTAAGTATACAAAAGTTAGACGTCCGGTAAAATTAATGTATACTGAGGAACTTGAAAATAAGTCTGAAGCATTAAAGCGAGAAATAGCAATTAAAAAATTAACTCGAAAGCAAAAAGAACAATTATTGGAAAGTAATGGAATAAATTGGAATGACTACTTGAATTAGCCATGATTATACTCTATAATATTTGTTTGTATTGAATACACACACTTAACGATTTAGTTGTTGGTGCACGAAAGTGTTTCAACTAGACATGACTTAAGTGGAGGTAAAAACCAGGAGGATTTATTTATGTCAGTTATTTCTATGAAACAATTGCTAGAAGCCGGTGTACATTTCGGTCACCAAACAAGAAGATGGAACCCTAAGATGAAGCCATTTATCTTTACACAAAGAAATGGTATCTACATCATTGATTTACAAAAAACTGTTCGCATGATCGACGATGCTTACAACTTCATGAAGGCTGTTGCCGGTGATGATGGTATTTTCTTATTCGTCGGTACTAAGAAACAAGCTCAAGATGCTATTGCTGAAGAAGCAACACGTGCTGGTCAATATTACGTTAACCACCGTTGGTTAGGTGGTACTTTGACTAACTGGAACACAATCCAAACACGTATCAAGAGATTAAAAGAAATCAAAGCTATGTCAACTGACGGTACTTTCGAACGTCTACCTAAGAAAGAAGTTGCTTTACTTACAAAGCAACAAGCTAAGTTAGAAAAATTCCTTGGTGGTATCGAAGATATGCCAAGAATTCCTGATGTTATGTTCATTGTTGATCCTCACAAGGAAAACATTGCTGTTAACGAAGCTAAGAAACTTAACATTCCTATCGTAGCTATGGTTGATACAAATACAGATCCAGATCCTATCGATGTTATCATTCCTTCAAATGATGATGCTATTCGTGCCGTAAGATTGATTACTGCTAAGATGGCTGACGCTATTGTTGAAGGTAAACAAGGTGAAGAAGCTGTTACAGATGCAGACTTTGCTGACAAGAAAGATGATAACAAGGATGCTGCTGATAGCAAGTCTATCGAAGATCTTGCAGAATCAAAGAACACTAAAGAAGATAACAAATAATAAAATAATATCCGTAAAATAGAGCCATCTGTGTAAGATGGCTTTATTTATACGACTGGAGGATTTACGAATGGCTAAAATTACTGCTGCTCAAGTTAAAGAATTACGTGATAGAACAAGTGTTGGTATGATGGATGCTAAAAAAGCATTGGTCGCTGCTGACGGTGATATGGAAAAAGCTATCGACGGACTTCGTGAAAAAGGTATTGCTAAAGCCGCTAAGAAGAGTGGAAACATTGCTGCTGAAGGTTTAACACATATCGAAATTTCTGGTAACAAAGCTGCTATCATCGAAGTTAACTCAGAAACTGATTTTGTTTCATCAAACGACAAGTTTATCAACCTTGTAAATGGTATTGCTAAGGCTATCGTTGAAAACGAACCTAAGACAATGGACGAAGCTTTGGCTTTGAAACTTGACGACGGAACAATTGATGATGCTATCACAGGCTTAACAGCTGTTATCGGTGAAAAAATCAGTTTGAGACGTTTCAAGGTTCTTGATAAGACAGATGCACAAGTATTCGGTTCATACTTACATAATGGTGGTTTGATCGGTGCTATTGTTACTCTTGACGGTTCTGATGAAGAAGCTGCTAAAGATGTTGCAATGCACGTTGCCGCTATCAATCCTGAATACATGACTCGTGCTGATGTTCCTGCTGATGTTCTTGCTAAACAACAAGAAATCTTCACTGAAGAAACAAAAGCTGAAGGTAAACCTGAAAAGATTATCCCAAGAATCGTTGAAGGCCGTGTAAACAAGTACTTGTCAGAAATTAGTTTGGCTGATCAAGAGTTTGTTAAGGATTCAGATATGACTGTTCAACAATTCGTTGAATCAAAGAACAGTAAACTAGTTTCATTCGTCCGCTTTGAAGTTGGCGAAGGAATCGAAAAGAAACAAGAAGACTTTGCTGCTGAAGTTAAGAGTCAAATCAAGTAATAAATTACAATTTTTGAGTAAGGTCGCTTAATTCATTATGAATTAAACGACCTTTTCTTGTATTTAGGGTTGTATACTCGCGTTTTTTATTTAAAAATAGTCATTAGATAAATTTAGACTTATCGAATATGTTAAAATATTTAGTAGCAAAATTAAAGGAGAGTACTTATGCCTGATATCAAGTATAAAAGAGTAATATTAAAAGTTTCCGGAGAAGCTTTAGCCGGAGAAAAAGGATTCGGTATTAATCCACCAGTTATTAAAAAAATAGCTGAACAAATTAAGAGTGTTCACGACTTGGGTGTTCAAGTAGCCATCGTTTGTGGTGGTGGTAACATCTGGCGTGGAGAAACTGGCGCTGAAATGGGAATGGACCGTGCCCAAGCTGATTACATGGGTATGATGGCAACTGTTATGAACGGTCTTGCCCTACAAGATGGCCTAGAACATATTGGCGTTCCTACACGTGTACAAACATCAATCGAGATGCGCCAAGTTGCTGAACCATATATTAGAAGAAAGGCTATCAGACACCTAGAAAAGGGCCGTGTAGTTATTTTCGCTGGTGGTACTGGTAATCCTTACTTCTCAACTGATACAACTTCTGTACTTCGTGCAGCTGAAATTGAAGCCAATGTTATTTTGATGGCTAAAAACAATGTTGATGGTGTATACTCAGCAGACCCTAACAAGGATCCTAATGCTAAGAAGTATGCAGAATTGACACAACTTGATATTATTAATAAGAACTTAGGTGTTATGGATACAACTGCATCATCATTATCAATGGATAACAACATTCCATTGATCGTATTCAACTTGAATAAACCTGAGAACATCAAAAAGGTTGTCCAAGGTGAAAATATTGGAACAATTATAAAGGGTGGTAAAGATGACAAATAAAGCTGTTTCTAAAGCAAAAGAAAATATGACTAAATCTGTTGATGTATTGAGAAAAGATTTAGCTAACATTCGTGCTGGTAAAGCTAATGCATCAATTTTGAGCGGAGTTAAAGTTGTTTACTATGGTAGTGAGGTTCCATTGAACCAAGTTGCTTCAATCAACATTCCTGAAGCTCGTGTTCTTTTGATCACACCTTATGACAAATCAGCCCTAGATGACATCGAACATGCTATTAATTCATCAGATCTTGGATTGAACCCTGCTAACGATGGTAAGGTTATCCGTTTGGTTATCCCACAACTAACTGGTGAACGTAGAAAAGAGATTGCTAAGCAAGTTGGTAAAGAGGCCGAAGGTGGCCGTATCGCCGTTAGAAACGTTCGTCGTGACGCTATGGACGATTTGAAGAAGCAATTGAAGGTTAGTGATATCACAGAAGATCAATTCCATGATATTGAAGACGATGTTCAAAAAGTAACTGACGAAGCCATTAAGGGTATTGATGACCTTGCTAAGGCAAAAGAGAAAGAAATTACTGAAGGATAATTCTCTATGACAGAAGATACAAAAAGACAATTAGATTCTGAAATATCTGTTCCTAAACATATTGCAATCATTATGGATGGAAATGGTAGATGGGCTAAAAAAAGAGGCCTACCTAGAATTGCTGGACATAAAGAGGGCATGAATAATGTTAAAACAATTGCTACTGAAGCAAGTCATTTGGGTGTCAAAGCACTTAGCCTATATGCTTTTTCTACTGAAAATTGGAGTAGACCTAGCAAGGAAGTTAATTTTTTGATGGCTTTGCCAGTTGATTTCTTTGGAACATTTATGCCAGATTTGATTAAAGAGAATATTCAAGTGTTAGTGACCGGATTTACCGATCATTTACCTGACAAAACCAGAAAAGTAGTTTTAAAGGCGGTTGAGGATACCAAAGATAATACTGGTATGATCCTCAATTTTGCTTTTAATTATGGTGGACGTGCTGAAATAGTTCATGCTGCCAAAAATTTAGCTATTGAAGCGGCAAATGGTTCAATCGACCCAGAAAAAATTGATGATTCAATGTTTGCCGGTCAATTACTAACTAATCAATTGGGAGATTTAGCTGATCCAGATCTTTTGATTAGAACAAGTGGAGAAGAACGTATCTCTAACTTTATGCTTTGGCAATTGGCATATTCAGAAATGATTTTTGATGATACTTATTGGCCAGATTATTCAGTAGATAACTTGATTGAGGATATTAAAGAATTCGACAGAAGAGATCGCCGTTTTGGATCTGTTTAGGTTGGGGGAAATTTTATGAAACAACGTGTAATTACCGCCGTTATTGCATTAGCAATTTTTATTCCCATATTGCTTGCAGGTGGAGTTTGGTTAGAAGTTGCTGCAGCAGCATTAGCAGTGGTTGGTATTTTTGAAGTTTACATAATGCGTAAGAGAATTATTGTCTCATTCGATTTTGTGATAACTGTCTTGGGAACGTTGGCCTTAGTTGTGCCAAATGGTTTCTATCGAGGATGGTTTCCAAAGAGTTTCTCACGCTTAGATTTATTTTATGTTTTTTCGATTATCCTATTGATTATTACAGTTCTTTCAAAGAACAAATTTCAATATGAAGATGCTGCAGTTTCAGTAGTTTCAATGTTATACATTGGTACTGGATTCCACTATTTAGCAGCTGTTAGAAATTCAGCTCCAGGATTAGGCCTATTGATCTATGCTCTAATCGTTGTTTGGTCAACAGATATTTTTGCCTATACTTTTGGTAGAAAAATTGGTAAGCATAAGTTATGGCCAGCTATTAGTCCTAATAAGACTTGGGAAGGTACAATTGCCGGTATCGTCTGTGCGTTGATTTTCTCTGGTATTTATATGTATTTCGTTCCACAAGAATATTCAATTGGAACTATGTTGATAATTGCTTTCTTCCTATCAATTATGGGACAAATGGGTGATTTAATAGAATCAGCTTATAAGAGATTTTATAAAGTTAAGGATTCAGGAAATATCTTGCCAGGACATGGTGGTATTTTAGATAGATTTGATAGTATGTTAATCGTATTACCATTGCTACACATATTCGGTTTAGTCTAAGAATTCGTGGAGGTTTAAAATGACCGCGATAATAACATTTATAATCGTTTTCGGAATATTAGTTGTTGTCCATGAGTTTGGACACTACTATGCGGCAAAGAAATCAGGAATATTAGTTCGTGAGTTCTCTGTTGGTATGGGTCCTAAAATAGTGGCCTATCGCAAAAATCATACAACTTACACTTTAAGGCTTTTGCCACTAGGTGGTTATGTTCGAATGGCCGGTGCTCAAGAAGATGATTCTGACATTCAACCAGGAACGATGGCATCTTTAGTTTTAAATGATCAAGATAAAGTAACAAAAATAATTACTTCTAGTAAAGTTTACGATGCAAATGCGGTACCAGTTCAAATCTCCAAGTCTGATCTTGTTGATGATTTAATTATTGAAGGATTTGAAAATGGTGATGAAACTGTCACTAAAAAATACTCGGTTGATCATGATGCAACTATTGTTGAAGAAGATGGAACTGAAGTTCAAATTGCTCCAAGAGATGTTCAATTACAATCAGTTTCAGTTTGGAAACGAATGATCACTAATTTTGCTGGACCATTCAATAACTTTGTATTGGCTATTTTAGCTGCTATTTTGGCAGCCTTTATGATGAATGGTGTTGCTACTAATCAATTGGGTCAAATTCAAAAGAATTCAGTTGCTCAAGAAGCTGGATTGAAAGTTAATGACACGATTTTGAGTGTTAATGGTAAAAATACAGGTTCATGGACTGCTTTATCAGATGCTATTCAAAGCAATCCTGGTAAGAAAACAACCTTAAAAGTTGAATCGGGTAAGACAGTCAAAAGTATCAAATTGACACCTAAGACTGTTAAATCTGGTGGTCAAAGCTATGGATTAATTGGTGTTATACCAAAGACTGATTCTAGTCCTATGGCTAAAATTAAATATGGATTTACTTATAGTTGGGGTACTACCGTAATGATTTTTCATGCATTAGGAAAAATGGTTTCTGGTGGTTTTAATATTAATCAATTATCCGGTCCAGTGGGAATCTATTCAATGACTTCCAAGGTTGCTTCACAGGGATTAATTAATATTATTTTGTTCACATCAATGTTATCGATGAATTTGGGAATCGTTAACTTGATTCCAATTCCAGCACTTGACGGTGGAAAAATTCTTTTAAACATCGTCGAAGCAATTCGTAGAAAACCAATACCAGAACAGTACGAGAATGTTATTACATTAATCGGTGTTGGTATTTTGGTCCTACTAATGGTTGCTGTTACTTGGAACGATATCCAACGGTTTTTCATAAAATAGGGGGATACAAGACTTGAAACAATCAAAATTATATATTCCAACATTAAAACAAACTCCTTCAGATGCTGAAGCAGTTAGTCATCAATTAATGTTGAGAGCGGGCTACATTAGACAAGTGTCTGCTGGTGTTTATGCATACTTACCACTAGCTTGGTCTGTAATTAAGAGAATTGAGAATATTGTTCGTAAAGAAATGGAAAAAATTGATGCTGCAGAAATGCGCATGCCAGCAATTTTACCAGCTGATCTTTGGAAGGAAAGTGGTCGTTACGAAACTTATGGTGACAACCTTTTCAAGTTTAAGGATCGTCATGAACGTGACTTTATTTTAGGACCAACACATGAGGAAACATTTACTAGTGTAGTTAAAGAAAGTTTGAACAGTTACAAGAAGTTACCTCTTGTTTTATATCAAATGCAAATGAAGTATCGTGATGAGGATCGTCCCCGTAATGGTTTACTTCGTGGTCGTGAGTTCATTATGAAAGATGCTTATTCATTTACTGCTAACAAAGAGCAATTGGATGTTGTTTTCAATCAAATGGAACAGGCTTATCGTAATATTTTTGATATCTGTGGCTTGAATTATCGTGCAATTATCGGTGATGCTGGTGCCATGGGTGGAACTGATTCAAAGGAATTTTCAGCAATCGCCTCAATCGGTGAAGATACTATTGCTTATTCTGATGATAGTGATTACTCTGCTAACCTAGAAATGGCTGCAAGTAAAATGACTGAGAATCCTAAGGAAGATCCTAAGGATGTTGAAGAAGTAGATACACCAAATGTACACACAATCGCTGCATTGGCAGAACTATTAAAAGTTGATGCTGCTAGAATCATGAAGGCAGTTGCCTACATGGCTGATGATGAACCAGTTATGGTTATGATTCGTGGAGATTATGACGTTAATGATGTTAAACTTAAAAACTATTTAGGTGCTGATTTCTTACGTGAAGCTACAGCTGATGAAGTTGCAAATGTTTTCCACAGTGTTCCCGGATTTATTGGCCCTAAGGGCATTGATGAAAAAGTTAAGGTTCTATATGACAGTTCATTAGTTGGTTTGACTAACTTCGTTGTTGGTCCAAACAAAGCAGATCGTCACTTTATCAATGCTAATTTCAGCGATATTACTGAAGAGATGCCTGAATTTAGAGATTTCCGTGTTATCAAAGAGGGTGAAACATCACCTGATGGTCACGGTAATATTAAATTTACACGTGGTATTGAAATTGGACATATCTTTAAGTTAGGTACTAAGTTCTCTAAGGCCTTGGGTGCTAACTTCCTAGATGAAAATGGTAAATCTAATCCATTGATCATGGGTAGTTATGGTATCGGTATCTCAAGACTATTGACAGCAATTATTGAACAACACAGTGATGAAAATGGTATTATTTGGCCAGAGAGTTTGGCTCCATATCAAGTTCATGTTGTGCCAATTAAATATAATGATGACGTTCAAGGTAAGTTAAGTGACGAAATTGTTGAATTGCTTCAAAATGAAGGCTATGATGTCTTACTTGATGATAGAAAAGAACGCCCTGGTGTTAAGTTTGCTGATTCAGATTTGATTGGTCTTCCAATTAGAATCACTGTTGGTAAAAAAGCAGCGGATAATATTGTTGAACTTAAGATTAGAAGTACTGGTGAGACAATCGAAGTAAGTAAAGATGAATTAGTAAATTCAGTAAAAATATTGCTTAAGAATCAATAAAAATGAGGCTTAGGCCTTTTTTTATTTGTGAAAGGTAGAATATGTCAGATACAAAGCAACTTTTTGAAATTTTAATTAAGCAAATTAAATTAGATAAACTATTGAGTTCTAATGATTCATTTATTGATGGTAAATTAAATAAGCTGGAAGTTCATAAAAACAGTAAACGTTGGACTTTTTTCTTTGAGTTCAAAGATGTTATACCGTTTAATGAATTTCTGATTTTTGTTAAGGCCTTGAAGGCTAGTTTTGATGGAATAGCCAATGTTAACTTTGAAATAGCAACGACTAACGCGGAGCTACGTGAAGACGATATAAAGGGTTATTGGAACTATGTTTTAAATGATGCCGATATCAATTCACCAATGGTCTCTGATAAATTAAGTCAAACACCACCATATTTGGAAAATGGACAAATATTTTTAAATGTTACCAATGCGTTCATGGCTGATTTTGTTGACGGTAAAATAATTAATGGATTACAGTCTGAATACAGTAGTTTGGGCTTTCCAGATTTCAAGATTAGAACTAATGTTGATGAAACCAAATCCCAAGAAAAATTGATAGCAATGCAAGCAGCTAGTGCTGAGAAGACTAAGGAATTCCAAGCTAAAGCTAAAGAAGCTAGTGAGAAAAAGGCAGCAAAACCTGCAGGTAATGTTTCTAAAGTTGGCCGTAAGATTGCTAATGATCAAGAAATCACCCAAATGGTAGATATTATTGAAGAAGACCGTAATAAGGTTGTTGAAGGTTATATCTTTGACATGGAAGTTAGAAAATTAAAGTCTGGTCGTTCACTTTTGATCATGCAAGTAACTGACTACACTTCTTCATTCAGTATTAAGAAATTTTCAAATGGTGAAGATGATGAGGCCTTTTTCGAATCACTTGATAAAGGTTCATGGATTCGTGTTCGTGGAAATATTCAAGAGGATAATTTCTCAAGAGAATTAGTTATCATGGCTAATGATATTAATATTATTAAGCATGAATCTCGTAAAGATACTGCTGAAGATGATAACAAACGAATTGAATTACATGCCCATACTAATATGAGTCAAATGGATGCAATTCCTAGTGCAACTGATTTAGTTAAACGTGCCAGTGATTGGGGACAACCGGCAATTGCAATTACCGACCATCGAGCTCTTCAAGCTTTCCCAGAAGCATATACTGCTGGTCAAAAGTATGGAGTCAAAATTGGGTATGGTGTTGAAATTGATTTGGTCGATGAGGGTAATCCAATTGCCTATAATCTGCGTGATCAAAAACTTGAAGGTTCTGAATACGTAATTTTTGATACTGAAACAACTGGTCTATCGGCTGTTTATGATTCAATTATCGAAATTGGTGCTACCAAGATGTTAAATGGTGAAGTAATTGAACGTTTCGATGAATTCATCAATCCTGGTCATCCTCTCTCAGATATCACAACTAATTTGACAAGTATCACGAATGACATGGTTAAAGATGCTCCCGTGGAAGCTATAATTATTCAAAAGTTTATGGACTTCATTGGGGATGATATCCTTGTTGGACATAATGTTACTTTTGATATGGGATTCATGAATGCGGCCTTAACACGAATGGGACAACCACGTTTATCAATGCCTGTTATTGATACGTTGGAAATGTCACGAACACTACATTCTGAGTATCGTAATCATAAATTGGATTCTTTGGCCAAACGTTATAATATCGTTTTGGAACACCATCACCGTGCGGATTCTGATGCTGAAACAACTGGTTATTTGATGTATAAATTATTTGTTGAATTGGAAGATAAATTTGGTACAAATAATGTTTCACAACTGAATGATAATGTTGGTGGGGAAGAAGCTTATAAACAAGCTCGTCCAACCCACGCTGTCTTAATAGCTAAAACTCAAGCAGGATTGAAGAATCTGTTTAAAGTTATTTCCTACTCAATGACTGATTATTTCTATCGAACAGCTCGTGTTCCTAGACGATTACTGAATAAGTATCGTGAGGGTATTATCGTCGGTTCTGGTTGTGAGAATGGTGAAGTGTTCACTAGCATGATGCAAAAAGGTTATGACGATACTCGTGAAATGGCCCAGTATTACGATTACCTAGAGATTATGCCGAAAACACTTTATCAACATTTAATTGATATCAAGATTATTAAAGATGAAAAAGCTCTCGAAGAGATTTTGACGAACATTGTTAAATTGGGAAAAGAATTGAACAAACCTGTTGTTGCAACTGGGGATGTTCATTACTTGGATCCAACGGACAAAGTTTATCGAGATATCGTCATTAAAGCTGTTAAGAGTAATGCTTTAGCACGTCGTGAAGAGTTGCCTGATGTGCAATTTAGAACTACTAATGAAATGTTTGACGAATTTGATTTTCTTGATAAGGATGTTGCTCAAGAGGTTATCGTTGACAATCCTAAGAAAATTATGGATTCAATTGATGATATTTCGCCGGTTAAGCACAAACTATATACTCCTAAGATGGAGGGTGCCGAGGATGAGATTCGTAATTTAACCCTTAATAAGGCCCATGAATTATATGGTGATCCGTTACCTGAATTGGTTCAGAAACGTATGGATCGTGAGTTGAAGAGTATTATCGGTAATGGTTTCTCAGTTATTTACTTGATTTCTCAACGTCTAGTTTACAAATCTAATAAAGATGGATATTTGGTTGGTTCCCGTGGATCTGTTGGTTCTAGTTTCGTTGCAACCATGACTGGTATCACTGAAGTTAATCCGTTGCCACCACATTATCGTTGCCCTAAGTGTAAATATTCTGAGTTCTTTACTAAGGGTGAAGTTGGTTCTGGATATGATTTACCGGATAAAAAATGTCCTAAGTGTGGAACAGAGCTAGAAAAGGATGGTCAAGATATTCCGTTCGAAACTTTCCTTGGTTTCAAGGGTGATAAGGTTCCTGATATTGATTTGAACTTCTCTGGTGATTATCAGCCAGTTGCCCATAATTATACGAAGGTATTGTTTGGTGAGGACCACGTGTTCCGTGCTGGTACTATTGGAACTATCGCCGATAGAACTGCCTTTGGTTATGTTAAGAACTATGAGGAAATGACGGGTCAAAACTTCCGTAACGCTGAAGAATCACGCTTAGCTTTAGGCTCAACTGGAGTTAAACGTACAACAGGTCAACATCCGGCTGGTATTATCGTTGTGCCAGATTACATGGATATTTTTGATTTCACACCAATACAATTCCCAGCAAATGATCGAACTGCCGCATGGAAAACAACTCATTTTGATTTCCATTCAATCCATGATAATATTTTGAAACTTGATATTTTGGGACATGATGATCCCACAATGATCCGTACCCTTCAAGATTTGTCAGGAATTGATCCTAAGACTATTCCGGTTGATGATCCAGGAGTTATGGAATTATTTAGAGGAACAGAGTCACTTGGAGTAACACCGGAACAAATTTTTTCTAAGACTGGTACTCTTGGAGTTCCAGAATTTGGTACTAGATTTGTTCGTGGAATGCTTGAAAAGACTCATCCAACGACTTTTGCGGAATTACTACAAATTTCAGGACTATCACATGGTACTGATGTTTGGTTAGGTAATGCGGAAGAGCTGATTGATAAGGGTATCGTTACTTTGAAAGATGTTATTGGTTGTCGTGATAATATCATGATGGATTTGATTCACTATGGTATGGATTCACAGATGGCTTTCCAAATTATGGAACATGTTAGAAAGGGTCGCGGTATTCCGGATGATTGGAAACAAGCTATGAAGGATGCTGATGTACCTGACTGGTATATTGATTCTTGTTTGAAGATCAAGTATATGTTCCCGAGAGCGCATGCGACAGCCTACATTATTATGGCGTTGCGAATTGCGTACTTTAAAGTTCACTATCCACTTTATTATTACAGCGCGTACTTCTCAGTTCGTGCCGATGATTTCGATTTAGTAGCGATGACAACAAGTAAAGATGCTGTTAAGGCTGCAATGAAGGAAATCAATGATAAAGGGATGGATGCTTCTACTAAAGAAAAGAATCTTTTGACCGTTTTGGAACTTGCTAATGAATGTTTGGAACGTGGTTTTGATATTAAAATGGTTGATATTGAAAAATCAGAAGCCTTTGAATTCAAGATTATTGATGATAAAACTTTGTTAGCACCATTCAATGCCATTCCAGGTTTGGGTGATAACGTTGCTAAACAAATCATTGCTGCACGTGAAGAACAACCATTCTTATCCAAGCAAGATTTAGGAACTCGTGGTAAAGTTTCGAAAACTGTTATTGAATATATGACAGAAAATCATGTTTTGGATGGCATGCCAGATGAAAATCAGTTATCATTGTTCTAGGTACGGTCGTAATAGTTTGCTTTAATGATAAATATATGTTAAATTAACTACTAGTTAATTATTGATTAATGAGTGAGCAGAGATGCTCACTCTTTTTATTGCCGATTACTTTGGAGGAATGTCCTTGGATACAAAAGTTGAAGAATTAAAAGCTATTTTACAGCCAATCTTGGATCAACATGATTTCTTTTTAGTTGATTTAGAATTCGTTCACGAACGTGGAGATTGGTATTTAAGAGTTTATGCAGATAAAAAAGGCGGAATCAACATTGATGATTGCGCACTTATCAGTGAAGAATATGGTGAAAAATTAGATGAGTTGAATCCAATCGATCCAGCTTACTATTTAGAGGTTTCATCTCCCGGTGCAGAGCGTCCACTAAAGAATGACGAAAGTTTGTCAAACTATGTTGATGATTATGTGCATGTTTCTTTATACCAAAAACAAGATGGTCAAAAAGCTTTTGAAGGTACTTTGACTGAAGTAACGGATACTAAGATAACTTTGATTGTTAAAGTTAAGAATTTAAAGAAGCAAGTAGAAATTAGCCGTGATAATATTGCTAAGTTAAGACTTGCAATCGAATTCTAAGGAGAAAATCATGAGTAAAGAAATGGTTGAAGCCCTCGATGCGCTTGAAAACGAAAAGGGTATCAAAAAAGAATATGTTATTGAATCATTAGAGGCAGCTTTAGTTGCAGCATATAAAAGAAATTACAACCAAGCTCAAAACGTGGATGTTGAATTCGACGCAAAAAAGGGTAATATACATGTTTATGCAGTTAAAGAAGTCGTTGACGAAGTAGTTGATGATAGACTAGAAGTAAGTCTTGAGGATGCTCAAAGCAAGAGTAAAGGCTATGAAATTGGCGATCACATCAAAGATGAAGTAACACCAAAAGATTTTGGTAGAATTGCTGCACAAACTGCTAAACAAGTTATTATGCAAAGAGTACGTGAAGCAGAGCGTGACATCATTTATAATGAATATAGTCAATATGAACATGAAATTATCCAAGGTACCGTTGAACGTAGTGATAATAGATATGTTTATATCAACTTTGGTAAAATAGAAGCCGTTATGGCTAAAGCAGATCAAATGCCCGGTGAAACTTACAATTCTCGTGATAGAATTCGTGTTTATGTTACAAAGGTTGAGAATGCTACAAAGGGTCCTCAAGTATTTGTTTCAAGAACTGACCCAGGTTTGGTTAAGCGATTATTTGAACAACAAGTTCCAGAAATATATGATGGAACTGTCGAAATTGTTTCAATTGCTCGTGAAGCAGGGGATCGTACAAAGATTGCGGTTAAGTCGGATAATGCTGACGTTGACCCAGTCGGTACTTGTGTTGGACCAAAGGGTGCTCGTGTTCAAGCTGTTGTTGATGAATTAAATGGTGAAAACATTGATGTTGTGCCTTATGTTGATGATCCAGTAGACTTTATTGCTAACGCTTTAAATCCTGCTGAAGTAATCGCTGTTCAATTTGATGATAGAGATAAGAAACAATGTATTGTTATTGTTCCTGATTATCATTTATCATTAGCAATTGGTAAAAAAGGTCAAAATGCACGTTTAGCTGCTAAGTTGACTGGTTACAAGATTGATATCAAACCGGAGTCACAAGTTGAATTTGTTGATGATAATGATGAAGATGTTGATATAAAAGACATCCAAAGCGGTAAAATAGATATTGATAAGACAATCGCCAATGCTGCTAATGCAGACGATGCTAAGAATCCAGCTGCTAAAGATGATTCTGATTCAGATGACACTGATACAACTGATTCAACAGATACAACTGATTCAACAGATACAACTGATTCAGAAGATTAAAAGGGGTGATGGACTTGGCAACTCATAAGATACCAATGCGTAAAGATATTTTGACAAACAAGATGTACCCAAAGAGAGAAATGGTAAGAATTGTCAAAGACAAAGAAGGCAATATTTCAATAGATCCAACTGGAAAGAAGCCCGGTCGTGGTGCTTATGTGGGGTTAGATCCTGAAGCTATTAAGACCGCAAAGTCTAAGAAATCTTTGGAAAAAGTATTTTCTCACGCTGTACAAGAAAGTTTTTATGATGAATTATTTGATTTTGTCGATCATCAAAAAGCCAGAATGGATCTTTTTGGCGATTTGGGTAAGAAACATTGATGGAATCTTTCTTAAATTTTTTAGGGCTTGCAGTTAGAGCTCGTAAAATTATCAGTGGAACAGAATTAACAATTAATGGTGTACGTAGTCATGAAGTTAAATTAGTGATTATGACAGATGATTGTAGTCCCCGTACAAAAAAAGATTTGCACAATAAGGCAAGTTATTATAATGTACCTGTGATAGATACAATAGGTAGTGAAGAGTTAAAAACGGCTATTGGGAAAGACAGAAAAGTTATTGGCGTAACTGATCAGGGATTTGCTAAAAGGTTAAAAGAAATAATGGACAATTAAGGAGAGTGATAGGATGGTCAAAAAAAGAATTTATACTATTGCAAAAGAAAATAGTGTTGAGAATCAAGTAGTAATCGATGCCGCTGAAAAGTTGGGTATTGATGTTAAAAACCATATGTCATCAGTAGACGAAAGTGCTGAAAAGAAGATTGTAGGAGACTTAAAGGGTGGTAAGAAGCCAAGTACAACTGGTAACAAGCCAGCTCCAGTTCAACATAACAATCGTCCACAAGCACAACATGCACCAGCTAAACCAGCTGCTGAAAAGCCTGCAAATGAAAAACATGAAGGTAGTAATCACGATTCAGGTGATCACAAGACAAAGATTAAGATTACTGCTGTAAGAAGAGATGCTAATAAGGGTAACGGTCATTTTGACCATCGCAATAATAATAATCACAACTCCAACAGTAATCATCCTAGCAGCAATAATCACCGTCCAAATACCAACACAAATCGCAATAGTAACAACAATAACAGTAGTGCGAACCGTAGTACAACAACTACAACGAACCATAATGCTAATAACACTATGAATCGTTCAAATAACTCTACTACAAACCGTACAAACAATAGTACAAACGGTAACAACAACCGTAATGAACGTAATAATAACAATAACGGTAATCGTCCAAACAACAATAACCGTAATCGTAATAATAATAGACGTTCAAATGTTGCTCAACAAAGCCAAGCTCCACGTCCTAGCCAAAGTGCTGGTAACAAGTACTTAGAGCAATTTAAGACAAACATCCAAGATGCAAGTCGTATTCCTAGTCATCCAACTAGAAATAATAATACTCACAATACTCGTAGTAACGATACACGTAATGGTGATCACAGAACTACTACAAATGGTCGTCCAGCAAACAATAATCACCGTCCAAATACTGAAGGTCGTTTCAATAGAAATAACAACAGTACTAACGGTAATAATGCTAACCGTTCAAATACAAATGGACGTCCAAACAATAACAACAACCGTCCTAACAATAACAACAGCCAAAATAGAAGACCAGCTAATAGCAATAACACTGCTGCAAAGGCCAATGATGCAACAAAGAAGCCAGTAGCAAATGTTAATGTTCCAAAGCCAGAGTACAAGAAGGCAAAACCAACTAACAATACTCGTGACTTCGGACATAGAACTAATCTTGCTAATCCATTTGGTAGTCGTAAGAAGAAGAAAGACAGAAAACGTCAACAACGTCAACGTTCTAACGAACCTAGAAAGCCAATGCCACAAAGAAAGGAACGTCCATTACCAGAAACACTTACATATTCAGTTGGTATGAACGCTCAAGATATTGGTAAGTTGATCCATAGAGAACCAGCAGAAATTGTTAAGAAGTTATTTATGCTTGGTATTATGATCAACCAAAACAAGTCATTAGACAAAGACACTATTGAATTGTTAGCTACTGATTACGGCATTAATGCTGAAGAAAAAGTTCAAGAAGATGTTGCTGATATCGATAAGTACTTCGAAGCTGAAGCCAACACATCAGAAAATCTTGTAACTCGTCCTCCAGTTGTAACTATCATGGGACACGTTGATCATGGTAAGACAACTTTGCTTGATCACTTGAGACATACTCATGTTACTGCTGGTGAAGCCGGTGGTATCACACAACATATTGGTGCTTATCAAGTAACTCTAAAGGATAGATTAATTACATTCTTGGATACTCCAGGACATGCTGCCTTTACAAATATGCGTGCTCGTGGTGCTGATATTACTGATATCGTTATTCTAGTTGTAGCTGCTGATGATGGTGTTATGCCACAGACAATCGAAGCTATCAACCATGCTAAGGCTGCTAATGATCCTATTATCGTTGCGATTAATAAGATTGATAAGCCAGGTGCCAATCCAGAACACGTAACTGAAGAACTAATGAAATATGATTTAGTTCCTGAAAGTTACGGTGGTGACACTATCTTCGTTAATATTTCTGCTAAAGTCGGTACAAACATCGATGAATTGCTAGAAATGATCTTACTAGAAGCTGATGTTTTGGAATTGAAAGCAAATCCAGATCAAAAAGCTATTGGTACAGTTATCGAAGCTAAGTTGGATAAGGGTCGTGGACCAGTTGCATCACTATTGGTACAACAAGGTACATTACATGTCGGTGATCCAATTGTTGTTGGTAATACCTTTGGTCGTGTTAGAACAATGACTAACTACAAGGGTGTAGAAATCGAAAAAGCCTTACCTTCTGAACCAGTCGAAGTTACAGGTCTTAATGATGTTCCAGAATCAGCTGATAAGTTTGTTGTCTTCGATGATGAGAAGACAGCTCGTGCAGCTGGTGAAGAACGTGCTAGTCGTGCCCTTGAAAAGGAACGTCAAAATACTAACCCTGTAACACTTGATAACTTATTCGAAACAATGAAAGAGGGAGAACTTAAACAAGTCGACGTTATTATTAAAGCCGATGTTCAAGGGTCAACTGAAGCCATTGCCGGAAGTTTGAAGAAGATTGAAGTCGAAGGCGTTCGTGTTAATATTATTCATCAAGCCGTTGGTGCTATTACTGAAAGTGATGTTAACCTTGCTTCTGCAAGTAATGCTATCATTATCGGATTTAACGTTCGTCCAACTGCTCAAGCTAAGATTCAAGCTAAAGATGAAAATGTTGATATCCGTCTACATAGAGTTATTTACAAGGCTATTGATGAAATCGAAGCTGCTATGAAGGGTATGCTCGAACCAGTTTACGAAGAAAAGATTACTGGTAACTTAACTGTCCGTGAAACATATAACGTTTCTAAGATTGGTACAATTGCTGGTTGTTTCGTAAATAGTGGTAAGATCACTCGTGATAGTGGTGTAAGACTTATCAGAGATGGCGTTGTTATCAATGAAAGTAAACTTGCTTCACTTAAACGCTTTAAAGACGATGTTAAAGAAGTTGGTTCAGGATTCGATTGTGGTATCACAATTGAAAACTACAACGATATTAAGATCGGTGACGAAATTGAAGCTTATGTAATGGAAGAAGTTCCAGTTAAATAATAAGATTTCGTAGTAACAATTAAATAAAGCCAGAGTGTTTTTAATAGCACTCTGGCTTTATTTTTATATAGTCGTATGTATAGTGAATAATAAATATCAGTGATATATGTGATATAATCAATCAGTGATGATTAAAAAAATTACAGTGCCATTTCCGATTGTGTATATAATAGAGATCGGTTAGGACAGTTTGTTCTAGGTGCTGTAAAGTGTATTTGATAAATAAAATAGGTTGTAAATTGCCTATTTACAGCATTAAAAGAAATTGGAAGAAATTCCAATCAAGTGGGAGATTAGAATATGGTAAAACATCGAATTGGTCGTGTTGAACAAGAGATTCAAAAAGAAGTTAACGATATTCTTTTAAAGCGAGTTCGTGATCCTAGAGTTCAAGGAGTTACCGTAACCGGTGTTGAAATGACAGGTGATTTGCAACAAGCAACCATCTATTACAGCATTTTGTCTGAAAAGGCTAGTGATGTTGAAAAAACACAAGCAGGTTTGGATAAAGCTACTGGACTTATTAGAAAAGAATTAGGTTCAAGGCTTACTTTATATAAGGTTCCTGAATTGAAATTTAAGCAAGATGATTCAATTCGTTACGGCGAAAAGATTGATCAACTAATTGCTAAAATGCATCAGGATGAAGCAAATCGTTAAGCATATCTAAAGAGGTAGGAAGTCCATTTTTGGATTTCCTACCTCTTTTTGTATAAGATGTACTTTATATTGTATAAAAATACTAGTAAAATTGTTTTTGATATTACTACGAGACGGGGACTAATTATGGACGGAATAATTCCATTAAATAAAGAAATTGGCTTAACAAGCTCAGATTATGTTTATAAATTAAGAAAGATATTACATACTAAAAAAGTTGGTCATACAGGAACTCTGGACCCTTTGGTAAATGGTGTTTTACCAATTTGTGTCGGTCAAGCAACAAAACTGGTTAATATTCTAACTGGATCACCCAAAGAGTACGAAGGTGAAATAACTTTAGGCCGCTCAACTACAACGGAAGATCGTGAAGGTAGTACGGTTGAGGAAAAGAAACTAACTAAACCATTTACAACAGAGGAATTGAACCAAACATTTGAAAAAATGATTGGCGATATAACACAGATTCCACCAATGTTTTCAGCGGTTAAAGTCAATGGTAAGAAACTTTACGAATATGCTCGCGCTGGTTTGGAAGTTGAACGTCCAGAACGTCATATTCATATCTATGATTTCCATATTATGGGTGAACCACAGTTTGATGAAACTACTGGTTATCAGACTTTAAAATTCCATGTCAAATGTTCTAAAGGAACATATGTTAGAACGTTGTCAGTTGAATTTGGGAATATCTTAGGTTATCCAGCATTCATGTCACAATTAACGAGAACAGAGAGTGCAGGAATCGAAATCGGTGAGACTTTTACGATTGGCGAAATTAGAGAAATGATGGATAATGATGACCATAGTTTTATTAGAACCATTGATGAAGTACTCAAAGACGTACCAGCACACGTTTTAACTGATGAGGAGTGGGAAGTACGTGTCTTTCATGGTGGCTTCCTAGAATTAACTGACGAGGATACAACGCAACAATTACGTGTAATTAGGGATGGCGTGACAAAGGCGCTTTACAAATATGATTCTGTAAGAGGGTTATGGGTTCCTGATTTAATGTTATTGAATAATAAGTAGAAGAGATAAAATATGCAGATTATAAAAGTTAAACATCCGTTACTTGAAGCACAACGTCCATCTGAGGACACTGCACTGATTATGGGATTCTTTGATGGTGTTCATCTAGGACATCAAAAAGTCATCAAGACTGGTGTTGAACTGGCTAAAAAACATAATCTAAAATCAGTTTTATTAACTTTTGACCGTTCACCTAGAACAGTTTATCAACATGAAGAAAACTATAAATACTTATCTACTATGACGAGAAAAGCCGAATTGGTTAAGTCGTTAGGTGTCGATTATTTATATTTTGTGGAATTTAGTGATGTATTCGCTAAATTGAAACCACAAGAATTTGTTGACCAATATATGATCAATTTGAGTGCTAAGTATGTGATAGCAGGTTTTGATTATACATATGGCAAAAAAGATATTGCCAATATGCAGACGCTGCCACAGTACTCGCATAATAATTTTGAAACTGTGACGGTTCCTGAACAGATTATTGATGGCAAAAAAATTGGATCTAGTGCTATTAAAGAATTTATAACTAATAATGAAGTTGAAACTGCCAATAAATTTCTTGGTTATGAATATCAGAATCAAGGAATCATAGTTCATGGATTGCAACGTGGTCGAACAATTGGCTATCCGACAGCTAATTTGTCAGTGGATGGTGCACAGGTAATTCCCTCTATTGGTGTTTATGCTACGAGGATTAAAGTAGGAGATAATTGGTATAATTCAATGACTTCAGTCGGCTACAACGTGACGTTTAAGGAAAATACTGGTATCACTATTGAAACTAATATTTTTAACTTTGACGATGATATTTATGATCAGCATGTCGAATTGGCATGGGTTAAATATTTACGTGGCGAAGTTAAATTTGATGGTGCAGAGGGTTTAGTTGATCAATTGAAACTGGATAAGGAAAATTCATTAGCAGTTTTATAAAAAAAGAGAACTTGGGATGTGACGATTTTGTTAATCGTCTGAATCATCCTCATCGTTCTCTTTTTCAGTATAATCTGTAAAAATTTTTGGTAATTCATCAGTATCTTCAATAAATTCATCCAGTTTATCCAGTTCTCCTAATAATTGTGCAATATGGGGATCTTTATTGGCGAGTTTACGGAATTTTTTTATCTTAATCGCTTCATCGTAATCTTGTTCCAATTGTTTAAAAATATTTTGACGTTTTGCTAGTAATTGGTAGACCTCAAGTGAGCGAATTTCATTTTCTTCAAGTTTACCAAAAGGAATGACGGCTAAGATTGATTTTGTTGCGAATTCTAATCCTGCTCGATAATCTAAAACAGTTACGACCGCCGGAACTAGTGGAGTGTCATTGTAACCACTATTGGGTATAATGACCAAATCATTCAGATTAACATCAAATCCAGCGCTGATATAGGCATAAGTTTTGCCTGCTGTGAGTGACAAAGGTGAAGGTACATTGAGCAATTCTTTGTAATCTGAGCTATGCAGAAATTTCACACCGATTATTTGATTTTTCATGATCCACCTCTCTTATTCGTAATATTGAGTAAATTCTATCATATTATAATTTAGTGGTGGCAATTAACGAAAAAATCTGAAAAATTGAGCGTGCATACTTGACACTATTGGCATAGATTGTTATATTTTACATTGTTAGCACTCACGTATGAATAGTGCTAAAAGGAGGACGGTATAATGTTATCACAACGCCAAGATGCAATCTTGAGAGAAGTCGTGCGCATATTTACAGATACCGGCCAGCCGGTTGGTTCAAAGACAATGATGAATGAATTACCCTTTCATGTAAGTTCTGCAACAATTAGAAATGAGATGGCAGTCCTAGAAGAAGTGGGATATTTAGAAAAAACTCATCTGTCTTCCGGTCGAATTCCTTCAGCAATGGGATATCGTTATTATCTTGATCATTTGGTACAGCCAACCAGCGTACCGCAAGATATTGCACAGAGAATTGACGAGGATTTTGGTAAAACATATCATCAAATTGGTGATATTATCGAACAATCCGCTAAGATTTTATCTCATCTAACAAGTTACACAGCAATCACATTAGGACCAGAGAGCAATTCAATCCTTCTAACAGGTTTTAGAATTGTTCCTCTTAATCCACATCAACTTATGGCAATCATTGTCACAAGTGATAATAATGTTGAGAATAATATTTATACAATCGATGATGATTTTGATACTTCACTAATTGAAAAAATTGTTAATATCGTAAATGACAAATTAGTTGGTCAACCTTTACCTAAGGTTATCACTATGTTGCATACCGATATTCCAATGATTCTTTCAGAATACATGTATTCAACCGATGGATTGTTGGATATGATGGATCAGTTATTTAAGAAAGCTGGTTCTGAGAAGTATTACGTTGATGGACAATTGAATCTTTTGAATTACGCTGACAATAATGATTTATCACAAGTACACTCATTGTTCTCGATTATTAATCAGAATGATGATTTGAGGAAATTATTAGATCCAAGTATTGCAGATGATGGCATTCGTGTTCGTCTCGGTAGTGAACTTGGAAGTGACGCATTGAAAAATTACAGTATTATAACTGCTAATTATGATGTTGGTCATCATGGTAAAGGTGTTATTGCTTTGCTAGGTCCAACGACAATGCATTATTCACAACTAATTGGTTTACTTAGTGAATTCAGAGTTGAGTTAGCAAAAAGATTAATTGATTATTATTCAAGGTATGATGATTCTTGAAATTTTAGGAGGAAGTAATGGCAGATAAGGAAAAAGATCAAGATTTGAAGACTGCTAAAGAGGCAGCTCCAAAGACTGACAAAAAGGCTGATAAAACGGCTAAGAAAGAAAATGCTCATCAGGATCCAAAGGATCAAGAGATCAAAGATCTTAAGGCTAAAAATGAGGATTTAGACGATAAATTCTTAAGAAGCCAAGCTGAAATTCAAAATATGAATAATCGTCATAAAAAAGAAGTTGCTGGTATTCTTAAATATGATGGTCAGAAATTAGCAACCGAGATTCTACCAGTTTTAGATAATCTCGAACGTGCTCTTCAAGTTGAAGCTGATGATGATTCAAGCAAGCAATTGAAGAAGGGTATTGAAATGGTTCATCAACATATGGTTAAAGCATTAGAAAATAATCATGTTGAGGCTATTGCAGGTGTTGGTGAAAAATTTGATCCAACGTTTAGCCAAGCTGTTCAAACTGTTCCTGCTGATGATAAGCATAAGAAGGATACAGTAGTTCAAGTTCTTCAAAAAGGTTATAAGTTAGAAGATCGTGTATTACGTCCAGCAATGGTCGTTGTTGCTCAATAAAATAGTAAATAAAATTTAGAAGAGGTTTTAGTTTATGTCAAAAGTTATTGGTATTGATTTAGGTACTACAAACTCTGCCGTAGCCGTTTTGGAAGGCGGTTCTCCAAAGATTATTACAAACCCAGAGGGTGCAAGAACAACTCCTTCTGTTGTCGCATTTAAAGATGGTGAAATTCAAGTTGGTGAAGTTGCAAAGAGACAAGCAATCACTAACCCGGATACAGTTTCATCAATCAAGCGTCACATGGGTGAAGCTGGATATAAAGTTAGTGTAGCCGGTAAGGATTACACACCACAAGAAATTTCAGCATTCATTCTACAACACATCAAGAAGTTCTCAGAAGACTATCTTGGCGAATCAGTTACAGATGCTGTTATTACAGTTCCTGCATACTTCAATGATTCACAAAGACAAGCTACTAAAGATGCCGGTAAGATTGCTGGTTTGAACGTTCAACGTATCGTTAACGAACCAACAGCTTCAGCACTTGCTTATGGTCTTGATAATGACAAGGGTGACGAAAAGATCCTTGTTTATGACCTTGGTGGTGGTACATTTGATGTTTCTGTACTTCAATTAGGAGACGGTGTCTTCGAAGTACTTTCAACAAATGGTGATACACATCTTGGTGGTGATGACTTTGATCAAAAGGTTATCGACTGGTTAGTTGCACAATTCAAGGCTAAGAATGGCGTTGATTTGGGACAAGACAAGATGGCTCTACAAAGATTAAAGGATGCTGCTGAAAAAGCTAAGAAGGACTTATCAGGTGTTGCACAAACATCAATCAGTCTTCCATTTATTTCATCAGGTGCTAATGGGCCACTTCACTTGGAAGAAACATTAACACGTGCTAAGTTTGATGAATTGACATCTGACTTAGTTGAAAGAACAAAAGTCCCTGTTGACAATGCTCTTAAAGATGCTAACTTAACAAACGCTGATATCGACAAGGTTATCTTAAATGGTGGTTCAACACGTATTCCTGCTGTTCAAGATTCAGTTGCTAAGTGGACTGGTAAAGCACCAGATCACTCAATCAACCCTGACGAAGCCGTTGCTTTAGGTGCTGCTATCCAAGGTGGTGTTATCTCTGGTGATGTTAAAGACGTTGTTCTACTTGATGTCACACCACTTTCATTAGGTATTGAAACAATGGGTGGAGTATTTACTAAGTTGATCGATAGAAATACAACTATCCCAACAAGTAAGTCACAAACATTCTCAACTGCTGCTGATAACCAAAGTGCTGTTGATATCCACGTTATGCAAGGTGAACGTCCAATGGCTGCTGACAATAAGACCTTAGGTCGTTTCCAATTAACAGATATCCCTGCTGCACCACGTGGCGTACCTCAAATCGAAGTTAAATTCGATATTGATAAGAATGGTATCGTTAATGTTTCAGCTAAAGATCTTGGTACTAACAAAGAACAAAAGATTACTATCAAGAGTTCATCAGGTTTGAGCGATGAAGAAATCGACAAGATGATGAAGGAAGCTAAGGAACACGAAGACGAAGATAACAAACGTAAGGAAGAGGTTGATGTTAAGAATGACGTTGAACAAACATTGTTTGCAACAGACAAGACTCTAAAAGACGTTAAGGGTAAGGTTTCTGATGACGAAATCAAGAAGGCACAAGATGCTCGTGATGCTTTGAAGAAGGCTCAAGACTCTGGTGACCTTGAAGATATGAAGAAGAAACGTGACGATTTGAACAAGATTGTCCAAGACTTATCTGTAAAACTTTATCAACAAGCTCAAGAAGCACAACAAAAAGCTGGCGGCGATAAAGATGCTGCTGGTGCAGGTTCAGCTGATGGTAAGAAGTCAGACGATAACACCGTTGACGGAGACTTTTCAGAAGTAGATCCTGATAAAGATAAGAAATAATAATTGTGATAAAGAGCAGTGGTTTAATTACTAAAACCAATTATGGTATAGTAAGACAATAACTGCTCTTTTGAGCGTTAAAAAGGAATAGGACAGAATTTTTTGTCCTGTCACACAAGGGTGATTTAATGGCAGATAGAAATCCATATGATGTACTAGGCGTTGATAAGAACGCTTCTGAAGACGATATTAGAAAAGCATTCCGTAAACTTTCTAAAAAGTATCATCCTGACTTGAATAAAGCACCTGATGCTGAAGCAAAATTTAAGGAAGCAAACGCGGCTTATGAGATTTTAAAGGATCCTCAAAAGCGTGCGCAATATGATCAATATGGTTCTGCTGGTATGAATGGTGGCCAAGGAGGATATGGCGGATTCGGTGGCGCCGGTGCTGGTGGAGATCAGTTCGGTGGTTTCGAAGATATCTTTAGTCAATTCTTTGGCGGTGGCGGTGCTGCTCGTCAAAACCCTAATGCCCCAAGACAAGGTTCCGATCTTCAATATCGAATGGATCTTACTTTTGAAGAAGGAGTTTTCGGTAAAAAAGCTAACATTTCTTATAATCGTGAAGAAGAATGTTCTACCTGTGATGGTTCTGGTGCAAAGCCGGGAACTCATCCAGAAACATGTTCTAAGTGTCATGGTTCAGGTTATGTTGAAGTTGATCGTCAAACTCCACTTGGTCGTATGCGTACAAGAGTTGTCTGTGATGTCTGCAATGGTACTGGTAAGGAAATCAAAGAAAAATGTAACATTTGCCACGGTTCAGGTAAGGTAAATGAAAAGCATGAATTAAAGGTTACAGTACCAGCTGGTGTTGAAGATGGACAACAAATGCGTCTTGATGGTCAAGGTGAAGCCGGAACTAACAGTGGACCTTATGGTGATTTGTATATTGTCTTCCACGTTGCTCCAAGCAAGGAGTTCAGACGTGATGGTTCAACAATTTATGCATCAGTAAATATCAGTTTCCCACAAGCTACTTTAGGTGATGATATCAAAGTAAATACCGTTCACGGTCCTGTACAGTTGAATATCCCAAGTGGTACTCAAACAGGTACAACCTTTAGATTACGTGGTAAAGGTGCTCCAGTGCTTAACAGCAAGAGTATCGGTGATGAAAAGGTCACAGTTAATATTGTGACACCTCGTAAGCTATCAAGTGAACAACGTGCTGCTTTGAAGCAATTCGCTGAAGCTGGTGGAAATAAGATTAAAGAAAAAGATAGTAACTTTTTCAACAAAGTAAAAGATGCCTTTAAGGGCGAATAGTTTAAAAAGAAGAAGCTGAGTGCTTCTTCTTTTTTTATAATTTATGAATGCCGCCTTCCGCAAAAATTAAAATTTGGCTGGAACGTGGTGGGCCGACTTGGAGCCGATTGGCTTTGCCAATAGTCTTCAAGCTCGACCTTTTTCTAGCCTGACTTCGTCAGCTAAGAAAAATCTCACCACTGAGCCAATTTCAATTTTTGCTCCAGGCTAGGTTTGCCGGTTGTTTTAATAGTGTTTTGAAATTACTTAGCTGTATATGATGATATAAGTGTCGAATGTTATAAAATATAAATGTGATTGAAATATATTATTTAATATGGGAAACGATAATATAGAAACGTCTATATAGTCGGGAGCGGAGCAATATGAGGTCTCAGCCATGAAATTATTCTTAGCTGGCGGTTATATGCCAGGTTAGAATAAGGCCGAGTTTTGAAACAATTTTTGAACTTTAAAATTGGTTCAAAATTGTGCCCATGGCGTTCCAGACCTCAATATTGCGTAGCGGACAACACCAACAATGTAAGATTTGTTGTCTAGTACAACGGTGTACAATAGTGTAAAATAGACAGAATGATAATTTTCTGATAGAAGGGAACAATTTATGAATTTAGATCTTGATAAATTAAAAGAACGACAAAAGAGAATTCGTAATTTTTCTATCGTAGCGCATATCGATCATGGTAAATCAACAATTGCCGATCGAATTTTGGAAAGAACTAAAACAGTCTCAAAACGTGAAATGAAGGCTCAAATCCTTGATGATATGGACCTTGAACGTGAACGTGGGATTACCATTAAGCTAAATGCGGTAGAACTAGAATATGAAGCAAAAGATGGAAAGACTTACATCTTCCATTTGATTGATACACCGGGACACGTGGATTTCTCCTATGAAGTTTCACGTTCACTTGCAGCTTGTGAAGGTGCTTTGTTAGTTGTTGATGCTGCACAAGGTGTTGAAGCTCAAACATTAGCTAATGCCTATTTGGCTATTGATAATGACCTTGAAATTGTGCCGGTTATTAATAAAATTGATTTGCCATCAGCTGATCCTGACAAAGTAAAAGATGAAATTGAAGAAGCTATCGGTATTGATGCTGATTCAGCTATTTTGATGAGTGCTAAAACTGGTGTCGGTGTCGATGAATTACTTGAAAGAATTGTTTCTGATGTCCCAGCTCCAGAAGGAGACCTTGATAAACCACTCAAGGCTTTGATTTTTGATTCAGTTTATGACAGTTATCGTGGTGTTGTTCTTGATGTACGTGTCCGTGAGGGCGTTGTAAAGGTCGGAGACACGATTCAATTGATGAGTAATAAGAAGACCTTTGAAGTTACAGAAGTCGGTGTGATGTCTCCTAAGGCCGTTAAACGTGACTACCTAATGGCGGGTGATGTTGGTTATATTACCGCAGCTATTAAGTCAGTTAAGGAAACTCAAGTTGGTGATACAGTTACTTTGGCTGATAATCCAACGGATGAACCACTAACTGGTTACCGTAAGAGTACGCCAATGGTTTATGCTGGTTTGTACCCGGTTGATAATGCTAAGTACGAGGATTTACATGAAGCACTCGAAAAACTTCAGTTAAATGATGCTGCTTTGGAATATGAACCTGAAACTTCTACAGCTTTAGGATTCGGATTCCGTTGTGGTTTCTTAGGATTACTCCATATGGATGTTGTTCAAGAGCGTTTGGAACGTGATTTCAATCTTGAATTGATCACAACTTCGCCATCTGTTGATTATCACGTTACAACGACTGACGGTGAAGAAATCGTTGTCGATAATCCTTCTGAGTTGCCAGATGCATCTGAAATCAAAGAGATCCGTGAACCATACGTTAGAGCTGAAATAATGGTCCCTGAAGACTTTGTTGGACCTGTTATGGAACTCTGTCAACGTAAGCGTGGAGAATTCGTGACAATGGATTATGTGGATAAATATCGTGTGAACGTTATTTACAAGATTCCATTGCTCGAAATTATCTTCGACTTCTTTGATGATTTGAAGTCAAATACAAAAGGTTATGCTTCACTTGATTATGAAGTTGAAGATTATCTTCCAAGTGAATTGGTTAAAATGGATATCTTGCTTAATGGTGAATCAGTTGATGCCTTGAGTTTCATCGTTCATAAGGACTTTGCTCAAAAACGTGGTCGTGATATTGTGGCTCGTTTGAAGGAAGTAATTCCTCGTCAAATGTTCGAAATTCCAATTCAAGCTGCCATCGGTAATAAGATTGTTGCTCGTTCAAATGTTAAGGCTTATCGAAAGGATGTTACTGCTAAGTTGTATGGTGGTGATAGAACTCGTCGTGATAAGTTGTTGAATAAGCAAAAGGCTGGTAAGAAACGTATGAAGGAAGTCGGAAAAGTTTCAATTCCACAAGAAGCCTTCATGTCAGTTCTTAACCTTAACCGAGGCAAAGATGACAGTAAATAATTAATAAGCGCTTATAATGTAGATATTGTGTCATACATTATAAGTGCTTTTTTTATTGGAGGTATTCATATGGAAAAATTTAATACGATTATTATTGGCGCCGGTCCGGCTGGTTTAGCTGCTGCCTATAATTTGAAAGCTGCTGGCCAAACGGTTGCGGTATTCGAAAATAATCTTTGGGGTGGAACTTGTCCTAATCGTGGGTGTGACCCTAAAAAGGTTTTCCTAGCTGGAGTTGAGGCTAGAGATAAGATGATTCAATTGCAGAATAAGGGTTTTGATGAAGTTCAATTCGTTGATTGGAGACAATTAGAGAAGTTCAAGAAAGCCTTTACTGATCCAGTTTCTAAGGGTAGTCGTGATGGAGCCGTTGGTGCGGGTATTACCGCAATTGATGGTCAACCAAGATTTATTTCTGACACTGAATTAACTTTTAACGGTGAAACATATCAGGCTGATAATTTTATTATTGCGACTGGTCAACGTCCAAGTTATTTGAATATCAAGGGTAAGGAACACTTGTTATCTAGTACAGATTTTCTTTCATTAAAATCAATGCCTAAGGATATTACAATTATTGGAGCTGGTTATATTGCCTTTGAATTGGCTACAATTGCTAACTCCACTGGTGCAAAAGTCCATTTGATCCATCACAATGATCATCCACTAAAAGGATTTAATGAGAAATATGCTTTGGAATTAGTTAAGCAGTTGGAAGATAAGGGCGTAGATTTCAACTTCAATGTTGATACTAAAGAAATTGATGCTCAAGACGGTGAGTATATTATTAAAGCTGACGACTTTGAAATGGAAACTGACTTAGTTATTGGTGCCACTGGTAGAATTCCTAATGTTGATTTGCTTGATATTGAGAAAGCTGGCGTTAAGGTTGATCGTCATGGTGTAGTTGTTAATGGAAAACTTCAATCGAGTAATAAGAATATTTTTGCGATTGGGGATGTCGTTTCAACTAAGGAACCAAAACTTACTCCAGTAGCTGGTTTTGAGGCTAATTATGTTAGTGATGTTATTTTGGGTAAGACTGATAAGGATATTGATTTCCCATTGGTTCCAACGGTTGTTTACGGTAGTCCTAAGTTAGCTGAAGTTGGTGCACAAACAGGTGCTAAAGTTGTCGATCAAGATGTAACTAGTTGGTTTACATATAGTCACGCCAATGAACCTAAAGCAAAAATCAGAATTGTTTTAAATCACAAATCGGAAATTATTGGTGCTACTGTTTTAAGTGGCAGTGCTGACAGTTTGATTAATCTATTAACTATGGCAATTAAGGATAAGATGAGTCATGCCGATGTAATTAAGCAGATTATGGCTTATCCAACAGCTGCTAGTGATTTGGAATACTTAATTTAGAGAAAATTAATAATGAGCTCTCACAATTTTGAAATGTGGGGACTCATTTTTTGTGTTTCAATAATAATTGACATAAATAAGATTAGAGTTATATTAGTTTTATTAAATATAATCTAATTAAAGAATGAAGGCTTATCATGAAAAAATTTGTTAATAAACGTTTATTTTTCTGGGCAATTATACTGAGCATCTTGGCTGGTTTAGAAATGCCATTCAATACGATGACCTATTCATATATTTTCTATTTGATTACTAAGAAAAATGTCAATTTGATTGTTCCGTCAATTTTAATAATCATTATTGGCTACGGAATACTGTCGACTTTGACATATTTAAAGAGTCGAATTGTGAATAAAAATGTTTATACAATTAACTATAATTTAAAAACAAATTTTATCATGAGCAAAATGAGTTCAGTCACAGATGATGAAAATGATTTTGAATCGAAGAACTTATCATTCTTTCTCAATGATTTGAAGCTATTAGAAGATAATTATTGGCGTCAAATATTTGCCTTGTTGAGCTCTATAATTATGACAATTGGTACGTTTGCCTATGCTTTGTATAGCAATGTTTACCTTACTTTAATATTTCTGGCATTTATGATTGTGCCAACTCTGACACCAAGATTATTTAGTAAATCAATTCAAACTAGAACAACTAAATGGTCCAAAACTAATCAGACATTATCAGCTGTAGTCCAAAATTTATTACATGGTTCATTGCTATTAAAACGTTACAACTCTAGTAATGGTTTCAATAGTCAGTTGAAAGACTCAGTTTCAAAAATGGAAGATTCCAATGCTAATTTGAAAAATCAAATATCGTTATCTGATAATACGATTGGCTTTCTGTTTGATTTATTCTCATATTTGCCCATTGGTTTAGGAATATATTTGACGATAATAGGCAAAATGACTTTGGCCCAGTTTGTCGCTATACAGTATTCTTCATCATGGACTTTGAATGGATTTAATTCGATTGTAACGGGATTAAATACTATCAATAGTACAAAGGAGATTCGTCAAAAAATTGCAAGTTTAGGTTCGACCACAGATAGTGTAGATTTAGGAACTAAGTTGGACACGAATGACGCAACGGTCAAAGATTTGAATGTTGAGCAAGTTGCCTTTGATTATGATAAGAAGAATATTCTTAAAAATGTTTCCTTCGATATTAAACAGGGAGAAAAAATTCTGGTTCGTGGAAAATCAGGTATTGGTAAATCAACTTTATTTAAGATGATTTTGAAGGAGTTAATACCAAGTTCTGGAAAACTCACAATTAATGGTCAAACTTATTCGCAAAATACTGCCTATGATACGTTTGGAATTGTTGGACAAACACCGATTATTTTTGAAACATCTTTGAAAGATAATATTACTTTAGGCAGACAAAATGAGACGGATACAGATGTAATTGAGGCGTTGAAAAAAGCTGGATTAGACGAATACGCTAATAAAGATTCGCTTAAAATGATTATTAGTGAAAATGGACATAATTTTTCTGGCGGGCAATTGAAGCGGATCGAAATTGCTCGAGCCTTATTCTTTAATCGACAGATTTTGCTTATTGATGAGGGAACGGCTTCGCTTGATCCTGAAACAGCCGCTGAAATTCATCAATCTATTTTGAAAAATGAAGAATTGACTGTAATTGAAGTTGATCACCACATTCCCGATGAAATTAAAAAACTATATACCAGAGTTTACGAATTAACGGCAACTGGTTTAGTGAATCAGAGCTAGTTATTGAGTAATAAAAAATTCTCTATCTTAATTGGTCAGGTTTACCAATCAGGATAGAGAATTTTTTACTTTTGTCTGTTATAAGCCCAGATAGTTAATGGAGCAAAAATCAAGACAATTACGAAGCCAAGTAGGACAACAAGCCAAGCTGTGTTAGATAATGAGCCGGTTGCTAATATTTGACGTATAGCGGTGATTACGTAAGTCATAGGATTGAGATTTGCGATTACTTGTAAAAGTTTAGGCAAGGTTTTAATTGGTATGAACGCATTTGATAGGAAGGATAACAATAACATTGTTGTTAATGAGACACTTTCAACCATTGTGGCGCTGTTAGAAAGAAGTCCAACTAGAGCGTAAATCCAAGAGATTGCCCAACCAATAAAAACGGCGATAAGAATAATGACAATGATCCAACCAAAATTAACATTTGGACGCCAACCCATAAAATAACCAGTTGTTAGTGAAGCAACTGTCGCAATGAGTAGTCTTAAAATGTCCGCAAATAATTGTCCAGCAAGGGGAGCAATATGGGATATTGGCAATGATTTGAATCTGTCGTAGACCCCTGAATCCATATCTTCTCTAATCTGTGAGCCGGAACCGGAAGCTGCTGAAAGAATGGTTTGAGCCAATATACCTGGAACAATCGTAGGAAGGTAGGCTTTAACACCACCGGCAATGGCTCCTCCAAATAAATATCCGAACAACAACATGAACATGATAGGTTGAATTAGAACATCCATGAAACGGTCGGGATTATGCAATGTTTTTAATAAATTACGATATGCCATGGTCATAGTACTTTGAATGACATTAACACGATGTGTTTTGATTTCCATTATAAGATTCTCCTTAATTAATTTTGCCAACTGTCAATGCCATGAAAACATCATCTAGGGATGGTTCTTGAACAGTTAGATCAGAAATGTTTATTTTGGCATTTTTTAATTGTGATAGACCGTTAGTTACTTGTTCAGTTTTCTTAAATTTGGTGACAATTGTGTTGTCGATTATCTTAGGCTGAGATTTCAATTCGATTTTGAGAATCTGGGATGCCTGATTAATGTCATCTTGATTTGAAATCTTTAGAGTCATAGTTGATTCACCAGTTTCATTTTTAAGTTCCGCTGGAGTTCCAATTCTGATTAATTTTCCATGGTCGATTACAGCGACACGGTTTGCTAAACTGTCAGCTTCATCGAGATATTGTGTTGTTAAAACAATGGTTGAACCTTGTTTGACCAATTTTCTGATTGTATCCCACATTTGATTACGGGTACGTGGATCAAGTCCAGTTGTTGGTTCATCTAGGAAGATTAGGGCAGGGCGTGTAATCAAACTGATAGCTAAATCCAATCTCCGACGCATACCGCCAGAAAAGGTTGAAAGTGACTTGTTAGCACTTTTTTCAAGTGAGAATTCCTTTAATAATTCATTAGTACGTGTTTGTGATGATTTTTTAGAAAGTCCATTTAGTCTGGAAAAAATCATTAGGTTTTCTCTAGCTGAAATATCTTCATCGACAGACGCATATTGACCAGTCAAACCGAAGGTTGATCTTGCTAGAGCACTTTCCTTTTTTATATCGTGTCCAAAAATAGTTATAGTTCCTGAAGTAGGCTTTAACAAGGTAGTAATCATACGAAGGATGGTTGTTTTACCTGCACCGTTTGGTCCAAGTAATCCAAAGACTTCACCTTGTTTGACTGTGAATGAAACATCATCAACAGCTTTTTGTTCATCAAAATTTTTAGATAAGTGATTTACTTTAATAGCAATTTTTTCTTGCATATTTTAATATCCTCTTTTTAAAGAAATTCATCAGGAGTACCTGACAAAAATCATTATAAGGTGTCCCTTATTAAAAATCAAGAATTTGTTCAGGTAGGCCTGATATAAATTGAACCAGAGCGTATAATATACCTATGGAGGACTTAACTTAATGGCAAATTTAATTAATCAAGGAAAAACCGCAGGTAAGTTAGTCGAATTCGGTATGTTGCAGAATGTTGCCGAAGATGACTCTAAGCATCGCAGTGACTACAGAATGTTATTTCAAGGTCAGGGGAAAATATTATTGGCTCTAATTGATGATGACAATTTGTCACAAAGAGAGTTAGTTGATCGACTAGATATGACACCTCAATCGCTTGCTGAATTTGTTGTAAAGTTGGAGAAAAAAGGGCTTGTGACTAGAAAGAAATCCTCAACTGATAGACGTGTAAGCATTGTGAGTTTAACTGAAAAAGGACGCTTAGAAACTCAAAAAAGAATGCAAATTATTCCGGAATACTTGCGAGTTTTAAATGATGAAGAATTAACACAGTTGAATCATATTTTAGATAAAATAAATGAACAGATGTATAAAGACATAAACGATGCTGATCCAACTTTACACAATAAGTATCATCAACTTATGTTGAATCATATTCTTACTAAGATTCATCCTGATAATAGGGATTAATTTTTGTCAATTTAGAGGTGAAATTAATGTATCATCATGAAATGATTGCCACGACAGAGATGCCTTTAAAATTAATTGTGCATCAAGAATACGTAACTGATACAACAATCTTTCGACACTGGCATCAGGCGTTAGAAATTAATTATGTCGTCAATGGAAAAGCTGAATTTATCATTAGTGGCAAGAAAATTTCCGTTAATTCTGGTGAGTTGGTAATTATTAATTCAAATGAGATTCACGCAGCACAAGGGATAATTACGTCTACAAATAACCTGGCATTAACTTTTCAAATTCCCTATGAATTTTTGAAAAAGGAAATTTCCAATTTTGATGAATATTGGTTTGTGTCACCAGTAAAAGGCGAGAAGATAGCAAGGCTAAGAATTGATTTATATCAATATTATTTGGATTCACAGGACAACCAAAGTCTGTTATTACTCAAAAGCGATACGTATAAAATTCTTGATGATTTGGTACGTTATTTTGGTGTGACTAAAAAGAGTGTCACTAATTTGCCAAATATTCCTAAATTAGACAAGTTATCAGAATTAACTTCATTTGTTAGTAAACACAGTTCAGAAAAAATAACTCTACCAATATTGGCAGAGCAGACACATTTGAGTGTGGGTTATTTGTCTAGGTTGTTTAGCAGTCAAATGGGTGTCACTGTGATGGAATATGTTAATTTAGTGCGTGTTAGACAAGCCTTTGAATTGTTGACTAATACTGATAAGACAATTGAATCAATCTCTGATTTGACAGGGTTTGCTAATCCTAAATCATTTCGTAAATTTTTTGAACAAACCTATAAAAGAACACCCGGTAAATATCGTCAGGAATTAAAAGGTCATAAAACGACCTAAAATTGGTAATTATAAACCGCTTACATAAATCGAAAAGTAATATTATTAGGATAGAAGTTCAAAGGAGAGATTGAATTGTTGACTAATAAATTAATGCCTAAAGTAAACGTACCAAATACTGATTATCAAATGAAGATGGTTCCAGGGATGTCGAAATCTGGTTATTTGGATCCAAATGCTAAAAAAGAATTGATTGATATGCAGAAGCCAAAAGATCCAAATGAAAAACAACCAACTACAATGGCCGAAGTTCGTAAAACACTTGGCTGGAAAACGGCACATCACGATTGTCAAAATAAACTAGAAATTGTTAATACAACAATCAAAGGTGTACCAGTTCGTATGTATGTTCAAGAAACAGCTAAAGACGAAACTTTACCAGTTATTCTATTTATTCACGGTGGTGGTTTCTTCGGAGGAGACCTTGATAATGTTGAATATCCATGTGAAGCGTTAGCCGACTTTGAAAAATTACGTGTAGTTTCAGTTGATTATAGTTTGGCACCAGAAAATCCATATCCACAAGATGTCATAGATTGTTATCAAGTTTTGAATTATTTAGGTCAGAATAAGGCCGATATGAAGGTTAGTGACATCACAGTTATGGGTGATTCCGCAGGTGGTAATTTAACGTATGTTTTGTCATTATTGGATCGCCAAGCAGGTACAAATTACATTGATAAGGCCGTATCACTTTATCCAGTAACTTATTTGGGAACAGGACGTCCCGAATTGAGACCATTGACACCAATCTGTATCAAAGATGATAATCCTGAAAGTATCAAAGCATACCTTGGAAGTTTCCAAAGCGATTCAACCGTTCATAATACATATGTAGATAAGAGTGATCCAGAAAGTATGTATCTATCACCACTCAATGCACCAGAAGAATTGTTGAAGAAGTTACCTAAGACATTATTCATGGTCGGTGAATTCGATCCACTAAGACTTCAAGGCGAAGCTTTCTATAATAAAATGAAATTAGCCGGTGGCGATATTACTTATATCAGATATAACGGAATGATTCATGCTTTCATGGACAAAGTAGGAGATTTCCCACAAGCAGATGATGCTATGTTGGAGACTATGAAATTTGTTTTGGAGTAGAAATTAAACGTTTTTGAGTAAAAATAAGCAACCAATTTAAATCAAAGGCACTAATTCTTTTACCTCCTAAATTATTATTGGGGATAAATTGAATTAGTGTCTTTTGCTGTTTCTATAAAAAATTCAATTCAAAAAAATAAATAGATGTACCAACTAGTCTGGAATGAAAAGGCGATGGGTTCAATAGCCAATTTTGACACTTAGTTGGCGTACTTTGCCAGCTTAGTCAAAGGCCAAGCTTGTAGACAACAGGTTCATCGTTGGCTTCAAGTTGTGCCGGCTATGTTCCAACCCAATCGCCTTTTCATGGAAGACGGAAATTATCCACGGCCCTAATATAAAAAGTACTATTTCCAGTTTTCTAATGTAAAAAAAAATTCTAAGCAAAGAAGCTAATCTTTACTTAGAACCTATTAGAAAATATTATTCCTCTTCATAACCATTTAGATGCTTTGACTTAAAGTTCCAAGCATCAGAAATAACTTTTTGAACATCATCATACTTAGGTGACCATTTCAAAATTGTTCTAGCCTTTGTAGAATCAGCAATCAAAGTACTTGGGTCGCCGGCACGACGAGGGCCCATTTTAGCTGGGATTTCCTTACCAGTAGCTTTACGAGCTGCTTCAAGGATTTCCTTGTTAGAGAAACCAGTTGATGAACCAAGGTTAAAGACATTACTGTCGTTGCCATCTTTAAGGTATTCCATAGCAAGACGGTGTGCTTCAGCCAAATCTTCAACGTGAACGTAATCACGGACGTTAGTACCATCTTTAGTATCGTAATCGTCACCAAAGATTGTTAACTCATCACGTTGACCAGCAGCAACTTGTAGAACAACTGGAATCAAGTGAGTTTCAGGATTGTGATCTTCACCAATAGAACCATCTGGTTTGGCACCACCAACATTGAAGTATCTCAAGGCAACAAATTTGATGCCATAAGCTACGTCACACCAGTGCATGATTTTTTCCATAGCCAATTTACTTTCACCATATGGATTAGTTGGAACGGTTGGGTCAGTTTCCTTAATAGGAATTTGTTTGGGCTCACCATAAGTTGCGGCAGTAGAGGAGAAGACGATATGTTTAACTCCAAAATTGTGCATAACTTGGAGAAGTGATATCATGCCAGAAGTATTATTATCGAAATATTTGAGTGGATCTTTCATAGATTCTGGAACGACAGAAAAGGCTGCAAAGTGGATAACATCAGTGATATCTTCATTTTGGAATAATTTGATCAAAAATTCTTTATCACGAACGTCCCCTTGATAAAATTTAGCCTTTGAATTGACTGCTTGTGCATGACCAGTTGAAAGGTTATCTGCTACAATTACGTCGTATCCCATCTCACAAAGATGATCAACTGTGTGTGAACCGATATATCCGGCACCACCTAAAACAAGAATGCTCATAAAATTACCTCCAGATTCATTTATAATTCTATTATAGCTTACTTTTGAAATTTTAAATGCGGTTAAATATATTGACATTATGGACAAATTTAAAACTTAACTTTTTTCCATATATGTTTTAATATTATGTTATATCGCAAATTTATTGAAACGGAATGAAAAAAATGAAGAAATTCTTTTCAATTTTTGGAACTGTCTTGTTGCTTTTGGTTGCGTTGGCATTGATTTTTAACCAACCAATCAAAGAATATGCAGTTAAACGTATTTCTCAGCAAAATTTGACTACATTAACAGCTAAGAAGGCTAATGAAAATTCAAAAAAGGCTGGGGAATTTGATTTTAATAAGGTAAAACCAATTTCTGCTGGCCAAGTGGCGAAAGCATCCGTTAACAATGATGCGGCTGTTATTGGTAAAATGGCTGTTCCTTCAGTTGATCTTCGTCTACCTATTGTAGTTGGTTTAAGTGATAATTCACTTTCAACTGGTGGTGGAACCATGAAGGAAAACGAGAAAATGGGTAAATCCAATTATGCTTTGGCAGGTCATTATATGACTAATAAAGGTGCTTTATTCTCACCATTGGAAAATGCTCAAATCGGTGATTTAGCTTATATTACCGATATGAAACGAGTTTATACGTACAAGATTTATTATAAGAAAATTGTGCCACCAACAGCTGTCTATCTATTGGATGATGTTAAAGGTCAAAGTATTTTGACATTGATTACATGTGCTGATGGCGGTACCAACCGTTGGGCTCTGCAAGGTTCACTTGTTAGCAGTCAAAAGGCTAATAAAGGTACTTTAGCAGTATTTTCTTAATGATTCCTTAAAAGCTGTTCGAAATATTAATTGCAGAATAAATATGCAAAATGATATTTCAAGGCTTTTTTTTTATGTTCATTAATTGATATAATTAACTGATAGTAGGTGATGGTTTGACATTA
Organism: uncultured Lactobacillus sp.; assembly: GCA_937874185.1. Lineage (GTDB taxonomy): Bacteria > Bacillota > Bacilli > Lactobacillales > Lactobacillaceae > Companilactobacillus. Next base: position 215,673 of record CALNAK010000020.1, read on the forward strand.
ATAAATTGGGAAAAGCGTAAAAATCCCACAAAACAAGAGATAGATAAATTTGCTGAAGAAAAACATCTCAATCAAGTAGTTGCAGAACTGCTTTTGGAAAGAGATATTACAGAAACTCCAGATATAGAATCATTTTTAAATTCTAATATTGACGAGTTGCAAGATCCATTTGGTTTACACGATATGGATAAGGCATTGGAAATAATTGATGACGTTGTACAATCCGAGGGTAAAATTGCTATTTATGGTGATTATGATGCTGATGGTGTCACAAGTACATCCATTATGAAATTGACTTTGGAAAAATTAGGTGCAAAACCCATCTTTTATATTCCAGATCGTTTTAAAGATGGTTATGGTCCCAATATGGCTCGCTATAAATTTTTAGCTGACCAAGGAATTGATTTGTTAATAACTGTTGATAATGGTGTCAGTGGTAAAGATGAAATCAAATATATGAAGGATCGTGGTATCAAAGTTGTTGTAACTGATCACCATGATTTACCAGCGGAGTTGCCAGAAGCTGATGCCATTGTGCATCCAAGTATTCCCGGTTCAGAATATATTTGTCCTTATTTGTCAGGTGCTGGTGTAGCATTCAAGATTGCGGATGCTTTATTAGGCGATGATGCGCTGCAATTGATTGATTTAGCTGCCATTGGTACTGTCGCCGATTCTGTTGCCTTAAAGGGTGAGAATCGTGTCATTGTAACGGAAGGCTTGAAACAGATGCAGGGAGAACATCACGTTGGTTTGAGTGCATTACTTAAAAAGTGTGATATTAATCCTAATCAAGTTACTGAAGAAGATATTGGTTTCAAAATTGCACCAAGAATCAACGCTTTAGGACGATTGGAAAATGCTTCCTCTGGCGTGGAGTTATTGACAACAGGTGATGCTTCATTTGCCAAGGAAATTGTCGATGAAACAGAAGATATTAATTCCCGTCGTCAGGAATTGGTCAATAACGCCTTTAAAGATGCTCAGAGCCAAATTAGTGCGCAAAAAGATAATGGTGTGTTAGTTTTAAAGGGTAATAATTGGCATCAAGGTGTTTTAGGAATTGTCGCTAGTCGGGCGATGGATCAAGAGAATAAGCCAGTTTTAGCAACTCAATTTGATGAAAATAGTGGTGTAATGAAGGGTTCTGGTCGTAGTCCAGAAGGTTTCAATCTATTTACAGCGCTTAATCAATATAATGACTTATTTACGGCTTTTGGTGGTCATGCTCAAGCCTGTGGCTTTTCAATTGAAGAAGCTCAGTTGGATAAATTAACTGAACTTTTACAAGCTGAACCAGCAAAACAAGATTTTGACCCTAGTAAACCAGTTGTGAAAAAATATGATTTGAACTTGAAGATTAGTGATTTGAGTTTTGATTTAATTAAGAGAATTCGTCAATTGGCACCGTTTGGAATGGGTAATCCCAAGCCAGTTATTAAATTGTCCAATGTATCTTTGGAACAGTCTAAAGCAATTGGTAAAGATTCCTCACATCTTCGTACGATGGTGACTGATAAAACTAATCAGATGAATGCCATTGGCTTTGGGATGTACGCTCAGTCACAAGCAATGGATACTGATATCTGTGATGTGTATGGAGAATTAGGAGTTAACGTCTGGCGTGGTAAGAAAAATCTACAATTAATGTTGGATGATTTTCAAGTTTCTCCAGAAGCTAAGAAAATTGAAAGTTTGAAATCTGTATATTTGGATTATCGGAATAAACGTATTTCTAGTGAAGCGATTGCTCATTTCGATAACGTAGTTTTCTTTAATGAAACATATTACGAAGCAGCAAAGCGTGAAAATCCTAATGCTAAATTGATTCGATATAATGAAAATTGTGATGGTCAGAACGTTTTACTCTATGATCGACCACATAATTTGAAATTATTTGAAGATTTTATTAAAAATAATAAAACTCAACATACAGCACTATTTTTCCATACAGATTTAGTTGCTAGATACTTAAAACCCGATATGATAAAGATGAAAACGCTTTTGAAATATTTCTATTCTCACGATAATATCAAAGAAGATGGTATGGATTTAGTTGCCGAGTACCTACATTTTGAAAAAGCTGACATTGATTTTTATTTAAAAGTGTTTTTTGAGTTAAATTTTGTTAAAATAGTAAATGGCTTTGTTGAAAAAGCTAATGCTTCACAACAGCGCGAATTGATTGAATCTCCGACTTACATGAAGAGATTACAACGCAATGATGTTGAAAAAATATTAATTGAATCCGACTTTGACGATCTCTTATCTTGGATAAGTGATTACGATTGCCACTGTTAGATTGAATGGGGAATTTATAAAAATGGATATTGATTTTAAGAAATATGTTGCTAATGTTCAAGATTTTCCAGAACCTGGTGTACTATTTCGAGATATTTCACCATTAATGGCTGATGGCAAGGCATATGCTGCAGCAACCGATAAGATTGTTGAGTATGCTAAAAGTCGTGGTGCAGAAATGATTGCAGGACCAGAAGCACGTGGTTTCATCGTGGGATGTCCAGTAGCTTACAATATGGGTATTGGCTTCGCGCCTGCTCGTAAGAAGGGTAAGTTACCTAGAAAGACTGTCTCAGTTACTTATGATCTTGAATATGGTCAAGGTTCACTGTACATGCAAGAAGACGCAGTTAAACCTGGTCAAAAAGTTCTAGTCGTAGATGACTTGATGGCAACTGGTGGCACATTGGCCGCAACAATTAAGTTAATTGAAAAATTAGGTGGTATCGTTGTAGGAACTGCTTTCTTGATTGAATTAACTGATTTGCACGGACGTGATAAGATTAAAGGGTACGATATGTTTACTCTTATGCAATATTAATTTAACTAGATCTGACACTGTCAGGTCTTTTCTATGGAGAGTTGGCAGAGTGGTAATGCACCGGACTCGAAATCCGGCGAACCTATTTTATGATAGGCGCGCAGGTTCAAATCCTGTACTCTCCTTAAAAAACGAACTAAAAAAGCAGACAAAAACTTGTTAAATCAATGTTTTGTCTGCTTTTTTCTTTAATGGAGGGGTATATAAAATATGTCTGATGAAACTGGTTTATTAATAAAAAGATACTTGAGAGCCGCAAATAATTTGTATAACTTAATACCAATCAAGCAAATATACCGAATTATTGTATTGCAAAATCCAAAATTGAATTTAACATTTGAGGATTTTGAGAAGTTTATAGATTCAATTGATTTAGAAAAAGAATTCTTCTTTTTTGATACTTTTGATGGTTGGTATTCCGGAGATAATTGGGATTCACCAAAATATTTGATACATGATTATCTTGATGATGATGATGAATTATTGTACTCACTTCTTAACACGCAAGAGGGTAATCTTTATTACATACCTAAGAAAAATGGTTTTTTGAAACATGAAGATGAATATTATCATGAGGACAATCGAACTGCCAAAAAAATCAGTGATTATTTGAAAAAAGAATTCCAAATGACAAATGATATTGTTGAGGAAGTACTTCTTGAAATTACTGGTATCATTAATGCCAAAAACGATATAGATGAAGAAGTATCTGAAGAAATTATGGAAGATTTGGAAAGAGTTCGTGTTCCATTTAAAGTTGTATTTACAGATGACAAGCAAAAAAGTGAATTAAATCAACTTATTTTGGAATTAGAATCCAGTTTGCGAATTCCTTTGTTTAGAGGTTACTCGGAAGATGAATTCCAATATGGTTTTAATTATGATATTGAAATTAAATTTAATAACAATAAGGCAATTCTGCCAGCTAAATTAAAGTCAAAATTGTTCACTAACGAAGTTGATTGTGATGAGTTTATTAAATTAGCTTATTGTAATATCACGTGGTCAGATGATCCGATTCAAAATGCGGATTATGCAAAAAAAGTGAAACAGGCTGTCAGTGAATTTAAAGGTTTGAATATATAATTTTGATATTAGAGGAAATATCGATGGTACAAAAGTTTAGAATTGAAAAAGCAACTAGAGAGTCTGATTTTGAGGCAATTAGAAACGTATACTATCGGACCTGGATTACTTCATATAAGGGGATAGTTTCACAGAAATTTTTAGATAGTATAAAAAAAGAAGTACTTTGGCACCCAGAAAAAAGGTGGCAAAGTACTTTTGTAGCAATGTCTGACAATAATGAAATTATTGGCGTTTGTAGTTATGGACCAGCTAGGAAGAAAAGCTATAAAGGATTTGGTGAGGTATATTCAATCTATGTTCTTCCTGAGTGGCAACGTACAGGAGTTGGTAAAGCACTTTTTTTAGCTGCCTTAGAAATCTTAGAGGCAAATTATAAAAAACTATATCTATTGGTTTTGAAAAATAACTTATCGGCACAGAAATTTTATCAGTCGTTTGGTTTTGAAAAAACAACCGATATTTATCATGATGGAATTTTTGAAGAAATAACCTTTGTAAAGTGGTGAGTTATTCATCCTTCCATGCAATCTCTTTACTGTTTAGAAATTCTGTTCGACCAAGAAAACTGGAATCACAAAAGATAGTTGCTGGTAGGCCATCAATATATTTACTTTCAGGAACTGCTCGGAATTTTTCAATGTGTATAAGTGCGAGCTGTTCAGATTTTTTAATTATATCTTGGCGTTTACTATCGGAAAGCTGTTTGAAATCACTAGTAACGTATATTTCGAGATTGTTATTTTTTAGATAGTTGATTTTTTTGATGTATGTGGTCCAGTAATGGTTAATATTTTGTTTAGATGATGGTTTTACATTATTGATTTTTTCAGTTGTCAGATAATCTTTCTTATATAAGTCTTTACTAATTAGATGATTGATTTTCTTAACACGTTTAGAAATATCTTTGGCATGTTTCATGTTATTAGACGTCATCTGTTCGGTTATAAAATTGGCTTTAATGTCAATTGGCTTCATCAGAATATCTCCAATGATAATAATTGATGATGTAATGGTTAAAAGTAGTAATTTCTTTCTCATTAAATGAAGTACCCCTCAATATTTTGTCTAATTATAAGGGGATAGTGAAACAAATTTCCACTCTAATTTGATATATTCAGATACAGATATAATGTTGATGTATCAATGTAAAATAATTCAAAATATTTTATAAAAGTATAATAAATAGGATTTGCCTAACAATTTAAAAAATCGTTAGGCAAATCCTATTTTTCTTTTCTTAATTTTGATAAAAGAAAAAGTCACTACCGTTAGGCAATGACTTTTACATTGGAAGAATTTTAGAAGAATCGTACTAATGAGAAAATTAGTCGTATTATTGCATATTTTGGGTTTCTTCCAACAATTTTATTATATTACAGTATCCTATAAATTGTAATAAAAATTGTTAAATAATTTAAATAATAGCGTTATATTTTTAGAATATTTTTATAAAAACAAAACAAAGCAAATATAATGAATAAAATCAATTATTTTGACTCTTTCGAATGCTGTTCAGCTTTCAAATCGAGAATGTCACGGCGAAGCTTTTGATTTTCCTTTTCAATCTTGTCCAATTTTAGAATAATCTTATCTAATTTGTCATCGTTTTTTTCGTTACTCTCTTGAGTGAAGTAGTTAGTTATTGTACTTGTCAGAGTACCAATAAATCCAATTCCTATAATCATAAGTGATACAGCCGATATCCTTCCAACTAAAGTTGTCGGTGCAACGTCACCATATCCAACAGTTGATGCAGTTACGATAGCCCACCAGAAGGAGTTGCTTAGTGAAACACCTTCGGCAATTGAGTAGGAGATGGAGGCTGTTATTAAAACGATGCCGCAGATAATAATTAAGTAGATGAAACCGTTGATTTTTAAAAACTTTTTGGCATTCTTTTGTAGTTTACCAGCAGTACCAATGAATCTAACTAAAGTGAATATTTTAGCCAGACGAATAACGTTAACTACACGAAATATTCTAAAGGCGTTGAAAATTGTATTAAACGGCAAGATGGCGAGTAGATCAACGATATTATGTCTGAAGAAGGCCATCTTATTTTTAGCCAAGAATAATCTCCCAAAATAATCAAAAGAGAAAATAACTAAAGTTGTGATATCAATTTCAATATATGGTGAACGTGAGATATCGAATCCGGGCAAGTAACTTAAAACTAAAATGAAAAGGGAACACAAACCTGTTAAAACAATCAAAACGTAATAACCATCTGAATGTAAAAATTTATGGAATTTTTTCATAATTTTCGACCTAATTAAGAGACTTATTAATTTTCAATATAGCACTATCCATTCTTTATGCCGCAAATTAATATAAAAAAGTTATTATCTTAATATATTTGCTTTACGAAAACTTGTACAAAAAAAGACACATCAAAAGATGTGTCCCAAGTAATATTATTAATAATAGTTTTCAAAGGCGTATTCTTCGCCAGCTTTGTTTAACATCTCGTCCCACGATGAGAAAATGGTTGCTGATTTAACTTGCTGCTCCCAATTTGCCGAAGGTAGTGTGGATAATGAACTTTTGCTCGTTACTCCAAGTGATTCCAGAAATTCCTCAATACAAAAGAATTGTGTATATTTCTCCATAAAATCGTTTGAAAAATAATGAGTAAACTGTATTTCTTTCAAATTAGTTCTGATTCGGCATTCTTGCTCAATAAGTTCCAATCTATCCCTAGTTTGCATAATAACTAATCCCCTAAAATTATTTATTATTTACCAATAAGTATATCAAATGTCTAATATGTTAATAGCTTAAAATTATCACATTTTTGAGCAAGTTGGTAGACTTTATGTGAAAGAATTATTAATAGGAGGTATGGAACTATGTTTGATAGAATATTAGTTGCCATTGATGGCAGTAAAAGTTCATACAAAGCCTTAGATTTAGCTATAAATATTGCTAAACCTTTCAAATCAGAACTATATTTAGTTTCGGTCGTGAATGCAGCCAATTTACCGATGAATGTTGGTGTTTCTTATGCGCCAAAATTGATTAATGATTTAGAGAATGATGCAAAAATGGATTTAGCAAAAGCAAAGGATATTGTCAAAGAGGCTGGACTTGTAAGCAATATAAAACTGATCAATGGTGAGCCACGTGAAGAATTAACCGAATTTCCCAAGAATCATAAAATTGATTTGATTGTCATGGGAAAAACAGGTACTAGTTCCTTTGCTAGGGCTTTCATTGGATCTGTGACGCGTTATGTATCTGAACATTCAAAAGCCAATGTTTTAATAGTAGAATAAAATTTAGTATTCCAGAATTAGTAAATAATTCCGGAATATTTTTTACTCAAAATAGTAGCTAAGAATTCGGAGGTTGCTATATCATAATCATATACAAATTGTCTGATAGCACGAAAATTTTGTTGTATCTTGATACATTAAAGTAGAGGAATGTAAATATATAGGGGTGGAACTGAAGATGAGGAAAAGAATTTTATCATTATTACTTGTACCATTACTGTTGTCGGGATGTTCTACTAGTGCTACAAATGAAACCAAATCCGAGAGTAGCAATGTTTCAACGACAGAGAGAAAAACTGACGTTAAAACAGAGAAAAATCAAAATGTAACAAGTGGTTCTGTAAAGGATATGAGTAACTGGACGTACACATCTGGTGAGGAACCGGTCAAGGTTATTAATAATGACCAACCAACAACGATAAAAGCAGAGGACTTTACCAAAGCACATATTGATTATGCAAGTCTGGATAGTTTGAATCGAACAGGAACTGCGACAGCGTATCTAACTAAAGGCAACCTTGGTAGGTCAAAGTCGAGAACAGAGCAGGTTTGGAAACCAACAGGATGGCACAATGAACCAGTTAACGTCAACGGAAGCAGAGTTATTCCGCAAAATAGGGGACATCTGATTGCCTATACGATGACTTTTAACTTGAACGATTCTGGTAAGGAAGAACAGGGACATTTGGGAAGTATCAATAATCCATACAATCTTTTTACTCAAACGGCTTTTTCTAATCAGAAGACGATGACGGAAACTGAGCAGATGGTTAGAACGGCGTTGGCCCAGAATAAGAAAGTTATTTATCAGGTTACTCCGATTTTTCACGGAAATGACCTGATGGCCCGTGGTGTTTGGGTACAGGCTCTATCAATGGATGGCACGATGAAATTCAATAAATATCTTTGGAATGTTCAGAGTGGTATGCAATTTGATTACGCTACTGGTAGATCAAAGTCGGATAGTAGTTTCGAGGTGCCTGGGGATGATGGTCAAACACAGAAGGCTAATTACGGAAATAATGGATATAAGAAACATCATAATTATCATCACAGTTCACATCATTTTCAGTCGTACCATCATTACAGAAAGTGATATACTAGTTAAATTATAAAAACGTCAGTTTAAAGCATGAAAAGTATCTTAATAAATTTGACAAAACGCTGTTCCTTTAGTAACATTATTACCGAGATGAAGTAGAAGCGCCCGCTTCTCACCTAAGCTAAGTGCCAATGGGTTAATACGATTCTGGAAATGATTTTTAATTGTTTCCTTTACATATTTGGTGGGCGTACTCATACGGCCACTTTTTTTGTATCAAAATTATGTCAGGGGTGAATAACTATCGCAAAAGATTTAATAATGAATAACGATATTCATGGTAAAGAAGTACGTTTGATTTCAGACTCAGGTGAACAACTTGGAATTAAGGAAGTCAGCGAAGCTAAGAGATTAGCCGAAACTGCTCACATGGATCTTGTATTGATGTCACCAAACGCTAAACCACCAGTTGCTAAAATCATGGACTATGGTAAGTACAAGTTTGAACTTCAAAAGAAAGATCGTGAAGCACGTAAGAAGCAAAAGACTTTCAACGTTAAGGAAGTTCGATTAAGTCCAACCATTGAAGAAAATGATTTCAATACCAAATTGAATAACGCTCGTAAATTCTTAGCCAAAGGTGATAAGGTTAAGGTTTCCCTTCGTTTTAGAGGTAGAGCCATCACTCATAAAGAGATTGGTAAAGAAGTCTTAGATAGAGCTGCAGAACAACTCAAAGATGTCGCTACTGTAACTACTAGACCTAAGATGGATGGTCGTAGCATGCTCTTAATGCTTGATCCCATCAATACAAATAAAAAATAATCGAGGATTCTACAATGCCTAAACAAAAGACACATCGTGCATCAGCAAAACGTTTTAAGATTACTGCAAGTGGAGAATGGAAGAGAAGCCATGCTTACACAAGCCACCGTTTCCATGGTAAGACAAAGAAACAACGTCGCCAATTATCTAAATCTGGTTTGGTTAACTCAAGCGATATGAAACGTATCAAACAAATGTTAGCAACATACTAATAAATTAATTAAAAACAAATAGGAGGAGTTAACTATGCCAAGAGTAAAAGGTGGAACAGTAACTCGCAAACGTCGTAAAAAGGTTTTAAAACTTGCTAAGGGATATCGTGGTTCAAAACATATCACTTTCAAGGCAGCTCATACACAAATCATGGTTTCTTACCGTTACGCATTCCGTGACCGTCGTCAAGTAAAACGTGATTTCCGTAAGATCTGGATTGCTAGAATTAACGCTGCTGCAAGAATGAACGAAATCAGTTACAGCAAATTAATGCATGGTTTGAAGTTAGCTAACGTTGACATCAACCGTAAAATGATGGCACAAATTGCTATCGACGATCCAACAGCATTCACAACTTTAGTTGATACTGCTAAAAAAGCTTTAGCTTAATGAGAATATAAAAATAACCTCCATTTGTGGGGGTTATTTTTTTCAGAAGAATAAGAACATATAAAAAATCTTACTCCCAATTAAATTTGGAAGTAAGATTTTTGTTATTTATTAAGCATTTCCTGAACATGCCCCTCATTATGGGCCAACCAGCCACAAGCTGCAGCGGCAATAGCACCAACTAAATCGTCCAAGAAAACATTTATTTTACCAGTTGATTTATCGTTTAATTTACTCAGAATGCCGTGTTTTAATTTATCAACGTATCCATAATTAGTAACTGAAACAGATCCATAAAGACTAGCCAGGGTAATAGCCATATTTTCATCAATACCATAAGTAGATTCATCAGTACGCATGATACGTTGCATTGGTCCAGATAATAATCCTTTTTCGGCTAACTCATCTAATTCGATTCCGGTCATAATTGCGTTCTGTGCTTCACGTTTATGGAGGACTTTATTAATAGCATAAATAGAAACTTCGGTATCAAGTCCGTCAATATAATCTCTTTCCAAGAAGATAACAATTTCTGCAATATCTTCCAATTGAACACCACGGTCATTCAAATTTCTAATGATGTGTTGATAATATTCTTTATCTTGCTCTTCATATGAAACCAAATTAATTACTTCCTTTATTTATTTTTCGGCGTTCCATTCTGCTTTAAACTCGTCAAGAAAATCAACCATATACTGATTACGTTTTTGGGCAATCCTTTTTGCGGTAGGCGTATTCATCATGTCAGTCAATTTAAAAAGTTTCTCGTAGAAATGATTGATAATTGTCTCGTCGTCCAAGTTGCGATATTCAGTTTTATTCATTTTTTCTCGAGGTTTAATTTCAGGATCATAAATTGTTTCTGAATGTTTTCCTCCATAATATATAGCACGTGTGATTCCGATTGCACCAATAGCATCCAGACGGTCAGAATCCTGGACTATTTGACCAGCTAGGGAAAGTTTGGGTGGATTGTCACTGAGTGATTTACTAAATGACAGATTATGAGTGATATATATTATCTCGTTGATTTGTTCATCAGTTAAATCAATCTTTTGGAGAAATTCTTTAATCTCTAATTCTAATTTATCAGGATCATCGACTAATTTATCGTCAGCAACATCGTGCAAATAAGCGGCTCCAAGGGTAATTAATGGATCAGCTTGTTCCTCTTTAAGAAGTCTCTTTGCGGCACGTACAACGCGTTCTATGTGGTCAAAATTGTGTCCAGTTGCGTCTCCACTCATTTTGTCATAAGAATACTGACGGATTGCAGCTAATTGTTCTTCATATGTCATAAAATCAATCCCTCTTTGAATGAATATCTACATTGTTACACAAAAGCTTTTATATTTGAAATCAATATTACTTTCTTATCTATATCATTAATTGATATTCAATAGCTGTCTGTTATATAATTGAGATAAATCTTAGGAGGACCTAACAATGAATTATATTAATAAAGAAATACCAGATTTCAATGTTAACGCATATCAAAACGGTGAATTAACGACTGTCAATAAAAAAGATTTATTAGGTAAGTGGTCAGTCATATTCTTTTATCCAGCTGATTTTTCGTTCGTTTGTCCAACTGAATTAAGTGATCTACAAGATTCATATAAAGATTTTCAAGCAGCTAATGCGGAAATTTATTCAGTATCAGTAGATAGCCAATTTTCACACATGTCTTGGGCAGAAACAACTAAGACTATTGGCAAAATTGAATATCCAATGCTTTCAGATCAAACACATCAATTAACTGATTTCTTCAATATCTTGGATGAAGAAAGCGGTCAAGCATATCGTGGAGTATTTATTGCTGATCCTGAGGGCGTTATTAAGTCATATACCATTAATGCTATGGGAATTGGTAGAAATGCCCGTGAGATACTAAGAACTCTTCAAGCAGCTCAATTTGTTGAAGAGAACGGGGACGATGTTTGTCCTGCAAATTGGCATCCCGGGGAAAAGACAATTAAACCTGGTGCAGACTTAGTTGGTAAAATTTAATTTTTGGGTCTTGAAGTTAATTCTTCAAGGCTTTTTTTATATGTTATGACGATAGAAACAAACCGTTATAGCTATATATAGTGATATGAATTAAAAAAAATCTATATATTGTATCGAGTGATAAATACCCCACGTATCAAGAATGCTAAGCGCTTTCTACCGATATAGTGTCCGTACGCCGATTTAATCTGTGCCCAAATTTACCCAAATTGGTGGTATGATTTTAGCTGTCGGTAAAATTGATAACTATTTATAAAATTCAATTTGAATGATAAATAAATTTCGATTGGTTCAGAATATAAATGCCACAGTTAAAAAGTCTGAATTCAATCAAAAAAGGGGAAGAATCAATGAGTATTTTTAATCCAAAATGGTACGTTGATCAAATGAAACACTGGAGCTTCAGAAGTTACATGTTGTTAATGTTTGGTCTAGGTGCTATCACCGCTTCAACACTTTCACATCCAATGAATGGTCTAGCTATTTGGACATGGCTTGCTGGTACATTAGGTTTTACATGTACAGTTGCTATTACAAACGCTAAGCCTTTGAATGGTGTCTTGGGATTAGTTTCAGCACTTATTTACATTTATGTAGCTATCAATGCAAAGAACTTCTCAGATGTTGTTTTACAACTTAGTTATATCGTCTTACTAGATATTCCTGTTTTGATCAGTCCACAATGGGCAAAGGATGCTGAAAAGCATATCCATGGTTTGACAGGTGTTAAGTGGCTTTTGACCGCAGTCTTCTTCTTCGTTGCATGGGGTCTACTATATTTGATGGATACACGTCTATTTATCAGTCCTCGTCCTATCGTTGATTCAGTTTCTGCAGCTATTGGATTTACAGGTGCACTTCTATGTACATTACGTTTCCGTGAACAATATTATTTCTGGACAGTTCAAGGTGTTATGTCAATTGTTCTTTGGGGACTTACTGCTACACAAGGTGATGCCAGTCCTGTATTGTTCTTAACATACATTATGTATTTCATGAACGATATGATTGCATTCTTCGATTCACATATTCACTGGTTCCACAAAGATGCCACAGCTAATAGAGCTCGTGACGAAAAGATTTCTAGCGAAGAGGCATAGACCTTATATTTGCAATTAATTTACTTTGAGGCTTATTATTATTTAGCGATAATAATTTAAAGTAGGGTAAATTATGCGAGTAAAAAAATATGTTAAAGTAATTGTTTCTGTAGCCGTCGGGGCTGTTTTGGTAGCAGATATTGCAGCAAGTGGATATATGTTTCATTATGCTTTTAGTAAGAATGGTTATGCCACTCAAATTGATAGCAAGATGGGCAAGAACAGTCGCTGGTTTATGGACCAAAAACAAGAGATTTGGCAACAGACTTCAAAAGATAACTTGAAACTAAAAGCTAGATATTTGCCAGCTGAGACTAAAACGGCTAAAACAGTCGTTGTCGTCCATGGTTTTGGTAGTGCTAGTAAATATATGGGATCATATATTAGAATGTTTCATGACGCCGGATATAACGTTCTCGCACCTGATAATCGTTCCTTTGGAATGAGTCAAGGTCAGTACGCTGGATATGGCTGGAAAGATCGGGTCGATTTGGCCAATTGGATTAAAATGATCAACAATAAGAACGGTGCACAGTCACAAATTGGACTTTACGGTATCAGTATGGGAGCTTCTACCGTAATGTATACTTTGGGTGAGAAACTTCAAAATGTGAAATTTGCGATTGCCGACTGTGGTTATTCAACAATCTCGGGTGAATTGGATTATCAATTAAAAGATATGTTCAAATTACCAAGTTTTCCAATTGTTCCAACAGCTAGTCTCTATGCTGATGCTTTAGCGGGATATAATTTTTATCAAGCTAGCACTAGAGAAACCTTAAAGAGAAGTAAGGTTCCACTATACATAATTCATGGTTCAAAGGATAACTTTGTTCCCACAAAGAACGCATATCAAAATTATGATTATGCTAAAGGTCCTAAGAAGTTATGGATTGTTAAAGGTGCTGGACATGCTGAGTCATTAAAAGTTGCGGGCAAAGAATATATTACAAATACCACCAGCTTTGCTAAAGAATACTTTAAATAAGAGAGAATCTATTGTCGATATAATTCGATAATGGATTCTCTTTTTTGGTTTGACTAACTTATGGAAATAAGAGTAATCTGGCATATGAAGAAAACGTTTACAGAATGCTGGGAGGTCAAAGAATGACGATTTTATATGGCGGTGATTACAATCCTGAACAGTGGCCTGAGGACACTTGGCAAGACGATTGGGATAAATTAAAATTAGCTAAAGTAAATTCAGCAACAATTAATGTGTTTTCATGGGCATTATTAGAGCCACGTGAAGGTCAATTTTCTTTTGATAAGTTGGATCGAATAGTTAAGTTGTTAGAAGACAATAATATTAAAATAGTTATGGCAACATCAACCGGTGCATTACCAAATTGGATGACAAGAAAATATCCTGAAGTAACTCGAGTAGATACTTATGGAATACGCCAAATTGGTGGTAAAAGAGAGAATGCTTGTCCAAATAGTCCGATGTTTCAACATCTATCCAATGAATTAGTTGAAAAAATTGCTAAACGATACTCTAATGTAAAAAATATTACGCACTGGCATATTTCAAATGAATACGGTGGTTATTGTTATTGTGATAATTGTGCAGTAGCGTTTAGAAAGTGGCTTAAAAAAGAATATAATAACGATTTAAATGAAGTTAATACTGCATGGGGAACTAACGTCTGGAGCCATACTTATAATAGTTGGAATGAAATTAATCCACCTATGAAAATTGGGGATGTTTCAGAAGACGGTAAACCGGTATTGTCTGGCTTAGATTTAGCATATCGAAGATTTCAATCAGATAGTTTGTTGAATAATTTTAAAAAAGAACGTGACATCATTCGAAAATATGATGATCGTCCAATCACAACTAATTTAATGGGAACACAGAAAGACTTAGACTACTTCAAATGGGCTAAGGAAATGGATATTGTTTCATGGGATAACTATCCAGCATTTGATACTCCAGCCGGATTAACTGCCATGGAACATGATTTGATGAGAGGTTTGAAACAGAAACCGTTTATGTTAATGGAACAAACTCCTAATCAAACTAATTGGCAAGTTATTAATAGATTGAAAGCTCCTAATCAGATGCGAATGTATAGTTACCAAGCAATGGCACATGGAGCAGATACAATTCAATTTTTCCAATTGAAACAAGCACGTAATGGATCAGAAAAATTTCATAGTGCATTGATTTCACATTCCAATTCCACAGATACACGCACGTTTAAAGAATTGGAACAATTAGGCAATGAATTACAGAGTTTACCAACTGATATTGTAGATTCAACCAACAATTCTGAAGTTGGAATAATTTTTGATTGGAATAATTATTGGGGATTGGAAGACGCTACCGGCCCAATAAAACAGGATTATGTTCAACAAGTTTATGACTATTATAAGGAATTTTATGATCGTCATATTGGAGTCGATATGATTTCCAAAGAGACTGACTTCAAGAAATATAAATTGATTATTGCACCCAATATGTATATTAATTCCGAAAGTCTAACAAAACGGATCGAATATTATGTTTCAGATGGAGGAGTGTTTGTTACTAACTATATGTCTGGAATCGTCGATAAGGATGATAATGTTTCTTTAGGCGGTTATCCGGGTCTACTGCGTAAAGTCATGGGAATTAAGATTGATGAAACAGATGCTTTACCAGACGATGTTCAAAATCAATTGATATTTAAAGATAAGAATATCGGTAGTGGCAGTCTATTGTGTGACTTGATACAACCAGATACAGCTACCTCGTTAGCACATTATGGTAAAAATGTTTTTTATACAGATTATTCTGCTTTAACGAAAAATGAATTTGGCAAGGGTACAGCCTACTATGCAGGATCAAGATTAGATAAAACTGCTATAAATTATTTCTTAACGGATATTTTACAAAGAACTCAGATTAAATCCGATAGTAATAATATCGGTGTGGAAATGATTCAACGTGAAAGTTCAAATAATAAATTTGAATTTATTATTAATACTGACAGTAAAGAAAAAGTAATCAATAATCCTTATCCACAGACAAATGATTTATTAACGCATCAGCAAATTGGTGAAGAGATACATTTGTCTGGATATGATGTTTTGATTTTACAAATAAAGAAATAGTGTGATTGCTTTTATCTATATTTAAATAGACTTCAATTCGTTTTTTGAATTGGAGCCTTTTTTGAACTGGGGTTTTATTTAGAGTACTTTTATACGGAACTCCCACTATCTACTAGCGTCCAAGTTAGAGTAGCTTGATATTTACCAGGTTGAATAAATTTACCAATTGTATCAAGTAAGATGCCTTGATGTTTGTCCCATTTAATTGATTCCATTGGTTTCCCATTTTCCGATTCGGAAATGCTAACCAAGTTGTTTTTTAGAGGTTCAGGGTTAACGTTTGGCTCGTAGAAGTTAAGGATAGTTGCTGGCAGGATAGTTCTCAGGTCGTCTGTATTTATAAAATCAGAAGTTTGTGTAACAAATAATTCTCTTTTAGTTGGCTTACGTCGCCGGTCTATAATTGTTACCACATTATTTGGTGAATTAGTTTCGTCAGATCGATATTTAGTTTTTTTACCCTCGAAAGTTTGAATAGAGTCAAAATTGATATTTTTAAAGTCAATTTTAAAGTCATTGTTTAAAAAATTCAAAGTTAGTTCCTTCGTATTATTGGCTGAAAATGATTGATTTTTATCGTTAATACCAGTCAAAGAAGGGGAGGAACTAAAGGAATCATCCTTGGTAGAATCAAGTATTGTAATGTCAAATTTAACTATATAAGGCTGATTATTTTTCGTGTGTGGTAATTCATTAATAGGTAATGTTAGAATTTGTTCTCTTCGAGGTAAATCCTGAATTAATTTATATTGACCTAATTCTAATTTTTCACCATTAACCGTAATGCTATTTAATTTACAATCCAAGTTGAGATAGTATTTTAATTCAGCGTCTTTTAGAGTTTCTGTTCCATTATTTGTTAAATGTGTTGTATATTCGATATTATCCCCAGTAAAAACATTTTCTAAAGTATTATTTTTGTCGCCGGGGTCAGGATGATTTAAATTTTCAATGGTAGTTTCTAAATTGAGGTGAGAATTTATGGGTGAAGCTACCGTTAAATGTGCCTTATTCGTTGTTACGCTCCTTTCTTTCTTTATTATGCTCTTTCCCTTAATTGAGATTACGGCATAATAACAGCTATCATTGTCATCTTTTTCCAAAATATTGGTTGTTAAGATAAATGGGTCCGAATTATTATTGCTAATTTCTTTTGGATTGTCTTTGTCCTTTTTAATTCGATACCAGGTTACTTTAAAGCCGTCTGAATTGTTGTCACGCCTTTCATTCTCACCGGTTTGTATCTTAAAAATAGCTCTTTCTCCAACTCGTGATTCCTGATTATCAAGTCCGCCGCCAACCTTGATTTTTTTGGTATCTTGAACAATCGTATTGTCAGGATTTTTAATATATCCAGTAATTTTAAGTTCTCCCTGTGCTTTTTCTTTGGCTGTTACTAAGCCATTTTGATCTATTTTGGCTAAGTCGTTTTCTAGAATATCGTTTTTACCAACATCTTTATCAGATAATGTCCAATGGATTTTACCATTGGACCAAGTAGGGTCCGGAGTAGCGATGGCATCTATTGTTTTATCAAAAACTTCATCCTTAGGATTGCTGTGCAGGTATATCAAATCAGTATCAACTTTTAACGCGTTAGTATAATCTTGTTTTTGTTTAACAATTACGGTAGCAATGTTGGAATAAAAGGTATCGTGATGAAGGAAATTATTATAATTGTCAACTAATTGATAATAGTAAGTACCAGTATCCAAATTTTTGATAGTCAAACTAGAAGTGTTACCTTTAGAGACTGGGTGCCATGGAGAATTTTCCTTTTTAAAATACCATTGATGACTAACAAGAAGTGGGTCTAGAAGACGATTTGTCCAAACTGAACGGGTTTTTATTTGAGTACTTCCACCTTCTATAAGTCCATAATTTTTATTAGGTTGTTTTGAAAATCCTCCACGTTTCCAGGAAAACAAGTCATAACCATAAATGGGGTCCGGAGAGGGAGCGTGATCTGAGAAATCGTTATGCGACGCTTTAGCAATATCATCTTCTTGTATTGTAAAAGCTAACAAAGCAGAGAAAATCATTAATGATATTGAAAAGTATTTCAGATTGATAAGTTTAGTCATGGCTTCATCCCCTCAAAAAAATATATGTATAGACCATTATTAATCTTATCGAAATATCCTTTTTTAATATAGCGAAAAATGCAAATAAAAATAGCCTGTAAATTAGGTTTTAAAACCTGGTTTACAAGCTATTTTTCAAGAATCTGTTCTAAGGGTTTTCGAGGTATATTATTTTTATCGATCTTTTCCCAAGAAATAACCTCGGCATGCTTATTATTATATTTTACTTTTAAATAATTATTTTCTTTAATGGGACGACCAAGGGCACTATCGAATTTGAGTAGCTTCTCATTGCCATTCCTATCGTAGGCTTTTTGATTGTAGTAATACTCTTTATAATCATTGCCACTATCGTCTTTTTCAATGATTTCTTTATAGGAATCGCCGACGTAAGTATAATAATCGTCACCACCATAATTGGGAACATACCATAACTCATATCCACATAATGGTATTAATAAAATAATAACGGTTATAAAACTGATCCAAATCTTTTTACTCATTTGCCATTCCTCCATAACACTAGGAATGATAGCATAGTCTGTTAACATTGTGTCCTAACGGTTTTGTAAGGTGGAAATATCGGTAGATTAACTCATGAGATAGATAAATCAAATTTATCGGCATATCGACTATTTTGGCCATGATAGGATAAATTGATAATCAAATTATCGGTTTCTTCTATATTATATGTAAATGTTTGCCCGGCAGAGATGTAACTTTTATTTAAATAAGTAAAATCATGGTTCAAATTAGTCTGTATTTCATCAATTTGACCTAACATATTTCCAAGATTTTTAATGAAAAGTTGATTGCCGCTTTTTTGACAAATTATATAAGGCCGATTTGTTTGTTCAAATAGAAGATTACGTTTCTTTAAAGCAGCTTTAATTCGAAAGAGTGCAATTGAAATAAGTATTAC
Organism: uncultured Lactobacillus sp.; assembly: GCA_937874185.1. Taxonomy (GTDB): domain Bacteria; phylum Bacillota; class Bacilli; order Lactobacillales; family Lactobacillaceae; genus Companilactobacillus. The sequence goes on from CALNAK010000020.1 coordinate 234,567, forward strand.
ACCAACAATTAAAGTAGCGGCGATGACACTGGTAATTACGATAGAAAAGACTTGAGTTGAAGTATTCATTGTTAATTTTCCCCATTTAATAATTATTATTATTGCAAAATGTTAACAATCTTACAATAATGTCACATAAAACTAACGGTTCAGTTATAGGACCAGTTTATCATTTACTTTCATTTCAGAACCAGTGATAATAATAAAAGATAGAAAACCATTCTATCAAAAATACAAACAAGTACATACAACGAGTACGTTGACTCCGTAATGAAAAGTCGCCCATAAGGGCGGCTTTTTTGCTATTGGTATGGTTATTAAAAATTGAGGCAAGAAAGCCATTAAAACGTTTGGATATATTGTTTTCATCAACATAAAATTTTTCTTGTTTATCTAGCAACTCATATTATAATTTAATAATCACTTAATTAACATGAAAATATTGGTTTGAAAAATCGTCTAATTTCATAAAAAAGGTTCTGAAAGGGCTTTATATTGTTATAATAAAATTGTGATGAATGGAGGGGAATCCATGACTACTTTAGTTGATGTAGCAAAAAAAGCTAATGTTTCAAAAATGACAGTTTCCAGAGTTATTAATCATCCTGACAAGGTCACCGATGAATTGAAGCAATTAGTGTATGAGGCCATGCGCGAACTTGATTATCACCCAAATGTGATTGCGAAGGCTTTGGCAAATAAAAGTACTAGAATTATTAAGTTATGTATTCTCGAAGATATTGATACAACTGAACCATATTACATGAATTTAATGATTGGTATAGCCAAGACATTAGATTTACATCAATATTCTTTGCAACTAGTTACACGTCGAAACTTCGATATTGGTAACTGTGATGGATACATTATTACGGGGATGCGTGAAGCTGATGTTGACTGGATCAAGAAGTTAACTAAACCTGTAGTCTTGTTTGGGGAAAACCGTTATGGCTTTGATTATGTTGACACTAATAATAAAGCAGGCACTTATCTATTGTCACAATTGGCTTTAAAAAAGGGTTATGAGCATTTGATTTATATTGGAATTGATAGTAAGGAGTCATTTGAGTATTCTCGTGAGGCTGGCTATATCCAACAAGTCCAGGAGAATCGGATGGTTCCAGAATTGCATCGATTTGATAACCATAGTCATTTATCAGAAGAGTATGTGGAACAAAATTGGAAGAATATTCCTAAAAATACAGCCTTTATTTGTGCGTCAGATCGGCTAGCAATTGGAATTGAACGTGCAATTATTCGTTGTGGAGGCAAGATTCCTGATGATTTTGGTGTGACTGGATTTGACGGAGTATTTTTGAATCAAATTGCATCTCCAAGAATTACCACAATTAAACAATCCATTATTGAAATGGGGAGTGCATGTGGTGAAAATCTGTTAGATAAGATTGAAAGTGGGGAAACATCAGGACCATTGGTCTTTGAACCAAAGATTTGTTTAGGCGGTACGCTTAGAAACTAAACTGTTACCGATAACATGAATACAAGCCTTGCTTAGGTGGGGCTTACTTTTTTATACTGGGTTGTAAGGGTTTACAAAAAGGGGGCAGTGTATTGTGAACTGGTATGATAAAGCAATCGTGTATCAGATTTACCCCAAAAGTTTTCAAGATACTAATAATGATGGTATCGGAGATATTCAGGGAGTAATCAAACGTTTAGACTATATTAAAAATTTAGGTTTCAATACTATTTGGCTTAATCCAATTTTTGTTTCACCACAAGTTGACAATGGCTATGATGTTTCAAATTATTTTGCAATTGATCCAATTTTAGGGGATATGGATGACTTTACAGAAATGATGACTAAGGCTCATAAGTTAGGTCTACATATCATTCTGGATTTGCCAATTAATCACACCTCAGACCAACATCCATGGTTTAAGGATGCTATTAGTAATCCAAATAGTATTTTTAAGGATTATTATATTTGGCATAATCAAGTGGATGGTCATGAACCTAATAATTGGGGATCATTCTTTGGTGGTAGTGTTTGGGAAAAGAATCCTAATGATACCAATGAATACTATTTCCATCTTTTCGATAAAAGAATGCCAGATTTGAACTGGAAGAATCCAGAGGTCCAGAAGTCTGTTGCGGATATTGCTAAGTTTTGGCTAGAGAAGGGTGTCGATGGTTTTAGACTGGATGCCTTTATCCATGTTGCTAAAGCTAAATTGGAACAGGACTCATTGATTCAAGGGGAAGAATTTCCGGTTGATGATACTTTCTATGCTAAACGTCCTGAGGTCAAAGACTACTTAGCAGGTTTTGTTAGAGATATTAAAGAATATAAACCAGATGCCTTTTTGTTTGGTGAAGCTTCATCTGCCAATGCTTTGAATGCAGCTGACTATACACGTTCCAATGAAAATTGTTGTGACGTAGTTGTTAATTCAGGTAATTATGGTGAAGTTTATGATGATAGTAATCCTGATATTCCTAGTTTCTTCCGGACTAGAAAGTTATCCTTGGATTCACTGAAAAAGACATATGTAACTTGGGAAAGTGTTCTAGCAAATATTAGTTTGCCAACACTAACTTGGGGGAATCATGATATTAGTAGGGTATTAGATCGATTAAATTTACCATTCAATGATGATAAGTTAACTAAATTATTAGCAATGATGATGTTTCTTCAACGTGGTATTCCAGTAATTTATTATGGTGAGGAAATTGGAATGCACGGATTAAAATATCAAAAGGTTAGTGATTTTGACGATCAACGTGCCGTAGATTTAGTTAATAACTTAGAGAAGAAATCGTTTGACGATAAAGATATTTTGCAATTATTAAATAATCAAGATGAAATGACGGCTCGAGGTCCTATGCAATGGGATAGTTCCGAATACCGTGGTTTCTCAAGTAAACAGCCTTGGAATTGGGGCCAAACTGATGAAACAAATGTCAGCGATGAAGTTAAAGATTCAAACAGCATTATGATGTTTTATAAAGAGTTATTAAATATTAAGAAACATGATTGTTTTACAAACGGTGATTATCAGCTTTTGATCACTGATCCTAAGATTTATGCATACTTGCGTACTACAAGTTCTTGCAGTGGCATTGTGTTAGCTAACTTTTCTGATGAGTCTAAGAAGTTTAAATTACCAGACAATAAATGGAAGAAAGTTTTGGCTAATCAAGCTATAAAGATTACTAATGGCGTCTTAACACTTGATTCTTGGGGATGCTGTGCATTGGAATCAAAAAAATAGTAGGGGTGTAAATTATGGCTGAAGAAACAAATGTTAAATTAAGAAAAGTTCAAATTTATAGTGTCTTTGTAAGAAATCACACTAGAAAAGGAACACTTAAAGCTCTTGAGGGTGACTTAAAGCATATTAAGGATTTAGGCACTGACTATATTTGGTTGCTACCTATTTATCTAATTGGTAAGAAGGACCGTAAGGGTAAATTGGGTTCACCATATTCAATTAAAGATTATCGTTCAATCGATCCAAAAATTGGTTCATGGGATGACTTTGTAGAATTTTCAAAAGAAGTTCATGACCAAGGTATGAAATTAATGATTGATATTGTTTATAATCATACTTCACGTGATTCTGTATTACTTAAAGAACATCCAGGTTGGTTCTTACGTGATCACATGGGCAATTTAAAGGCTAAGAATCCTGATTGGACTGATGTTGCTGAATTAGATTACTCTCACAAGGATCTTTGGAAGTATCAAATTGAAACATTAAAGAAATATGCTGATTTAGTTGATGGATTCAGATGTGATGTTGCGACTCAGGTTCCATTAGATTTCTGGTTGGAAGCTAGAAAAGAAGTTGCCAAAGTCAATCCTAATATGGTTTGGTTAGCTGAAACTTCGGGTGGAGACTACATTAAAATCATTAGAGATAGAGGCTATTGTGCATTATCAGATAGTGAGATTTATCAGGCTTTTGATATGACATATGACTATGACATTGATGGTATTTGGCGTCAATACATCGCTGGAAAGATTCCATTAGCACGCTACGTGGAAGCTTTGAATGAACAAGAATATATTTATCCCAATAATTATATTAAGATGCGTGCTTTGGAGAATCATGACCAAGTCAGAGCTCACAAGATGTTTATTAATGAAAATGATATGTTTAACTGGACTGCATTTTCAGAATTCCAAAAGGGTTCAACTTTGATTTATGCTGGTCAAGAATCTGGAATGAAACATACTCCAAGTCTATTTGATAAAGATAAAATTGATTGGAAAAACCAACAAATGGATCTTAGTGCCTTGATGTATAGAATGCACGAGTTAAGTCAAGATAAGATTGAGTATGAAGGAAACTACAAAGTTGAGGCTTTGGATAACGATGTTGTTAAAGTTACTTATACTCATGCAGGTAAGATTAGAGTTGGATTGTTTACTTTGAAGGGTCAACCAGGTAGAGCTAAGGTTGATGTTAAGAGTGATCAGTATACTAACTTGATCGATAATTCATTAGTTAATGTTCAAAATGGTATTTTAACAATTGATTATGATCCAATTATTATTGAGGGTGACCTCAGATAGTATGAAATTAAATGCACCGTATGACCTTGAGTAGACAAGGCCGTAAGGTGCTTTTTATTTTCCTAAAAAATTAGCTAATAACTATGCGTAAGACACTTTCAAATTCAAATTAGAAATAAAATTTATAATTTGAATTATTTCTGTTATGTAAGCTGTTACCGATAACATTCAGAAAGCGGTTGCAAAGAAACCGTTTTCGAACAATAATGGAAATTGTAATAAAGAAATGATATTTTTATAGGGGGCTTTGGTAATGAAGAGGAACTTCTGGAAACGTTTAGGAAAACGTGTTGGAGTTATCGCATTGGCAGCCGGCGCAGCATTTATGTTGGCAGCTTGCAGTAACAGTTCATCCTCAGGTAAGGATGTTAAGATCACAATTCTTCAAGGAAAGGTTGAGAACAATAAGCAATTTAAGCAAATTGCTAAGGAATATGAGAAATCACATCCTAATATCAAGATTGAAGTTACATCAATCGGTGGTGGTACTCAATACGATCCAGTTCTAAAGACTAGAATTTCATCTGGTAATGCACCAACAATCTTTAGTTTGGCTGGTCCAGCTGATGTTAAACAATTTAAGGCTCATGAAGCTGATTTGTCTGACACCAAAGCAGCTAAGGCTGCACAACCTGGTACTTTGGACGCTGTTAAGAACGACCAAGGTAAGGCTGTTGGATTACCATTTAACGTTGAAGGTTATGGATTTGTTTATAACAAGAAGGTCTTTGAAAAGGCCGGAATCGATCCAGAAAGCTTAACTACAGTTGATAAATTAGATGCTGCTGTTAAACAATTGGATGCTCAAAAGAGTGAGTTAGGTATCAAAGGCGTCTTCGCACTTCCTGGTAAAGAAGCATGGATTATGTCAGATCACTTGGCAAACCTATACTTAGCACAAGATTACAACGGAAATGCACAAAAGCTTTACAAGTCAAAGAGCATGGCATTTTCAAAGAATGCTGATATGAAGACAATGCTTGATTTGCAAAATAACTACTCAATCAAGCCTGTAATGCAAATGGACTACTCAGCACAAGTTAATCAATACTTCTCACAAGGTAAAGCCGCTATGATTCAACAAGGTGACTGGATTTATCCAACAGTTGAAGGTATTGATAGCAAATTTGCTAAGAACGATATTGGTATGATCCCTATTCCTGTACCTGGTCAAGAGGGCAAATTGCCAGTTGGTACATCATTGTACTGGGCTGTTAATAGTAAGAAATCAGCAGCAGAACAAAAGGCTGCTAAGAACTTCTTAGACTGGTTATACACATCTAAAGCTGGTAAGAAGGATGTTGTTAATACATTGCACTTCGTTCCTGCATACAAGGGTTACGATAACTACAAGATGAAAGATCCTTTAACATCAGTAGTATTCAAGTATTCACAAGAACACAAGACAACAGGTTGGGCATTCCCTGGTTATACTGGTACTTCATGGGATCCTGATGTAGCACAACCAAATCTACAAAAGTACTTATCTGGCAAACAAAGCTGGGAAAAGACAGTACAAAATATGAAAGATGGTTGGGCTAAGCAACAAAAATCATCTAATTAGAGTAACAAAAGAGGGCAATGAATATGAAAAATAGAAGTCTTTCGTTTTGGTTGTTTTTAACACCAACCCTCGTTGCGTTAGCTTTGGTAGTATTTATTCCGGTACTTGAAGGTTTATTTTATTCATTTACCAACTGGGACGGTTTAACATTTACCAAAATGGTAGGATTTCAAAATTACATGACATTGTTCAACGATAAGGCGTTTGTTAACGCCTTTTGGTTTACAGTGGGGTTTGTAATTGTCACTGTGATTCTGCTGAACGTAATCGGTTTGGGATTAGCATTATTAGTTACACAAAAGTTTAAGGGAAATAATTTTCTACGTACAATCTTCTTTATGCCAAATATGATTGGTGGTTTAATCTTAGGTTTCATTTGGCAATTCATTTTTACCCAAGGATTTCAAGCTTTAGGCAATGCATTACATATGGGTTGGCTACAAAACTGGTTGACTAATGAGGTTACTGGTTTTTGGGGATTAGTTATTGTTACTGTATGGCAAATGAGTGGTTATATTATGATTATTTATATTGCATACTTACAAAACATTCCTAATGAAATCATTGAAGCTGCTAAAATTGATGGAGCATCAGCTTGGCAACGTTTTACTAAAATTACGTTCCCAATGATTGCTCCGGCATTTACAGTTTGCATGTTCTTGACATTATCAAACGGTTTTAAGATTTATGATCAAAACTTGTCATTAACAAATGGTGGACCATATAACTCAACACAAATGTTAGCAATGGATATTGTTAATACAGCTTATAACTCTGGTAACTTTGCTTTATCAGAAGCTAAGGCTATCGTGTTCTTCGTTATCGTCGCAGCTATTTCATTATTACAAGTTGCTTATAATCGTAAGAGGGAGGAGGATCTCTAATGGATAAAAAAGGTAGAAGTATTTTAGGTATCGTCGGAATCTTACTAGGTATCTTATGGTTATTCCCATTTTACCTAATCGTTACCAACTCATTTAAAACACCAAAAGGGATCTTCGCTTCTGTACTATCGTTTCCACATCCTAGTACTGGTGATAACTATGTTAATTCTTTTAAGGCATTGAACTTTATTGGTTCATTAACTAATTCATTAATTATCACAATCTGCAGTGTGTTAGTCATTATCCTTGCTTCATCAATGGCAGCATATGCGCTTCAAAGAAATCACAGCAAATTAAGTGGTGGTCTACTAATGCTCTTTATTTCAGCTATGTTGATCCCGTTCCAATCAGTTATGATTCCTTTGACAGCCAACTTTGGTGCGGTACATTTTCTAAACATGTGGGGACTTGTTGTTATGTACCTAGGTTTTGACTGTAGTTTGTCAGTCTTCCTATATCAAGGTACTTTAGCAAGTATTCCCATTGCAATGGATGAGTCAGCTGAGATTGAGGGAGCAAGTCGTTGGCAAATATTCACTAAAGTGATTTTTCCAATGCTCAGCCCCATTACAGTTACCGTAGCTATCTTGAATATCATTGCTATTTGGAATGATTATCTATTGCCATCACTTGTCTTACCACAAGCGCAATACACAATTCCTTTGCAAATGTTCAACTTCTTCGGTGAATATACTAAGCAATGGCACTTGGCCTTAGCTGGTATTACACTTTCAATCATTCCTGTAATTCTCTTCTATCTATTTGCTCAAAAATGGATCATCAAGGGTGTTACCGATGGTGCTGTTAAATAACTAATAAAAGAAAGGACTAATTATTGTGATCAATTTGAAATCAAAAAGGGGACAAAGATTGATAGCTAGTGGAAACTGGTTAATGTCATTGTTTACTATCAATTTCTCATTCTTTATCATTAACTTTTCGGTCATCTTGACTGCAATAATTTTGTTCAATTTAAAACTTTCAATTATATATAATTTTGTTTTACTGATTCTTTGGTTAATGATATCAGTCTTCACTATTCCTGGATTAGTTGCTAGTTATGCTTCAGTCCAAGAATGGCAGATGAGTGGTTCAGTAGGTTTCTTCAGATATTTCTTTAAGAAATGGTTTGAGTTTCAAAAGAATTATCAAATTAATTTCGGATTGGGTTTAGTCGCAGCGGTCTTCATACTGTTGAACAAAGTAACCGTGGGGAACCCACAATGGCATATGGCAGTATTGGTTTTCACCTTTGTCTTTTTCATGGCAGTTATCGCAACGAGTTTTCAACTTGCTACAGATAAATATGACAGTATTTTGAATTTGTTTGTCGAGAAACCTCTCCCAATTATTCTTTCAGTGATAGTATTTTTAATCTTGATATTAATGAATTTCGTTTTGCAATTGGCTTTCCTGAGTGTGATTTGTAGTGTTTCATTAGCAACATATGTTTCCTATAAGTTGCTCGGTGGTCAGATGGCTAAAAAGGATTGACTTTGGATGTGGTGGACACATCTAGATTGATTAGTGAGATTGACTTATTAATTAACTGGAAGTCAAAAATTAAAAGGAGCGTTACAAATGGTAAAAATTAGTTTGGATCACATTTACAAACGCTATCCAGGTAATACTGACTATTCAGTTAGTGACTTCAACCTGGACATTAAAGATGGTGAGTTTATTGTCTTCGTTGGACCTTCCGGGTGTGGTAAATCCACCACATTGCGTATGATAGCGGGTTTGGAAGATATTACAAAAGGTGACTTTAAAATGGATGACAAAGTCATGAATACCGTACAACCAAAAGATCGTGACATTGCGATGGTTTTCCAAAATTATGCTTTGTATCCACATATGACAGTCTTTGACAATATGGCCTTCGGGTTAAATATTCGTAAGAATGATAAAGAAGATACTAAGAAACGGGTTGATAATGCGGCCGAAATCTTAGGCTTGACTCCATATTTGAAACGTAAACCAGCAGCTTTATCTGGTGGTCAAAGACAACGTGTTGCGTTAGGACGTGCTATCGTTCGTGATGCTAATCTATTCTTGCTTGATGAACCATTGTCAAACTTGGATGCCAAATTAAGAGTTCAGATGCGTACAGAAATTGCACAATTGCATCAACGTTTGGGACGTAATTTCATTTACGTAACCCACGACCAAGTTGAAGCCATGACCATGGCTGATCGTATTGTCATTATGAATGATGGTAAGATGCAACAAGTTGGTACACCTTCTGAACTATATAGCAAACCAGCTAATAAGTTTGTTGCTGGATTCATTGGTTCACCTGCCACTAACTTCTTTGACGTCAAACTTGAAGACGGCAAGATAGTTAATGACAAGGGTTTAAATATTGCTGTTCCTGAAGGCCAATATAAAGTCCTTGAAAAGAAAGGCTATGTTGGTAAGGAGCTTACGTTCGGTATTCGTCCAGAAGACGTACATGCTGAAGAAGTAGCAATTCAAGCTTTCCCCGACGCTATAATTAATGCTAATATCCAAGTTTCTGAGTTACTAGGTGCTGAATCAATCCTTTATTCTCAAGTTGGTGGTACCGACTTTATTGCAAAGGTTGATTCACGTGATCATCACAAACCTGGTGATAATGTTCAGATGGCTTTTGAAATGACAAAAGCTCATTACTTTGACAAAGATACAGACGAAACAATTCTTTAAGGATTATAAAAGGTAATTAGGTGTATTTACCTAATTACCTTTTTTTATAGGAGGCGTAACTTAATGCAAAGAATTTTTGAAGTAAGTCCTTGGGATGTTGCTACCCACAAACTAGATAAAAAAAATAAGCGATTACAAGAAAGCCTAACAAGTTTGGGTAACGGCTACATGGGTATGCGTGGTAATTTTGAGGAAGATTATTCAGGTGATAGTCTTTCTGGAAGTTACTTAGCAGGTGTTTGGTATCCTGACAAGACTCGTGTTGGCTGGTGGAAGAATGGTTATCCTGACTACTTTGGTAAAGTTGTCAACTCAGTTAACTATATTAAGATGAACTTCCTAATTAATGGTTCAAAATTGGACCTATATAAGGATACAGTTTCTGATTTCACACTTGACCTTGACATGAAGACAGCAACTTTGAAGCGTTCATTCATTGTTGAAAAAGATGGAAGTAAAGTTAAGTTTAACTTTGAAAGATTTTTAAGTGCTGCTCAAAAGGAACTATCTGTTCAAAGAGTCAGTTTTGAAAATCTATCTGATCAACCTGTTGATATCAAAGCTATCAGTGCAATTGACGCTGATGTTAAAAATGAAGATGCTAACTATGATGATGATTTCTGGCAAGTACTAGAAATCAATAAAGATAGTTTAATTGCTGAAACAATTCCTAATGACTTTGGAACACCAAGATTTACCTCTGGTATGGAAGCACACTATGTAACTAATCTTAAAGAAGCTGATTCAGAAGTTGGTAAATTGGAAACAAGCAAGACTTTTGAAACAACTTTGCAAAAGAATGAAGTTGGAACAATTGAAAAACGTGTAATTGTTGTTACTTCACGTGATTACAAAGTTGTAGATGATTTAAGAGATGCTATGGAAGGTATCGCTGCTAAGGTTACTAAAATTAGTTACGATGAATTATTAGCTGCTCATAAAAATGTTTGGGCTGACCGTTGGAATCAATCAGATGTCAAAATTGATGGTGACACTGATGCTCAACAAGGTATGCGCTTTAATTTATTCGGTCTCTTCACAACATATTCTGGTGAAGATTCACGTCTAAATATCGGACCAAAAGGTTTCACTGGTGAAAAGTATGGTGGAGCAACTTATTGGGATACCGAAGCATTCTGTATTCCGGTTTATCTAGGTGTTTCACAACCAGCAGTTTCAAGAAATCTATTGATGTATCGTTACAATCAATTGGATGGTGCTTATATTAATGCTAAGAGACAAGGCCTTAATGGTGCACTTTATCCAATGGTTACTTTCAACGGTATCGAATGTCATAATGAATGGGAAATCACTTTTGAAGAAATTCATCGTAACGGTGATATTGCTTTTGCCATTTATAACTACACAAGATATACCGGCGATAAATCATTTGTTCTCAACGAAGGTAGCAAGATTCTAACTGAAATGTCTCGCTTCTGGGCTGATCGTGTTCACTATAGTAAACGTAATGAACAATACATGATCCATGGTGTTACAGGTCCTGACGAATATGAAAACAACGTTGATAACAATTGGTATACTAACTTCTTGGCAAAATGGACATTGAAGTATACTCTTCAAATTCTTGGAGAAGTAACTGATGAACAAGCTAAGAAACTAGATGTTTCTAAAGATGAGATAGCTAAGTGGCAAGATATTGTAGACAAAATGTATTTGCCATATGACGATGATTTAGGTATTTTTGTTCAACATGATGGTTTCTTGGATAAAGACATCGAACCAGTCAGTGCTATTCCAAAGGATCAATTACCAATTAATCAACACTGGTCATGGGATAAAATCTTGCGTTCACCTTATATCAAACAAGGGGATGTTCTCCAAGGAATTTGGGACTTCATCGACGATTTCACAGAACGTGAAAAGAAACGTAACTTTGATTTCTATGAACCATTAACTGTTCATGAGTCAAGTCTTTCACCTGCAGTTCACGCTGTTCTAGCAGCGGACCTACACTATGAAGATAAGGCGGTTGCTTTATATGAGAGAACCGCTAGACTGGACTTAGACAATTATAATAATGACACCGCAGACGGTTTACATATCACTTCAATGACCGGTGGTTGGCTTGCTATGGTCCAAGGTTTTGCAGGAATGCGTGTTCATGATGATGGTACTTTAAGCTACAAACCATTCTTACCAAAGAAATGGAATAGCTATTCATTCAGACAAGTATTCAGAGGCCGTGTAATTGAAGTTTCTGTTAATGACGATGGTCCACACTTTACACTTGTATCAGGTGAACCACTTCAAATTGAAGTCTATAAAAAACCACTTATGCTTAAATAATTGTAAAACAAGGGTGTCTGAAGTTTATTTCAGGCACTTTTTTATCAGAAGGAGCTAATTAATAACATGGTTAAATTTGAACAGATTAAAGGATTTGTATTTGATTTAGATGGCGTTATTGCCAGTACATCAGTGTATCATGGTAAAGCTTGGCACCAATTGGCTGATGAATTAGGTGTTGCCTGGAGTGATGACTTGGCTAATCAACTAAAGGGTGTCGGTCGGATGGATTCGTTGAATCTGATTTTAAAGTCTGGTGGCAAAGAAAACGATTACACCGAAGAAGAAAAAGTTAAGTATGCAACAAAGAAAAATGAAAATTATTTAAACCTTCTAAAGGGACTTACTGATGATGATATTCTTCCCGGAATGAAGGAATTTATTGAAGATCTTGATGCACATAACTATTTGATTTCACTAGCTTCATCTTCAAAGAACTCTCCAAAAGTATTGGAAGCTCTTGATTTAGCTAAGTATTTCAACGAACGTGTTGATCCAGATACATTGACACATGGTAAGCCAGATCCAGAAATTTACACACGTGGTGCTGAAATTTTGAATCTTAAACCGGAAGAATGTATCGGACTTGAAGATGCCGTTGCTGGTGTTAAATCAATTAATGGTGCTCATGAAACATCTGTTGGTATTGGTGATCCAAAGATTTTGAATGAGGCAGATATCAACTTTACTGACACTTCACAAGTAACACTTGAAAATATTAAGAAAGCTATGGATTAATATCTGAGGAGATTAAATAGTAGATCCAGATATTGTCACACAGAAATGGGTGAAATAAGATGGTAGTTTCAAAAACAATTTTTGGGGAAATTGATTCTGAACCGGTTTACCTCTATAAAATAACTAATAAAAATCAAACAAGTATCAGTGTTATAAGCTATGCCGCAACTTGGCAAAATTTTGAAGTGGTTGAAGATGGTCAAAAGCATTCTTTGATTGAACACTTTGATGAGCTTGAAGATTATGTCAATACGCCATATCAAGTTGGTAAAACAATTGGTCGTGTAGCTGGACGAATTAAAGATGCTAATTTCAAAATTCATGATGTTGATTATCAGATGGAACAAAATGAGGGTGAAAATTTCCTTCATGGCGGTAGTCATGGACTTCAATATCAAAATTTTGATAGTCGAATTATTTCAGATAAAGGTGTTTTATTTAGTCATACAGTTCATGGCGAAGATGGGTTTCCTGGAACCTTGAAAGTCAATGTCGTTTATACATTAAATGATGATGATGAAGTATCAATCGTCTATGGTGCTAGAACTGACGAAAACACATTATTTAATCCAACTTGTCACGTGTATTTTGATGTTGGTGATGAAAATATCCGCCAACAAAAATTACAAATAAATTCCAAGGATTTCTTAGACGTTGATGACGGTAAGGTTCCAACAGGAGAACTTTTGGCAACCGAAGGTCCATATGATTTTAAGAAACCTAAGAAAATTGGCGATGGACTTGATCAGTTGGAATTGTTGAACAAATTTGAATATGACGATACTTTTGTTGTTAAACGCAAGGCTGCTACGATTCAATCTGACAAACGAGCTGTTGATTTATATACTGACCGCAATGGATTAGTGATTTTTACAGCCAATCCGCAAGATGCTCAAAAACAAGATAAGCATGATTACAGTTCCTTAGCTATGGAGATGCAGACTTTACCGGATGCAATCAACCATAATGGCTTTGGAAACACAATCTTGGGTAAAAACAGGAAAGTGGTCTATACTAATCATTATAAATATCGAAAGTTAGATTAGAGGGGTAGTATGAAAATTGAACATGTTGGTTTATTTGTTAATGATTTAGAGAAAACAGTAGATTTCTACAAGACTTTTTTTGAAGCAACCGCATCTGAGAAATATCACAATCCTGTAACAACTTTTTCATCGAGATTTATGTCATTTCCTGATGGTACAAGATTAGAAGTTTGTACAAGAGAAGATTTGAACAAACATCGTACTTCTGGTTATCCATTAGGTTATATGCATTTGGCTATGTCAGTTGGTTCTAAAGAAAAGGTCAATGATTTGACTGAAAAAATCTCTGATGCTGGATATAAACATTTGAGTGGACCTAGAGTTACTGGTGATGGTTACTATGAAAGTGTTGTCTGTGATCCTGAAGGTAATCAAATTGAATTAACTGTTTAGTAAAAATAGGAACCCAATGAGGTTTCTATTTTTTTATTCAAATCTCGAAAGCGATTCCATAAAACTGCTATAATTATTACTATGTGAGGAGAATAAAATGGCAAAATACTTAGTTTTTATGGATCTCGATGGTACCTTATTGAAAGATCATAAACACATTTCAAAACGTACTAAAGAGACTATTGCACGCCTACAAAAAAATGACGTTATGTTTTATATTTCAACAGGTCGAATGTATGAACTAGCAAAAATTACTCAAAGAATGTTACCAGGAGTTAAAATGGTGACTTCTAATGGAGCTGTTTTTGATGGTATCAACGGACGTGAGGTTACTAAATTTGGTGGAGATACTGTTGAGGCAGCCTATCGAATTACACAAGAGAACAAGTTGCCTATGATGTTATTTACTCCGGAGAAGGCTTACTTTACTGAGAAGGTTCCTGATTTTATTGCCAAGAATGCTGGTAATTTCGATGAGTCATTTGGTTATGACGAAATTAATAACTTAACCCAACTTCGAGCGGTTGAGGATAAAATTACTAACGGTGTAGTTTTAAGCCGTGGTGATTTATCCGAATTGGATTTAGCACGTGAGAAACTTGCTGAAACAAAGTTGCTTAGGGTATCTTCGTCTAATCCGACAAATATTGAAATGATTCCTTTGAATACTGATAAGGGGACAGCCGTTAAACAAATACAAGCAGAACAAAATGTTGATTCAGATCATACTTTTGTTTTTGGTGATGGTATGAATGACGTTGGGATGATGCAAGAAGCTAAAATGTCTGTTGCAATGGGAAATGCCCAACCGGAAGTTAAAGAAATTGCTAATTATGTTACTGATACAAATGAGAATGATGGATTGGCAATGTTTCTCGAACAATATTTTCAGAAGAAAGTAGAAAATAAGAATTAGATTTATAATCTTTTATCTAAAAATGTTGGATATAATTGTGATAAGGCCTGTTTTCTTAAATCAGAGCCTTATTTTTATTATCCATTCAACCTGTGGTAGAATTATTGGCAATAAGAAAAGGAAGTCAGTTGTATGCGTTGGGTCCCATTATTAATAGTTTTGATTCTTGTGGTTCTCAGCGGAGCCTTAATTATCCCTAGAACAAAAAATAAGCATAAACGTTATTTTTTAATAATCGTATTATTTTATGTAGCTTTTCTAGGAAGTATTTTATTTACTCCTATCTCTATCAATGGCTTAGAAATTCATCGTATGCCACTGGGAACTGGACGAGTAAATTTAACACAATTAGATTTAAATGATATTGGATTTGTAGAAAACATTATTTTAACGATTCCTTTAGGAATTATAATTAAGAAATTATTTAGGAATATTCCAATTTTGGTAATGGTATTATTAGGATTATTTTTTGGAACTACGTTTGAGACAATCCAATTTTACCTGTCACAATATCTGTTGATGAATCGAACTAGCGATATTAACGATGTTCTGTCTAATGCAACGGGAATTGTTATAGGCAGTTTGTTGGTTGTTTTATATCGTCATCTACAAAGAAATCAACAGTAATAGTTGGTATAACAGGATATAAAAAAAGTTGGTCAAAGGGATATCCCTTGATCAACTTTTTTTTTGGTTAAATTTGTCCGATGTGTTCATCGATTGAAGCGGCAACTTTATCATGAACCGTTACTCCATTAGCTTCTAATTCTTGAATCTTATCTGCAAATTGAGGTAGATACTTCTTATTAGCAACTAACATTTCATCTAGGAGGTCTTTAGCCTTCTGTCCACTAGGAATAAGCGGATTCATAATAAATGCTTGTAAGGCCAAACCATAGTTACCAGTAATGGCAGCTTCATCGATAACTAACTCCATATTCTTCATGAGTTGAATCCAGCCACATTCAGCAGGCTGGAAGTGTCCAAATGTTAATGGAATCGCTCCAGCAGCACCAACTTGAGCTGAAACTTCAACAGTGTGATCACTTGGTAAATCAGGAACGGCACCATTATTTAAAGTTGAGACAACCATATGAGTTTTCTTGTCGCCATAAATTGAGGCAATTGATTCACAAGCAGCATCAGAGTAATGAGCACCGCCACGTTCAGCTAATTGTTTAGGTTTGTAGTCAAGGTTTGGGTCTTGATAGAGTTCGAATAATTCGTGTTCAATTTTTATAACTTGCTGAGCACGAGTAGCTCCTTGTTTGAATTCCTCCATACTGTGGTCAAACATCTCATCTTGTCTGTAGTAGTAACGGTGATAACCACACGGAATCATTTTCATCTGATTGAGTTGTTCGCGGAAGAATTGGACGTCAAAAATATTTTTGGGAAATCCTGAATCTTTGCCATCATACATTTCATCGATGATATCCATTGTGACTTCTTTGCCGGCTTTGTCCCAGACACGGTGCCAATGGAAGTGATCGATTCCCGCAAATTTGTAAGTTAGGTCGCTTAATTCTCGATTAATAGTTTGTGGCTCAGTCATCATTGCCATAACTGGAACGTTACATAGTCCAATAACTTTATCCCATTTTCCATATTGACGGATAGCTTCAGTAATCATTCCACTTGGATTAGTAAAGTTGATCAACCAAGCATCAGGGCAGAGTTCCTTCATATCCTTTACAATATCTAAAATTATGGGTACTGTTCTAAAAGCTTTGAAGATACCACCAGCCCCGTTAGTTTCTTGACCAAGGAATCCATAACTACCAGGAATTCTTTCATCTTTAACACGAGCTTCTAGGAGTCCAACTCTGAATTGTGTAGAAACAAAGTCAGCATCTTTTAAAGCTTCACGACGGTTTAAAGTTAGATGAATTTCCCAATCTAATCCAGCAGCTTTAACCATTCGTTTAGCCATATTACCAACGATATTGAGTTTCTTTTCACCGTCAGGAATATCAACTAACCAAATTTCTTTAATTGGCAATTGATCTTGACGCTTGATAAATCCTTCAATTAATTCAGGTGTATAACTGGAACCTCCACCGATAGTTACCATCTTCAACGCTTCACGTGACATGACAATACCTCCAACTAATTTATTAATGTTTTTGATTGTATTGATAGATTAACTTGTGGGATTGGTCCCATGTCAAGCGTAAAAATAATTAATAACCAGGTATCCATTTTGGATTCTGTTTTTGGAAGGGTAATTGTTTTTTATTTAATTGGTTGTACAAGTAAATAAAACCATTTTGAGCCTGGCTACGAAAACAGAGATCAACGGTTGGAATATTCATTAATTCGGCAATTTCACTATTATCACTGCCAATAACGACACAGTTTTCGGGGATTTTAACGTGGTGTTTTCGCAAAGTTGTCATGAATTCTGCAGCAACGTAATCAGCGAAGAAAATCATTACTTGTGGACGATTAATTAAACCTAGCCATTTCATTGCGGAATCCTGGCCAGCATTTGACTGTCCATGATAAAACAATTGATAAGTTTGATCAGAATTAGGATGTTTGGTTGAGAAATCCTCAATTGCTTGAACACGTGCACGGGTATTAGCGTTACGAATAGTAGAAAAGACATGACCAATTTTTGTATAACCCTGTTTGTCCAAACGTTCGAGGATTTTAAGGTAGATAGGGTAATGATCAACGTAATTTGAGTAAATATTAGGATTCTCAACTCGTTGCCAAGTAGAGATTGGACCAAATTTGGCATAAGAGCTAATTAGATCCCATGAATTAATTCGTGTCAAAATAAAAACTGCATCTAAGGCTCTAATAGTCAGAAGGTTTAATGTATTAATTTCGTTTTCAGCTGTTTTAGTGAAATAAACGTTTACGCTGTAATTGTTTTTGGCTGCAATATTGGTGAAAACATTGATAAATTCGCCAACCAGGGGAAGATAGTCATTAACTAAGAATCCAATTGTATTAGTACGTTTATTACGGAGATTTTTCGCCATTTGATTAGGGATGTAGTTAAGTTCATGCATTGCGTTTAGAATGGTTTGTCGCTTATCCTCGCTGACGTAGCCATTCCCACTCACAACACGGGAAACAGTTGATTTTGAAATGCCGGTTTTCTTAGCAATATCGTAAATTGTTGCCATGGTTATACCTCCATTAATTAATATTAGAATAACATTTTGATGGAACCTAAATAGAATATTATTACGTTGAAATAGAGTAGAATACAATCTGTAAGCTATAAATATTTGATCTTGTTTTTAGAGAGATGGATGAAACATTATGATGAGAAAATTTGCAGATAGGTTAGTCTGGTTCAGGCGTCGCTTGTTCTTTCGTGCTAGTCGCGAAACGATGACAATTTTAATTCCATTTTTAATTATTGGAACTTTTTCGATTGTTATTGCGAATTCATTTTTAACTCCGAGTGGATTCGGTGCTTCAATTCTTCATATCGGTGATTTTGTTGATAATTTCAAGGTAATCAATAGAGTGCTTAATTTGATCACTAGTTGGACAACAGGTTTATTGGCATTATTTGCGTCTTTTAAGAATGCGGAAGTGACAGCTAGATTAAAGCATAATGAAACTAGATTCGTTGGTTTAGCTGGTATGATTACTTATATTATATTAGTTTGTTTACCAACTGGTGTCTTGCCATTGAAGATGCCCATAGATAGTTCACCACTTGCCGCAATAAGGGGACCCTTGAGTATTCAAGGATTATTATTGGGCTTAATTGTTGGCTATTTGGTTGCCCAGATATTTTCTTATTATGAGGAACATGGAAAAGTTGGCGGGAATGTAGAGTATAAATTCCTCTGGCCAATTTCAATTTCCTTTTTGATGGCAATAATCTTTGGTGGTTTCTTGCTGTGGTTGAACAATATCGGTGTTTTCAGTGCACTAAGTACTGGTATACGGTCATATTCATCTCAAAAAGATGGTTTGATGTTAACAATCGTAGGTTCAATTATGACGGGAATACTAAATTGGATTGGATTAAGCGGTCCATTTGATTATTCTGATGCAACGCAAAGTTCTGTTTTAGCATCACAAAATGCCATTTATGCGTTACAACACAATAGTATTTGGAAAGTTCCTTATCCGTTTTCACAATTAGCTTTGTATCATAGTTATGCCACATACGGTGGGGTCGGAGCTACTTTGGCTTTGATGATAGCTATTGTCATTATGACACGAAATAAAAAGGATTTACTGACCGTCAGATGGGGACTATTTCCAGCTTTATTCAATAGTAATTCTATTTTAATGTTGGGATTGCCAATTTTTTTCAATGTAGTTTATCTGGTGCCGTTTGTTTTGGTACCGGTAATAAATATGTTAGTCGCTGCAGCATTAATAACCATGCACATTATTCCGCCGGTGCCATTTCCAGTTCCAAACGGAACTCCTGGCCCATTGATTGCTTTCGTTGGTACTAGTGGTAATTTTAGTGCTTTGATTGCTGGAGTTCTAATTTTAGCGATGGATGTCTTTATTTATTTGCCATTTGTGAAATTTAATAATCACGTTAATAATATTTATCGTTTGACGCACGGCAAGGAGGAATAAAAATGGGAATACGGATAAGAAATAAGAAATCTTTAATTAGATTGATCAGTATTATCGTGTTGTCCATTGCTGTTTTAGCGGTTCCTTCTTATGTTTGGGCCAAGGATAATACTAAATATTTGAGTAAAATGTACACTTCAAAGATGTCACCAATCATCATGATTCCTGGTAGTTCAGCAACGGAGAATCGTTTTGATAGTTTGGTTGATAAATTGAATAAGAATACTAGAACTAAGCA
This sequence comes from uncultured Lactobacillus sp., assembly GCA_937874185.1. GTDB lineage: Bacteria > Bacillota > Bacilli > Lactobacillales > Lactobacillaceae > Companilactobacillus. The sequence goes on from CALNAK010000020.1 coordinate 254,453, forward strand.
CAGTTTATTGAAATTAAAAGTCTATAACAGTGGCAAAATTGTGTACAGTGGGCAATTGAATAATCGTGACACTGAACCAATAATTGTCGTTGGATTTGAAAATAATCATGATGGTTACAGTAATATCAAACTTCAAGCTAAGATGTTTAGTCAGGCGTTAACTGATTTACAAGACAAATACCGTTTTAATAATTTTAAAGGAATAGGTCATTCCAACGGTGGCTTAATCTATACGGAATTCATTGAAAATTATTTGTCAGACCATGATGTCAAGATGAAGAAGTTGATGACTATTGGATCTCCATATAATTTTTCTGAACGTTCAACTAGAAATAAAACCGAAATGTTAGCTAACTTTATCAAGAATAAAGATAAAATACCGCAGAATCTAATTGTTTTCTCAATTGCCGGAACTCAAAATTATACCTCTGATGGATTGGTTCCAGAAAATAGTGTTCGAGCTGGGAAATATATTTATCAACATCGAGTCGATCACTTTACTGAAATGACTGTTACCGGGGATGATGCACAACATTCTGATTTGCCACAAAATCAAGAGATAATTAATTTGATTCAGGATAATATAATTGATAAGACTAACAAAAAAATGAACCCTGCTAGAATGCAGTAGGGTTCATTTTTCATCTTCACTTAATTAATCAGAAACAACAACCATTGATTTAATAACCTTACGATCAGTCATTTCTTGATAAGCGTCATTAATTTGATCCAATGAGAATGTCTTAGTAAAGACTTTACCAGGATTGATTTTACCGTCAAGAACAGCTTTTAGGAGAAGGTCTTTGTCATAAGTTGTGACAGAAGCTGGACCACCAGCTAGAATAACATTCTTGCCAAATGATGTAGCAACATCCATTTTACCAGTGTGAGGTAGGCCAACACGACCAACAACACTACCAGGACGTCCAGCTTTCATGGCTGTATCAGTTGATAATTCTGTTCCGACACATTCGAGAACGGCATCAGCACCAGCATTATCAGTTAAATTCATAATTGATTTGATGGCTGCATCACCACGAACAATAACATTATCAGTAGCACCGAATTCTTTAGCTAAAGCAGCGCGATCTTCGTGTCGACTAGTTGAGATAATTTTCTTTGCTCCAAGTAATTTGGCAGCAATAATACCACAAAGTCCAACAGCACCATCACCCATAACAACGACAGTATCACCGGCTTTAACATTGGCAACACGAGCAGCATGGAATCCAGTAGCCATAACATCAGCCAAAGTAAGTAATGATTTGAGCATACCTTCACTGTAATCACTAGATTGACCAGGTACTTTAACTAGAGCCCATTGACCGTGTTGGAATCTAATATATTCAGCTTGATTGCCACTACTGAAATTATCAGTGTGTGATTGACAATCGCCATCGAACCCGGCAAGACAAGCAGGACAGTGACCGCAACCATGTGTAAATGGTGCGATAACAAAGTCACCAGGTTTAACAGTTGTAATATCGTCACCAACTTCTTCAACGATACCAATAGCTTCATGACCATTATTTTCAGAATTATCAGCTTTGTCTTCTAGACCACGATATGACCATAAATCAGAACCACAGACACAAGCACGAACGACCTTAATTAAAACGTCGTCAGGTGCTTGAATAGTTGGCTTATCAATTTCCTCAATTTTCATTTGACCGGCTTTTTCAAAAACAGCTGCTTTCATAAAATAAATACCCTCTCTCTATATTATTGCTTTAATTATAAGTCAGATAGAAATATATAGTAAACGTTTACCATTTCTTGCGATAAAATAATCAATAGTGGGGTAAAATTATGAAATTAACTAAAAGACCAATTTTTAGAATGTACAAATTAACCATTAGTAGTGACAATTCAGCTGCTTTCGTAAAAGAGGGCACACATAACATGGTGACATCAATTGAAAATGAATCTGGAACTCTAGCAATGTTTGCGACACATGAAGATCTTGCTGGAACGACCAATTATGTTTTTGAAATGTATCAAGATTTGGATAATTATAATGTGCACGCCAAGTCACCACAGTTTAAACATTATGGGCAAGTTGCTCAAAAAGTTTTGACAGGCCATGAAATGCAGGAATTGAAGTTACAATTTTTGAATACTAAGGATACAGCTTTAAAAATCACCGGTAGTAATGATTACGTCGTCAACTGTTCTGAAGTTACTATTGCAAAGAGTTCTGTTAAAGAATTTAAGTCCTTACTAGGAAAAAGTATAACCGATTCAATTGCTAATGAACCGGGAACTGTAGCTTGTTACGCCGCAACTTCTGATGAAGCTGAAACCCAGTGGATTATTTTATCCGTTTATAAAGATATTACAGCACAAAATTTACATGTCGAAGGAACTAATCAAGACGTATCTAAGTTAGTAGTTAGTCAAACTAATCATCAACTGCATGTCGATACCATGGTAAGCCAGGGTAAGTTGGAATTTACCGATTAGAAAGTGCTTTGACAATTATTGTTGAATCAGATACACTGCTTAACGCATTTATTTGAAATTGAGGAGTGTATCTGATTTTTATGAGTTTCTATGATAAATTACAGCTAGATCCATACGCAATAAAACAATTAATTCATACCAACAATTCGGCTAGTGAACGAAGAAAATTATTTTTTGTGATGTTTTTTCGAAGTGTTCTTTTGGTAAGCTTTGCAATTGTCTTTATTTCAGTGATAAATCTGTTATTCGGAGCTGAAAATCAATATTTAGCAGTGGTTCTATTCTGTATGTTGTTGAGTATTCGGTTTATACATTTCGGTTACAAATTAAGCCAATCAATTGTTGGCTTAGGATTGATACTTGGAGCATTTTTCCTAATACCATTAGTTATGCAGGTTAATAGTATTTTTTGGAAATTTATTTTTAATTTCTTATTATTGGGAATGATTCTGTTACTGACAAGTGATAATCCTAAAATGGGTAATCCAGGTTTATACTCATTCTCTTATGTGTTTCTGTCGGGAACAAGTATTCAGTTGAATCAAACTCAGTTAATCAATCGAGGTAGTTTGTTAGGATTATTCTTCGTACTGTTCTCAATTTTGTTTGTGATTAAACACGGTCAAAAGCATATCAAACGTTCATTACAAAATACTTTGTTTGAAAAGGGAATACTAAACAAGAAAAATCTTTGGCTAATGTATTATGTTCTTGGTATCAGTTTGATATTAGTATTAGGATATTTAATCGATATCAAACGATATATGTGGGTCGGAATTGCTTTTTCATCATTGATTTCAATTTATGAGTTGCCTGATATTAAGAGTCGGTTTGTTGATAGGCTGGTTGGTGTAGTGGTAGGATCAATTTTATTTATTGTCTTAGCTCAAATGATACCGGCTAGTTTATTGGGTATTCTGGGTGGAATTGCCTTAGGGTTATGTACAACGTATCGATTTAAAAATATTTTTAACTGTTTTGGAGCTTTGGCCTTAGCTACGACGTTATTTGGTAATTCTCAGGCAGTTATTTTGAGAATTTCAAATAATTTATTGGGATTGTTGCTCGGATTTGTTTACCTTTTAGTTGGACGCATGATTTATGAAAGAATTTTTATTAAAGGAATATAAAGTAAAAACAGTTTTCCTAAGTTAATAGGAAAACTGTTTTTTTTAGTAGAGGCTACCATTTTCTTGTCCAACGACGAGAGCAGATAAATGATTAGCTTCGTTAATAGTAGTTTTCAAATCCAGATTATCCATTAGACCAGCAATCATTGCTCCACAGTGAGTGTCGCCAGCTCCAATTGTATTAACAATGGGTGTGTCTTCACTGGAAATGGTTGTCATTGCATTGCCATCAAAATAACAGGCACCTTTAGCACCAAGGGTTACCACAACAGGACTTTGAGTTAGATCAAAGATACGTTGAAGTTTCTCATTCAAAGTATTACCTTGTGGCATTACTGATGAAATTTCATCTTGATTACAATGAATTATTACGTTTTTAGTTAAAATTCTCTTCAAGACATCAGAGGGAAGATGCCCAATTCTTGGAGATGGATCAAAGACAAGATATGCATCACTGTTTCTTTTCTCCAGAGCGTCTAAGATAATTGCAGCAGATTTAGGGCTCTCTAATTCATAACCACTTACGTAAAGATAATCGTAAGATTGAATATCAATCTTTTTGAACCAATCAGAATTCCAATATTGTTCGATTCCGTTCATAGTTAAGAAACTTCGTTCACCATCAGGCTTAACCAGGGCAATGTCCCAACCATTGTCGGCACCTTCAACTGATAATGTTACAGGTATATTTTTTTGACCTAGCACCTCTTTAACTTTGTCAGCGTATTGACCGATTCCAACTGGTACAAATAAATCAGCAGGTTGATTACATGCCTTTAAAGCACCATAAACATTGAAAGCACAACCGCCAAGGTTACTAGAAGTTAATGATCCGGTAATGTCGCCACCATCAACTGGTAATTCGGGTACGTTTATTATTACATCAATAAAGGCCGCACCAATAATTAAAGCCTTACTCATGAACGAACCTCCATAGCAGAACGAGTTGGGGTTATCATTTTAACGATTAACATACAAATAATTGCAAGGATGGCTGAAACGAAAACACCTAAACTGTTATTCTTGAAAATTCCGTGAGCAAAGGGACCATTCCAGATAGCATTGTTAGTGAAGAGGAATCCAGTAATTGTTGCAATAACCCATGAGACAATTCCACCAATGTTGTAGTGAACGGATGAGTTAGGAATCATTAGGTTAAAGTCATAACCATTTTTACGAAAAATAACACTATCACATAAGAAGATTGCAACCCAACTAGCTAAACAGATACCTAAGAAACTTAAAAAGATTTCGAAGTTTGAAAGGAAGTTACCGGAAATAAATAGAACGTAGATTGGAATTAAAATAACAATTAGACCGTGAATGATTAAAGAGTTCTTTTGAGAAATTTTGATTCCCATAGTTGATAAGTTAATGCGGGCAGAACGAAGTGAGACGATACATTGAGGAATCAATCCACCAGCTGCGACTAGAAAATAAATTACACCAAACCAACTTGGTAAGGCTTTATACATAACACCAAATGGATCTCCTGTTGTAGCAAGTGAAGGTTCGATGGTACTAAGAAGGACACCACCAGCCATTAATAGAAATAGCGGAACGGCACCACCTAAAGTAGTACTCCAAAATGTGGCTGAAGGTTTTGTCTTTGGTTGAACGTAAGCGCCCCAGTCAGCGGCAGCCATTGACCATGAAATACCAGAACCAGCAGCAACGATACTAATAGCAGGCAATACACCGGTTATCCAATTACCACTAGGTAAACTTAAAGCGGCATGCCAGTTAGCTTTAACAAGGAAGAAAATTAAAATGATTCCAGTTAAAATACCAAAAATATAACTGATCCAAGTTTGAATCTTACCTAAAGTATCTTCCTTCAAAAGTCCGGATAGTAGAACTAAACCACCAAAAATAGCTAAGGCAACAGCTTGAGTAAGTGGATTCTTGGGAATTTTAATGACACTAAATAGCGAAGTTAATAACATTGTTCCGGTAATAACGTTGACTGCAAGCCAACCAACCATATTTAGCCAGGCAATGGCGTTGGGGATGATATTACCATGTGTTCCGTAAGCGGCACGACTGAGTTTGAAAGTTGTTACACCTTCACGTTGACCAATCATGGCTACCCAACCAGGAACAAGAAATGAGAATGCACCTACTAAAGCAGCAAACATTGCTTGACCGAATGATAGGTGATAGGAAACAATCATAGCTCCGAAGACGAATCCCATAATACCAACATTTGCGGCAAACCAGTTATAGAAAAGTTTCTTCGGTGTTAAAGTTTTATCTGGATCAGCAATCTTAACAATTTCATTATTCATTTGTTCTATTCTCTCCTCAGAATATTAGATGATTTTGGAATTTAAAATTTTGTTAGCGTAATTCTTTAAATCGTATTGTGGATTTTGGGCATCAATAGTTTTAATCCAGTTAGGATCAATCGAGTCAAAACCGTTTTTGGCTCCACAAATGGCGGTACTCATAGCACCAATTGTGTCAGTGTCGCCCCCCAGATTGGCACACATCAAAGCACATTTTTTTACATCTCGAGTGTAGTAGGCAATAGCAACGGAAGCGGGGATGCTTTCGGAAATCATGGTTCCAGTACCGATAACGTTATAGATTGAATTGCTAAACTTGTCAGGCTCGTTCTTAAATTCTTGAGCAAATTCCAAACCTAGTTTTAATCGTGAATAAGACTTAGCTGCCCAGGTCGAACTACCAAGTTTATAACCTAGTTCATTGGCGGAAAGGGCATACTCAATAATTTCGTCCCAAGAATAGTCAGCCACTGCGGCAGTTACAGCACCGGCTATCATACAGGCACCACCAATGGCTACGTCGCTTGAATGAGTAACTTTGGTAATTTGATAAACCGTTTGAACCAGTTCGTTTAATTGATCTGGTTTAAAAAGACTACCAATTGGTGCAATCCTCATACCAGCACCATTAGTTAAAGCAGTAGCCGTAATAGGAGTGGAATCTTTTCCATTTTTGATAGCTAATAAAGCAGCTTTACTACTGGGACCAAGGATGTTATTTTCCCAGGCATCAGCACTGTCAGCCCAAGCCATGATGTATTTAACTAAGTTAGCTTGGTCGGGTTGCCAATTTGTTTCTATCAATGAATCAAGAATTGCCAGAGCCTGACCAGTATCATCAGTAAATTCACCACGTTGATAATTAATTGCTACATCATTATTTTTAGGTCCATCTAAGAAATCAGTTATTGGACCATTAAAATGTTGACGAATCTTTTCTACGGGCCAGAGCTCTGAAGGCATTCCCATAGCGTCACCAATTGCTTGTCCGTATAGTGTTCCTAGAATTTTATTGATACGTTCCATCGAATAAAGACTCCTTTACTTAATCAATATCGGCTGTCTTTTCATTTAATAAATCTGCCTGTATTTGATTGAGGGTTTCAGTCATATAAACTGGGTAATTATCTGGATTGATAAGCCTTTGGGTTGCTCTAGGTAATTCATCCAATTTATTTTGACTGTCAGATTGGATTGCTTGTAATGAAAGTGGTGCGTCATCAGTCAAGTCAACTTTTTTCAAAAGTGATTTAGCATCAAATCTAGTTAAATGATATTTGTGATTAACGCTTGATGGATTACTATTGAAGACAGATATATCAGATAAGCTAGATATATCTTCATTGTCTGATGCAATCAAATCGGCAAAAGCTTGGTTGGTGCCTTTATGGTAAAGACGGTAAACTTGTTTTTTACCAGGGATAGTAATTTTTTCTCGACTTGCACTGACCTTGATTTTTGGATAAGTTTTGCCTTCTTGATCAATAGCTGCTAACTTGTAAACACCACTTAAAACAGGGGCTGAAGCACTAGTAATCAATTTTTCACCAATTCCGAAGTTGTCAATTGGGGCACCTTGTTGAAGGAGTGAGGTAATAATTCTTTCATCAAGAGCGTTAGAAATCGTTATCTTAGCCTTTGGGAAACCGGCATCATCTAGCATCTTGCGGGCTTGTAGTGATAAGGCAGTCACATCTCCAGAATCAATACGGATACCTACTGGTTCATGTCCTGCTTCACGAAGCTCCTTGAAAACAGTAATTGCATTAGGAACACCAGAGTTTAGAACATCATAGGTATCAACTAAGAGAGCACTATTATCTGGATAACGTTCTGCCCATTTACGAAAGGCTGTTAATTCGTCAGGAAAAGCTTCAATCCAACTGTGAGCCATTGTTCCAGCAGCGGGAATATTGAATTTCTTAGCAGCGAGAACGTTAGAAGTACTCTTTGCTCCGCCAATAATTGCAGCACGTGTACCATAAATGGCGCTATCTGGACCTTGTGCACGTCTGGCACCGAATTCCATAATTGGACGACCGTTAGCAGCATAGGTTAGGCGCCTAGCCTTGGTAGCAATCAGCGATTGATGGTTTAAAATATTCAGGATAATTGTTTCTAGCAATTGTGCTTGAGCAATCGGACCAGTAACAGTCAATAAGGGTTCACGAGGGAAGACAGGTGTACCTTCAGGGATAGCTTTAATTTGGCAAGTTAGCTTTAAATTAGCCAAGTAATCTAAGAATTTGTCGTCCCAGATTCCTAATTGTTTAAAGTAATCCAAGTCTTCATCGCTAAAATGAAAATTTTGTAAAGCCTCAATAACTTGTTGTAAACCAGCAGTAATTACGAAACTACCATCATCTGGTACATTTCGAAAAAAGACATCAAACGTGGCTTTAGTTTCTGGTAGGTCACGTTGAAATCCATTTGCCATGGAAAATTCATATAAATCAGTCATTAATGATAAATTACGCATAAGAAATTCCTTTCAGAAAATTAATAGGTGTCTTGACACCCTGGATACTGAAAATTAGTGTATCATAGTTTTTTATTTCATGAAAGTTGTTGGGACTGTAGTCCTGATTTTTTTGGTAAAATGGACCTAAATAAGAGTTAGAAGGATAAATTATGACAGGATCAGAACGACGTGATCAAATTAGAGCCTTATTATCAACTGCCAAGGATGCAATTAGTGCAACAACTTTGGCAAAGAAGTTTACAGTAAGTCGTCAAACAATTGTCGGCGATATTTCATTATTACGCGCCAATGGACTATCAATTATTTCTACATTACATGGGTATGAAGTTGAACAGGGAAATCAACCAACGGTAATCGTTGTCTGCCGCCATTTCCCCAATGAAGCAGAGGATGAAATGAAAAGAATTATTCAGGCGGGTGGAGTCATTAAAGATGTCGAAATTGAGCATCCGTTGTATGGACGATTACGTGGTGAATTAGAAATTAGAACGGTTGGTGATATCAATTTGTTTATGGGACGCCTCAAAAAGCAACAAGGACATTTGTTGTCAGAATTAACTGATGGTATTCATACACACACAATCTCATATCAAAATTCAGAACAATTACAGGAAATTAGACAAGCGTTAAGGGATGCAGGATATTTGTACGAAAATTAATTTTATATGACAAGACAGGTCAAAAAGAGAAGCTATTTCTAGGTAGAGATAGCTTCCCTTTTTTGTGAAATTAAAATATATATAATGAAATTAGAAAATTACCAACTTTAGGATTATAATTCAAACTAAATAAGCAAATGGAGGTCAATGTTATGACTAAATTGAATAAAGCAATGAGTGTGAAGAAAGGGTCATTTATTAGAATTGAACAATAAGTGATGGAATATTTCCATCACAACACACAAAGGGTGATTTGGTGGAAAAAGTATTAACGATTGAGCATCTTAAAAAGGTGTTCAATGAACATAAAACAGAATTTGAAGCTGTTAAGGATGTTAATTTCTCAATTGGAAAAGGCGAAATTGTTGCCTTGATAGGACCTAATGGTGCTGGCAAAACAACGACGGTATCTATGATAGGTGGCTATCTTATGCCAACCTCAGGTAAGGTTACAATTAATGGTCAAGATGTTTGGGGACATAAACAGTTTGATCACTCTGGAGTAGGAGTTGTATTCGGTGGTGAATTAGGATTTTACGGTCGAGCCACTGCGTATGATAATATGGCTTTCTTTTCAAATTTGAATAAGATTACACGTAGACAGCAGAAACAAGAAATTCATCGAGTTTTGAAATTAGTTGATTTAGATAATGTAGCAAATAAGCAAGTACAGACTTTTTCTCGAGGAATGTATCAAAGACTGCATATTGCCAGAGCGTTGTTGGGTCAACCTTCTTTGCTGTTATTGGATGAACCAACTAATGGATTAGATGTCGAAGTTGCTACACAAATCCGTGAAGTTTTACATAATTTGGCTAAAGATAAAGGTGTATCAATTTTATTAACGAGTCATATTATGAGTGAAATTGAATCCATGGCTGATCGAATCGTTTTAATTGGTGGTGGTGAGGTCAAAGAAGTTGGTGCGCTGGCTCAGATTATCAAAAAGTCATCAGTGCATCATATTGATCGACCAGCCACATTAGAGGAATCCTATCTAGCCTTGGCACCAGAATTGAGGCGAAAATAATGCAACGTTTTTTCTCAATGATCTGGTTTCAAACAAAGCTATACGTTAAGGATCAATATTTCTTTTGGCTAATGATTACTAGTACAGTTTCAATGTTCATTACCTTGTATTTAGTTAATTACGCAAACGGAAGTTTTGATAATAAAATGTGGTTACGTGCTGCCATTGTTGGTTTGTGGTCATCAGCAACGACATCTGCAGGTGCAATTTCATTTCAAAAATATCAGCAAACGTTAGATACTGTCTTAAATCAAAAAGTTGATGAACGTGAGGCATTATCAGTTTTAGTTTTGCCAGCTACAATTTTTGGATTTCTCGCTTTTCCAGTAAGCTATATTCTGACGCTGATATTTGGAATAAGTTCTGGTGTAAACTTAGGAATACTGTTAGGTAGCGTTTTGTTATTCATCAGTGCATCAGTAATGAGTTTGACCATAGCAATATTCTTCGTTCTTACTAGTGATGCGATTATCTATGAACAATTAATTGATATTCCAATTGTTCTGTTGGCAGGAGTTTTCGGTTTTCCCAATGGGTTAGAGTGGCTCGGAAATATAACAAGTTGGTTGATTCCAATTACAGGACCAGTTCGAATTATTATGAATCAATTAACGATAATAGATGTTGCGGCAACCCTTTTTAGTACTAGTTTGTGGGCTTCATGCGCATGGTTGTTATCATCAAAACTTATACGCCTGTCAAAAAGAACGGGGAGGTTGGGTGAATTATGATAAGAACTCAATTGTCCGCCTTACCTTATATACGTAATTGGCGTGTGGGAATTGTTTATTTTTTGATTATCCCAATTCTCAATATGTTTCTATTGGTTGCTGTGACTGGGACTTCAACTGGGAAAGTTGATTGGCAAGTTGCAACAAGTTCCGTCTTGATTTCTGGATCATTATTGGCTCTAGGCAGTATTAATGCTTTATTAGTTGGTGACAGTGATCTGGGGTTATCTCTGGAAGTTGCGGTTCAGCGTCCATTTTCAGTAGTATATTGGGGTAGTAAAATTATAGTTTCTGCTTTAGTTGCTGAAATAATGATTTTGGTGAATGGAATTTTGTTGTGGTCGGTTAATTTACAAGTTCCACTATGGCAAATGCTAGTTATATCGCCAATTTCTGTCACGACAGGATTAATCTTGGGAATTACCTCGTTTGTTGCTTCTTGGGGCATGGATGATCCGTATTTCTTCTTAAACATTATTAGTACTATTGGCTATCTTGTTTCAGGAACGTTGGTATCATTGACTAAGTATCCTGATTGGTTGAGAATCATCAGTCTGATTTTTCCGTTTGGTAACACGATTGAGGCACTGCGTATCAATAAATTGGATTTGGCGTTAAAAGACATTCCAATCATGATTGTCTGGTTAGTAATTGGTCTGATTTTGTATTTATATAGAATTAGTACGATTACCAAAAAGCCTAATCAAAAAATATTTTTGTGAAATTAAAAGGCACAATAACTATGTTGAAAAAATTATAGTTATTGTGTCTTTTTTGTATAGATTAGGATAAAATCCTTAATATATAAAAATTAATAATTCTATTAACATACATAGTGTAATATCTCTTTTACCATTTTGTTACAAATCAGTTACTTTATTACTTTTATCGAACATGTTCGTAATGTTCGATAAAATCAAAAAATAATGACCTATAATTTGGTTTGTTGCAAGGCAACAAAAGGGAGAAGAGATTAATGGGTTTGAAGAAAAGGGTTATTGCGATTGTTGCGACCGTAGTATCTTTCCTGGCAGTGTTTCTCTGCGTCACTAATGTCCAAGCTGCAAGTGCGGATATGGTTGATGTGTCAAACAACAATGGTGGGATGACGGTTTCCAACTTTAAGAATATGCATGATAATTATGGGATTAAGGCCATGGTTACCAAAATTAGTGAAGGTACATCTTTTAAAGATGCCGATGCTGCGGGAAATATTTCTGCAGCTCAATCAGCAGGATTGTACGTTAATGGTTATCATTATGCCAGATATAGTACTGTAGCAGGTGCTAAGGCAGAAGCTGATTTTGCTGGTAGAACTGCTCAAGCTGATGGATTGCCTGCTGGTGCCGTATTAGCTACAGATGTTGAAAGTTCTGAACAAAGTTCTTTGTCAACGACTCAAAATAATGCTAACAACCAAGCTTTCATGACAGAAGTTGCTAAGTATGGCTATCGTTCTACTATTTACACGATGGGTTCATGGGTCGGAACGGTTATGAACGTTGATTCAGGCTGGATTGCCGCATATCCATATAGTCCAGCTGGACAAGAATGGTATACAGCTAACCATGGTTGGCAATGGACAAGTACTTATACATTCAGTGGAAGTTATGGCAATTTTGATGTTTCAGAATTGTATGATAACTTCTTTACAAGTTACGAGTCACCTGAAGGGACTACCGCAAGCACTGATAGTTCAAGTACCGACGATACAAGTACCAACAATTCAAGTACAACAACTGATAATAACGCAAGTTCAAGCACTGGCGTAATCAATGTTAATAGTACTTCTAGTGATTATGTTCCACTAGTTTCAATGCAAAGTGATGGTAGTGTTAAAAATATTACTAACCGTGCATTAGGGAATAGAACTAACTGGAAAACTGATCAGACTAAGGATGTAAGTGGAGTTAAATATTATCGTGTTGCTACAAACGAATGGGTTAGTTCACAATATGTTACTGGTAATAATTCTTCAACTACAACCGATAGTGCTAGTCAAACAGATACATCAAACACTGATGTTGTTGAGGTAGATAATTCTGGTGCAGATTATGTAGGACTTATGTCATTACAAAGTGATGGTACTATGAAAAATATTACCAACCGTGCATTAGGAAATAATACCAATTGGAAAACAGATCAAACTAAAGAAGTAAATGGAGTTAAATACTATCGTGTTGCCACAAACGAATGGGTAGCTTCAACTTATGTAATTAGCTAGATATAAATCTTAAATAAATATAACGATATAATTTCAGTAAAATAGTTGAAATTATATCGTTTTTTTATTGTGATCAAATTGTTTTTTAGGGGTGTAAGCGCTATTATTGAAATGGATAGATATAATTATCGTTATATAAAAGGATAGTGAGCAAGATGGATATTGAATTTGGGCGGAGAATTAGTTATAAACCTCTATTAATTATTCTATTAGTAAGTATCTTGATTGGATATTTCATTTATACTTTTTCAAACCAGATTGCAATTGCGATACTTTTCGGAGTTATTTGTTTTATTGTTGGACCACTTTTGTATTCAATAAACCTTTCTAATTTGTATGGTTATTGGAAAATAGATGAGAATGGAATTCAGTATTGTGATTATAGTACTTTTGGCAAGAGAATGAGTGCTATATTATTTCCATTTGGAAGTAAAGAATCAACAATTAAATTTGATGAAATTGAATCCAGTTCTGTTTTCGCTGGAAAAGGAATCCAAGCTCCAGATTGGGCTTTAGGTGGTGTCTTATATGGCTATACCCCTAATACTATTCTTAACCGTTTTCCCAGTGAATATTATTTTGATTTGAAATTAAAGAATGATCAGGAAATTAATTTAGATCTATCACAAAATATTGATGATGATACCAATATTGAAAATACAATTAAATTATTAAAGTTGAAAACGGGTCAGCAGGTAAAATTGATAACTCAGTCGTAGACAAATAAAAATCATCAGCTGATTCTCATTCGGGAATTAACTGATGATTTTTTATTTAATTAAGTTTTTAACTGAATTACCAATTTTAAGACTATCGGAAATTAAGTCACTATCAACTTTTTTATCTTGTTTTAACAATATGATGATATCATTTAAAATTTTCTTAGTAATGGTATCAATATTTTGTTTAATACAAGTTATTTTAGGTTCAATGATTTCTTGAGAATCCAATTCACCAAATGAAACTAAAGAAATATCTTCGGGAATATTTAGGTTTAACTCATTTGCGGCCTTGATAACCCCGGCTGTCATTAAGTTATTGGAACTGAAAATAGCTGTAAATGGATCAGTATTTGTCTGGTTATTCTGAAGAAATTTCAAAATGTTTTTATAGGCTTTTTCTTTTTGGTAAAAGCCTTCAATAATATTTTCGTCAGAGAAGGGTAGCTTATTTTCAACCAAGGCAGCTCTGAAACCATATAAACGATCTTGCGAAGTAATTGCTTTTGGGGTACCTGAAACGAAAGCAATTTTTTTGTGTCCATTTGTTATTAGATGTTCAGTTAGTTTCTTTGACTCATCGAAGTTGTCACTACCGACAAAGGGAAGGTCCATGACACCGATATTTCTATCAATAATTATTACGTGAATGCCGGAATCATTGAGCTTTCTTAGTAGTTCAATATCCTTTGCGACAGGTGAGATAACAATGGCATCAACACCTTTATCACTCAAGGTAGTTAAAATCTTTCGTTCCTTTTCCTCTGATTCGTCAGTATTGCAAACAATCAAATTATAGTCGGATTTAAACAAGCCATCATCCAGCTTTTTGGCAATACTAGAATAGTAGGGGTTATTAATATCGGCAACGACTAAGCCGATTATATTAGATTTCTGAGTTCGAAGATTTCGTGCTAATGAATTACGACTGAAATCTAATTCATCTATAACTTTTAAGATTTTTTCTTTTGTTTCTTTTTTAACAGGATAATTCCCATTCAAAACTCTAGATATAGTGGTGATCGAGTATCCTGAGAGTTCGGAAACATCCTTAATGGTAGCTTTTTTCATATTTTGCCTCGTGTAAACGTACTCATACCAAAATATTATCATAAGATTGCTGATAGAACATGCTTTGTGCCAATAAAAGCTTAATTATCTTTGCTAACAGTACGTTCTGGAATATGTGAAAATATTTCAATTATCATCTTGACAGCGCTTACATATGGCTATATATTATACCCGTAAACAGAAAACGTTTTCTATAACTATTAATCCGTATATGTTTTATATATACCGGTTACAGGCTGTATAAATTAATATATGTAAAATATTTCTTTGATTATATAGAAAACGATTTCTATAAATAAATCTTAAAGGAGAAACATAATGCTTACACAAGAATTATTAAATCCAGCTATTTTACGTGCAATTGCCAATTGCGGACACGGAGATAAAATTTTAATTACAGATGGAAACTATCCACTTGATTCAGATGTTAACGAATCAACAGAAAAAATCTATCTAGCTTTGAAACCTGATCTGCCAAAGGTTACAGATGTATTGGAAACTTTGAATTCAACAATTAATTTTGAGAACGCTGAAGTTATGACACCCGGTGAGGGCGAACAACCTGAAATTTATGGTGAATTTAAAGAGATTCTTGGAATTAAAGATTTAACAAAACTAGGTCGTCAGGAATTCTATGATGCATGCAAGAAATCAACTAACTTGAAATTAGGTATCAATACCGGCGAAACAAGAGTATTTGCAAATATTCTTTTGACAGTCGGTGTTAGATAAATACCGCAAAGGAGAACGATTATGGACGCTTTAAATATATTCGAGGAAGTTATGGATGATGAAGCTGAATCAATTACTTTGGCTAAGAATTTCATTATTCACAATGAAGATAGTTACTTAAAGATTGTTGACAGAATTTTGAGTTTGAAGGGACATCTGATTTTTATGGGTGTCGGCAAATCGGGTCATATTGGTGAGAAGTTGGCGGCAACTTTTGCCAGTACCGGAACACCATCGTTCTTCGTCCATGCTACGGAATCTATGCATGGTGACTTGGGAATGATCACAAGACAAGATTTAGTTGTCATGATTTCTAACTCTGGTGAGACTAAAGAAGCTCTTGCTCCAATTGCTCCAATTCACGCTATCGGAGCGGATGTAATTGGAATAACCAAGAATATTGAATCTAGTTTAGCTAAGGATGCTGATTATGTTCTGGTAGTTCCTGTTAATGGCGAGGCCGATCAATTTAATTTGGCACCAACCAAGAGTTCAACGGCGGTTTTGGCTGTGGGTGATGCGCTTGCTTTGACAATTTCTGAGTTAAAAGATTTTTCTGAGAGAGATTTTGCAATGTTCCATCCTGGTGGAGCATTAGGTAAGAGATTACTAAAAGAGGGAGTTCTGAAAGGATGAATCATTATGAAAAAAATATTAGTTATTGGAAGTTTTATGACTGATCTTGTTATCAAATCAGAAAGTTTTGTTCAAGAAGGAGAAACCATTATCGGTGAATCATTCAATCAATTCACTGGTGGTAAAGGTGCCAATCAGGCAATTGCTGCAGCTAGATTAGGTGCCAATGTTGAAATGATTGGTGAACTAGGTGAAGACTCTTTTGGTAGAGATCAAATCGCATCTTTAGAGAAGAATAACGTTAAACATGATAATGTGCTTTTCACTGATAAAGCTTTATCTGGTGTTGGTAATCCCCAACTTGATGATTCCGGAAAAAATAGAATTGTCGTTGTACCAGGTGCCAATATGAAATTGGATCCAGATGATCTTGATAGATTGAGCGATTCAATTCAAAATTCTGATATTATCGTTTTACAACTAGAAATACCTTTAAAGACAGTTTATAAAGCAATTGAATTGGGTAATAAATATAATAAAATTGTAATTCTCAATCCTGCTCCAGCAGCTGAATTGGACTTGGATTATGCATCAATGGTTACTTATATGACACCAAATGAGCATGAGGCTGAGTTATTGACAGGAATTGATACAAGTACTCCTGAAGGTATTAAGAATGCTGCCAATGAGTTACTAAATCAAGGATATCAAAATGTGATTATTACTGTTGGTGATAAGGGTAGCTATTTTGTAAATAAAAATGTTGAAATTCAAGTATCTGCTTATAAAGTTAAGGCAGTTGATTCGACAGCTGCAGGTGATTCGTTCATTGGGGCCTTTGCCTACGGATTAGCCAATGACGCTTCAATTCAGGAATCACTATCATATGCTTCAGCTGTTTCAGCTTTGGCAGTTACTAAAATGGGTGCTCAACCATCGTTACCATCTAGGAGTGAAGTGGACGACTTCTTAGCCACACAGAAAACTATGGTTCAATCGTAGGTGAATGAGATGGAAAACACAGTGGATAAATCAACTAAGAAGACAAATGAAAAGGTTAAATGGATCGAAGAACCAGATGGTTACTTGGATCGGACACCACCTTTACAATTTATTTTAGTCACAACTTTATTTGCACTCTGGGCTATTGCGGCGAGCTTGAATGATATTCTAATTACACAATTTAAAGCGGTTTTTGCCTTGAGCGACTTCGCAACTGCTTTCGTACAAAGTGCATTCTATGGTGGATATTTCATCATAGCGATACCAGCATCAATCTTTATTAAGAAAAATAGTTATAAATTGGGAATCATTGCTGGATTAGCGGCATTCTCATTGGGATGTTTCTTGTTCTTTCCTGCTTCACGCTTAGTAACTTATCAAATATTCTTATTTGCATTATTCGTTGAAGCAATCGGTTTAAGCTTTCTGGAAACATCTGGAAATGCTTATAGTTCATTACTTGGACCAAAGAAGTCAGCAACTGTCAGACTTAATATCAGTCAGACAATGAATGCTGTGGGTGATATTATCGGTATTCTATTAGGTAAATATTTAATTTTTACTGATGGTAATCTCAAAACAGAAATGGCTAGTATGAGTAAAGAGGCTGCTGCCCAATTTGGTAAACAGGCTTTAGCTAGAACCTTGGCACCTTATAAGTACGTGCTGATTGTTTTAATTATTATGATTATTCTATTTATAATTACGAAGTTTCCTTCCGGTAAACCTCAGATTAAAGAAAATGAATCTAACGCTACATTCAAAGAAACAATTAAATATCTTTCCAAACGTAAACGTTACTGGCATGGAGTAGGTGCACAATTTATCTATATGGGTGTCCAGACTGGTGTTTGGTCGTTCACAATGAGGTTAGCACTCTATATGTTCCCTAAGTTTAATGAAAGATTTGTAGCTAACTTCATGCTATATAGTTATGTTTGTTTCTTCGTCGGACGTTTCTTAGCAAGTTATTTGTTATCACGTTTCTCGGAGACAAAGATATTATCAATCTATTCCTTTATAGGAACGTTAATGATCTTCTATATAGCACTTGTGCCAAATATTACTGCAATCTACGCTGCCATCGGTGTAAGTCTAGTGTTTGGACCATGTTGGCCAACTATCTTTGCTAGAACTTTGGAAGTGGTTGATGATAAAAGACATACTGAGACTGCTAGTGCCTTTATCGTTATGGCAATCGTTGGTGGAGCCATAGTTCCAATTTTCCAAGGATTACTTTCAGATTTAACTAATATGCAAGTTTCATTCTTAGTACCAGCTTTCTTGATGGCTGTTGTTTGTCTATACTTTCTGGGTGAATATAGATATGACAAAAAGAACGCATAATAATTTTATTAAGAGCTAACTGAAATTTATCGATTTCAGTTAGTTTTTTTTTGCCTAATTGAAAAATTTACAAAAACTTTACAAAAACTTTACATTAACTAAACAACCTTTACAATTGGTTAATTTATAATTATTTGTACATGAATTATCAAGGTAAAGTATTTCATTATCTAGTCGTAGACGGGACATTGGATCATACCAAGATATGTAGATATATGGAATATGAGGAGAATTTTTATGTGTGGAATAGTTGGATTCGTGGATAAGAATATTGCAGATAAACGACCTGTAATTAAAGAAATGATGGATACAATTAAACATCGTGGTCCCAATAGTTCAGGACAAATAATTGATGATAATTTTGCTATCGGCTTTCGTCGTTTGAGTATTATCGACGTTGATAAAGGGATGCAACCAATCTATAACGAAGATAGATCAAAGGCTGTTATTTTTAACGGTGAAATATATAACTATCAAGATCTTAGAAAAGATTTGTTGGCTGCAGGACACATTTTTAAGACAGAAACCGATACAGAAGTGTTGCTCCACGGATTTGAAGAATGGGGTATTGAGAAACTTCTTAAACAAGTCCGAGGGATGTTTGCATTTGTAATTTACGACTTTAAAACTGGTGATATTACTGGTGCTAGGGATTTCTTCGGTATTAAACCTTTATATTATTACAATGAAAATGGAACATTTATTTTTGGCTCAGAGATAAAGTCTTTCTTGAAAGAACCTAATTTTAAAAAGGAACTTAATAAAGCTGCCTTGAAACCATATTTAACATTCCAATATTCAGCTATGGATGAAACTTTTTTCAAGAATGTTTTCCGTTTACCAGAGGGACATTATTTTACTTATAAGAATGGCAAACTAGATATTAAGAAATATTGGGATATGGAATTTAAAGAGAATAATCTCTCATTTGAAGAAACTGTTAAAAAGATTGATGATGCAATGCATGATTCAGTTGAGAAACATGCTATTAGTGATGTTCCAGTTGGATCATTACTCTCAAGTGGGGTGGATTCTAGTTATGTGACAGCAATCTTCAAACCTCAACATACTTACTCGATTGATTTTGACACTAGTACGTATGAAGAAGGAACTGCTGCTAAGCAATTAGCTGATAAACTCGGCTTGGATAATACTCGTGGAATCGTCAGCAAGGAAGAGGCCATCAAAGCTATTCCGTTAATTCAATATTATATGGATGAACCAGATGCTAATCCATCTTGTGTACCTTTATATTTTTTAACAAAATTAGCTAGTCGTGATGTAACTGTCATTTTATCCGGTGAGGGTGCTGATGAGTTATTTGCTGGATATGCCAATTATGGATTCCATTCCCATTCAAAGGTAATCAGAGTTGTTGCTGAGAGCTTGAAAAAATTACCTCGTGGTGTGAAGTATAATCTGGCACGTGGTTTAAAGAAAATGCCTAATTTTCCTGGCCGATTGCATTTGTATGAATCAACCGCTAAGGCTGAAGAATTCTTTATTGGTCAGGCTAAAATATTCAGTGAACAAGAAGCCACTGCTTTAGTTAAGCCAGCTTTTGAGAATTCCAAGTCAGTTAACGAGATTGTGATGGATAGTTATAACAAAGTTAGTGAATGTAAAGATGAAGTTAAGAAAATGCAATATTTGGACTTCCATCAATTTATGGCAAAGGATATTCTTCTTAAAGCTGACCGAATGAGTATGGCCAATTCAATGGAATTACGAGTACCATTCTTGGATAAAGAAATGGCTGAAGTTGCGGCGGGGGTTCCTACCAAATATCTTTTGAATAGCAAAGATAGTAAGTATGCTTTACGAGTCGCAGCAGAACGTGCTCTACCAGCAGAATGGGCTAAGCGTGAAAAATTAGGATTCCCAGTACCTATTAGGGATTGGATTAGAACTAAAGAAGTTTACGAAGATTTCCGTAAGTTATTTAGTGCTGAATTTGTTAGTGAGTTCTTTGATCAAGCTGCTATTTTAAAAATGTTGGATGACTGTTTTCAGGGATTGAATGATGATCGTCGTAAAGTTTGGACAATTTATACTTTCTTGATCTGGTATAAGGTGTTCTTTATTGACGGTGGTAAAAAACCAGAAGTTGACCCACAAGTATTAATTGCGGAATAAAACAATAGGACTTAGAAATCATATAATTGATTTCCAAGTCCTATTCAAATTAATTTATATTTATTTAATTAACAAATTTTGTCGCCAAGAGCTAACATCTTTTCACGACGTTCCTTAGCTGTTTCTGGTTTAACATTTCTCCAGTCAACTACTGAAAGGGCACCATCAAGAATACCACTGTTGTCTTTCAAGGCTAAAGTATTGTGCCAGATTGAGATGTTGAGTCCATTACCTAGAAGATCAGCGTCATTAGTTGATGTAGTTAAGTCATAACCGGCATCATTTTCCAAAGGAATAGTGTAGTTAGGATCATCATCTTTAAGAATTACTAATTGGAACTTATCACCGATAGCACAGCTACCACCTAAACTTGAATATTTATTGGAACCATCATCAGTTGTTAGAATCATTTTGCTGCCTGCGGGGATTTTGTTTGCTAGATATGTTTTTGCTTCATCTTTAATATTTATTTTCATAATTAACGTCCTTCCGAGAACAATATTTGTTTACGCACAATTAACTTGTACACAACCTTTATTACAGTTAATAGAATAATACATATCATGGATATATGCAACTAGTTTGCTTAAAATAGAAGATAATTATTACAGAATGGTACGTGTTCGAATAGGTTGACACTTCAAAGCTTTATAATTAAATGATAACTAAGTGCTTTCCAATATGTCAATTTTTATGGCAAACTGCGTATTGATAACATTTATTTTTGCTATAATTTAATGTAATAAGTATTTAAGCGGGGATTGAAATGAAATTTAATAAGTATTCTTTTAAGGAATGGTGGCTGCCAGTTCTAATTATTCTTGGCGTCTGCCTAGCTGCGTTAGGAACGTCGCCCTTATTCAAGACAAATCCATGGGATGATACTAACGCAATGTTAACTATTGGTAGATCAATGCTGCATGGAACAGTTCCTTATCGGGATGTTATTGATCAGCGGGGACCAATTTTATATATGATTTTTGCTTTGGGTGCTGCCATAAAGGGCAACAGCTTTTTTGGTGTCTTTGTTTTACAAGTTATTAATATCTTTATTATTTATCGACTGTCTTTTGAAATTGCAAAAGATTTTAAGATAAAAATAGTTAAACCGAAATGGGCAGCGCTTTTGGGTCCCATGGCATTGATTTCAACCAATGCTTTTATGTTGAGTGGTTCACCAGAAGAATTTGCATTTACTTCGATTCTTTACCTACTATATGTGATTAACCATTATCATCAACGGATTGAATTGATTCCGTTAAAGACGTATTTCCTTTTAGGATTGAATTTAAGTTTAATTTTTTGGAATAAATATTCAATGATTGGTGCCTTTGTAGTATTTTTTGTTTGGGTAGCTTATGTGTTATTACGTAAAAAGGAATACCAAGTTTTACGACAAATTGTGATTGCTTCCGTACTAGGTTTTCTTAGTATTTCAATAGTAGTTTTAATCTACTTTGCTATTCATGGGGCAGTAGGAGATTTGTTTAAGACTTACTTTGTTTTGAATCTAACCTCATATGGTGCTTCTCCTCAAACAGGTTTGATGAAATTTTGGAATTTTCTATTTTTAGTTGCTCAAGAGATTCGAGAATATCTTCTAGTTGTCATGATTATTGTAGCTGGTTGGATTAAAGCTATATTTGAGAAAAAGAATGTTTCCTTAGAAGTGGGGATGTTTGCTGGTTCGCTTTTGTTTGTCGCCATGCAACATTGGGTTAGCAGTTATTACAATCTAGTCTGGATTGTATTTTTGATTGTTGCCTTGATGCGACTTTTGCAATTCAAAATTCCAAGAAGATTTTATTCTAATAAGAAGACTGCTTATATTTTTAATTTATTAATTGCAAGTTGTCTAATCTTTTTGCCATTGGCCAATAATTATACAGATTTGAGTCGATTAGTTGTTAAGGGTAATAAATTATCTCTAAACAGTAGTCAATATGTGGCTCAACCGCAATTCGCTAAAATTATGCATGCCGAATCAAAGGGGAAACAGCCAACCCTATTGATGATTAACGATTTGGATCAAGGATTCTTCTTGTCGGCTAACATTTTTCCGACTACAAGATACTGGCAGAGGTTGAATATGAATTATCAGCAATTGCCTCAAATGTATTTATCATTTAAGAATAATATGGATAAAAAGAAAGTTGATTTTGTCATTGTTAAGTTGGCTGGGACCCCAAATAAGCTTCAAATTGATTTAAATACGCAAGTTCAAAGTGCGATTGATCCACACTTGTATGATTCTCTCAATAAGAATTATCGTATAAATTCAATGGCTCAAAATAATCCTAATGAAAGTTTTATTTTGTATCAGAAAAAATAAACAGGAAGAGACAGCGTTTAGTTTCCGAGTATAAAGTTAAAATACCCCTAGTAATCATTTGTGATTACTAGGGGTATTTTATTTTAGGTATAGTAAATGAAAATGTGTTTTGTTCCAAGTTTAGAGAGTAATTTATTCCAATTCTATTTCGGGAACCATTTTAGGAACGGCCCGCTTAATTGGTAAACCACCTAATAGTCCTGTCGTACTCCATAATCGGTACGTGCTACTATTGGCTTTAAATTCAATTTTCATGTTTTGGTATAAAAACCATTCCGTATCTTTACTGAAGTAAATGGGTCCAATATTGGATATCAATGTTTGATTGAATTCTGCTGGCAAAAGTTTTCGATCAACAATCAATAATTGATATTCCAAGTGTTTTAGATAAGTCTTAGAAAATTCTCCTGAACCATCGTCAACATCCAATACCAAAACATCATTTGGATTCATAATTTTATTAATCTGTTTTAATGTTTCTGGAGTAATTGTTAGTTTCATTTCGTTATTCTTCTTTCATAATTAGTTTAATGGAAACCAAATCAATAACAGCACTAAGCGCTAATTGAATATCAATTTTAAGTATCCTGAATTTCAATAATGGAAGTGATCTGTACAAAATTCGAAGACAATCCGAATTGAGTGGCCGTTTCTTGGCGAGTAACACAATGTTATTTACTGCAATTGCAGATACCTTTAAGATTGGAATTAGGGTGTGCCCCTTGTTAGTTAGCGTTTATTCATGACGAATGATTAATCTAGTTTCTTTAATATAATAGAGAGTACTTGTTGGGGTAAATCTCCCCTTACAAGAATAAGTAAATTAACAAGGCTTAGTATATGATTGCGATATCTATTTAACAAGTACGGACATTTTAAATATCTAGGGTCAAAAATGATAGTATTGGAAGAAATCAACGTTTATGGAAGAAATAAATTTGAAAGAATTTAGAATTATTGATACGGATCCTTTATGGAAAAATAAAAAAGACACCTGGCTGTATTACACCACATGTCTTATCAGCTAAGTTGAAGAAACTTGAGAAAAATAATTCGATTGAATGATATGAGTATCCACAAGCTCCGCCAAAGTTTTTTAAAAAATGTACACTAAAAGGAAATGAAATCAATTTGTGTAATTAACAAATTTGATCGCCTATTTTTTGCATCTTTTCACGCAATTGAATCTCTGTTTCTGGTTCAACATTTCTCCAATCAACAACTGAAAGGGCACTATCAAGGATTCCACTATTGTCACTCAAAGTAAGCGTGTTGTGACGAATATCAATAACAAGGTCGTTACCAAATAAATATTGTTCTGCAGGTAAAATATTTAAGTGATAATTGGCGTTATTTTCTATCGGAACATTAAATTTAGGATCAGCATTTTTAAGAACAATCAGTTGAAATTTATCGGCTAATTCACAAGTGGCACCGAGGCTGGAGTAGTTGGTAGAACCATCATCAGTTGTTAAAATTACTTGACTACCAACTGGTATTTTATTGGATAGGTATGCTTTTGCATCTGATTTAATGTCTAGTTTCATAATAAATATCCCCTCAATCTAAAAAATTATGTAATAGCTTACCACATCAATAATTTATTACTAAGCATCAAGAGTTTCAAATAATCTGATTGAGAGTAGTAGACTAATTGGAATATAAAAATAAGATAAATCCAGCTGAAGAATTTATCTTATTTTTTTCGAATGCAAATTATAGTGTCTTAAAGAATTCTGACTTGAAGTCGAAACTACCAGAATATAAGCCGGTGTTTCCTGATTTTTGTGCAATAACACCAAGTTCATCAATCAAGGATTCTTGATCCTTTGGGAAGAAGATTCTGTGGGCTGGTCCCATACTGTAAATATATGAAACTAACTTGCTGACTAGTCTTTCAGGATACTTGTTAGTGTCAATTGTCTTATTGACTTGTACTAGAACATCGGTAATATCTTGCAAACCACTATTTTCTTTGTAATCGTCTCTTTTAATTAATAAATCATAAAGAGAACTGATTAGTTCTTTACTCTTTTTAATGTTTTCTGCTGTTTCAGCTTTGCTCATAATTAATCCCCCTAAATTGCCTAATGGAAGTAAACCATGTGACTTGATAACAATGAAAGAATATTCATCTTCATAGATTTCCTTCTTTAATTTACAGTTTCAATGTTATCCTTCAGAAAGTTAGATGACAATCTTATAACCTAAGATTCGAGGCTTAGGTCTAAAGACAATCGTTAAGTAGACTATTTTGCCGTTACGTCTCCGTTATGATTATTGAAATGCTTTTTAACGGATTCAGGTATACAGAACACCAAAACACAAACAACAATACTAATTAACAGAGATATTATAGTGATTCCAAATATATCACCCATTGAATAAAAAGGATCATCAACGATAAAGGGTTTGTCATATGTGCTTATAAAAATAACGGCATTAATTAAGAAAATCGCTATTAATAATAATAGGCAGAAAATAATTCTTCGTAGGGAATTAAGTTTATATGGCCTAGGGTAAATTAGAACATATGTGATTAAGAAGAATATCAGAAAAATTGATGTTACATAGTGAACTGGTGGTAAAAGATGGGATAGTTTCAAATAAGAAATGATGCATGAAATCATTAGGGCAAAGTAGACAAATGTTACAGCACGGTTATTACCCTTATTGTTGTTTAATTGTGATTGATAATACTCAACTGTTTCATCGCCGTCTTTTAGCAACAAATCTAGTGAAACATTAAATGTATCGCTCAACTGAATTAGAGTTGAGATGTCAGGAAAACTATGCTCATTTTCCCATCCGGAAACAGTTTTCCTAGATACATTGAGCTTTTTGGCAAATTGTTCTTGAGTAAGCTGATTATTTTGACGACAAATTTTAATTTTATCTGAAAGTTTCATATTCACCTCTACATATAATAAATATTATATTAATCATTACTTAATTACAAAGTGAATTGATATTTAGATTTTATTTGCATCAAGAGGATTCTTATAACTAGGATATTTGGTAAACTAAAGTGAAAAGGGTTACTAACTGTTATATTGGGGAGTTTATGATGAGCTTAATTGTATTTGATAACGTTGTGAAACAGATCAATAACCAGATTACTTTGAATAAATTTAATTTAAAGATAAATAAGAATGACCGAATTGGAATTAAACTGACTCATGAAGAGAGCTCGGTTCTATTTGATTTAATAATGAAAACAGTTAAGCCAACTAGTGGGAATATTCAAGTCCATTCAGATCCAATGATAGTTAGAAGTGATGATGGATTTTATGACGAATTAACTGTAAAAGGATATTTAAACTTTTTCAGTAGAATCTCGGGCAATACAATAGATATTGTTTCTGAGTCTAACAATTTTTTCTTGTCTGATATTCTTAATAAGAAGATTAAAACATTATCTATTGATGAGAAGGAACGTTTGAACTTGTTTCGAATCTTTTTATTTAGTCCTGAACTTGTTTTTGTTGAAAGTCCATTACACAATTTGACATCTACCGGTATTGAATTGTATTTGAAATCAGTTAAGTATTTGAGGTCAGTGGGAACCACGATTGTATTCACGTCATTTTATACTGAAGAATTATCATTGCTAAGTAGCGATATTTATCATTATGTTAATGATACTTTGGAAGAAATTAATTTTAACGATGATTTTAAAATTTCCAGTAGATCACAAGATGGAATTATTTACTTTAAGCCCAAAGAAATCGATTTTATTGAGAGCATAAATGGTACAAGTAATTTAAGGGTTAATTCAGAATATTATCCAACAAATCTAACAATGGATCAGTTGGAAACAAAATTAGTTGATTTCGGTTTCTTTAGATGTCATCGTTCATATTTAGTCAATCTTCAACGTATTTCTAAGCTGGTTAGTTATTCTAAAAATAGTTATAGCTTAGTTTTAAAGGGGGACGATTCTGAAATTATTCCATTATCCAGAACAAAGCTTGATAGATTAAAGAAATTGATGAAGTGATCGGTACATTTCACGACAAATAAGCCACAGTTCAACGTATTAGAGTAACTTTTCAATATTTTAGCTGTATTCTACGATTGTAGGGACGAGGGGATTGAAAATGACAATATCAATCAAAAAAATCAATGCTATTTTTTTAATGAGGTTGGAATTAACTTTTAAAAATATTTCTTTGATAATGATGCCAGTATTCGCGATTGTTTATGTGATGGTATTCAACTCTATCATGAATAATTTGGCAAAAGGTGGACCATCTGGTGCCTGGGTTCTGAGTTTAGGAGTTCTATGCAATATTGTTTTGAGTTGTATTTTTATGAGTTCAACACCACTTGCCGAAGAAAAAGAGAAACATACATTGAATGTGTTGAGGAATTCATCTGTTAATGGAATTGAATATTTTATCGGTAGCATGTTACCGGCATTCTTAATCACCGTTATAACGAATATTTTATTAGTCATTGTAAGTGGTCTGTCTTGGAAACAAATACCCATTGGCGGTTATCTAGTAATGACTCTAATCAGTACGGTAACTAGTATCATGATTGGTTACACGATTAGTGTCTTCTCATCCAGTAAAAGTAAGGCTGGAATACTAAGCTTGATTCCAATGTTTTTCTTAGCTTGTTTACCAATCTTTAAAGTCTTCAATCAAACCTTGGCTAAATTTATTGATTATACTTATTCAGGAATTATGGCTAACTTCATTACAGAAAGTGTGGGATTGGGACATTATCAATGGAATGTGAAGGATTGTTCTATTCTGTTGATTTGGTTAATTGTTTTTGTCACAATTCCATTGCTTACCTACAAATATAAGAATATTAGAGGAAACCAAAATGAGAAGGACAATTGAGGTTATACCATCAGTTATACTTATTGCTATTTTTATATTTAGTCTTTATCAGCGGGCAATACATGCTCCATGGGTAAACACGTTTGTTTTAGGATTAGCCGGAACAGCTGTATATTCGGTGGTAATCATTTTTATTGATGGTTTATCGTTTGCATTTAGGTATGATCGACCATTGAAGTTAGGTTCAAAAATATTTTTTACTTATATGACTATTATGGCAATTATATCAATAACTTTTTCAATTTATTTGATGGCACATAATTGAATAATTAATAGGAGGGATCATTATGACTGATAAATTCAAAACAGGAATGTACGTTGGCAATCGAGTTAGACTTTCAAGAGTATTGTTGTCAATTATCTTTGTTGTATTTGTTAGTTTATTTGTGACCGGATTTGGTTATCAGCCTCTTTGGGTATTCATAATAGTCATGTTGTTAGGATTATTTTTAACTTTACCAGCATGTTTTCAAGACTATTGGATTATTAATGATGATTCAATTGAAATAGTTTCGTTTAGCAAAAATATGCTAGTTAAATTTGGACAGTTATTGAATTCAGTTAGCAGGAATAAACGTGTAATTGAGTATAAAGAAATTAACAGTGTAGAATTGATTTATGCCAAAAGGGGCCGTATCAGTCCATTCGACATCAATCCAGATTATTTCAAAATTAAATTTCAGTTGAAGAATAGTGAAGTGATTTCACTTAATATTGATAATGACTTGGCAGATAACCTAGCTAATTTTACTGAGAAATTAAGTAACATGGGAATTAAAATAATTGATCAACAAAATATTCTACAATTGATTAGTAAAGATGAGAATCTGTATGAATATTTCAATAGAAAATAAAGAAGCTCAGAAATCAGTTACGATTTCCAAGCTTCTTTTTTGATGTTTATTTAATTAACAAATCTTGTCACCAAGAGCTAACATCTTTTCACGACGTTCTTTGGCAGTTTCTGGTTTAACATTTCTCCAGTCAACTACTGAAAGAGCACCATCAAGAATACCACTGTTGTCTTTCAAGGCTAAAGTGTTGTGCCAGATTGAGATGTTAAGTCCATTACCTAGAAGATCAGCGTCATTAGTTGATGTAGTTAAGTCATAACCGGCATCATTTTCCAAAGGAATAGTGTAATTAGGGTCATCATCTTTAAGAATTACTAATTGGAACTTATCGCCGATAGCACAGCTACCACCTAAACTAGAATATTTATTGGAACCATCATCAGTTGTTAGAATCATTTTGCTGCCTGCAGAGATTTTATTTGCTAGATATGTTTTTGCTTCGTCTTTAATATTTATTTTCATAATTGGAATCCTTTCCGTTACAATAATTGTGTTATGTGCAATTAGATTATGCACAACCATTTATTACAATTATTAGAATAACCTATATTCGAAACTTAATCAAATGTTTTGCTTACGATTAAGTAAATTATTTAGGTAGACGAATAAGATACCAATTAAAAGAGCAGTAATTATTCCGTTAAACAGAAATACTGTTTGGTAATTTAATTTAGAAAATAAGGTGCTGTAAATCAAAACTCCAACCGGATTCAGAATTTCGACCATTGTGTAAGTCATTGTATTGACCCTGCCCAATGCCTCTCCAGGAATAACTTCTTGGATGTATGTGAATATTGGTGGATCAGAAATAGCTCCCATAAAACTACTAATGAATTCAAATGTGGCAAATAGAATTAAAGTATAACTAGGAATGACTTTGATGAAGATACCTAGTAATAATGGAAGAATGGCACTTAATTCATAAATTTTTCTGGCAAAGTTAAATACATGCTTGATAGTAATTAGACTTATGATAAATCCACCAATCAATACGCCGAATGATGCAATGCCTTCAACATTTCC
The DNA here is from genome assembly GCA_937874185.1 of uncultured Lactobacillus sp. Classification (GTDB taxonomy): domain Bacteria; phylum Bacillota; class Bacilli; order Lactobacillales; family Lactobacillaceae; genus Companilactobacillus. Next base: position 284,105 of record CALNAK010000020.1, read on the forward strand.
ACTAACTATGGTTGAGTATTTCAGAGTGTGGAGCAACACGTAGGGAACACCAATTTGTAGTGAAATGCCGGATAGATTCAAAGCCATAGCTGTGAAAATTAAAATCAGTAATTGTGGTTGTCCCAATAAGATATCTAAAACTTTAGGTTTGTTTGAATTATCAGAATTAGATTTATTTTTCCTAGGCTTTATCTCATCAAATGAAGTCCGCCAAGTTATTAGTAAAGTAAGAAACTCAGTAATGATTTCAATTAAAATAATAAACTGAAATGGGATGACGCCAAATAGGAAACCTGCTATTGGAGCACCAATAATACTTGCTGTGGCAACACCTGTTGTCTGAATGGAGTTTAATCGTTGGATTGAGGACTTAGAGACGATTTGTGGTGTTGAGGATAAATATGTAATTGAAAACAGTCTCGAAAAAATATTTATTAAAATTACAGCAACAATAGCAGTGTAAAAAATGGGAGTACGTAAAACGGTATAGGCAAACAGATACAACGTTAAGACTGCTATCAGTAGGAATTGAGCGATTATAGCTAATTTTTTATGTGGGTAACTATCAATGACCTTACCAATTGTTGGTGCGAGTAATAGTCCAACAATAGGTCCAATGAATAAACTTGTACCGTATCCTAAGGCAGAGCCAGTAACCTTTAATAATTTCAAAGACAGAGCATAGGTAAATATCAGTTCACCTAAAGCATTGATAACTGATGTACTACCAGCTTTTATTAATTGTAATTTATTATCTTTCATGGTTTTCGCTTCAAATCTATGATTTATTTATGAAGGTTATAGCACCATTTATTTCGTGAAAATCAATTTCTGACTAACAGGTCTGTTATTGAGTTTAAGAGGTAAATTTCAAAAAATTAATTAAATTGAAGACGAACAAAAGTTTGCATAGTATAATATAAGTAAATAAAGGCGAGTGCAAAGTTGCACTCGTTTTGTCGTTGACTGGGGGAGTTATAAAATGGAGAAACAAAGAACGTATATGGCAATTGATTTAAAATCATTTTATGCCTCAGTTGAATGTATTGATCATGACCTTGATCCATTGAATGCCAATTTGGTTGTAGCTGATAATTCCCGGACAGATAAGACAATTTGTTTGGCCGTATCACCAGCTTTGAAACAGTTTGGAGTTCCCGGAAGACCTCGCTTGTATCAAGTTGAACAAATTGTTAATAAATTGAATTGGAAACGAGCAGAAGGCACGCAGAATCACCGATTAACTAAATATGCGTCAATTAATCGTCAACATTTGTTGAAGTCACCAACGTTAAAAATTGGTTATCAAGTTGTTAAACCAAGAATGAATTTTTACATGCATAAAAGTGCTGAAATTTATGGAATTTATTTGCGATTCATTGCAGCCAAGAATATCCACGTTTACTCGATTGATGAGGTATTAATGGATGTGACCGATTATCTGGAACAGCATCAAGTACCGGCCCATGTTTTGGCAAAAATGATTATCCAAGAAATACAAGCTGAAACTGGTATCACGGCTACTGCTGGTATTGGAACTAATTTGTATTTAGCTAAAGTTGCCATGGATATCGTGGCTAAGCATATTCCTGGTGATGAAGATGGTGTGCGGATTGCTCAGATGGATGAACAACAATATCGACGTCTATTGTGGGCACATCAACCATTAACTGATTTTTGGCGGATCGGTAAGGGTACGGCGACACGATTAGAGAAATTAGGACTGCTGACTATGGGGGATGTAGCTCGGTGTTCTTTGGGGACGCTTTCTGATAAAAAGAATGAAGAGATACTCTATCAAGAATTTGGTAAGAATGCTGAATTGATTATTGATCATGCTTGGGGTCATGAAACCGCCACACTAGAAGATATTAAAAACTATCGTTCCAGTGATCATGGACTTTATTCCAGTCAGGTTTTGATGAAACCAACTTCGTATGATGATGGACTAAAAGTGCTCGGCGGGATGAGTGACAATTTGGCATTAGATTTGGTTCAGAAAAATGCAGTTACTAATTCGGTAGGAATAATTGTTGATTATGATATCAAGAGTTTACAAATGGATGGAAGTTTTAATGGTACATTGGTGACTGACTATTATGGAAGAAAAGTTCCGAAATCAGATCATGCCAAGATGAAATTGGACGTGCCAACATCGTCTTCTCGAGAATTAAAGAAGGCTTTTAAAAATATCTATGCTCAAACTAATACTAAAATGTTGATTCGAAGAATAACTCTGACGGCTACTAATTTAGTTGATGAAACTGACGCAAAAAAAGCTCGTCAATTTAAACAAACGAGTTTATTTGGTAATGCCGAAGCAGAAATAGTTGAAGATAAAATAGCCCAAGATAAACGCCAAAGTGATCGAAAGATTCAAGAAATGATTCTTGATCTACAAAAGAAATTTGATAATAAAAATGTTATTTTGAAAGCTTCGGATTTGGAAAAAGGTTCAACTACAATTGAAAGAAATAACCAGATTGGAGGTCATCACGCTTAATGGACGAGAAGAGATTGATTGAAAAGAAGATATTTAATGATACTTCAGCGTATCAAGATATTATGGATATGCCATATCATCCATCAAAACGTCATATGGCAATGAATCAACTAGATAGGGCAGCTCAGTTTGCGCCGTTTGGTGCTCTAGTTGGATTCAATAGTTTGATTAAAGATAAAACTAAAATGTATTCCTTGAAGAAATATTCTAATTTCGAACAGGAAACCCAAATACAACGACAATTAAAGTATTTAATTGTTCATTCAAAAGATGTTGATGTGAACTATTTCAATGATGAGTCGGGTTATTATGAACATGTAAAAGGTAAATTGAAGGATATTGATTGGAAGAAGGGCCGAGTTACCTTTGGTGAGACTTCAATAGTGATTCTTAATATTAGAGGTATAAAGTTAATAAAAAAGGATTGAGTGAAGTGAACCCCAATAATTGGAGTGAATTTCATTAATATGTTTGATCACAGAAATGTGGTCAGGCATATTTTTTTTGATATTTATTTCTCATTTCAACTGGTGTTAGCCAATTGTTTGATTGTCGAATTCGTTTATTATTATAAAATTTGATCCATTTAGATATTGCTTGCTCCAATTGTTTTTGTGTTGCGTATTTATGATTCAGCACAGTTCCTATCTTTAATTGATGGATCAGGCTTTCAGTTGGAGCGTTGTCGCAAGGCGACGACTTGTGAGACATACTTTGTCTAATGTAGTTTCTTCTCAACATGCATTGATATTTTCCCGATTGGTATTGAGTTCCTTGATCTGAATGTATTGTCGTTAAATATCCAGTATCCTTAGTCATTTTTAGAACCGGCAGAAGAGACTCGATAATAAAGTCAGTATTTGGATGCAATGAGGTGCTATAAGAAAATATTTCTCCTGAGTAAAAATCAGTGAAGATCGAAAGATAAAGTCTTTCATCCGTGGTCTCAAATCCCCACCTTGCCTCAGTCACATCAGTACCAATTTTTTGTAAGGGACGGTCTGTCATGAATCTTTGGTTAATATGGTTCTTATGCTCTCCACCTTTACTGCCTTCATAACTGTTATATTTGGCTGTTTTCTTTTCATAGGAATGGCTGAGAAGATCATTCTGCTTCATTACTCGTAGAACCCTTTTGTGATTTACAGAGTCTTCTCCACGAGAGTTTCTTATTGAATTGACCATTCGAGTTAGTGGACGATAGCCTAGGCTTTCAGCCTCGCTATCTTCATCACGTATAGATTTTATATCTTTAATGATTGATAAATCCGAATCATATTGAGAACCATAATTTCTCTTACGTGCATCAAAATAACTGCTAGAACTCATTCCAGCAATTTTTAGTAATATGGACAACCTATATTTAGGCCGCAGTGAATCTATCGCTTTGGCTTTTTCTCTGTTCGATCCATTACGGCCTTCAATTTTTTTAGGTATGCATTCTCAGCTTCTAAGTATTCAAGGCGTTTCTTTAATTCTTTATTCTCTTCTGATGGAGTTAATTTCTTTTTTTCAGACATAGTTGTGACTCGCTTCCTGCGGTCGGAGAAACTATCTATTCCATGCAGATCATATTGATGTTTCCATTGCCATATTGTTCCTTGGTTAGAAATATCAAAATGGTCTGCGGTCTCCGGATACGAAGCATTGTGTTTCACCAACCAAGTAATTACTTTCATTTTGAAGTAAGGAGAGTATCTTGGCAACGTCTTTGACCTGACAATACCGGATAAACCATGTTTTTCCCATAATCTTACCCAGCTAAGGATTGTATCTTCCTTAGATACCCGCAGTTTTCTAGCAATGGTGGTACTTCCAATACCATTTTTATAAAGCTTGATTGCTTCTATTTTTGTTTCAATATTATATTTAGCCATAGAAAAACCCCTTGGTTGGATTTCTCCAACTCAAGGGGTTCACTTTAGAGATAATTATGTCTCAATCCTTTTTTAAGCTATTTATAAGTTGCATTGACAATGATTAGAATATAATTAATAATATTAACTATATTCTAATTAGAGAAGGCGAACGATTTGGACATCTGGGAGAAATTATATTTAGCAGCAAAACCATTGTACAATCCACATGAGGTTAACAATTTTATTTATGCTAATAATGTGGTTTGTGCGCTTGAAAGTAAATCTGGCAAAATTTATACCGGCTACTGTATCGAGGGTTTGTGCGGAACAATGAATTTATGTGCTGAAAGAGTAGCTATGATCAATATGTTACAAGGTGGCGAAACTGAAATAAAACGTATTATTGCTTTTAGAGATACACCACCAGAAGGCTTGGGCGGTATGCCTTGTGGGGTTTGTCGTGAAACAATGATGGAATTTTCTAAGAACAATCAAAATACTGAAATTATGATGAATTATCAAGCAAGAGAAACTGTTACTTTGAAAGAATTGCTTCCTAAGTGGTGGGGTGGGGACAGAATTAGCTAAAATAATTCAAATTTAATTTGATAAATCAAACTGGTGAAAACGCTTAATCGGAACTATAATTTAGGTGGAAGATATTTATGAATAATATGATAAGAAGGATAGTGATTGAGATGAGTTTAACTTTTGGTCGCAAAATTAATTATTCGCCTTTATTGGTTACTTTAATTATCAGTGTGCTTATCGGATATTTCTTATTTCTAATATCTCATCAAGTTTCGATTGGAATCATATTTGGAATTATTAGTCTGATTGTAATTCCTTTTATCTATTCACTAAATTTGTCTGGATCATATGGATATTGGACAATTGATGATAATGGAATTAATAGTTCTGATTACAGTACGACAGGTAAAAAAATTAAAGCAATTTTATTGCCTAATATTGAAAAAGAATCATCTGTAAAGTTTGATGAGATTAAATCTTTTTCATTAGTAGTTGGTCAAGGTATGAGTGCTCCAAAGGGTATTGGTCCAGACGGTGCAATTGCAGCTAGTTTCTATGTGGTTGATTCAGCAATGCAATATTATTCAAGTCCTTATTATTTATCTTTGGAATTGAATAATGGTCAAGAGATTGATTTAGATTTATCAGCCAATGCAGACAACAAGAATGAGGTAGAAAAAGCAATCAAACTTATTGAATCGAATACTGATATCAAACCTAAATTAATGAAACAACGTGTCTAATAAGAGCAAAAAAATGACAAAACTAATTAAAAAGTATAACGTCATAGATAAATTTATTTGAGGTTATAACTATGAAGAATAATAAACTGTCAAAGGCAGATAAAATTAAATTATTAAGTAAAGCATCACAAGCTAAGCTAGAGGAAATTAGAGAGCAGCAACATTTAAAAACTATAGAAGAAGCTTATGACTATTTGGTTAGTTTTACAAAACAATAATGGAGGTTTGAATTTATCATAATTCGAATCTTCATTTTTATTTTATTTGAACCTGTGTTAGACTTACTCAATATTTATTTAAAGGAGAATTCTATGCGTTGGGTTCCAGTATTAGTAATATTAGTTTTAGTATTTGTAGCTGGATTCTTTACTATACGAGTAGAGAACTCTAAGAAACGTCGACTTACTTGGATTGTTTTAATCTATTTAGCTTGTTTGAGTGGTATTTTGTTCACGCCAATCTCATTTGATGGATCGTCAATCTACATTATGCCGGCGGGAATTGGTAGAGTAAATCTCACAAGATTATACTTGCACGGTCTAGGATTTATGGAGAATATTATTCTTACTATTCCATTAGGAATGATAGTTAAAAAATTAATACCACAAATTCCATTAGTAGTTGTTGGAATATTAGGAGTTGTTACTGGTGCGTTGATTGAGTCATTGCAATTTTACATGTCAAATCACTGGTTAATTAATCGTAGTAGTGATATTAATGATGTGATTGCCAATGCAATTGGAATTTTTGTTGGTGGTCTGATAATTGTTGGTTATCAATACTTTCAGAATGAAAAAAATTTACAATAATAATTTGTCGATGGGATTAGGCTAGTTTGCCAGTTCTGTCGACTTTTTCTATTTTCAAGCAGTGCATTAGATAATATTAGCTATTTCGTATACTTGTAGACGTTTTCCTGCTTGCACCATGTCGAAATAGCCAGTATAATGCTTGCTAGACTACATTGAAGAAATGAGGATTATATATTTGATTACTGTTAATAACGTAAGTTTGCACTATGCTGATCGGAAATTATTTGACGATGTGAATATTAAATTTGCACCTGGCAATTGTTATGGATTGATTGGTGCTAATGGTGCCGGTAAATCAACTTTTCTAAAAGTATTATCCGGGGAAATTCAACCATCAACTGGTACCGTTACGCTTGGACCTAACGAGCGTTTGGCAACCTTAAAGCAAAATCACTTTGATTATGATGACTATACAGTTATGGAAACTGTTATTATGGGCCACGCCGATTTGTATCGTATCATGCAAGAAAAAGATGCTATTTATGCTAAACCAGATTTTAATGAAGCAGATGGTATCAAAGCTGCCGATTTAGAAACTGAATTTGGCGAAAAGGGTGGCTGGGAAGCTGAAGGTGAGGCTTCTCAAATGCTCCAAGGCTTAAATATTCCTGAAAGTCTTCATCAAGAAAAAATGGCCACATTAACTGCTGGTCAAAAAATTAAAGTCTTATTGGCACAAGCATTATTTGGTAAGCCTGACGTACTATTGTTGGACGAACCAACTAATGGTCTTGATGTTGATTCGATTGATTGGCTAGAAGAATTCTTAATCAACTTTGAAAATACTGTTATCGTCGTATCCCATGATAGATACTTTTTAAACAAAGTTTGTACAAACATTGCTGATTTGGATTACAGCCAAATTAAACTTTATATGGGTAACTATGATTTCTGGTTGGAATCATCAGAACTTGCTCAAAAGATGAAGCAAGATTCAAATGCCAAAAAAGAAGAGAAAATCAAGGAATTACAAGAATTCGTTGCTCGTTTCTCAGCTAATGCTTCTAAATCAAAACAGGCTACTTCACGTAAGAAGATGCTTGATAAAATTACTTTAGACGACATTCAACCAAGTTCACGTCGTTATCCATTTATTAAATTTGTTCCTAATCGTGATATCGGTAATGATTTATTAAGAGTAGAAAATCTTTCATTAACAATTGACGGTAAACAAATTTTCAAGGATGTTAATTTCATTTTGAATAAAGATGATAAAGTAGCGTTCTTGGCAAAAAATGATATGGTTACAACAGCTTTGTTCAGAGTTATCATGGGTGAGTTAACTCCAGATACTGGAACAATTACTTGGGGTGTTACAACAAGTAAAGCTTATTTACCAAAAGATTTCAGCTCAATGTTCAATGAAGAAACTCCAATTATTGACTGGTTACGTCAGTTCGCTGAAAAGGGTGAAGATGACGATACTTTCTTGCGTGGTTTCTTAGGACGTATGTTGTTCTCTGGTGACGACGTTACTAAGATGGTTAACGTTCTATCCGGTGGTGAAAAAGTTCGTGTCATGTTATCTAAGATGATGCTTTTGAAGTCAAATGTTCTTTTGATGGACGATCCAACAAACCATTTGGATTTGGAATCAATTACTGCTTTGAATAATAGTTTGATTGATTACAAAGGTTCAATTCTCTTTGCTTCACATGACCACCAATTCATTCAAACAATTGCTAACCGTTTGATCTACCTAACAGCTAATGGTGTTATTGACCGTGCCGATACTACTTATGATGAATTCCGTAGTAATGCACAAGTCGAAAAACAAGTTGCTGATTTAGATGGTGGCGAAATTTAGTTATTCTGATAGTGCATAGTTTCCGTCTTCCATGAAAAAGCGATTGGGTTGGAACATAGCCGGCACAACTTGAAGCCAGCGATGAACCTGCTGTCTACAAGCTTGGCCTTTGACTAAGCTGGCAGAGAACGCCAACTAAGTCAAATTTGGCTATTGAACCCATCGCTTTTTCATTCCAGATTAGTTTGTAACTCCTTTTGTTTTTGAGTACTATATTCATAACTATATATATAAAGACTAATTTTGTTATCTCAAATTAATTTTGAGAGGATAAACGAAATTGGTCTTTTTAATTTTATACAAATCTAATTTAAGGAAAAACCAGAGTTTATAAGAGTTGTGACTTCTGTGGTTTGCTATGAATGTAATGGCATATAGTTTAAACTATTATAAGTGGGGGGAAAGTATATTGAGTTGGATATTTATAATGATTTTTGCGGCATTAATGGCCGGGTTTGTTCAAGGTGTAACTGGATTTGGTTCAGGAATCGTCATGATGATTTTTTTGCCACATTTATTGCCAATCAATCAGAGTGCTGGGGTATCAACTTTAACTATGTTGGTTGCTAATGCCATGGTTGTTTGGAGATATCGGAAATCACTAAAATGGCAAAAGTTGGTTGCTCCTTTTTTAATTTATATCACGATTGCTGTTTGTTCGCTGTATTGGAGTGAATTCTTAGCAGCTGGACATTTGAAATTATTGTTAGGAGTACTTTTGGTCGTATTATCTTTGTATTATTCAATTATGAATGTACGATCAATTACGTTAAAATCTATTCCTGTTTATGTAATGATTTTGTTTGCGATGATATCTGGATTCTTCAACGGAATGTTTGGTATCGGTGGACCATTAATGGCCTTGTATTTCTTAACCATAGCTGATTCTAAAGAGAACTATTTGGCCAGTATTCAGACGTTCTTTTTGATAGATACAATAATGATGACTAGTTTACGTTTTGCCAGTGGAATACTTAATCTTGATAGTTTAAAGTTTGTTTTCATCGGAATTATTGGTGCAATTATTGGAACGATTTTAGCTAATCGTTTGGTTAGTCATTTGAATATTAAGGTAATGGAATTATTTATATATGTATTCATTGGATTAAGTGGTTTTTATTATTTGATAACAGCTTTATAAAGACAAGAAGGTTTACTCGTTATTTGATGAAGAGTGAACCTTCTTTTTAATTTGAAAAATATTTTAAAGTGAAATTTCTAAATTGTTGGATGATTTCATGATTATAATTTTGATTATTAGTAATTAATAATGTTTGACGGAAAATTTCAGGTTCAAATTGTATTCCAATAATATTTTTATCCTTGGGGACATACTTATCATATGTTTCACGAGCTAGAAATCCAATTCCACTGTTATTTTTAACGATATGTATAATTGCATCGGGTTGAGTAGAATTACCAATTACTTTGCAATTAATATGTGACTTTTGTATTAGATTGTTTATTTGAGAATACAAATCTGTATGGATATCAGGCAATAGAATATCTTGTTGATCAAATTGCTGAATATTGATTTTCTTAGATTTAGATAGAGGATTGTTTTTATTGAGTATCACTAAAAAAGGACTTCGCATTAATACATCGGTAGAAAAAAGTGCCTCATTTTTCTTGTTATTTAATAGGCCAGAATTACTAAATATTAAATCTAAATCATTAGTTTTCATTTTATCGATCAACTGAGAACTGCTGCCGATTTGATAGTGCAAATGGATACTAGGGAATTTCTTTTGGAAATCATTTAGAATCTGGTTAACTATTGAATAAGAAAATGTCCATAGGACTCCGACACGTAGCTCACCATCAATGTTTGATTTATAATTTTCTAATTCATTTTCCAAATCGGTAAATTCATATTTCAACTTTTCAAAGTGATTAACAATTATTTTTCCTGTGGGTGTTAAGTCTATCTTTTGTCTGTGATTTCTAATAAAAATAGGAGTTCCCAATTCATCTTCTAATGTTTGAATACTTTGAGATAATGATGGTTGGCTAATGAATAATTCTTTTGCAGCTTGTGTAAAATTTTTAGTACGTACAATTGTGAGTACATAGTTTATTTGTTTAGCATTCATTGTGATCCCCCCCAATACATATTTATGATAGGTTTTACCTATGTATAAAGATATTTATTTATATTATACATATGATTAAATCTGCTGTACATTATTTGTGAACAAACATACAAATAAATTTTGGGGGTTATTACAATGCGAAGTATTTCAAGTGATGTTCTTGTGGTCGGTGCAGGTGCGGCTGGTATTTCAGCAGCATTGAGTGCAAAAGATACAGGTGCAAGTGTAATTTTAATTGAACGTAATCCGGTTTTTGGTGGTGAGGCGACTAACTCATCCATTAATTCTTTTTGTGGATTCTATACTCGTGGAAAGAATCCTGATCTTGCCGTTGGTGGTGTTGGAAAGTACATTTTATCCCTTTTAAAGGAACATGGTTTCGATGTTTTACCACATCCGTCAAAATCAACTGGTAATATAGCAATACATTTTGATCCGGAAATATTAAAGTTTATTTATGATGATTTGTTGCGGACAAGTAAAATTGATTTTTATTTACATACATCGTTAATAAAAGTTAATTGTGAAAATAATCAGATTATTAGTGTAATAGCTTTAGATGATGAAGGTCCAATTGAAATAGTTGCAAAGCAGTACGTTGATGCTACAGGGAATGCAAATTTGACTAATCTTGCTAATTTACCTACTGAATGGGGCGACGTCAATGGCAAGGTTCAATTATCTTCGTTGTCATTCAAATTGAGCAACTTACCCAGACATGAGATTTTAAATACGGATCTTACAAAAGCAATTAAAGCTGGGAAAAGAGCCGGAATTAAATATTTAAAGTCTTAGAAGGGATTAATTGTAAAGAATCCTAACGATGATTTTGGATACTGTACAATCCCGAGTGTTGAGTTGAAAAATTTATCGGGAAAAGAATTAACGTATGCTGAAATGAATTTACGTAGTCAGGTTAATGCTTATGTTGAAACATTTAGACATTATTTAGATGATTGCAGTGAAATTAGAGTCGATACATTGGGACCTCAAATCGGAATACGTGAAGCTCGAAGGGTTATTGGTAAGGAGACACTTTTGGGTGATGACATAGTACGCGGAATAAAACGAAATGACAGTATTGGTCGTGCTGCTTGGAGTCCTGAAATACATATAAGTGATACAGAATTACAGTATATTCATATATCGGATAATGATTATGCATCAATTCCCTTTGGAATTATTGATGTTAAAGATTGTTCAAATCTCTGGGCCGCCGGTAGATTAGTATCGACTGATTCGAAGGGAATGAGTTCAGTACGTGTCATGGGAACTAGTTTTGCAACGGGACAAGCTGCAGGAGTGAGTGCAGGTGTTAGTGCCCAAAAAGTTAGTAATTATTCAATAGTTCGAGAAGAGCTACTACGTCAGGGCGCCTTGTTGTAGGAGGGAAAATATAATGAAAGCAATTAGTAGGAAAAATAATAATATTTATTTAATTGTAAGTATAGCAATTATCCTCTTATCACACTTCGTTACCTTTCCTGGATGGAGTCAGGACAATACGACAATTCTTTTAACTTTTCTTGGTACACTTATTCTATGGATTACAACGGATATTGTTTGGCCAAGTATGTTGTGCCTCTTATCATTAGCTATGATTCCGGCGGTGGGTTTCAAAACCGCATTGGCTTACTCATTAGGGAATGAGACATTTGCATTTCTTCTTTTTACATTTATGTGTACATATGAGGTATCACAAACTAGCTTTGTCCATAGAGTTGCTTTGTCAATGGTGACTTCTAGGCTCGCTCGTCAAGGGGTCTGGCAAATGGCAATAGTATTTTTAGCAACAGTGTTATTAATGGGACTATTTATTTCTCCAACAGTGCTTTTCTTTATTTTTTATCCGATATTACAAGAAATATTTGGCATTTTACAGTTAAAAAAGGGTGATAAATTTGCAGTTATGTTGATGACTGGATTAGTGTTTGCCTGCAATATCAGCTCTGGTATGACACCAATTGGTCACGCATTTCCCGTATTAGCAATGAACATTTATAATCAGATGTCGAATGTACCGATAACATATCCGCAATATATGGGGATGGCCGTACCAATAGGATTTTTATTGTTTATATTAATGATGCTGATATTTAGGTTTATCATGAATCCGAATATTCCAAAATTTGATGGTATTTCAAAACAAGATTTTAAAAACAAAGATTCTGGAAATCTCAACGTCAGAGAACTATCAATATTAATTATTTTTGCTATTGTAGTTTTACTATGGATTGTTCCTAGCTTATTAGGAAATATTTTTCCAAAGTTTTCTCTGAATATGAGTAATTATGGTAATGCAATGCCTCCATTGCTTGGAGTAGTTTTGATGTCAATTATTAGAATAGATAAAAAGCCATTAATGAATATTACAGAAGCATTGACTAAGGGGGTCTCATGGCCCAGTTTAGTGATGTCCTTTGCAACTTTATTAATTGGTAGTTGTATGACTGATAAGAATATTGGCTTTATTAAACAATCTTCACAGTTCATTACACCCATGATTCATGGTTTAAAGTCATGGTCATTGATACTCATTTTTATAATAATTGCACTCATTTGTAGTAACCTGATGTCACATCTTGTCACATCTCAACTAGTTCCTTCACTTGCAATTCCAATAGCTCTTGCAAGCGGGGGTGCGATTAATGCTGGAGCAATAGTTGCGGTTATAGGATTAGCAGCATCAATTGGATCTGCATCTCCATCATCAATGCCATTTACAGCAGTAGCAGTTTCTACTGGTTGGGCTGATACAAAGAATCTAATGAAGTATGGAATAATTTTCACACTTGGTATAGCCATTATTTTATATTTTCTTGCATATCCTTTAGCAAAATTAATTATTAGCTAAATTGAATACCCCTAGGATTAAAATCCTAAGGGTATTTTTTTCTCCAAAAAGTATTTTTAAAAACTCATTATAATGCAATCTTTAAATCTAAATAGTTGATATACTTGTATATAACAATTCGAACTACTTTGAATATCTAAATGGGGGATTACATATCATGATTGAGATTGACGAACTGAGTAAGAACTATGGCGATAAGAAAGCATTGCAGAATTTAACGCTTAGAATCAAGTCTGGTGAGATATTTGGATTCTTAGGACATAATGGTGCTGGGAAGTCGACCACGCTCAAAAGTTTAGTAAGTATCATCCAACCAACTGATGGATCCATTACAGTTGATGGATTAGATTTGGTGGAACATCGTCAAGAAGTGAAGGGAAAAATTGCTTACGTTCCCGATACTCCCGATATTTTTCTACAATTATCAGCAATGGAATATTGGAATTTATTGGCTGCAGCTTATAATTTGTCTGAGGATGAGGTTTCAGATAGAAGAAATAAATTGGTTGAATTGTTTAACATGGGAGAACATACTGATGAAACTCTTGCTAGTTTTTCTCATGGTATGCGTCAAAAAACGATAATTATTGGTGCATTATTGTCTGATCCTGATGTTTGGATATTGGATGAACCTTTACAAGGTTTGGACCCTCAAGCAGCCTATGATTTGAAGCAGTTGATGAAGGCTCATGCGGCTAAAGGTAAAACAGTTATCTTTTCAACACATAATTTGGATACGGCTCAACAGTTGTGTGATGAGTTGGCAATTTTGAAAAAAGGTAAATTGATTTATAACGGCTCGGTAAATGATTTATTGGCTCAAAACGAAAATGAATCATTAGAAGATATTTATTTACAGATGGCTGGTCGTCAAGATGGTGGTCATCTGGTTGACGATATTGAAGGTGACAACCATGAATAAAAGGCAATTAAAGGCATTACTTGCGGTCAATTTGCGACTGGTCAATCCTCAAGTAACCGATAGATACCGTAAAAAAGGTAAAAATGGTTCCGACTTAACAAGAAAATTACAATTACAGTTCTTTATAAATACGTTAGTTTTCATATTTATTTATGGAGCAACAATGTTCTCATTCGATTTTAGTAAATTACCAGGGATGTTCACGTTTTATGTGACCCTGTTTGTTTTGTTGGCGTTGTCGCAAAGCATATCAGGTATTTACAATATCTTTTTTGCAGGTAAAGATTTAGATAGTTATCTACCGTTACCCTTTAGGCAAAAGGAAATCTTCTTTAGTAAGATATTAATTGTTTCGTCAAATGTCATTCCATTTACATTGCCGCTATTGATAGTCTTCTTCCTTACTGGTTGGCGTTCTGGGATTATGATTCCGTTAGCATTATTGCTGGCAATAGTCGTGTATGTTCTTGTTTTGGCAATAATTTTATTTGCTTGTTCATTAATTGTCTTTGGACTAACTAAAACGAGTCTATTTCGTAATCATCAATCAGTTGTGATGAATCTTCTGATTGCAGTTACAACAGTAATTGCAGTTGGTGGTATTTTGATGATGAATGGGAATCAGTATAGTGAGACGGGAGCTTCACTAGATCGAACACCGATTGCAATCTTTATGCCATTATTCCAAATATTTAAAGATGCATTCTCATTGGCTAGTGGTGGAGCCTGGTTAGGATTATTAGCATTGCTATTGGTGTTTGGCGGATTGTTGAAATACATTGTTCTACCACATTTGAATGAACAGTTGACACTTGCTAATACTGCCTCTGTAGACGGCTCTAAGAAGCATAAACGAGTTCAGAGAAGTGGTTTGAAACAAATTTTGGATAGTTATAATTTTCAATTACTGAAGGAACCTAATTTATTATTACAAGTTCTTTCAAATTCTATTATGATGCCAATAATTTTTATCTTTTCATTTGCGTTTGCCAAAGTACCAAATAATCTTCCAGTTAAATGGCTAGGGGTATTTTTTGTGGCAGGAATTGCCTTTAGCGGAATGACAATTAACCAGTCATCTTTAATCGGAAATTTAATTTCATTAGATAGAATGAATTTTGAATTTGTTAAATCATTACCAATTTCATTGAAGAAATATTTACAAAGAAAATTCTTGTTAGGATATATTTTCCAATTAATAATCAATACTTTGATACTTATTGTTGCAACGATTATTCTTAAACTTAGCTTAGCTATGCTAGTTGCCTTAATTTGTGGATCAGCTTGGGGAACATATTTAATTAGTCAGCATTATTTCAGACGTGATTACAAATTACGACTAACAAATTGGACCAATGTTACGCAGCTATTTAGTCGTGGTGGAGGGAATCTTGGTATGGTAACTACAATCTTTGTCAGTATTATAGTTGGAGTTACGGTTATCCTTGGATATAGCGCCGCTATTGCCTTACTTCCACAAGCTTGGATGATAAACACGATTGTGGCAATTATCATCATAATTTTGTCAGTATTAATACTTAAATTCTATCAACAAAAGTTTTGGAAACAGTTTGATTAAGGAATCCTGATAAAAGGACTCTTTTTGGGATTGATGATTCCTTAATATCCTTGTATAATTTAAGTTATATTTTTACGGATTTGGGGAATGAAATTAATGAATTATAGAGGGATACATAAATTCTTATTTGTTGTATTGTTAACTTCAATGTTGGGATTTGCGACGATACAAGTTTTTCATAGTACTGGGGATATTACAGTAGAAGCGGCAAGCAAGTCTAAAAAGAAAACAACTAAGAAAAGGGTTGCTAAAAAGAAAGCAGTTGAATCACCTAAAACTGTTCATGATGCTAAGAGTATGGTGGGATTGAAGCATTTCAAATACAATAGTCCTTCAGAAAAGAAGGCTTATCCAAACTTAATAGATCATCCTAACGCATGGATAGATGTAAACATTGCTACACAAAGAATGTATATTAAAGATGGTAATAAGAAATTGTATTCAATGTATTCTTCAACAGGTGCACATGACACAACACCTAGAGGAACATACTATATTCAAAGTGAACGTGGTAATTATTTCTATACAGAACCTTTGAAGTTAGGTGCCTATTACTGGGTTTCATATTTGAATCATGGGGAATATCTATTCCATACCACACCAACAGATGAAAATGGTAAGTACGTTAAATCTATTGCCAAAACATTGGGACGTAAGCCGTCATCACATGGTTGTATTCATTTATCCGTTGCAGATTGTAAATGGGTTTATGAGAATGTTCCTTATGGTATGAAAGTTGTTATTCATGGAAAGTATAATAGTTAATAAAATTTAAGTTGAGTTTAACGTAATTTGTTAGGCTCAATTTTTTTGTCTGTAAACAATAATACTTGTCAAAAAGCATAAAATAATCGCGGTACAACAACGCTTTGAACAATGGGATAATAATTTTCAAAGGTGGACTAACGATGAAAAGAACATTAATTATTTTAGCTACAGTAATATTTGTTTTACCATTAACCGCATGGATGCACACAAGTGGATCGAATATAAGTAATAATCAACCTGCAATAATTAGAAAGAATAGTAGAACTTGGAAAAAAGAAATATCAGATTTGCCAATTATTAAAAGTGATGGACTTGGAGATAGCGGTGGCTACATTGCTCAATCAATGCAACAATTGAAGAGCGTCAATGATTCTGTTATTAATGGAACTGTGTATAGTTTGGAAAGAATGGAAAGTTCGAAGAATTTAGCTTTTACTAGAGCAACTGTACACGTCGACAAGGTCATTAGTGGCGATAAGGAATTGAAGGGTAAGAATATTCAGATGGTCTTGAATAGTGGTATTACCTCAGCAAGTTGTTGGTACGCTGATAAGAATCAAACAAGAGAAGCTGATCATGATATTTTAGTTCAATACTCTGAATTTCCATTACCAGAGATTGGTTCCAAGATAATTCTAGGTATATCTTCTGAAGTTAAAAATGAAACAACTCCTTATAATGAAGGGTTAAAACAAAGTGGATTACATCTAAAGAAAAGTTATATCGTTAATATGCCAGAATTCAATTTATGGATTAAGGATTCTAAAGATAGAAAATATCGATTGAATAATCCCAAAGCAAATGAAAAATTGAAAGCAAACAAAGAAATGAAACGTAAGATAACAAAATTAACAGATGAATTAAATCAGAAGTATTAAGCAATTGAAAGACGTTAATTGGTTGTTGTTCCCAAAACTACATATACCGCTTTTTGACTAAATGAACTTTGCGATAATTTATCCATTTGGAAGAAGTATTGTTACTTGCTGTGTATTTTTATTCAGTATATATTGGCAATATACAGGAGGTGCGGATATGTCAGTTAAAGCTAGAAAAGTAGGAAATTCAAATGTTTTTACAATACCTCAGGGTATAACTCCTAAAGGTGAGTATGATGTTTTTGTTGGAAGACATGGTTCAATCGTATATTCTCCGAAAAGAAAAAATATTTTTGAGGATAAGAATTTTATTAAGATGCACGATTTAAAACAAAAAGAAGAATATTCAGATACTTTAAAGGGAGAAGAAGAAATTGATTAATATATCCCTCAAAGGCAAGATGTAATATGGTTGGATCTTGATCCATCTTCTGGTAAGGAAATAAATAAAAGAAGATCAGCCTTAGTAATTAGTAGCTATGAATATAGCAAATTAACTAGGCTGGTTTTTGTATGTCCAATCACTCATGTAAAAAAGAGTAATTTTAAAAAAACTGGGCTTTTGATACCAATATTAAGTATTACCAATATTGAAGGCTTTATAAATCCTCTTCAATTGCATACATATGATTATCAAGCGAGAAAGACTGAAAAGATTGGTGAATTGGATGATGATACGTTTTATAGTGCGTTGAGAATAATTCGGGATATAGTTAATTAATAAGTTACAAGTATTGAATATAAAATTGGATAGTTTTTAGTTAGCCATATTCCAGTATTCCACTGGAGTATGGCTATTATTTTTTACTGAATTTATAACTTACTTTTAGACATATAAAAGCCCATTCATGATATTGGAAGGAATTATTCAAATCATAGATTTACTGTTGCAGGGATGCCGTCAGACGTTGTACGAATAATTGAGCAACTTTAGATTGAACAATATTTTTCTTCCAAATAACAGTAGTTGGTTCAGTTAAATCAGGCTTTAACGGTCTAAAAACAAGTTCACTATTTTGTGAGTTGTCGATTAAATGGTCAAAGGTAATCATATAAATATTGCCATTCTTAACTAGCAATTGAGCATTAAAAACCAAAGAAAAGGTTCCAACGATATTCATCTTTGAACCTAGATTCCCCCACCATTCTTGAAAGTGGTTGCTTTTGAGAGCTTGAGACGACATCAATAATGGTAGATTAACCAAGTCTTTTGGAGTTAAAGTATCCTTTTTTGTCATAGGATCATTACGTTTCATAACGATACCCCAATGATTAGTTTCGTTGATTTGTAAATAATTATAGTTATTGAGATTTTTTTCGCCCATTAACACAGCAAAATCAATAGTTCCGTGATCAAGCATTAATTCCATTTCTTCGGCATTTCCACTGATCAAGTGGATTTTCACCCCTTGGTAATCTTGCATAATGTCGCTGACAATTTTTAGAATGGAGGTCATTCCAATACTTTCTCCGGCACCAATAGTTAAATCACCGGTAATTATTTGATTTGATTGAATATTAGCTGATGTTTTATCCGCCAAACTGACGATTTCCTCAGACTTTGAACGGAGATATTCACCTTCAGACGTTAAAGTTATTTGTCTATGACCCCGAATGAATAAAGTGGCTCCCAATTCATGTTCTAAATCGGATAATTGTTTAGAAAGAGTTGGCTGTGATATTAATAGTTTTTGTGCAGCCTTAGTTATATTGCGCTCTTGTGCAACTGTTAGGAAATACCTGAGAACTCTTAATTCCATAATTTAACATCCTCCATAGTTTTTAGTTATGCTTATCCATATTTTAGAAGTATTTCACATATTACTCAAGCGATTATATACTAATGTCATCAGTTACGAAGGGAGATGAAAAAATGACTTGGCAAGCCAAACTATCAGAAAATGATCGACAATTGATGAATCAAAATCAAAGGTTATTACAACATTTAAATACCGGACGACATTGTCGGGCTGAAATCAATCAATTGGTTAGTGAATTGACAGGGCAACAATTAGATTCAGATACCGAAATACGATTACCATTTTATACAGACTATGGTCGTAATATCCGAATTGGTAAGAACGCTTTTATAAATTGCAACGTAATGATGTCAGATATTGCTGGAATAACGATTGGTAAGAACGTTGAAATTGATTCTGGAGTATCTTTATTAACCACCAACTATTCTCAAAAAGAATTAGTGATGGCTCCAATCAAAATAAAAGATAATGTAAAAATTGGTGCACAAGTCATTATCTTGCCCGGAGTAACCATTGGTGAAGGCAGTATTGTCGAAACTGGATCAATCGTATCTAAAAATATTAATTAGAAGGAAGTTTTTAGGATGAGTATAGAAAATAAAGTAGTCGTTATTACTGGTGCATCTAGTGGAATTGGTGCTGCTACAACCAGAGCTCTAGCAAAGAAACATGCCAAACTAGTTATTGGTGCTAGACGATTGGATCGTCTAAATGAGTTGAAAAATGAGTTTCCTGATGAACAGATTATTACCCAAAAAGTTGATGTAACTAATTTTGATGAAGTTCAATCATTAGTAGATACTGCTGTAAAAAACTTTGGCCGCGTCGATGTTCTATACAACAATGCCGGAATCATGCCAGTTAATGCTTTAGAAAATGCGGCCCGTTCAGAGTGGCAACAGATTCTAAACGTTAATGTCATGGGAGTTTTAAATGGAATTTCAGCCGCTTTGCCAACTATGATCAAACAACAATCTGGTCAAATTATGGCAACCGATTCAGTCGCTGGACACGTGGTTGTTCCTAATTTAGCCGTTTATAATGGTTCAAAGTTTGCCGTTCGTGCAATCATGGAAGGCTTACGTCAAGAACAACATAACAATAATATTCGTACTACAATCGTGTCACCAGGTTCAGTATCAACTGAATTATACAAATCAATCAATAATCAAGAAAATCGTGAAGCAGAAATTAACGTAGAAAAACAAATTGGATTGTCTGCTGAAAATATTGCTAGTTCTGTTGTTTTCGCAATTGATTCACCAGATAACATGGATGTAAATGAAGTTATTATTCGTCCAATCAAACAAAATATTTAAAGGAGAGTATAAGAATATGAGTAAATTAGCAAATGACACAAGAGTTTTTAAAATTAATCCAGAAATAGATGTTCAAAATGTCCGTTTCCCTAATCGTTATGGCTTCACGTTAGCCGGACACTTATATCTACCATTGAATTTTGATGATACAAAGAAGTATCAAACAATCGTTATCTCAGGACCATTTGGTGCTGTGAAGGAACAATCCAGTGGTTTGTATGCCCAAACTTTAGCTGAAAATGGTTTTGTTACATTGGTCTTTGATCAATCAACAACAGGAGAAAGTTCTGGTAGTGTTAGAAATGTAGCTTCACCAGATATTTTTGTAGAGGATTTCTCAGCTGCAGTCGATTTTGTTGGACTTCAAAAATTTGTTGATAGAGATAAGATTGGTGCCATTGGTATTTGTGGCTTAGGTAGTCATGTTTTGACCGCTGCTTCAGTTGATGTTCGTATTAAAGCTGTTGCTACTTCAGTTATGTATGACATGTCAGATTCAATGTGGATGGGTCTTAATAATTCTAAGACTGAAAAGCAACGTGAGATTGAAAAGAAGACTTTAGCTGAACAACGTTGGGCCGATGCAGAAAATGGAACTCCAGCAACTGGTTTACACGAATTACCATTTGATGAAAATGATAAACCTATGCAATCATCAGTATTATTCCCCGAAACTTTGCCAGATGGTGCAGATTCAGTTACGACAGAATTCTTTAATTACTATCGTGGTCGTGCTTTCCATCCACGTTCAGTTAATTCTGCTTCAGCTTGGACAGCCACA
The DNA here is from genome assembly GCA_937874185.1 of uncultured Lactobacillus sp. Lineage (GTDB taxonomy): Bacteria > Bacillota > Bacilli > Lactobacillales > Lactobacillaceae > Companilactobacillus. The sequence goes on from CALNAK010000020.1 coordinate 305,314, forward strand.
TCACCTTTGAGTTATTATAATTTCCCATTACAAGCGCATATTGATAAGATTTCACCACGTCCGGTTTTAATTGTTACAGGTGAAAAAGCTCATTCACGCTATATGGCAGAGGAATCATATAATCGTTTGAATGATCCTAAAGAATTAGTTATTGTACCTGGAGCAACTCATACTGATCTATATGACCAAATGAATTTGATTCCATTTGACAAATTTACTAGTTTCTTTAAGAAAAATTTGGAGTAATCAAAAGTAAAGGCCCCGATTGGTTTCCAATTATTAACGTAAAACGATCATAATTCGCATTTGAATTGTGGTCGTTTTGTTATAAATTTAAAATATTAATATGTATATGAAATGGAGAATATGGTATGAAAAGAGTGTTAGTCATTGGTGCTCATGGTAAAACTGGTCATCATATAATAAATAAACTACAAAACAATTCAATGATTCCAGTCGCTGGAGTGAGAACAAATACTCAGGTAGATGAATTTAAGAAGGATGGCATTGAAGCAAGACTAGTCGATGTTAGACAGACTGTTGATGAAATTTATGGTCAATTGACAGATATAGATGCAATTATTTTTTCAGCTGGTGGCGGGATGATGATTGATTTAGATGGAAAAGTTAAAGCTGCACAAGCTGCGAAAAAAGCTAATATTAAGAGATTTGTGCTAGTTAGTGCTGGCGGGATTCAACATTTTCATGATAGTGATCGTTTAGAGTGGATGAATGAATATGAAGAATATAGTGCCGCTATGTACTATGGTGATATGTTCGTTTTGAATTCTGATTTGGATTATACAATTATTCGTCCAGAACATTTAACAGATGACGCTGGTACAGGAAAAATTAATTTGGGTAGTTATTTACCACATAATGATATAAGTCGTGAAGATGTTGCTGAAGTTGTAGTTGCATCATTACAAAATGATAAGACAATTAAAAAGGCATTCGACATTGAAAATGGAACTACACTAATTTCGGATGCAATTAATTCTTTAAAATAATAACGAGGTGATTTTTTGAATAGAGCAAAAGTAATAGTTCATATGCATACGTCAATCGATGGGAAAATTGACGGAGTATATGGTAGACAAGCAGGCGGAAGAATTTCAGGAGCATTTTATTCTGAAGAGTTATTTAGATTAAGTAATACTAACGCTAATGGATCAACGACAGTAGGAATGTATGCTGCAAAGGGCCATCCAGATTTATCTAAATATGAAACAACGGGAATTGATTATTCTGACTGGATTCCTGACATTACATCAGAAACTTGGGATGTTAGTTTTGATAGAAAAGGAAAGATGGGCTGGGAAGTTAATTACTTTGAATACGGTGGTCATAAGAACCGTGCCATTGAAGTGTTGACAGAACAAGCTTCAAAAGCATACTTAGCATTTCTACAATCAATGGAAATACCATATATTGTTTGTGGAACTAAAGACTTAAACTTAGAGATGGCTTTGGAAAAATTGAATAAATACTTTGGTATTCAAGCTATATCTTTAGCTGGAGGAGCTATAATCAATGGAGCATTTTTAAAAGCTCATTTGGTTGATGAAATTTCTCTAGTAGTGACACCTTACGTTAGTGGTGATTCAGAAATCAAATCAGCATTTGATACACTTGGAACGTTTGTTGATGATAAGTTTATGATTAAAGATGTAAAAAAATTAGCTGATGGTGGGATACATCTAATGTATACAAAAGCATAACGAAAAGGCCTTCAATTCAAATACGAATTGGAGGTCTTTTGTTGTGTGCTTATTATCATTAATTATTTATTCTGAAATTTGTATCTCATAATTAATTTTCTCAATTCATCAATTAAGAAAATAGGTATTGGAATAGCAATTAGGAAAAGCCAATCTTTAATCTGAAGTGGTGCAGTATTGAAGGCTGTTTGTAATCCAGGTGTATAAATGAGGACTAATAATAGTAGTATTTCAAAAACAATCCCGGCCCAGATACGGTGATTACTGAACAAACCTAGTTTAAAGACTGAAGTATACTTACTCCGACAATTCAAAGCTGCAGCAATCTGACAAAAGATGATAGCAGCCAAAGTCATAGTTGTAGCACGATTATAACCGATACCAGTTGCTAACAATTTTTGTGCAGGCCAACCGTTTTCCAGGTTGACAAAGAAGTATGCCATTGTTGAAACGACAGATGCGATGGCACCATACCAAGCAAATGCAGTTAAAATCAAATGTTTGTTTAATAAGTGTGAGTTGTGAGAACGTGGTGCTTGATTCATGATACCGGGTTCAGGTTGTTCAGATCCTAGTCCTAAAGCTGGCAACATGTCAGTTCCTAAATCAACAACCAAAATTTGTAAAACGTTTAGTGGAAGAGGAATCAAACCACGACTCAATAGGAATAGAGCTGAAGGAATAGCTTCGGGAACATTAGAATTGAAGATGTAGAGTAGGAACTTTTGAATATTACTATAAACAGTTCTACCTTCTTCGATAGCAGCGACAATAGAAGCAAAATTATCGTCGGTCAAAACCATATCAGCCGCATCTTTAGCAACATCAGTACCAGTCACACCCATGGCAACACCGATATTAGCCTTCTTTAAAGCTGGAGCATCATTGACACCATCACCAGTTGAGGCGACGATTTGTCCCATGTCTTGTAAGGTGGAGACAATCTTGTATTTCTGTTCAGGTGCTACACGAGCGAAGATGATTTCACCTTGCAAAGCTGATTTCAATTCATCAGTTTTCATATTATCCAATTCAGATCCAGTTACGACACGGGCTTTGTCTGAGGTAACGCCAATTTTTACAGCAACGGATTTGGCAGTGATTTCACTATCACCGGTAACCATAATAATTTTGATGCTAGCGTTGTGACATTTCTTAACCGCATCATAGATTTCTGGGCGTGGAGGATCAGCCATAACAGTTAGGCCAATGAAAGTTAAATCCGTTTCAGTATTAGCAATCGTTAAATCATCAAGTTGGTCCTTGCCAGTGTAGGGCATGGTCCGATAGGCAATTGCAAGAGAACGTAAACCTTGTTTAGCATAAGATTTGTTAGCCTTGTTGATAGTAGCTTGGTCAGAATCAGTTAGCGTACGGATAGAACCGTTGACCTGAATAGTTGAACATTCAGGCATCAAATCACTAAGAGAACCTTTAACACAGACAAGTAATTGATTACCTTGTTGATGAATCGTGGTCATCCGTTTACGGTCAGAATCAAACGGCAATTCCTTAACACGAGGGGCTGATTTTAATTCATCATCAGCATTGAAATTAGCTTTTTGAGCCATGATTACTAGAGCAGCTTCCGTTGGAGTACCCAAAATTTTAGGTTTCTTGGAGTTTTTATCATTTTCGATAGTTGTATCATTGTCGAATGCTGAAACCATTAGTAATTTTGTTAAATCGGTATCATCTTTATAGTCAATTTTTTGCGCATTTTTTTGAATTTCACCATTATTTAGATAACCTTGACCAGAAACCGTATACTCACCAGATGGCAACCAAATATGATTAACCGTCATTTGATTTTGAGTCAAAGTACCAGTTTTATCTGAACAAATAACGGTCGTTTCACCAAGTGTTTCGACACTGTTTAAGTCTTTGACCAAAGCGTGTTTCTTAGCCATACGTTGAACACCTTGTGCTAGTGACAAAGTAACTGTAGGTAACAATCCTTCAGGAATAAACGCAACAATCATACCTAGAGAGAAGATAAATGATTGAGCGATAGGGTGATGAACAAATAGAATGGCGGCGATAAAGAAGATTACACCGATGCCCATAGCTATTAATGAAATTTGTTTAGTTAAACGATTTAATTCTAATTGTAGAGGGCTAGCCTCTTTATTTTGTTTTTGAGTTAATGAAGCAATTTTACCAAATTCAGTTTTCATTCCGGTAGTTATAGCCACAGCTTTAGCAGTACCAGCTCCAACCGTTGTTCCGGCATAAACTAAATTTGATTCAGAAAATTTACCCTCACCAGGGATGAACTTAACCGTCTTGGATTCGGGAACAGTTTCACCAGTTAAAGCTGATTGATCAACTTGAGTCGAAGTAGACTCAAGTAATCTAGCATCAGTTGGGACGGAATTTCCTGCTTGTAATTCGAAGACATCTCCGGGAACTAAGTCAGTAGCGTTTAATTGTTCGATTTTACCATCACGATAAACCCGAGTGTAGGTTGGCAACATAGCCATCAATGAATCGGTGGCTTTGGCAGCTTTATGTTCCTGCCAGAAACTGAAAATACCATTGATGATGTTGACTAACCAAATGGCGATACCTAATTCAACGGAACCAGTAAATATCGCAATGAAACCACTGATCCATAGAAGAATAGCCATTAGGCTAATAAAGTTTTTCAGAAAAGCTTTAATCTGAGATTTTTGTTCACTATGATGAATTGTATTAGGTCCAAACTCATTTTGACGTTTAGTTGTTTCAGCTTGCGTCAAACCTTTGCTAGTAGTATTTAAGCTGCTAAGTAATTGTGAAATAGGTACAGTTGCATAATCTTTACTATTAATATCTTTCAATTCTTTTCATCTTTTTTCCTTATATAAACAAATTTTCATCGAATTCATTAACTCAATTATAAGGCTGTTTTAAATTTTGGAACGGGACAATTTTGTCAAATCTACCTCAATCTTTTGTTATTGGTCGTCTGTAAGAATAAAATAATTTATGGGGGGATCATTATGACAAATGTTGTTTTTAAGAATATGAAGATTAATTTCAGTAAATTAGAGAAATTTGGATTTGAAAGGGAAGAATCCGATTATACGTATCAAACACCAATTGTGGATGGTCAATTTCTGTTGAAGATAAAAGTTTTTACTGATGGTCAGTTGAAAACTAAAGTTATTGATAGTCAAACTAAGGATGAATATGTGCTACATCTGTCTTCAACTGCCAGTGGTGAATTTGTAGGTAGAGTTTCTGAGGAATACAAAAATACGCTTGATGATATTGAAAACAAATGTTATGACAACAATGTTTTTAAGTCTCAACAAGCAATTGATATTATTGAATACGTAAACAAGACGTATGATGATCAATTAGAATTTCTCTGGAAGAAGTTCCCACAAAATGCAATTTGGCGACGTAGTGATACTAATAAATGGTATGGCTTATTATCAGTCATTCCAAAAACTAAACTTGGATTAGATTCTGATGAAATAGTAACTGTGATTGACGTTCGTGGTGATACAAATGAGATTAACAATCTGGTGGATGGTGTTAAGTATTTTCCGGGTTATCATATGAATAAGAGCCACTGGTATACGATGATTCTTGATGGATCGGTTAATAATGATGAAATTATGGATCGATTACATTCAAGTTACGAAATTGCCAAATAGTTGGCAAAAATGTTTTATATTAAATTATAGGATATTGTATTTAAACATAAATGCTGAATATTTCTATAAAAATAAGTGATATAGCTTAAACAAAATGTCGAGTGGGTTGGTTTGATTTGGTGAAATTAAAATTTTAATTTATAAACTAATTACTTGATGATTCATGATTAATAAATAAATAGAATATAAATAAAGGGCAGAATTCCTGATATAGTAGGAATTCTACCCTTTATTTGTGCTGTTCGAATTAAAGCAAGGTATTCATATGTTAAGTCAATAAATACTCAATTTTAATGAAATTATTTTTTGGAGTTATGTGTATAAATATTAATGAAGACATAAATATTTCTGATTTTATACCAGTTTACAATAAAAATTATTACAAATTGTGAAACTTATATCAAACAAATAAATTGCATAATGCTCAATGTAGTATAGATATATTTGTACAATTATAACGATATTATTCATACCTTCAGGGGTTATTTATTATGAAACAAAAAAATATAAAACTGGGATTAGTAACTTTATTCTCAGCAGTTGCATTAGGAACGGTTGCTATTCAAAGTAATACAAGTGTCGATGCAGCGGCGTTAGGGACTCCGTTACAAGCGACAATGTATGATCCAACACCAGCTCCAGAAAAGTTTTTGAATATCTGGAATACAAATGGTTATGCTTTACAACCGGATTCAGTAACAAATGTGAAAGTGGGAACGTCAGATGTTGTTCTTCATACAGATGCAGGTCGTTCAGTTGGAAGTGTTGTAACTGGACTATTTGACGCGCCACATTACAGATGGTTAGTGTCACATGATGGTAAAAATTGGTCATCATTACCTGAATGGAAATATGGTCATCGTAAAAACTTGCCAGTAGATACTGGTGAAGAAGGCACAACTTGGTATCAATTAGATACGCAATATTATAACTATTTAACGGGTTGGGCTTTAAAAACACATATTTATTCTAATGTCGCCCAAGTAAATATTTTACCAAATGATGTTCAACCAGATTCAATTAAAGTTTCAACGGATACAGATTATATTTACAATACCCAAGATAAATTGATGAATGTTTCCTATGCACATGCTGTAGTTAACCCAGCTAACTCTACGGGTAAATTGTCTTGGTCACTTGATGACAACAGTAGTAAATACGCAACGATTGATAGCACTACTGGAAAAATAACGGCTAAAGATGTTTCAGAAGAACCAAGTCTTGATCATAGAATTAAAGTGGTTGCTACTTATACCGGATCAGATACAGATAAAACAGGAGCCGCACCAAAGGTTGTTACCGGAAGTACTTATGTAGCAGTTGGTGGTGGACTAAATACTGTAAGTTCAAGTGTTGGTCAAACAGCAACCTTTAATTTGCAAGGTAATCAGAATGATTATTACGGATATTGGGATGATAACGATATTTGGGTCGAATGGTATACAAAGAAAGTTGGAGATAAAGATTCTCAAAGTCAATCATTGGGTTCAACTAAAGTTCCTTCATACACGACTCCAATTTTAAAGGATGAAAATGCCAACTCTCTATATAGAGCCAAGATAATTATGAGAAAAGATGGTAAAGAGTTAACCATGAAAACTGGTTGGGCAGGTTTGAGTTTATATTAATTAAGCGATAGGGGAAAATTATTATGCAAGTAGGTACAAAATTAAAAAGAGCGGGATTTGTAACCTTTGTTGCGGTTTCAATGCTAGGAACATTTTCAATACAAAGTTTAAACGTTAATGCTGCCGCTTTGGGTACACCATTAACTAATAGCCTTTATACACCAACCCCAGCTCCTGATAAATTTTTGAATATTTGGAATTCTAATGGGTACGCGTTACAACCAGAATCCAATACTTATACGGTTGTTGGAAATCCGGTAACTTTAAATACTGATGCTGGACGATCAGTTTGGTCAGTTATGGGCGGATTATTAGATTCACCACATTATCGCTGGTACAAATCAGATGATGGTGTTAACTGGAGTGCTGTACCTGACTGGCAAAATGGTCATCGTAAACATTTCGGAGTTCCAACTAACCAAGTCGGTAAAACTTGGTATCAAATGGATACGCAGTATTACAACTATTTAACGGGATGGGCTTTAAAGACGCATATTTATTCAGATGTGGCTGAAGTAAATATCGTTAATACTCCAACTAACGCTAATGGACTCTCTGTTACTTCAGATTCAGATTATATTTACAATAATGGAAATGGTCAAAATAATACAACTTTTGCTCATGCGACTGTTAATCCAGTTAGCTCAACGGGTAAAGTGACTTGGTCTGTGGATAATACTAATTTAGCTACTGTCGATAGCACTGGTAAGGTTACTGCCAATAACAATAACTTATCAGGTGTGGTTAAGGTTACAGGAACATTCCATAATATGGATTCTTCATTCGTAGTGGGCACAACTTATGTTGAAGTTGGTGGAGGAATTGCCGATCAGACTGTTCAATCAGGACAATCAGCCACTTTCAATTTGAAGGGTGATACGAGTACTTTAACTGGCCTAATTAATCAAAATAGAGCCAAAGTTCAATGGTATAAGAAGGCACCAGGAACAATAAAAGAAGAATATCTTGGACAATATTATAACGATTCATACACAACCAATGTAACAAGTGTTGCTGACAACGGCGCTCAATACAGAGCCAAGATAACTCTTAGACAAGGGTATAGTGATAAAACTATCTATACAAATTGGTCAACTTTACATGTGGAATACAGTAATTAGTCATAATTTTTTTGAAGGGGGCAAGGCAAGATGAAATTAAAGAATACTTCATTTAAGATGATTTTTAAAATAACTAGTTTAATAATCTTGGTGATAGGTTCATTACTTTCTTTTGCACCAACAGAAATTATGGCTGATGGTCTAGGCTCGATAGAAAGTAGTAACCCTGTATCTCCAAATAAAGCTGTTAATCAGATTATACAAGCTAGTTCAGAAGCTAGTGCACAACGTTCAACTGATACTTCTAATTTCACTTCGGCTTTTAATCAAACTAATTTGCCAAAGGATAACAGTACTAGTTTGATCAATTCTTTGACTTCTCCTTTAGTAATTAAAACAACGTCGGATACGCCATATACTGATTATAAAGATGGCGAACCAGATTCAACAAATAGAACTTTTTTACGTGCTGATGTTACATACTTGGTTAGATCATATAAAAATGATACTGGTGCGGCGATGTCAACTACTATTACAGCTCATAACGTTTATGATAAAAATCTAGTTCAGGGGAACATTATAAATTTCAAAATTTATGATAAACCTACAGACTCCATTGAAAATGATAAATTAGGTTATGCAGCAGCACTTGGTAGAAGTGCAAGTAATAGTGCAGGGGATAAGATAACTGTAAGTGGAGATAAAGGTTCGAAAGCTGCCACCTTGAAATTAACAAAGGGTGTAGATTCCGGTCCTAATTCTCTTGGAACTTCAGCAACAAAGGTTTCAGCAACAATTGGTAATGCTAACGGAGTTGGAAGTACGATATGCGCTATTACTATGCGTGTAGCGTATGTAATACCAAGTAATACTAGTCCTAAGGTTTTCAATAATACCAAGATTAATTTTTGGCTGGATGAATCTTTAGTCAAAAGAATTATTGCTGATACTATTAGATATGCCGGAGATGGTAATACAGCATCATATACTCCAGATGTAACTATTACTTGGCATGCTTGGTCTAAATCAATGAATAGTGATGATGGAGCAAATGATAGTACAAAATCTACTATTGTTTCTACAAAGAATACAGCTAATGTAGCAGATCTTGATTTAAATAAAGAGGCACTGAAATTTGCATATACATTTTTTAGAGATTCACCAACTGTTGACGGATCAGGACCGATATATGTTTATGCGGACATAAGTATGAATTATATGACTAAAGATACAAGTATTTGGCCATTCCCAAATAATTCTAAACCAGCGGTATATCACACTATAATTGATAATTATGCTGTAAGTGCTGCGACAGGTGCAACGAGTCAGGATGAAGTACCAAAGGTTTCAATGAGTAATACGGTTAATAATATGACTGTTTCCACTAATGACGGCACTACAAATGTAGCTAATGATACCGTTAACCATACGGCAGCTGCTGATAATATTAAATTTACTTCCAATATAGTAGACGAATTTGAAAGAAATTCCAGCGGTGTAATCGCAGAAGGTGTATATAAAACTGAAATTCCGAGAGGGATGAAGGTATCTGATGTTTCATTGAAATCAGCTAATAATGCTACTACCGCCAATCCACCAATTCCAAAGGAAGATGACATTAAAGTTGAAGATGACCCGAATAACAAAGATAAGTCAATTTTGACTATTACTGGTATTTATCTTCCTGAAAAAGCTAGTAGTACAACAACGACTAAATATACTCTAACCTTCAATGGAAAAGTTCCAACCGATTACGATCATTCGATTTCATTTACACCAACTTTTAATGGTGATGGTGGTAGTGATGATGATGGTAACTTACTTCCTATTGATGAGGCTTCTGGAACACTCAATTATATTAATTTTGATAAATCTGACACAGGTGTGATCGAGTTATTGCCACATAATATTGATTTTGGAACAATTAATTCTTTGATTGGCGAGGACACAATTAAGCATCGTGTGACTCCAGATGATAACAGTAACGTATTGGATGTTACTGATAATCGTTCTGAAAAAAAGGCAACTAAATTAGAAATTGAGGCTGATAGTCTTAAAAGTGGGAATACTGTTTTCCCAGGGGAATTAACTTACTATGATAAAGATGGTAAGGGCAGACCTCTCGCAAAAAATGATCCGATAGTAATTGCTAATACAGTCACTGGTGAACCACTTTCTTCTATTAAATGGAGTGAGAATGAAGGATTATTGTTGAATCTGAAACGTTCGAGTGCAATTCCTAAAGGAACGTATAGCACTACGGTTACTTGGACTGCAACTGATTCAGTTCAGTGATGTTACGACCACAATTCGTATTTTGGATTGTGGTTTTTGTGTTGTTATTTAATTTTAAATATTAATTATTAAAACATAGTTAGGTGTATTAATTGCCATTACGTATACAAGTACAGACAATGGACGTGAGTTTAAAAATAAGAGGGAAGAAAAATGAATAAAACAGAGCAACAACACGAACTTGCCGAAATTGATCAAGAATTAATTAGTCGCCTGAATGATGTATATAATGATTCTGAGTTAGAGAAACGTGTAGACATTAAGAATATGCTGAATGGATACCTTGAACAATTGAGACAGACTAAAAACGTTGATTTGGTTTTACCTTTATTATGTAAACAGATTTCATATGAATACATTTTGAATAGTAACAATTTTCCGAAATCGGTAGTTGAACTTTACTTTACGTTGAGAATGATAAGTTCTAAACATGACAGTATTGAATGGAGCTCTATGCAAGCTGGATTGAGTTGGTTTGAGTGAGCCAAAGGTGAAAGAAGATAAAGAAATTCAAATTTTATCTAATGTAAATAATCTGTTGAATGAATTCAATAATACTTTTTCTGATTCGGATAAAGATATTAAAAAGATGATTGCAGAAACCTATATTTCTATTAATTCACCTGAATCCATTAAAGAAGAATATAATGCAATTCCTATGTCATTAGGAATGTTGAATGATTATTTAGAGAAAAAGGCAGTAGCTGAAAAGTATCCTTTTACTCAGAAGCAAAATGACATTATACATGAGTATAATAATGTTTATTCAGTTTCCTTTTTACAATCATTGGGAGCCTTAATAAACGGCCCAGCATTTTTTCATCCTTAATAATAATTTTTATGCCAATACATTATTCTTCAATTAGGACAATGTATTTTTTAATTTGTGCTATGATGAAATAATGATTTTCAAGGAGGCTTGTCATGACCATTAAATTAGTTGCTTTTGACATGGATGGAACATTTCTAAATGACCAAAACACTTATAACCACCAACGTTTTGGTGAAATTTTACAAAAATTACGAGCAAAAGGTATCCGTGTTGTAGCGGCTAGTGGATCACAATATCAACGTTTGCAGGATCAGTTTGATGAATTTAAATCTGAAATGGATTTTGTTTCTCAAAATGGGGCAGCAGTTTATAGTGAGGAAGAACCACTTCTGATTCGTGCCATGCCTGAGGATGCTGTAACAGCAACATTAGACATAATTAATCATCAGTTTGATCCAAGTGATATTGTTGAGCATCTTGTGGTCGGGGTTAAGTCAGCTTATGTTGACCAAACAATATCCAAGCCAGTTTATGATTTGACCTATCATTACTATAATCATTTGAAAAAGGTAGTTAATTTAGCTACTGTTACACCAAAACGTTTGCGAGATCAAATCACTAGTATTGGTGTGACCTTTAATGAAGGAGTAAATTTTGATGAAAAGATGAATATCCTTCGTCAAGGTTTGCCAGATGGACTCTCAAGTCAAACCTCAGGATATAATACTGAATTAATCAGTGAAAATACCGTTAACAAAGCTGCTGGGTTAGCTGAATTACAGAAGAAGTTCGATATTGCTAACGATGAAATTATGACTTTTGGTGATAATGAAAATGACCTTAGTATGTTGAGATTGACGCCTTATGGGTATGTAGTTGATAATGCTGAAGATAAGATAAAAGAACAAGTAAATCACTTTACTGAATCTAATAATGATGAGGGCGTCTTGAATGTTTTAAGCCGACTTATCTAAAAAATGTTGGCAACTCGATTTTGAGTTGCCAACATTTTTTTGTTCACCATTACTTCACAGATTAATCACTTCATTTTAAGTTTGATTAAATAAACCGATAGTAAAGTTTAATTATTAATTAAATCAAGTTATTACAAAAGGAGTGATTACCATGCGATGGATACCGTTATTATTAATTTTTAGTAGTTCATTATTATTGGGTACATATTTTTTTACAACGGTTAAAGAGTTTACTGATCGTCGATTTTACTTAGTATGTTTATTATATTTAACTTTTTTAGGAATAATACTCTTTACACCAATATCATTTACAGGAACTGAAGTATATATTATGCCAGCTGGAATAGGTTCAGTTAATTTGCATAAATTGGAGATATTTGAACTTGGATTTGTAGAGAATATTATTTTGACAATTCCATTAGGGTTTTTAATCAAAAAATTATTCCCAAGCATTTCAATAATTTCCATGGCCCTATTAGGATTCGTCATTGGTGGTGGAATTGAAACTACACAGTATTACTTATCACATTTATACTTGATCAATCGTAGTAGCGATATTAATGATGTGATTGCTAATGGTATTGGAATTGTTATTGGTTCAATATTGATGGTTGCTTATGGATATATTTTTAATCGGAATAGGAAACTTTCTAAAATCTAAAATTTGAAGACTGTGGTTCTAATAAAGAAGTATGAACAAATTCTATAAGTTCTTGGCAGATAATAAATTGGTTGATTTAGATTATGCTAAGGATATTAAGCAAGAAATGAAGAATGATGTTGAAATGGTTGAGATGTATAGATATTAATCGTTAACAAAAATATGGAAGCAGGATTGAATTAAATCCTTGTTTCCATATTTTTTTGAGTATTAATTAAGTAAGGCAACTTACAAAAGATTGTTATAACAGCAATAAAGAGAGAAATTGAAATTCAAAGTTGCGCAAATGTCAGTTTCTTTTGACCTATGACGATAAATACTTGCTTGTTTGTAACGCCGTTTTATACGAGATTGTAGTTAGTAGGGAGGGGATTGCAATGTTAACTATTAAGAATGTTGATACATTTATTGGTAAGAAAAAAATTATCAAGAAAGCGTCATTTGAAATTGAATCTGGAAGTATTGTTGGTTTGATTGGACCAAATGGTGCAGGGAAAACGACCGTAATGAAAACAATTTTAGGATTGACGAAATTTACAGGAGAGATTTCGCTAGATAATAAAAAGGTGACTGAGAATGATCATGAGGCACTACAAGAGGTAGGTGCTTTGATTGAACATCCAGCAATTTATCCATTTTTAACTGGAAGACAGAATCTGACTCTTTATTCAAAGGACGTTTCAGATGTGAATAAAATCATATCTATCCTGGAGATGCAAAGTTATATAAATAGGAAGTCTAAGACATATTCTCTAGGAATGAAACAGAAGCTTGGCATCGCCATTGCACTGTGTAATCATCCTAAACTAATTATTTTAGATGAGCCGATGAATGGATTAGATATTGAATCGACCATATTAATTCGAAATATCATTAAACAATATGCTGAGGAGGGCTGTGCGTTTTTGATATCAAGTCATATTCTCAGTGAGTTACAAAAGGTCATGACAAAAATCATTTTGATTAGTGATGGAAAGATTATTCTCGATAAATCTATTGATGAATTTAACAAAAATGAAAGTGATCTTTATAGAATTATGACTACGGACAATATTAAGGCTAAAAATTTATTAACAGTCAATGGATTTAATATTCAAGTTGTCGATGGAAAAGTGATTATTGATAAATCAGATTTAATCAATATGCAAAAAATACTCTATGGTAATGGAATCAGTTTATTGGAATTGACTCACGAATCATTAAGCTTTGAAAGTAAGATTGTCAAACTTCTTTCAAATCAAGGGGATGACTTAAATGTTAAATAGTATGAAAAAAGAGTTTTATAAATTCTATCGGCAAAAAATTCCATTATATGGCATAATCGCTCTAGCAGTCTTAATGATTTATACATGTTTAACAAGTAATAATAGTTTTCTAATTAGTTCTGGGTTTGGATCAACTCAATGGATAATTATTATTTTAATTACTATTTCTTCAAGTTTTGTTTCACTAGAATATCAAGATAACACGATTATTAATTTACTCTATAAGAATTCTAATAAGTGGAAAATATATTTGGCAAAGTTTGTAGTGTTAAGTGTTTATTGCTTAGTATTAATATTCTTTGCTTTGATATTTACGTTAAGTTTGATAGTCATTATTGGTCATCATTTTAGTCTGCTATTAATTAAAGAATTATTTTTTAATGTGTTTGGGACTTTTATTTATTCGGGATTTATTATCTCGATGGCATTTATGCTGATATCTTTGTTAAAGAATAATACTCTAGTAATAGTTATAGGCTTGCTAATTGGTTTCTTAGGTGCCCCAATTTCAAATAGTATTATTTCCACTTTAAATTTTTTTAAATGGAATCCACTAAATATTATTTACATAACTAATCAGTTATCCGAATTGACGTTTTCACATATATCTAAGCTTAGTAATGTTCAAATTGTTTTGACAGCTCTTTTATATACGCTGATATTTTTAATTATTGGATATAAATTATTTAAAAGAAGGCGTGTTTGATGAAATTCTTGTTAAGAAATGAAATATTCAAATTGTCTCACCAGAAAGTTACTTGGATAGCTCCATTTACAGTAGTGATTTTGATGATTGTTACTGGAATATTAATGGGTGATTCTGATCCTCAATTATTGATTATGGCTAGTTATAATTCGAGTGAATGGATTCTATTTGTTTTAATCATTGTTGGGTCAACCATCTTTTCAACTGAATTTGAGAACCATACTATTCTGACAACTTTATATAAATCATCTAATAAATTTGAAGTATTTGCAGCAAAGTTTATCGTAATTTCTATCTATAACGTTGCATTACACGTTTTTTCACTAATATTAACGTTATTGTTACAATTGACACCGTTGAACGCACACATTTCATGGTTAATTATTAATCAATATCACCAGAGATTATTAGTTAATATGTTTGTAACTACGGGAATTGATTTAATTTCATCAACATTGATTATTAGTTTAATATTTTTGACTTCCTGTTTAATAAATAATAATTCATTGGTCATTACTATTAATATTGCCATCGTTTTTATGGGACAAAGTGCATCAGCTAGTTTGTTAAGAGATAATCACAAATATTTGAGTCTTATTCGATGGAATCCATTAAATATGTATAATTTGACGACACAATATTATAATTATGGTTCATATCATGCAGTTAGTCATCTGACAAATGCTGGATTATTATTGGGAACACTGGCATATATAGTAATATTTCTATTCTTGGGATATTATATTTTTAAGGGGAAACGATTTTAAATATTTTGGGAGGAATTGAATATGAGTGAGTTTGCTGACCAATTAAAGAGGTATCGAAAGAAAGCTAATATTACACAAGATGATTTGGCTGGTGACCTATTCGTGACTAGACAGGCAATTTCAAAATGGGAATCAGGGGATTCCACGCCAGATTTGAATAATTTAATTAAGTTAACTTCGATTTTGAATGTAAGTTTAGATACGTTAGTATTAGGAAAAGAAAAGGAAGAAAAAGCAGATTCAGATGAATTTGTCTTTGACCCTAGAAAAAACAAATATGTTAGACGATTAGGTAAAATGAATTTTTGGGACTTCATGGCTAATTATTATTGGATTGTTATATTGTTGGCTATTATAATTGGTTTTTTCTCGGTGTTTCATTAAATATAAAAAACGGCAGCTCATCAGTAAATTGGATACTGATAAGTTGTCGTTATTGTTTTATTTTAAAAGTTTATTAATTTCTTCAATTTCATCATTACTGAATTCAAGATTATCAAGTGTCTTCAAATTATCATCAAGATGTTGAATACTTGTTGTTCCAATGATTACACTAGTAACAACAGGGTCACGTAACATCCAAGCTAATGACATTTGACTCAGAGTTTGATCACGGTTTTGTGCAATATCGTTAAGGTCGTTTAGTTTCTTAACTAATGCATCTTTACCGTTTTTAAATAAATATTGATTGGTATGATGAATCTTAAAGCTATCAGGAATTCCGTTGAGATAACGGTCTGATAATAGTCCTTCAGATAATGGTCCATAAGCAATGGCTCCAATGCCACCATCTTTAATGACATCACGAAGGCCACTAGTTTCAACATGGTTATTGAGGATATTCATACTCATTTGGTCCAAGACAAACGGTGTGCCCAATTGTTTGAATAAAGCAATGGCTTCCTTCAATTGTGGAGCCTCATAATTTGAAACGCCAACGTATAGGGCTTTACCAGATTTAACAATGTCATCAAGAGCTCGAACAGTTTCTTCAATAGGAGTTTTATCGTCGTAGCGATGGGCGTAGTAAATATCAACGTAGTCTAATTGAAGACGTTTGAGGGAATCGTCGATACCTTGGAGTAATGATTTCCTAGAAGTTCCGATACCGTAAGGACCATCGTGAATCTCATAACCTGCTTTGGTTGAAATGACTAATTCATCACGGTAAGATTTCAATTCATCATTCAGAATTTGACCAAGCAATTTCTCGGAACTACCAAAGTCTCCGTCACCATAGTGATTGGCGTTATCGAAGTGGAAGACTCCTTTATCAAAGGCGTGCAAAATAACTTTACGTCTGTCACTGAATGGATCGATACTTCCATAATTTCTCCACAATCCTAATGAAATAGGTGGTAACATCAAGCCGGTTTTGCCAGCGTGTCTAACTGGAACATTTGAATAACGTTCTTCTGATGCTTTATACATATGCATATCATCCTTTCGAATTCTTTCAACAATTAAATGATATTCTACCGTGGGATGATTATCAATGATATGAGTGTAAGTGGTTACAATTATTTGTATACGACTTCGAAAACTTCACATAGTATTGGAATGTTTTCGTTGAAAGGTAGCTTCTCTTCCTCATATTCTCTTTTGAAAAAGGCAATATGATCTCGGCGCCATTCATCCAGACCACGTGAATCTTCACCTTCATGATAGGCGTGTTCAGCCGAAACTTGCATTAATGGGACAGTTTCAACAACGACTTCTTTAATAATACATACGGGTTGCTCGTAACCGTCCAAGACAATGCTATATTCGCCAACCTTTGGAATTGGGTCTCCATCGACATCATATAATTCACGGGCTGAGGCTGTGGCAGTTTTGACTCCGTCCCTAATTAGGTAAGCCAGTTTGTTGTTTGATTCAATATCTCCTTCACTACCAAGAGAGAAGGCATCATATTTGTTAGTTGTTATTTCGGGATGTTCTTTTTTGAAATTGTTCCAATATGTTTTAGTATCCATGATTTCCTCCGTAATATGTTCTAATTATAATTTATAAATCGATTATTTGCTAAAATAGATAAATAAGTAGTTTAATTATTATGGAGGTATTATTTTATGCAATTTAAACAATTAAGTAATGGTGTTTCAGTTCCAATGTTGGGATTTGGAACTTACGAAATTAAACCAGCTGAAGTAGCTGGAGCAGTTCAAGGAGCTATTGATGCAGGATATCGTCACTTTGATTGTGCACATATTTATGGCAATGAGGTTGAAGTAGGTAAGGCCTTTAAAGATTCTGGAATTAAAAGGGAAGACTTATTCATCACCTCAAAAGTTTGGAATGCTGATCAAGGTTATGACAAGACTTTAGCTGCCTTCGAACAAACTTTGAAGGATTTGCAATTAGATTATTTGGACTTATATTTAATCCACTGGCCAAATGAAAAAAACTTCAATTTGACTTTGGATACTTGGAAAGCCTTAGAAACTCTTTATGATCAAGGTAAAGTTAAGTCGATTGGTGTTTCAAACTTCTCAGAAGAACAACTTAAAGAAGTCTTCGCAATGGCTAAGGTAAAACCTATGGTTAACCAAATTGAACGTCATCCATATAAGACTCAAAAAGAATTGGCTGCCTTTGATACAGAAAATAATATTCTAAATGAAGGTTATTCTCCAATCGGACATGGTCATTTAATTCTTGAGGATACTACTATCAACAAGATTGCCAAGGCTCATGGTAAAACACCTGCTCAAGTTGTTCTACGTTGGCAAGTTGATACAGGTTTTGTTGTATTCCCTAAGTCATCAAACATCGATCACGTCAAAGCTAACTTCGATATTTTTGATTTCAATTTATCTGATGATGAGATTGAATCAATTAACGCATTGGATCAAGATAAACATCTTAATTATTAATAACTAACGGTTTTTGGGGAATTAACGGATTTGTATCTAAGTCCATTCCTTGAGAATCGTTTTTATTTTATATTTGTTAATGCTTTTATATTTACCAGTTGGTATTATATCAGTAGTAAGTTCTAGGAGGATCATTATGGTTGATAGAGTTAGGTTAGATAAAAATGGCGAAGATTACTTTTTCAAAATTTCAAAGGAAGACTGTGAGAAATTAAATGCGGATGAAAGTACAACTTTTGAGAAGATAATATCACTTGATGGTAGCCAAATTACCTTTATCAAAATAGATAAGCCTGAACCAGATGTCAATAAAATAGTAGATTCGCTTATGGAAGAGGACTCTGAATTTATGAAGGAATTATCTAATTTATAATTTTGCTCATATAGAATTAAGTAAGTAATTGTAATCATGGATTTAAGATTGCTAACATTATTATTCGATGATAAGTTGTATATATACTAAAATAAGAGGTCAATTCGATGAAAAAGGGAATCGTTTCTATTTTACTTGGTATGTGTATTCCTATAATGACGGCTGGTAGTACAAACGTAAATGCCGTTTCTGTTGCAGAGGAAAATATTGGAGAAGTTAAGACAATCGTTGTCGCTGATGGAGATTATGGAAATAATGAAAAATCACGTGTCTATCAATTAGTTGGTAAAGATATGCGTCGAACAAATCGGACAATGGCTACCTTTAATAACTCTGGAATCGTTCACTGGTATGCACAGGAAGTTAAAGCCGATGGTGAGAATTGGTGGAAGGTTGGAGAAAATCAATACTTCAAACCTGCACGAGTAAATGTTGTTAACTTGAATGCTATGAAGGAACATAATTTGACGGTAGAAAATTATGCTAACTTTGACAATAAGAGTGGCATTTCAATGATCAAGGAAAATTAATGGTTAAAGTGGGCAGTAAATGTTATAAAGTTTACTACCTGTTTTTTTGACTTTATATTCCTTAGTACACACGTTAAGATGATATAATCGTGTGTATTAAGGAAAACGTTAATGGAGGTAAATTAAATGAATAGAGATTTGGTTTTGAACTTCATGAAAAAAAATAATGGACAAATAACTCGAACTGATGCAGAGAAAATAGAGGTAGATCCACGTAATCTTATATATATGGAACAGAATGGAGAAATAGAAAAGGTAGAACGTGGCGTCTATGTTAAAAAAGATGTATTGGAAGATGAGATATTTAATATGCAGTATAGATTTAAGAAAGGGGTGTATTTCAAAGATACTTCCTTATATTTACATAATATGACAGATAGGACGCCATTTAGTTATCAAATGAATTTTCCTGCAGGATATAATAGTCCTGGATTAAAAGAATTTGATATCAGCGTTTATAGGCAGAAGATGGAACTATATGAAGTTGGTATAGAGGAAGTGTTTTCTCCAGGCGGCCATATAGTTAAGACTTACAATGAAGAACGAACTCTGTGTGACATTTTAAGAAAAAAAGATATGTCAGATATTGAAATAATAAAAAAAGCCTTCTCAATCTATGCTAAGAAGAAAAATAAAAATTATAAGAAATTGGGAGAATATACCAGCTTATTCAAAATTGATCCGTTGGTTTTGAATTTCATGGATTTAATTTTATGAAGAACAATAATATTATTCCATACTAAAAAGGAAGATATGCAGAACACATATCTTCCTTATTTTTATATCATTAAAAATAAAGCATGGATTGATGAACTTGATCCATATTCATAGGCTTAGTATGACCAACAAACAACTGAGTTTCATGTGGCAATTGCTCAATTTGATTATCAATACTTTCCCTTAATTGTTTCTTATTGCCACCAGGAAATTGCCAAATTCCGGGTCCATCATTATACAAAACATCACCAACAAATGCGACTTGATTTTTAGCATCAAAATAAGTTATTGAATCAAAGGAGTGGCCAGGAGTATAAATAATATCAAAACTTATACCACTTTTTTCGAGGTGCAATTTATCACCATCTTGCAGTAATCGTGGTGCCTGAGCAATACTGATATGTCGATTATGACCAGAAGCTAGATTCAATTCGTCGTTTTGAAGATATTCAGGTCCCCTAGTATGAATGTAAAAGGGGATATTTAGTTTTTTGGTTAAATCATCAACGGCACCAGAATGATCAAAATGTCCATGGGTCAGCAATATGTCGTCAATTGTCCAATGATGATTTTGTGCTATCTGTATTAACAAGGACGCTTGGGCACCGGGGTCAATAAGACAACCGTGGTTATTTTCTTCATTAATATAAAAGTAAGCATTGGTTTGAAAAACGTCACGAACAGGTTGCATGAAAAGTTGCATTAGATATCACATCCATCAATACCACAACTCATTCCAGTTGATAGAGCATCTTCAGCATCAATTGCATCTGTGATGATTTTCTTGAAAGTTTCCTTAGGTTGAGCACCCATAATACCTTTATCATTAATAATGAAGAAGGGAACCGCATTAACCCCATGAGATGTGATGAACTCTTCATCATTACGGACGTCTTCAAAATATGCATTACTATTTAAGACCTCTTTGATTTTAGTAAGGTCAAGACCGGCTTTCTTTGCGACTTCCATCAAAACGTTATGATCAGCTAACTTTAAATTGTCACTAAAATAAGCTTCAAATAATAAGTCAGAAAACTTTTTAGTTAATTTCGTATCTCCTAGACTGTTAACGTATTGAGTCAAACGATGAGCATCCATTGTATTAGTGTTGCGTGTGGAACTGTACTTAAAGTCTAATCCTTCAGCACGTCCCATTTGAGAGATTTTATCAATTCGTTCTGCTGCAGCATCCATACTCAAATTATACTTTTTGGCAAAGCGAACCAAGGTAGTTTCTTGAACATCCTTTGGAGCATCAGGATATAATTCGAAACTGTGATAGTCAAACGAAACTCTATCCTCAATCTTTAATTCTTTAACGAGGTTATCAACACGAGCCTCAGCAATATAACAAAATGGGCAAGCATAATCTGTCCATACAGAAATTTTTAACATAATATAGTCCAATCCTTTCTATTTTAACTATCCTTTTTTACCAATAGCTTGTCGGTCCATATTTTCAATTACAATATCAAAAATATCTCCAAGTGTGGCGCAATAATCGATGATTTGACCAGGTTGATTTGTGTGAAAATGAAGTTTCATTAAATCATGGTCGCCACCGGCTATTAAACTGTTTCCGACAAATTTAGTTGTGATGGCATCACGTAGTTCAGTTTCATTAAGTGAACAGTTAGTGATTAATGCTTGTGTATCAAATTGATAATGTTCCATAAAAATATCTCCTGACAAAAATATTGGTAAATCAATAGGGCTTAGTATATGATTGCAATATGTATTTAACAAGTATGCACATTTTAAATACCTAGTATTAAAAATGATAGTAATGGAGAATGACAACGTTTATGGATAAAGCTGATTTGAAAGAATTTAAAACTATTGATATGGATCCATTTGATGGAGCCCTAAAATTGATAAGTGGTAAATGGAAAATGAATTTACTTTTTTGCTTATCTGAACTGGATACGATGCGTTATGGTGAAATAAAAAGAGTTCTGGGAAATGTTACACCGCATGTATTGTCAGTGAAGTTAAAGGAGTTAGAGGAAAATGAACTGATTTCAAGACATGAATATCCTCAAATTCCGCCTAAGGTTGAATATTCATTAACTGAAAAGGGACGAACACTAATTCCAATTTTGAGAAATATCTGTGATTGGGGTAAAGAGTATTGTGTGGATTACCCAAACGATGAAGATTAGATAGTAAAAGACGAGATATGAGTTGGATTATTCCATTTATACCTCGTCTTTTTATATGTTTATTCACGGAAATGATTAGCATAAAGATCAATTTCTAGTAAAACAAGTGCTATAACGGTTCCTGCTATTAGGCTAACAAGAAAGTGAGAACCTTTAAGTAATATGTAGAATACAAAAGAAAGAACAATTAGTTCAATTACGAAACGAATTGTAATTAATTTAATTGATGCTTTTGGTTTATCCTCAGTGGGTGAACTTATGTTAACTGAAAGTACAATCAATATAAATGCTCCTATCATGAGAACTGCAAAAAGTGGGTTATCAAGCGAGAATACACCACTCCAGTTCTTATGTAGATAACTTTGCCAAAGTAAAATTAAAATAATCACGATATTTTCAATACTGAAAGCAATTCTAATATTTTTCAAGTTCCGTACTATTAATCGTTCATCATGAATTCTTTTCATGGTTATCACGCCCCTCAGTGTTCATCCAGAATAATTGATCTAATGTTTTATTAAGTATATGGCACAAACTAAAGCACAATTTCAATGATGGATTATATTCACCTTTCTCAATTAGGCTCAGTGTCTGACGTGTAATACCAGTGGCCGTTGCTAATTGCTTTTGAGATAAGTTGGCTTGCAATCGGTATGATTTAACGTTGTTATCCATGAAGAATCATGTCCTTTAATGTAATATATATATTCCATCTGAAGCCAGTATATGCTCGTTAATTAGAAACAAAGTATACTATTTGAACAATGAATGATTAGCTTATCTATATCCACCAGTATTAAGTTCATATTACAAAATTTATATTTTGTTGAATTGTACAATTCTTCATAGTAACTTGAAGTATGAAGTTACTAGGGGGAAGAAACATGTCTAAAAAAATTCTATTGGCAAGTGCCGTTGTTTTAGGAACAATTTCAACATTTGCTACAAGTACAGTTAATGTATCAGCTAATCAAATTGATAATACTAACAATGGTAGTTCCAGTGTTATCGTTGGACCCAAAGTGGATAAAGCTGATACTTCAGTGACATTGAATTCAGCAGTTATCCAAGCTAGTTCGATCAATGACCAAATACCAATTGTTCAAGGTGCTGTTAATGCTACTCCGGCACAACAACAAGCCTTTTTAAGTAAGGTAGTTCCAATTGCTCAGCAACAAGCTTCAAAATATAATTTATATACTTCAGTTATGTTGGCGCAATCAATTTTGGAAAGCAATTGGGGACTATCAAGTTTAGCTACACAAGCCAATAATTATTTTGGAATTAAGGGTTATTACGGTAATGCCACTTATGTGATCAAAACTAACGAGTGGAGCGCCGCTAAGGGTACTTATGTAATTACAGCTAACTTTAAGAAATATCCAAATATCGAAACTTCGTTCGCTGATAATGGAGACAAATTACGTAATGGTGTTTCTTGGGATTCAGCTCGTTATAAGGGTGCTTGGAAAGAAAATACTAGTTCTTATAAAGATGCTACTGCTTGGTTACAAGGACGCTACGCTACATCATATAATTATGCTTCATCATTGAATAATGTTATTCAAGCTTATAATTTAACGCAATATGATGGTACCTCACAGACTAATGCTAGTTCTAAACCAACTAATGTTATTTCAGTTAATAATAAAAATGCTTCATACGTTCCCTTAACTTCATTTGATAATGCCGGTAATGGCACTCTGATTACAAATCATGCCTTAGCTAATAATACACCATGGTTAACCGACCAAACAAGAAGTTATAATGGACACACATATTATCGTGTCGCAACTAATGAATGGGTTGAAGATAGTTTTGTTAAGTAGTAAAGACAACTGAATTTATACGATTCTAAAAATTTAAAGTATCAAATATAATAAGACAGATAAAGCTGTATTAACTGGAGATAAAAATCCAATTAATACAGCTTTATTTTGTTAGGAAATTATTAAATTGTTATAACCAATCATAAAGAAAAAGTATTTCTAGGAATCTCGTTTTTATCTGCTCAGATTTATTGTGTGAATTTATTATTAATATCCAATGATTAAGTTCAAATAGCAGTTACTAAATCTAAATTGTAAATTTTATGTATAAAAATAATATTAAAAAGTAGATAAATGATTGTATACAAATGTTATAGGGACGGTATTGGCTCACATTATAAAAAATATTATTATCTATTATGAATCCATTTGGTAATCAGGAAATTGCATAATGTTTGTGAAGATAAGCGTTTACAAAAATAATTCCATACATTTGGGATAAATATATAAAACAATATAGGGGGCAGACACCATGGATCTAGACGGTGAACCAATTAAAAAAATAAGCTTGATTAGTAAACTATTATTAGTAATAGTTTTATTAGTGGGCTCATTTACTACATTTGCGCCTATTAATGTTTTGGCTGATTCAGTATCGGACAACCAACCAACCAACCAACCAACCCTGCTATTAAACAAATAGTTCAGGCAAGTACTTTGGCCAGCGCACAACGGGCTACAGATACTTCTGGCTTTACTTCGATAGTCAATAAAACCGACTTGAATACAGTCAGTAATACTAGTTTAATAAATGCTTTAACTTCTCCTTTGGTTATTGATACAAAATCAGATTCATCTGCCAGTGGAGTCACGGATGGTACGCCGGTTAATAATATTTATTTACAGGCTGATGTGTCATTTTTAGTTCGTTCTTTTACAAAGGATACTAAGTCTGGAGCAGCTTCATCAACTACGATTACAGTCCGTAATTCTGTCACTAATGAACTGACAACTGGAACAATTGATAACTTTACTATCTATGATGATGCTTTTAAAAATGGTCCTAATGTAGCTACTCCTGGTAAAACTGCAACCAATGCAAAGGGAGATACGATATCAGTACCGAAGGATGATTCAAAGACTGCAACATTAACTTATAATATTAAAAGTGGGAATACAGTATACCAAGCTCGGAACGGAGCTGGAGCTGTGGCAGTTTCAGCAACCATTAGAAATCAAAGTGGTCAAGGAACTAATACAATGGACATATTAGTTAGATCTGCCTATGTTAAGGCAAGTAATTATAACCCTTCGGTTTTTAATGATACAAAGATTCATTTTTGGATTGATGATACCCTACGTAAGAAAATCATTATTGACACTATTGCAAAAGCTAGGGGTGAAGCTTCTTTGTATGATCCAACTGTGACGGTTACTTGGCGTGTTGTAACACCTGAAGATAAAGATGATGGAGCAAATAGCACTAAAACTACCGTAGCCTCTAAGGACGATACGATTAATCCAGATGAACTTAATTTGAACCAGGATGCATTTGACTTTGATCATATTTTTTATACAGAAGAACCTGGAACATCTACCAATCAGCTTTTTGTTTATGCCGACGTCAGCATGAATTACACAGATAAGAAGGGGAAATCACAGACTTATCACACTCTTGTTGATGATTTTAAGGTAACTAACGCGATTGGTGCAGAAGAACAAGAAGATGTACCTGAAGTTTCAATGACAAATACGGTTAATAATGTTACTACCCCAGAAAATGATGGTACTACTAACGATCCAAATGATACGGTCAATAGTACTATGCCAGGAAATGATATTCTATTTACTTCTAATTTGGTTGATGATTTTAATCAAGGAAGCGGTATCTCTGAAGGTGATATCGTTGATGGAACATATAAAACTGAGATTCCCAAGAATATGAAGATATCCAATGTCGATATTGAAAGAGCCAATAATGATACTGACAATCCACCTCCAATAAATCAAGATAGTATTAGCGTGGAGGACGATCCAAGTGACACAGATAAATCCATCTTGACGATCAAAGATATTTATCTACCTCCAACAATTGGATCTGGTGACACTAATACTGAATATAAACTTACTTTTCATGGCGAAGTTCCAGCCGATTACAATAAATCCATTTCTTTGACACCAACCTTTGATGGTAGTGGTGGTAATGATCATGATGGTAATCCATTGCCAATTGATCAAGCCGTTGGTACAGAAAACTTTATTAATTTTGATGACACTCCAGTTGAGCCAGACGGGAAAATTGAACTAGAGCCAATGGACATAGAATTTGGTACGATCAATGCCATGACCAATTCGGAATATGTCAAACATCGGGTGACACCAGATAATGGTGATGTTCTGAAGGTATCTGATACTCGATCAGTGAAGAAGCAGGCACAGATATCTATTGTAGCCGATAATTTGAAGACAAAAGCTGGACTTGTATTTCCTGGTACCTTGATGTTCTATAATGCTCAAGGAAGTGCTCAGGTAATTGATAACACAACTCCAGTTATTATTTCCCAGACGGAAGATGGTGAATCTCTATCGGATATTTCTTGGGGTAAGAATGAAGGATTGCTGTTACATATCAATAAACAAAAAGTTATTCCACAGGGTAATTACAGCACTGATGTTTGTTGGACAGCAACCGATTCACTATAGGATCAGAAATTAGAACGCACGACGTAATTATCAAGATAAACAAAAAACGGAATTCCATAATAATTGGAATTTCGTTTTTAATTTTGAATCGATTAATCTTTTTGGATCCAAGCGTTTGTACCGATACGATACATCTTTGCCTGAGTTATTGGATTAACTGCTCGTCTGTCAACTATCCATCTACTGTTTGGCTCAACAGTTTTACCAGTGTAGTTACCACTGTTATCGTAAACTTTAGTAACACCAGTCGTAGTTATGGAATAACCATACAGGAATGAAGCCCAAGGCAAGACATCGTCTGCGGAAACAAAACCATTGGTGCTTACATGATAGTAGTATTTACCATTTATAATTCCAATTACATCTGAAAGCCAATCAGAATTTGGTGATAATTGTAATTCATCACTCTTATTTCCATAACGGTCATAAAGCGGAGTGAGATAATCTTTAGTTGTGACGCCACCACGAATATCAGCAGTTTCGTAATCATCGCGACTAGTGTAATCGGCTGAAGTTTTCTTAGTATCAGCTAAGTCGTATTTTGAAACATTAGCGTAATCGTTATATTTGGTTAGGTAGTATTTATTTACATCGGCTGGATCATATTTACTATAAGCAGCTTGGTCATTTCCCATTTCTTGAGAGAAGTAAACCATACCAGTGCTTGATACGCTTACACCAATTCCGACATAATTGATATAAGGATTTAACATATTCTTTCTGTGACCATAGTTAGGCTCAGAGTCATAAGTTTCACTGTAAAATTCGTGAGTTACCTTTTGGGCAATAGCAGTTGGATTAGTTGTACCAATCATTGAAAATGGCATCTGAGAAATGTTTTCCTCTGCCGTATAGTTATATGGATACATATTGATTGATTTCCAACCCGCATGATTATCAATGTTACCAGTGCTGATAAAAGAGTCTGTTCTAACTTGTGCATAGTTGTTTAAAACATCAACAGAAGTCAATTGAGTTAGACCATTTTGTGAGCGTAGTCGATTTAATTCTGATAACATTGCAGCTTTGACAGCAGCTGTATCAATATTATCCTTAGCAGTCGCATTAGTAGTTGTTGTTGTTCTATTAGGTGAGTCAAGATCATTAGTGGCTGTAGATACGGTAGTATCAGTATCTGAGGTAGTCGTATCATTTGTGGTTGTATCAGCCGATACAATATAGGTTCCAATATCAGCCGATACAATATAGGTTCCAATATTGGTTGATAAAAGTAAACTTGCAGTCGCCAAAACAATAGCTATTTTAGATTTAGAAAACATAATCTATCCCCACTCTCTTTGGAAAGTTTTAATTGTATTAATTTTAGCTCATTAAGATTAATAAGGGAAATACTATTTTGATTTTAGTGGAATAAGAATCATTTATAACGAAATTCACATAACGCATCTGTAACGATAATATAGTTTAATAAATTATTAAGTGCAACTATGACGTTCTATCCAAATTGACTGTTAATGTATAGAATATTAATCATCCAAGAAGGGATTTTGAAAATGAAAATAGGGGAACAACTTCAAAAACAGCGAAAGCTCCATAATTTATCTCAAAATGAATTGGCCGATAAATTGAATATCTCTCGTCAATCAATATCAAAGTGGGAGAATGATGATTCATTGCCTAGCTTTTCCAATGTGGTTGCTATAAGTGAATTGCTTGATGTTTCACTGGATGAATTGATTAAAGGGGATGAACGGTTGATGAATAAATTTGAAAATAATAACAATGAAAAGATGAGTAAAATTGGAGTCATTACTGTATTTGGAATCATCATCTCAGTAATTTGTTTGAATATAGTTTTATTTTTCAAAAAAGATATTACTAGGATTATAATTTTGCCAGAAATGGTCGCATTCTTAGGAATGATATTACACATTAATTGGAAGAATGTTGACGGAAGGATCAGTAAGCAAGCCGTTGTTTGGGGAATAATTTGGTTAGCTCTTTATTTATTACCAGTATTTTATATTCTTATTGTGGCTTTCGCCTCAGGTGTAAATGCAGCATCGACGTATTAATTAAAAGAGAAAGCGGTTGCTTTCGTATAAATATTTCGCTAAGGTTAATACATAGTATTCAAAATGAGAGGAATTTAATATGTATAAAATGATTGTGTGCGACCTTGATGAAACATTAATGAATGATGATGGTAGTTTGTCAGAAAAGAATGCGGCTGCTATTCAGGCGGCTACGGCTAAAGGAGTTTACTTTGTGCCGAATTCTGGTCGTAGTTATACTTCCTTTCAAAATGATTTGGAAACGATGCATCTACGTAATCAATCTAAGCAATACTCAATTTCATACAATGGTGGATTGATTTTAGAGAATAAGAACAATAAGCCGATTGCAATTAATGCGATGCCATTTGATGTAGCTAAAGGGGTCTTTACAGCTGGAATGGCTAATCATAATGCAGCTACACATGTATACACCCAAGATGTACTCTACATTTATAACCCAACTCTTGAAGATTCAACATATTTAAAGACTCGTGGTGCCGAATTTACTGAGATGAAAACAGCGGATTTTGATCAGTTTAAAAATATGAATATTATGAAAGTTATTATGGCGTTACCAACGATGAATGAACGTAAACAAATGCGTTCCGACGTTGAGTCAATTGTCGATCCATCAAAACTAGCAGTAACTTATTCATCTGATCGTTATGTTGAATTCAATCCTGCTGGAATTGACAAAGGAAGTGCTTCAGTTCAATTAGGTAAGCTATTGGGTATTAAACCAGACGAAATCATTGCGGCAGGGGACAATAGTAATGATTTACCAATGCTAAATGCAGTTGGTTTGCCAGTTAGTGTGGCTAACGGAATTGATAGTGTCAAGGAAGCTGCTAAATATGTGACTGAAGCTGATAATAATCATGATGCATTGGCTGAAGTTATTAATAAATTTGTACTATAAGAGAATGAAAATAGCCAGTAAACTTAAACAAGTTATTAAGTTTACTGGCTATTATTATTGAACGATTTGTCCTGCGTAGGGATCAGTTAAATAGTTGATACTACTACTCATATCAATCACAGGTTCATCAGACTTAACGGTCACAATGGAAACAACAGCTTCTTTACTGTTATTGTCGTTAAATATTTTGAGATAATCTGGCGATAAGTCAGCATCTGAAACTGAATCATTCGTTTTATCGTAAGATGTTGTCTGGCCTTGACCGATTCGAACCAATTTATTTGAATTAACAAAGATGTATAGATAACCGATACTGTCACCACTAGCAATAGACTTTTGATTCAATTGATACCCAGCTCGACTAGCTTCACTTTTCTGAGTATTGTAAGTTGTATTCTGATTTAATTCTGCTGTGGAATAGGTTGATAAATCTTGAACAGCTGAACGTTCAATACTGTCGTAACGGCGTTGATAAAGGAAGCCATCTTTAACCATGATTTTCCCTGAATCATTAGCACTTGTTTTAGTTTCTGGTGCAACCCAAGTCCCATTAATTTGTTTTGTATCGACATGCTCAACGGATTTTTTAGTGTTGGTATTAACAAAGGATTGTCCACGGCTAATTGTGATTGTTTGGTCGGTATCATAATATTCAATCGTGAGGGCATAGAGCTTGTTTCCCTTTGCTACAAAGGCTTGATTTAATGGCAAGGTTCCACTTGAGGCTTTTAGAAAAATTAGGTCTGAAAGTTGATCGATTTTAATATCTGAACCAAGTTTTTTCAAGGTAGCGTTAATTTGTTTAACCTTCATGTAATGAATATGTTTTCGGTAACTTGGTTGATAATTCTTTTGAAAGTTTTGTTTCCATTTAGTGAGGGATGTTTGTTTGTATTGAATAGGTGCAGATGTAAATTGACCATTGTCAGTAGTCCAGCTACGCAGAATGTTTTCTTTTGTTTCTGTCGATGGATTAATTTTTTTAGAGACACCGTGACGTTTAGTTTGATCAGAATTGACTTCCTGTTTAAAAGTCCAGGTTTTGGTTGGGGCATTGATGACTTTATGAGTGGCTGCTTTCACTTGATTGGTAGTTGTCTTTTTGTTGGTCTGAGAACTACAACCGGATAAGATAAGCATCATTAAAATAATTATTAAAAAGTGTGATTTTCGCATGTGGACTCCATTTTTGTAAGTTATGAATATTATCCACCTTTAGCAATTATTATGATATATGCATTTCGATATGTAGTAGTATATTTGAGCTTTTGTATAAGGATTTCTTTCTTGCTCCGAGCTAGTTTGGTTGTTTTAGTCAGTTTGAATCATGAGTTTAAATTATTAATTTTTTATATAAAGGAAGCTAATTTCGACGTTATTACTTATTGAGAAACTCCAATGCGTTTTTGGAAAAGTCTTGGTAATTCTGGAAGATACCAGCATGTCCAGCATCTTGATAAGTTATTAATTGACTATTTGGAATTCGGTCATGCAAATTGTAAGTGTTAGTAATAGGAACCATAATGTCATCCACTCCGTTAGCAATTAGAGTAGGTTGTGTGATTTTTGATAAATCTGCAGAATCGGCTTTGCCCCATAGATTGATAGCTTTCAATTGTCGACGATAAGCTGGCCAAGTAATCGATTTATCACGGTCATTTTTCCGTAAGTGAATTTGTTTCAAGAATTCTTTAGCCTTTTGTTTACCATTATTAGAATTAGTGAAGAATAAATATGTTTTGATATCCTTAAAAGTAAAAATTGATTTAATTAAATCGCAATCTGATATTCTTGTGACATTTTCGATACCGACACCACCTCGAGGACCAGTTCCAGCAAGCATAACTTTATTGACGATGGTTGGCTCAATATCCAATAACTCTTGGACGACCATGCCACCCATAGAGAATCCTAATACATCAATCTTTGTAAATTTCATAGCGTGGATAAATTCAAGTGAATCGGATGCCATTTGCTTGATAGACACAGGGACTTTCCCGCTAGATAGGCCAATACCTTTATTGTCAAAAGTTATTACACGTCTTTCTTTGGCAAGATTATTGACTAGTCTTGGATCCCAGTTGTCAAGTGTTCCAGAAAGGTGATTGAAGAGAATTAATGGAGTTGTGGAGCGGTTTCCTATATCTCTGTAGGCAAAAATTGTTCCAGTTGTCGTTTTAATAGTTTTGTTGGGTGTATTCAAGTAGTTGATCATTATTTCTCCTTAAAAATGAATGAGGACTTTACCCTTGGGATGTCCAGTTGTCATATAATTGATAGCTTCGTTAATATCAGCTAGTTTAAATTCTTTGGAATCAATTGCCGGAACAATGTTATTCTGTTCGATGATTTTTGTGATTTCTTGTAGTTGTTTGCCATCACCTCTGACGAAAATGAAATGATATTCTATGCCAGCAGCGTTAGCTTTTTTATCAATTTTTCTTCCTACTAAACTGAATAGAAATTTCTTCCAAGCGGGAAGATGATGGTCAATCGCAAATTGTTTGTTGGGACCAGCTTTAAGCGAAAGCAGACGTCCACCAGGTTTCATAATAGATAGCTCCCGGTCAATTTCCTTAGCACCAAGAGTATCAATTACATAATCCACATTGCGTAAGATGTCCCAATAATTTTCAGTTTTGTAATCTAAATATTGATCAGCACCAATACTCATGACTTGTTCACGTGAGCGGGCATTACCACTGACGATGACTTTTAAACCTAATTGTTTAGCGATGGGAACTGCCATTTGACCGAATGAGCCGGAACCACCAGGGATAAAGATTGTTTTTCCAGCTTCAGCATTCAATTCTTCATGTAATCCTTGGTAAGCAGTTAATCCAGTTAATGGTGCAGCTGCCCCAGTTGAGAAATCCAAGTTGCTAGGTAGAAGAGCAATTGCATTATGGTCAACCGCCACATATTCTGCGAAAGCACCAATTTTATTTAAGGGAAGACGAGTATAAATTTTGTCTCCAGTTTTGAAATCCTTAACTGAGCTACCAACCTTTTCAATTACACCAGTTAATTCATTTCCCATAATTGCTGGTAATTTGTAGTCCTGAATTAGTTTCACGCTACCAGTGGTAATCAGGTTTTCCAAAGGATTCACCGCAGCCACCTTAACTTTAACTAATACTTCGTTGTCGTTGATTTCTGGAATAGGTAATTCATTAATTCGTAATTTTGCATTCTTATCATATTTAAGTAATTGAGCAGCCTTCATAGCTTACCTCCATCTGTGGTAACAGATATTTAATTTTGTAACTTGAGGATAGTATAAATAGTTTGGTAACAAATGTCAATAATTGTTACCAAACTATTTTTGTGTTAGTCTATAAAAAAGCTAATAGAAAGATATTTGAGATAAAATTATGAACAAATTAACAAATGAATCAATTATTCAAACAGCTGAATTATTAATAGAAGAAACAGGTAAAGCAGAAGTATCAGTTCCCCAAATTGCTACCAAAATGGGAGTGACTCATGCCGCAATTTATAAGCACTTTTCCAATAAGCAAGATTTATGGGAAGCAGTGGCTCAGAAGTGGTTTGATCAAAATATCTTTGCTCAAATTAAGATTGATGAATCTATTTCTTCTCCTAAAAATCAATTGAAGGATTGGCTTTGGAAATTTGTGCAAGCAAAGAAACAGGCCTATCTAAGCAGTACACAAATGTTTTCTTTGAATACGAAATATATTGATAGTGATCCGTATGCATTAAGGAAGGTCTTGATGAATTGTTACCACGTTATCAATCAAATTATGGATTATGACGATAGTAGTATTGAAAAAGCTGAGACAATTCTAGCTGCATTTTCAGTGTTCACCTTGCCTAATTTTAAAGAATTCTGGTCTGATCCAGATTATGAAAGTCGATTTAATGCTATGTGGGATTTGATTGAGTTGGGATTGTGATTATCTGAATGTAAAAAATGCGTTTCATACACACTTAGTTCAGTTAATTGTGTATGAAACGCATAAAATAGCGAAAAAATAACGTTCCACGGTCAAAAGAGACCATGAAACGTTATCGATTAATTTTATTTAAGAATGTTTGTAGCAAATTCTGGTTCATACGTTGATGAATAAGCAAAACCATTATACAAAGTATTTCCGTCTGAATAATCAACGAAAATTCCTTGTGCTAGTGGAATCCATTCGTTACTTGATACTTGGATGAAGAATTGTCCTTTGTTGTTTTGGATGGACTTGACGGCTCTCCAAGCTGTTCCTTTAGCTAAGAATCTAGTCATTGAATTAGATGAAGTATCATATAATTGCACATCTTTTGTTAAGGTTACTGAAACTGGCCCATTGGCAAAAATTTGTTCTGAACCGTAGAATCCGCCATTTGTTACCCATTCGTTAGTTGCAACACGATAGTATAAATAGTTGTGCATTGTCTTTGTTTGATCAGCATGCCAAGAAGAACCGGCTGGAAGAGTTCTACCTGTATCATTACCATTGTCATCAAGAATCTTTGATGCATTAGTAAGGTTGATAGTGGTGTTTACAGAGTTAGCTGTCCCAATTGTGCCAGGATTGACTGGCTTATCAACTGCATTTGTTCCTTGAACATGAACAGTAGAAACTAAGATATATTCGTTAGTAGCAACTTGATAGTAATAATTTCCACCAATTTGAACTGAACTACCTAATTGCCAAGAAGAGCCACTAGGTAGGGTAACGCCATTAGGACGACCAGCAGCGTCAACAACTTTACTGTCTGACATTAAAAGTCCGACTTTCTTTGTGGCAGCAGGTGTAGTGGTTGTTGTAACTGTATTTAATGTAGTAGCTTCTTCGGGAACATATTCGTTAGTGGCAACTTTGTAATAAGTGTTTACACCGATAATATAAAGATTGTTCAATTTCCATGAAGAACCAGCTGGAAGAACAACACCATCAGGGTTACCATATTGATCAATGACTTTTACAGCATACTTTAAAGTACCAGTCTGTGAGGCACTCGTTTCCTTAATAAGGAAGGGAAGTTCTTTAGGCACACTAGTTGAAATATTGATATTTTGGCTATTAACATATTGATTATTACCAATTGTGTAATAAGTTTGGTTATTAATAGTGATTGATGGTCCCAATTTCCAAGAAGATTTTCCAGTAAGGAATAAATCAATCTTATTACCTTTACCGTCAACAGCATCGGCCCCACCGTAATCGACAGTTCCAATAAGATTATTATTGGAAGCAGTGGCAGCTTGAACAGGTGCTGAGGTCACATTATTTGGAATGTTTCCTAGAATAGTTGGTGCAATCAAAATGGCTAATGTTGAAGCTAATACAATTTTTTTCTTGTTCATGATAAGGTCCCCTTTAATGTATATTAATAAAAATGTCATATTATCTTGATTTTGGAATTGATTCATAACCATTTCCCCAATAACACCAACTACTTTTCCAAAATCACAAATATAGCTTTCTATCAGAATGATATCAGTGTCGATGATTTTAAGATATACTTTTGGTGAATATTTAAAAGACTCTTAGTAAATTATATAAAGGAAGTGAATCAACATGGAACAAACATATACAGATGAGAATTTTCTTGATTGCCCAGTTGCCAGCGTTCAAAAAATTGTTCATGGAAAGTGGAGTATGGTCATCTTATATTTCATTAGCCAAGGTACATTAAGATTTGGTGAATTGAATCGAAAGATGCCAATGGTAACACAGGCTTATTTGACGAAAGAATTACGCATGCTAGAAAGTTATGGTTTAGTGCACCGTGAAGTATACCCACAAGTTCCGCCCAAGGTAGAGTATTCGCTGACCGATATGGGAACAAAATTTATCCCAGTTTTAGAATCTTTGGAAAAATTTGCGATTGAATATAATAAAGATAAAGAATAAATTTCTTATACAACTTCTCTAAGCCGAATCCGTCTACCAGCTTAGAGATTTTTTTTAGAATTTTCTTTCGGTAAATAGCGTAACCACACATTACTATTTTTAAACATAGTAGCTATGAATAATTACAGTACTATACGTAAACAAAGATATAACGTATATTTGTACCAATGTAAATCAGAGGAGAAATATTCTAATGAAGAAAATAATTGTAAATAGTTATGGTTCAGTCGATGTTTTGAAAGAAATTGATGTACCGATTCCAACACCTAAAGAAAACCAAATTGTAGTAAAAACTGCAGCAATTGGAGTTAATGATCCTGATATTGTTATGAGAAACTATGGTCCATTTCCAACAATGCCAAAGGAAATGCGTCCAACTTTACCCCATATGTTAGGGAATGACTTTTCAGGCGTAATAACTCAAATAGGGTCTGATGTTACTAAACTTCAAATAGGTGATCATGTTGTAGGTATTACTATGCATGGTACATATGCTGAATATCTTGTTTTAAATGAAACTGATTCTGTGGCGAAAGTTTCATCTGGACTTGATCTTGTCCCATTAGGGGCCTTACAACTTGAAGCAGTAACTGCATGGAGTGCGTTAATTTCTAATGGACATATCAAGGCCGGTGAAAAAGTGCTGATTCATGGTGGAGCTGGTGGCGTTGGTAGTATGGCTATCCAACTTGCCAAGCATATTGGAGCCTATGTTATTACCACAGCATCTGGTAAACATAAAGAATATTTAAAAGCGCTCGGTGCCGATGAAATTATTGACTATACAACCCAAGATTTTACTAAACTAGTTCACAATGTTGATTTAGTAGTAAATTTGACCGGTTCGAAAACATTAGATGATAGCTATCAAGTAGTTAAAACTGGTGGACGGATTACTTCAGTTAATGGGATTCCTGATAAATCAAAGGCTACTAAATATGGAATTGAGGCAGTTTATGCGATGGGTGATATTTCAGTAAATACCTTGAATAAAATTGTGAAGTTATATGAAGACGGTAAGTTAAAAGTTGATGTATCACAAACGTATTCCTTTAACTTAAATGATGTTAAGCAAGCTCATTTAGATTTTGAAAAGGGTGGCAATCAGGGTAAGCGAGTTATTGTATTTGATGGTAAATAGATTTAACTTGGTGGTTAAATTTTAATTCAATAAAAGTACAGATTTTGTTGATTTATATAGCTGATATTGACAATATTGTGAAAATTATAACTTTAATATATTTAAAATGGAATTAATAGGTATTATTACTTAAAACATTGCTTATTCAGTGTTTTGTGGTGATGATGCCTTTTTTTGAATCAAAAAAAATAACCTTTGAATGAAAAATATCTTTAAATAGATTAACACTTTGTGCATAAATGAACTATAATAAAGCCATAAGTAAAACCGCTATCCATTGACGATTTTAATTTTATTCAGAACTTATCAAATTTATCAATTATAAGGAGGCAATATCATGAGTAGTCGAGATACTGCAAATGTTTTATGGTTTGATGAATTACATCGTTCAGATGTTAACTTGGTAGGAGGGAAATCATCCTCATTAGGAGAAATGACTTCTTCGATGGATGTACCAGTACCATATGGTTTCGCAACAACCGCACGCGCATATCAATACTTTATGAATCAGACTGGTTTAAATGATAAGGTCAATGCATTACTTGAGGGCATTCAGGATTATGAGAGTTCAGAGGAACTCCGCACAACCTGTGAAAAAATCCGTAATTTAATCGTTGACGCTAAAATGCCAGCTGATTTGGCTGATGATATTGAAAAAGCTTACGCTGATCTTGCAGAAAAGGTGGGTCAAGATGATCCATTTGTTGCAATTCGTTCTTCTGCAACTGCCGAGGATTTGCCTAATGCTTCCTTCGCAGGTCAACAGGAATCATATTTAAATATTAAAGGTGCAGCTGATGTTGTTGATCGTGTTCAGCAATGTTATTCTTCACTATTTACTGATCGGGCAACATACTATCGTCACAAGCAAAATTTCCCACACGAAAAAGTCGCTTTATCCGCTGCAGTCCAAATGATGGTTTTCTCCAAGGCTTCAGGAATTATGTTCTCAGTTAATGTAGCTAATGGAGATGCATCTAAGATTGTTATCGATGCCATTTATGGTTTGGGTGAGTATATTGTTTTAGGAAAAGTTACACCTAATCATTTTGTGATAGATAAACAATCAATGAAGATTGTTGAAAAGAATATTGTTAAACAACCAATTGAATTAGTTAGAGTACCTGACGGTGGAACAAAAGAGCAAGAAGTTCCAATTGAGTTACAAGATAAGCAAGTTTTGACTGATAGTCAGGTTATTGAATTAGCCGGATATGCCAAAGAAATCGAACGTCACTATGGCGGATACATGGATATGGAATATGCCTTAGATATCAATACAGATAAATTATGGATTGTTCAAGCTCGTCCAGAAACTGTTTGGTCACAGAAGAAAAAAGAAGGAAATACAGGGGATGATAACGTGGTAGCCGTTGCTGATGCTAAAGTTGCAGTTAGAGGTTTACCTGCAAGTCCTGGAGTTGCCAGTGGAGTTGTTCATGTTATTGATGATCCAAAAGATATTGATCAATTCAAGAAAGGTGAGGTTCTAGTTACATTGATGACATCACCTGACTGGGTTCCTGCAATGAAGAAAGCTGCCGCAATTGTTACTAATAATGGTGGGATGACTTGCCACGCCGCAATTGTTTCTCGTGAAATGCAAATTCCATGTATTGTTGGAACTAAGAGTAAAGAAGTTGCCGCAACTGATGTATTTAAGACTGGTGATGTAGTAACGGTTGATGCCACAAACGGAATTGTTTATATGGGTAAGGTTGACAGCCTTATTAAGAAACCTGAAACAGCACAAGTAGGTGGTCAAGTTGTTGCCGCTGAAACATTTGCTCCAACTGCAACTAGAGTCATGATGAATCTTGGAGATCCAGATTTGGCTGAAAAATATTCAACTTTGCCAGCTGATGGAATTGGTCTAATGCGTGAAGAGTTCCTCTGGACATCATTTATCCATGAACACCCACTATATTTGATTGAGCAGGGACATCCTGAAAAAGTGGTTGACATGTTAGCTGACGGAATTTCTAAAGTTGCTCGTGTAATGGCACCGCGTCCAATGGTATTGCGTTTGTCAGATTTCAAGTCCAGCGAGTATCGTAATCTAAAGGGTGGCGATAAGTACGAACCACACGAACCAGCTGATTTACTTGGTTGGCGTGGAGCTTCACGTTACTATGATCCGAAATATATTGAAGCTTTCAAGCTAGAATTAGCTGCCGTTAAGAAGGTTCGTAATGAATTTGGTTTGAAGAACTTGAATATCATGATTCCATTTGTTAGAACAGTTGCTGAAGCTCAAAAGGTTACCGATATTATTAGAAACGAAGGCTTGATTAGAAGTGCCGACTTCAAGATTTACATGATGGCTGAAATTCCTTCAAATATTATTTTGGCTGATAAATTTAACCAGTTTATCGACGGTTACTCAATTGGATCAAATGATTTAGCAATGTTGATTCTTGGTTGTGACCGTAATAATGATACTGTTGCAAGTCTCTTTGATGAACGTGATTTAGCTGTTAAACGTGCAATTCGTCATTTGATCAAGGCCGCTCATAAAGATGGTAAGACTGTTGGTATTTGTGGACAGGCACCATCAGAATATCCTGATTTCACTAACTTCTTGATTCAAAGTGGAATTGACTATGTTTCAGTTAACCCAGATATGGTTAAAGAAACAAAGCGCAATGTAGCACACTTTGAACAGAGAATTATGTTGGATAAGGCTACTGGTCGTGGA
Source organism: uncultured Lactobacillus sp. (assembly GCA_937874185.1). Taxonomy (GTDB): domain Bacteria; phylum Bacillota; class Bacilli; order Lactobacillales; family Lactobacillaceae; genus Companilactobacillus. The sequence goes on from CALNAK010000020.1 coordinate 344,590, forward strand.
TTACAAGATCCTACTGACTATGATTGGGAATAAAAGAATTTAATAGAAACTAAAAATCACCACGGGAATAAAATCCTGTGGTGATTTTTTGATGAAGTTTTAGTAAGCTGGCATAGAAATGAAACTATATATTTTAATTCGTATGAGACGTTTTCTCTCAAGTTTCATTAGAAATAGTTTTTGTCTTACCATTGTTGAGTTGACTAAGTGATTCAGCTAAGTCCTTGCGATTGTTCTCTGTTGACAGAAGATATATAGTCTCTTTATAAGATTCATATTCACTTTCGGAGATGATAATAACATTACGATTATTTGGCTTTGTAATAATTACATGGTCATTATGATCTACAATATCATCAGTTATTTTGTCAAAATTCTTTATAGCTTCTGAAATGCTAATTTTGGATACTGTCATAATTAACTCCCCAACTAATATTTTTAAACAATCCAGTTATTCTTTTTAGCAACATTCAGAGCTTCAATTCGGGAATGGGTCCCAGTTTTACTAAGAATGGATGAAATATAATTTCTAACGGTTCCGTTTGATAGAAAGACAGAGTTGGCAATATCTTGAGTATTTTTTCCTTGAGCAAATTCATTCATAATCTTCAACTCTTGATTGGTTAAAGGATTTTTAACTGCAGTTAATATAGTAGAAACAAGATTGGAATCGTAAATGGTTTGTCCTTCCAGAATTTTATGAATTGTTTCAATTAATTTATCGGTTGGACTATCTTTCAAAAGATAGGCATTAATGTTAGTGGAAACAGCAGCTTCAAAGTATGTTTTTCTAGCAAAAGTTGTCAGGATTATTATTTTAATATCTTGTTTAAGCAATCGTAGTTCTTTAGCTACATTTAAACCTGTCAATTTAGGCATTTCAATATCTAAAATGGCAATATCAGGCTTTAACTTAATGATTTGTTGAAGGGCCGTTTGTCCATCAGTAGCATTTCCAACGATTTCAAAATCATCTTCTAAATCTAAAATAGCTGAGAGGGCCGAATTCAACATTTCTTGATCTTCAGCAATATAAATAGTTGTCATATTAACCTTTCTTTGGAACAGTGATTTTTATAATAACTCCATTGTTAGAACTCATTTCGACGTGCCCGTTAATCTCTATTAAGCGATTCTTTATACCAGAGAGCCCATAAGATTTATGATCTGCTGGATCTTTAAAACCAATGCCATCATCACTTATATCCAATAAATAATTATCAGTATCTTCTTCAAAGACAAGTTTCATGATATCAGCTTTACTATAGCGAATTACATTAGTAGTGGTTTCCTTAATGACTGCTGAAATAACATGTTGAATATTTTTTGGCCAGTTACCAGAACTATTTTCATTAATAGAAATTTGTCTAATTCCGGCAACTTCCAAATTGTTGTCTTCCTCAATCATGGCACTAGCAATAGTTTTTTCATTTAAATTGGCAACAATTTGTCGAACTAAATTCAAATCCTCACGAGATGTTTTAGCAATATCATTCAATTGTTGTTGTGCTTTTTGAGGATTCTTATCTATTAATTTAGAAGCAAGTTCAGATTTTAAAGTAATAATTGAAAATGATTGTCCAATATTATCGTGTAGATCTTGCGAGATTCGATCACGTTCATTTTGCCTAATAATCGATTCAAGTCGTTTGTTATTTTGACTAGTTTTGAAGCGTCTACGATAACTGTTAGCTAATGATCGGGCAGCTAGGGGAGAACCAATTGTAAAAGTTAGACTAATGACGACACCAAAGCCGAAGTTGAAATCCATTATACTTTTTGATGTAAAAAGGAAAAAACTACTGAGACAGGTTATCCCAACAATTAAATAGGCAAAGTAATAATAAAGAAATTTCTTCTGTTTAAATGGCAAAGAGCCAATTTCCCATGCCGTATAGATAAAGAAAAGACCACCACCACTCGGGAATTTAATTGAGAAGTAAACGGCAATTGACAATTGAACAAGAATATCTAACCAGTTAAATCGATGTATCCAATAACCATCATGGTAGAATTTCAAAAAGATGATTACCAAAAATACGTCTAACCAATTGAATGTTTTCTTACTGCTCAACAATTGACCTGCCATTAAGAATAAAGAAAAAAACCAAAAGTAGGGCATGAAGCCTAATCTTTTGGGAAAAAGAATATTTCTTTCGATAAAATTTTTCATTGAGTCACAATCCCTTTTTGTTTCTGTAACTTATTTACCAATAAGAATAGCAAAGCTAAAATTATAAACCAAGCAAATATGTTAATTAGTGCCGAAATGTTAACATTAGTATTCTTCAGAACTGCTCGATCAATGATGGATAGTTGATAGGTTGGCATTAGTTTACCAATAGTTTGTAACCATTTAGGCATTATTTCTAGAGGCCACCATAATCCACTGATGATTGCCATTGGAAAGACTATTAGGTTGGTTAGTAGATTGACTGTCTCTGGTCGCTTGGCTAAGGATACTAAAACACCAATTAAGATTAGAGGGATTGTTCCTAAACTATTAATTAGAATTAATTTTGCCAAAATAGTTATTGGTAGTGAAATGTGGTTAATTAAGATTCCAACGACACTAATTGTAATTGAAGCAATCAAATTTAATGTAATGAAAACGATTGCCATAGAGGAATAATATTGGAAAGTGGAAATGGGACTTAGATCGACAAACAATTTGAAATGAGTCACTTGATCACTCAAAAGTGTATTGGCTGTTGTAATGATACTGCCGAGGACACATCCGTAAATCATCATACTGATTAAGTAATTCTGATTCCAAGTTTGTAACTGTGATGGAGTTCCACCGTTGATCAATATTTTTGTGTAGAGAACATAAAATGAGATGGGTAGCAACATGTCAAAGAAGAAGAATGCCTTGTTGCGAAGAATAGTACGCTTGAAGTGGATTTGTACCTGATAAAGATAATTAGTCATTTTGAGGTTCCTCCTGGTAGTTTAGTAAAAGCGTGTCTAAGTTAGTTTGTTTAACTTGTAAATTCTCGATTGCTTTAAAGAATGGAGCTATTTCTTCCATTAAACTATTAGTGTCGTTAGTAATTAGTTGGTAATGGTGTCCAACCAGATTAACTGAAACAATTGACTTTAGGTTTTGAAAATCAATTCTTTGGAGTTTACTGTCAAATTCAATTAAACATTCACCAGATAAATCACGTAATTGTTGGATTGAACCATCAAAGGCAATTTCAGAATTTTGTAGAATTAGAAAACGGTCAGCAATGTCTTCTAATTCTTCCAAATAATGGCTGGTAACAAAAATAGTTTTTCCGGATTGCTTTAAATGGTCAACTTCTTGCCAAAAATCATGCCGAGCATTGCTATCCATTCCAACAGTTGGTTCATCAAGAAAGAGAATTTGTGGATCTCCTGATACAGCTAGGACAAAAGCTAAACGACGTTTTTGACCACCAGATAGTTTATTAGTCATGTTTTTCTCATGGTTTTCTAGTCCAGCTAAATGTAATAATTGATTATATGGTAGAGGATGAATGAAGTAACTACGAGAAAGGTTGATAATTTCTTTAACGGTAATACGATTCATGCTGAGATTGTCTTGCATCATTACACCAGTAATTTGTCTCCAATTATTGGTTGTAAAGTTGATTTTCCCAGAATTTTTAGGAATAAGATTCAAAATGATATTTATTAATGTTGTTTTACCGGCACCATTAGCTCCGACTAGGGCAACAATTGAACCAGAATTAATTTGCAAGCTAATATCGTTCAAAATAACTCGTTTTCCAAATGATTTGTTAAGATGTTCGATTTCTAATACTTTTGTCATGACCGTCATTTCCTTCTTTAGTTGATAAATAAATCATAGGATTTTTGGCCATATGACGGTAGTAAGCAATGTCATCTCTTGATGTGACAAATGTCATAAAAATAAGATACAATCATGTTATAAATATTGGGGGTAATCTTATGAAGGAAACTGTTCTTAGAAAACAAGGTAAGATTTAGTCTTGGATGCTCCTTCTGAATTAAAAGATTGTGTGGGCAGAAAGTATAACATTATTGAAAATGCTGACGGTTCTATTTTGTACAAACCTATAGGTCATGTGAATGTATTCAGCACTCCGGCTTTTCGAGATCATGATTTTAATGAAGATGTAAGAGATTTTGGATGTCAACTACCACTGGCTAAAGTCAGTGGCATGTGAACTTCACTTAGTAGCTCATC